>NZ_CP132719.1:0-1200000 GCF_030845995.1 Geothrix sp. 21YS21S-4
GGGACGCGGGCGGAACTGCGGCTTCCCCTGGGGCAGGCCCCGAAGGCCCGCCTCGAGCCGATCTCCAGCGCCCCGCGCACCCGCCGGGTCCTCCTCGCCGACGACGAAGCGGGCATCCGCGAACTCACCCGGGAGATCCTGGAAACCCAGGGCTATTCCGTGGTGGAGGCCGCGGACGGCGCCGAGGCCCTGGAAGCCTTCGAAAGCGATCCCGCCAACTGGGATCTGGCCGTTCTGGACCTGGTGATGCCGCGGCTGCACGGGTCCGAAGTTCTGGCGCACATCCAGGCGATTCGCCCCGACCTCCCCGCCGTTCTCATGAGCGGCTACAGTGCCCAGGCCCGGCCCGATCTGCTGGAGGGCCCCCACCGGCGGTTCCTGGCCAAGCCCTTCCGCATCCGGGAGATGATCGAGGCCCTGCAGGCGCTGGGACTGAACGAGGCGCGGGATGGAGAGTGACGGGCTGTTCGTGTACGGAACCCTGCGCGAGGGAGGCTCCAACCACGCGTGGCTGCGCCGCACCGGCCCCGAAGGGCTGACCCGCGCCTGGGTGGCGGGGCGGCTCTTCCACCTGCCGACGGGCTATCCAGCCCTGGTGGCCACCGCGGAACCCCCGATGCCTCCGCCCGCTGCCGGCTGGGTGAAGGGCGAGTTCGTGGGCTACGAGGACGAGGCCGACCTGGAAGCGGCCCTCGCGGATCTGGATCCCCTGGAAGGGGTCGAGGAGGGCCTCTTCACGCGGGAGATCCGTCCCGTGGTGCTCGAAGGCGGGCACCGCTACCGCGCCTGGGTCTACGTGTTCCATGTGGAACGTCTGCCCCGGTTGGAGCGGGAGGCCGTCGAGCTGGCGGATGGGGACTGGGCGCCCTACCTTTCCCGGGAACCGTAAAACAGAAGGGGCCGGCAAATGCCGGCCCCTTCTGTTTTACGGGAGAGAGCTACAGGTCGAGGCGCGGCTGTTCCCCGCCCTCGTCGGGGCCGGGATGGACGACGGCTTCCCCATTCAGGTCTTCCTCCTCGTCCAGGGCCATGGCGCTGGCGTCGATCTTGGCGAGGCCCACGACGCGATCCTCGGCGCTGGCGAGCTTGAGCAGCCCCACGCCCTGGGCATTGCGCCCGGTCTTGCGGACCTCGTCGATCAGGAAGCGGATGACCATCCCCTCCTGGCTGATGAGGAGGCAGCCTTCCCCGGGCTTGACGAGCTTGAAGCCCACCACCTGGCCGTTGCGCACGCCGGCACGGATGTTGATGACGCCCGTGCCGCCGCGGCCCTGAAGCCGGTAGTCCTGGAGGAGGCTGCGCTTGCCGTAGCCCTTCTCGCAGACGGTGAGCAGCATGCCGTGGTCCGCGGTGCTCTCGTCGGGTTCCACGCCCTCCGGCAGGTCCGGCAGGGGATCCGCCACTTCCATGTCGACGATGTGATCGCCCTTCGCCAGCTTCATGCCCCGCACGCCGGTGGTGGCGCGGCCCGTGGCGCGGACGTCCTCTTCGGAGAACCGGATGGCCTTGCCCTGGGCCGTGGCCAGGACGATCTGCTGCTGTCCCGTGGACCTGCGGACCGCCACGAGGCTGTTGCCGTCCTCAATATTGAGGGCGATCAGGCCGTTGGCGCGGATGTTGGCGTAGGCCGCCAAGCTGGTCTTCTTGATCGTCCCATCGGCGGTGGTGAACACCAGGTTCTCGCCCTCGGGGAAGTCGCGCAGGGCCATCAGGGTGACGACGTTCTCGCCGTCCTTGAGGGAGATGAGGTTCCGGATGTGCTTGCCGCGAGTGGAAGCGGCGGCCTCGGGCAGGTCGTAGACCTTGAGGGCGTACACGATCCCCTTGTCGGTGAAGGCCATCAGGGTGTCGTGGGCCTTGGTCATGAAGAGCTGCTCGACGAAATCCTCGTCCTTGGTCTTCATGCCCACCTTGCCCCGCCCGCCCCGGCGCTGGCGTCGGTAGGCGGTGAGGTCTGTGCGCTTGATGTAGCCGGCCTTGGACATGGTGACGACCATGGGATCGTCGGGAACCACGTCCTCCATCCGGATCTCGCCGGAGTAGCCGGTGATCTCGGTGCAGCGGTCGTTGCCGAACTGGTCGGCCACCTGCTGCAGCTCCTCCTTGATGACCTTCAGGAGCAGCGACTCGTCGGCCAGGATGGCCTGGAGCTTGGCGATGAGCTTTTCGAGCTCGGCCAGTTCCGCGAGGATCTTCTCCCGCTCCAGCCCGGTGAGGCGCTGGAGGCGCATGTCGAGGATGGCCTGGGCCTGCACGGCGGACAGGCAGAGTGTCGGATCCTTCTTGATCGCCGCGGCGGTGGCGAAATCGCCCGCCATGAGGCCGGCCTTGGCTTCCTCGGGGGTCTTGGCGCCGCGGATGAGCTTGATGACGGCATCCAGGTGATCCAGGGCGATCTTGAGGCCCATCAGGACGTGGTGTCGCTCTTCGGCCTTCCTCAACTGGAAGAGCGTCCGGCGGGTGACGACCTCGCGGCGGAAACCAACGAACTCCTGCAGGACCTCCTTGAGGGTGCAGATGCGGGGCTGGCCGTTCACGATGGCCAGCATGGTGATGGGGAAGCTGTTCTGGAGCTGCGTCTGCTGGTAGAGCTGGTTCAGCACGATGTCGCTGGGCTCGTTCTTCTTCAGCTCGACCACCAGGCGGATGCCCTCGCGGTCGGACTCGTCCCGCAGGTCGCTGATCCCGTCGATCTTCTTTTCCCGCACCAGCTCGGCGATCTTCTCGATGAGGCTGGCCTTGTTCACCTGGTAGGGCAGTTCGGTGAAGACCAGCTGCTCCCGGTCCCCGGCCCGGCGGATCTGCTCGACGTGGGACTTGGCGCGCACCACGCAGCGGCCGCGGCCCGTGCGGTAGGCGTCCAGGACGCCCTCGGTGCCCAGCATGAGGCCACCGCCGGGGAAGTCGGGACCCTTGATGTGGGCCATCAGGCCGTCCAGCCCAATGGTCGGCTGGTCGATCAGGTCGATCAGGGCCCGGCAGCACTCCCGCAGGTTGTGGGGGGGAATGCTGGTGGCCATGCCCACGGCGATGCCCTGGGAGCCGTTCACCAGCAGGTTGGGGAAGCGGGAGGGCAGGACGAGGGGCTCCTCCATGCTGCCGTCGTAGTTGGGGCCGAAATCCACCGTGTCCTGGTCGATGTCGCCCATCATCTCGTTGGCGAGGCGGGAGAGCCGCGCCTCGGTGTAGCGCATGGCCGCCGCGGAGTCGCCGTCGATGGATCCGAAGTTGCCCTGGCCGTCCACCAGCACGTGGCGCATGGAAAAGGGCTGGGCCATGCGCACGAGGGTGTCGTAGATGGCCGAGTCGCCGTGGGGATGGTACTTACCCATCACGTCGCCCACGGTGCGGGCGGACTTCTTGTAGGCCCGGTTCCAGTCGTTCCCGGCCTCCTTCATGGCGAACAGCACGCGCCGGTGCACGGGCTTGAGGCCGTCGCGGACGTCGGGCAGGGCCCGGCCCACGATGACGCTCATGGCGTAGTCCA
This sequence comes from Geothrix sp. 21YS21S-4, assembly GCF_030845995.1. Classification (NCBI taxonomy): domain Bacteria; kingdom Pseudomonadati; phylum Acidobacteriota; class Holophagae; order Holophagales; family Holophagaceae; genus Geothrix; species Geothrix sp. 21YS21S-4. Next base: position 3,488 of record NZ_CP132719.1, read on the forward strand.
GATAGGACTTCCGCATTTCCTTTTCGATTTCCAGGGGCTCGATGCGATTGGTCATGGATCTTCCAATGTTCTACGTGGAACGCCGTTCGACATCCTGCAAAGACAGGAGTTAGATGTCGATGTTCTCCGCGAGGAGGGCGTTGGTCTCGATGAAGCGGCGCCGGGGTTCCACGGCATCGCCCATGAGGATGGTGAAGATCTCGTCGGCTTCGACCGCGTCGTCCACCCGCACCTGCAGCAGGGTGCGGCGCTCCGGATCCATGGTGGTCTCCCACAGCTGCTCGGGATTCATCTCGCCCAGGCCCTTGTAGCGCTGGATGCCCAGGCCCCGCTTGCCCTCTTCGAGGACCATGGCCAGCATGGCCTCGGGATCGGTGAACACCTGCTCCTTGCCGAGCTTGGTGGGACCCTCCTCGGCCTCTTCCTCCTTCGCGCCTTCCTTGATGTCCTTGAGCCGGCGCAGGCGGAGTTCGCCCCCGCGGAAGCCCGCCAGTTCGACCTGGAGGGCCGCCAGGCGGCGGAACTCGCCCCAGTGGGCCACGATGCTGTCGATCCACAGGGTGATGGGACGGCTGAGGTGGAGGCGCACCACTCGCAGGCGGTGGCTGGCGGGAATCGTGAAGGCCGCCTCTTCGCCTTCGGCCGGGCGCTCCACGGCCTCGATGGTCTCCAGTTCGCACGTGCCCAGCTTCTGCTTTGTGATGACGTCGGAAAGCGCCATCAGGGCCTCGGGACTGGCGAAGCGGTCCGCCTCCAGTAGACCCGCGCCCAGGAGGGCGTCCACCAGGGGCCGGGCGTAGCCGCGCCGCTCCAGCTTGCCGTAGAGCTGCTGGACCTCGCCCCACTTCTTCATCTCGCGGACCAGGGTGGCCCCCTTGTGCTCCGTGCCGTCCGGCAAGCTGAGGGTCCAGCCGTCCAGGGCCTTCTGGAAGAGGAACTCCTCCAGGGCCCGCTCGTCCTTCAGATACTTCTCCGTCTTGCCCTTCTTCACCTTGTAGAGGGGCGGCTGCGCGATGAAGAGGTGGCCGCGCTCCACCAGTTCGGGCATCTGCCGGTAGAAGAAGGTCAGCAGCAGGGTGCGGATGTGGGATCCGTCCACGTCCGCGTCGGTCATCAGCACGATCTTGTGGTAGCGGAGGTTCTCGACCTTGAACTCCTCCTTGCCGATGCCCGTGCCCAGCGCCTGGATGAGGACGCGCAGCTCGTTGTGGCTGAGGATCTTGTCGAAGCGGGCCTTCTCCACGTTCAGCACCTTGCCCTTGAGGGGCAGGATGGCCTGGGTGGCCCGGTGGCGGCCCTGCTTGGCGCTGCCGCCGGCGGAATCGCCCTCCACCAGGAAGATCTCGGACAGGGCCGGATCCTTCTCCTGGCAGTCCGCCAGCTTGCCCGGCAGACCGCCCCCGTCGAGGGCTCCCTTGCGCCGGGTCAGCTCGCGGGCCTTGCGGGCCGCCTCGCGGGCGCGGGCGGCCTCGATGGCCTTCTCCAGGATGGTCTTGGCCTCGCGGGGATTCTCCTCGAAGAAGCTGGAGAGCTTCTCGTAGACGATGGTCTGGACGATGCCCTTCACTTCCGACGAGACCAGTTTGTCCTTGGTCTGGCTGGAAAACTTGGGATCGGGGACCTTGGCGCTGATGACCGCCGTCAGGCCCTCGCGGACGTCCTCGCCGGAGAGGGTCACCTTGGCGCTCTTGAGGAGGTTGTTCTTCTCCGCGTAGCTGTTGATGACGCGGGTCATGGCCGCGCGGAAGCCCTCCAGGTGGGCGCCTCCGTCGCGGTTCCGGATGTTGTTCGTGAAGCAGTAGAGGGTCTCCTGGTAGGAGTCGTTCCACTGGAGCGCCACCTCCACGGTGGTGTCCTGCTTCTCGTCCTTGATGAAGATCGGGGGCTTGTGGAGGGGGGCCTTGTTCCGGTTCAGGTGCTCCACGAAGGCGCTGATCCCGCCGGCGTTCATGAAGTCGTGGGTGTCGCCGGTGCGCTCGTCCGTGATGCGGATGTGGACGCCCTGGTTCAGGTAGCTCAATTCGCGCAGCCGCTGGCTGAGCGTCTCGAAGCTGAAGTCGAGGATGTTGTTGAAGACCTCCGGATCCGGCTGGAACCGCACCCGCGTCCCGCGCCGGGCCGTGGGTCCCACCATCCGCAAGGGCGCGTCGGCCTTGCCCTGGGAGAAGGTCATGGCGTGTTCCTGGCCCTCCTTCCAGACCGTCAGCCACAGCTTGGCCGACAGGGCATTCACGCAGGACACGCCGACGCCGTGGAGGCCGCCGGAGACCTTATAGGCGTTCTTCCCTTCGGTGCTGGTGTTGTCGAATTTTCCGCCGGCGTGAAGGACCGTCATGATCACTTCCGCCGCGCTGCGGCCCTCTTCCTTGTGGATGTCCACGGGAATGCCGCGGCCGTTGTCCTCGACGCTGCAGCTCCCGTCGCCGTGGAGCACCACGTCGACGCGCGTGCAGAAGCCGGCCAGGGCCTCGTCGATGGCGTTGTCCACCACCTCGTAGACCATGTGGTGGAGGCCGCTGCCGTCGTCGGTGTCGCCGATGTACATGCCGGGCCGCTTGCGGACGGCCTCGAGGTCTCTCAGAACCGTGATGTTGTCGGCAGTGTAGCTATCGGATTCCTGGGGGGTGTGGACGCGTGCGCTGAGGACTTCTTCGGACATCAAGACTCGCTGGGTTGGGTGCGGACGGGGGTGGTGCGGCAGCGCGGGCTAGGCCGTCGCGCTGTTGGCGAAACGGACGGGCATGAGCACGTACCGGAAGCTGAAATCCTCAAGGCTGGGGGACATGAAGACCCCCTGCCCCACTTCGTCCTTGAACTGGTAGACGACTTCCTCGCCGGGCAGCCGCTCCAGCAGCTCCGTGAGGTAGTCGATGTTGAAGGCCAGCTCGAAGGGGTGTTCTTCGCCCGTGAAGGGCAGCGTGGCCTGGTTGACGCCCTCGTCCGGGTGCTGGAAGACCGTCCGGAGGTTGGGGAATTCGTAGAACAGGCGCACGTTCTTGTTGTAGTCGTCCTTCTTCAGGCCCACGAACCGGAGGGTGCGGAGGAAGACCTCGCGGTCCATGATCACGCGCTTGGGCAGTTCGGCGGGCAGGACCTTCTCGTAGGCCGGGTAGTTGCCGGTCACGAGGCGGGTGCTGAACTTCAGCCCCGGCTGGTCGAGGTAGAGGGTCGTCCCGTCCCAGCACAGCTCGACTTCGCCTTCGTCGCCCAGCAGCGTGGGAATCAGGTCCAGGGCGCGCTTGGGGACGATGAGGCGGACCTCGTCCTTGAGCTGGGTGTCGCAGGGCACCTCGGCCACGGCGAGACGGAACCCGTCGGTGGAGACCACCCTGACGTGGTGCTTGGAGAGGTGCAGAAGCACCGCGGACAGCGTGGGCTTGGTGGCGTCCTTGCTGACGGAAATCGAACCGAGCTGAATGGCGCGCTTGAAGCGGAGCACTGGGATCTTGACCACCGGCAGGTCCTTGCCTGGGCCGGGCAGTTCAGGGAAGCCCTCACCGGGCTGGATGTTGTGCTCGGAGTTCATTCCCTTGGCCCGCAGCCACAGCCGGCCACCGGCATCGGGGCATTCGAGGCTGAGGATGCCTTCGGGGAACACCCGCACGGTTTCGATGAACTTCTTCCCGGGGACGGCCATGGTCCATTCGCCTTGGCCTTCGCCCGGAACCGTGGCCTCGAAGGCCAGCTCCATGTCCGTGGCCTTCAGGACCACTTCCTTGGGCCGCACGTCCACATGGATGTGCTGAAGGATCGGAAGGGTGACCCGGCGATCCAGGGCGTGTCTGAGAATCCCCAGGGTTCGATCCAGACGATCCTTGGAAACCTGTAACTGAAGATTCATGAATCACCCTTGATGATGCTGATGCTCTGGGCAACCTGTGGAAAGACGACTCAAAGCCCTATTCTACCGGAGTTTCCCGCCCCCGCACAGGCTGTGGAGACGCCCTGGGAGAGGGCGGATTCCGCGGATTCAGCCGGCGTCCGGGGAACCCCTGGGGCCTGTCTGCGGAAAACGGCGGAGGGGGGCCTGTGGATATATCCAACAAGCCCTGATCTATCAATGAATGCTGTTGAGGAGAGCCTGGACCATCCTGTGGAATTCCGAATCGCGCTTCATCCGTTCCCGCACGGAATCGATGGCATTCATCACCGTGGAGTGGTGCATGTTGAAAGCCCGCCCGATGTCGGTGAAGGGCGTCGACGCGATTTCCCGGGCCAGATACATGGCCACCTGCCGCGGAAGGAGGATCGCCTGCTGCCGCGACCGCTTCTTCATCAGGTCCACCAGGGAGACGTTGAAGGTCTCCGCGGTCATCCGGTAGATCCGGTCCGGCGGGATGGCGGCGGTGGGTTCTTCCCCGCTCTGCCCTTGGAACGCGGCATGGGCGAGCTCCAGGGTGGGCGGGATGCCGATGAGGCTCGCCTGGAATATGATCCGGGTGAGGAAGCCCTCGAGGTCTCGGACGCTGCCCTTGGCCTTGTGGGCGATGAAGGTCAGCACGTCGTCCGGAATGGGCGGGACGTTCTTGAAGTCCGCGTCCTCCAGCTTTTTCTTCAGGATGGCGATCCGCGTCTCGAAGTCCGGGGGCTGGATGTCCGCGGTCAGGCCCCACTTGAAGCGGGTGATGAGCCGCTCGTGGCAGCCCTCCAGGCGCTGCGGCGGCTTGTCGGACGTGAGGACGATCTGTTTCCCGTGCTGGAGGAGGTATTCCAGGATGTAGAAGATCTCCTCTTGCGTGCGCTCCATCTTGCCGAGGGTCTGGACGTCGTCGAGCAGCAGCACGTCGTTCTGCTGGTACTTCTTCCGCATGGGCTCGGTGTTCTTGGCCTTGATGGCCACCGTGAGCTCGTTGAAGAAGTTGTCCACCTTGAGGTAGGCCACCCGCAGCTTGGGATTCCGCGCCAGGAGCCCCTTTCCGATTCCCACCATGAGGTGGGTCTTTCCCAGCCCGGCCCCGCCGTAGAGGAACAGGGGATTCAGGCTGAGCGGCGTGGCGGCCTTCCCGTAGTTGTCCACCACGGCCTTGGCCGCTGCGAAGGCCAGCTGGCTGCCGGGGCCGACGACGAAGCGATCGAGGGTGTAGCGGTTGAACAGGTGCGGGAAGGAGATCGGCGCGGCCTCCGCGGCCCCGTTCCCGGTCGCGGCGGGGCTCTTTCGCGCCGCGGATTTCGGGGCGGCCGGGGTTCCATCCACGTGGAAGACCAGCCGCAGGTCCGCCAGGCCGCCCTGGGCCAGGGCGTCGTTGAACTCCTCCGGAAGCTGCTGCTCGATCCAGAGTTTCGCGGCGGCGCTGGGGACGCGGATCCACAGGGTTCCGTTGTCCACCCGCTGGGGTTCGCAGGGCGCGATCCATTCCTTGAAGCTGGCTTCGGGGAGCTGCTTCGAGAGGCCGAGCCGGATGGTGTCCCAGAGGGCGGCGGGATCGGCGGATCGCATGGGGTTACCCTCGGGGCGATGGAGAGACGGGAAGGGCGGCACCCGAGGGAGCCGCCTCCGCGCAGACGCGGGCGTCGGCTCGACGGCCGACGCCACCCAAACGCCGCCGGCCACGGGCAGGCGCGCGGGAGGAATCCAAATCTAGCATTCCCGGCGGGGGTTGGGACGGCCGAAATGGGCTTGAGATGTGGGGTCTCCGCTGATATCTTCGAAGGTTCGTCCTCCTCCCTGGAGGGGGCCTCCGAGGTGGAATCATGAAGCGCACGTTTCAGCCCAACAACCGCCGCCGCGCGAAGACCCACGGCTTCCTGAGCCGCATGAAGACCAAGAACGGCCGCCTGGTGCTGAAGCGCCGCCGGGCCAAGGGCCGCCACGTCCTGGCGGTCTGACCCTCCGTCCCATGATCTTCAAGGGCCGATTCCGCACGGTCCGGCAGAAGGACCATGCGGTGCCCACGCCCCTGCCCCGGCCCCTTCTGGGGCCGCAGGCGTATCTGGACATCCGGGCCTGGCGCCATCGGGGCGGACTCGCCGAAGCGGGTCCGCTCCTGCTGGTGACGTCTCCCCGGAAGACCGGCAGCGCCGTCCAGCGCAATCGCTTTCGCCGTCGCGTGCGGATGGCCTTTCTGGGCCTTTCCGATCAGCTCGCCGGCCGCCCCTGGATCGTCTGGGTGAGACCCGGCCGGACCTCCCCGCCCCTCGACCGCCTCGCCTTCCGGGACATCGAAGGTCAGCTTGAGCTGGCTCTGCGCCGCCTCCCCGCCACGGACACGCCATGAAAAACCGCAACATCCTTCTGTTCGTGCTCGGCAGCGCGATCCTGCTCGCGGGCCAGTTCTGGCTCACGTCCCGGTACGCCAAGCCGCTGCCCCCTTCCGCGGTGCCCACGGCGGAGAGCAAGGCCCCCGCGGCTGCGCCCATCCAGCCGGTCGCTCCCGCGGTCGCCCAGGCTTCGGGCGCGGCGCCCGTGGTGGATCCGACCCTGACCCACACCCTGACCACCGCCGACCTGCGCCTCACCTGGCAGGTGGCCACGGGCGCGCTGAAGCAGGCGATGTGGGTCGAGGACGGAACGCCCTTCTTTCCTGAGACGTTCGGCGGCCTGGGAGCCTTCCAGGGCGAAAGCTTCCGGACCGTGCGCGAAGAGAAGAGCGCCGAGGGCACGACCGTGGTGTTCGAGAACGGTGCCGGCGATCGCCTGGCCTACGCGGTGCCCGCCAAGGGCCTGGTGATTCGTGTGGAGGGCGCTTCGTCCCGCAACGCGTCCCTCCTGCTGGTGGCGAGCCCCGCCACCGACGTGCCCGTCCAGCACCTGGGCCGCGTCTTCACCGTCAAGGAGAAGGGCGTGGACGCCGTCACCTGGGCGGACATGCTGCACGATCCGTTCTTCAGCTTCGTGGGGGCCAAGCGCAAGGTGCTTCCTCCCACCTCCGACCGGCTGGGCCTCGACGCCGGGCTGGAGAAGGACAGCAAGCATCAGCGGAACCATTATTTCGCCGCGCTGTGGAAGCTGCCCCGCCTGGCGGGTCGGGATGCGGCCGGCTACGAGCTCCTCCCGGAAAACGGTCGGCTGTCGGCGTCCCTCTATCTGGGGCCCAAGCAGGCCGAGCCGCTGGCCGCCTTCGAGAAGCCCTTCACCCAGGTCATCGACTACGGCTTTTTCGGCGCCGTGGCGCACCTGCTGTTCTGGATCCTGCAGAAGGTCCATGCGCTGGTGGGCAACTGGGGCTGGGCGATCGTCCTGTTCACCGTGATCATCCGCGGCGCGACCTGGCACCTGAACACCAAGCAGACCGTCTCCATGCTGCGCATGAAGGACTTCGAGCCGCACCAGAAGGCCATCCAGGCCAAGTACGAGAAGTTCGGCAGCGACATGACGAAGAAGGCCGAGATGCAGAAGGAGCTCATGGAGCTCTACAAGAAGAACGGGCACAACCCCATGGGCGGCTGCCTGCCCATGCTGCTGCAGATGCCCATCTTCCTGGCCCTCTGGTCCATGCTCAACGCGGTCTTCGAACTGCGCCACGCCCCCTTCTTCGGGTGGATCGTGGACCTCTCCGCGCGGGACCCCTACTACATCTTCCCAGTCCTGATGGGCGTCTCCATGTTCGCCCAGCAGTACATCACCCCCGCCGTCGGCGATCCCGCCCAGCGCAAGATGATGCTGGTCCTCATGCCCGCCATGATGACCTTCTTCTTCGCCCAGAGCCCCGCGGGGCTGGTGATCTACTACTTCGTGTTCAACCTGATCGGCCTCATCCAGACCTGGTGGATCATGCGGTCCTACCAGCCCCAGCCCATCAAGGTCTAGGAGTTCCCATGCGGAAGAGCGGCGCGAGCCTGGAATCCCTGCCCGACCTGATCGCCCGATGGGCGGCCCACTTGGGCCTGACCGTGGAGGCCAAATCCTCGCCTTCCGGGGATGAGGAGGCCTTCCCCAACCGCCTGGCCATCACCGGTCCCGACGCCGGCTGGTTGGCCGCGGACCGCGGTGCGGCCCTGGACGCGCTCCAGTTCCTGGTCCACGAGGCCCAGGGCGAGCGGGAGGATCGCAAGCTGGCCTACCTCGACGTGAAGGGGGCCCGCCTGTTCCGGATGCAGGAAGTCATGGCCATGGGCCGCTTCGCGGCCGACAGGGCGCGGGAACTGGGAAGCCACACCCTCGGCGCTCTCAGCGCCCGGGAGCGCCGGTGGGTCCACCTCGTGGTCAGTCGCGAAGAGGGCCTGGGCACGGAGAGCGAAGGCACCGGCGTCTTCAAGCCCGTCAAGGTGTTCCGGAAGTAGACTGGCCCGGTGTTCCCGGCCCCCGATCCCATCTGCGCCCCCGCCACGCCCCTGCTACCGTCGGCGGTGGCGGTGGTGCGCGTCTCGGGACCACGCCTGGGGACTGTTTTCGCGCCGCTCCTGCGCCTGCCGGAGCCCCGGCAGGCCGCGTTGCGGCTGCTCCGCTGGGAGGGCTTCCGCGAGAAGGCGCTGGTCCTGTTCTTTCCTGCCCCCGCCAGCTACACCGGCGAGGATCTGATGGAGTTCCAGCTCCACGGGAATCCGCTGTTGGTGCGGCGGTTCCTGGCCCACCTCGGCACGCTGGGCATCCGTCTGGCGGAGCCGGGAGAGTTCACCCGCCGCGCCCTTTTGAACGGCAAGCAGGGGCTCCTGGAAGCGGAAGCTCTGCGGGACCTGGTGGCGGCGGAGACGGACACCCAGATCCGCCTCGCCCAGGCCCGGGCCGGCGCCGAACCGCCCTGGATCGCGGAAGCCCGTCGGCTGCTCGCGCCGTGGCTCGCCCGGGCGGAAGCGGCGGTGGACTATGGCGAGGAAGAGGGTATTTATCTAAATCCGGAAGAGTTGGCGCATGAATTGGAGCCGCTTCGCCAGCGGTTCCACGTGGAACAGATCCGCGTCCGCGCCGCGCGGCACCTCCGGGATGGCCTGCGCCTGGCCCTGGTCGGGCGTCCCAACGCGGGGAAGAGCACCCTGTTCAACGCCCTCGCCGAGGAGGATCGGGCCATCGTCACGGACGTGCCCGGCACGACCCGCGACGTGCTGGAGGTGCGCTGCGAATGGCGGGGCCTTCCCCTGCGGCTCTCCGACACCGCCGGCCTCCGGGACACGGAGGATCCCGTCGAGCGGCTGGGCGTGGCGCGGGTGGGACCCGTCCTCGAGGAAGCGGATCTGGTCCTCCACCTGTGGCCGGCGGGGGATCCCGAACCCGACCCCACGCTGCTTCGAACCCTGGCGCCTTTCGCGGGAAAGGTGCTGGAAGTCCGCACCTTCTCGGATCGGGCTGCCGCCCCGGGCGTGACGGTGGCGGCGCCGCTCGGCGAGCTGGACGCGCTGGAAGGGGCCTTGAAGGAGCGCCTCCTCGGGGGCCTGGACGCGGACGCCTGCCTCGGCGCTTTGGCGACGGACCGGCAGACGGCCCTCCTGGATGCCCTGGCCGCCCAAGTGGACCTTCTCCTGGCATTGGAGCCGGGGGGCCCGCCGGAATTGCCGGCTTCCCTCCTCCAGGGCGCGTGGGGCCTCCTCGCGCGCCTCACGGGGGAGGACCGGGCGGAAAGCACGCTGGACCACCTGTTCAGCGGATTCTGCCTGGGGAAGTAGACTGGCCGGAGGAGGCAAGGTGAAGCCGGGATGGGAAGCCGTGATCGGTCTCGAGGTCCACGTTCAGCTGCGGACGCGGTCCAAGATGTTCTGCGCCTGCGCGAACGCCTACGGCGCCCCGCCGAACACCCATACCTGCCCCGTGTGTCTGGGTCTGCCGGGCGCCCTCCCCGCCCTCAACGCCGAGGCGGTCCGGATGGCCCTGTCCCTGGGCCTGGCGGTGGGCGCTAAAATCCGGCCGGAAAGCACCTTCTACCGCAAGCAGTACGTCTATCCCGACCTCCCCAAGGGCTACCAGATCACCCAGGGACCCGTGGCGGTGGTGGAAGAGGGCCTTCTCGAAGTGCCCGGCGATCCGGAGGTCCGCGGGGCTTCGGGGCCGGTGGCCATCCGCCTGGAGCGGGCGCACCTGGAGGAGGACGCCGGAAAGAGCGCCCACGACCTCCGCCCCGGCGCCAGCCTGGTGGATCTGAATCGCGCGGGGGTGCCACTCCTGGAGATCGTGGGCGCGCCCGACCTGCGGAGCCCTCAGGAGGCGTCGGACTACCTCAAGGCCCTGCACCGGCTGGTGGTGTTCCTCGGCATCTGCGACGGCAGCCTGGACGAAGGCAGCTTCCGCTGCGACGCCAACGTCAGCCTCCGGCCGGCCGGAGCGCAGGCCTTCGGGACCCGCGTCGAAGTGAAGAACCTCAATTCGTTCCGCTTCGTCAAGCAGGCCCTCGCCTTCGAAATCGAGCGCCAGGCCGCGCTGATGGAGGGCGGCGGCACGGTGGTCCAGGAGACCCGGGGCTGGGACGCCCAGGCGGGGGAGACGCGGGCCCAGCGGACCAAGGAAGCGGCCATGGACTACCGCTACTTCCCGGAGCCGGACCTGCCCGCCCTGCGGATTCGGCCCGAGGAGGTCGAAGCGGCCCGCGCGGCACTTCCTGAACTGCCCGAAGCCCGCGCCCGGCGCTGGCGGGAAGCCCACGGCGTGGGCGCGGACGAGGCCCAGACCCTGCTCCAGACTCCGGCCTTTGCCGCCTATTTCGATGCCCTGGCCGAGGCCTGCGGCCAGGGGAAGGCCGCGGCCAACTGGCTGCTGGGCGAGGTCAGCCGCCTCCTGAATGAAGGCACGGGGGGAATCGAAACCTTCCCGCTCGCTCCCGCGTCCCTGGCAGAACTGATCCGATTGGTGGAGTCCCGCGTGATCAGTCACGGCGCGGCCCGGGAGCAGGTGCTCCCCGCCCTTCTGGCGGGCGAAGGGTCCGCCGAGGCCATCGTTGCGGCCCGGGGCCTCGCCCAGGTCAGCGACCGCGGCGCGATCGAAGCCCTGGTGGCTCAGGTGCTGGCGGCCCATCCGGGCCCCGTCGCCCAGATCAAGGGCGGCAAGGCGAGCCTCACGGGCTTCCTGGTGGGTCAGACGCTCAAGGCGGGCGGGGGCAAGGTGGACCCCAAGCTGGTGAACGAAGTCCTCGCCGAGGCTCTGGCCAAAGCCTGAGGGCCGCGCCATTCTGGCGCCATGAGTTCCGAGATCCCCTCCGCCCTGCAGGCCTACCACCCGGGCGTGGTCCACATCTGCCAAAGCTGCGGAAAGTCCGTCGTGGACGCCGTGGAGACGCCCGGCGAGCCCTTTCGCTGCCTGGACTGCCGCGGACTGGCGCCGGCCCCGGAGGACGAGTTGACCCGGGCGGCCCTGGCGGATCCCGGCATCGTGGACGTCCCAGCCGACCGCCCGACCCTGTGGCGCGTGGTCGCGGTGGTGGTGTTGGCGGTGGGCGCCCTGGGCATCGTGTTCTGGAACCGGTAGGAAGGCCGGCGGACCCACTATCCTGGTTCCAGGAGCCTTTCATGCCCAAGCCCTGGGGACCGACCACCACCGCCATCCACGCCGGCAAGCACTTCAATCCCACCCGGGCCGTCACCACGCCCATCTTCCAGACCTCCGTCTTCCAGCTGATGGAAAACCGGGAGGGGGCGGAATTCGCGGCCAGTGTGGAGCCCCCGACCTTCTACACCCGGTGGGGGAACCCCAACACCAGCGAGGTGGAGGCGGTCCTGGCGGAGCTGGAAGGCGCCGAGCGCGCCCTGGTCACGGGCTCGGGCATGGCCGCCTTCGCCCTGGTCCTGGAGGCCTTCCTGAAATCCGGGGATCACGTGGTCGCTCCCGCCGCCATCTACCTGGGGACGGAACAGCTCCTCCGCCGGTGGGAAACGGAGCGGGGACTGCGGATCACCTGGGTCCGGAACACCCTGGATCTGGACGAGTGGGAAGCGGCCATCCAGCCGGACACCCGGCTGATCTGGGTGGAGACGCCCTCCAACCCCACCCTGGCATTGACGGACCTCGCCGGCATCGCGGCGCTGGGGAAACGGCAGGGCATCCGCACCGTGGCCGACAACACTTTCCCCAGCCCCATCCACACCCGGCCGCTGGACCACGGGATCGACCTCAGCGTCGCCTCCGCCACCAAGTACCTCGCCGGCCATTCCGATGTGGTGGCGGGCGCGATCGCCGGGTCCGAGGCGGACGTGGTGGCCTGCTGGCACTTGGCGAAGGTCACCGGTCCGACCCTGGATCCCATGGCCGCCTGGCTCCTGCATCGGGGGCTCAAGACCCTCGCCCTGCGGGTGCGCCGCGCCTCGGACAACGCCCAGGCCCTGGCCGAGTGGCTGCAGGCGCAGCCCCAGGTGGCGCGGGTGGACTACCCGGGCCTGCCGACCCATGCCGGGCACGGGATCGCGGCGCGGCAGATGGTCCAGGGCTTCGGCGCCATGATCTCCTTCGAGCTGGCGGCGGGCCTGTCGGCGGGACAGCGGTTCTGCGAAGCCCTGGAGGTGGTCACCCGCGGCGTGAGCCTGGGGGGCGTCGAGAGCCTCATCCAGCATCCCGCCAGCATGAGCCACCTGAAGACCCCCGCCGAAGTCAAAGCCCGGCTGGGGATCTCCGACGGGCTCCTGCGGTTCTCCGTGGGCATCGAGGATCTGCCCGATCTGACCGCCGACCTGGAGCGTGGCTTTCGGGCCGCCGCGGAGGCGCGATGAACCTGCGGATCAACGGCGAAGTCCGCGAAACGCCCGCCCTGGCCACTGTCGCGGATCTGGCGGCCTGGCTGGCGCTGCCGGCCTTCGGGACGGCGGTGGAGCTGAATGGGGAAGTCGTCCGGCGCGCGGATCACGCCGCCACGCCTCTGACCGAAGGCGACCGGCTGGAAGTGGTGAAGCTGGTGGGGGGCGGCTGAACTACCGCCAGACCTCCCACCGTCCGCCCGGCCACCGGGCCACCGCGCGGCGTTCCCAGGAGCTGGGAAGGGGCAGATCGAGGGGCGTCCCTCCGGCCGGCGCGTCGCTCCGGAAGCAGTGGAATTCGTCGGCCAGACCCTGATCGAGGAAATCCCGAACCAGGGAGCCTCCGCCTTCCACCAGCACCCGTCCCACGCCGCGCGCGCCCAGTTCATGAAGAAGGTGGCGGAGGCTGCATCCCTTCGGGGCTGGCGGCAGGTGCAGATCTTCCACGTCGCGGAGCGGCGCCGGGGTTCCCGTCACGGCCCGCAGGGCGGGCTGGCCGGCGACCGGTTGCCAGATCCGAGCGGTGGAGGGAACCTGGCCCGCCGGATCCACCACCACGCGATGGAAGGTCCGGTGGGGGGCCGTCGGAGCGGGCCATCGGTCCGTGAGCTGGGGGTCGTCCATTTCCGCCGTGCGGCGCCCCACGACGATGGCCTCGGACGCCCGGCGGAGGGCGTGGCCCAGCCGCTGGACGGCGGGCGGCGTGACCTGGGTGCGCTGTCCCTCCGGTCCGAGCGCTCCGTCGGAACCCAGCGCCAGCTTGAGGCTGACCCAGGGCAACCCGGCGTGGATGAACTTGAAGAAGGGAGCGTGAAAGCGGGCGCAGGCCTCCGCCAGCACGCCCTCCTCCACGGGCAGCCCCTGGGCCCGCAGGATGGCCATTCCGCCCCCGTCCACCCGCGGATTGGGATCGCGAACGCCCACCACCACCCGGGCGATGCCCGCCTGCAGAAGGGCCTGGGTGCAGGGTCCCGTCCGGCCCTGGTGGCAGCAGGGCTCCAGGGTGACGTAGGCGGTGGCTCCGCGAACGTCCTCCTCCCGGGATTCGGCGTCCCGCAGGGCCATGATCTCGCCGTGGGGGTCCCCCGCCCGGGTGTGGGACCCGATCCCCAGAACCCGTCCATCCTTCACCAGAGCGCAACCCACGGGGGGATTGGGGCTGGAGAGCCCGACCCCCTTCAGCCCCTCCTGGAGGGCCAGGGCCATGAAGTGCGGATCCCCGGAAAGCCCCTCGGGTACCGGCCAGGGGCCGCCGGTGGCGAGGGCCCAGGCGGTCTCGGGGGACAACTCAGACATCGAGCAGGCCGTCCACGAAGGCTTCGGGGTCGAAGGGGATGAGGTCGTCGACGCCCTCCCCCACGCCCACGAAGGCGATGGGCAGCTTGAGGCGCTCCAAAATGGGAACCACGACGCCCCCCTTGGCGCTGCCGTCCAGCTTGGTGAGGACGAGGTCCGTAACCCCTGCGACGCGCGCGAAGGTCTCCGCCTGGACCAATCCGTTTTGGCCGGTGGTGGCGTCCAGGACGAGCAGCACCCGATGGGGGGCTTCCGGGATGACCTTCTGGAGGCTGCGCCGGATCTTGTCCAGCTCCTTCATCAGGTGGTCCTTGGTGTGGAGGCGGCCCGCGGTGTCGATCAGCACCCACGGCGTGCCCTTCGCTTTCGCGCTGGCGGCGCCGTCGAAGGCGATGGCGGCGGGGTCGCCCCCCATCTGGTTGCGGATGACCGGTACCCCGGCCCGCTCGCCCCACAGTTCCAGTTGATCGATGGCCGCGGCGCGAAAGGTGTCCCCCGCCACCACGAGAACGCCCTCGCCGCGGGCCTTCAGGTGGGCGGCCAGCTTGCCCAGGGTCGTTGTTTTTCCGACACCGTTGACGCCCACCAGGAGGACGACCTGGGTGCCGCGGGCGGCAAAGGGCGCGGCGGGCTGCTGGCGGAGGAGCTTCAGCAGCTCCTCTTTGAGGATGGCCTTGGGATCGATATCTCCGCGCTTCAGTTCGGACTTGAGCCGATCCATCAGCTGATCCACGGCCTTCACGCCGAGGTCCGCTTGGAGCAGCAGGTCTTCCAGTTCCTGGAGCTGGGCCGCGTCCAGCCGCCGGAGCCCCAGAAGCCGGCCCATGGGTGCGAGCACCACGTCCTGGGTCCGCTTCAGCCCCTGCCTGAATTTGTCGAACAGGCCATCGAGAAAGCCCACGCCCACCTCGCGAAACTCCAGTCTACCGAAGCCCAGCCGCGTTCCACGTGGAACATGGGCTCCCTGTCCCCGTCATGGAAGGGCGGCGCATGGGGAGGAATCAGTACCGGCACGATCGCGCCCATAAGCGAAGGCCAGGGTCAGCAGGGCCTCGGAAGAGGCAATGCTGACCCTGGCTCCGTCGCGGAGACGAAGGGCTAAATTTATCTTTTCCTTGATTTGGGAGGGATGGGCCGCACCCATCCGATCAGCGCCTGCTCGAAGACATCCTCCACGTGCTTCACGGGATGGAAGCTCAACTGGTCGCGGAGTTCCGGATCGATCTCCTCCAGATCCTTCTGGTTGGCGTCGGGCATGAGGATGTCCTTGATGCCGAGCCGGAGGGCCGCAAGAGCCTTCTCCTTCAGGCCGCCGATGGGCAGGGCCTCGCCGCGGAGGTCGATCTCGCCGGTCATCGCAAGGGTGTTCCGGACGGGAAGGCCCTTCAGCACGGACAGGAGGGCCGTGGCCATGGCCAAGCCGGCGCTGGGGCCGTCCTTGGGGATGGCGCCCTCGGGGAAGTGGATGTGGAGGTCCTGCTTCTGGAAGACTTCGGGGTCGATCCCGAAGGCCTCACCGCGACTCCGGATGTAGCTGAGGGCGGCCTGGGCGCTCTCCTTCATCACGTCGCCCAACTGGCCGGTGAGGGTCAGGGCGCCCTTCCCCGGCATTTTGAGGGCTTCCACGAACAGGACTTCGCCGCCCACGGCGGTCCAGGCCAGGCCGGTCACGACGCCCACCCGGGGCGCCTTCAGCCGGGCGTCCTGGAGGAACTTCACGGGGCCGAGGAGTTCCCGGAGGCCCTCCGGATCCAGGATGAAGGCCTTCTTCAGGGTGTTCTCGGCTACCCGGCGGGCCACCTTGCGGCAGACGGCGCCGATCTCGCGCTCCAGCTGGCGGAGGCCCGCCTCGTGGGTGTAGCCGGTGATGATGGCCTTCAACGCCTTCTTCGGAATGGACAGCTTTTGTCGCGTAATGCCGTGCTTCTCCATCTGTTTGGGGATGAGGTGGCGCTCGGCGATTCCGACCTTCTCTTCCAGGGTGTAGCTGTTGAGGGTGATGACTTCCATGCGGTCCCGGAAGGCCGGGTGGATGGGCTCCAGCTCGTTGGCGTTGGCCAGGAACAACACCTGGCTGAGGTCCAGGGGCACGTTCAGGTAGTGGTCGCGGAAGGTGTGGTTCTGCTCGGGATCCAGCACCTCCAGCAGGGCCGCGCTCGGGTCCCCGCGCATGTCGCGGCCGATCTTGTCCACCTCGTCGAGCATGATCACGGGATTCATGCTCTTCACCTGGTGGAGGGCCTGGACGATGCGGCCCGGCATGGCGCCCACGTAGGTGCGGCGGTGGCCGCGGATCTCGCTCTCGTCGTGGACCCCGCCCAGGGAGATCCGGGCGTACTTCCGGCCCAGCGCCCGGGCGATGGACTTCCCGAGGGAGGTCTTGCCCACGCCCGGAGGTCCCACGAAGCACAGGATGGTCCCGCGGAGGTCCGGCTTGAGCTTGCGGACGGCCAGGAACTCCAGGAGGCGGTCCTTGATCTTGGGCAGCCCGAAGTGGTCCTCATCCAGAACCGTCTGGGCCTGCTTCAGGTCGAGGTTGTCCTCCGTGAAACTGCCCCAGGGCAGCTCCGTCATCCACTCCAGGTAGGTGCGCGTGACGGCCGTCTCGCTGGAATCGGGGTGCATCCGCTCCAGCTTGCGGAGGTTGCGCTCGATCTCGACGAGCGGCTCTTCGGGCACCTTCAGGAGGGCCAACTTGTCGCGGAAGCCCTGGATCTCCTCGGCCAGCTCGGAGCCCTCGCCCAGCTCCTGCTGGATGGCCTTGAGCTGCTGGCGGAGGTAGTACTCCCGCTGGCTCTTGTCCATCTCGCCGCGGGCTTCCAGGGTGATCTTCTGCTGGACCTCCAGGAGCTGGATCTCCCGCATCAGCAGCTCGTTCACGCGCTTCAGGCGGAGGCCGGGATGGGCGATCTCCAGCACCTCCTGGGTCTGCTGGAGCTTGAGGTCCAGGTTGGAGGCCACCAGGTCCGCCAGCCGGCCCGGATTGTCCAGGTTGCCCGCGATCACCAGCACTTCCTGGGGCAGCGTCTTGCCCAGGGCGACGGCCTTCTCGAGGGTCTGCTTCACGCTCCGCAGGAGGGCGTCCTGTTCGAGGTCCGGCGATTTCATCTCGGGTTCGGCGAGGGGCTCCACCCGCGCCTTGAAGACGTTTTCCGTCTCCGTGAAGTACTCCACGCGCACCCGCTGGAGCCCCTGGACCAGCGCCCGGATGCGGCCGTCCGGCAGCTTGAGGACCCGCATGATCAGGGCGGCCGTCCCCACGTGGTACAGCTCGTCCGGCTTGGGGTTGTCCATCTCCACCTGCTTCTGGGAGAGGAGCAGGACCATGCGGTGCTCCACCAGCGCCACGTCCACGGCGCGGATGGATTTCTCCCGGCTGACGCTGAGGGGCAGGATCACGTAGGGGTAGACCACCACGTCCCGCAGCGGGATCACCGGCAATTCTTCGGGCAGCTTGGGCTGCTCGTCGGGAGGGGAAGGCAGCAGGAGATCGTCGGCCACGGAAAAAACCTCGGCCTTCAGAATACCCCTACTTCCGCCGCGGCCTCCGGATGGAGGCCTCCGCCTCGCTCGGGAACAGGGCCTGGGGCACCGGTTTGGCGGGTTCGACGGCGGCGACCGGCCGCTCCGCGCGCCCGCCGCCCGCCTCCTTCTGCATGAGGCCCTCGAGGGCCTTCACGAAATCCGGCAGGTCCTTGAAGTCGCGGTAGACCGACGCGAAGCGGACGTAGGCCACCTGGTCCAGCCCCTTCAGCTCGTCCATGATCAGCTCGCCCAATTCCCGGCTGCGGATCTCGCGATCGGGTCGCTCCATCAGGCGGGATTGGAGATCGCCCACCAGCTCCTCGATGCGGGCGAGGGACACGGGCCGCTTCTGGCAGGCCAGCAGCAGGCCCTTCATCAGCTTCTGGCGGTCGAAGGGCTCCCGCCGGCCGTCCTTCTTGAGGATCACCAGAGGCACTTCCTCCACCCGCTCGTAGCTGGTGAAGCGCCGGGCGCAGGAGAGGCACTCCCGGCGGCGGCGGATGGAATCGCCTTCGCGGGACTCCCGGGAGTCCACCACTTTGTCTTCGAGGTGCCCGCAGAAGGGACAGCGCATCGGGGGCTAGACCTCCACCACGCGCGGTTCCAGCACGGCCTCGCAGGTGACGGAATTGGCGACGAAGCAGTACTTGTGGGCCTTTTCGAACAGCTCCACCACCTTCGCCATGCCCGTGCCCCGGGGGACGCGGATCACGGGACGGAGGTGGACCTTCGTGATGCGCGTGACCTTGTCCACCATGTCCAGCACCGCTTCCGCGCGGTCCTCGTAGCCCACCACCGGCACCTGGGCCTTGGCGCAGAGGGCCAGGAACGTGAGCATGTGGCAGGTGGCGAGGGCGGAGCCCAGCAGGTCCTCCGGGTTCCATCGCGCGGCGTCGCCCGCGTACTCCGGCGCGCTGCTCACGGCGATGGGGGCCTTCCCCGGCGCCGTCACGGTGGCGTTGCGGGTGTAGGCCTTGTCCAGCGTATTGCCGGTCCAGGCGACGGTGAGGGGATAGCTGTGGGCCATGGGGCCTCCGCGGGCGACGGGGATAGCTTAACCCCGCGGAGGTCGGGCCCTAGCGGGCGGGCAGCCGCTCCAGCCAGGTCTTCAGCCGGCGGTTGAAGGCCTCCGGCTGCTCGTAGGCGACCAGATGGCCGGCCTTGGGGATGATCTCCAGCTCGGCCCCGGGAATGGCCTCCGCGAGGCGCTGGGATTCGCTGGACGGGATGATCGTGTCGTCGGCGCCCGTGACGACGAGGGTGGGCACGCCGATGCGGGAGAGTCCCGGCGTGCGGTCGGGCCGGTCCGCCATGCCGAGCAGCGCGGCGGCCACGCCTTCGGCCCGGGAGGGTTCCATCAGGGCGCGCACCTCCTTCGCCATCGCCTGATCGGGGTTGTCCGCGGCGAGCATCTTGGGGGCCATGTCGTCGATGACCGAGCCCGGCCCTTCCTTCCGCACCTTGTCGGCGGTCGCCCGGCGCTTGGTGGCGGCATCGGGGGTGTCGGCGCCGGCCCGGGTGCCCACCAGAACCAGGCCCCGCAGGAGGTCGGGGAAGCGCGCCTGGAAGGCCAGGGCCACGTAGCCGCCCATGGAATGGGCGATCAAGACCACGGGACCCGTTTCCCACTCCCGCAGGAGCGCCGCCAGGTCCTCCGCGTAGCGGTCCATGGAGACGGCGCCTTTGGAGCCCTCGCTTTCCCCCAGCCCCCGCAGATCGGGGGCCAGGACGCGGTGGGTGGCGGAGAACGCCTCCACTTGCTTGTCCCACGCGCCCCGGGACAGCGGAAAGCCGTGAACGAACAGCAGGGGCGGCTGACCGGTTCCCCGGTCGGTGTAGGCGAGGGCGAGACCTTCCACGGTTGTCTTCACGCTGTCTCCTTTTTCCAGGTTGTGCGGGACGGGTCTTGGCGTTGGGGAGGCGCCTGGCGGCGCCAAGGGTCAATATGGGGCCTTGGGCCATAATCGGAATTGGTTTTTTCTGGAGTGCCATGCCCACACCCGCCCGCCTTCACGTCGCCCACGCCCTCCACGGCGTGTTCGGAGAAGGGGAACGGGTTCCGGACATCTGGGACCGGGACCTCGGGGAGGACGCTCACTTGGCGCAGGCCCTCCTGGGCCACTGCCTCCGCCGCTGGGGGCGCCTCCAGGCCTGGGTGAAGCCCAACCTCAAGGACCCATCCCGGGGCGTGCCCCTGGGGACCCAGGTGGCCCTGGCCATGGGCCTGGCCCAGCTCGCGTGGCTGCCCGGGGTGAGCGACCACGCCGCCGTGAACGAATCCGTCCTCCTGGCCGCGGACCGGGAGTTGGGCTTCCCTCCCCACAAGGGACTGGTCAACGCCCTGCTCCGCCGGGCGGCCAAGGACCGCGCCGCGCTGGCCGCCCAGCTGGAGGCCCTTCCCGCCTCCCTGGACCGCTCCCCCGCCGTGGAGCAGGCGCTCCGGATGGCCCTGGCCCCCCACGGCGCCGCGGATCAGTTGGAAGCCCTGTGGGCCCGCCTCCAGCAGCCCCCCCGCCCCGCATTCCGGGTGCTGAAGGGCGAATCCCCCGAGGGTCTGGTTCCGGATCTGGAGGTGCCCTCCGCCCTGCGGATGGCCGAGGGCGGCTCTTTCCCGCGCCCCTGGCTGGAATCCGGCGCGGGGATGGTCCAGGACCGCACCTCCCAGGCGCTGCTCGCCTACGCCTGGAACCGGCCCGTGGCCCGCATCCTGGACGCCTGCGCCGCGCCCGGGGGCAAGACCACGGCCCTGGCCCGGCGCCATCCCGGCGCGGAAATCACGGCTCTGGAAGCCCACCCCCGGCGCGCCGCCCGTCTCCGCTTGACGCTCCAGCAGCGCGAGGTCGAGGCGGAGGTGATCCAGGCGGACGCGGCCGAATGGCTGGAGCGAACGGAGGAGGCCTTCGATCTGATCCTGGTCGACGCCCCCTGCAGCGGGAGCGGCACCCTCCAGAAACATCCCGAGTGGCCCTGGCTGGCCCACGACGAGCTGCCCCGCCTCACCGGGCTCCAGCGGCGGCTCCTGACCGCCGCCGCGGACCGCCTCGCGCCCCGGGGGCTGCTGATCTACGCCGTCTGTTCCTGGCTGCCGGAAGAGGCGGAGGCCCACCGGGAGTGGCTGGCGGAGGCGAGGCCCGACCTGCGACCCGCGACGGTGTGGCCCGCGGGCCTCGGCGTGGAGTCCGGAACCGCCCCCACGGCGCGGTTCCAGCCCCACCCCCTCCGCTGGGAAGGAGAGGGATTCCAGGCCTTCGCCCTCACCTGGGGCTGATGAGCGCACCCGTGCAGAAGCGGAGCGCCGCGGCGGCCTCAGGGTTCCGCGAAGGCCCGTTTCAGGGCCTGGGCGATCCGGTCCAGGGCTCTTTCCGCGGCGGAGAAGACCGCGGGAAAGAGGATGAAATCGTGGAGCATCCCGGCGTAGGACGCATGGGTCACCGGGACGCCCAGGGTCCGAAGGCGATCCGCGTAGGCCCGGCCCTGATCCGCCAGGATGTCGCATTCGGCCGTGAGGATCGTCGCCGGCGGAAGGCCCGCGCCGTGGACCGCGCATAGCGGCGAAGCGGCTCGCCCGTCCGCGTGGGCGAGGTAGTGCGCTCGGTACCAGGCGAGGCTCTCCGCCGACAGCCAGGGGCCCCTTCCGAAGTGCCGGAAGGATTCCGCAGCTTCGGCCCCGGACGACAGGTCGGTCCAGGGGCAGATCAGGACTTGGTGGCGCACCCGCGGCGTCCCCTCGTCCCGGGCCCGCAGGGCGACCAGCGCCGCCAGGTTGCCTCCGGCGCTG
Organism: Geothrix sp. 21YS21S-4; assembly: GCF_030845995.1. Taxonomy (NCBI): domain Bacteria; kingdom Pseudomonadati; phylum Acidobacteriota; class Holophagae; order Holophagales; family Holophagaceae; genus Geothrix; species Geothrix sp. 21YS21S-4. The sequence goes on from NZ_CP132719.1 coordinate 24,672, forward strand.
TCGCCTGCCACGGCCAGGCGAGCGGGGTCCCCGTCGAAGGACGCGGCTTCACTGGCCGTCCATTGAAGAGCGATCCAGGCGTCCTCGACCGCGGCGGGAAAAGGAGCCTCCGGCGCGAGGCGGTAGCCCACGGACACCACGATGCAGCCGGCGCAGGCCGCCAGGCGGGTGCAGAGCGGCTCGAATTCGCCGAGGGTCCCCAGGACGAAGCCGCCCCCGTGGAAGAAGACCAAAACGGGATGGGGGCCGGGGCCCGGGGGCGTCGCGATGCGAAGGGGGACGCTTCCCGCGAGGGCTGAGCGCACGGCGACGTCCTGCCGGGGCTCGCCGGCCCAGGCCCGGGGCAGGAACCCTTGGCGAGCTTCCGAGGGGCTCTGGACGGAGAGGGGCGGTCCGCTTTCGGCGGACAGCCGGGAGAGCAGCGCTTCCGCCTCGGGATGCAGCTCGCCGGGATGGTCGGGGTAGAACTTGCTCGGCATGGGGCCTCTCCTCGCCTCAAAATGCGCGAAGGCCCTCGGAAAGGGCCTTCGCAGGGATCGCCGGACGGAGCCGGATCAGATCTGGCTGGCGCCCGGAGGAATGATGACGCCCGTGAGGGCCGCGACCTTCGCGTTGGCCAGGAGCTTGCCGCCGGTGCCGGGGCCCACGCCCAGGACGGCGCCCTGGCGGACGGCGGCTTCGGTGGTGGCGACGGTGGGGACCTTGGCGGCGGCCATCCGCTGGATCAGGAAGGAGGCGGCGCTGCTGCCGTCGCCGGCTACCTTGTCGCCGGCCACGAGGACCACCGCGTCGGGATGGCGGCTGCCCAGGGTGGTCAGCGCCTTGCCCATGTCCTGCTGGCCCTTGACGTCCACCACGATGACCTTCATTCCCGGCAGGGCGCCGCTGATGGCTTCCACGGCGGCCTTGCTGCTCGTGGAATCGCACACCACGGCCACGGTCGAGGCCTGGGGGAGGGCGTGGCGCATGGCCTTCCCGAGGGCATCGTAGTCCCCGGCGGCAAGGGAGAGGGTCGACAGGACCACGGCGGAGAGCAGGCTCGCGAGCTTCATGGGAAAGATCTCCTCGCCCGTCCGACGTCCGCCGGTCCGGGCACAGGAGACCTCATCGGCCCTCATTCCTATTTCTTGAATGGACCAAGGGTCGTTATTTCTGCTCTTGCGTTTTTGACGCAGGAATCGTGATCGGAATCTCAGCCTGTCCCAACGCGAATTGAACGGCGCCCAGGAGGGCGACGGGGGCGGTGACGGCGCGGAGGATGCTGCGGCCGAGGCTCACGGATCGCCATCCCGCGGCGGACAGCGCGGCGAATTCGGCGTCGGTGATCCCGCCTTCGGGTCCGCTGGTGAAAGCGAGGGGCTCCCGCCGGAGGACGGGGTTCGCCTCGCCGGTGGCGAGCTCGTAGGCCACCCACTTCTGCGGGGAGTCCCACCCGAGGAGGGCGCCGAACGGAACGGGCGGGCGCAACTCGGGCCGGCGGGTGCGGTGGCTCTGCTCGCAGGCGGATTGGACGAGCCGGGCCCAGCGCTCCATGCGGGCGGCCGTCTTGGCGGGGTCGAACTCGCTGCGGGCGTAGATCACCGGCTGGAGGAGGATCGCGCCCAGTTCCACCAGCGGGGGGATCCACTCGTCGAACAGGCTGAGCTGGGCCGGGAGCGGCAAGCAGGCCTGGAGGGCGATGGGCGGTTCCCGGTCCTCCTGGAGGGGGGCGACCAGCCGCGCGAGGGCCCGCTCCCGCCCCAGTTCCGCGAGGTCCGCCGTCCAGGGAGCCTCGCCCAGCACGAGTTCGAGGGCGTCTCCCGGTTTCAATCGAAGGGCGCGCAGGTGTTTTGCGGCGTCGAAGTCCAGCGGGACGGCGAGGTTCTCCACGGGGGAAATCCCGGCGGGAAGGTGCAGAAAAAGGCGCGGAAGGCTCACGGGGCCATCATCCCACGGGGGCCGGCGGGGGGCTTCCCCCCTTCGCTAAGCTGGAAGGCCTGGAGGCACCTTGGTCGACGCCCTGCTGCAAGCCGCTCCCTGGTGGGCCTGGGGGGGCTTTCACGCCTTCGTGTTCCTGATGCTGGCCCTCGACCTGGGCGTGTTCAACCGGCGGATCCACGCGCCCTCCATGAAGGAGGCGGGGATCTGGAGCGCGGTGTGGATCGGGCTGGCGCTGATCTTCAACGGGCTGATCTTCCAGGCGGAAGGCACGCAGAAGGGACTGGAGTGGCTCACGGGCTACGTCCTGGAGAAGTCGCTCAGCGTGGACAACCTGTTCGTGTTCGTCCTCGTGTTCCAGAGCTTTCGGGTGGACCTGCGGCACCAGCACCGGGTGCTGTTCTGGGGCGTGCTCGGCGCTCTGTTGATGCGGGCCGCGATGATCCTGGCCGGAACGGCGCTGCTGAACCGCTTCCACTGGATGATCTACGTGTTCGGCGGTTTCCTGATCTTCACGGGCATCCGGATGCTGCTGACGAAGGGATCGGGGCCCGATCCCACCCAGAACCCGCTGGTGCGCGCGTTCCGCCGCTTCGTCCCCTACGACGAGAAGGGGGGTCACGAGCACTTCTGGTCCCTTCGCGACGGCCGGCGCTACGCCACGCCCATGCTGCTGGTGCTGATCACCATCGAGGTGACGGACCTGGTCTTCGCGGTGGATTCCATTCCCGCCGTGCTCGCCGTGAGCCGCGATCCCTTCGTGGTCTATACGTCGAACATCTTCGCGGTCCTCGGCCTTCGGAGCCTCTACTTCCTGCTCGCCAAGGCCATGGACCGCTTCCATCGGCTGAAGACGGGCCTGGCGGTGGTGCTGGCGTTCGTGGGCCTCAAGATGTGCGCCGCGGAATGGGTGAAGATCCCCGTTCACTACAGCCTGTTGGTGATCGCCGCGATCCTCGCGGGCAGCATCATCACCAGCCTGGCGTGGCCGGCCGAGCAGCAGGATGCCGAATGATGGACGTCTGGCATAAGGCTCTCGACGCCGCGCCCGCCGCGGGTCCCGTCGTCCTCACCCTCGGGATCTTCGACGGCGTCCACGCCGGCCATCGGGAACTGCTGCGGATCGCGTCGAATCGCGCGCGGGCGCTGGGGCTGCGGTCCGCCGTGGTCACCTTCGACCCCCATCCCGCCGTGGTGGTGGCCCCCCAGAGCAAGCCCAAGCTGCTGATGACCCTCGACCAGCGCTTGGCGGCGTTCGCGTCCGAGGGCGTGGATCTCGCGTGGGTGATCCCGTTCAGCCGCTCCTTTTCGGAACTGAGTCCCGCCGCCTTTCTCGAAGGGCTGGGGCGGGTTCTGTCCCCGGCGGAGCTGCACGTCGGAAAGGCCTTCGCCTTCGGCCGCGACCGCAGCGGATCCGTGGAGACCCTGGAGGCCTGGGGCGCCGCCCACGGCTGCCGGGTCTCCACCCTGGCCCTCCGCGCGCCCGATGGGGGGCGCCTGTCCAGCACCCGCATCCGCCAGGCCCTCGACCGCGGGGAAGTGGCCGCCGCGAAGGAACTGCTGGGGCATCCCTACGCTTTGACGGGCGTGGTGGTGGAAGGCGATCGCCGGGGTCGCCATCTGGGCTTCCCCACGGCCAACCTGGCCTGGGAGCAGGAACAGATGCCGGCTTTCGGCGTCTACGTCACCGAGGCGCTCCTTCCCCACCAGGGCGGGTCGCGGCTGGGCCTCACCAATGTGGGCGAGAAGCCCACGTTTGAAGGCCGCCGCCTGACGGTGGAAACCCACATTCCCGGCTTCGAAGGCGACCTCTATGGAGGCCGACTGGAAGTCCGCTTCCTGCACCGGCTGCGGGGCGAGGTGCGCTTCGCCTCCGTGGACGAACTGCGGGATCAGATCACCCAGGACGTGGCCGAGGGCGTGGCCTGGTGGCAGGCGCGGAAGGCCTGAAAGACCAGAAAGGGGCCCGGCTTCAACTCGCGGCGTCCACGCGCCACCGGGCCAGGGGCCGTTCGGTCAAGTCCCAGACCTGGAATCCCTGGGGCAGGCGGGTGATCCCCAGCCGGCTCCGGATCTGGGCCTTGGCGGACTCGAGGCTGTCGGCCTCGATGGGGCCGTATTCCATGAAGTAGCCGCTGAACTTGTAGCCGAAAGCGCGAGGGGGGATCCGCATGAGGGGCTCCATCTGTTCCGTTTCTCCAATATTCGTCTTTTTTTCGTCAAGTCAAGTCCGACACGAAAAAAAGATGGAGAAACGAGTCCCGGGTGCTCTTTCAGGATCTACCCCTGGGATGGACAGGGCCTGTCCAATGGAGGCCTCAGCGGATCCAGAGCTCCACGCGCCCACGGAAGGGAACCAAGGGGCGGCACGGCGGGGGAGGCAAAGGGCGGAGGACCACCCGGTCCGGGGCGCAGTCGTAGGGTTCGCAGCGGTCCCACCGGCGGGCCTCCCATCGGGGATAGGGGCGGCAGGGTTCCACCATCACCACGGGACGACGGCGCTCCCATCGGCCGTGGGCCGAGAGGGGAAAGGCGGCGAGGGTCGCGAGAGCGAGCAGGGCGAGGCGTCGCATGGGGCCTCCTTCTCGAAACGGGACGAGCTGTCCCGCCTATGGAAGGTCACGCCGCGTGCCAAACATGGAAACCAAGCAAATAAACGCTTTGAAGTGGAACGAAAGGCCCCGTTCCGCGCTAAATGCAACGCGTGCTTGCCGCGGTGTCGCAGGGAACCACGCGTCAGCGGTCCCGGCGGTCCCCCACCACGGTTGCGGGAACGCCGGCCACGATGGCCCATTCGGGCACGTCCCGGGTCACCACGGCGCCCATGGCCACCACGGCGTGATCGCCGATCTGGACGCCGTCGGTGATCCCCGCATTGGCGCCGATCCAGGCGTCCCGGCCGATCCGGATCCCCCGGGAGCGCACGGGCTGGTCCTTGATGTCGCGGTCGGGCTGGAGGCCGTGGTCGAAGGCGTAGATGGCCGCGCCGCTGGCGATCCGGGTGCCGTCCCCGACGACGAGACCCTTCCGCCCGCCGTCCAGCCGGGCGCCCGCATTGACGCTGACGTCGTTCCCCAGCGTGATGGGGCCGTGGAGGAAGGCCTGGGCGGCGATGGCGCAGCGGTCGCCCAGCACCACGGCCCGGCCCGGTTCGCCGAAGATGGCGGCTTTCGGCGCGATGAAACAGCCCGTTCCCAGCCGCACGGTCTCCTGGGCCAGCAGCCGGGCCTGGACATCCGCCTGCCAGGCTTCGGCCCAGGCGCGATGCCGCGGCTTCAACGCGAAATACAGCCAGGGCATCCACGACAGGCGCCGTTTGTGCTGGTCCCGCAGGGCTTCGAGGTCGCGCATCGGGGCAGTCTACTTGCAAAGGAGGCGGCTGACCGGAAGCTGTAGACTCCCTCCATGCCCGCCCTCGGCCCCCTGCCCACCTGGTCCTTCGCGCTCGGCGTGGCGACCTCCCTTTTCTCGGTGCTGAACCCCATCAGCGCGGCGGCCATCTTCGCCAGCGCCACGGCGGGCATGGACAATCCGGCCCTGCGGCGTAGCGCGAAGAAGGCCGCGCTGACGGCGGGCGCGGCCATGCTGGCCTTCGCCCTGGTGGGCCAGTTCATCTTCAGCCTGTTCGGGTTCACCGCCCTCGCCATGCGGTTCGTGGGCGGGGTCCTGGTGCTCTACCGCGCCATCTCGATGCTGTACGGCGAGGATCCTCGCGAGCGGAGCACCGAGGACGAGAAGGCCGAGGCCAGCCGCAAGCTGCCGGAGGACTTCGCCATCATCCCCTTCGGCATCCCGCTGGTGGCGGGCCCCGGCACCCTGTCCACGGTGATGGGCATGATCGCGGGCGTGACCTGGTGGGAGTACGGCGTCGTCCTGCTCGCCATCCTGCTGAACGCCTGGATCGTCTACCTCTTCCTGCGAAAGGCCCCCGCCGTGTTCTCCCGGCTGGGGGCCATTGGGACCAAGGTGGTGAACAAGTTGATGGGTCTGATCCTGGCCGCCGTCGCCATGCAATTCCTGATCAACGGCGTGAAGGCGCTCTACATCGAGATGCAGCAGACGCCGCCGGCCGCCGTCGCGGTGAAGTGAGGCTTCAGGTCCGCCCTACTTCAGGGCGGCTTCGATGGCGGCCCGCAGCTCGGGGCTGTCCGGCGCGACGCGGCTGCCGAAGGCCTGGATCACCTGGCCGTCCTTCCCCACCAGGTACTTGTGGAAATTCCACGCGGGCTCGCCGTGCTTGGCGGTGAGGAACCGGTACACGGGCGCCTGGTTCGCGCCCTTCACGTCCAGCTTCTCGAACAGGGGGAACGTCACGCCGTAGTTCTTCTCGCAGAAGGCCTGGATCTCGCCGGCGGTGCCCGGTTCCTGGGCGCCGAACTGGTTGGAGGGGAAACCGAGAATGACCAGCCCGCGGTCCTTGTACTCGGTGTAGAGCTTCTGCAGCCCCGCGTACTGGGGCGTGAAGCCGCAGCGGCTGGCCACGTTGACGGCGAGGACGACCTTCCCCTTGAAGGCGGCCAGGGACTCGGGCTTGCCGTCCAGCGTGTTGAGCGTGACGTCGTAGAGGGACATGGGGACCTTCCTTTCGGCGGGCGCGGCCACGGCGGACACCGCGGCGGCAAGGGCGAGGCAGGCGAGAGGGCGCATTGGGGACTCCGTCGAAGTCGGGGCGATGGCGATTGGGTGCCGCCGGGCGGGGCTCCGTTTCCGGCGGGCGGCGGAAGGGGGCCGCTGGGCTCCAAGGGTAGCCCTCCCCTCCGCCTCGGTCATCCTGGAAGCCATGCGTCTCGGCCCCCTCCAGCAGCACTTCCGGTCGCGCCTGCGGAAGCGGACGCCCTGGGCGGTCGTCCTGGTGTTCGCGGCCGTCTTCATCGGCCTCCAGTTCGTGGTGGTCCCCGCGGGGCTCCAGGCGCGCCATTCCGGCACCCTGGCCAACGCCCTGCTCACGCCCTTCCTGGTGTCCTTCGCGTACGGCTTCCTGTCCCCCCTGCCCTGGCGGTGGAGCGGGGACGACCGGCCGCGCGCGCCCTTCGGACGGGGGTTGGTCCAGGCGCTGGTGTTCAACTCCGCCGTGATCCTGCTGCTGACGGCCCTGAGCTGGCTGCTGGTGCGGAACGCCAGCCTCAAGGCCGAGGCGCTGGGTCTGGCTCGGGGCGCGAAGGTCGGCCTGGGCAGCGTGGTCCTGGTCCAGCTCCTGGCCGGCACCCCCCTCATGACCATCATCGGGGCGATCATCTCCTTCGCGGTCATCACGGAGGAGGAGAAGGCCGCCGCCGAGGCCCGCCTGGAGGAAGCCCAGTGGGTCCTCCTTCGCGGCCAGTTGAGTCCTCACGTCCTGTTCAACTCCCTGAACGGGCTGGCGGAGCTGGTCCGCCAGGATCCCGCGGCGGCGGAGCAGGGGATCCTCGATCTGTCGGAGCTGTACCGGGCGCTCCTCCGCCACGGCGACCGGCCCAAGGCGCCCCTGGGCGAGGAGCGGGCCCTGGTGCAGCGCTTCCTGGCGGTGGAGCAGCTCCGCCTGGGCACCCGCCTCGCCGTGCGCTGGGAATGGGACGAGGCTCTGGACGGGATCGAAGCCCCGCCCTTCCTCCTTCAGCCCCTGGTGGAAAACGCCCTGAAACACGGCATCGCGCCCCATCCCGGCGGCGGGGAGATCGTCATCTCCCTCCGGCGGGAGGGCGCCGGCCTCCGCCTTCGCGTCGTGAACACCGGCCGGGGGATGGGGCTCGTCCCGGGGACCGGCGTGGGAATCCAGAACCTGGAGGCGCGCCTGGCCCTGGCCTATGGCTCCCAGGCCCGGTTCCACCTGCGGCCCGAGGGGAGCGCCACCCTCGCTGAAGTGGCGCTGGAGCGCCTGGAGACCCGCCGATGAAACCGCTCCGCGTGGCCCTCGCCGACGACGAACCCCTGGCCCGGGCGCGGCTGGCCCGCCTCCTGCGCGAGGCCGGCTGCGACGTGCGCGCGGAACTGGCGGATGGGGCGGCGGTGCTGGCCTGGCTGCGCGAGTCCCACGACGTGGAGGCCTTCTTCCTGGACATCCAGATGCCCGGTGCGACGGGGCTTGAAGTGGCGGCGGAACTGGCGGAGGGCCGACCCGGGCTGCCGGTGGTGTTCGTGACCGCCCACTCGGAACACGCGGTCCGCGCCTTCGAGGCTGCCGCCGCGGACTACATCCTGAAGCCGGTCTCCGCCGACCGCCTGGAAAAGACCCTGGTCCGGCTGCGGGAAGGCGCCGGCCGGCGGGGCGAAGGGCCCGGCGGAGCGGTGCCGCGGTTTCCGGTCCGGGCGGGCGAAGGCCACGTGTTCCTGGACCTGCGGCGCACCAGCCATTTCGAGGTGGAGGAAGAGGTGGTGTGGGCCTGGGCCGCCGGGAGCCGCCACCGCACGTCCTGGACCACCCTGGCGGAGGTGGAGGCGGCCTTCCCGGGGATCGAGCTGATCCGGATTCAGCGGCATCTCCTCCTGCGCCCGGAATCCGTCCTGGGGCTCCGTCCCCTGGAGGGGGGCCGCGTGTCGGTCCGCGTGGGGGAAGGGGTGGATCTGGAAGTGAGCCGCAGCGTCACGCCGCGGCTGAAGGAGCGCCTGGGCCTCTGACCCGCCCCGGAGTGCGCTAGCCTCTTGGGCAACCGGACGATCCTTTGGCCGAGCCCCCCTTCATTCGCCTGTCGCGCCGCGGCGCCTCGCCGGCCACGGTGGGCGGCGCGCGCATCGCGGTCATGTACGCGCTGGCGTCCGGCCTCTGGATCCTGGTGTCCGACCGCCTGCTGGAGGCGATGGTCCCGGACGCGGCGCGGCGGATCAGCGTGGGGATCCTCAAGGGCTGGGCCTTCGTGATCCTGACGGCCATCATCCTGTTCCTGATGGTGAGGCGGCTGCTGGGCCAGGCCGTGAACCGGGAGACCCGCCTCCACACCCTCATCCACGCCATCCCCGACCTGGTGTGGGTGAAGGACGCGGACGGCCTCTATCAGGCCTGCAACCAGGCCTGCGAGCGGTTCTTCGGGGCGAAGGAGGCGGACATCCTGGGCCGGCGCGACGAGGATTTCATTCCGCCGGAGCTGGCGGACACCTTTCGCCGGAAGGATCGGGAAGCCATCCTGGCGGACGGCCCCACGGTGGAGGAGACCTGGGTGACGTTCCCCCATTCGGGCGAACGGGTGCTCCTGGAGACCCTGCGCACGCCCCTTCGGAGGGGCACCGCCGTCACGGGCGTGCTGGGGATCAGCCGGGACATCACCGTCCAGGACAGCCACATCCGCGAGCGGGCCCGCCTCGAAGGCCAGCTGCACCAGGCCCAGAAGATGGAGACCGTGGGCCGGTTCGCGGGCGGGATCGCCCACGACTACAACAACATGCTGGGCGTGATCCTGGCGAACGCCGATCTGGCGCTCTACCAGATGGCCGCGGACCGCCCCGAGCGGAAATACCTGGAGGACATCGCCAAGGCCGCCCGCCATTCCGCCGAGCTGACGGGCCAGATGCTGGCCTTCGCCCGGCAGGAGCCCGCCCATCCCGTGGAGGTGGACCTGGAGCGGGCGGTCGAAGGACTTCTGGGCGTCCTGGGCGGCCTGGTGGGAGCGCGCATCGAGGTGAGGTGGCGGCCCCAGGCCGGGCTGTGGCCCGTGCGAGTGGACCCCACGCAGTTGGAGCGGGTGATCACCAACCTGGTGGTCAACGCCCGCGACGCGATCCCGGGGGAGGGGCGGATCGGGCTGACGGCGCGCAACGTGGCTCTGACGCCGAAGGAGGCTTCCGCCTGGGAAGGCGCCGAGCCGGGCGACTACGCGATGGTGGAGGTGGCCGATTCCGGCAGCGGGATGGCGCCGGAAGTGCTGCCCCACATCTTCGAGCCGTTCTTCACGACCAAGTCCCGGGGCAAGGGCACCGGCCTGGGCCTCGCCCTGGTCCACAGCATCGTGAAGCAGAACCGCGGGGCCATCCGGGTGGAAAGCGAGCCCGACCGCGGCACGACCTTCCGGATCCTGCTGCCCCGGGACCGGGCCGCCGAGGGTCCGGGCGAGCCTATTTCCTGAGCTTCATCAGGTCCAGAAAGATCACTAGGACCATCAGGGAGGCGAGGAGGACGAAGCCGCCGGTGAGGATCCGCTCCTTCAGGTCGACGGTGAGTTCCTTGCGCCGCACCTTCTCGAAGATCAGCAGTGCCATGTGGCCGCCGTCCAGGGCCGGGATGGGAAGGGCGTTGAGGATGGCGAGCTGGAGGCTGATGGCTCCGCACATGAACAGGAAGGTCTCCCATCCGTGCTCGGCCGCGCGGCTGCCCTGGCGCAGGATCCCGATGGGACCGGCGACCTCGGCGCTGCGGGCCTGGAAGGTCACCAGCCGCTTGAGGAATCCGAAGACCTGGGCCGTGAGGCGGCCGGAGGTCTCCACGGCGTAGCGACCGCCCGTCAGGAGGTCGCCGGCCTGGAAGGGACGGAATTCCAGGGGCGTGGGAACGGGCAGCGGCATGAAGCCGAGGCGCCCCTTTCCGCCTTCGGCCCGAGGCACGAGGGGGAGTTCCAGGGCTTTACCGTCGCGGGTCAGGCGGAAGGGAACGGGCTGGCCGGGGCGGGCCTGGATGTAGGCCACCGCCGCTTCCCACTCTGCGCCCGGGAAGTTCAGCTCCCCGATCCCGCGCAATTCGTCGCCCACCTTGAGTCCGCCCTGTTCGGCTGAACCGCCCTTGAGCACTTCCACCACGGTCCACGTTTCCTGCACTTTGGTGATGCGCGCCTGGTGGATGCCGACCAGCGCGAACAGGACGAGCGTGGTGGCCAGGTTCGCCAGGATGCCGCCGCCGTAGAACAGCATCCGCTTGCCGAAGGGCTGCTGGAGGAAGCCGTAGGGATCCTCGGCGCCCGGTTCCTCGGGGTTGAAACCGGCCAGCTTCACGTAGCCGCCCAGGGGAAGGGCCGACAGGCGGACGTCTGTCTCCCGCCATTTGAAGCCCAGGAGCCGGGGGCCGAAGCCCAGCGAGAACACCTCCACCGGCATCCCCATCCACTTGGCCGCCAGGAAATGGCCGCCCTCGTGCAGGAAGACCAGGCCCCCCAGCATGAGAATGGGCCCCCAGAACCCGGCGCCCGGCAGCTTGAGGGCGACAAGGGAGATGGCGGCGAAGGACAGGACGAGGGGGGCGCGCTTCATGGACATCCAGGGTGATCAGGCCCGGGTCCGGACCCATCCTTCAGCATGACGCCTTGCGGCGCGATCCGCATCCAGCACCTCGGCGAGGGACCCCGCCGGGCCCGGGGAGAGGGCGGCTAGGGTCTCCCGGTTGCAGGCCTGGATGTCCCAGAATCCGATGCGCTTTTCCAGGAAGGCAGCCACGGCCACCTCGTTGGAGGCGTTGAGGAGGGCCGGCGCCGTCCCGCCCGCGCGGAGGGCGTCGAAGGCCAGGGCCAGGCAGGGGAAGCGGTCCAGGTCCGGGGCCTCGAAGGTCCAGGTCCGGGCCTCCTCCCAGGCGTAGGGCGCCACGGGGCCGGGACCCTGCTCGGGATAGAGGAGGCAGTACTGGATGGGGAGGCGCATGTCATTGGCGCAGACCTGGAGCTGGTAGCTCCCATCGGCGAAGCCCACCATGGCGTGGACCTGGCTCTGGGGGTGGACCGTCACGCCCACCTGGTCGGCGGTCAATCCGAAGAGGACTGAGGCCTCGATGACCTCCAGCCCTTTGTTCATCAGGGTGGCGCTGTCGATGGTGATCTTGGGGCCCATCTTCCAGGTGGGATGGTTCAGAGCCTCTTCCACCGTGGCGGCCTGGATCCGGGCCAGAGGCCACTCCCGGAAGGGGCCGCCGCTGGCGGTGATCCGGACCTCCCGGAGGGAAGCCCGGTCCCGGCCGTCCAGCAACTGATGGAGGGCCGCGTGTTCGCTGTCCACCGGGAGCAGTTCCCCGCCGCCGGCCAGGGCGGCGGCGTGCATGAGGGCGCCGCCGACCACCAGGGATTCCTTGTTGGCCACGCAGACCCGGCGCCCCGCGCGAAGGGCGGCTTCGGTGCTGGCCAGCCCGGCGCTGCCCACGATGGCGGCCACCACCGTGTCGGCGTCCGGATGCAGGGCGCAGGCCAGGAGACCCTCGGCCCCCCAGTGGATTTCGGGCCGATGGGACAGGGCGGCCCGGAGCCAGTCGGCGTCCTCCTTCGAGCCCACGGAGACGCAGGCCGGACGGAACGCCTCGCACTGGGCCTTCAGCAGCTCGCGGTTGCGGCCGGCCGCCAGGGCGACCACCTGGAGGCGCCCGGGATGCGCCCGGACCACGTCCAGGGCCGACGTCCCGATGGATCCCGTGGAGCCCAGGAGGGCGACGCGCCTCACGTCAGTTGAACCCGTGCACGAAGTGGACGTAGGCGTACATCACGGGCGCCGCGAACACCAGGCTGTCCACCCGGTCGAGGATGCCGCCGTGGCCGGGGATCCCCACGCCGACGTTGGAGTCCTTCACGCCCACGCTCCGCTTCCAGGTGCTCTCCACCAGGTCTCCCAACTGGCCGGCGGTGCCCAGGAGAAGGCCCAGGGCGACGCAGTCCACCGCGGACCACTCCGGGCAGACCGTCGCCTGCATCAGGAAGGCGCCGAGCAGGTTGCCGCCGAGGTTGCCGAAGGCGCCCTCCCAGCTCTTCTTGGGGCTCACCCGGGGCGCCAGCTTGCGGCGGCCGAAGTAGCTGCCCACGAAGTAGGCGGCGGTGTCGCCGAACCACGTGATGATGAACAGGGCCAGGATCAGCCGGCTGCCGGTCTTCGGCAGGGTGCCCTGGAGCATGAACAGCTTCTGCTGGAAGCCGAGGCCGAAGCCCAGGTAGAGGGCTCCGAGCCAGGTGATGGCCTGGCTGGGAAGGGCCTCGTCCAGGTCCTTGTCGAAGAAGAGGGCCCCGAAGTGGATCACGGGCGCCCCGGCGGCGAAGATGAGCCACAGGGGAACCGGATCCAGGTTTCCGGAGGCGAGGAAGAAGTGGGCCAGGATCCCCCAGGCCACGAGCGTGCCCGCCGCCAGCGAGGGGTTGAACCGGCGCACCCGGGCCATCAGGGTCAGCTCGCGGACGCCCAGGGCCGCGGTGGCGGCCATGATGGCCAGGTAGGTCCAGGAGGCCCAGGAGCGGTCCCCGAACCACAGCAGGGTGAAGAAGAAAACGCCGAAGACCAGGGCCGACGTCACCCGCACGGCCAGGTTCTTCGTGTCCATCTTGGGCGTGGTCCGTTCCATCAGATTCCCCCGAAGCGCCGTTCGCGCTGGGCGTAGTCGTCGAGCGCCGCCCGCAGTTCGGCGGGGCCGAAATCGGGCCACAGGAGGTCCGTCATGTGGAGTTCGGCGTAGGCGGACTGCCACAGGAGGAAATTGGAGATCCGGTGCTCGCCGCTGGTCCGGATCAGCAGGTCCACGTCGGGCACGCCGGCGGTCCACAGGCGGGAGTCCAGGGCGGCCTCGTCCACCTGGTCGGGCCGGAGGCCGTCCTCGATGCAGCGGCGGGCGGCCTGGGCCAGTTCCAGCCGGGAGCCGTAGTTCACGGCCAAGTGGAAGGTCATGCCCGCGTTTCCGGCCGTGGCCTCCTCCAGGGCGCGCATGTCGGTCCGGATGCCCGCGGGCATCCCCTCCAGGGCGCCGAGGTGATGGAAGCGGATCCCCTTCCGGCTGAGCTGGTGGACGAACATCCGCAGGTACATGCGGAGCAGCGCCATCAGGGCGCCGACTTCCTGGGCAGGCCGCTTCCAGTTCTCCGTGGAGAAGGCATAGAGGCTGAGGTGCCGGATCCCGGCGTCGGAGGCCGCTTCCAGGATGCGCTCCACCGCCTGGACGCCCGCCTTGTGCCCCTTGATCCGCGGCCATCCGCGCTGAGCGGCCCAGCGGCCGTTTCCGTCCATGATGATGGCGACGTGGGCTGGAATGCTCATTGTGGGTCCGGCTGCGGGTTCAAAGCAGCCGCTTCCCCGTGGGCGGCCTCGCGTATCCCTGGAAGGGATGCCGAGATGATGATCGCGACGTGGGCCGGAATGCTCATCGGGGGCCTAGAACCCCTTCCCGCGGGCGGGGCCCAGCCACGGGAACATCGCGACGGGCAGCAGGACGGTCATTTCGCGCGAAACCTCGGAAGGATGAAAAACATCATGCTAGCACGGGGCTCGGGAGGATAATCCGGGAGGGCTTTGCTCTCCGAACCCCCGTGGTAGGCTTGTCCCCATTATTTTTTTCCGGCGAACCCATGGTTCAGTTCAACACCCGAGCGAACGAGATCCTCCTCAAACTGGTCTATTACGGACCGGGTCTCTCGGGTAAAACGACGAACCTGAAATCGCTTCACGCCATGTGCGCGGAAGCGCACCGCGGCGAGATGTTCTCCGTCAATACGCAGGAGGACCGCACCCTTTTCTTCGACCTGCTGCCCATCAATCTGGGCTACATCTACGGCAACGCGATCCACCTCCAGATCTACACCGTGCCGGGCCAGGTCCAGTACGACGCCAGCCGGCGCGTGGTCCTGGGCGGCGCCGACGGCGTGGTGTTCGTGGCGGATTCCAGCGAAACCAAGATGCAGGACAACGTCGACTCGCTGTCGAACCTGTACCACAACCTCAATGCCAACCGCCTGAACATCAAGCAGATCCCCTTCGTCATCCAGTACAACAAGCGGGACCTGTCCGACGCGATGCCGGTGGGCGTCATGAACCGGCGATTGAATTTCCGCAGCGTCCCCTACTTCGAATCCGTAGCCAACCGCGGAACGGGCGTCCTCGACACGTTCCTGTCCATCACCCGCGAGACGGTGGGCTACACCTTCCGCAAGTACCACCTCGACAAGAAGATCAAGGACTTCGACGAGATGCTGAATCTCATCGAGTCCAATGTCCGCTCCAGCATGCGGGAGCTGCCTCCGCCTCCCGAAACGGAACCGGAAACCGCCCCCGACACCACCATCCTCCGCCACAGCAACGTCAGCGTGGCGGACCTGGTGCCCGGCAAGGTCGCCGATGCCCAGGAGCTGCTGGAGGACGCCCTCAAATCCAACATGGAGACCGCGCGGCTCTATTCGGAGCTGAAGGAGAGCAAGGACGCCCTGGAGAAGAAGAACCAGGAGCTGGGCCAGCTCTACACCCAGCTGGAGCGCGCGAACCAGGACAACCTCAAGACGCGGAAGTACCTGGAGGGCCTCATCCAGAACATGGGCGAGGCGGTGATCTCGTTCTCCGCGGATGCCAAGATCCTGACCTGGAACGCCGCCGCCGAGCGGATCTTCGGCTATTCGCGGCCGGAGATCGTGGGCCGCAGCATGGCCCAGCTCACGCCCGACCACCTGGTGGGCGAACTGGAGCAGGTGATCCAGCAGACGATCCGCGGGCAGGTGGTGCGCGACATGCCGACCATCCGCCTGCGCAAGGGCGGGATCGCGTTCCCCGCGAGCATTACCTTCGCTCCCGTCAGGGGCGCCGACGACCGCGTGGTTGCCTTCTCGGCCCTGGTCCGGGACGCCACCGAGACCCGCGCCCTGGAGGACCGGCTGGTCCATGCCCAGCGGCACGAGGCCCTGGGCCGGCTCGTTCCCTCCCTTTTTCACGAAGCCGCCAACCGCCTGACGCCGGTTCTGGTCGAAGGCCGGCTGCTGGCCGAATCCGCCCTGGAGCCCCACCAGGCGGAACAGGCGGCCCGTCTCGTGAAGGCCGTGGATTCGGTCCAGGATCTTCTGCGGCCCCTGCAGACCGTCCTGAATCCCCCCACCCCGCAGCGCACGGCCACGCAGCTCAACCGCCTCGTGGAAGAGGCTGCGGCCCTGGTGGCGCTCCAGGCCCGAAGCGCGGACGTGGACATCGAACTGAACCTCGAGCCCAGCCTGCCGGAGACCGCCCTCGACGCCGGCCTCGTCCTGCTGTCGCTCACCAATCTGCTGCTGAACGGGATCCGCACTGCGGCCTTAGCGCCGGTGAAGCGGCTCCGGGTGGCCACGCGGGCGACGGGCGACGGGCTCCAACTGGTGGTCCAGGATTCCGGGGAGCCGCTCTCCGAGGCGCGCCAGGCCGAAGTGTTCGATCCCGCCGCCTCGCCCACGGCCGAGGCGCTCGGGCTGCCGGTGGCCGACATCATCGCCCGGCAGCATGGTGGCCGGCTCACCGTCCGCAGCCAGGAGGGCGTGGGAAACGCCTTCCTGCTGGAACTTCCTCTGGAGGCGGCGCCCGTGGGGGCCCCTGCGCCAATCTCCGCCGGCGGAGGCCTGGCGGGCCGAAGGGCCCTGGTGGTGGACGACGAGGCCTTCCTGCTGGAATGCCTGGTGGACGCCCTCGAATCCTGGGGCCTGGAGGTGGTGTCCAGCTCCCGCGGAGAAGAGGCCGTCGAGGAGCTTCAGCGGGGAAGCTTCGACGTGATCGTATCGGACATCCGCATGCCCGGCCTGTCGGGGATGGACCTGTACGAATGGCTGCAGGCCAACGCGCCCGCCATGGCCCGGCGGATCCTCTACACCACCGGCGATTCCTTCGACGTGAAGACCCGCGGCTTCCTCGAGAGCACCCAGGTCCCCTACCTGGGTAAACCTTTCGATCTAAAGCAGCTCCGACAAAGTCTGGAGCGCCTGGTAGAGCTTCCGGTCGAAGCGTGAAAGGGGCCCGCGCCCCATACTAGTGGCTTCGTGCGAGGAGCCTCCTATGCAGCGCCGTTGGATCTTGGCAGTCATCGTCGGATCGGGCCTCGCGGCCCAGACGCCCCTTCCTCCGCCGGCTCCCGAGCCCGTGCAGGCTCCGGAGCCGGTTCAGGCCACGCCGCAGGCCGAGCCTCCTGCTCCGAAAGTGGAGGAGCCCAGCGCCCCCAAATCCTTCGACCAGCTCCGCCCCAGCCAGCGGAAGTTCGCGTACTCCCTCCACCGCACGGCCCTCGCCGCCCATGAACTGGGCTACTACCGCAGCCACCCCAAGGCGGTGGAAGTGCGCGACGCGCTGCAGGCCCTGGTGGACGCGCAGGCCGGGCTGCCCGAAAAGGCGCGGGGCGGCGTCCCGGCGGCGGAGGCCTACCTGGCGCGCCTCCGGGCGAATCATGGGCTATACGGCGCGGACGGGAAGAAGCTCCTGTTCGACGGCAACTGGAAGGCGCTTCAGGCCTCCGCCCGCGCCGCCGCCAAGGCCGGGGCGCCTGGGCTGGAAGGCCGCCTCTTGAAGGTGAAGGGCCTCCTGACGGATCCCAAGGTCGACGCCGCGGCGCCCTCCTGGGCCGAGCCTGCGCCCGCCCGGAAGGGCCGCAAGACCAAGCCCGTGCGGGTGCCGGATGGCTTCGGGGAGCAGAAGGCGGTGCTGACGCTGTGGGTCCGCCGCGCCCAGGCCTGGATCGGCAACGTGCCGCAGGAAGCGGACGTGAACGGCGAGCGCAAGTCCCGGCGCGCGGCGGACCCGGCTCCGGCGAAGGTCCTGGGCGACCTGGTCGCGTGGTTGGGGAAGGATGATCTGGATCTGCTCCGCGATCCGGGCTTCGCGTGGTTCGACCTCCGCTACCTCGGCGCCGAGCCCGGAAAAGAATTCCTCGCCCACGCTTCCGATATCGTCGCGGGCAAGGCCCCCGAAGGCGCGCCCGGGGAACTGATCCTGATTCCGGCCCTGGACCCGGTGATGGGCGAGAGCCGGTTCGGCTCGGGCGAGGAGAAGCGTCCGGTTCTGGCGGAAGTGAAGCAGGGCGCCCCGGCGTCCAGCGTCGCAGCCCAGATGGCGACCTTCGAGAAGGCGGGCCGCAGCCGGGAGATCGAGGTCAAGTAGACCTTCGGTTCCTGCGTGAAGAGGGGGCGCCCGGCGCCCCCTCTTTCATTCTTCGCCCTTGCGCTGCCTGCCCTCGGGATCGAACTGGTAGCCCACGCTGCGGAGGGTGTGGACCCACCGCGGGTGGTGGGGATCGTCCTCGATTACGCGCCGGATGCGGACGATGAAGTTGTCCACGGTGCGGCTGGTGGGATAGGCGTCCTCGCCCCACACCTTGTCCAGGATGTCGGCGCGGCTCACCACCTGCCCCGGGCGCTCCATCAGGAGCTTGAGGATCATGGATTCCTTCACGCCCAACTGGAAGGGGCCGTTCGGGCCTTCGCCGCAGAAATTGTCGAAATCCACCCAGTAGGTGCCGAAGGCCTGGCGGCTGCTGATCTCCCGGCTCTTGTACCAGGATTCCCGGCGGAGGATGGCCCGGACGCGGAGCAGCAGCTCGCGGACCTGGAAGGGCTTCCCCAGGTAGTCGTCGGCGCCGGTCTCGAACCCGTGGACGCGGTCGTCGTCGGTGTTCTTGGCGGTGAGGAACAGGACCGGCGTGAAGTTCTTGGCCTCGCGGACCTTCTCGCAGATGGTGAAGCCGTCCATTCCGGGCAGCATCACGTCCAGGATCACGAGGTCGAAGGCCTCGGCCAGGATGCGCTTCAGGGCCTGATCCCCCCGCGGGATCCAGGTGCAGGCGAGGCCCTCCAGCTCGAGGTTCAGCTTGATCCCCTCTGCCAAACTGAGCTCGTCTTCCACCAGCAGGATCTTGGGTTCGGACATGCACACTCCGGGACTGGCTTTGATCCTACTAGAATGATTCCCCCGGAGCGCCCATGGACGCCTACTTGAGCATCGTCATTCCCATCTACAACGAGGAGGAGAATATCCCCGTCCTGTGGGAGCGGCTGTCCCGGGTGATGGCGCAGCACTTCTCGGACCCCGCCAAGCCCTGGGAGATCGTGTTCACGGACGACGGCAGCCGGGACCGCAGCCTGGCCATGCTGGTGGACATCGTCCAGTCGGAACCCCGCGTGCGCATCGTGGAGTTCAACCGCAACTACGGCCAGCACAGCGCCATCTTCGGCGCCTTCGCCGAAGTGAGGGGGAAGATCATCGTCACGCTGGACGCCGACCTCCAGAACCCGCCGGAGGAGATCCCCAAGCTGGTGGCCAAGGTCGAGGAGGGCTTCGACGTGGTGGGCGGCTGGCGCCAGGGCCGCAAGGAGAACGACAGCTTCTTCCGCACCATGCCCAGCAAGATCGTCAACGCCATCACCCGCAAGACCACCGGCGTGAAGCTTCAGGATTACGGTTGCATGCTGCGGGCCTACAGCCGGGACGTGGTGAACGCCATGCTGCTGTGCAAGGAGCGGTCGAGCTTCATCCCCGCGCTGGCCAACAGCTTTGCCAAGCGGATCACCGAGGTCCCCGTCGCCCACGCCGAGCGGGCCGCCGGCACCAGCAAGTACGGCCTGTGGAAGCTGATCAACCTCCAGTTCGACCTGCTGACCAGCTTCAGCCTGCTGCCGCTCCAGGCCCTCAGCGTGTTCGGCGTGATCACCGCGGGCGTCGGGTTCCTGCTGTTCCTGGGGCTGGTGATCTACCGCTTCCTGCACCCGGAAGGAACGGCCCAGGGCGTGTTCACCCTGTTCGCCATCCTGTTCTTCTTCGTGGGCTGCCAGTTCGTGGCCTTCGGCCTGCTGGGCGAGTACATCGGCCGCATCTACCAGGAAGTCCGCGACCGGCCGCGCTACATGGTGAAGAAGATCCATCAGGCCGAGTAGCCGGCTCCGGCCCGTCAGTCCGGGAGAACCGGGAAGCGCACCTGGACCAGCAGTCCCTGGCCGGAAGCGGGCTCGGAGAGCTGGACCCCGGCCCCGAGGGCGCGGGCGATCTCCTGGACGATCGACAATCCGAGCCCGCAACCCGGCGCGCCGTCCTCGTTCAGGCGGCAGAACCGCTCGAACACCCGGACGCGGTCCGCCGGAGGGATGCCCGGCCCGTCGTCTTCCACCAGGAGCGCGACGGCGTCGTTTTCGCGGCGAAATCCGACCGTGACGGTGCCTCCGGGGGGCGTGTAGCGCAGGGCGTTGTCCACGAGGTTCGCCACGAGCTCATGGAGCATGGCCGAGGTGGCCGCCACGGGCACCGGCCCGGCCGGGGGGTCCAGTCCCAGGTCGATATCCCTGGCCTGCGCCAGGCCCGCCAGTTCTTCGAGCACCCGCTGGGCCATCTCCCCCAGATCCGTGGGCGCGAGAGGGCGCGGGTGCTGCGCGCCCGCCTCGGCGCGGGAGAGGCTCAGCAGCTGGTTCACGAGGCGGGTGCCGTGGCGGACCTCCTGGAAGATGGCCCGAAGGGATTCGCCCTTCTGCTGGGAATCGGCGGTGCGCAGGCCGAAGTTCACCTGGGTCTGGAGCACGGCGAAGGGCGTCCGCAGCTGGTGGGCGGCGTTGTCGATGAAGCGGGTCCGCTGGGCGACCTGGGCGTCCAGCCGCTGCACGTAGTCGTTGATGGCCCCCACCAGAGGCGACAGCTCGGTGGGCACGGGACCGGGATCCAGGGGCTCCAGGGAGCCGGGACGGCGGTTCCGGACGATGCTGCGCAGGGCCACGAGGCCCTTCAGGCCCCACCGCAGGGACAGTCCCAGCAACGCCGACGCGAGGGCCAGCATCCACAGGCCCTGCCGCAGGCTCCCGGCCCAGATCTCCTGGATCATCCGGTCGTGGGCGCGGAAGGTCTGGGCCACCTCGATGATCACCGGCCCCTCGGCGGGCGCGGCAAAGACCGGCTGGGCGTAGGCCACCACGCGGACCGGCTGGTCCCGCACCATGGAATCGAAGGCCAGGGATTCCTCGGGGCGCAGAGCCACCGGTGGGGCGGGGAGCTCTGTGTAGCCCGACAGAAGCGCCCCCCGGGCGGATGCGATCCGGTAGTAGACCCGGTCCTCGTCCTCGGATTCGAACAGCTCCAGGGCCGCCGGCGGGATGGCCACTTCCAGCACGCCGTCGTCGTACTGGATCTGCTGGGCGATGATGCGGGCCGAGCCCAGGAGCAGCCGGTCCTGGACGCGGCTGGCCGTGGTGCGCGCTTCCCGGAAGGCCAGCCAGAGGTTGAGCGCCGCCAGGGCGCCCAAGGGCAGGAGCAGCCACAGCAGCAGCCGGGCGCGGAGGCTGGCGGGAAAGCTAGGCCTCATGGCGGGGTTTCAGGAGGTAGCCGAGGCCGCGCAGGGTGACGATGACGGCGTCTCCGCACTCCAGCTTCTTCCGCAGGCGGTGGACGTAGATTTCGATGGCGTCGGGGGAGACCTCCTCGTCCATGGAGAACACGCTGTCGGCCAGGGCCTTCTTGCTGACGGTCTTGCCGGCCTTCATCATCAGCAGCTCCAGCACGGCGTGCTCCCGGGGCGTCAGGGCCAGAGACCCGCCGGCCAGAGTGAACACCCGGGCATTGCTGTCGTAGTGAAGGCCGCCGCAGGCGAGGATGGGATTCTTCTGCTGATTGGCCCGGCGTACCAGGGCCCGCATCCGCGCCTCCAGTTCGGGAACCTCGAAGGGCTTGGCCATGTAATCGTCGGCCCCGGTGTCCAGGCCTTCCACCCGCTCCTGGATGCCGCCGTGGGCCGTGAGAATGAGGACGGGCACTGCGTTGTGGCGCCCGCGGAGGCGGCGGAGCACCTCGCGGCCGTCCATGGCGGGCAGCGCGAGGTCGAGAATCACCAGATCGTAGGCCTCCGTGTGCAGCAGGTCGTCCGCCTCGACGCCGTCGAAGGCGCGCTCCACGGTGTACCCGTCCGCCTCCAAGGTGCGGGCGAGCCACTGGGAGAGCGTCCGGTTGTCTTCGACCAGCAGGATCTTCATAGGCGCGGCTCCGGGATCAGCGGGCGGCGCCGACGAATTCCAGCGTGTAGGTGCTGGCCAAATCGATGTTCTTCCCCTGGAGCGATTTTTCGATGCGGGCCATTACCCGCAAGACGGTGGCGGGCCCGTCCTTCGGCATGCGGCCGTCCGGAATGAAGATGGCCTTGCTGTGGGCCAGGGCCCTCACGTAGGCGGCCTTGTCGCCGGCGTGGAAAGCGGCGGGCACGGCGGAGGCGAGCTCCGCCGCCGTGTGGGACTGGATGTAGCGGAGCGCCTTGACGAGGGCATTCACCAGCTTCTGCACCTCGGGCTTGTGGCGGGCCATCCAGGCGCTCTGCAGGTAGAGGCAGGAGGCGGGGTAGGGCCCGCCCAGCGCCCTGGCGGTGTCTTCCGGCGTGCGGAGATCCACCAGCACCCGGGCCTGGCCGCTGTTCAGGAGCCGCGAGGCGGTGGGATCGGTGGTCATCCCGGCCACGATGGTGCCGCGCGCCATGGCCTCGATGAAGCTGTCGCCGGTGCCGACGGGAATGAAGCTCACCTGGTTCAGCTTCAGGCCGGCGGACAGGGCGAGGTACCGCGACAGGAACTGGGTCGAGGAGCCGAGGCCGGTGACGCCCAGCGGCTGGTCCTTCAGATCGCCCATGGTCCGGATGCGAGGCGCCCGGGCCGACACGAGCTCCACCTCTCCGGGCGCCTGGGTGAACTGGATGACCGAGGTGATGGCCTTGCCCTGGGACTGCATGTAGATGGTGTGGTCGTAGAAGCCCACGACTCCCTGGACGCTGCCCACGAGAAGCACATCCACCCCGTGGATGCCGGACCACTCGCTGCGCAGCTCCACGTCAAGGCCCTGCTCCTTGAAGTACCCCAATTGGTCCGCCAGCGCCACGGGCAGGTAGATGAGCTTCTCGATGCCGCCGACCATGAGGACGATGCGCTCGGCGTGAGCGCGCAGAGGCCCCCCCGCCAGCAGGGCGGCGGCGAGGGCGAGGAGCTGGAGCGCGCGTCGCATGGGTCCTCCGCCGGGGGAGCGGCGGGGCAGGGCACCGCGATCCGGAGACGGTTTCCAGGATGGTCGATCCCGCGGATGGGCGCGCGCCCGCGTGACAAAAAGCACATCCGCGGGGGCTGAAAGGGGACTGAAAGGTTCGGTCTCCAAGATTCCCGACTGACACGGACTCCCCATCCCCCCTTCCACCTTCCGGCCGCTTCGTCGCGGCCTCCTTCCGGGGGCATCCCCATGACCCACTCCGAAGCCAAGTCCGGCTGGCAGGGCGCGCAACCCCTGCGGCTGTTCGCGACCCTGCTCGTCGGCCTCTTGCTCTACACGCTGCTTCCCCGATTCGCGCCCCTGCCCGACGCGAAGTTCTTCGCCGGCAGCGCCGGTTCCAAGAGCGCTTCCAAATCCGGGGACAAGGCCAAGGCCGGGGACAAGGCGGTCAAGGCGTCCGAGAAAGCCCCCAAGGTCGATGCGAACGAATCCGCCATCATCCGGAAGCCCGCGCTCTCCGCCCGCGAACAGGCCGTGAAGGAGGCTGAAGCGGCCGCCCAGGCGAAGCTGGAGGCCGCGGCGAAAGCGAAGGTCGAGACGGAAGCCAAGGGGAAGGCGGAAGCGGAGGCCAAGGCCCGGGTTGAGATCGAGAAGGTCCGCCAGGAGGACTGGAAGCGCGGCCTGCACCTCTTTGCCATCTTCGTGGCGACCATCCTGGGCATCATCCTCCGTCCCCTGCCCATGGGCGCCGTGGCCATCATGGGCGTGGCGCTCACGGCCATCACGGGCACGCTGCCCGTGGTCGACAGCCTCAGCGGATTCTCCGAGAAGACCCTCTGGCTGATCATCGTGGCCTTCATGTTCGCCCGGGGCTTCATCAAGACCGGCCTCGGCACCCGCATCGCCTACTTCTTCATGCGCCTGCTGGGCAAACGCACGCTGGGACTGGCCTACGGATTGGCCGCCACGGAGTTCGTGCTGGGCCCCGTGGTGCCCAGCAACACCGCCCGCACCGCCGGGATCATGATGCCCATCGTGCGCTCCCTCGCCGGCGCCTACGGAAGCAACCCGGGCGACGGGACCGAGCGGAAGATCGGGGCGTACCTGATCATGGCCTGCTTCAACATCGACATCATCATCAGCGCGATGTTCCTCACGGCCATGGCCGCCAACCCCATGACCCAGAAGTTCGCCGCGGATTTCGGCCTCACCATCACGTGGAACAGCTGGTTCGTGGCCGCCTTCGTGCCGGGGCTGGTGGGCCTGCTGGTCATTCCCTACGTGCTCTACAAGTTCTACAGGCCGGAGATCACACGGACCCCCGAAGCGGTGGAGATGGCGACGGCCAAGCTGAAGGAGATGGGCAGGCCCTCGGTGTCCGAGTGGCTGATGGTGGCCGTGTTCAGCTTCGTGCTGGTGCTGTGGGTGATCGGCGAAAAGACCTGGGGCATCGACGGCACCACGGCCGCCCTGCTGGGTTTGGGCCTGCTGCTGCTGACCGGCGTGCTCACCTGGAAGGACGTGCTGGAGGAGCACAACGCCTGGGACGTGCTGATCTGGACCGGCGCCCTGATCATGATGGCGGGCTTCCTCAACAAGCTCGGAATGATCCCGTGGTTCAGCAAGGTGGTGGGCGCCTCCATGGCGGGCCACGGTTGGCTCTTCGGGTTCCTCGTGCTGGCCCTCACCTACTTCTACGCGCACTACTTCTTCGCCAGCATGACCGCCCACGCTGGCGCGATGTACGCGGCCTTCCTGGGGGTGTCCATCTCGCTCGGCGCGCCGCCCATGCTCGCGGCCCTGGTGCTCTGCTTCTTTTCCAACCTGCACGCCAGCATGACCCACTACGGGACTGGGCCGGCCGCCGCCATGTTCGGCCTGGGCTACGTGCCCATCGGCACGTGGTGGCGCCTGGGTTTCATCATCAGCCTCGTGAACATCCTCATCTGGGTGGTCGTGGGCGGCGCCTGGTGGAAGGTGCTGCACCTCTGGTAGGTTCGCAGTCGTCGAGGAGGGCCCGCGTGGCGCGGGCTCTCCTCGGCCTTCCTCCTTCTCCGAGGGACCATGGCCGAGCGCGACATCCCTCCGGAAAACCAGTCGGGACCGAAGTCTCTGGGGGACCTCTTCTGGTCTTTCAGCTGGCTGGCCGTGCAGGGATTCGGCGGGGTGATGGCCATCGCCCAGCGGGAATTGGTCGAGCGGAAGCGGTGGCTGACGAAGGCCGACTTCCTGGAGGAATGGTCCGTGGCCCAGACCATGCCCGGCCCCAACGTGATGAACCTGTCGCTGGTGATCGGAGGGCGGCGCTTTGGGTGGCGGGGCGCCCTCGCGGCCATGGCGGGCATGCTGGGGCTCCCGCTGCTGGTGGTACTGGGGCTGATCCTGGCGCACGGGCAGATCGGACAGCATCCCGTGGTGATGCGGGCCATGCGCGGGATGGGGGCGGTGGCCGCGGGGCTGATCCTGGCCGCGGGCCTCCGCCTCGGGGAAGGCTTGAAGGGCCATCCCCTCGGGTGGCCCGCGTGCCTGGGCCTGGCCGGCGCCGCGTTCGCGGGCGTGGCCCTGCGGCACTGGCCCTTGCCGCTGATCCTGTTCGGCCTGGGCGGGCTGGCCTGCCTGGCCACCTACCGGCGGCTGGAGCCGTGACGGCCCCCGCCGGCACCCTCGCGCTCGGCGGCTGGGATTGGCTGCACCTCTTCGGCCACTACCTCCTGCTCTCGCTCCTTTCGGTGGGCGGCGCGCTCACCACGGCCCCCGAGATGCACCGCTACCTGGTGCTCCAGCACCGCTGGCTCACCGACAGCCAGTTCAGCAGCTCCATCACGCTCGCGCAGGTGGCGCCCGGCCCGAACATCCTCTTCGTGGCGCTCCTGGGCTGGAACCTCGGCATGAACTCCGGCGGGCTTCTGCTGGCCCTGGCCGGGGCCTTCATCGCCCTGGCGGGGATTCTGCTGCCCAGCACCCTCGTCACGTACCTGGCCTCCCAATGGAGCCACCGGAACCGCCACCTCCGGGCCGTGCGCGCGTTCAAGCAGGGGATGGCTCCCGTCGCCATCGGGCTGATGCTGGCCACGGGCTGGATCCTCGCCGGCAGCCAGGGGGACACCGGGGGGAACGGACGGCTGTGGTGCCTGACGGCCGCCGCCGCGGTCCTGGTCTGGCGGACGCAGCTTCACCTCCTCTGGTTCCTGGCCGCCGGAGCGCTGCTCGGCATCCTCGGGTGGGTCTAGAACCACCTATCCGGAAGCCATCCAGGCCCCAGCGCGGGGCTGATCAATTTTCCTCGCCCTCCCCGCTCCACCCCTCGCCGTTCTCCTCCTGGGGCTTTTCCGGGACGCGGTAGCTCTCGTCGGCCCAGGCGCCCAGGTCGCGAAGGCGGCAGCGCTCCGAGCAGAAGGGCCGGGACGTGTTTCCCTCCCAGGGTGTGGGGGTGCGGCAGACGGGACAGGGACGAAGCTTCATGGAATCAGCTTATTCCCATTGGCCGAGACATCAAACAAGAAGAAAATATGAATCAAAATTAGAAGATATTGTTGACAGATGGCCGCTGCCTCGTATGCTGAAGGGAGTGCAAAGGTGGGCATCGTCCGGCCTGCGCCTTCAGGAGGAAGACATGGGCAAGATCATCGGCATTGACTTGGGCACCACCAACAGCTGCGTGGCCGTCATGGAGGGCGGGCAGCCCAAGGTCATTCCCAATCCGGAGGGAGCCAACACCACGCCTTCCGTGGTGGGCTTCAACCCCAAGACCGGCGAGCGGCTGGTGGGCACGTCCGCCAAGCGGCAGGCCGTGGCCCAGCCCAAGAGCACCATCTATTCCATCAAGCGGTTCATGGGCCTCCCCTTCGCGGATTCCGAGAAGGAGCAGCGCCTCGTCCCCTATCCCGTCGAGCGGTCCGACAAGGGCGGCTGCGTGGTGGACGTGGCCGGGAAGAAGCTGAGCCCCGAGGAGATCAGCGCCGCCGTTCTGGTGAAGATGAAGGAGGCCGCCGAGGCCTACCTGGGCGAGAAGGTCACCGAAGCCGTCATCACCGTTCCCGCCTACTTCAACGATGCCCAGCGGCAGTCCACCAAAGATGCCGGCGCCATCGCGGGCCTGGACGTGAAGCGCATCGTCAACGAGCCCACGGCCGCGGCCCTGGCCTACGGCCTGGACAAGAAGAAGGACGGGACCATCGCCGTGTTCGACTTCGGCGGCGGCACCTTCGACATCTCCATCCTCGAAGTCTCCGAGGGCGTGGTGGAGGTGAAGTCCACGAACGGCGACACCCACCTGGGCGGCGACAACGTCGACCAGGCGATCATCGACTGGCTGGCGGACGAGTTCCAGAAGGCCGAGGGCATCGACCTCCGCAAGCAGGCCGATGCCATGCAGCGCCTGAAGGAGGCCGCCGAGAAGGCCAAGATCGAGCTGTCCAGCACCACCCAGACCGACATCAGCCTGCCCTACATCACCGCGGACGCCAGCGGCCCCAAGCACGTCAACCAGACCCTCAGCCGCGCCAAGTTCGAGCTGATGATCGAGCCCGTCCTCCAGAAGCTGAAAGTGCCCTGCGAGAACGCCGTGAAGGACGCCAAGATCGCCCACCACGAGATCGACGAAGTCGTGATGGTCGGCGGCTCCACCCGCATCCCCAAGGTGCTGGAGATGGTGAAGCAGATCTTCGGCAAGGAGCCCAACCACAGCGTGAACCCCGATGAGGTCGTGGCCGTGGGCGCCGCCGTCCAGGCGGGCGTCCTGGCGGGCGACGTGAAGGGCGTGCTGCTGCTCGACGTGACCCCGCTCAGCCTCGGCATCAACGCCAACGGCGGGCAGATGAGTGTCATCATCCCCCGCAACACCACCATCCCGACGAAGCGCAGCGAGATCTACACCACCGCCGTGGACAACCAGCCCGGCGTGGACATCGAGGTCTTCCAGGGCGAGCGGTCCGTGGTCGAGGGCAACAAGCTCCTGGGCCAGTTCCACCTCGGGAACATCGCCCCGGCGCCCCGTGGGATGCCCCAGATCGAAGTGACCTTCGACATCGACGCCAACGGCATCGTGCACGTCACCGCCAAGGACAAGGGCACCGGCAAGGACGCGAGCATCACCCTGACCGGCAGCACCGGCCTCTCCAAGGAGGAGATCGACGCCAAGGTGAAGGACGCCGAGGCCCACAAGGCCGAGGACGACGCCCGCAAGGCCGTCCTGGAGGAGAAGAACCACCTCGACCAGATGGTCTACCAGGTGGAGAAGCTCCTGAAGGAGAACGGCGAGAAGCTCCCCGAAGCCGACAAGAAGGACGCGGAGGAGGCCGTCACTGAGGCCAAGGCCGCCCTCGCCAGCCTGGACAAGGACCGCATCAAGCAGGCCCTGGAGTCCCTCACCGCCAAGAGCCACAAGCTGGCGGAGAGCCTCTACAAGCAGGAGCCCCCCCAGGACGGCGGCGCGCCCGGCGCACCGGCCGGCGGAAAGAAGGGCGACGACGACGTGATCGACGCCGAAGTCGTCAGCTAACGTCGTCCGGGGGTTCCGCGCTACGCGCCCACCCCCGGGGCCCCGCGCAGAGGCCCGGTTAAGCGGGCCTCTGCTTTTTTGTCTGTCGTCGAAATCTTAGTGCCTTAGACTAAAGCCATGTCCCATCCCGACTACTACAAGATCCTGGGCGTGCCCCGGTCGGCCTCGGAAGAGGACATCAAGAAGGCGTACCGCAAGCTGGCGCGGAAGCACCATCCCGACCTGAACCCCGGCGACGCCAAGGCGGAGGCGGAGTTCAAGAAGCTGGCGGAGGCCAACGACGTCCTGTCCGACGCCGAGAAGCGGAAGAACTACGATACCTACGGCGATCCCGCGGGTCCCGGCGCCCAGGTGCCGCCGGGGTTCCAGCAGGACGCGGGCTTCTCCTTCGAGGATGTCTTTGGGGGTTTCGCCGGCGGCGGGTTCGGTGGCCGCCCCACGCGCCGCGGTCCCGAGCGGGGCGAGGATCTGATCCACACCGTCCGCCTGGGATTCCGCGAGGCGTTCGAGGGCACCCGCCTCAGCCTGCGGGTGAACCGCTCGGAGCCCTGCCTGACCTGCCGGGGCACCGGCGAGTCGGGCAAGAAGCAGGAGACCTGCCGCACCTGCGGAGGGAAGGGCAAGCTGGGCGGCGGCTCGGGCTTCCTGTCCTTCGGCCGGACCTGCCCCGACTGCGGTGGCCGCGGCGTGCGGGTTCCCGCGTGTCCCGACTGCGGCGGCGCCGGCCGGCTCCCCCGCCAGGAGACCGTCGCCATCGCCATCCCGCCGGGCGTGGAAGACGGCGCCAAGCTGCGCGTGGGCGGCAAGGGCGAGGCCGGGCGCCGCGGCGGCGGGCCGGGCGACCTCTTCCTCCAGATCAGCATGGAACCGGATGCCCGCTTCGAGCGGAAGGGGGCGAACCTCTACGTGCGCCTCCCTGTCAGCTTCTCGGAAGCGGCGCTGGGGGCGAAGGTGGACGTGCCCACGCCCGAGGGCCAGGCCACCATCAAGGTGCCGCCGGGCACCCAGACCGGGGCCAAACTGCGGCTGAAGGGCCAGGGCATGCCCATCCCCAAGGGGAGCCAGCGGGGCGACCTCATCGCCGAAGTCGCGGTGGTGACGCCCGCGATCCAGGACGAGCGCAGCAAGGAGCTGCTCCGGGAGCTGGCGGACCTGAACGACGAAGACGTGCGCAAGCAGCGGAGTGCGAGTCATGGCTAAAGATCCGAGGATGGGCGCATACATGATCGGCGTGGTGTCGATGCGGTACGGCGTGCACCCGCAGACCCTGCGGCTCTACGAGCGCGAAGGCCTGCTGGCGCCCAGCCGCACCGAAGGCAAGACCCGCCTCTACAGCGACGAGGACCTGGAGCGCCTGGAGTTCATCCTCAACCTGACCCGGGATCTGGGCGTCAACCTCGCGGGCGTGGAAGTGGTGCTGGGCCTGCGGGACCGCCTGGAGCGGATGCAGGAGGACCTGGAGCGCCTCGTGGGCGCCATGGAGGCCGCGGGCCTCAAGGACGTGTCCCGGCCCCCGGCGTCCGCCACGGGCCTCGTGAAGCTGCCTCCGCGCGGCGTCCGCAAGCGCTGAGACCGCCCGGAGTTGCCCTGGGGTCGGGGATCGCTTGCTATGCTGGTCGCTTCTCCCGGGAGTTCTGTGCCCCTCCGGCATCTCGAAGAGCGATCGCTCGACAAGTACTTCGACTCCATCCGTCATCTGCCGCTTCTCACGGCCGAGGAGGAGCGCATCAACGGTCGTCTCTGGCAGAACGACCACAACCCCGAAGGGCTGCGCGGCCTGGTGGAGGGCAACCTCCGCTTCGTGGTGAAGGAAGCCCGCAAGTTCGAGGGCATGGGCCTCGATCTGCTGGACCTGATCAGCGAGGGGAACCTGGGCCTCATCGAAGCCGCCAAGCGCTTCGATCCCGAGCGCCAGAACAAGTTCCTGACCTACGCTTCCTGGTGGGTGCGGCAGGCCATCTTCCACGCCCTCGCCGAGCACGGGAACAAGATCCGCCTGCCGCAGAAGGTGGCGGGCCATCTCGTGCAGCTGAACCGCGTCACCCAGAAGCTGAGCCAGTCCCTGGGCCGCGCGCCCATGCTGCAGGAGATCGCGGACGCCGCGAACCTCACGGTCGAAGAGGTGGAGCGGCTGCAGCTGCTGCAGCAGACCACGTCGACGGTCTCCACCGAGCAGGGCCTGGGCGACTCCGACCTCACCGTGGGCGACAGCCTGGAGCAGGAGGTCGAGCCCTCCGCCATGCGCACCCTCGACCAGGAGGCCTTCCTGGAGCAGATCGAGGCGAGCCTCGCCTCCCTCAGCGAGAAGGAGCGCAAGATCATCACCCTGCACTTCGGCCTCGCCGGCCACGAGCCGCTCACGCTGGAGCAGATCGGCAAGCAGTTCGATCCCCCGATCTCCCGCGAGCGCGTGCGGCAGCTCGAAGAGCGCGCCTTCTCGCGGATCCGCGAGCGGCGCCGCGAAGTGCTGGGCGGCTTCCTCCGCGGCGGGGATGGGCCGTGATCCGAGGGCTCCCGCGATGAAGGGACGGCCGGACTGTCCCCAGTGCCAGGGGCAGGGCCTCCTCTTCGACCCCGATCCGCAGAAGCCGGTGCGGGTCTGCGGCTGCACTGCCGATCTGGGGCCGGACGCCGAGAGTCTGGGGCTTCCCTCTCGCTATCAGGAGGCGGACTTCACCCGTTTCTGGAAGTGGTGGAACAACGCCCAGGCCAGCCGCGTGCGGGTGCTTCTCGACCGCGTGCCGGAGCTGGAGGATCTGCTGGCCCGCCCCGTGGAGGACGTGGGCGAGGTGGAGGGCCGCGAGGACCTCGTCAAGTTGATGCAGGCCCTGCGGCGGCGGCCCGAACACGGGATCCGCCCCGCGGGCGCCGAGGCCTTCGCCCAGTGGGCCCAGAACGGGAAGCACAAGTTCCGCCACGGATGGGAACTGTGGTGGATCCACGGCCCCGCCCAGAGTGGGCGCAGCACTCTGGCCGCCGCGGCCCTTCGGGCCTGGACCGAACGCACCGGCCGCGGCGGGCGCTTCGTCTCGGTGCGGACCCTCAGCCAGGCCATCAAGGACGCCTACTACGATGTCCGCAGCTTCCAGAACCAGGGCTTTCAGAGCGTCCGCGATCTGGTCGAGCCCCTCCAGGATCCGCCGCTCCTGGTGCTGGACGACTGGGACCGGATGGATTCGGACATCCGCGTCGCCGCCGCCCTGGCCCAGCTCCTGGATCACCGCTACGGCGAGGAGCTGCCCACCATCCTCACGGCGGCGGGACCTCCGGAGGAACTGCTCCGGCGGGAGAATCACCCCCTCGTCCGCCTCGAGGACGGCAGCCTGATGGAGCGGCTGAAGGGCGCCGAACGCGTGGAGATGGCGCCCGCGCTCCAGCGCTGGCTGCGATGACCGGACTGCTCCGCCGCCTGCTGCGCCTGCACCTCTCCCCGCGCCCCGCCGGGCTGTGGGCGGTGGTCGCGGGGCTGACGTTTCTGCTGGGGCTCGGCGCCCTGCGCGTGGAGCGGGCGCTGGACCTGATGAGCCTCCTTCCGGTGGAGCATCCGGCCGTCCGGGCGAACCTGGAGGCCGGCGTGGGCCAGCAGGAGCTGCTGTGGCTCGTCGCCGAGGGGAGCGAAGGCGACCTGGAAGCCCGGCGCGCCTGGGCCGAGGGCCTGGTGGACCGCCTGCTCACCGCCGGCGACCTCCCCCTCAACGGCCTTGCCGCGGAGGGTCGCCTGTCGGAGCCCATCCCCGTGCCGGGCCCCGGCGGCGTGAGCCCCTGGCCGGCGCTCCTCGCCGTGGGGGCCCTCGCGGAAGGGGACGCCGCCGTGGGCCGCTTGACCACGGAAACCCTCTACACCCTGGCGCCCGCCTGGCTGGGGGACCGGCTCTCGCCTCTCAAGGAGCCCGCCGAACTGAAGCGCCGGCTGGAGGCCACGGCCCGCGCCCTGGGTTCGCCGGAGCCGCTTCCCGCGGCCCTCGCGCGGCTGGATCCCCTCGGGCTCCGGGACCTCGCCCCCGCCGCCGGCGGGGGCATGGCGAAGGCCCGGGAACTGGGCCGGGCCTTCACGCTGCGGATGCACACCGGCTACCTGGAGACCAAGGACGGCCGCTTCGTGATGCTGCCGCTGGTGGCGGGCTTTCCCGCTTCCGACGTGAAGGCCGCCACGCGCGCTCTGACCTGGTTGAGCCGCGGCGCCGCGGGACCCCTGCCGACCTCCGCGCGGCTGGGGGACTTGGAGGCCGCGCTGAAGCCCCAGGCGGATCGCCCTTTCCCCGTGCAGGTCACCGGCGCCCACGCGATCACGATCTGGGAATCCCACCGGCTCACGGGCGAAGTGGCGCTCAGCCTCGGCCTCAGCTTCGTCCTCATCGGCCTGGTCTACTGGCTGGGCTTCCGCACGCTCGCGGGCTACGGGTTCGTGATGGTGCCCGTCCTGCTGGGAATGGTGTGGGCCCTGGGCCTTACGGGCTGGGTGCTGGGCCGGGTGAACCTGATGGCCGCGGGGTTCGGCGCGGTGCTCCTGGGCGTGGGCGACGACGTAGGCATCCTCCTGTTCAGCCGCTATCGCGAGGAGCGCCGGGCGGGCCGGACCAAGGCGCGGGCCCTCCACGACGCGCTGCTGGGCACCGGCCCCGGCGTGGTGGCGGGCGCGCTGGCGACGGCGCTGGCCTTCCTCGCTCTGGCGTTCACGCCCTTTCCCGGAATCCGCGACCTGGGGCTCACCACGGGCCTCGGTTTGTTGGCCTGTCTGGCGGCCACGTTCCTGGTGATGCCCCCCTTGCTCCTGGCGCTGGACCGCGGTCGCGGCACCTTCGCCCCGGGTTCGCCCGCGCCCCTTCCCCGCCGCCGGGCGTGGGCGCCCTGGGCAGCCCTGATCCTCCTAGGGCTGGCCCTGGCCGGCGCGCCCCGCACTCGCTGGGAGGAGGACCTGCGCCGGTTCCGGGCTCAGGGCAATCCCGCCCTCACCTTGCAGGAGCGCCTCACCCGCACCCTCGGCGCGAGCCTCCAGCCCTTGGCCCTCCAGATCCCCCTGGAGGATCCGGATCGCCTGCCGGGGCGCTGGAACCGGCTGAGTCCCATCCTTCGCGAGGCGGGCCTGCCGGTGCCCGATTGGCAGACCCTGGATCCGGAGCTGCGCCACGCTCTGGGCTCCGAAACCTGGCGCCGCCAGGTACTGGAGGCGGCGGGCCGGGCGGGGCTGGATCCCGCGGGGCTCGAAGGACCCCTGTCGGCCCTGGCCGCGGCGGCCTCGGACCCCGCCCAGCCGGTCCACGCGCTCCAGGCCCTCCTTCCCCGAACCGGCGAGACCCGGGAACAGGCTCGGCCCTGGAACCTGTGGGACGGCCTGAGGCGGGGCCACCGCGCCCCGCCCCTGGCTCCCGCGCTGACGGTGCCCGTCCGGCTGGATGAAGCCGCCCTCGTCCGCCTCACGCCGGAGGTGGAAGCCGCCGGGGGCCGGTTCGTGGGCACCCAGCCCTTGTTCCGCGCCGTGAAGGCGATCGCCAAGGACGCGGTCCAGGAGGCCGTGCTCCTGGCGCTGGGCGGGATCTTCGCGGTGATCGCCCTGTTCGGCCGCAGCCTGCGTTTCGCCTGCTTCGCCATCGTCCCCCTCGCGGCCAGCCAAGTGGGCGCCCTGGGGGCCCTGGGCTGGGGCGGGGAACCCCTCACCTTCCTGTCCCTCATGGCCATTCCCATCGCGCTGGGCGTCAGCGTGGACACCGCCTTCAACCTGCTGCACCGCGCCCGGGGCGAAGCGGACGCCTCCCAGCGCGTGGCCCGGGTCAACGCCGTGTGCGCCGGGACCACCCTCGCCGGCTTCGGGGGGATGGTCTTCAGCGGCTACCGCGGGCTTCGGGGTCTCGGCCTCGCCTGCCTCGGGGGCGTCGCCCTCGCCCTGCTCCTCACCCAGTGGCTCCTGCCGGTGCTGCTGGAGAAATGGCCGCTGGAGAAAAAGGGAGTATCCTAGATCATTAAAGCGAAAGAGAATTTGCTCTTTATGAATCGAGGTGAAAATGTTAACACGATTAAAGGTCAATGGGTTTAAAAATTTAATCAATGTTGATGTGAGTTTTGGAGAATTTACGTGTATTGCAGGCCCGAATGGATCGGGCAAATCGAATTTATTTGATGCAATAATGTTTTTAAGCCACTTGGCGGACAAGTCATTACTGGAGGCTGCCCAGCTTGTAAGAGATCCCGACTGTAAAAATTCAGACATTCGATCCTTGTTTTTTAAAGCAGGTGATTCAATTCACGAAACAATGGAATTTGAAGTCGAAATGATTATTCCAAAATTTGGAATAGACGACCTTGGGCAAAAAGCAGAAGCAACTACAACTTTTCTCACATATAAAGTGGTCATTGGATTTAACAAAAGACCTTCTGCCTACGTGGCTCAACCCCTAATGATATTAGAGGAAAAATTAGATCATATTACTTTGGGGGCCGCTCGTCGTCATGTTTATTTTAAAAGGAACCCCGGTTTAATAAGCCTTTTAGGTGTCCAGAGAAGAACGAGTTCTTTTATTTCGACTGATCGAGAAAATAATATTATTAAAATTCATCAAGATACCAAATCAGATGTACATAAGGGTTCAGGGGGGCGGGCGCGGCAGGTTTCCTCTAGATTATTGCCTAGAACTGTAATTAGTACCGCTACAGCGGCTGAGGCCCCTACCGCTTTGCTTGCACGGCGAGAAATGCAATCGTGGCGGTTATTGCAATTAGAACCATCCGCAATGCGCGCTCCGGACCCTTATATTGCCCCGCAGGTAGTCGCTGAAAATGGAGCGCACTTACCGGCAACCATGGCAAGATTAACTGGAATAGCGAGGAGTAAGTTATATTCGGGAAGCACAAATGAACTATTTAGAACTGTAAGTGAGCAAAAGGCGAAATCTATTAAGCAAAAAATTGTAGAATCACTTTCTACTCTTATTGATGGAGTTGATGATGTATATGTGGATCAGGATGAAAAACGAGAATTATTTAGCCTTATAATTATTGATAACAATCAAACCAAGCATGAGGCTCGAAGCCTATCGGATGGCACACTGCGTTTTTTGGCACTCGCCTTAATTGCAAATGATCCGGATTCTTCTGGCCTCGTTTGCATGGAAGAACCGGAAAATGGGATTCATCCAACTCGCATCCCTTCTATTTTAACTTTACTAAAAGATGTTTCTAAAGCACAGAGAGCTTCGTCTAAATTAGGACCCATCTTAAGGCAAGTTATTATTAATACACATTCTCCAATTGTGGTGGCTCTTTTGAGTCCAGAAGATATCTTGTTTTCAAAACCTATCCAAGGAATATATAACAATAAAAGGATAGATCGAGCTGCATTTATTCCGTTAGAGAAAACTTGGCGCTCACGGCTTACTCCCGACAGCTTGGTTTCTTCTAAGGGAGAGGTTATAGAATATTTAAATGTTCTTGCAACTGCATTAAGCGAAGGGGGATTGTCTAATACGGCTACATATGTGGGATTGGTAGAATCTCTTCCGTTTGTGGAGCTCCAAGAGGAGCAAGAGTGATAAACTATCTTTTTCTTGCAGAAGGAACTTCCGACCAAGTTTTAATTCCAATTATTAATTCTCTTATATTTGAAACATTGAGGTTATCGGTTAATGTGGTGATCCCTAATTTTAATTCGGTGAGGCCACGGCCGACATCTTTAAATTCAAAGCTTAATGTTGTTAATAGGTTATATAAAAATATAGACTTTTTGGTTATTCATCGAGACGCCGATGCCGCAGGAGCTTCGTCTCGATTGATGGAAATGGAGCAGGCAACGGCTTGTTCCGTTCCTTCTATACCATGGGTTCCCGCTATCCCAGTGAAAATGACGGAAGCATGGTTGTTGACAGACCGTGCTGCTATATTTAAAGCAATAGGATGTAGAAGATCTGATAAAAAAATCACCTTTTGTCCGAATAAGCGTATCGAAGGGCTTGCGGATCCCAAGGATTACCTTTTTCAAAAAATATATGAAATTGCGGATTTACCTTATCGACGGCGAAAAGATTTAAATGTGAATTTGGTGAGAAGAAGGATTGGAGATTTTATTTCAGATTCACCTGAATTAAGACTCTTACCTTCATTCAGGGTTTTTGAAGGAAGGCTAAAAAAAGTTCTTCATGATCTTTATGATTAATAAACTTAAAGAGATTTTAGCAGAGCAACTTGGTGCCGGTTCTGTCCCCGCCGCCGAGGTCATGGCCCTAGGCCTCTACCATCCCGAGCACGGCTACTACCGCCGGGCGACGGGGCCCTGGGGGTTCGAGGGGAAGGACTACTACACCGCCCTCGACCTGGGGCCGCTCCTGGGGCAGACCCTGGCCCTGCGCCTGGAAGCCGCCTGGGAGCGCCTGGGCCGGCCGGCGCGGTTCACGGCGCTGGAGCCCGGCGCGGGGCGCGGCTGGCTGGGCCGGGACGTGCTCAACGCGGCCACGGGCGCCTTCGCCGAGGCCCTCGTCTACGTGCATCGCGACGACAATCCGGCGGCCAGGGCCGCGGCGGAAGCGGCCCTGGCCCCTTTCCTGGCATCCGGCCGGGCGCGGTTCGCCGCCGAGGGCGAGCCGCTGGAGCCCTTCGTCGGCGCCGTCTTCAGCAACGAACTGTTCGACGCCCTGCCGGCGCAGCCCTGGCGGTGGAGCGGGGCGCAGTGGACCCGCGAAGTCCTGACCGAGGCGGGCCCCCAGTGGCAGGCGGCGGAGCCCGGCGAGGCCGGAGCCTGGTTCGCCGCCCACACGGACGGGCTGGAGCCCCTCGACGGAAGCATCTGGTGTGAAGGGCTCCCCGCCGTGATCCGCGACCTCGCCGCGCCCCTGGAGGCCGGGCTGTTCCTGGCCGTGGACTACGGCGAACCCGCCGGCCGGCTGCTGGCCAAGGGCGCGGACCTGCGCCGGTTCAAGGCCCACACCGTGGACGGCAAGTGGCACGAGGACCTGGGCGAGTCGGATCTCACTGCGGACGTCGATTTCACCCGGCTGGCCCACCTGCTGGAAGAACAGGGGTTTGGAGAATTGTTCCACGTGGAATTGAGCAAGTGGATCCGGACCCACGCCCCCCTGGATCAATGGGGCGCCCAGTGGATGGCGCTTCCCCCCGCGGACCGGATGCAGCGGACGGAGAACCTCCTCCAGCTCACCCTCCCCAACATGATGGGGAGCCGCTTCCGGGTGCTCGAGGGATGGAAGGGTTAGCCACGGATGAACGCGGATGAAAGAGCATCTGGGTTCATCCGCGTTCATCTGGGGCTGGGTTCATTTCTCTGAATAAATCCCCACGCCCAGGCTGCTCGGCCGCGCGGCGTCGTGGAAGACCGTGTGGGTGGCTTTCCGGTAGTCCTCGGGCTGGGCTTCGTTGATGTTGGTGAAGACCTGGGGATTGCGGTCCATCAGGGGGAACCAGGTGCTCTGGAGCTGGACCATGACGCGGTGGCCCTTCCGGAAGGTGTGGAACACGTCGTTCATGCTC
This sequence comes from Geothrix sp. 21YS21S-4, assembly GCF_030845995.1. NCBI lineage: Bacteria > Pseudomonadati > Acidobacteriota > Holophagae > Holophagales > Holophagaceae > Geothrix > Geothrix sp. 21YS21S-4. The sequence continues at coordinate 62,113 of NZ_CP132719.1, forward strand.
CAGGCGACGCGGGTCGGCTGCCCGGGGGTGAAGGGCGTGGGCTTTTCCAGGCTGTCGCGGTACTTGCCGCGCATGACCTCCCCGCGCACCAGCTGCTGGTAGCCGCCCATGGGGTTGGCCGTCCGGTACCAGGGGGAGCCAGGGTTGAAGCCCGGATTCGTGAATCCGTCGGGATAGACGTCGATCAGCTTCACCACCCAGTCCGCGTCGGTGCCCGTGACGGCTACGAACAGCTCGGGCCGGAGCGGCCCCGCCACGGTCAGGTCCGCCTCCAGGGGCACGGTCTGGAAGACGAGGACGTCGGGGCGGCGGCTCGCGAAGCGCTGGTCGGCGGTCATGTATTCGCGCGGCATCCCGATGGCCACCTCTTCGATGAAGGGCACGGGCTTGGCGGGATCCGACACGAAGGCGTCCGCGCCGCCGTCCTTCCCGGGCGGGGCGAAGCCGAGCCCGCCGCCGGGCTGAAAATAGAGCTTGGCTTCCTTCGCCTGGGGCGGCGGCCAGGCGTCGAACCGGCGCCAGCGGTTGGCGCCCGTCTCGAAGACCGTGGCTTTGGACAGGGCGGGATCCGGCGCGCCCTTGAGGTAGTGCATGAAGAAGGGGAACAGGATTTCCGCTTGGAACCAGTCGGAGGTGTCCGATCCGAATTGCACCAAGCCGAGGTGGTCGCCCTTGCTCCGCTCCCATCCGCCGTGGAACCAGGGGCCCATCACCAGCCGGCTGTCCGTGGCGGGGCTCTGGCGCCCCAGCGCCTGGAAGACCTGGAGGGAACCGAACAGGTTCTCGGCGTCGAACCAGCCGCCCACGGTGAGCACTGCGGGCTTCACGCCCTTCAGCCGGGGGCGCAGGTCCCGGGCCCGCCAGAAGGCGTCGTAGTCCGGGTGGTCCAGCATCTCGTTCCAGAAGGCGACGTCCTTCGCGTAGCCGCGGGTGGCGCCGGTGGAGCCCAGCCGCAGGAACCACGCGTAGCCGTCGGAGGTGCCGTGGTCCAGGGGCGTCGGCCACATCGGGGTGGGCGCGGGCCGGGGCTTGCCGAAGCTGATCATGAAATTGAAGGCGTGGGGCAGCCACAGCGCCCCGTTGCGGTGGAAGTCGTCCCCCTGGAACCAGTCCGCGACGGGCGCCTGGGGCGAGACGGCCTTGAGCGCCGGGTGGCCGGACAGGGCGCCCAGGGCGGTGTAGAAGCCGGGGTAGCTGATCCCCCATTGGCCCGCGCGGCCGTTGTGGCCGGGGACGTGGGCCAGCACCCACTCCAGGGTGTCGAAGGTGTCCGTGCCCTCGTCCGTCGCCGCGCCGCTGGCCGCGCGGTCGGGGCGCATGTTCTCGAAGCTCCCTTCGGACATCATCCGGCCCCGCACGTCCTGGTACACGAAGATGAAGCCCTCGTCCTCGAATCGGGACGACGGCCCCAGGTGGGAGGGAAACGCGTCGGGACCGTAGGGCCGCACGCCATAGGGCGTCCGCTCCATCAGGACGGGATAGGCGCGGGTCGCATCTTTGGGAGCGTAGATGGCGGTGAACAGCTTCACCCCGTCGCGCATGGGAATCAGGACCTCGCGCTTGGTGTAGTGGTCCTGGGGCGCGGCGCCCAGGTCCGTTCCCGCGGCGGCGAGCAGGCCCAGGGACAGGAACGCGACGCGCAGGGCGCGGCTCAACGTCATGACGAACTCCGGAGGAAGCCTCATGATACGCGGCATTCCTTCGAGGAGACCTCCGCCGGATTCGCGCTCGACGGGACGGAAGCCTTTTGATGAACTGGATGTTGGCTCGCTCCGGAGCCGCGCCTGCCTGGGGTTTCCGAACCATGTCCCGACCGTCTTTCCGCCAACCCGCCGAATGGGACCGCCACGCCGCCTGCTGGCTGGCCTGGCCCGGCCACGGCCACCTGTGGCAGGAGAACCTGGCGCCCGCCCAGGCGGAGTGGGCGGGCCTCGCCCGCGCCATCGCGGAGGACGGCGGGGAGACCCTGGAGATTCTCGTGGAGGGCGCCGGCGAGGAGGCCGCCGCCCGCGAGGCCCTGGGCGGGCTGGCCGGCGCGGCGCGGTTCCACCACGTTCCCGTCGGCGACATCTGGCTGCGGGACACGGCCCCGATCTTCGTTCGCGACGCGGCCGGGGCGCTGCACGCCGCCTGCTTCCTGTTCAACGGATGGGGCGGGAAGTACGTCCTCCCCAACGACGAGCACGTCGCGGATCGCGTGGCGACCCTCAGCGGCGCCCCGGCCGTGGATCGCGGGCTGATCCTCGAAGGCGGTTCCGTGGACGTGGACGGCGAAGGCACCGTCCTCACCACGCGGCAGTGCCTGCTGAATCCCAACCGCAATCCCGGCCTGGACCAGGCCCAGATCGAAACGGCCCTGCGCGAAGGACTGGGCGCGGAGAAGGTCCTGTGGCTCGACGAGGGCCTGCTCAACGACCACACGGACGGCCACATCGACACCCTGGCCCGGTTTGTGGCGCCCGGCGTGGTGGTGTGCATGGAGGCCCGCGATCCGGCGGATCCCAACGCCGCGGTCCTGGACCGCCTCGCGGCGGATCTGGCGGACTTTACCGACGCGCGCGGTCGGAAGCTCCAGGTGGTCCGCATCCCCTCTCCGGGCCTTGTGGCGGACGAGGATGGGAAGCCCATGCCCGCCAGCTACGTGAACTTCTACATCGGCAACTGGACCGTGGTCGTGCCCACCTACGGCACCCCCTGGGACGAGGCGGCTGTGGCCGCCCTGGCGCCGCTGTTTCCGGGCCGCCGCGTAGTGGGCCGCTCGGCCCGCGCCATCCTCAGCGGCGGCGGAGCCTTCCACTGCATCACCCAGCAGCAGCCGGAGGCCCGATGAGCGCAGCCCGAACCATCCGCATCGCCGCCACCCAGTGCGCCTTCACGGAAAACCTGGAGGAGAACGTCGCCCGCGTGGAGGCCCTCGTCCGCGACGCCGCGGCCCAGGGCGCGAATGTGATCCTGCCCTCCGAGCTGTTCGAAGGTCCCTACTTCTGCCGCGAGGAGAAGGACGAGTTCTTCGACTGGGCCAAGCCCGTCGACGGCCACCCCACGCTCGCGCGGTTCCAATCCCTGGCCAAGGAACTGGGCGTGGTGATCCCCGTCTCGTTCTTCGAGAAGGACGGTCCCCACCACTACAACAGCCTGGCGATGATGGATGCGGACGGCTCCCTGCTCGGCGTCTACCGCAAGAGCCACATCCCCGACGGGCCCGGCTACGAGGAGAAGTTCTACTTCCGGCCCGGCAACACCGGCTTCAAGGTGTGGGACACCCGGTTCGGAAAGATCGGCGTGGGCATCTGCTGGGACCAGTGGTACCCGGAATGCGCCCGGGCCATGATGCTGATGGGCGCCGAGATCCTGATGTATCCCACCGCCATCGGCAGCGAGCCCGAGAATCCCGGACTGGACACCAAGGACCTGTGGCAGCGCGCCATGATCGGACACGCCGTGTCCAACGTGGTCCCCGTGCTCGCGTCCAACCGGATCGGAACCGAAGGAGATCAGACCTTCTACGGCCACTCCTTCATCTCCGATCATCGCGGCGACAAGGTGGCCGAACTGGGACGGACCGACACCGGCGTGATCACCGCCGCCTTCGACCTGGAGGAGATCCGCCGCAACCGCGCCTCCTTCGGCTTCTTCCGCGATCGGCGGCCGGAGCTGTATTCGGAGTTGTGTTCGCGCTAGTGGACTCCGCAAGGGCAGAGATATGCTGAGGAGACCTCTGTCTCTTCGCCCGTTTCTTCGGAATCTGCCATGACGAATCTTTTGCGTTCTGCCTTCCTGTTGGCCGGGGGCCTTTGTCTGCTTCAGGCCCAGAATCCCGCCATGAACGGCAACATGGCGTGGCAAATGCAGCAACAGCAGATGCAGGCTCAGCAGATGTTCCAGATGCAGCAGCAGATGCAGCGAACCATGCAGCGACAACAGATGCAGATGCAACAGCAGCAACAGGCCAACCAGCAGATGGCCCAGATGGCTGCGCAGGCGAACGCCCAGCGCCTTAAGCGGGAAGCCCTGGCGGAATCCACCGCGCGCAAACAAGCGGGATCCCCGTCTTCTCTTCTGGAGCGGCCTTCCCGCGAAGCCTGGAAATTGGGGCTTGATGCTTCAAAGTCCTTCCCCGCCTTCGACGGCGTCCGACTGGCCTATTGCGTGAACGGCGGGCGGATTCTTCAAGTGTTGGAGGCCGCCACCGGCAAGGTTCTCTGCGAAGCGACCTTCCAGAAGCCCCCCGTCCTGGAGCCTCTATTCATCGGGGAAGACCTGGTCTATGGCACGCCGGAACGGGAACTGGTGGTGCTGGATCCGGCCTCCGGCAAGGAAAAGCACCGCTTGGCGCTGGATGCGCTGGGATCGTTCTTCCTCTCGGAGAAGAGCGCCCATCCCAAGATCCTGTATCCCGCCCAGGAGGGGAAAACGCTGGTGGTGGCGACCTACGGGAAGGAGCCGTCGAGCCCTCTGGGGGGAGCTACGGGATGGATCTATGCCATCGATCCTTCTTCCTGGACGATCCGCTGGAAACAGGCGTTCGAGGGTGGGCCGGACATGACTCCCCAGATTCAGGGGAATCGCGTTCTTGCGGGGGGCGCGGGTCGCATCGTCGCCTACGATCTGGCCACGGGCAAGCAGCTCTGGGAAAGCCGCGTGGCGAGAAGCGCGGAGATCAAGGATGGTCCCCTGCTTGGAGAACGGCTGGCCTTCGCGTGCGACGGCAAACTGGTTTCCGTGGATCTCGCGGATGGGAAGGTGTCGTGGACGCTCCCCTACAAGGGCTGGTTCATGCCGATGGGCGAGGGCGAAAGGATTCTGCTCGTCGAGGAGAGGGGATGGGTGATCCTCGATCAGTGGCTCGTCGCCGTGGATGCCGCCACCGGAAAGAAGGTGTGGGAGCAGAACCTGGGTGCCACGCGTCTGCCCTGGATCCAGAACGGCAAGGTGTTCTGCAATGGACGGGGAACGCTGTGGGCTCTCGACCTGTCCACGGGGAAGCAGCTCTGGTCCCATCCCTTCGGCGCCGCGCCCGCCATGCCAATCGTGGTATCGGGAGAAGGGCTCTATGCCGTTCACCGGGAGGGCGAGGGAAGCTGCTTGAGCGCCCTTCGCCTGAAGGACGGAACCACCGCCTGGGAATATGCCTATTCCCAGCGGCCGGAGGATGGCCTCCTCTTCTTCACGCCCGAGGGCTTTCTCGCTTTCGGGAGGCAGCCCGAGCTCCTCTTCCTTCGATAGCCCGCAAGGCTCTGGGCAAGGCTGTTCGCTAGACCTTGAACTGGCTCACCGCGTGGTGCTGGCTGTCGGCGATGCGGGCCAGTTCGCTGGCGGTGTTGGAGACTTCGGCGACGGTGCGGGCCATTTCACGGGTGGCGGTGGCGTTCTGGGCGATGCGGTCTAGGTTGGCGTCCACCTGCTCGGCGACCTCGGTGCTGGTGCGGGCCTGCTCGTCGGCGGCGGCGCCCACTTCCAGGATCACCGCGGCCAGGCCCTGGATGTTGGCTTCGATGGTGCCCAGGGCGCTGACGGTGGCGGCCACCATCTGCGCGCCCTGATCCACGGATGCATTGCTGCGCTCGATCAGCTCGCCGATCTCCCGGGCCGCGGCGCCGCTGCGCTCGGCCAGCTTGCGCACTTCCTCGGCGACCACGGCGAAGCCCTTGCCCATGGCGCCGGCCTTGGCGGCTTCGATGGCGGCGTTGAGGGACAGGAGGTTGGTCTGGCGGGCGATGTCCTGGATGAGGCGGACCGCGGCCACCATGCTGGAGGCGGCGCTGCGGATGTCCTCCATGGCGCTGGCGCTCTCCTGGCCCGCGTTCGCGCCCTGGTTCACGGCGGTCACCGCGGCTTCGGCTTCCCGCTGGGAGCGCCGGATGTTGCCCGAGACCTGCTCGATGGAGGCGGACAGCTGGGTGACGGCGGCGGCGACGCGCTCGAACGCGGCCCGCTGGCCTTCGGAATTCTCGGCGATGAGCCCGCTGCTGGAGGCCATCTGGACGCTGGAGGCGGAGAGCTGGGAAGCCCCGCTGGCCACGGATCCCGAGGTGCCCGCCAGCTGGGTGAAGATGGTCCGCAGGCGGCCGTTGTAGGTGTTGAAGGCCAGGGCGGCCTGGCCCACTTCATCCTGGCCGGTGATGGGCAACTGAAGCGTCAGGTCGCTCCGACGCAGGCCGTCGGCGAGTTCCTGGAGGGGCCGCGTGATGCTCACGCTGAGCCGGTAGACCACGACGAAGGTCACCATCCACACCACGAACGATACGGCGATGTTGAAGGTGAATGCGCGCCACAGCGGCTGGGAGAGGTCGAAGCCCTGGGCGGTGAGGCCCGCCGCGCGGATCTCCTGGAAGCTGCCCCAGGTGTCGCGGAGGTTGAAGAACGCGTAGCCCAGCATGGGCATCAGGACCATCAGCACCAGCTTGCCCCGCACGTTCAGGCGTTCAAACATCGACATGACGTCTCCGCAGACATATCCCTCCTTCTCGGGCAAAGCCCAAGCGGGCTCAAGTTCAAACGACGGGAGGGACGCTTGAGCTTCCGGCCCCCAGGGCCGCGTCGAGGGCGTGCAGAACGCCCAGGACATGGAAGGGTTCCACCGTCAGATGGTCCGTCGCGCCGGCGGCCAGGGCCCGGTTCCGTTTGTGATCTGCGTCCTCCCCGCTGCCGGCGAGGAGGACGGGCAGGGGACAGGCCTCGCGCTTGAGGAGCCGCCGGCACAGTTCCGCCGGCGTGCCGCCGCGGACCTGGGCGTAGATGATCACCAGTTTCACCCGTCCCCATCCGGTGTCGTCGGCGCCGAGGGACGTGAGGCAGGGCTTCACCAGCCCCGTGGGGCTGTCGAGCGCGGCCACGCCGTACTTGCGACCCACGCCTTCCGCCAGCCGCGCGGGGAAGGCTTCGCCTTCGGCCAGCACGAGGAGGAGAGGGTCCTTGTCCACCAGCACTCGCGGCGTCGCGGGGACCCGCGTCGGATCGGGCTTTCCCGGGATCCGGGAGGCCTCCAGCCCGCCGGGATTGAAGCGCGACCGGTCCTTCTGCTCCTGGTGGTGGCGGGCCTCCATCACCCATTGGCGGTAGCGCCCCACCAGCTTGGGATCGGCGTTGTCGAGGATCCGCAGGCCCCACACGCGCTCGCCGAAATAGGCCACGCGGACGGGCAGGGGAAGGGTCTCGCCGACGGCGGCGCGGAGATCCACGGTGGTGACGGCATTGAGCCGCAGCATGTCGCCGAGGATCCGCGTGCCCTCCGGCGGCGCCAGTTCGAGCCCATCCTCGCCGAAGGCCGTAGCCAGGCCGTCCCGCACGTTGTTCTGCTGGTCGCCGAAGGGGCAGGGGACGGGCCGATCCGGGGCGAAGTCCGCCAGGCGGTGGGTGTCCAGCGCCCTCAGCAGGCGCGGCATCGTGATGTGGCAGGCTTCGGCCCCGTGGATCCGGCCATGGCCCTGGAAATCCACCACCGCCTCGAAGGGAAGGCCGCGGTCCAGCAGGCGCAGGGTCAGGCGCGAGCCCATCTTCAGCCGCCACTGGCCCCGCTCCACCTCCGAGATGGCGAGGATGACCCGGTCGGCGGCCTCCGCCAGCACCCGGAACTCGCCGCGGAAGGCCCCGAACTGCAGCTCCACCTTGTCCTCGCCCTCGCACAGGCGCTGGAACACCATCCGGATGGCCTCGTGCGTGTCCTTGTTCAGACTGCGGCGCATGTCCGGCCTATCGGGCCGGGGGCGAAACACTCAAGAATGGTCGAGAATTTCCGCCACCGCCGAGTAGGGGTCAAGGGTTCGGGCGGCCACCGCCCCGATCGCGGCCTCGATCCGGGCCGCTCCGGCCGCCGCCCGCGCCCGCCGCAGGGCCTCCTCCGCCAGGAGGCTCTCCACCCGCAGTCGGGCGCGCTCCCGAGCCTTGAGGGCGAGGCCGTCCCCTTGGCGCAAGTATTGGCCGTGCTCGCGGATTCGCTCCAGGAGGGCGGACACGCCGGTGCCCTGCTGGGCCACCGTGCGGGCGACGGGAGGATCCCAGGCCCGCGGCGGGGACAGGGATTTCATGGCCTCGATCTCGCGCTCGACCTGGTCCGCGCCGTCCCGGTCGGCCTTGTTGATCACGAACAGGTCGGCCACTTCCATGATCCCGGCCTTGATGGCCTGGATCTCGTCGCCCATGCCCGGCACCAGCACCACGCAGCAGGTCTGGACGCAGGCCACCACGTCCACCTCGTCCTGGCCCACGCCCACGGTCTCCACGAGGATGGTGCCGAATCCGGCGGCGTCCAGCAGGTCGATGGCGTCCTGGGTGGCGCGGGCGAGGCCGCCCAGCGCCCCGCGGGTGGCCATGCTGCGAATGAAGATCCCCGGATCGCCGGCGACGCGGCCCATGCGGATGCGGTCGCCCAGGATCGCGCCCCCGGTGAAGGGGGACGTGGGATCCACCGCCAGGATGCCGACCTTCCGGCCCTCGGCCCGCAGCGCCCGGGCGAGCTGGTCCGTGAGCGTGCTCTTTCCCGCGCCGGGTGCGCCGGTGATGCCGATCACCTCGGCGCCTCCGAGAAACGGCCACAGTCCGGCCAGCAGTCCCCGCGCGGCGGGATGGCCGTTCTCCATCCAGGAGATGGCCCGGCCCAGGGCGCGGGGATCGCCGCGGCGGAGGGACGCCAGCAGGTCGGCGGGAGAGGGCATGGGCCCAGGATGCCAGCACCGCTTCGGGAGCGGAACTCGCGGATCGAGGCGGGATGCGGTACCCTGGATGTTCGGCCCCGGTGCCGCTGCTGGACCCAACGCGATGATCAAAGGGTTGAACCCCTCGAATGACCCCGATTCCGGGGAGGCGGCCGCCGAGGCCCCCCGGCCGAAGGTTCCGGTCCTGCTGACCAAGCGGGCGCCCGTGGCCCCGCCGGATCCCAAGGCTCCGCGGGAGAAGATCTGCTCCGAATGCGGCGTCCACTTCAAGGTGGAGACGGGGCAGAAGTTCTACCTCTGCCCGGACTGCTACCGCCGCTCCTTCGTCTACAAGCGGAAGGGCGGGAAGGAGGCCGCGCGGGTCCTGATCCACATCACCTGCTCCACCTGTGGGGCCCAGGAATACCTGCCCTTCGTGCCCGAGAATCCCGCCAAGGCCCTGTGCCGGACCTGCTTCGCCAAGGAGCGGCCGGAACCAAAGCCCGGCTCCGGGCATCCCCCTCGTTGATCTTGGAGTTCCCGATGCGCATCTCGATCCTGCCCCTTCTCTTCGCCGCCACCCTTCTTCCCGCGCAGGCCCCGGCCTCCGCGACGGCCAAGACGCCGCCGAAGGTCAACGCCGACGCCGAAGCGGCCCGCCAGGCCTTCCGCCAGGTGCTGGACGCGGTCGACGGCGGCTGGTTCGGGCAGCCCTACCAGGGCGTCACCTCCGTCCAGATGCAGGGCACCCTCGGCATCGCCCTCAGCGGCGCGGCCGTCAACCAGAAGGTGGATCAGCTCACCCAGGGCGCCGTGCAGGGCAACAGCACGGGCGGCCAGGCCAACCTCCGCGTCCGCGGGACCTACTTCGCCAACGGCGACTTCAAGACCGATCTGGCCGGCGACTTCGGGACGCTGCTCTACACCCGGCGCGGCAACCGCGGGTTCCTCTACAGCAAGGAGCAGAACGCCTACACCACCCGCGTGGACCTGCCTCCCTCCGACGCCCCCACCACCTATATGACCTGGTTCCGCCAGACCCTGAACGACATCCGCGCCGTCTACGTCGACGCGCCGACCTTCCGCGCCAGCCTCGGCGCCGAGGAGGCCAGCGGGGGCCGCACCCTGCAGCGGCTGGTGTTCCACGCCCCCACCCAGTCCTGGGACGCCAAGAAGCGCGAGCAGAGCGTGGCCCAGAGCCTGGGCTTCTGGAAGCGCGGCCGCCTGGAGGTGATGGTGGACAAGGCCACCAAGCTGCCCCAGCGCCTGGAGTTCCGCAACGACGAGCAGGGCGTCCAGACCCGCATGGATTTCAGCTACAACGCCGCCGGCAAGCTCCAGTCCGTCAACATCGGCAACAGCAGCCGCGGCTTCGAGGGCCCGGGCTGGCTGCGGCTCGGCTACGGCGGCGACGGCCTGATGTCCAACGTCGCGGGCGAGCTGTCCAGCCAGAGCAAGCGCGTGTCCTTCGCCATGGACCTGGCCTGGTCCAAGACCCGCACCGCCGCAGACATCACCGCCGTGCCTCCCGCCGGCGCCACCAAGCGCGGTCGTGAGGAGATGGAAACCCAGCTCCTGGTCGGCCTCGCCGGCCGGATCTTCGACCTCCAGCGCGCCGGCCTCAACCTCCGCAGCGTCGCGATCAGCGGCAAGTAGCGGTTACACTGGCCTCATCGGAGCGTGGCGCAGCCTGGTAGCGCATCTGCTTTGGGAGCAGAGGGTCGCGAGTTCGAATCTCGCCGCTCCGACCAATGGATTTCCCCTCGCCGACGAGGCGAGATTCGAACTCGCGAGTGGGATCGCGGAGACAGTGCGGGGCACTGCCGGGAGCGAGATCGGCGGTTTGTACAGTTAAGACACAGTTCAAACGCCCTCGCCCCGCCGACGAATGGGGTTCCATTTCGTCGACGGGTCGAATTTCGCAGCAGGGCGCATTACCTCGATCAAATCATCAACATCGACTACAACGCCCTGAGGAAGCGACCTGCCCGGGGGTACGACGCTTCCTCATTAGGTATTGAGGGTTGCTAGAACTCCCAAATGGGGATGGGGGTTCCATACATTGATATCAGCTCCTCAATGTAGCTCCCAGACTGGGGGCTTGGGTTCAATACTCCCGCACTGCCGGAAACATGCGGATCCCTGACCCGATAGGCCATAACGCAATGAGGGTTTCCATCATAAAGACGCAAAATGGTGCTGTTAGGATGGTCAACATTCCACGACCCATAGGAATTTGCTCCAAAGTCTGCCAAGGCATCCCGCACACAAAGGGGATACAATGTAGAATTGGCATCAAAAGTCCACAAATACATGAGATCTCGTTCGGATCCGGAGGGCTCATTAATGATTGGATTGCCGGCAATAAATGGGATTCCGTTTAAGGAAATTCCAATGCTCATGGGACCACTGCGAACTTTATCCACATGCAAGACGTGTTTCCATGTCATGCCACCGTTGGTGGAGCGCCACGCATTGAGATCCTGCTCGCGAGCAGTTCCTATTCCAGGTAATTGCTGGCCATCATCCCGCGCTGCAAATAGCAATGCACCATTGCCTTCCCTAACCAAACTGGGCTCATAGTAGTTGTGAGATCCCGCCTCGCTATAGGCAATTGGAATGAACGATGCCACTTGCCAGGAGCCGGAGGCATGACTCTAGCGACTGATTCCAGAGCATTCGTTCGCTCCATTCCATGCCCATACAGGGAGCAATAGATCCAATCCATCGGGAATTGCCATCGATATTCCTCCCGACAGGATGATCCATGGGCTATTCGGGACTCTTAAGGGATCTGTCTCGCTTTTTATGGAAGTGGATAGGACTCGAAAATCATCTCCTTGATAAGAAAACTGAAAAACCTGAACTTGCCGAGAAATAGGCGCAGAATCCCAAGAAAAGGTACCATCCGGGGCTACGGGAAAAATGAGTGCTTGTGATATCCCAAAGCCCGTTCCCGCATAAGGGTGGGTCACTGCGCTTCCCACTTTTGCGCCATAAGGAACAAAACCGCCAACGACAGGAAATTGGTTAAAATAATGAGAATTTCCGGCATCATCAGTGCTGGCTCCACTGCGATTCAAGTTAATTGTATTGATGGAATCAATTTCTTCAAGATTATCGAACAAAATTACATCATTGCCATCTTGGGAATCGTAATTCCAGTTGGCTGTGTACACTTCCCGATTGATGAATGCAGCTGCGGTGGTTGGACCAACCTGAAAAGGGAAAACCACGCCATAGCGAAGATTGTCATTATTCGGAGCTTTCTTTTCCGTAATGGGACCTAATCGCAAGGAGTTTGTTAACACACTGCTTAAGCGGGGAGATTCTTGCGCGCTCCCTGGGATGCTTAGCAAGATGGAGAATAGAGTGCTTATTAATCTGGAATGGGTTGAATTCATGAAAGGCCTCCTCCGGAACATGATTACAGAATCTAGACCTTGAAATCTATTTTCAAGTTTAACAGAGTTCTTGTGCCGAACTTCTACCATGGGTGGAATACAGTCTTTTCTCTCTCCTCGAAAGAAGACACAAAATGTAGTGCTTTCTGGAGGCGGGGCTTAGATCGAGGGGGCCTCGACCGGACACCTGATTGATCCTGCAAGGACGTTGGCGAGTGGCGTTGTCCCTTCAATGCACTCAAGTAGGAAATGGGAGGCTGTCCTCTGTCCCACCACTGGGATGAACTCCCATTCGGTGCTAATTGTCATGAGGAGATAATCAAATAGACAGAGGGATGCTCTGCGCCCATTAACTGACCCTGTGGTACGCTTCAAAATCATGGGAAATCCAAACACTTTTCTGCGTTGGCGCAGGCAGTTCGAGCTGGGGCTGGAGCCGATCGACGCTCAACACCGGGAGCTGGTCGATGCGTTGCAGCGGCTGGAAGGGCTGTTGGCGGGCGAGGGCGGCGCAGCGGTGGATGAGGAGCTGGCTTCCGTCGCGCGGCATCTGGTGCGGCATTGCCAGACGGAGGAGTCCCTGATGAAGGAGATGGGGTTCCCGGACCGCGTCGCCCATGCGGAAGAGCATCAGAGCCTGATCCGCGCGGTGCGCGACCTGCAGTACCGGCGATTGCGAGGTGCCGCGGTCGGGCGGGAGGAGATCGTCCTGCTCGGAGAGGCGCTGGACTGCCACATCTGCGAGTGGGACCGAGCCTACGCCGACCAACTGAAGGCGGTCCAGCACGTCTGAGTGCGAGGGTGTCCGGCCCGCGCCGTGACGAAACAATGATGATGCTGTGGTCATTTATGGTGATCTTCAGCACAACTACTGGAGGTCAAGGGGGAAGATATTCCCCCTTTATGGCCACGTAGACCCGCATGGATGCTTGATATCGATTTTAAAAAACATGCCATTCGTAATGCGATGTATCCCTCTGGGAGGGCAGAATCCCGGTTGACGCGTTGAGGGATGTGGCCTTTATTGTTTACCAGTCGGTAGAGATTTCCCGACCCCGACTTTTCGATCCATCAACGCCGGGTTGAAGAGGCATGGGAGGCAAGCCGCGGCACTGCGTCCGCGGTCAGGAGCGGTCTGCGTCGCCTTTCATTGAAAAACATCCGGCCCTTTCCGAACGGTGCTGACATGAACAAAGACCAGTACATCGAAAGCCTGCGGCGGCTGAACCTGAAGGTGTACCTCTTCGGGGAGCTGGTGGAGAATCCGGTGGATCACCCGATGATCCGGCCGTCCCTCAACTCCGTGGCGATGACGTACGAGCTGGCGGAGCAGGAGGAATACAAGGACCTGATGACGGCCACGTCGCAGCTGACCGGGAAGACGGTGAACCGGTTCTGCCACCTCCACGCGAGCACCGAGGACCTGGTGAAGAAGGTCAAGATGCAGCGCCTGCTGGGCCAGAAGACCGCGGCCTGCTTCCAGCGCTGCGTGGGGATGGACGCCTTCAATGCGATCTACTCGACCACGTTCGAGATCGACGCGAAGTGCGGCACGACCTATCACCAGCGCTTCGTCGAGTACATGAAGTTCGTCCAGGAGAACGACCTGACGGTGGACGGCGCCATGACCGATCCCAAGGGCGACCGCTCCCTGGCCCCCTCCAAGCAGGAGGACCCGGACCTCTACCTCCACATCGTCGAGGAGCGGCCCGACGGGATCGTGGTGCGCGGCGCCAAGGCGCACCAGACGGGGGCGCTGAACTCCCACGAGCACCTGATCATGCCCACCCAGGCCATGCGCGAAGAGGACAAGGACTACGCCGTGTCCTTCGCGGTGCCGTCGGATGCCGAGGGCGTCTTCATGATCTACGGCCGCCAGTCCTGCGACAGCCGCAAGCTGGAGCCGGGCGCGGACATCGACCTCGGCAATTCCGAGTTCGGCGGCCACGAGGCCCTGGTGGTCTTCGAGGACGTGTTCGTGCCCTGGGACCGGGTGTTCCTGTGCCGCGAGTGGGAGTTCGCCGGAATGATGGTGGAGCGCTTTGCGGGCTACCACCGGCAGTCCTACGGCGGGTGCAAGGTGGGTGTGGGCGACGTGCTGATCGGCGCCGCGGCCCTGGCCGCCGACTACAACGGCGCGGCCAAGGCGAACCACATCAAGGACAAGATCATTGAGATGACCCATCTCAACGAGACGCTGTACGCCTGCGGGATCGCCTGCTCGGCGGAGGGCTGCAAGACGAAGGCGGGCAACTACCAGATCGACCTGCTGCTGGCCAACGTCTGCAAGCAGAACGTCACGCGCTTCCCCTACGAGATCGCCCGCCTCGCCGAGGACATCGCCGGCGGCCTGATGGTGACCATGCCTTCCGAAGCGGACTACAAGCACCCCAAGGTCGGGCGCTACGTGAAGAAGTACCTCAAGGGCGCCGTGGGAATGGGTACCGAGAACCGGATGCGCATCCTCCGCCTCATCGAGAACCTCACCCTGGGCGCCGCGGCGGTGGGCTACCGCACGGAATCCATGCACGGCGCGGGGTCGCCCCAGGCCCAGCGGATCATGATCGCCCGCCAGGCCAACGTGGAAGCCAAGAAGGCCCTGGCTCGGAAGATCGCAAAGGTGAAAGACAGCGAGAACAAGTAGCGCGCGGCGCAACCAGGGGCCGGGCGCGAGCCCGGCGGAACGCGGCCGTCCTGGGGACGGGAGGAGAAGTCATGGATTGGCGAGACGACTACCGGCAGAAGCTGATGCCCGCGGACGCGGCCGTGACGGCCGTGCAGAGCGGCGACCGGGTGGTGGTGGGCCACGCGGCGGGCGTGCCCTCGGACCTGCTGAAGGCGATGGTCGCCCAGCGGGACCGGCTGCGGGACGTGGAGATGGTCCACATGCTGTGCCTGGGCGACGGCGGCTATCTGGACGAGGGGATGGAATCCCACTTCCGCTTCAACGGGATTTTCGTCGGGAGCAACGCCCGCAAGGCGGTGGAAGAGGGCCGCGGCGACTACACGCCCTGCTACTTCCACCAGTTCCCCGGGCTGTTCAAGGAGCAGCTCCCCGTGGACGTCGCGGTGATCCAGGTGACGCACCCCGATGCGGACGGCTTCTGCAGCTTCGGCGTCTCCTGCGACTACACCAAGCCCGCCGCCCACCTCGCCCGGACCGTCGTCGCCGAGGTCAACGATCGGATGCCGTGGGTCGGCGGCGACAACCTGATCCATGTGTCCGAACTGGACCGCGTGGTGGAGGTCTCCCATCCCCTCTTCGAGCTGCCTTTGCCGAAGATCGGCGAGACGGAGCGGCTGATCGGGGGCTACTGCGCGGACCTGGTGGAGGACGGCTCCACGCTCCAACTGGGCATCGGCGCCATCCCCGACGCCGTCCTCATGTTCCTCAAGGACAAGAAGGACCTGGGCATCCACTCGGAGATGTTCTCGGACGGCCTCATCGACCTGGTGAACCTGGGCGTGGTGAACGGCAGCCGCAAGTCCATCCACAAGGGCGAGCTGGTCTCCACGTTCCTCATGGGCAGCCAGCGGCTCTACGATTTCGTGGACCGCAACGCGCAGGTGAAGCTCTACCCGGTGGACTACGTGAACCATCCCACGGTCGTCATGCAGAACAGCCGGATGGTCTCCATCAACTCCTGCATCGAAGTGGACCTCATGGGCCAGGTGGGATCCGAATCCATCGGGCTCAAGCAGTTCAGCGGCGTGGGCGGCCAGGTGGACTTCGTGCGCGGGACGGCCATGGCGCAGGGCGGCCGGTCCATCATCGCCGTGCCCTCCACCGCCTCGGGCGGCAAGCTCTCCCGGATCGTCCCCTTCCTCGCGCAGGGCGCGGCGGTCTCCACGCCGCGCAACGATGTGGACTTCGTGGTCACTGAATTCGGGATCGCCCACCTGCGGGGCCGGACCCTCCGGCAGCGCGCCCAGAGCCTGATCGCCATCGCCCATCCCGCCTTCCGGGACGGCCTGGCGGAGGAATTCGACCGCCGCTTCGCTCCTTCCACCTGCGCCATCGGGGTCTGACATGCAGCTGTTCTCGCTCAAGACGCGCCTGAGCCGGTTCGATTCGTTCGCGGCCTTCGCCGAGGCCTTCCAGCTCTCCAGCCGGGACCTCGTCCTCACCCACGGCTTCCTCCATGAACCCTTCATGCGGGAGCTTCCCTGCCACTTCGTGATGCAGGAGCGCTACGGCGCCGGCGAGCCGTCCGACGTGATGATGAACCGCATCCTCCAGGACGTGAAAGGCCTCGCCTTCGACCGCGTGATCGCCGTGGGCGGAGGCACGGTCATCGATATCGCCAAGCTCTTCGTTCTGGAAGGCCTGGATGACGTGGTGGCGGCCTTCGAGCGGACCATCCCCATCGTCAAGGCCAAGCAGCTGGTCATCGTGCCCACCACCTGCGGGACCGGAAGCGAGGTCACCAACCTCTCCATCGCCGAGATCACGTCCAAGCACACCAAGATGGGCCTCGCGGACGACGCGATCCTCGCGGACGACGCGGTGATCATCCCCGAGCTGCTCCGCGGGCTGCCCTTCCAGTTCTACGCCACCAGCGCCATCGACGCGCTGATCCACGCGATGGAGTCCTACGTCTCCCCCAAGTCGAACCCCTACACGCGCCTCTACTGCAAAGCGGCCATCGAGCTGATCCTCGACGTGTTCACCCGGATCGTCGAGGAGGGGCCGAATTACCGTTTCCAGCGCCTGGAGGACATGCTGATGGCGAGCAATTTCGCCGGCATCGCCTTCGGCAACACCGGCGTGGGCGCGGTCCACGCCCTTTCCTATCCCCTGGGCGGGACCTATCACGTCCCCCACGGGGAAGCGAACTACCAGTTCCTTACGGCGGTGTTCCAGCGCTACCAGGCCAAGCAGCCCCAGGGGCGCATCGAGGAGCTCAACGCGCTGCTCGCGGGCCTGCTCCACACCGGGCCGTCCGCGGTGTACGACCGGCTGGACCTGCTCCTCGGCCAGCTCTGCGCCAAGAACAGGCTGCGTTCCTACGGCATGCAGCGCGTGGAAATCGAGGCCTTCGCCGACACCGTGATCCAGAAGCAGGGTCGGCTCCTGGCCAACAATTACGTCGCCCTCTCGAGGGACGAGATCCGCGACGTCTACCAATCCCTCTATTAATCCATCCCGCACCTCGAGGAGGTTGAATCCGTGGACATCAAGAGCATGGTCGCCAAGGCCCGCAAGGCGCAGGCGATTTTCGAGAAGAACTTCAGCCAGGAGCAGGTGGACGAGATGGTCCGCCTCGCCGGACAGACGGTCTACGACAACGCCCACATGCTGTCGAAGCTCGCCGTGGAAGAGACGGGCATGGGCGTCCTGGAGGACAAGATCGCCAAGTGCCAGGGCAAGTCGATGGGCGTGTGGCATGACCTCAAGGACAAGAAGTCCATGGGCGTCCTGCGCGTGGACGAGAAGACGAAGCTCATCGAGATCGGCAAGGCCATCGGCGTCATCGCCGGGATCACGCCGGTGACCAATCCCGTGGTCACGCCGATGTCCAAGATCATGTTCTCGCTCAAGACGAAGAACGCGATCATCATCGCCCCCCACCCCAAGGCCCGCATCTGCTCCGGTCTCACCGTGGACCTGATCCTCAAGGCCCTGGAGCCCCTGGGCCTGCCGGACGGGATGGTCCAGATCGTCACCGAGCCCTCCGTCGAGAAGACCCAGGAACTGATGAAGGCCTGCGACCTCGTGGTGGCCACGGGCGGGATGGCCATGGTCAAGGCCGCCTATTCGTCGGGCAAGCCCTCCTACGGCGTGGGCGCCGGCAACGTCCAGGTGATCCTGGACCGGGAGATCGACTTCGCCGACGCGGCCGGAAAGGTGATCGCCGGCCGGAAGTTCGACAACGGGATCATCTGCTCCGGCGAACAGTCCTTCATCTACCACCAGGACGACCGCGCGGAGGTGATGGCCGCCTTCGCCGCTCACGGCGCCTACCTGGTGCCGGAGGGCGAGCGCGAGCAGGTGGTGAAGGCGGTTTTCGAGAACGGCAACCTCGCCCGCGACACCGTGGGCCAGTCAGTGGCCTTCATCGCGCGGAAGGCGGGCATCTCCATTCCCGCGGGGACGAAGGTGCTGGTGCTGGAAGCCAAGGGCATCGGCGAGGAGGACATCATCTGCAAGGAGAAGATGTGCCCCGTGCTGGCGGCCTTCTCCTACGCTACGTTCGACGAGGCCATCCGCATCGCCACCGCCAACCTGCTGCTGGAAGGCACCGGCCACACGGCGGGGATCCACTCCAACAACCAGGAGCACATCGCCCAGGCCGGCACCCAGATCCCCGTATCGCGGGTGATCGTGAATGCCCCCTGCGCCACCACCGCCGGCGGTTCCGTGGAGGGCGGGCTGGCCTTCACCAACACCCTGGGCTGCGGGAGTTGGGGCGGCAATTCCATCTCCGAGAACTTCACCTACAAGCACCTTCTGAACATCACCCGCATCGCCTCCACCGCGAAGAAGAAGACCGCCGAGCGCGCCCCGGCCTTCGTCTAGACGGCAGTTCCCACCTCCGATCCCTTCCTGCGCGGGCCGGCCGGTCCGGCCCGCGCTCCGCACCTCTCAGGAGCCCTCCATGGCCCAGATCCTCGCCGACCGCCGGGACGTCGACTTCGTCCTCCACGAACAGCTGAAGGTCGAAGCGCTCGCCAAGCACGAGCGGTTCGCCGACTTCAACCGCAAGGCCGTGGACCTGATCGTGTCGGAGGCGAGGAACCTCGCCCTCAAGGAGATCCTGCCCACGCAGGTGGACGGCGACCGGATCGGCGCCCAGTTCGCTGGCGGCAAGGTCACCATGCCGCCCTCCTTCCACAAGGCCTGGAAGGCCCTGACCGACGGCGAGTGGCTGGCCATGAGCGACGATCCGGAATGGGGCGGCCAGGGGATGCCCCACACCGTGGCCAGCGCGGCGACGGACTACCTCATGGGCGCCAACTTCGCCTTCATGCTGACCGCCGGGCTCACCCACGGCGCAGGCAAGCTGGTGGAGCGCCTCGGCACGGACCAGCAGAAGGACCTCTACCTCAAGAAGCTCTACAGCGGCGAATGGACCGGCACCATGCTCCTCACGGAGGCCGAGGCCGGCTCCGATGTGGGCGCCCTCACCACCACGGCCACGCCCAATCCCGACGGCACCTACAGCATCACCGGGAACAAGATCTTCATCTCCGCCGGCGAGCATGATCTCGCTCCCAACATCGTCCATCCGGTCCTGGCCCGCCTGGAAGGGGCCCCCGCCGGCACCGGCGGCATCTCCATGTTCCTGGTGCCCAAGTACCGCGTGAACGACGACGGCAGCCTCGGCGCGTTCAACGACGTGGTCTGCACGGGCATCGAGGAGAAGATGGGCATCCACGGCAACGCCACCTGCTCCCTCGCGCTGGGCAGCAAGGGGCAGTGCGTGGGCACCCTCCTGGGCGAAGCCAACAAGGGCATGCGCGGGATGTTCATGATGATGAACGAGGCCCGCCTCATGGTCGGCAGCGAGGGCTTGGCCTGCGCCAGCGCGTCGTACCTGTACGCCGTGAACTACGCCCGCACCCGCGTCCAGAGCCGCCACCTGCTGAAGGGCGCGGACAAGAGCGCCCCGTCCGTGCCCATCATCCAGCACCCGGACGTGCGCCGGATGCTGGCGACCATGAAGGTCTACGTGGAGGGCCTCCGCAGCCTGGGCTATTTCGTCTCCTTCTGCATGGACCGCCAGGCGGTGGCTCCCGCGGGCGAGGACAAGGCCCGGACCCAGGCCCTGATCGACCTGCTGATCCCCATCGCCAAGGGCTACGCCACGGAGAAGGCCTTCGAGGTCTGCAGCCTCGGCGTCCAGGTCTACGGCGGCTACGGCTACATCCGCGAGTTTCCGGTGGAGCAGCTTCTCCGGGACGTCCGCATCACCGGCATCTACGAGGGCACCAACGGCATCCAGGCCATGGACCTGATCGGCCGCAAGCTCACCCAGAACAACGGCCAGGCCATCCAGGACCTGTTCGCGGAAATCCGGAAGACCCTCGGCGCCGCCGAGGCCCAGGGCCGCACCGCCCCCGCGGCGGCCCGCCTCGCGCCTGCCCTCGCGCGGCTGGAAGCGACCGCCGCCCACATGGCGACCACCGGCCAGGCGGATCCGATGACCGCGGCGGCCCACGCCTTCCCCTTCATGGAAGCGGTGGGGGACCTGGTCATGGGCTGGATGCTCCTGTGGCGCGCCCACACGGCGGCCCAGGCGCTCGAAGCGGGCGCCAAGGAGAAGGACGCCGCCTTCTACGAGGGCCAGATCCTGGGCGCGGACTTCTTCACCCGGAACCTGCTCCCCGTGACCCTGGGGCGGATGGAATCCATCCTCGCCGGCAGCTCCGTCGCCAACGACATCCCCGAAGACGCCTTCGGCGGGAAATAGTCCGCCCGTTTCCCGGAGATCGTCATGGTTTCGGTTCCCTTTTCCCCCGCCTCCGCGGTCCTGGCGGGCGTCCCGGCCCGGCTGCTGTTCCTCCTGATCCCGCTGGCGGGCCTGGCCTGCTTCGGCTGGATGATCGCCCGCCGGGTGGCGCCCCTTCTGAAGGCTGCGCCCGACCCGCGCTTCGGTGATCTGCCGAAGCGTGCGGTATTGGTTCTCAAGCTCTGGCTGGCCCAGTCCCGCCAGCCGCGCTACCTGGTGGCGGGCGTGCTGCACATCGTCCTGTTCTTCGGGTTCCTGGTGCTGGCGCTGCGCTCCTTCCAGCTGGTGTTCCTGGGCTTCATGGAGACCTTCGACCTGCCGGGACTGGGCGCCGTCTACACGGTGTGCAAGGACTACGCGGCCACGGCGGTGCTCCTCTCGGCGATCGTCCTGGCTGTCCGCCGCGGGATCGTGCGCCCCGCCCGGTACGCGGTGCCGGAAAAGCTGGGCAAGGACCACACGGGCGAGGCCCTGGCGGTCCTCGGGCTCATCGCCGTGCTCCTCCTGTCCGAGGGCGCCTTCGAGGGCAGCCTCCTGGCGGCCGGAGCCCACGGCGGCGCCGCGCCCCTCACCGTGGCCTGGGCCTTCCAGCACCTGCTGTCGGGCCTGTCCGTTCCGGCGCTGGCAAAGGTCAACCTGGCCAGCTACGCGATCCACGACGTCACGTTCTTCTACTTCCTGTGCCTGCTGCCCACGGGCAAGCACTTCCACGTGGTCACGTCGCTGTTCAACGTCTTCTTCATGCGGCTGAAGCCGGGGACCGTGAAGCCCGTGCGGCACGGCGTGGACGACAAGGGCCTCGACGGGCTGACCTCCTTCGGCGTGAAGAAGCTGGAGGACTTCACCTGGAAGCATGTCCTCGACTTCTACAGCTGCGCCGACTGCGGCCGCTGCTCCGACCAGTGCCCCGCCAACCGCGTGAAGCGGCCGCTGTCGCCGCGGTTCCTCAGCATCAAGGGGCGGGACCACGCCTACCGCCGGCATCCCCTCCTCGGGAAGGCGGAAGGGGAAGAGTCCCTCGTCGGCGGCGTCTATGGGGAGGACGAGATCTGGTCCTGCACCACCTGTGGCGCCTGCGAGGAGGAGTGCCCCATCGGGATCGAGTACATCGACAAGATCGTGGACCTGCGGCGCGGCATGGTGGAGGAGGGCCTGGTGCCTCAGTCCCTCCAGAAGCCGCTCAGCGCCCTGGAGAAGCGTGGGAACCCGTGGGGCAAGCTGGAGAAGAAGCGCGCGGAGTGGGTGGCGGGCACGGGCGAGGATTTCCCCGTGAAGCTGGTCGAGAAGGGCGAAACGGCGGACACCCTCTACTTCGTGGACAGCATGACGTCCTACGACGACCGGATGCAGAAGATCGCCCAGGCCACCGCCCGGATCCTGGTGCGGTCCGGCGCGGACGTGGCAGTGCTCGGCAAGGACGAGAAGGACAGCGGCCACGAGGTGCGCCGCTACGGCGAGGAGATGCTGTTCCAGAACCTGAAAGAGCAGAACACCGAGGCCATCCGGGAGTCCGGCGCGACGCGCATCGTCGCCAGCGATCCCCACGCCTACAACGCCCTCAAGAACGACTACGCCGGCCTGCCGCCCGTGGAGCACGTGAGCGAGGTCATCGCCACGGGCGTGGACAGCGGGAAGCTCGCGTTCAAGCCTGTGGACGATCCGTCCCGCGTCTACGCCTACCACGACCCCTGCTACCTGGGCCGCCACAACGGGCTGTACGACGCCCCGCGCCGGGCGCTGGACGCCATTCCCGGGCTCCGCCGGGTGGAGATGACCGCCTGCCGCGACCGGGCCTTCTGCTGCGGCGGGGGCGGGCTGGGCCTCTTCTACGAGCCGGAGGAGGAGCAGCGCATGGGCGTGGTGCGGGTGGGCATGGCGGAGGCGGCGGGCGCCAACGTCATCGTCACCGCCTGTCCCTTCTGCCTCACCAACGTCGAGGACGCCATCAAGGTGGCGGGCCTTGAAGGTCGGATGCAGGCCATCGACCTGTGCGAGCTGGTCGACGGCCAACTCCAGAACTGATCCCCAACCACGACCCCAATCACGGAGAGTGCCCATGGAAATCCTGGTGTGTGTGAAGCGCGTTCCCGATCCGGCGGAGAACGAGATCGGCGTGGCCGCCGGAGGCGCGGACATCGGCCGCGAGGACCTGGTGTACGCGGTCAATGAGTGGGACAACTACGCCGTGGAGGAAGCCCTCCAGATCGTCGAGCGGGAGGGCGGCAGCGTGACCGTCGTGTCCCTGGGCGACGCCGACATCGAGGAGGCGGTGCGCCGCGAAATGGCCATGGGGGCCGAGAAGGGCCTGATGGTGGTGGACGACCGCTTCACCGGCGCCGACGGACTGGGCGTCGCCTCCGTCCTGAAGGCCGTGGCGGAAAAGGACAGCTACGACCTCATCCTCACGGGGGCCCAGGCCGACGACGGCGCCGCCCAGGTGGGCGGGATGCTGGCGGCGCTGCTGGACCGGCCCTTCGCGTCCCTCGTCAACCGCATCGAGGTGAAGGGCGAAACCCTGCGCATCGGCCGCGAGATCGAAGGCGGCTGCCAGGAAGTCAGCGACATCGACACGCCGTGCGTCCTCTCGGTCCAGACGGGCATCAACGAGCCCCGCTACGTGGGCATCCGGGGCATCCGCAAGGTGGCCTCCGTGGAAATCCCCTGCCTGGACGCGGCCGCCCTGGCGATCGAACCGGCGGCTCCCAAGGTCCGCCGCGTGGACTACTTCGTGCCCGCCGCCGGAGCCGGCGCGGACATGCTGACGGGCAGCACCAAAGACGTGGCCGCCCAGCTGGTGGATCTCCTCAAGCTCAAGGGAGGGCTCAACTGATGGCCGCCGAAGTCTTCGCCCTCATCGCCCACGCCGAAGGCCGGCTGGACGATTCCGCCCTGGAACTGCTGGGCGCCGCCCGCGCCCTTTTCCCCGGCTGCGCCCCCACCGCCCTCGTCCTGGGAGCGGGTTCCTCCATGGCCGCCGTAGGCCAAGAGGCTGCCGCGGCTTTCGGCCGAGCCTGGACCTTCGACCAGGAGACTCTGGCCTATCCCAACGCCGAACTGATCCGCCCCCTCCTGGGGAAGGTCCTCCCTGCCGGCGCCATGGTCCTCCTTCCCCACAGCACCCTCGGCCTCGACCTGGGCCCGGGCCTCTCCGTGAAGCTGGGGGCCGCCTACCTTCCGGACGTGGTGGGCGGCGAGGGATGGGCGGGCGACTGCCTGCGCGTGGTGCGCCAGGAGTTCGCCGGTCAGGTGAGCGCCCACGTGGAGGGCGACGTGTCCCGGGGAGCCGTCGTCACGGTGCGCTCCGGCGCCTTCGCGCCCGCCGTTCCCGTGGGCTCGGGCGAGGTGGTGGATAAGTCCGCCGAAGCCGCGGGCCTGGTCGCCCGCCGCCGCTTCGTGGAGGTGATTCCCGCCGAAGCCGGCGACGTGGACATCACCCGGGAAGAGGTCCTGGTGGCCGTGGGCCGGGGCATCGGCGAGCAGGAGAACCTGTCGCTGGTGGAGGAACTGGCCGGCGCCATGGGGGCCACCATGTGCTGCTCCCGCCCCATCGTCGACGCCAAGTGGCTCGACAAGGGGCGCCAAGTCGGCACCTCGGGCCAGACGGTCAAGCCCAAGGTCTATCTGGCTCTGGGCATCAGCGGCGCGTTCCAGCACCTGGGCGGCCTGAAGGGGAGCCCCTTCATCGTCGCCGTGAACAAGAACCCCAAGGCGCCCATCTTCCAGTCCGCCCAGGTGGGCGTGGTGGCCGACCTGATGGACCTCCTCCCCGAACTCACGGCCCAGATCGAAAAGAACCGCTAGCGATCCGCTTTTCCCCTTTCGGAGGCCCGGGTTCGTCCCGGACCTCCGAAAAACGTATGGAATTTGAAGGCATGTCGGCGAGAGGAGCCTATATTTTGAAAGGCGTCTCCTTTTGGAGCCGGACATGCAAGTGGGAAGCGTTCAGAGCGGAGTGGTGGCCCAGGCGTTCAAGGCCTGGTCGTCCGCTTTCTACGATCCCAAGGACACCAACCAGGATGGGATCGTTTCCGTCTCGGAAGACTTGGCTTACATCCTGGAGCACCCGCTTCAGCAGGCGCTCGGGAGCCCCGCATCGGCGGAAGTCGCACAAAACACCTCCACGGGGAATGAAATCAGCGGAGGAACTCCCCTGGGCGTCGGCTACTACGATCCCGAGGATGCGAACCGGGATGGGCGGGTGTCCCCGAGCGAATCCAACCTCTATGCCCTGATGCATCCCAAGGAAAGCACGTTCGAGGTCTACGCCTGAGGGGGGTCTGGGTTTCGTTGGTTGGATGTGGCGAATTTTGCCGCTCGTTGATCGTAATCCTTGATACGGGCTGGCGGAGCAGGGACTCGAACGCGTCCGGCCTTGCCGTCCGCCGGTCCCGGTGCCGCTCCCGGCCCTCCCCCGGAGGGCCTCCGCGGTCCCACTCGCTGGTTCGAGTCCAGTCGAGTGGTGATGCAACCATGGACTCGAACCGCCACCTGATGGCCTACCGGGCCGCAGGTGTTTCTCGCCGATTCGAGTCCAGCCGGGCGCTGGTGCGCCCAGCTGGACTCGAACCAGCGACCTACGGCTTAGAAGGCCGTTGCTCTATCCGCCTGAGCTATGGGCGCGCGGATTCCAGTCTAGCGGGTCCTAGAAGTGGATCTGCAGCTGGGCCATGGGGGCGGTGACGCGCTTGTTGGTGAGGGGGGCGGGGCCGTCGTGGTTGGCGCCGCCGAACTTGTTGTTCCAGTACTCGAACCCGGCGCCAGCGTAGACTTTGCCCTTTCCGCCGAAGATCGGGGTGACGTCCACCAGGACCGACAGATTGGCCAGGGTCTCGGGTTTGGTGTCGACGCCGAAGCCGTCCTTGCCCTTGGCGCCGATGTAGTTGGCGTAGCCCTTGAACTCCGCGCCCACGGGGCCCATCTGGAAGGGGATGCCCCAGGCGGCGGCCACCATCCAGGTGGTCTTGAAGTCCACGGCCTGGCCCACGATGCCGTTGTAGTTCTGCTCGTGGGAGGCCCACAGGCCGAGGTCGAAGAACCCGGCGGGCACCTTGAAGTTCAGCGTGGGGCCCAGGACCAGGAGCCGCTTCCGGGAGGCGAAGGTGTTGTCCTTCGAGTTGAAGTCGAACCCGGCGGTCACGGAGACGTCGCGGACGGGGCCGAAGCTGAAGTCCTTCTTGTGGATCTTGCCCATGCTCAGGGAGCCGCGGTAGACGGCGTAGACCTCGTGGGCGCCGGTGGTTCCGTTGGCGGCGGGATCGTTGGGGGCGGACATCAGCATGTCCACGTTGAAGAAGTTGGAGCCGTAGGCCCAGCCGCTGGCGTGGGTGAGCTGCAGGATGTTCTTCTCCACCGTGCCGTCGATGCCGGGCTCCCGGAACTGGGTGCCGTAGCGGTAGCCGAGGTAGGTGTCGCTCCAGTCGGCGGCGGCGAGGGGCAGGGCCGCGGCGGCCAGGAGGGCGAGGGCGAGCTTGGTCATGGGGGCGTCTCCAGGAGGAAGGGGGCTAGGAGTGTGTCCAGGCAATGGGTGGGGGCTGCACAGAGGTGTCAGCCGAGGGAGGCAAGGAAAGCGACGAAGGCGATGGTGGGACCATTGACGAGGAGCTTGACGCGGCATCCCGACGGCTGCCGCCTCTGCCCGAAGGGTTGATGGCAAAGGGCATCCATGCGGCGTCATTGGTCTTGAACGGTGAACCCGCACCGCTCTGCGCCCACTTCCTTGCCTGAACGCCCTTTGCCATCAATGCAGCCCCTATCGATTGCCTGGACCCGCTCCTAGGCAGACAGGAACAGCAGCTTCAGCAGGAAGATTCCCGAGAGCGCGAGGATGATCGGGTTGATCTCCTTGAAGCGCCCCGTGGCGGCCTTCAGCACGGTGTAGGCGATCATTCCCAGGGCGATCCCGTTGACGATGGAAAAGGTGAACGGCATCACCACCACCGCGAGGTAAGCCGGGATGGCTTCGGTGATGTCGTCGAACCGGACTTCCTTGATTTCCGACAGCATGAAGAAGCCGATCATCATCAGCGCGGGCGCGGTGGCCTGGAGCGGCACCATCAGGAACAGGGGCGACAGGAACAGGGCCAGCGCCAGCCAGCCCGCCACGACCAGCGCCGTCAGGCCCGTGCGCCCGCCCTCGGCCACGCCCGAGGCGCTCTCGATGTAGGCGGTGACGGCCGTGGTGCCGAACATGGACGCGAAGGTGGTGCCCACGGCGTCGGCCATGAAGGCCTTCGACGCGCCGGGGAAGCGGCCCTCCTTGTCCAGCAGCTTGCCCTGGGCGCCGATGCCCATCAGGGTGCCGATGGTGTCGAACATGTCCACGAACAGCAGGGTGAACAGGATGATGAAGATGTTGATCATCCCGCCCAGGGACTTCGTCCAGCTCCAGTCGTACTGGAACAGCTTCGGCC
Source organism: Geothrix sp. 21YS21S-4 (assembly GCF_030845995.1). Taxonomy (NCBI): domain Bacteria; kingdom Pseudomonadati; phylum Acidobacteriota; class Holophagae; order Holophagales; family Holophagaceae; genus Geothrix; species Geothrix sp. 21YS21S-4. The sequence goes on from NZ_CP132719.1 coordinate 89,013, forward strand.
AGCTGGGGATCTGGAACAGCGCGCCCTTGGGCAGGTGCGTGAATCCGCCGCCCAGGGAGATGGGCAGCAGGCCCGCCAGGGTGATGGCCAGGATCCCGAGCAGGATGGCGCCCTTGACGCGGCGGGCGACGAGGACGGCGATGAGGAACAGGCCCACCACGGACCAGAAGGCGGGCGTGAGGTGGCCGTGGTCCCAGAACTTCGCGATGAACAGGTTGTTCACGTCATGCAGCCCGAAGAGTGCCGAGGGATCGTTCTTCAGGACCGGGAAGATCGCGTCCGCATCGAACTTCAGGCCCACCTGGGTGACGCCGGAATCCACGAATCCGATGATGGCGATGAACAGCCCGATGCCCACGGAGATGCCCTTCTTCAGGGAGAAGGGGATGGCGTCCATGAAGGCTTCGCGCACCTTCATGGCGCTGAGGGCGATGAACACGAGGCCTTCCAGCAGCAGCGCCGTGAGGGCCACCTGGATGGTGTAGCCCATCCCGCCCTGGTTGGCCGGGGCGCAGACCGTGAACGCGAAGAAGGCCGACAGCCCGATGCCCGAGGCGAAGGCGATGGGCAGGTTGGCGTAGAGGGCGCCGATCAGGGTCGACAGGATGGCGCACACCACGAAGGCGGTGAACCCCACGTTCGGCGCGATGCCCGCCACTTTGAGGAAGGCGTTGGGGATCAGCGAGATCACGTACGCCATCGAGATGAAGGTGGTGGTGCCCGCGAGCACCTCCGTGGCCACCGTCGTGCCCTTCGCCTTCAGGTTGAAGATCCGTTCCATGCCGCCCCCTGGGAAAGAAAGTGGAAGTTCAGTGCTGGGAACCGCCGTCGTTGCTGAAGCCCAGGCGATCGAAGGCCCAGAAGAGGAGGCTCAGGACGATGGCCACCACCGTGCCGAGCGCCATCCCCCGCAGTTCCACCGCGCCCAGCCGGATGGCCGCGCCGCTGATTCCGCTGATGAGCACCACGCTGGTGAGGACCAGGTTGCGCGGCCGCGCGTAGTCCACCCGCTTCTCCACCAGCATCCGGATGCCCGCGGCGGCAATCACGCCGAACAGCAGGAGGCAGACGCCGCCCATGACCGGCACGGGGATGGCGCGGATGGCCGCCGCGGCCTTGCCCACGAAGCTCACGAGGATGGCGATGAGCGCCGCGCCGCCGATCACCTGCACGCTGTAGACCTTGGTGATGGCCATCACGCCGATGTTCTCGCCGTAGGTGGTGTTGGGCGTGGCGCCGGCGAAGCCCGACAGGATGTTGGACAACCCGTCCCCCAGCAGCGAGCGGTGCAGCCCGGGATCCTTCACCAGGTCGCGGTCCATGATGTTGCCCGTCACCACCAGGTGGCCGATGTGCTCCGCCAGGACCACGAGGGCCGCGGGCAGGATCATGAGGATGGCCTGCAGGTTGAAGGTGGGGCGGTAGAGCGCGGGCGTCTGGAACCAGGGCGCCGCTGCGATGGCGGCCAGATCCACCTTGCCGAGCAGGAGGGACAGCGCCGTTCCGCCCACCACGCCGAGCAGGATCGGAATCACGCCCCAGAAGCCGCGCAGGAGCACCGAGCAGAGGATGGTGAGTCCCAGGGTGAACAGGGAGACCGCCATCGCCGAGCCCGCCGTGAAGGGCGCAGAGGCCTTGCCCGTGAGCCCGGCCATGTCCGCAGCGACGGGGGCCAGCTCCAATCCGATGACCGCCACGATGGCGCCCATGGCCGCCGTGGGGAAGATGATGTCGATCCAGCGCGTGCCCGCCACCCGCACCACCTGGCTGATGAGCACGAAGAACAGGCCGAAGGCGATGAACCCGCCCTGGGCGGCGGCGTATCCACCCAGTTCCGGCCGGGCCAGCACCGCCAGGACCGGCGCGATGAAGGCGAAGCTCGATCCCAGGTAGGCGGGAATGCGCCCCTTGCAGATCCAGAGGTAGAGCAGGGTCCCCACGCCGTTCAGCAGCAGGCTGGTGGCCGGATTGACGTGGAGGAGAAAGGGCACCAGCACCGTCGCCCCGAACATGGCGAACAGGTGCTGGAGACTCAGGGGTGCGGCCTGCAGCAAGGGCAGGCGCTCGTCGACGTCGATGGGGCGGCGCAGCATGGGAGCCTCGGCGATGGACCCCGGCCGACGCTGCGAAAGCAGCACCGTCCCCTAGGCCGGAGGCGGCCGCGGGAAGCGGTAAGGAACAGGGCGCACCCCCATTCTTGCCGAAAACAAGCGATGCATGGGTCGTTTTATGCGTTGCCGGAAACGGCGGGGCCGGTTTTTGGGGTCATGCAACCAGGGCCTCATTGAGGGGCCCTGGCTTACTCTGGGGCGGCTGACCGGACTCGAACCGGCAACACCTGGAATCATAAAGATGTGGCTTTGTCGGATAACGGGTCTTTTAGATCAGTAGTTGACTACCAACCAGACCACTGGAAACCACCGACAGCCATTCTCTGTAAAATGGCGAGATGAAACAGATCCTCGTTACCGGGGCCACGGGTACCGTCGGAAGGGAAGTCGTCGCCCAACTCCTGCCCAAGGGCGCCAAGGTTAAAGCGCTTACGCGCAACCCGGAGTTGGCCGCCCTTCCCCCTGGGGTTGAAGTCGTGCGCGGTGACCTTACCGATGTCGCCTCGTTAGATGCCTGCCTGGAAGGCGTCGACACGGTGTTCCTGGTGTGGACGGCTTCGCCCGCCTCAGCGGCGGCAGCCGTCCAAAGGATCTCGCAGCAAGCCCGGCGGATCATCCTGCTGACCTCCCCCCACAAAACAGCCCACCCCTTCTTCCAGCAGCCCAACCCCATGAGGGGGGTGTTTGAGGGTATCGAGCGGTTGATCGAGGAATCGTCGGTTGAATGGACGTTCATTCGACCAGGGATGTTCGCGGCCAATGGCTTGTCTTGGTGGGGCCCGCAAGTCCGTGGTGGCGAGGTCGTGCGTTGGCCCTATGGTGCTGCTCCTACGGCGCCGATCCACGAGAAGGACATAGCGGCGGTGGCGGTCCACACCCTGATAGAGGATGGCCACCATGGGGCCGAATATGTGCTGACCGGGCCTGCGTCACTGAGCCAGTTCCAGCAGGTGGAGATCATCGGCGAAGTGCTAGGCAGGCCGCTGTTTTACGACGAAATGACCCCTGAGGAAGTGCGGCGAGAGTGGGCTGCACCTGCCCAGGTGGTGAATATGTTGCTCGATGCCTGGGCCGCCGCCATGGGGCAGCCAGCCTATCTCACCTCCACGGTCGCCGACCTAACAGGTCGGCCTGCGCGAACGTATCGTGAGTGGGTGACCGACCACATCGAAGCTTTTCACTTACGAGGGTAGTCAAGGCACAGGGCTCGATCGGAGTTAGGTGTGACGGAGGTGCCTCCACTCCACCCAACCGTGAGTTCTACCGCCTCGGGTCGATGGAAAACTGTTGGGGTCCTCCTGCTGTTACTTCTAGCCACTCCGACGGGTAGAGCCTAAGTAGGGCCTGGAGATCCGCCACCGGTGTAGCCGGGTCCAGCCACGTGGTCCAATCCGACGGGGCCAAGATCGCAGGCCGGGGATGGCGGGCTTCACCTACAAGCAGGCGGACAGGCTGCGGAAGGCCCTGGGGAAGAAAGACCACGCCGCCCGCGTGCCGGGCTACAAGACCGCGTTCATGGACGGCTGCCGAACCAACGGGATTCCCGAGAAGGGGGCCGAGGAGGTCTGGTCGATGATCGAGACCTTCATGGGCTACTCATTCTGCAAGCCGCACTCCGCCAGCTACGCCCGCGTGAGCTACGAGAGCGGTTGGACAAGGCCCATCACCCCGCGCCGTTCTACGCCTCGGTGATCAACAACCAAGGCGGGTTCTACCCGGCGATCGCCTACCGCGGGGACGCTCGACGCCACGGGGTGAAGGTCCTGGGCCCGGACGTGAATGAGAGCGACGCCGGGTATGCTCCGGACGGCGACCACGTCCTCCGCGTCGGCCTCAGCTTCATCAAGGGGCTCCCAAAGGCGGACCTGGAGAGGCTGCTGGCGCCCGAGTGGAGGGCGGCACCTACCAGGACCCCCAGCACCACCAGGGGTGGTGGGCCCTTGGAAGCCGTCCACTTCTTGTTACCGTTTGACCCCTCCAGTAGCTACTTTCGATGCTCTTGATGGCCGTTTTTGCCCTCAGACCCCCACCTCCGGGCCTGCGTCATCAAACTAAAGGAAAGCCCCGGAGCTAGTGGCTATCGGGGCTTTCGATCTGGGGCGGCTGACCGGACTCGAACCGGCGACACCTGGAATCACAATCCAGTACTCTAACCAACTGAGCTACAGCCGCCGTTGGACCATCCAGGGTATCCGGGGCGGCGCGGGAAGGCCAGCGGGAACCTTCGGGGAGCTGCGGTCATCACAAAAACGGCCGGGGATCCGGCTCATGAGGAGTTCCATGAATCGTCAGGTGAAGCAGGTTCTGGGGTTGTCGGTTTTCGCCGCCGGCTGCATGGCCCTGGGGATGGGGCTCAGCCACGGTTGGGTGGCCCGGGCTCAGGAAGAGCGGCCCGTGGTGGTGGATGCGAAGGGGCTGGACCGCCTCCCGCCCATCGCGGAGGTGGCGGAGAAGCTGAATCCCACCGTCGTCGCCATCACCAACACCAGTTTCGTGAAGAATCGCCGGTTCGAGCATCCCCAGGTCGGGGGCCAGGACTTCTTCGACTTCTTCTTCGGCCCCGGCGGACCCCAGCAGCGGCGGACGCCCCGGAACGGCGGCGACGACGAGCAGCGGGCGGTCTCCGGCGGGTCCGGCGTGATCATCAGCCCCCAGGGCGAAATCCTCACCAACTACCACGTCATCGCCAGCATGGGCGGCAGCGACAACTCCTTGGAGGTGAAGACCTCCGACAACAAGAGCTACAAGGCCACGGTCCTCGGGAAGGACAAGGAGCTGGACATCGCCCTCATCAAGATCGACGGCGCGCACCTGCCCTTCGCCAAGCTGGGCGATTCCGATTCCCTCAAGATCGGCGAGTGGGTGGTGGCCATCGGCAACCCCTTCGGGCTGGAGCACACCGTCACCCAGGGGATCATCAGCGCCAAGGGCCGCAAGCTCGACACGGGCGTCAGCTCCTTCCTCCAGACCGACGCCGCCATCAACCGCGGCAATTCCGGCGGGCCGCTGCTGAACCTCCGGGGCGAAGTGGTGGGCATCAACACCGCCATCAATCCCGCGGGCCAGAACATCGGCTTCGCCGTGCCCATCAGCCAGGTGAACCGCATCCTCAAGGACCTCCGCAGCGGCAAGCCCGTCAGCCGCGGCTACCTGGGCGTGACCCCCTTCGACCTCGACCAGGCCTACCAGGACGCCCTGGGCGTGAAGGAGGGCGTGGTGGTCAACAGCGTGGAGAAGGGCCAGGCCGCCGACAAGGCCGGCGTCCAGCGCCTCGACGTGATCACCTCCGTGGACGGCCAGCCGGTGCGCGGGCAGGACGAGCTGGTGAGCGCCATCTCCAGCCGCCGCGCGGGCGAGAGCGTGAAGCTCACCATCTGGCGCGACGGGAAGACCCTCACCCTCACCGTGACCCTCGGCGACCGGAAGGCCATCGAGGACCAGCGGCGCCGCGATTCGGGCGAGGAGTCCGAGGACGAGGACGGCGCCAAGGCCCCCGGCGACGCCAAGGGCGTGAATCTGGAGAAGGCCTACGGATTCTCCGTGGAAGCCGCCGACCCCAAGAACCGGCTGAAGGGCGTGGTGGTGACCTCCGTGGATCCCCGCTCCCCCGCCGCCGAGCGCGGCATGGCGCCCGGGATGATCATCAGCGAAGTGGGCCGCCAGCCCGTGAACAACCTGGCCGAGTTCAACGCCCAGGTGAAGAAGGCGGGCGGACGCACCCTCCTGCTGTTCGTCCAGTTCCCCAACGGGCCGCAGAAGGTCACCCTGGCCATTCCGCCCCGCTGATCGCCCGGATCCTCCGCCGAAGCCCCGGTCCGCCGGGGCTTCGCGCGTTCGGGTTAGACTGGAAGGCTCAACCCGGGCTAAGGATCGATCATGGGCCAGCGCCTTCTCCTCGTGGATAGCGATCGCGGCTTCCTGAAGGAGCAGCAGGTCAGCCTGGAGGCGGCCTTCGACCTGGAAGTGGCGCCCTCACCGGACGGAGTGGTGGCGCGGCTGCAGCGCGGCGGCTTCGCGGCCGTGCTCATCTGCGTCGAGGTGGCTGACAACAAGGGCTACGCTCTCTGCTCCGCCATCCGCAAGGACCCGCTGCTGGAGGATCTCAAGATCGCGCTGATCAGCGCCAAGGCGACGGAGGAGGAATACCGCCGCCACCAGAGCCTGCGTGGCCGCGCCGATTTGTACCTCCACAAGCCCATCACGCCCAGCACGCTGGTGGCCGCGCTGACGCCCCTGGTGCCCGGCCGAGTCCTCGATCCCGACAATCCGCTGGGCGAACTGGTGGACACGGAACTGGGCGACGACTGGCTGGACGGCCTGCGCGGCGCCCTGGAAGCGCCGGCGTCCGCCGCGCCTCCCATCGCCGTTCCGCCTCCCGTGGAAGCCCCGCGGGTGGCCGAGCTGGAGGCGCAGGTGGCCGCCCTCCAGGAAGAGTTGCGCGGGCGCGATCGACGGCTTCGGGACCTGGAGACGGACTACCAGCGCCACCTGGGCTCCGTGACCCTGAACCTCGACGAGGCGGGCCGGCGGGAGCAGGAGACGGGCATCCTCAAGACCCAGCTCAAGGAGGCCCTCGAAGAGCGGGCCGGGCTGATCGCCCAGGCCGAGAGCCTGCACCAGCAGGTGGGCGAGAAGGCCCAGCGCGTCATCGACCTCCTCAAGGAGCGGGATCGCCTTCTGCACGACACCCTGGACCTGGAGTCCTTCCGCACCAAGGTGCAGGGGTTGGAAGCGGCCCTGGTCGCCAAGGAGGAAGCCCTGGCTTCCATGGACGAGGCCCTGTGCGCCCGGGACGAGTCCATCGCCGAACTGGACGAGAGCCTGTTCGCCAAGCAGCAGGTGCTGGAATCCGCCTTGGAGGCCCAGGGACACTTGAACACCACCCTCGAAGGATTGGTGGCCCAGCAGGCTGCCCTGGAGAACGTCCACCAGGGGGCCCTCCTGGAAGTGACCAGCTACAAGGAAAAGGTCCACCTCCTCCAGCTCGAGACGGTGGGACTGGAGGCCACCATGCGCGGCCAGGCCCGCGATCTGGCCGAGCTGGGCGCGCGCGTCCAGAAGGCGGACGAGGATCTGGAAGCGGGACGTGCCGACATGCAGGCCCTGGAGCGGCAGTTGGAGGAGCAGCAGAAGGAACTGGAGGCCGCGCGGGGCGAGGCGCTCGAAGCCGGCAGCCAGATCGCGGAGCTGCGCCAGTCCCTGGGAGACGCGGCGGCCCAGCACGACGCCGAGCGGCTGGAGCTGATGAACGGCCTGGACCGGAAGGAGGCCGAACTGGGCCGCCTGACGCAGGCTCTGGACGAGCAGGCGCGCGCCCAGGAAGCCGCGGAAGCGGAGCGGGAGGCCCTCCGTACCGAGTTGGCCGCCGCGCGGACCCGCTTCGGATCCCTGGCGGCCCTGGTGCAGGAAGCGCAGGACGCGCTGGGCCGCGGCGCCGATCTGGCGAGGGACTGAGGTGTCTCTGATGCCCTCCGGAAGGCCCCGCCCGTGACCTTAGCCGCAGCTCTGATCTGCCTGGCCCTCATCCTCGTGAGCGCCTTCTTCGTGATGGCCGAGTTCGCCGCGGTCCGCGTGCGCCCGACCCAGCTGGAAGCCCTGGCGGAGGCCGATTCGCGGGCCGCCTCGGCTTTGGAAATCCATCGGAACCTGGGCCACCACCTCTCCTCCATCCAGGCGGGGATCGTCCTGTGCGCCCTGGCCCTCGGCGCCGTGGGCGAGGAGCTGTTCAGCCACGGATTCCGCGCAGTGTTCGGCCACCTGCCGTGGCCGCGGCTGGTGGGGCCGCTCAGTTCCGGCGTGGCGCTGCTGGTGATGACCACCCTTCACGTGGTGCTCGCCGAACTGGTGCCCCGCAGCCTGGCCATCCGGTCCGCCGTCCCCTGGGCTTTGCGAACCGCCGCGCCGCTCCTCGCCTGGTCCCGCTTCGCCCGCCCCCTCACCTGGGGCCTCACCCACCTCAGCCACCTGGTGCTGGGCCTGTTCGGCGTGCGCCCCGAGGCCGACGCGGAGGACCTGCTGCCTTCCGAAGCGGAGTTCCGACGGATGCTGGAGCGCAGCCAGGCGGAAGGTCGGTTGGAACTGGATCGGAAGGAGCTGATCGAGAATCTGTTCGATTTCAGCCGCCGCACCGTGAAGGAGATCGCCGTTCCCCGCGCCCGGGTGGTCTGCTTCGACCTTCACCACGCGCTGGAGGAGAACCTGGCCCTCGCCCGCACCACGGTCCACACCCGCATCCCGCTGGTGGAGGGGGACCTCGACCGGGTGGTGGGCGTGATTCACATGAAGGACCTGTTGTGGGCCCTGCAGGAGGCCGGTCCCGTGGACCTCCGCGCCCTGGCCCGCCCAGCCTTCTTCGTGCCGGAGATGAAGCTCATCCAGGGCCTGCTCCTCGAATTCCAGCAGCGGAAGCAGCACCTCGCGCTGGTGGTGAACGAGCACGGCGGGGTGGACGGGCTGGTGACCCTGGAGAACGTCCTGGAGGAACTGGTGGGCGAGATCCAGGACGAGTTCGACCGCGAGGCCATCCAGCTCCGGCGGACTCGGAGCGGCGGTTGGCTGGCCCAGGGCAACGTGATGCTGGAACAGCTCGTGGATCATCTGGACCTGGACCTCCAGGCCGAAGCGGGATCGGTCAGCCTGGGCGGCTTCTTCCAGGAGCGCCTGGGCCGCGTTCTTCGCCCCGGCGACGAGCTGCGCCTCCAGGGCTGGCGCATCCGGGTGCTGTCCATGCGGGGGCTCGCCCCCGGCCAGTTCCTCCTGAGGCCGCTCCCCACGGAAACCGCCTTCGCCGCGGATGATGATGCCTGAGCCCCTCGACGGCTTCCTGCTGGCGGCGGGGCTGGGCACGCGGATGGGCGCCCTCAGCGCCTGCCTGCCCAAGCCCGCCTGGACGCTGCGGGGGAAGCCCCTCCTCCAGTGGGGCGCGGAGGCTCTCCGCCGGAGCGGGGCGGCGCGCCTGGGCTGCAACGCCCACCTCCTGCCGGAGCGCCTGAGGGCCGTGGCGGGCGGGATCGAGGTCTTCGACGAACCGCGGCTTCTGGGCAGCGCGGGCGGGCTCCTGCATGTTCGGGGCCGCGTGGCGTCGGAACTGCTCGTGTGGAACGCCGACATCTGGGCGGAGGATCCGCCCTTCGACCTGCTCCGCGAGCGCCACCGCGAGGCCCGCGCCACCCTGACGTGGCTGCTGATTCCCCATCCCGGCGGCCCCTGGAATCCCGTGTGGATGGACCACGAGGGCCGCGTGCTTCCCAAGGGTGTGAGCGGCCCGTGGGGGCCCTACCACTTCACCGGCGCCGCCGCGTGGTCGCCCGAAGCCCTGGCGCTCCTTCCCGAGGGGCCCAGCGAGGTGAACGACCTCCGTCCCCGCCTGCCGTTCCATCACGGCGTCGTGGTGGAGCCCTTCCCCTGGCGGGAAGTCGGCACGCCCCAGGCGCTCCTCGAGGCCGCCGCCGATCTGGCGCCCGACGCGGAGGGATGCCTTCCCGGCTGCTACCTCCACCCCACCGCCCGGCCCGCGGGGCGCCTGGCGCGCTGCGTGCTCGGCCCCCGCGCCGCGCCTCCGTCCGCCGTCACCGACGCCGACGCCCTCTGGTTCGAGGAGGGCGGAAACCAGGTGCGGCTGGGGCTCTGACCGTCATTCCTCTTTCAGGTCGAAATCGGCGACGCGGCCTTGGGCGTCCAACGTGAAGGTCCAGGTCACCACCACGCTCGAATTGTGGAGGGCCCGGTAGGTGCGAACGCGGCGGCCGCCGTCGGGGCGCTCCCCGCGAAAGGTCACGCGCTGGAGCGCGCCATAGGGGAACAGCCGAAGGTCCAGCTCCCGCGCGGCTTCCGGCAGGGCCACGAGCGCCTCTCCGCTGAAGCCGGCTGCCTCTGCCCGGCCTCGGGCGAGAGCTTCCACCAGCGCGGCGTGGCGGGCGGTGAGCGCCGGATCGGGGTCCGCAGGCGCCGGTTCCGTCGCCAGGGGGCCGGGCTCCACCAATTGCGCGGCGATGGCGCGGGCCAGGGTCGGCGCGAGCCGCTGCTGGTTGGTGAGGACGATCACCCCCAGGCGCTCCTTGGGAAGGTAAATCACGTCCGCCAGCGCGGGCCCGCCGCTGTGGCCGGTGCAGGGCCATCCGGCGAGGGTGCCCACGGTCCAGGCGACGCCGAAATCCGCGGGCCGGCCGTCGTTCAGGCGGAAGGGCGTCCACAGGTCCGCTCGGGCCGCGCCGAGGAGCTTCCCCTGGTCCACCGCGAGCAGGAAGGCGGCCATGTCCCGCAGGCTGGCGAAGGCGCCGCCCGCCGCGTAGGTGTGGGGCGGGTACCGAAACCAGTGGAGGCGCTGGCGCTCGCCCTGCCACTGGTACACCCGCACCCGCCCGGGAATCACCTCCGCGGTGCGCGCGAGGCCGGTTTCCGAGGCGTCCTCGAATAGGCTCCCGGCTCTCCCCAGCGGCTTCCAGATCCGCTCCCTCAGCAGGTCCGGAAAGGGGCGGCCGCCGACCTTCTCCAGGATCAGGGCGAGCACCGAGAAGTCGTCGGACCCGTAGGCCGACACCGCGCCGGGCGCGCTGGCCAGGGGCTGCGCCAGGGTCGCTTTCACCGCCTGCGCCAGGCTCGGTTGGGCACCCTCCAGCATGGTCGGCTTCAGGCCCGAGGCATGGGCCGCCAGCTGGCGCACCGTGATGGAGCGCCAGGCGGATGGGACCTCGCCGAGGTACGCGGAGACCGGCGCGTTGAGCTTCATCTGGCCCGCCTCCACCAGCTGCATGAGGAGGACGCCGGTGAACAGCTTGGTGCTGGAAGCGATCTGGAACGGCGAATCCGGCGTGACGGGGCTCCCCGATTCCAGGCTGGCGGTGCCGTAGGCGGCCAGCTTGTCGATCCGTCCGTTCCGGAGGATCGCCACCGCCGCGCCGGGAATGTGGGCGTGGGCCATATGGCGGCGCACCAGCGCATCCACGGCGTCCTCCGGCGCTGCGGCCGTCAGGGGGAGAAGGCACGCGAGCAGACAGGCGAACAGGCGCATGAGGACTCCGGGCATGAAAGCACTACGAGGTTTATCGTAATTAGGATTAGACGCATCCCCTGCCCGCGGGAGCGGGCGAGGAACCCCGTGCCCCCCGCCCCCGGCGGGAGTACCCTGGTCAGATGGATCCCCGCCTGTCGCATGCCCTGGAGCGCTGGAATCTGTCCGATCCTCATCCCCTGGCGGGGGACGCGGGGGCGCGCCAGTACTACCGCGTGACCCACGGCCAGCTGGGCACCGCCATGGTCGTGCTCCACCCCCTGGATACGCCGGAGCGGACGGACGACAGCTACTTCGAGTTTCGGGCGCTCCAGGCCTACCTCGACCCCGTCCTGCGGGTGCCCACCATCCTCCAGTGCGACGATGGCGACCGCTGCCTCCTGGTGGAGGACTTGGGCGACACCTCCCTGGAGCAGCGCCTGGTGGAGCATCCCGAGGAGGAGGCCCAGTGGGCCGAACACGCGGGCTGGCTGCTGGCCACCCTGGCGGGGCCCCTCACCCTGGGCGCGCCGCCCCACGCCTTCTTCATGGCGCGGGCCTTCGACGGGGCCAAGTTCCAGTTCGAGTGGGACTACTGCCGCGCCAACTTCTTCCGGGATTTCCTCCAGAAGGACCCGCCCCGCTGGCTGGACCGGATGATGGAGGAGGCCCACGCCAGCCTGGAGACCCGGGCCCACTTCTTCGCCCACCGCGATTTCCACGTCCGCAACCTGATGGTCCGCGGCGACCGGCTGGTGGTGATCGATTTCCAGGACGCCCGCCGCGGCGCCGCCACCTACGACCTCGCCAGCATCCTCTACGACGGCTACTGGGACTGGTCCCGGGAAGCCGGCCGGCTGCTGACCCGCCCCCTCCAGGACGAGCTGGGCTGGAACCACGAGGCCCTCCTGGAGGAACTGAACCTCAGCGCCCTCCAGCGCAACCTCAAGGCCCTCGGTACCTTCGGCCACCAGATCGTCCACCGCCACAAGGCCCACTTCGCCCCCGCCATCCCCCGCACCCTCCGCCACCTCAAGGGCCACTTCCAGCGCATGAACCACCAGGACGGCGTCCTCGCGGCGGAACACCTGCTGAGGCTGGCCGAGGATCGGTTGCTGAAGGGGTAGCGTCCTTGAAATTGCGTCCGACCCCCTCCTCAAGCCTTTCCGTGGCGGCGGAAGCGGTTGGCCTCATTCATCAGGCAACCCCATGAAACGGGCCGTCACCGTCCTTTTCCATCTTTCGGGCACCGGCTTCGTGCTTTCGACGGGGCTTTGGGGCTACATCCGATATGTCCAAAGGGCCGTGCCTTTTCATCCCCTTGAGCCCGCCTGGGCCATTCGCGTCCTATCGACCCTGGTGGTGGTGTCGACGGTGCTTTCGATCCTGGCGACGCTCCTCAGCGCCGCATCGGGGTTCCGTTCATTCAGGCGGAAACCAGAGCGTGCCTAGACCGTTCTGGCAGACGAATCCTGCTCGTCTTTCCCCGGAGATCCCATGCGATGTCTTTCGTTCGTGATGACGGCGCTGCTGGTGGTGGCAGGCGGATCCACTCGCGCTGCAGAGGAAGGGCCTGGGCTGTCGGTGTCTGTGTCCGTGGAGCCCGCGCCTTCCAGGCCGGAGGCCTGCCTCTGCACAGCCGAAGTCAAGGATCTTGAAACCGGCCAGCTTCTCGCGGTGCCCCGACTGATGCTTCCGAAGGGCGAGGCGGGAAAGATGAGCGTCGGGGACCCGGCGGTTTTCGAGGTCCTTTTTGACATCACGATCGATCGAACGGGAGCCGCCGCGACGTATGTCGTGACGTGCCGCCGGAAAGGCCGGGTGATGGGGATCCAGAAAGGGAGCCTTTCCCTTCGTCCGCCGGCCTGAGGATCGAGTCAGCTCCTGCACAGCTCCGCCACGAAGGCGGGCACCAGCTCCGTGGCCCTTCCCACGCGGTGCTCCTGGAAGGCGTCCGCCACGCGGCTGGGCTCCAGGTTGAGTTCCAGGGTGCGGGCGCGGGGGCCGACGGCCTCGACGAAACCGGCGGCGGGGTAGACATGGCCGCTGGTGCCGATGGCGACGAACAGGTCGCAGCGCTCCAGGGTCCGGTAGATGCGCTCCATCTCCAGGGGCATCTCGCCGAACCACACGATGTGGGGCCGCAGCCGCCCATGCGTGCAGGCGGGGCACGGGCTGCGGTCGTCCAGATCCTCCGTCCAGTCGGAGACGGCGCGGCAGGCGAGGCACCGCGCCTTCAGCAGCTCGCCGTGCATGTGCAGCGGGTTCCGCGAACCGGCGCGCTCATGCAGGTCGTCCACATTCTGGGTCACCAGCAGGAACTCGCCGGCCCACGCCCGCTCCAGCTCGGCCAGGGCCAGGTGGGCGGGGTTGGGCCGCACGGCGCCGAGGCTCCGGCGCCGCTCGTTGTAGAACCGGTAGACCAGGGCGGGATTGCGGGCGAAGGCCTCGGGCGTGGCCACGTCCTCCACGCGGTGGTCCTCCCACAGCCCGTCCGCGGCGCGGAAGGTGCGGAGCCCGCTTTCCGCGGAAATGCCCGCGCCGGTGAGGATCACGAGGGACGGAGGCACGAGGGCTACCGCGCGGGTTCGAGGTCGAGGGCCTTGCCGTCCACGGTGCCGGGCTTGAGGCCCAGCTCGCGGGCGAGGGTGGGGGCGAGGTCCACGGTGCGGACGGGTTCGGGGCGGTCGCCGGCCTTCCAGGGGCCCCAGAAGATCAGGGGCACGCGGCGGTCGTAGGCGTAGGGGGTGCCGTGGCCGGTGGGCCACTCCGTGGGCGGCACGCCGAAGATGGTCCAGGGCTTGAAGGCCACGAGCACGTCGCCGCTGCGCCCGGGGTGGAAGCTGCGGGCCAGGAGCACGCGCAGGCTGCTGTTCCGGGGACTGCCGGTGGCGGCGGGATCGGTGGTGGCCAGTTCCTCGGCGGTGAAGGCATCCGCCACTTCGGGCCGAGCCCGCAGCCAGGCCTGGACCTTGGCGACGACGGCCTTCCGGTCGAGCCCCGCGGCTTTCACGGCGGCGTTGCGGACGTAGAGGTTGTTGGGCTCGGGGCTCTCCACGAGCAGATCCGCGTCCACCTTGAAGGCGGTCTTGAGGTGGGCGCGGAGCTCGCGCAGGAAGGCGGGCGAATCCACGCGCCGGGTGGCGAAGCCCTGGTCGGCCAGGGCCTCGGGCAGGTCCATTCCGCCGTGGTCGGCGCTGAGGACCACCCACGCGCCGGGATCGCGCTGCCGGATGAGGTCGAGCAGGCGGCTCAGCGTGCGGTCCAGGCGGTGGATCTGGTCACGCATCTCGGTGCCGAGGTTGCCGTAGCTGTGCCCGATGTAGTCCGTGGAGGAGAAGCTGACCGTCAGCAGGTCCGTAGTGGGCCCGCGGCCCAGGCGCTCCGCATCCAGGAGGGCCTCGGTCGCTTCCAGGGTGACGTCGTCCAGGAACGGCGATTTGCGGAAGCGGGTCTCGAAGCCCTTGTCGAGCGGCATTCCCGCGCCCTGGATCAGCCGCGGCAGGGCGCCGTTGCGGATCACCTGGCCAGGGAAGGTCCAGGTGGCCACGCGGCCTTCGGGCGTGGCGGGATCCTTCGTCCACAGCCAGCTGCGGGTGAGGAAGCGCTGGTTCAGGCCGGCGTCGAACCGCACCAGCCACTCGGGGAGGCGCTCCGCGTAGGTGGAGGAGCTGGTGAATCCCGCGGCGCCCGTAAACCAGTAGGCGGCGGTGGGCTTCCGCCCCGCCATCAGGATCGCCGCGCGGTCCTTGCCGGAGACGGAAAACGCGCGGCTGCCCGGCACCTGGGCCTGGAGCCAGTCGCCCAGCGTGTCGCCGAGGAAGCGGAGGTTGGAGGAACCGGCCTGCCCGGCCATGTGCAGCGCGCGGGCGCCGCCGTCCTCCACGCAGTAGACCAGACGGTCCGTGCCGCGGTCGTACCAGCGGTTCTCCACGATCCCCGTGTGGGCGGGAAAGCGGCCGGACAGCAGTACGGAATGGCCGGGGCCCGTCTCCGTGAAGCCGTGGTCGTGGTACGCCTCGGTGAAGTAGGCGCCTTCGCGCATCAGCCGCGCCAGGCCGCCGGTGAGCTCGGGGCCGAAGGTCTGCATCAGCTCGGCGGAGAGCTGGTCCACGGCGATGGCCACCACCAGCTTGGGCCGGGCCGCGGGGGCCTGGGCCTGGAGGAGGAGTGCGGCCGGAAGGAGGAGGAAGGGCAGGCGGCGCATCAGAACGTCACTCCCACGCCGAAGGTCCACATCCGCTCGAATTCCTGGCCGTTGCCCTGGGCCGCGAAGTAGGCGGCGAGGTCCGACGCGCTGCCGAGCTTCACGGGCCGGTCCTTGGTGACGGGCTGCTGGTAGCTGGCGGCCACGTAGGGGCGGATCAGCGGGGCGGGGAACCGCCAGCGGGCGCCGACGCGGAGCCAGGTGCGGCTGAGGTCCTTGGCGCTGGAGGCGCCGGCGGTGTCCACGGTGTAGCGCTGGAAGCGCTGGATCAGGCCGATCTCGCCCGCCAGGCCCACGAAGGGCACCCACACCTGGGCGTTGATTCCCACGCCCGCACCCTGCTGCTTGAGGGCGGTGGTCTGGACCGCGCCGCCCGCCGCGAAGCCGCCGTCCGCCTTGAGCTGGGAGTATTCCAGGCCGCCCTCGAACTTGAGCAGCGGTCCCACCTGGAAGATCTGGCGGTGGACGGAGGCGATGAAGCCCTTGCCGGTGTCGAAGTCGCCGCCCACCAACTGGCCGGTGCCGCTGATCAGCGTCTGGGGCAGGTTCTGGCCGCTGGGCCGGGGCAGCTCCAGCCGCAGGTCCCACTGGGCGCAGAGGGGCAGGGCCGCGAGGTTTACGGCGAGGACGGCAAGGCGCATCGGAAGCTCCGTCGAAACTTCCGATGATACGCCCGCCGCTGGGACTGGACCTCGTCCCGGTCTACTTCCACTTGATGCTGCACCCTCGGCTGGGTACCTGGTCGGCGGCCACGGGCCGACCCGCGAGGAGCGCGTCGGTGGCGGCTTCCAGGTCGCGGGCCTTCACCTGCGAGGCGTCCTTCCAGTTGTCGTCCATGCGGCCGCGGTAGGCCAGCTTGCGCTGGGCGTCGAACAGGAAGAAGTCCGGCGTGCAGACGGCGCCGAAGGTCCGGGCGGTGGTCTGCGGTTCGTCCTTCAGGTAGGGGAAGACGAAGCTCTGTCCTTGGGCCTGGGCCTTCATGTCGGCCAGGGATTCCTTGGCGTGGGTGTCCACGTCGTTGGCGTTGAGGGCGATCACCTGGACCTTCCCCTCGTAGTGCTTGGCGTAGGCGTTGATCCGCCCCTGGGTGGCCATCACGTAGGGGCATTCGGTGCTGAGGAAGACCACCAGCAACGGTTGCTTGCCGGGCTGGGGGGCGTGGGCCTTGCCGTCCGTGCCGGGAAGGCTGAAGGCGGGGCAGGGATCCCCGAGCTTCAGGCCGGCGGGCGCCTGGGCGACGAGGGCGCAGGCCGTGAAAGCGGAAAGGGCGAGGGAGCGGAACGGGCGGTTCATCGGGACCTCCACTTGATGCTGCAGCCCATGCTGGGATGCTGGGTTTCGAGGGGCGCCTCGTGGGCGAGGACGCGGTCGAGGGCCTCCTTCAGGTCGTGCCGCGTGACGTGGGCGGCGTCCTTCCAGTTGTCGTCCAGGCGGCCCCGGTAGGCCAGGCGGCGGTGGGAGTCGAACAGGAAGAAGTCGGGCGTGCACACGGCGCCGAGGGCCTGCACTACTGTTTGCTCCTCGTCCCACAGGTAGGGGAAGACGTAGCCCTTCGCGGCCGCCCGCCGGCGCATGGCCTCGAAGCTGTCGTCGGGGTGGGTCACGGCGTCGTTGGCGTTGATGGCCGCCACGCCGCAGCGGCCCTTGTAGGCCTTCGCCAAGTCGTTCAGGCGGTCGTCGACGGCGTGGACATAGGGACAGTGATTGCACATCACCACCACCAGCAGCGCGGGACAGTGGAAATCGTGCAGCGACCACAGGCGCCCGTCGACGCCGGGCAGGGTGAAGTCGGGGCAGGCGGCGCCGAGCGGGACCATGGTGGATTCCAGCAGTGCCATGGGACCTCCGGGGGAACGTGCTTCCATCGTACGCCCGGAAGCAAGGAAGGCCCCTCCGCCGTCATTTTTTTGACTTGACCCTCTCCTATGGTCCTCTAGGCTGAAATCAGTAAGGAGTTTATGAGCCAGCTGCCGCGCCTCCACTGGTCCACCCTCGGGGACGATACCGGGGGGCTGGAGCATCGGTGGGCGGCGCTGTGGGAGGTCACGGTGGACCGCGGCGCCTCGCCGGCCCTGGCGCCCCAGGACGCGGATCTGTGGGTCATCAGCGCCCGCAGCAGCGGACCGCCGCCGGAACTGGGACGACTGGTGGCCGAAGTGGCCGCCCTTCCCATTCTCGTGGGCCTGAAGCCGGATGCAGCGCCCTTGGCGCCCCGCGCCCTCGCCGACTGGGGTGCTCTGGGCAGCGTCCGCTGGGGCGTGCTGGGTCCCGAGCCGCCCATGCCCGGCCTGCGGCCGCGGTCGGGTCCCGCGGCGCAGCTCAGCGCATCCCAGGCCCTGGCGTTCGGTCTGGTCGGGGCCAGCGCGGCCATGCAGGAGGTCCTGAACCGCGCGCGGAACGCCGCCGCCACCCGCGCCACCGTCCTGCTGCTGGGCGAGAGCGGAACGGGCAAGGAGGTCATCGCCCGGGCCATCCACCGGATGAGCGCCGAGGCCGGAGAGCCCTTCGTGGCGGTCCACTGCGGCGCCATTCCCGAGAACCTGCTCGAATCCGAGCTGTTCGGCCATCACAAGGGGGCGTTCACGGACGCCCGCCGGGACGCGCCGGGCAAGTTCCGCGAGGCCCACGGCGGCACCATCTTCCTCGACGAAGTCGGGACCATGCCCCTCGGTGCCCAGGTGCGGCTGCTGCGGGTGCTCCAGGAACGGGAGGTCCAGCCCCTGGGCGGCGGCGCGCCGGTGAAGGTGGACGTGCGCGTGGTGGCGGCCTCCAATGCCGACCTGTGGAAGAAGGTCCAGGAAGGCACCTTCCGCGAGGATCTCTTCTACCGCCTGGAAGTGGTGCCCATCGCCCTTCCGCCCCTGCGGGCGCGGACCGAGGAAGTCCCCTTCCTGGCCCAGCACTTCCTCAACCGCAAGGCCCGCGAGCACGGCCTCTATCCCAAGGCGCTGCACCCCAGCGTGGATCCGCTGCTGATGGCGCTGCCCTGGCCGGGGAACGTCCGCCAATTGGAGAACGCCATCGAGCGCGCCATTGTCCTGTCGGGCCAGCGGCCCGTCCTGACGCGGGAGGACTTCGCGTTCCTGGCGGAGCGGATGGGCGAGGCGCCCGCGCTTCCTGCGGGTTCGGCCTCCCTTCCTGTCGCGCCGTTCGTTCCTCCGCCGCCCGCCGCCTTCGGCGTGGACCTTCCGCCGGAGGGACTGGACCTGAACCAGGTGGTCTCGGACATGGAAAAGACCCTGATGCTGCAGAGCCTCGCCATCACCCGCGGGAACAAGAAGCGGGCGGCGGATCTCCTGGGGCTGAAGCGCACCACCTTCCTGGAAAAAATGAAGCGGCTGGATCTGGAAGAAGGCGACGGCACCGAAGCCACGGAGGCCTGAGGCCGCCTGCTAATCTGGGACGATGACGGACGCGACGCATCTGAGGTGGCGGCTGGAGGTCCCGGACCCCCAGGAAGAGGGCCTGTGCGCCTGGCTGGAGACGGTGGGATCCTCCGCCTTCTACCGCGAAGCCGATCCGCCCCGGGCCTGCTACGCCTATTTCCCGCCCGACCAGGCGCCGCCCGAAATCGCGGGCCTGGCGGCCTTCCCCGGCGTGCGCCTGCTGGAGGCCGAGGCCTTCGGCGACGAGGATTGGCTGGCCAAGAGCCGCGAAGGTTTCGGCGCCTTCGACGTGGGCGCGCGGTTCCACGTCCGCCCGCTGTGGGATCCGGCGCCCGGCGCCACCGATCGCATGGACCTCGTGGTGAACCCGGGCCTCGCCTTCGGCACCGGCGGGCATGAGACCACGCGGCTGTGCATGGGCCTCCTGGAAGAGCTGGCGGCGGCGGATCGGCTCCAGGGGCCCATCCTCGACATCGGCGCCGGGACGGGCCTTCTGTCGCTGGCGGCCTTCCTACTCGGCGGGCGCGACATCACGGCCTTCGACATCGATCCCGACTGCGGCCCCGCCATGGACGAGCTGATCGAGCTGAACGCCCATCTGCTGGACGGGGCCCGGCCCTACGCCAGCTTCGTGGGCACGCTGGAGCATCCCGACGTGCGCGCTCCCTACGCGGGCCTGCTCGCCAACATCCTGCTGGAGACCATCCAGGAGCTGCTGCCCCGCATGGCGGAGATCGCCGCCCCCGGCGGTTGGCTCGTGGCCAGCGGCATCCTCGCCGAACGCACCGACGAGGCCCTTCTCAGCCTCGTGACCCACGGCTTCCGTCCCGAAAAGGTCGTGCGGGAGGGCGAGTGGATCGCGATTCTGGCGGTGCGGGAGCCATGACCCGCGCGGACCGGCCCATCGGGGTTTTCGACTCCGGCATCGGCGGGCTGACCGTCATCCATGCGCTGCGACAACTCCTGCCCCAGGAGGATCTGGTCTACCTCGGCGATACGGCGCGGCTGCCCTACGGCACCAAGAGCCACCGCACCATCGAGCGGTACACCCTCCAGATGGGGGAACTGCTCCAGCGCCACGATCCCAAGCTGCTGGTCATCGCCTGCAACACCGCCAGCGCCCACGGCCTGCCGGCCCTTCAGGCCGTGAGTCCCTGCCCCGTGATCGGCGTGATCGAGCCCGGCGCGGAGTCCGCCGCGGAAGCGCCCGGTCCGGTGGGGATCATGGGCACCCTGGCCACCGTGGGGAGCGCGGCCTACGAAGAGGCCATCCGCCGCCGCGACCCGGGCAAGGTCATCCACAGCGTGGCCTGCCCGCTGCTGGTTCCGCTGGCGGAGGAGGGCTGGTTCGACGATCCCGTCACCGACAGCATCTGCCGCCGCTACCTGAACGAACTGCCCTTCGAAGTGAAGACGGTGGTCCTGGGCTGCACGCACTATCCCACGCTGCTGGCCAGCCTCGAGCGCAGCCGCCCCGGCACCCGCTGGATCGACAGCGGCCGCGTCACCGCGAAGGCCGTGGATCGGCTGCTCCAAGGCAACCTCGGCTACCGCATCGCCGGCGCCCGCGGAGAGTTGCGGATCCTGCTCACCGATGCCAGCAGTCGCCTGAAGGAAGTGGGGAGTCGCTTCCTGGAGGAGCCGCTGGCGGACGTGGAGGTCGTGGAGATCTGATCCGCTCAGCAGGCCGCGGGATCGGCGCCGGGAAGCGTGAACTTGACGCAGGTGCCGTTCCCCTCGGCGCTGTCGATGCGGATCTCGCCGCCGTGGCCGCGCACGATCTCGCGGCAGATGCTGAGACCCAGGCCCGTGCCCTTGCCTTCCGGCTTGGTGGTGAACATGGGGCGGAACACCTGGCTGAGCAATTCGGCGGGGATGCCCTGGCCGGAATCCTGGAAGCGGATCTCCCACCAGGGGCCATCCGGCGTGCTGCCCTCGGCGGGTTGGACGGCGATGCGCACCGTGCCGCCCTCGGGCATGGCGTCCACGGCGTTGTTCATGAGGTTCAGGAACAGCTGCTCCATCTGCTTGCGGTCCACGTCGAGGCAGCATTCGGGAGGGGCGCCCGCGTCCACGGCCACGCCGTGGGCGGCGAGGGTGGGCGCCCACAGCAACTGGAGGTCGGCAAGGAGGGCGCTGAAGGGCTGGGGCTCGCGATGGAGCTGGGGGCGGCGGGTGAGGTCCAGCATCCGGCGGACGATGTCGCCCACGCGCCGGATCTGGCCCTGGATCACCCCCAGCCGTTCCCGGTGCTTGTCCGGCAGATCCTTCTGCCCGTCCAGGAGCTGGAGGTGGCCCGTCACCAGGTTCAGGGGCGTGCCCACCTCGTGGGCGAAGGTCGCCGTCAGTTGGCCCGCCACGGCCAATCGCTCTTGGGCGCCCAGCTCCTCCCGAAGAATCGCGTTCCGCTCCGCCATGGCGGCCAGCTCGGTGTTCTTGGTCTGGAGTTCCGACAGCGCGGAATCGATCCGGCTCTGGAGGTTGGCGTTGAGTCCCCGGATCTCGCGGATCAGGCCCTCCCGCTCCTCCCCCGCCCGCTGGAGTTGGATGGCCATGTCGTTGAACCGCGCGCCGATCAGGCCCAGCTCGTCGCTGCGCAGCACGGGGACACGGGCGTCGGATTCGCCCCGCTCCAGCCGCTGCATGGCGAGGACGATGCCCTCAATGGGATCGCTGATCAGCACGCGCAGGATCAGCCACAGCAAGATGAATTCTCCGAGGAGAACGCCGGGAAGCGTGCGGAGGGTGCGCTTGACGTTGTTGTCCCACACCACCTCCCACCGCTCCAGGTCGCAGTAGGCGCGGATCAGGCCGATGGGGGGCTGGCCCGGCCGGCGGCCTCGGATGGGGAGGTACACCTTCCAGGCCCGCCCTCCCGTGTTCAGGTCCACCAGTTCGGCTTGGGGCTGGGTCAGGGTCAGGTAGGAGCCGATCTCTGTGCCCCACTCGATGGTGTTCTCCTCGCCGGAGGAACGGACCAGTTCCACCTCCGTCCCGCGGCCCACCCGCTTGAACACGTCGATCTGGAAGATGCTGCGGTCCGGCCCCGCGATGCTCTCCAGCAACTGGTCCAGCTTGTCGCCGTCCTTGAAGGTGGGGTCGCGCTCCAGGATGTCGGTTTCCACGGTGCCCGCGGCTTCGATGGTCAGCTTGCGGGAGTAGCTCTCCAGTTCCCGCCGGCTGTTGCGGGTGATGGAGTAGGCCACCGCCACCGTGAGCAGGCTGGTCACCAGCCCGAGGAGGAGGAACAGCTTCGCGTGGAGGCTGGGCAGCCACGCCAAGGGGCGGATCCGCATGTGCGGGAACTTCATGGCCGGGGCGCCTCCTCAAGGGGAAGCCCCAGGGCGGGCCGGATCGTCCGGGCGAAGGCGGCCGGCGTCTGGACGTACAGCAGATCCGCGGCCCGGCCGAAGAGGGCGCGCCGGGATTCGGCCACTTCGCCCAGGAGGTCCAGGACCCCGGCGTGGAGGATCTTCCGGCCCCGCGCCCGGAGGCCTTCCTCCACCTCCCACAGATGGGCCTCCAGAACCGCCAGGTCGTGATGGTCGCCGAGGGCGGTCTGGAGGGCGCGCAGATCCTTGAGGAGCCCCTCCGGCACGTCGGCGAAGGCGGCTTCCAGGGCCTCCACGGCGTAGCGCAGCTTCTTGATCCGGACGCGGGCCTTGTGGAGGGCCGACGCGTCCTCCTGGATGGAGAGGGAGGCCAGGTCGCCCAGGGCGGCCTCGGCGCGGGTCGCGAGGCAGGCCCAGGCGCTCTCCTGGAGCGAGGCGTGCTGGAAGGGATGCGGAAGGGAAGGCACATCCAGGAGGCGGCGGAGGTCGGGAAGGCGCAGGTCCTCCAGCCCCCGGCGCATGGCGCGGCGGGCCTTGGCCCGAGCCCGTTCCAGGCCTTCCAGCAGGTGCTCCAGAACGGCGGCCTGGGTGGGCGTCTTCGCTTCGGCCAGCCTGGCTTCCAGCGTGGCTGCGTGGACGTCCAGTTCCCGCGGCAGCCCCAGCAGATCCACCAGGTTCTTGAGGGCCCGGCGCCGGCCCTTGAGGCCGGGATAGGCTTCGGGGTCCACCAGGTCGAGCACCGCCCCCAGGCGGCGGGCGGCGACGCGCACCTGATGGAGCGCTTCCGTCTCCGTGGCCCAGTCGTCGTCGGCCAGCAGCCCCTGCAGCTTCGCCAATCGCGCTTCAAGGGCGCGATGAAGGAGGATCGCCAGCTCGGCTGGATGCATCCCATGATTCTAGGCGCAGTTCGCAAAGGCGAAAAATTGACGTAACCTGGAAGGCCTATGGAAAACATCCACATCAAAGGTGCCCGCGAGCACAACCTCAAGAACCTCGACCTCTCCCTGCCGCGCAACCAGCTGGTGGTGATCACGGGGCTGTCGGGCTCGGGAAAATCCAGCTTGGCCTTCGATACGCTCTACGCGGAGGGCCAGCGGCGCTACGTGGAGAGCCTGTCGGCCTACGCGCGCCAGTTCCTGGATCAGATGGAAAAGCCCGACGTGGACAGCATCGAGGGGCTGTCGCCGGCGATCTCCATCGAGCAGAAGACCACCAGCAAGAACCCCCGCTCCACGGTGGCGACCGTGACGGAGATCTACGACTACCTGCGCCTGCTGTTCGCCCGCACGGGCAAACCAACGTGCGTGGCCTGCGGCCAGCCCATCGCCAGCCAGACCATCCAGGAGATGGCGGACCAGATCCTGGCGAGCCCCGAGGGTGCGAAGCTCCAGATCCTGGCGCCGGTGGTCCGGGGGCGGAAGGGCGAGTACAAGAAGCTGCTCCAGGACCTGATGAAGCGGGGCTACATCCGCGCCCGGGTGAACGGCAAGATGCTGGACCTGACCGAGGGCGTGCCGGACCTGGACAAGCAGAAGAAGCACAGCATCGACGTGGTCATCGACCGCCTGAAGGTGAGCGCCGCGATCCAGTCCCGGCTGGCGGACAGCCTCGAGATCGCCTGCGGCCTGGCGGAGGGCTCCGCGGTGGTGGACCTGGACGGGACCGAGCGGCTGTTCTCCAGCAAGCTGGCCTGCAACAACCCCTCTTGCGCCAAGTTCGGCCAGGGCCTGCCCGAATTGGAGCCCCGCTCCTTCTCCTTCAACAGCCCCTTCGGCGCGTGCTCCACCTGCGATGGGCTGGGCTTCAAGCGCCAGTTCGCGGAAGAGCTGATCATCCCCAACCCCGCGCTCTCCATCAACGAAGGCGCCCTCCAGGCCAGCGGCTGGAAGAGCGTCGGCGAGGACGGCTGGCGCTCTCAGCTCATGGAGCAGCTGGCCCGCAAGCTGAAGTTCAGCCTCGATACGCCGTGGAAGAAGCTGCCCGCGGAGGTGCGCCGCCTGGTGCTGCACGGCACCGAGAAGGAGATGCGCTTCACCTACGAGAGCAAGCGCAGCCGCTACGATTTCGTCCATCACTTCGAGGGCGTGATCGGCAACCTGGAGCGGCGCTACCGGGAGACCTCCAGCGAGGAGATCCAGGCGGAGCTGGAGGAATCCATGCGCGTCATCCCCTGCGAGGCCTGCGGGGGACAGCGGCTCAAGCCGGAGGTCCTGGCGGTCTTCGTGGGCGGGCTGAATGTGGCCCAGGTGGTGGCCCAGAGCGTGCGCGACGCCCGCAAGTGGTTCGCGGACCTGGCGCTCGAAGGCAAGGAGGCCGTCATCGCCGAAAAGGTGCTGAAGGAGATCCGCGAGCGCTTGGGCTTTCTGGACGACGTGGGCCTGGGCTATCTGACCCTGGATCGCAGCGCGGCGACGCTCTCCGGCGGCGAGGGCCAGCGCATCCGCCTGGCCACACAGATCGGCAGCAAGCTCCAGGGCGTGCTGTACGTCCTGGACGAGCCCAGCATCGGCCTCCACCAGCGCGACAACCTGCAGCTCATCCGCACCCTCCAGGAGATGCGCGACCTGGGCAACACGGTGCTGGTGGTGGAGCACGACCTGGAGACCATCCTCGCCGCGGATCATGTGGTGGACATGGGTCCCGGCGCCGGCGAGCACGGCGGCCAGGTGGTGGCCCAGGGCACGCCCGAGGAGATCCGGCGCACGCCGGGCTCCGTCACCGGCGATTTCCTGTCCGGCCGCGACAGCATCCCCGTGCCCCGGGTCCGCCGGAAAGCCAAGCGCGGCTACCTCTCCGTGACGGGCGCCGAGGAGAACAACCTCAAGAAGGTGGATGCCGACTTCCCCATCGGCCTGGTGACCTGCGTGACCGGAGTCAGCGGGTCGGGCAAGAGCACCCTGGTGAACGAGATCCTCTACAAGGCGCTCGCCAACCAGCTCCACCAGGGCGTCCACATCGTCGGGAAGCACAAGGCCATCAAGGGCCTGGAGGCCGTGGACAAGGTCATCGACATCGATCAGGCCCCCATCGGGCGGACTCCGCGGAGCAATCCCGCCACCTACACCGGCCTGTTCACGCCCCTCCGGGAGCTGTTCGCCCAGTTGCCCGAGAGCAAGGCCCGCGGCTACGCGCCCGGGCGCTACAGCTTCAACGTGAAGGGCGGGCGCTGCGAGAAGTGCGAGGGCGACGGCGTCCTCAAGATCGAGATGCACTTCCTCCCCGACGTCTACGTCACCTGCGAGCAGTGCAAGGGGAAGCGCTACAACCGCGAGACCATGGAGATCCACTACAAGGGCAAGAGCATCTCCGACGTCCTGAACATGACGGTGGAGGAGGCGCTGGAGCTGTTCGCGCCGATCCCCGTCCTGGCGAACAAGCTGCAGACGCTCGTGGACGTGGGCCTCGGCTACATCCGCCTGGGCCAGAGCGCCACCACGCTGTCCGGCGGCGAGGCCCAGCGCGTGAAGCTGGCGAAGGAGCTGAGCAAGCGGGCCACGGGCCGGACGGTCTACATCCTCGACGAGCCCACCACGGGCCTCCACCTCAAGGACATCCAGAAGCTGCTGGAGGTCATCACGCGGCTGGTGGAGACGGGCAACACCATCATCGTCATCGAGCACAACCTCGACGTCATCAAGACCGCCGACTGGATCCTGGACCTGGGCCCCGAGGGCGGCGGCGAAGGCGGCCGCCTCATCGCCGTGGGCACGCCCGAGGACATCGCCAAGCGGAAGGTCAGCGTGACGGGGAAGTTCCTGGCTCCCTACCTGAAATAGGCCGTCGCCTTCAGGCGAACAGATCCACGCGCTGCCCGACGCCGCCGGCCTCGGCCACCATCTTGGCCAGGTCGGCGCCCTGCTGGGCCTGGATGTCGATGGTCTTCTTCAGCACGCCCACGGCCACCTGGTCCTGGAGTTGGACCTGCTTTTGGGCGGCGACGCTGGCGGCGGTAAGTTCCACGGGACCCTCAGACCCGCTTCATCGGGGTCGGGGCTTGCGGACTTGAGCGGCCCGGAGGAGGGCGGCGGCGTCCTGCACAGGGACCTGGGCCGCTGTGGCCGCCTTGTTCTCGCTGGCGATCGCCTCGAAGACTTCCATCCGGTGGACTTGTACGCTCCGCGGGGCCTTGATCCCCAGGCGGACACCGTCCTTGGTGATGCCGAGGACGATGACCTCGACCTCATCCCCGATGACGATGGACTGGTCGGGCTTCCGCGTGATGACGAGCATGCCCGAAGGGTATCAGTCCTGCGAGAGGATCGGGAAACGCAGGGGATAGTTCTCGGCGTTGAGGGCGATCTGGTAGCCCATCCGGGTCTTCACGTTGATCACCAGGGGACCCGCGAGGTTGGTGGTCATCTTCCGCGGATCCTCCGGGATCACCACCAAGGTGAGGATCAGGGCGTCCGCTTCGGCTTCGAGGCCCAGGGCCTCGGCTTCCTCGTCGCCGAGGGGGACGGTGTAGTCCTCCTTCAGGCCCGCCGGATCGAGGCAGGTGAAGGAGACCTCGGGGGCCTCGACGGCCTGGAGGAACTTCAGGGGATACCCGTCCCGCGGTTCGAAGAGCCGGAAGGAGGTCAACTGGGGAAAGCCCAGGAGGCCCTTGGGGAAGCTTAGGAGGATGCCGTCGTCGGATGTCGTCATGGCCGTCCAGGGTTGTTCCAGATCAGCCCATCGGACGAATCTTCGGTTTCCTGAGTTTCATGCGCGCCTTCGCTGAAGACCGCCCACAGGTCGTCCAGCCGCTTGCGGCGGAAGCGGGGATTGGGGATGGTCCGCTCCAGGGCCTCCTTGGTGAGGGGAGGATGGGCCAAACGGGCCATGAGCCAGCGGTTGCCCAGCTCCATGACCGCGCCCACGTCGCCTTCGTTACCCCAGATCCAGCGGAGGGCGGTGAGCTTCCGGGCGCGTTCCACGGCCAGATCGCCCAGGTGCTTCACTTTCTCGACCACGGGATCGTGGCGGGGCGGTCCGTAGGCCCGGACCCGCTTGAGGAGGTGGCGGATTTCCTTGGGGAGGGCCGCCAGGCGCGGACCGATCTCGGGATGGTCGCGCTTCTCGTCGGCCTCCTCCGCCAGGGTGCGCAGGAGGGGCAGGAGCAGGGCCGCGTCGCGGCTGGCGTAGCTGATCTGGGTGTCGCGCAGGGGGCGCAGCATCCAGTTGGAATCCTGCTCCTCCTTGGGGATGTCGATCCCCAGCTTGAGCCGCGCCATGGTCTTGAGGCCGGGCTGGGGATAGCCCAGGGCCCGGGACAGCAGCATCGTGTCGAAGATGCTGGTGGGCACCACGTCGTACAGCCGCTTGAACACCACGCCGTCCCCGGAGAAGTCGTGGACGATCCACGGCACCTGCGCCATGGCCTCCAGGGCGGACCGCATCAGCCCCTGCAGCGGAATGGGATCCACCAGCCACGCGCGGTCGTGCGTGGCCACCTGCATGAGGGCGAGCACGCAGTGGTGGACGCCCGTGAGGCTGCATTCGATGTCCACCGCCAGCAGGCCCGCGGCGTGCCACAGGGGGAGCGCCTCCTGCAGGCTTTCGGGCGTGTCCACGTAGGTCGTGGGAAGGTCGAAGTGGTCGAGCGCCATCCGATCAGTGTGCCGCAGATGGCCGCCCATTACTCTGATGAAGGCCGCGGCCTTTCAAGGGAACGTCATGAACCGATCGCTCTTCTGGACCACCTTCGCCACGGTCTTCCTCGCGGAGGTGGGCGACAAGACCCAGCTCGCGGCCATGACGGCCACCGTGCGCAGCGGCCAGATCTGGACCGTCTTCCTCGCGGCCAGCGCGGCCCTGGTTTGCGCCACGGCCATCGGCGTGGCCGTGGGCGGCGTCCTGTTCCGCTACATCCCGGAGAGCGCCATCAAGTGGGCTGCGGGCTGCGCCTTCATCGCGGTGGGGCTGTGGGTGCTGGTGAAGGGCTGACGCGCCTGTTCTACGACGGCGGCTGCGGCCTGTGCCACGCCGCCGTGGCCTTCGTGGCCCGGCGCGACAGGAAAGGCCGCGTCCGATTCGCCCCCTTGGGAGGAATCACCTTCGAGCGGTTGGTCCATGGCCCGCTCCCGGACAGCCTGGCGGTTCTTACGCCCGACGGAAGGCTCCTCCTCCGCTCCGCCGCCGTTCTTCACGTCATCCGGCAACTCGGCGGCGTCTGGGCGCTGGTCGCCCTGTTCGGAGGAGTGGGGTCCCGCCCCCTGCTCGATCGCCTCTACGACTGGGTGGCCCGGCATCGCGCGCGCCTCTTTCCGCGGCCGGTCGGAACGTGTCCGGTGTTGCCCGCGGGGCTCCGGGAGCGGTTCGACCCCTAGCCGCGCCGCAGGGTGAGGATGACGATCTCCGGCGGGGCGCCGATGCGGATGGGGAGGCCCACCACGCCCAGGCCGCGGCTCACGTACAGGAAGTCGTTCCCCTCGCGGTAGAGGCCGCCCGTGCGGGGGCCGATCAGGTTGGCGCTGTTGAAGCCGGGGATGGGGTTGATCTGGCCGCCGTGGGTGTGGCCCGACAGGGTGAGGCGGGCGCCCGCCTCCAGGGCGCGCTCCCATTCGCTGGGGCGGTGGTTCATGCAGACGCGGAAGGCGTCGGCGGGCAGGTCCCGGGAGGCCTCCAGGGGCCGGGGACCGGGGCCGAAGGCCAGCCGCCGGAACCGCCCGTTTCGGGCCATGGGATCCTGCAGCCCCAGCAGGGCGAGGGTTCCGCCGTCGCGCCGGATCAGGGTGGAGGCGTTCTCCAGGCACCGGATTCCCGCCATTTCCAGGTCCCGCCAGATGGGGCGGGGATCGTCGAAGTAGTCGTGGTTGCCCAGGACGGCGAAGGTCCCCAGCGGCGCGGCGAACCCGTCGAAGGCGTCCAGCAGGGGCGCCAGTTCCTCCGGTCGGCTGTCCACCAGGTCGCCGGTGAACAGGAGGAGGTCCGGCCGCTCCCGCTCGGTGAAGTCGCGCCACCGCCGGAGGATGGCGGGCCCCACCAGGGGACCGGCGTGCAGATCGCTGAGTTGGGCGATGCGCAGGCCTTCCAGTCCCGCGGGGAAGTCCTGGAAGGCGAGCGTGAGGCGGGTGATTTCGGGATCGCCATAGGCTTCGCGGGTGCCGCCCGCGCCGAGACCCACGGCCGCGCCGCCGCTGGCGAGGGCCGCCGTGCGGAGAAAGGTCCGGCGGCCCGGATCCTCCACCTGGTCCCCGCCCGCTTCCCGGGCTTCCCTCCGCCGGCTCCGGAGCCGCGCCAGCCCATCGGCCACCATGCCCGCGATCAGGTGCATCACCGTGAAGGCCTGGAAATAGATGGCCCCCCGCGCCAGGGTGCGGAGGAACGTGGGCGACCCGTGGCTGGCCAGCCCCAGCACCCGCAATCCTGCGTAGATGATCAGGGGCACGTGCAGGATCGCCAGCGCCCAGGGCAGCCAGCGGCGCAGGGCGGGCAGCTCCAGGCGCAGCAGCCGCAGATGCAGCCACTGCACCAGGAAGATGAGGATGAGGGCGATCAGGAAGGGCATCCGTTACTCGAGCGGGAACCTCAGGGGCGCACGATCACGCTGAGGGTCCCCACAGTACGCTGCTTCATCGGGCCGTCCAAGGGGCGGTGGATCCCCAGGGTGAACCGCAGGTTGCCCGCGACCCGGCGGATCAGGTCCGCGGGAAGGCCCAGGCGGCGGCTGTCCAGCTCCAGGCCCACCACCCGCGTCGCCGCCGGGCGGGGCGTTCCGCCGTCCCACACGGCGGTGTGCTCCACATAGGCGGCGAAGAGACCCAGTTCGGCCTCGCCCCGCAGGCGGACCAGCCGATCGCCGAGGGCCGTGTAGGCCGGGAGCGCCGCCTGGCCCACGCGGTTGGCGTCCAGGGCTTCGGGCACCAGGGACGTGGGCAGGCCGCCGAGATGGAAGCGGTCGAGGCTCGTGGGGTCGCCTTCGACGCGGCCACCCTCCATCCGAACCCGAAGGGGGACGGCGGGGTTGATCCAACCGAGGGTGAGGGCCGCGCGGCCCAGGCTCCAGGAGCGACCGTCGGTGGTGCCGCTCCCGCCCCGGAAGCCCAGGCCCAGGGCGAAGGCCTGGTCGCCGAGGCCCCAGTGCTCGCCCCAGCCGGCTTCCAGTCCGCCGAAGGCGCGGTTTCGGATCTCGCCGCCTTCCGTGGCCTCCACCCGCTCGACGGCGGCGAAGGGGCGCAGCCGCGCCTGGGGACGGCCTTCGGCTTCCCAGGTGAAGGCCAGTTCCCCGCCGCGCCGCTCGCGGTCGAAGCCGGCCACCGGGGCGAACTCCTGGCGGGACGGCCGCTCCAGCGAGGAGAAGACCTGGAGCGACGGCGCCCACCGCCAGCCGCGCCAGGCCGCGCCAAGCTGGGCGCCCCGGGGGCCCGCCCCGTCGCCGAAGCCCGCCAGGGCCTGCCAGTTCAGGCGGCCCAGGATGTCGTTGCCGCCGGCGCCCAGCTGGAACGCGGTTCCCGACGGCGACAACCCATAGCCCGCGACGGCGAAGGTGTCGTGGGTCTCGGCCACGCGGTAGGGATGGGGCTCCGTCGGCACTGGCGGAGGGAGGGCGGGCGGCGCGTCGGCGGGAGGGAGCACCTGCCGCGTCAAGGGCAGGGTGGGATCGGCGGGCGGGGCCGCGGCTTCCAGGGGCGGCAGCGTGGCGTCCAGCCGCCGGATCTCCACGCCGGACGCGGCGAGCCGCGTGAAGTAGATCCACTTTCCGTCCGGCGTGGCCACGGGATTCCACGCCGCGGCCAGGGTCCGGGTCAGCGGGCGCCCTTGGGCGTCCACCACGTTCCAGATTCCGCCCATCTCTTTCCAGCTAGGTCCGCCGGAGGCCGCGGGCGGCGCCTGGTATTCGCCGGATCGCAGCCCCCGACCCAGGGACCAGCGGTAGGGATGGGGTTCCAGCACGCCTTCGCCATTGGGCAGGGGCAACTGGAATCCCACCTCGCGGGGGCCGATCCACACGGGGTTCCGGGGCAGCGCGCCGTGGACCCGGGGCAGCCGCCGGGCCGGAGGGAGCACCGGCACCTGCGGCGCCCGGTCCGGCGGCTCGCCGGGGAACGCGCGGGCGGCGGGGACGGGCGCCGTCAGGTCCCACACGTACAGGCCCGGCCACTTGCGGTCCAGGACGCGGGCCAGGAGCTGGGTTCCGTCGGGGCTGAGGGACAGGCCGCTCACCCAGCCGTCCACGCGGGTGACAACCTCGCCTTCCCGCAGGCCCTCCGCTTTGGCGCGCCGTTCCAGGTCGAGGGCGGCGTGGGTCAGTTCGGCGCAGAACCGCTGGTAGCCGTCGCGGGGCGCGTATCCGAAGGTGGCGATGAAGGCCGCGTCGAAATCCCGGCTGCCCGCAAGGCGCGTCCACAGCGTGCGGAAGATCGCCGGATCGCCGGCATTCGTCTCCAGCCACGCCAGGAAGGCGCTGCCCGCGAGATAGGCCTGGTTACCGGCGAGGAAGCCGCGGGTGCTGTTCAGCGATTCGTAGGGGGTCAGCTTCCCTTCGAGCGCCCACTGGCGCAGGACCGCGGCCCGGAAGGCGCTGTGGGGACGCCCGCTCCCCGTGAGTTGGCCCTCCAGCAGGGTGGCGTAGCCCTCCTTCACCCAGCGGGGCGTCTTCTCGGCCACGGGACCCAGGGCCGCCGTCCAGCGCTGCCAGAGGGTGGGCTTTCGCGCGGGCCGCAGCAGGTGGTGCATGTGGCCGAGCTCGTGGGCGATCAGCAGCTCGGCCCAGCCCCGGTGGTGGGCCAGTTCCGAGTCCGGCTCGGGCTCCGTCCGCCACAGGACGACCTGGGGCCGCTGGAGGAAGGGGATCGCCATGCCGTTGGATTCCATCCGCGGATCCAGGATCAGGACGTCGATGGGCCCCGGATGGACGTAGCCCACCAGCTCCAGGTAGCGGGCGTGCAGCCCCTCCACGCGGCCGGCCATGTCGCGTCCGAACGGTTCGAAGGCCCGGGGGCAGTGGATCCGGTAGTGGGCCGTGGTGAAGGTGATCCACGGCGCGTCGGGGGCCTGGGTCCGCGGAGACGCTTCCAAGCGAGGCGCCAGCGGGAGCGCCACGAGGGCCAGGGCCAGCGCGAAGAGCCGGGAACGCGTGCAGGAGGGCATGCCCCAGTGTGGCTTCGGGCCTGGCGGAGACCGGGGTGATGGGAGTCACGTCCGCGAGTCCTTCAAAAAAAGGCCTTGCCAGGCGGGTTGAGAAAGCTGAGACTCATTCTCATGTTGCTGTGTCCCCCTCCCGCCCTCGAAGCGTCGGCCGTTGCCGTCGCTCCGAGTCCGGTGCCCGCCCTTGACCGGACGGTGCTGTCGATGGGGACGGAGCTGCGTGTGCGCCTGGAAGGTCCCGGCGATCTGCTTCGGAAATCCGAGGCCGCCTTGGCCGAAGCCGCCCGCCTCGAAGCCGCGTGTTCGACCTGGAATCCCGCCTCCGCCTGGAGCCGCTTGAATGCCGCCGGGGGGCGGCCGGTGGCCCTGGACGCGGAATGGCTGGCCCTCCTCGCCGACATGAAGGCCTGGAGCGCGAAGACCGGAGGCGCGTTCGATCCGGCCCTGTTCCCCCTCATCCAGGCATGGGGCCTGCGCGAGGGCGGACGGACGCCGGAGCCCGCCGTCCTCGCCGAAGCTCGGCGGGCGGCGGGAGCCAAATGGCTGGAGCTGGACCCGCGGGCCGGCACAGCGCGATTTGTCCATCCCGCGGCTGGCGTGGAGGAGGGGGGCTTCCTCAAGGGCTATGCCCTGGACCGCATGCGTTCGGCTGCGGGCGCCGCCGTGGGTTTTTTGGACTTCGGGGGCCAGCTGCTGGCCTGGGGAAAGGCGGCACCCGTCTCCGTCGCCGATCCCCAGAACCGGCAGCGCCCCCGTCTTTGGTTCACGCTTGAGGACGCTTCCCTCTCGGGAAGCGGTACCTCCGAGCGGGGACGGCACATCCTGGATCCCAGGACGGGCGAACCCTGTCCCGCCTGGGGAAGCACCGCCGTGGTGACCTCCGACGCCCTGGTGGCGGATGTGCTGTCCACTGCCCTCTACGTGCTGGGTCCCGACGCGGGCCTGGCCTGGGCCGAGCGCCACGGGACGGCCGCGGCCTTCTTCCTGAACGACGGCACCATCCGAATGTCCGGGGCGTTCCGGGCCCTCCGCCCGACCGTCGAGCCCCGGTAGGGATCGCGAGGATCCGCGGTTGCCGGCCCCGCTTGCCGGAGGGCGGCGGGGGATGCGATCGTGGCCTTCCGTCCCTTCTTTTCGGAAGCCCGCCATGCCTCCCGTTGCGACCCGCCCCTTGCACCGCCGGTCCGGGCTCGTTCGAGACCGCGGGATGGGTCCCGCGGAGCGCTGGAGCTTTCACGCCGCGGCCCTCGCGACCGCGGGCAGCGGCTTGGCGAACGGCCTACTGCGCTGGTTCGGCGAGCGGGTGGGGCCCTTCGGTCCCGAGGCGCACCCCTGGCTTCCCTTCGTCCAGCGCGCACACGTCCTTGCCGCGCCGTTCCTGCTCTTCGCCCTGGGCGCCGCGGTCCGCGGGCACCTGCGGGTGCGCCTGAAGAAGGGGTCCGAAGGCCGCCGGACGGGCCTGTCGGCGGCCTTCCTCATCGCCCCCATGGCGCTTTCGGGCTACGCCGCGCAGGTGGCCGTGGATCCCGGTTGGCGGACGGGCCTGGGCTGGGCGCACGGGGCCTCCGCCGGGCTCTTCCTCCTGGCCTACTTGGGCCACCTCGCCGGCCATCTCCGGCGCGCGAGAGGAAACTGAGCCATGGCGAAGATCCGGATCCTGTCCGACCAGGTGGCCAACCAGATCGCCGCGGGCGAAGTGGTGGAGCGGCCCGCGTCCGTGCTGAAGGAGCTGGTGGAGAATGCGCTGGACGCCGGCGCTCGCCGGGTCGAGGTGGCCTGGGAAGAGGGCGGCAAGCGGCTGCTGGAAGTGGCGGACGACGGTTCGGGCATGGCCCGGGATGACCTCTACTTGGCCCTGGAGCGCCACGCCACCAGCAAGGTCCGGACGGCCGACGACCTGGGCCGGCTCGCCACCTTCGGCTTCCGGGGCGAAGCGCTGCCCAGCATCGCCAGCGTCACCCGGTTCGAGCTGACCAGCGCCGAATCCGATGGCGCGGGCCACCGCCTGCGCTCCGAGTTCGGGATCGTCAAGGAAGTGGTGCCCGCCCCGCGCAGCCGCGGGACCACCGTCACGGTGCGGGACCTCTTCGCCCAGCTGCCCGCCCGGAAGCGCTTCCTGAAGTCCACGGACACGGAGCACGCCCAGGTCTGGGGCGCCGTGGCGCGGCTGGCCCTCAGCTCGCCGGGCGTCCACTGGACCCTGCGGCCCGACCGCGGCGCGCCGCTGGTGCTGCCGCCCGTGGACGACGCCGGCCAGCGCTTGGCGCCGCTGCTCGGCGAGAAGTTGGGGCGCCTGGTACCCTTCGTGAACGGGGAACTCCCCTGGCGGATCCGGGGCTTCGTCTCCCCGCCGGACCTCAGCTTCCGCGATCGGAACCACCTCTACCTGTTCGTGAACGGCCGGGCCGTACGGGACCGCCTCCTATTGGCCGCCCTAGCCGAGGCCTGGTCAGGCACCTTCGCCAAGGGCTCATACCCGGCGGCCGTGCTGTTCCTTGAGCTGCCTCCCGAGGCGGTGGACGTGAACGTCCACCCCACCAAGGCGGAGGTCCGCTTCCGCGAGCCCCAGCGGATCTTCGCGTGGGTGCGCGCCGCGGCGGAAGAGGCCTGGTCCCAGCTTCGCGGCGGATTGGCCTCGGTATTGGAATTGCCGCCCAAGCCGGTGGACGCCGAGTTCGATCTGGATCCCTCCCGCCGCGCCGCCCCCCAGCATCCCCGCCTATGGGGCGAACCTTCCGCCGCCGGCGCCTATACGGCCCTGTCGGACGCCTTCGCCTCCCGTGCGGCGGAGCCGGCCTACGCCTACGACGCGCTGCCCCCGCAGGCTGCGGAGCCCGACGGCATCCGCTACCTGGGCGCCTTCCAGCGGACCTACCTGCTGGCGGAGATCGCCACGGCCAGTGGTCCGGAGCTGTGGATCGTGGACCAGCACGTGGCCCACGAGCGCGTGCTGTACGAGCGTCTCTTCCTCCGCCGCCACGCTCCCGCGATCCAGCCGCTGATGCCGCCCCGCGTCGTGCAGGTGGGACCGGAAGCGCTCGCCCGGCTCGCGCCCTTCCTCGCGGAGCTGGAGGCGGCCGGTGTGGAGGCCGACCCCTTCGGCGGGGACGCCCTGGTGGTGCGGGGCCTCCCCGATTTCCTGGCCGATCGCGATCCCCAGGCCCTGCTGGAGGACCTCCTCGCCCGCCTGGAGCGGGAGGGGCGCGTGGATCTCGACGCCTTCCGCCGGGACCTGAACGCGGAGCTGGCCTGCCGCGCCGCGATCAAGAAGCATCACGCCCTGCCGCCGGAGCTGGCCCTGGGACTCATCCGGGACCTCCTCGCCTGCGAGGTCCCCAACACCTGCCCCCACGGCCGGCCCATCCTGAAAAAACTCACCCTGGAGGACCTGGAGCGGAGCTTCGGGCGGCGGCTGTAGCGACTCATACAAGAGGCGAGCACGACCCAAGTATTTTCTTTTCATCACCAAGAAAAGCTCTACCCACTGGGGATGTGGTTTCTTGGTGGCCTTCTCGACATCCGCTTTGCGGATGCGCGAGACGAAGGCGCATTTCGCGTCTTGGTGGTGATCCTTATCTTTTGAATGCAAAGGGGTATCAGACGCCGGTGTCTTCGCCCCCCGCCGCCCGCTCGGCCACCAGATCCACCCCCAGCCGCTTGGCGGCGGCGTAGAGGGCGGGGCGGGCGAAGCCCAGGGTTTCGGCGGCCTCGGCCACGCGGAAGCGGGTGGCGCGGAGGGTGTCCAGGAGCAGGCGGCGCTGGAAGGCGCGGGTGGCGTCGTCCCAGGTGCGGGCCTGGAGAACGGGCATCTCCAATTCGGGAAAGTGGCGGGGCTTCAGCGTGTCGCCCTCGCAGCGCAGGACTGCGCGCTCCAGGGCGTGGAGCAGCTCCCGCACGTTGCCCGGCCACGGGCGGCGGGCCAGGGCCTCCGGCAGTCCCGGCGCCAGCAGCGGGATGGGGCGGCGGGCGGATTGGGCGGCGCGGGGCAGGAGCCGCGGGACGAGGAAGGGGAATTCGTGGCGCCGAAGCGAAAGGGGCGGCAGGTCGAGCACCGCGCCCTGGAGGCGGAACAGCAGGTCCCGGCGGAACGCGCCCGCGGCGGCCAGGTCGTCCATGGGGCGGTGCGTGGCCGCGGCAAATCTCACGTCCACCTTCACGGCGTGATCGGAGCCCACCCGGCGGATCTCGCGCTCCTGCAGGACGCGGAGCAGCAGCGACTGGAGCCGTGGCGACAGGTCCGCCACTTCGTCCAGGAACAGGGTCCCGCCTCGGGCGGCCTCGATGGCCCCGCGCCGGTCCCGGTCGGCTCCGGTGAACGCGCCCTTCACGTGGCCGAACAGCTCGGATTCCAGCAGGCCCTCGGCGAAGGCGGAGCAGTTCACGGCCACCAGCGGACCGGGGCGCCCCGAGCGGTGGTGGAGTTCGCGGACCGCCAGCTCCTTCCCGCTGCCCGTGGGGCCCAGGATCAGGACGGGCAGGTCCGACCCCGCGACGCGATCCAGCTCGCGCAGCACGCCGGCCATGGGCTCGCTGCCGTCCGTCAGGAGAAGTTCGCCTGCCACGGGGGGCTCCGGAGTCCGAGCGCCCCGCAGCCGCGCCACCCACGGGGCCAGCAGGAACGCCTCCGCGGGCGGTTCAGGCGGTGCGTCCGGTGGGTGCGCGAGGAGGATCGCGCCCACGGCCGCGCCTTCCCACAGGAGGGGATGGCCCCGCCAGATCCAGCGCCCGTTGGCGAACGCGGCGAGGAAGCCCTCCTGGGCGAGGCGGCCGAGGGCGCCCTCCGGTGGCGCTTCCCCGCGCCCCAGGCTGCGGACGCGGCCTTCCTCCTCCCAGGCGATCCACGCCGGGGCGGCGCGCTGGGCCAGCCACGCGTCCAGCAGCGCCCGGGGCGCGGGTTCCGCGGGGGCCTCCGCTTCGGGCCACAGGGCGGCCAGGCGCCGCTGATGCCGGGAAGACGTGGCCCGCTCGGCGATGGCCTGGAGGGCCAGGAGCGCGTCGGCGCGCCGGAGGTCGGGCCGGCGCTCAAGGATCCGCAGGCCCAGTTCCAGCCGCATCACCTGCGTGGGGCACGCCTCCCAGGCGGCCCAGAAGGCCTCCGGCGATCCGGTTCCTCGCAGCAGACGGTGGGCCTCCCAGCTCAGCCGCGTCTCGGGATCCGCCGTGGGGGGCGGCGGTTCCGCCATGGGTCCCAGGGCGGCCTCCAGGAAGCGGGCATAGGGGTGGTCGGGAGCGTGGAGAAGGGCGTCGCGCACCACGTCCCACTGCTCGCGATCCGCCGCGTGGCCGGCCAGGAGTCCCCAGGCCGGCGGGAAATCCGGATGGGCCGCCACCAGCCGCCGGATGCGGGCGAGGGCGGCGTCGGGCTCCAGCAGGACTTCCGCCACCTGGGCTTCCTCCAGGTCGCGCCAGGGCTGGGGCAGCGGACCGCGCAGGGCGACCCAGCGCCGATGGGCCGGCAGGTCCCCCCACTTGAGGGCGAGATGGGCGGCGTTGGAGGCGGCGCGCTCGGCCCAGTCCGCCGCCCCCAGGCGCAGGAAATGGGCGTGGGCGAGGGTGAAGGCCCGGAGGCTCCCCTCGGGATCGCAGCCCTCGTCCGCCCGCCGTCCCCGGGCCATCCAGTGGAAGGGATCGGCACAGGGATGGACGGGCTCATCCCAGCCCGGATAGCCCGGTACGGATTCCGGTGCCTCCCCGCCCCACCGCATCCGCAGGCGGTCCCAGGTGGGATGGCCCGAGGGCGGAGGAAGCGTGGGACGGCGGAGGTCCTCCCTCAGATCCGCCTCCACGGCGGCGGCCCACCCCGGGGGCGGTTCCACAGAGGCCTTCATCTGAAGCAGGTCTTCCAGCGACTTTTCCGGAGATGCGCCGCCCGCCAGCCCCGGCGCCGCGAGAGGGGCGAGCCCCGCGGGGGAGGCGCCGAACCCGCGGCCCCAGGCCCGAAGGCGCGGATCCACCATCCAGCCGCCACCGGGAAGCGCCGTGAGCCACGGTTCACCGCGGTGGGAAGCCAGATCGGCGGGCAGCGCCGCCAGAATCAGCGGACCCGCCTGGGCCTGGAGCGCCGGCCAGGGCAGGACGGGATCGAGCGCGCCTTCCGGAAGCAGCCGTCCCTCGGCGTCCTGGGCGCGGAGCAGAATCTCCCACCAGCCGGGCGGGAGCGTCCGCAGCGAATCGGGAACCAGGATCTCCAGGAAAGGGGGGAGGTGGAGCGTGCCTTCGGCATCCACCGCTCCCAGGGGCGCGATCCACCGCAGGCGCTGGGCGCGGTCCAGAAGGACGGATCCGGCCGCCATCCACGGGGTGCCGTCGCCGTCCAGAAGCGCTTCCCAGGCCCAGGCCCGGAGTTCGTCCTCCTTCGATCCGCGCTGGGCAGGGGGAACGCCTGGGCTCCCATGCCGGAGCAGGGCCACCCACGCGGGATCGGGACGCGGCTCGAAGATCTCGGACAGGCTTGCGACCTGGGGGCCGGCGGGGCGGCGGGCCACCTGGTTCAGCCGCGGCCACCGGCCTTCCCGGCCTCCGAGCATCCAGGCCTGGCTGAGGGCGGCCAGCGCCCAGGCGGGATCGCCCCACCGCCGCCCTCGGTCGAGCCCCCAGGGGGCCTTCCAGTGGCCCAGCCAGGCGGCCTTCAGCATCCCAGCATCCGGGTCCAGACCTCCCAAAAGCCGGGGAAGGTCTTCGCGACACAGCCGGGATCGAGCAGCTCTCCGCCGCGGCGGAGACCGCCCACGGCCGCCGCGAAGGCCATGCGGTGGTCGTTACGGGGATTGAAGAGCGGGCGGTCCCCTAGCGGGGCGCCGGGCGCGATCCGCAGGGTGTGGTCCCCGACGACTTCCGCGGTGCCGCCCAGCCAGCGCACCAGCTCCGCCGAAGCTTCCAGCCGGTCGCATTCCTTGAGAGGGAGGGTGTGGAGCCCGCGCAGTTCGGAGGAGCCGGGCGCCAGGGCCGCGAGGCCCGCCAGGACGGGGCCCAGGTCCGGGCAATCCGTCAGGTCCGCGTCGAAGCCCCGGAGGAGGGGACCGGTCACTTCCAGGTCCTGAGTTCCTTTCCAAACGACGACGCAGCCCGCGGTCCGCAGGATGTCCACCAGGGCGCGGTCCCCCTGGGCGTCCTCGGGATCCAGCGGCGCCACGCGCAGGGACCGGCCCGTGGCGGCGGCCGCGGCGAGGAAGGCCGCCGCCCCGCTCCAGTCGCCGGGCAGATCCAGATCCCGGGGCGCGAGGGCCCCGCCCGGGATGGTCCAGGCGCGCGGTTCCAGGTGGGCGCCGCAGCCGAAGCGATGGAGCCACTGGGTGGTGAGGGCCAGGTAGCTGGGGCTGGCGGCCTCGGTCCACCGCAGGACGCCCCCCTCCGGGAGCGCCGCGGCGGCCAGGGCCAGCCCCGTCAGGAACTGGCTGCTGAGCCGGGCGTCCACCGTGAGCTCCAGCCTCCGGGGAGGGGAATCCGCGGGGTGGAGCCGGGCGCCGTTGGAGCCGGGTTCCCACCGTGCGCCGAGGGCTTCCAGGGGCGCCAGCAGGGGGCCGAGGGGCCGCTCAAAGAGGCGGGGATCGCCTTCGAGCTGGATGGCCCCTTCGCCCCGCAGGGCCAGCCAGGGCAGGAGGAAGCGCAGGGTCGTGCCCGACGCGCCGAGCCACAGGGGCGCGGCGGCCTTGGGCCGGGCGCCGCCCGCGACGGTCCACGTTCCCTCCGCCTCGGTGACGGGGCATCCCAGCGCCCCGAGGGCCTGGCGCATCCACCGCGTGTCCTCGGCTTCGAGCCCCCCCCGCAGGCGGGTCGTTCCGGGCGCCAGGGCGGCGAGGATGAGGGCGCGGTTGGTGGCGGATTTCGAGCCCGGGATGGACGCGGGGCGAAGCGCCTCCGCCGGCGCGAGGTGGCGGTCATCGGGAAGACGCAGGGACATCCAGCGAGCGTGCCCGGTCGGCGGACGGGGCGCAAGCGCCCGATCCGGCGGGATTCAGCCCACGTTCTCGAACACGGGCTTGGAGATGCGCTTGTCCGTCGCCAGGGTCCACTGGTAGGCGCCGTAGAAGTCGATCACCCGCTTGTAGCGGAGGGTGATGGTGCAGGTCCCGCTCTCCCCGCTGGTGGTCTTGGTCACGCGCACGGCGTTCTTGTCCGCCAGGACTTCGGCGATCCCCAGTTCGCGGGCCTTGTCCTTGACCTCGCGCTCCACGGCTTCCGGGGATTTGCGGGACGCGCCGCTGGCGATGAAGTCGCAGGCGTCGGCCAGTTCGCTGTTGCTGTAGTACACCGGCCCCGCCTTGTAGGCGATGCCGCCGAGCAGGCCGAGGACGAGCAGGGAGAGGATGCAGCCGATCTTGCCTTCGCCGCGCTGGTGCCGCATGGTGCCTCCGCTACTTCAGGTCGTCGAGGGCCTGCCGCGCCAGGGGGGCGATCAGGGGACCGTCGGGGCCGAGAAGGGTTGCCTGAGGATACTTCAGGGCCTGCCGGAACGCCTGCGCCGCTTCGGCCTGATACGCGGGCCCGAGGTGGAGGAAGCAGACCCCCGTGTGGTAGTCGATCGTCCCCTGGCTCACCCCGGCGACGGTGCTCAGGCGGGCGTCCCGCAGCAGCTCGATGGCCCGGTCGAACTCGCGGAAGTGCATGTAAGCCAGCGCCAGGTTCAGGCGGACGAGGTTCGCCTCGTCGCCCTTCGCGCCGGCGTAATGAAGGCGCAGGCGGGCCAGGACGGCGGGATAGCACAGCTCCGGGGCGCGGATGGGAATCTCCAGGGCCTCCGCCTGGATCGGGAGAACCACCGGCGCGCCGTCCTGCACGAGGCTGAGGGTGGGTTTCCCGCCCGCCAGGAGCTGGCGCAGAGCCGCGGTGGAGGGGAGGGGCCGGCCTTCGGCCTGGACGATGGGCTTTCCGGGCCGGATCCCCGCCTTCTGCGCCGCGTCGGAGGCGGCCAGGACCCACGGTCCCGGTTCGCCGGGAACGTCCAGCAGCGTCAGGCCCAGGCCCGGCTCCCGGAGGGGCGGTTGGGCGTCGAGGCTGGCGGCGAGGGCGGCGAGCGGATCCTGCTCCAGGGGCTTCACCACGGCCTTCATGGACTCGCCCTCCGGCGTGGCCACGCGCAGCTCCAGCCGATGGACCACCGGATCGGCCACCGGCACCGCCGTCAGGAAGAGTTCCGCCTCCCGGGTCTCCTTCAGGCGCGCCAGGGCCTGGGCGGGCGTCTCGCCGGTGCGCACGGGCACGTAGGCCACCTCGCGGAGGCGCTCTCCGAAAGCCTCCAATTGGGCGAGGATGCGGGCCCGGCCCGTGAAGTCGGTCTCCCCTTCCAGCCCCAGGAAGGCCAGGCGGGGCTTGGGCCGGGCTTCCACGGCCAGGGATTTCCCGTCCTCCACGGTGACGCGCTGGGAGAACCCGCCGGCGGGGAAGCGCACCAGCAGGTCGTAGGCGCCGGAGCAGACGGGCAGTTGGGCGATGGGAAGCGGGCCCTGGCTCTGGCCCGACAGGAACAGCTCGCCGCCGTCCCAGGCGGAGCTCACGGACAGCGTGCCCTTGGAGGCCTCCAGGCGGATGGGTTCCAGGGTGTGGTCCGCCCAGGGCGTGGACAGGCCCTCGTCCATCTCCAGGACCCGGGTCCGGTAGCAGGGGGCTTTGACTTCCAGCCGGTGCTTGCCGGCGGCCAGCTCCGCGATCACGAAGGGCTCGGACAGGTCTTCGGGGCGCAGGCCGAGGGGCAGCGCCAGGGGCGCGGCCTCAGGACCGGCGTGGCCCTTGGTCCGCCCCAGGCTGCGCCCGTCCAGCAGGATCTCGGCGCCGCTGGGCTGGGTGTGGAGGGTGACGGCGGAGGAGACGCGCGTCAGCTTGAACTCCGCGTTGCGGGATTCCTTTCCGGCGAGATCCAGGGCGACCTCCGCCGGGGCGTAGCCGGGCCGGGCGTAGGCGAGCTTGTGGGGGCCGAAGGGGAGGAACTTGCGGGAGAGGGGCGCTCCGGGCCGGCCGTCCACGGTGAGCACCCCGCCCTCCGGCGCGTAGCTGAGCTTCACCACGGCGTACTTCTCGGCCTTCAGCTTGTCGAACAGGGCCGCCAGGCGCTGGGAGGTGATGGCGCGGTCCACCTCGAAATCGGGATTGAGGTCGATCAGCGCCTGGAGCCGGACCTGGGCCCGGGGCTTGTTCTGGGCGCTGCGGTCGTCCAGGACCGCCAGCCAGTTGTAGGCCTCGCCCAGCACCTGGAGCCACTCGGGATCGAGAGACGCGGCCCGGGGAGCCAGGACCTCGACCACCTTCTCGAAGCGGGCCGACGCCCCTTCGCGGTCGCCCTGGGTGGCCCACAGGGCCTTGGCCTGGAGGAAGGCGTCCTTGAGGGCGGGGTCCTGGGCCGCGAGGGCGGATCCCAGGAGAAGCGCGAGGGGAAGGAGGTTGCGAAGGCGCATGTCAGTTCAACCGGAGGAGGAGGTCGTTGCGGCGGTCGCAGAGGATGACGCCGCCCGTGCGGTCCAGGGCGAGGGAGGTGATCCGCCCCGTCACGCCCAGGGCCTTGAAGGTCGCCTGCCGCAGGACCGCCCCGTCGGGACCGAAGATCACGACGCCCTCGCCGAAATCTCCGCCGTCCACCAGCGCCGCCACTTGGCCCGCGCCGTCCGAGGCCAGCGCCGCGACGGTGCGGAAGGCGGCGGGAAGATCCTTGCCGTAGGGCACGACCACCGCCGGCTGGCCCTCGGCGTCCAGGAAGAGCAGCTTGCGGTCGGCGTCGGATGCCACGGCCATCCCGCCCGAGGGCAGGGGCGCCAGGGCATTGAGCGTGGGGGAAGCGACCGTCCGCGACGTGCCGTCCGCCGCGAACAGGCTCAGGGCCGAGGTCTTGGCGTCGGCCACCCACAGCGTGCCCCAGCAGTCCACGGCCGCGCCCGAGATGGCCGACAGCGTCCCCAACGCTTGGGGAGCGGGCGAATCCTCCCGCACGACGCCCCCCTTGGAGAGGAGCCACACGGCGTCTGAGGGAGAGGCCACCAGGGCGCGGGCCCCGGCAGCGGTGGGACCGGCGGGGACGAGCTCCCCGTTCCGGAGGCGGGAGGCGCGGTCCAGTTCGTTCTGGTACACGAGCAGGTCCCCGCCGGGCGTGGTGGCGAGGAGGGTGGGCGTCTTGAGCCACTTCGCCCGCCCACTGGGCCAGGGTCCTTCGTTCCGCAGCGGAGGCCGCTGAAGGCGGTGCTTCACCCGGAGCGCCAGCCGCCAGCCGGCCTCTTCGGCCTCGGGGCTCTGGGGCGCGTGCGTCCGCAGCCGCTGGAGCATCCGCAGGCAGCCGGGCAGGTCGTTCATCAGATCGAGGACTTCGGCGGCCTGGAGCATGGCCTGGGGCGCGATGGGCGCGTCGGGGCGCAGGCGGAAGGCCTCCACGAACTGCTGGAGGGCCCGGCCCCACTGGCCCTGGTCGCGCCAGGCCCGCCCGAGCTGGAACCGCGCGTCGGGGATCACGGCGGCATCGGGAAACAGGTCGAGGACGCGGTTGAACTCGGCCATGGCGTCCTTGAGGTCCGCAGGGCGGCGGGCTTCCCGGGCCAAGAGGATTCCCCGGAGCAGCAGGCCATCGGCGGCCTCGGGAGCCTGGATGTACTCGGCCTTCAGGCGATCCAGGTAGGGCAGGGCGGCTTCGGGCTTCTTCGCCACCTCCACCTGGTGCCGGGCCAGCCGCAGCAGGGCCTGGGGGGCCTCCGCGCTCCGGGGGGCGGTCTGCAGGAGCTGCGTCCAGGTCTCCAGCGCCTCCTTGTGGGAGCCCGCGGCGTAGGCCCGCTCGCCGCTCCGGTAGAGGCGCTCCGCGAGGGCCGCGTCGGGGGCCTGCGCGGCGAGGGGCAGGGCGCACAGCAGGGCGGCCGGGGCGGAGGGCCAGCGGAAGGAGGACGGCATGAAGGCCTCGAGTCGAAGGATGATCATAGCGGTCCGGTCCGCTCAGGCCTCCAGGGCCTTGAGGAGCTGTTCGGGCGGATAGGGCTTGTACAGGACGTCGAGGATCCAGGGCTCGCCGGGCGCCGTGTCCCGCGCCGCGGTGGACAGCAGGACGTGCCGGCAGTGGTGGGCTTCCCACTGCGCCTTCAGCCAGGGGCGGAGGTCGCCCGCGGGATCGGTCTGCTCGGAGATCAGCAGGTCCACCGGCTGCGCCTCCAGCAGGGGCGCGGCTTCGGTCCGGCTCCCCGCTTCCCGGATCTCCCAGGGGCGGTTCGGCTGGGGTCCCGCGCCGAGGGCCGCCAGGAGGCGCTTGCGGAAGAAGGCGCTGGGCTCCAGCAGGAGGATGGTGTGGATGGGCGCCCGGCGGGAGATGTCGGCCTCTTCCAGTCCCAGGGCGAGGAGGGCCAGCCGCGCGGCGCTCCGCAGGCCCAGGCCCGTGGCGCGTTGGAACAGCTCCTTGAGGGGCTCGATCAGGCTGGGCCAGCGGATGAGCCCCGCGAGCTCGCACACCCGGGCCAGTTCCCGCCAGTCCTGCTCCCGGCGCCCCAGCTCCGTCAGGACGAACGCCGCGAGTTCCTCGGCCAGCTCGGGACGGAGAATGAATTCCGGGTCCTGGAGGGCGTCGCGGAGCCCCAGCAGGGCGGGCGCCCGGGTGGGACCGCCCGCGGGTACGTTCTGGACCAGGGTCCGGATCCGCTCCTCCTTGCCCGCGATGTGGCCCAGGCTGGCGCTGCGCCGCCCCAGTTCCTTGACCACCGCCGCCACG
This sequence comes from Geothrix sp. 21YS21S-4, assembly GCF_030845995.1. NCBI lineage: Bacteria > Pseudomonadati > Acidobacteriota > Holophagae > Holophagales > Holophagaceae > Geothrix > Geothrix sp. 21YS21S-4. The sequence continues at coordinate 133,770 of NZ_CP132719.1, forward strand.
CGGTCGTTGGTCTCGCGGTCCCACTCCGCCTTCGTGCGGAGCTCGAACAGGAAGTCGGAGAAGGCGTCCTTCAGGCGCAGGTAGATGGCCTGGTCGAAACAGTACAGGTTCTGCGTGGACAGGATGGCCTGGAGGCGGCGCCCTTCGCCCTCGCGGTCGTCGCAGCAGCGGGTGATGAGCTGCTCCAGGGCGGGCAGGTCGGCCGGCGGGAACGGGCGGCCGAAGCTGGGGAAGGCGGCCAGGGCCCCTTCCAGAGCCAGGAGCAGCACCTGAGGCAGCTTCAGGTGGACGGACTTGGCCAGCAGGCCCAGGCCCGCTTCCGGCGTGGCGAGGGCGGCCAGGGCCTCGGCGAGGGCCTCCTGGAGACGGGCCGGCTTGCCGTCGTGGAGCAGGTCCAGAAGGACCGGCGCGGCGGCGGTACTGCGGATGGCGCCGAGGGCCTCGACCCCTTCGATCAGCAGGTCGTCCCGCACGTCCGGCTTGACCAGGAACTCCATCAGGGGCTCGGCGGCGGCTTTGGTTCCGTTCTCCGCGAAGATCCGCAGGGCGGTCCGGATGTGGTCCATCTGCCCGGACCGGAACAGGTCCATCACGGCGGGGAAGCTGGAGGGCAGCTTGCCGAAATGGTGGATGGCCCGGTGGCCCACCTCCACGATCTCGTCGCCCATGGCCTGGAGGAAGAAGGGCACCAGGGCGTCCTCCTCCCTCGCGCCCAGGACGTCTAGGCAGAAGACGCGGCGCTTGGGATCGGGCACCTTCAGGATGGCGGCCAGCCCCGGCGCCCCGGCGGGCACCAGGCGGCAGAAGGCGTAGTCCAGGCAGCGGCTGTCCGGGAAGTGGCTGAAGGCCTCCTCCAGGACGGGCAAAACTTCCGCGAGCGGAAGGTGGCCGAGCCCCACCTGGCGGAGCAGGGCCTCGCAGATCTGGTTGAGGGTGGCGGAGCGGCTTTCCCACTGCTTCGCCGCGGTGTCCTGGGTCTCGGCCACCAGCGCGGTGAACCGGGCGACCTTGCCCTCCACAAGGATCGCGAGGGCCTCCACCAGGAACGTCTCGTAGGGACCGCGGGCCGCGTCGCGCAGCCGGTCCAGGGGCGGGCCGGGCTGGCCGGTCTCGCCCGCGGCGAGGGCGACTTGCAGGGCCTGGACCTCTTCGGGGGCGGCGCCTTCCATCCGGGCCGCCAGGGCCTGCATCAGTTCGGTGCGGGCGGCGGTCCGGGCGCCGCCCTGGATCCGCTGGGTGAGGGTCTCCAGGGCGCCCAGGTCCTCCAGCGTCCGCAGGGTCTCGCCGAACAGGTGGAGCAGGGCGGACCCGGGCGCGCCGCCCGGAAGTTCCGCGACGGCCCGCAGGAGCAGGCGGAAAGCCAGGGCATCCGCGCCGTCCACGGCCTCCCACAGTTCGGGGAAGTCCTCGGGCTCGGCGGCAGCCAGGCCCCGCGCGCCCTGGTGGGCGAGGCGGGGATTGCCCTCGCCTTCCAGCAGGCGGCCCAGGTAGAAGGTCACCGCCTGATGGGACTCGAAGGCGCCGAGTTCGCGGCGGAGGATGAGTTGGCGGTCGGGGTCCGTACGCTGAGCCGCGAGCTTCTCCAGGGCTTCGCGGGCGGGGCGGAGCTCCAGCCGGCCCAGGGCGGCGCAGCCCTCGTCGAAGACGCCGAGATCGGGCTCCTGCTGGAGGGCCTGCTGGATCCACGGGGTCCATTCCGGCCAGTCGAACCGGGCGGTGAGACCCAGGATGAGGCGCTTCAGGGGAATGCTGGAGGTGGGCTTGACCAGCCGCCCGCCCAGTTCAGGAAGGGCCAGTTGCCGGAGCTGCTGGAGGAGCTGGTGCAGACGCGCCTGGGACGTGGCGTCGCTTTCCGCCGAATTCGCGAGCCACCCGCGGAGTTCGTCCAGCGGCGTGACGGGCATGTGTCGAAGGGGGACGGCCATTGAAGAGCTCATCGGCCCAAAGGGCATGGGAGTGAAGAACCACCATACCCCGGACGGAGGTGCTAGCGTGTCGCATGCGCGCCGTGATCTTCGCCTCCCTGGCCGTTGTGGCCTCGGCTCAGCCGCCCGCTTTCCTGGCCCAGTTGCCGCCCGCCGCCCGGGCGGAAGCGCAGGACATCGTCGATCGCGCGGACTTCATTTTCGAGACGCGCACGGAACCCAAGCGCGTGCGCTTGACCACCATGGAAAAACTCTTCGACCACCCCCGGGTGAGTTCGGCGATGTGGCGGTCCTGCCAGTTCGTCCCCGGCTTCTACGCCTTCATCCATCCCGACGGCGCCTGGAGCATCGACGACGCCCGGGGCCTGAAGGGCACCCTCCGCCTCGTGTACCAGCGGCCGGGGCAGCGGGTGTACCTGGTGGAGGGGCTGGCGGAGGCCGGCCGGCTGCGGACGCCCTTCCCCGTGGGCGCGCGGATGCTGACCTCGTACCGCTACTGGGAGGGCAAGAACGGGTTCGAGACCCAGCTCCAGACCTGGACGGCCCTCAACTCCGCCGTCCTGGGCGTGATGGCCCGGCCCTTCCGCAGCTACATCCGCCACCGCCAGGACGAGTTCATCGCCTATATCAACGGCAACGTGGCCACCTTCGGGGAATTCGCCGACCGGAATCCCGCGGAGTTCCGCCCCGCCCTTCAGCGCGACGGCGATCCCATCGCCCTTCGCGAGTTCGACGCCCTCTTCCCGAAGAAGTGATGCGCGTCCCCTACGTGGCGTCGGTGCGGGCCCTTCTGGAACCGGGCCATGCCTTCGCGGGCGCTCCGCCGCGTCTCGGCCCTGCGGTGGGCTCGATGCTGGCGGCCTGGTTTCCTCCGGCCCTGCTGGATGCGGGCCTCACGCTGGCGGGAGGCCTCCGGATGTACGGCGCTCTGCGGAAGGAGGGGCCGCCCGAGTGGATGGCCGCCGCCCTGGGTACGGACCCCGCCGAGGTGAAGGCCCTGCTGGCCTCCCTTCCAGGGGCTCCGCCCTTCGCCCGGCTGGCGCCCTGGCTCCTGCTGGCGGTTCCGCTGCTCTTGTTGGGCACGTGGCTGCACCACGCGGCGTGGGATCACCTCGGACTGTGGATTCTTCGCGGGACGAAAGGCGGCCGGGGATTCCGCGTCACCCTGGGCGCCGAGGCCGAGGCGCTCCGGATCGGGGCCGTGGGCAGCGTGGCGGGGCTGCTGGCCTTCCTGCCCGGCGCCGGGCTTCTGTTGGGCCTCCCGCTGATGGTGCTGACGGGCTACCTGTGGATCTTCCGGGGCTGGGCCCTGGCCGCGCGCCACGGCTGCGAGCCCTGGCGGGGAATCGGGGCCACCGTCGTCCATGCGGTGCTGCTGGGCCTGTTCGGAGGCGCCTTCGCGCTCTTCGTCCTGGTTTTGCTGCGGGCGGGCGCATGAGGCGGGTGCCCTGGATGGCCGTGGCGACCTTGGCCCTCGCTTTGGGCCTGTGGGGCGCAACCTTCCTCGCCCCGTGGGCGGACCTCCTCCCGGCGTGTCCGTTCAAGCGGTTCACCGGCCTGCCCTGCGTCACGTGCGGGCTCACCCGGTGCGTCCTCGCCGCCGGCCAGGGGCGATGGGGCGAGGCGCTCCATTGGTATCCCGCGGCGGCGCTTCTGATCGCGCTCCCCGTGGCGGCCCTGTGGGACCTCCGCCGCGCCTGGCGGAACGACCCCTATCCGCCCCTTCCGAGGTCCCGGGGGACCCGCGCCGCCGCATGGGCCGCCCTTCTGACGGTGTGGGCCGTGCAGGTGGCGCGGAACATCTAGTCCGGTCATGCTTTGGAGCACGCATCACCGGAGTCCCCCATGTTCCAGCAAATCCTGGATCAGCTGATCGAGCGGGTGCCCGAATCCCTGGCGGCGACGTTCAACGACCGGGACGGGGAACCGGTGTGCTCGCGCACCCTCGAGGTCCCGAACGAGGGGCTGCAGCTCCTGGGGGCCTACCAGCACATCGTCAAGCGGCACCTCCAGCAGGCGGTGGAGGAGTTCGACCGGGGCGAAGTCCGGCAGGTGGCCTTCGCCACGGACCGGCACTGGATCCTGATGGTGGGCGCCGCGGAGCAGTGCACCCTCGTCCTCGTGATGCAGCGGGAGGGCCTGTTGGGCCGCGCGAGATTCCACATGGAGCAGGCCGTCGAGGCCCTGAATCGGGAACTTTAGGAGCTTCGCAATGGATCGCTTCATGGGTCTGGCTGGAATCGCGGCCTTCATCGCCGTCGCGTACGCGCTGTCGCATCGCCGCAGCGCCATTCATTGGCGGACGGTGGCCTGGGGGCTGGGCCTCCAGTGGATCTTCGCCGTCATCGTGCTCAAGGGCCCCGCCCTCTCCCGCCTGCTGTCCTTCCTGCCGTTCCCGGCGGGAACCGGCTGGGTGATCCTCGTCCTGATGTTCGCGCCCATGGCGCTGCGCCGGTTCGCGGGGGTGGAGAACAAGGGCCTGAACTGGACCCTCTTCGGGGTGATCGTCCTGGGGCTCCTTCGCGGGAACCTGGTGGGCTCGACCTTCGACAAGATGCGGATCGTCGTGGAGCACCTGATGGCCTACGCCCACGAGGGGGCCAGCTTCGTGTTCGGGTCCCTTTCGGACGGCCCCGGCGGGAAGGTGGGGATGGTCTTCGCCTTCGCGGTGCTGCCCACCATCATCTTCGTGGCCTCGATCTTCGCGGTGCTCTACTACATCGGCGTCATGCAGTGGGTGGTGGGCGCGTCGGCCCGGGCCATGGGCCGCTTCCTCAAGGTGTCCGGCGCGGAGAGCGTCAGCGTCGCCGCCAGCATCCTGATGGGCCAGACCGAGGCGCCCCTCACCATCCGGCCCTTCCTGGCGCGGATGACCCGCAGCGAGCTGATGGTGATCATGACCGCGGGGATGGCCCACGTGTCCGGCAGCATCATGGTGGCCTACGTCCAGGTGGCGCATGTGGACATCGTCCACCTGCTCACGGCGGTGATCATGACGGCCCCCGGCGCGGTGATGATGGCCAAGCTGCTGGAGCCCGAGACGGAGACGCCCGAGACCAGCGGGGAAGTGAAGGTGGACATCCCCAACCACGACGCCAACGTCCTGGACGCCGCGGCCCGCGGCGCCTTCGAGGGGGGCCAGCTGGCCTTCAACGTGGCCGTGATGCTGATCGCGTTCATCGCCCTCATCTACCTGGTCAACGGCCTGATGAAGGCCATCCATCCGGCGTTCAGCCTGGAGCTGGTTCTGGGCGCGGTCTTCAAGCCCTTCGCTTTCCTCATGGGCGTGCCCTGGGGCGAGGCGGGGCTGGTGGGATCCCTGCTGGGCAAGCGGATGGTGGTGAACGAGTTCGTGGCCTTCCTGGACCTGGGCGCCATGACGGGCCTGTCCGCCAAGGCCCGGCTGATCTCCACCTTCGCCCTGTGCGGCTTCGCCAACTTCAGCAGCATCGCCATCCAGGTGGGGGGCATCGGCGCCCTGGTGCCCGAGCGGCGGGGGGACCTGGCCCGCCTGGGCATCCGCGCCATGCTGGCCGGGACGCTGGCCAATTTCCTCAGCGCGTGCATCGCGGGGATCCTCAGTTAGAAAAAAGATTCAGGGGTCCCCATCCTCCAGCCCCGCCGGGATTCTGCCGATGGGGAGGGATGGTGGGAGGTCTTGTCATGGTTCGTTCGCGCTCACTCCTCGTGGTTCCCTTTCTCGCGGCGCTTCCCCTTTTCGCGGGGGACTATGACGCCCTGCTGGGAGCGATGAAGAAGGCCTGGCCGCAGGTGGAGACCGTCGCGGTGGTCTGCGACTCGAATTCCAGCAAGGGCGCGCTCTCCTCCCTGACCTCGGCGGCCGGCGGCTTCAAGGTGCTGGTGATCGACGTGAAGGGCCCCCAGGACATGGGCAAGGCCATCGGCGCCCTGTCGGGCCGCAAGCCGGACGCGGTGATCCTCCTGGCGGGCGACAAGGTGGCCGGGGACGGCTCCTCCGCCGCGAGCTTCCTGATCCAGCGGATGGCGGCTCTCAAGGTGCCCACGGCGGCCACCACCGAGGCCGGCGTCAAGCAGGGCGCGGCCCTCGGCATCGGGCCCGGGACCGGCGGCAAGCTGCTGGCCAACGCCAAGGTGGCGGGCGTGGCCGGCGTCGCGGTTCCCGCGGGCGCCACCGCGCTGTAAGGCTGGAGCGCGTCGGGATCTAGTGGACGGTGTCCGGCGCATCGGGCCGGTCGTGGGGCGGTTCCATGCCCCGCCAGCCCGCCTTCCACGCGATGTTGAGGATCAACGTGAAGGCGATGTAGGCGGAAAAGAAGCCCACGAAGAACCGCTGTTGGAAGAGGCTGAGCAGGGCGAACAGGATCACGATCCCGAAGCTGGTCAGCATCGCCGCTTTGGGGCTGCCCGCCCGCTTCTTGAAGCTGGGGAACCGGACGGTGGACACCATCAGGAAGCCCACCAGGAACAGCACGGCCGCGAACGCGTAGGCCTGGAAAGCCGCGGCGGGCGGCGTGGGGCGCCACAGGATGATGGACGCGACGCAAGCCGCGCCCGCCGGGATGGGCATCCCCACGAAGTAGCGGGGATCCACTTCGCCCACCTGGACGTTGAACCGCGCGAGCCGGAGGGCCCCGCAGGCGGTGAACACGAAGCAGGCGGCCCAGCCCGCGGCCCGCAGGTGGGAATCGTGGATCCCCAACTGGAAGAACCCGTAGCGGTAGGCGAGGATGGCCGGCGCCATTCCGAAGCTGACCACGTCGGCGAGACTGTCCAGCTGGACGCCGAATTCCGTGGCCGTATTCGTGGCGCGGGCGACCCGGCCGTCCAGTCCGTCGAACACCCCTGCGAGGACCAGCAGGCCGGCGGCCCACAGGAAGTAGCGCTCCGGGGTGGCGCCCGCGGCGTTGATGGACATCACCACGCTGGAGAACCCGCAGAAGATCGACGCCATGGTGATGCTCGAAGGCAGCACGAACATCGACCGCCGCATGGCGCGCTGGCGGCGGACTCGGCGTTCCTCGGGGCTCAGACGGGGTCGCATGGGCCCAGTCTCTCACAATCCCGCGGCACCGAAGATGACGGGACGGTTGCTTTGCCAACAACGAAATCCCGCACAATGGACCTGGGAGGAACGGCTTGAAGCACGCGGTGATCGGCGGAGGACATGTCGGGATCGTCCCGGCTCCGCGGCTCCGCAGAGCGGAACGCGGAAGCAGGCGACGGGATGTCGCCTGCGATAGGAGGGAGGCCTCGATCCCCGGAGGGGGACAGGAACCAAGGGTGATGCGATGAAACAGGTGGTGGTGATCGGCGGCGGGCACGCCGGGATCGAGGCTGCGCACATCGCGGCCCGCACGGGCCTGTCCACGACCCTACTCACCATGAACCTGGACCAGATCGGCCAGATGAGCTGCAACCCCAGCATCGGCGGGGTGGGCAAGGGCCACATGGTGCGGGAGCTGGATGCCCTGGGTGGCGCCATGGGCCGCCTGATCGACGCCACGGGGATCCACTTCCGGATTCTCAACGAGAGCCGTGGCGTGGCCGTGCGTGGCCCCCGCGCCCAGGCGGACAAGGTGAAGTACCGGATCGCCGCCCGCCGCCTGTTGGAGCGGACGCCGAACCTGCGCCTCCGCCAGGGGACGGCCGCGGCTCTCGTTTGGGAAGCGGGCACCAGCCGCTTGCGGGGCGTCGAGCTGCTGGACGGCTCCGTCCTTCCCTGCGACGCGGTGGTGGTCACCAGCGGAACGTTCCTCAACGGCCGGATCCTGATCGGGGAGCGCCGCCTGGAGGCGGGCCGCGCGGGCGAGCCCGCCAGCACCCACCTCGCGGACCAGCTCCGGGCCCTGGGTCTGCGCCATCGGCGCCTCAAGACCGGTACCAGCCCCCGGCTGGCGAAGGCCTCCATCGACTTCGGACGGCTGGAGGTGCAGCCCGGCGACGATCCGCCGCGCCCCTTCAGCTTCTTCAGCGCGGGCATTCCCCAGCCCCAGGTGCCCTGCCACATCGTCCACACCACGCCGGAGACGGAGGCCGTCGTTCGGGAGAACCTGCCGAAATCGAGCCTCTACGGCGGCCACATCGAGGGCGTGGGGCCCCGCTACTGCCCCTCCATCGAGGACAAGTTCGTGAAGTTCCCCGACAAGGGGCGGCACCAGATCTTCGTCGAACCCGAGAGCCTGGAGACCGAGGAGATCTACCTGGCGGGCCTGTCCACGTCGATGCCCCCGGACGTGCAGCTCCGCATGGTGCGGAGCCTCCCCGGTTTCGAGGCGGCGGAGATCCTGCGGCCCGGCTACGCCATCGAGTACGACAGCTTCGACCCCCTTCAGTTGCGGCGGGACCTGTCCGTGGACGGGCTGGAGGGCGTGTGGTTCGCCGGCCAGATCAATGGGACCACCGGCTACGAGGAGGCTGCGGGCCAGGGCCTTTTGGCGGGCCTCAACGCCGCGCGCTGGCTGGAGGAGAGAGAGCCCGTCATCCTGGGCCGCGACCAGGCCTACCTGGGCGTGATGGTCGACGATCTGGTGACCAAGGGCACCGATGAGCCCTACCGGATGCTCACGGCCCGCGCCGAACACCGCCTCGGCTTGGCCTGCGACGTGGCCGACGCCCGCCTCCTGGAGGTGGCCCGCGAGGTTGGGGCCCTCACAACGGAGGAATTGGATTTGGTTGAAGCCAAAGTGGCGCGGCGGGAGCGGCTGCGCGGCCAGTGCGACGCCGCGTGGGTCACGCAGACGAGCCCCTTCGGCCCCGTCGCGGCCGAGGTCGGGCTCCGGTTGGACGCGGGCCTGAGCCTCTCCGACTTCCTGCGGCGCCAGCACCTGGGCCCAGCGGAGGCGGACGCCTGCCTCGCCCATCTGGAGGGGTGGGGCGTGCCCCAGCCCGGCTGGGACACCGCCCGGGAGCGCGACCTGCTGCTGTTCGACCTGCGCTACGCCCCCTACCGGGAGCGGGAGGCGCGGCTGCTGGATGGTCACCGCGCCTGGGACCACGTCCGGATCCCCGCGGATTTTCGCCTGGAGCACGTCCACGGTCTTTCCAAGGAAGTGCTGGAGAAGCTGAGGCTGCACCGTCCGGAGACTCTCGGCCAGGCCAGCCGGATCCCGGGGATCACGCCGGCCGCCGTCACCCTCCTCCACCTGGTGATGCGCCGGGCTCCGCACGGCTGAATATTTGGCCTTGAGCTTCCAGTCGGCTGGAACCCTACCCTGGAGGGGTCCCCTTGCGGGAGGTTCCATGCAGACCCTCGATAACCCCGTTTCCGCCGCTCGTCCGCGGCTGCTCAAGATCGGCGAACTGGCCGCCCGGTCGGGGCTGACCCCGCGGAACCTGCGCTTCTACGCCGATGCCGGCGTCTTCGGCGAGCTGCCCCGCTCCGCCAAGGGCTACCGGCTTTTCCCGGCGGAGGCTTTGCAGTGGGTGCGCCTCCTCCAGGCTTCCCAGGCCGCCGGATTCTCCCTGGAGGAGATCGGGGAGCTGCTGCGGACCCTCCGCCAGGACGCGCCGCCCTGCGGCCAGGTGCGGGAGGCCCTGGGCGGCCGGCTCGCGGGCCTGGAGGCGAAATTGGCGGAGATCCACGCGCTGGTGGACATCCTGCGCGCGGCTTTGGGTACCCCCGACGGCCGCAGGGGCGCCGTCGGCTGCAGCCTGCTGGAGACCCTGCTGGCCGAAACCCAGCGTCTGCCCCTGCGGACCCACCCCTGAAGGAGATCGCGATGTCCACCCAGACCTATCGAGTCCACGGCATGACCTGCGGCGGCTGCGTCCGCCATGACCCTGCTGGCCGAAACCCAGCGCCTGCCCCTGCGGACCCACCCCTGAAGGAGATCGCGATGTCCACCCAGACCTATCGAGTCCACGGCATGACCTGCGGCGGCTGCGTCCGCCATGTCGAAAAGGCCCTGCGCGGCGCGCCGGGAGTGGAGACGGCCGCCGTGGATCTGGCCGCGGGCATCGCCACCGTGACGGGAACGGCGGCGTTCGAAGGGCTTGCCGCCCGGGTGGCCCACGCGGGCTACCGGCTGGAGCGGACGGCCTAGGCCGGCGGACCCATGGCCACCCGCACCTATGCCGTCACGGGGATGACCTGCGCCTCCTGCGTCCGCCACGTGGAGCGGGCGCTCGCGGGCACGCCGGGCGTCCGGAGCGCGTCCGTCAACCTGGCCACCGCGTCCGCCACCGTGGAGGGCGAAGCGCCCTTCGAGGCGCTGGCGGCGGAGGTCGAGGAGGCGGGCTACGGCCTGAAGGAGGCTGCCGCCTCCTCAGCGGAAGAGGATCCGGGCCCTGCCCGGCGGCTGGCGGTGGCCTGGGTGCTGACGGCGCCGCTGCTGCTGTCCATGGTCCCCGGCGCGGGATTGCATCTTCCGGGCTGGCTCCAGGCCGCGCTGTCGGCGCCGGTGGTCTTCGGCGCGGGGTGGGGCTTCTTCCGCCGCGCCGCCCGGCAGGCCCGGCACGGTCAGGCATCCATGGATTCCCTGATCGCCCTGGGCGCGGGCGTGGCCTGGGGGTTCGCGGTGGTGGAGTGGCTGAACGGCGCCCACCACCTCAGCTTCGAGACCGCCGCGGCCCTGGTGGCCTTCCTGCTCACCGGGAAGTATCTCGAGGCCCGGGCCAAGTCCAAGGCTACGGACGCCCTTAAGGAACTGCTGGCCCTGGCGCCTCCCACGGCGCTGCGCTTGGCGGCGGACGGATCCGCGGAGGAGGTGCCCGTGGCCGCCCTCCGGCCTGGGGATCGCGTGCGGATCCTGCCCGGCCACGCCGTTCCCGCCGACGGGCGGATCCTGGCGGGCCGGGCCGAAGTGGACGAATCCATGCTCACCGGCGAGCCCCTGCCCGTGCCGAAAGGTGTCGGCGAGGCGCTGGTGGCGGGCACGGTCGTCCATGGTTCCGCCCTCGAACAGGAGGTCCTGGCTGTGGGTGCGGAGACCCAGCTGGCCCGCATGGCCGCGCTGGTGGCCGAAGCCCAGGGGTCGAAGGCGCCAGCCCAGGATCTGGCGGACCGGATCAGCGCCGTCTTCGTGCCGGCCATCCTCCTGCTCGCGCTCCTGACCCTGACGGGATGGTGGATCGCCACGGGCAGCCTGACCCAAGCCTGGCGCCCCCCCGTGACCCTGCTCGTGATCGCGTGCCCCTGCGCTCTGGGCCTCGCCACGCCCGTGGCAGTGATGGTGGGGATCGGCGCGGCGGCCCGCCGGGGCGTGCTCGTGCGGGACGCCGCGGCGTTGGAAGCCCTGGGTCAGGCCACGGATCTCGCCTTCGACAAGACGGGCACCCTCACGGAGGGGCGGCCCCGCTTGCGGCGGATCCTTGCTCTGTCGGATCGATCGGAGGCCAGTCTGCTGGAAGTGGCCGCCCGCCTGGAGCGGGATTCGGAGCATCCTATCGCCCGCGGGCTGGTGGCGGCGCACGGCGGAACTTTGAAGCCGGTGGCGGACTTCCGCGTGCACCCCAGCGGCGGCGTCAGCGGCGTCGTGGATGGTACCGCCTGGCAGCTGGGCAGCGCGGCGTTCCTGGAGACGGACTTCCCCCAGGTGGATGCGGACGGCATCGCCGTGGGGCTGGCGGAGGCCTCCGGCTTGAAGGGCGTGCTCGTCCTCGGCGACCGACTGCGCCCCGAGACCCCGGCGGTGGTGGCGGAACTCGCGCGGCAGGGGCTGAAGCTGCATCTCCTCACGGGAGACCGGCCCCAGGGCGCCCAGGCCATGGCCGATGCGGCCGGGATCGGCTCCGTGGCCGCTGGCCTGCGGCCCGAGGACAAGCTGGCGCGCATCCGCGATCTTCAGGCGAAGGGTGCCGTCGTGGGCTTCGTAGGTGATGGCGTGAACGACGCGCCGGCGTTGGCCCAGGCGGACTGCGGGATCGCGATGGGCTCCGGCGCGGGCGAACAGGGTACGGGCGCCGCCATGGCCGCCGCCGCGCTGGTCCTGCTGCGGCCGGGGCTGGAGCCTGTTCTGGCCTCCCGGCGGCTGGCGCTCCGCACCCATCGGGTGATCCGCCAGAACCTGGGCTGGGCCTTTGGCTACAACCTCGTTCTGGTTCCCCTGGCTGCCTTCGGCTGGCTGGAGCGCTTCGGCGGACCGATGCTCGCGGGCGTGGCCATGGGGCTCAGCTCGCTCACGGTCGTTTTGAACGCCCTACGGCTGCGGCGCTAGAGATCCTGGGCCAGCGCCTTGAGGTAGGCGCCGAAGTCCGCGCGCAGGTCGTCGCGCTTGAGGGCGAATTCCACGTTGGCCTTGAGGTAGTCCAGCTTGTTGCCAGTGTCGAAGCGCTTGGCGGGGATGGGCGCGGCCACCAGCCGGCCTTCGCGGGCGAGGATCGCCAGGGCATCCGTCAGCTGGTACTCGCCGCCCACGCCGGGTTCCAGCGCGGCGAGATGCTCGAAGATCCGCGGTTCCAAAACGTAGCGGCCCACCACCGCCCAGCGGCTGGGCGCATCTGCGGGCTTGGGCTTTTCGACAATGGCTGTCACATCCCAGGCGTCGCTCCCATCTTGGGGAGCGCTGACGATCCCATACCGGGAGACGTGCTCCAGCGGGACTTCCTGGACTCCCACCACGGACTTCCCGGTGGCGTGATAGGCGGCGATGAGGGCGTCCAGCGCCGAGTCGCGCTCGTCGAACACGTCGTCCCCCAGCAGCAGGGCGAAGGGCTCGTTACCCACGGCGTGGCGGGCGCAGAGGACGGCGTGGCCCAGTCCCAGGGGTTCGCCCTGGCGGACGTAGGCGAACTGGGCCAGGTGCGTGATGTCGCGGACCAGGTTCAGGTCCTCCTGCTTGCCCCGACGGCGGAGGGTGTCCTCCAGTTCATAGGCCACGTCGAAGTGGTTCTCGATGGCGCCCTTCCCCCGGCCGGTGACGAGGACGATGCTGTCGATCCCGGCGCGGATGGCCTCTTCCACCACGTACTGGATCACCGGCGTGTCCACGAGGGGCAGCATTTCCTTGGGCTGGGCCTTGGTCGCGGGAAGGAAGCGGGTTCCCAGCCCCGCGACGGGAACGACGGCCTTGCGAAGGGGGTTCATGGCAGCTCCGAAGGCCCATGATGGCCTAAGATGGCTGGAAATGCAGGAGTGCGGATGGAACCGAAGGAGATGTGGTCGAGGATGGTCAGCCATCCGATGTCGGGATGGCGGGCCGTGCAGGATATGGACCTCCCTCCTTCATTGGGGCCGGGCCGCCTGCTGTGGTGCGGCATCGGCGGCTCCCTCCTCCCCGCGGACGCTCTGATCCAGGCCCTGGCTGGCGCGTCGCTCCGCCACCGTTGGCAGCCGCTGGCCTCGCCGGAGCCGAATGGCCTGCGTTTGGAGCCCGAGGATCAATTGGTGTTCGCCTCCAAGAGCGGACGCACCCTGGAGTTGTGGACGTGGATCGGTCGCCTGCGGGCCCAGGCCGCCTGGGGCAAGGGCCGCCACGCGCCCATCGCCATCACCCAGGACGACGCGAATCCCCTGGCCCAGCTGGCGCGCGCGGAGGGCTGGCGGATCCTCCCCATTCTGGAGCAGGTGGGAGGGCGCTACTCGGCCTTCACCGCCATCGGCACGCTGCCCCTCCACTGGGCGGGGCTCGACGCCTCGCGCTTCCTGGCGGGTGCCCGGGAGGTGGTGGCCCAGACCGAGGCGCAGCGCGGTCCTTGGGGGGCGCGCGTATGGGAGATGGTCCGCGCCTTTCGGGCGGGCTTCCTCCGCGGAACGGATCAGTGGGTGCTGCTGCCCTACGCCACGCGGCTGGAGACGGTGGGCGCCTGGTGGGTGCAATTGGTGGCTGAAAGCCTTGGGAAGCAGGCACAGGACGGCAGCCGTCGCGGCCTGACGCCCATCCGCGCCATCGGCCCCCAGGATCAGCACGCTCAGCTGCAGCGCTGGCTGGATGGTCCTCGCAACGTGGGTGTGGTGCTGGTGACCACCGGCCACGACCACACGGCGGAGCCTTCGGATCCCCCATCCCAGTGCCCCTTTCCGGGACTGGGGCGCTGGGGCGGGCCGGACATTCTGAGGGCCCAGGCCGAAGGCACGCGGGAAGCCTTGGAAGGCGCGGGGATCTCCGTGGTTCATTGGCACCTGGACGCTTTGGACGAGGGGTCCCTTGGGGCCTTCCTCATGGCCTGGCAATTGGTGGTGGGCCTCAGCGGCGCGGCGCTGGAAGTGGATCCCTTCGATCAGCCGGCGGTGGAATCGGGCAAACGGCGCACCCTGCAGAAATTGGGTATCTCCTAGGTGCGGGAAGGGAATTCCGCCGGAGATGCAACGCCGGTGGAACCTTCCTGAAAAATTCCGCTTGCGTCTTCGCGCCTCGGTGTTAGTCTAAATCTCCTGGGCAGTTGAGGCTGCGAGGAGCTGAGGGAAGAGCCGAGGGGGCGGAAGCCGCTGAGGAGCTTTCAGGGCGCGGAAGCACGAGGGTGTGGAAGCGTGGGCGTCTTTGAAAACCGGATAGAAGATAGGAAGCCTTTGAGGGTTTCGTGGGACGTTCTAGGACGGGCTGCGAAATTCAGAGAAATACGACCAGAACATTGGCCTGAGGACGAGAGTTCTTGGGTTTGAGGGTTCAGGAATGAAACTTGAGAGTTTGATCCTGGCTCAGAATGAACGCTGGCGGCGTGCCTAACACATGCAAGTCGGATGTGCCGCAAGGTGCATGGCAGACGGGTGAGTAACGCGTGGGGAATCTACCTTTTAGTGGGGAATAACGCTCCGAAAGGAGTGGTAATACCGCATGAGACCTTTGGCTGGGATGCTGGAGGTGAAACCTGGGGACCGCAAGGCCTGGGGCTAGAAGAGGATCCTGCGTCTGATTAGCTAGTTGGCGGGGTAATGGCCCACCAAGGCGACGATCAGTAGCCGGCCTGAGAGGGTGATCGGCCACACTGGAACTGAGACACGGTCCAGACTCCTACGGGAGGCAGCAGTGGGGAATTTTGCGCAATGGACGAGAGTCTGACGCAGCAACGCCGCGTGGGTGATGAAGGTCTTCGGACTGTAAAACCCTGTCGTCAGGGACGAAGGCAGCAGTGTTAATAGCATTGTTGCTTGACGGTACCTGGAGAGGAAGCCCCGGCTAACTCTGTGCCAGCAGCCGCGGTAATACAGAGGGGGCAAGCGTTATTCGGAATTATTGGGCGTAAAGGGCGCGTAGGCGGTTTTTTAAGTCAGATGTGTAATCCCCGAGCTCAACTTGGGAACTGCATCTGAGA
This sequence comes from Geothrix sp. 21YS21S-4, assembly GCF_030845995.1. Classification (NCBI taxonomy): domain Bacteria; kingdom Pseudomonadati; phylum Acidobacteriota; class Holophagae; order Holophagales; family Holophagaceae; genus Geothrix; species Geothrix sp. 21YS21S-4. The sequence goes on from NZ_CP132719.1 coordinate 148,865, forward strand.
CTGGAAGGCTAGAGTACTGGAGAGGGTGGTGGAATTCCTCGTGTAGCGGTGAAATGCGTAGAGATGAGGAGGAACACCAGTGGCGAAGGCGGCCACCTGGACAGTAACTGACGCTGAGGCGCGAAAGTGTGGGTAGCAAACAGGATTAGATACCCTGGTAGTCCACGCTGTAAACGATGAACACTTGGTGTGGAGGGAGTTGACCCCTTCCGTGCCGGAGCTAACGCGTTAAGTGTTCCGCCTGGGGAGTACGGTCGCAAGGCTGAAACTCAAAGGAATTGACGGGGGCCCGCACAAGCGGTGGAGCATGTGGTTTAATTCGACGCAACGCGAAGAACCTTACCTGGGCTTGAACTGCAGTGGACCGGTCTAGAGATGGGCCTTTTCGCAAGAACTGCTGCAGAGGTGCTGCATGGCTGTCGTCAGCTCGTGTCGTGAGATGTTGGGTTAAGTCCCGCAACGAGCGCAACCCTTACCCGTAGTTGCCAGCGCGTCATGGCGGGAACTCTACGGGGACTGCCCGGGTTAACCGGGAGGAAGGTGGGGATGATGTCAAGTCCTCATGGCCCTTATGTCCAGGGCTACACACGTGCTACAATGGGCGATACAAACCGTTGCAAAGTCGCGAGATGGAGCTAATCGGAGAAAGTCGTCCTCAGTTCGGATTGTAGTCTGCAACTCGACTACATGAAGGTGGAATCGCTAGTAATCGTGTATCAGAATGATACGGTGAATACGTTCCCGGGCCTTGTACACACCGCCCGTCACATCACGAAAGCCGGGAGCACTTGAAGAGGGTGAGGTAACCGAAAGGGGCCAGCTCTCAATGGTGAACTTGGTGATTGGGGTGAAGTCGTAACAAGGTAGCTGTAGGAGAACCTGTGGCTGGATCACCTCCTTTCTAAGGAGAGCCGTTCGAACGAATGGCATAGGTCAACGCTTCCGATCGAAATTCTATCCGGTTTTTAAAGACGCTCGAGCAGATCAGCGAGTCTTTGACGAGCGTGCTTGGGCGTGAGTAAGGGCCCGTAGCTCAGCTGGGAGAGCGCCTGGTTTGCATCCAGGAGGTCGTCGGTTCGATCCCGGTCGGGTCCACCAACGCCTGCTGGGGCACGAGTAGGAGGCCAAGCAGGAGCCTCGGGGCCCTCCCGTGTGTGAACGCACGAGGGCCTATAGCTCAGTCTGGTTAGAGCGCACGCCTGATAAGCGTGAGGTCGGTGGTTCGAATCCACCTAGGCCCACCACCACGAGCCAGGAATGGCGAAGAGGGAATTGAGTTGAGTTGAGACCCTGCGGGGTTTGAATCCAGCTCAAGACCGGCTTGAGGGCCGGTGGTCGCAAGGCAGAGCTGTTTGACAATCAAATAGAAGGAATAGAGAAGGGTGATCCATGGCGTTGAAGTGACGCTGTGGGCTTAAGGCGAGGCAAGTTTAGCGAATCAACACTCTCGTGGGTCTGAAGTCAATGTGATTCATTGATGGAAGGCCAAGTTACAAAGGGTTGACGGTGGATGCCTTGGCAGATGACAGCGATGAAGGACGTGGTAAGCTGCGAAAAGTCTCGGGGAGTTGCACGCGAACGGTGATCCGGGAATGTCCGAATGGGGAAACCCGTCTGGGTGAAAGCTCAGTCATCCCGAAGCTGAATCCATAGGCTTCGGGAAGCGAACGTGGGGAAGTGAACCATCTCAGTACCCACAGGAACAGAAAACAACAGTGATTCCGGGAGTAGCGGCGAGCGAAACCGGAAGAGCCCAAACCTCTTACGTGTAAGCGGCAGGCGTTGCGTAAGGGGGGTCGTGGGACCCACAGGCTGGAGCTGCCCTCCAGCACAGAGTTACAAAACCGACGGTTAGCGGAACGGCATGGAAAGGCCGGCGATACAGGGTGATAGCCCCTTATGCGAAAGCCGATCGGACTCTGAGAGGTGTTCCCAAGTATGTCGGGGCACGAGAAACCTTGACAGAATTTGCCGCGACCATGCGGTAAGGCTAAATATGTTCATCTGACCGATAGTGAACCAGTACCGTGAGGGAAAGGCGAAAAGAACCCCGATGAGGGGAGTGAAATAGAACCTGAAACCGTCAATCTACAAGCAGTGGAACCCCTATGGTTTTAACCAGGGGAACCGCGTGCCTTTTGCATAATGAGCCGGCTAGTTATTTTTAGTGGCGAGGCGAAGCCGAAGAGGCGAAGCCGCAGGGAAACCGAGTCTGAATAGGGCGACAGTCGCTGGAAATAGACGCGAAACGGGATGATCTATCCTTGACCAGGATGAAGTCCGGGTGACACCGGATGGAGGTCCGAACCAGTGTGGGTTGAAAACCGCTTGGATGAGTTGAGGATAGGGGTGAAAGGCCAATCAAATTCCGTGATAGCTCGTTCTCCCCGAAATAGCTTTAGGGCTAGCGTCGGATGTTTCGTCGTGCAGGTAGAGACCTGAATGGACTAGGGGGCTTACCAGCTTACTGAATCCAACCAATCTTCGAATGGCACGCCGTGAAGTCCGGCAGTCAGACTGCGGGTGATAAGATCCGTAGTCGAGAGGGAAAGAACCCAGATCGCCAGCTAAGGTCCCAAAATACATGCTAAGTGGAAAAGGATGTGGATGTGCTTAGACAGCCAGGAGGTTAGCTTAGAAGCAGCTATCCTTTAAAGAAAGCGTAATAGCTCACTGGTCAAGCGGGTCTGTGCCGACAATTCAACGGGGCTCAAGCATGTTACCGAAGCTGCGAACGTAAGTGGTAGGGGAGCATTCCCTACGTCTGTGAAGGTTGACCGTAAGGACAGCTGGAGACATGGGAAGAGACTCTGTCGGCATAAGTAGCGTAAAGACGGGCGAGAACCCCGTCCGCCGTAAGACTAAGGTTTCCAACGCAAGGTCAATCCGCGTTGGGTTAGTCGGACCCTAAGCTGAGGCCGAAAGGCGTAGGCGATGGAAAGCTGGTTAATATTCCAGCACCATGAGCATCTCGTTTGCACGATGCAGGGACGCAGGAAGGTAGGGACGCAGGGCTATGGAATGTCCTGCGAAAGGATCCAAGGGTGGCGCTTAGGGAAGTCCGGGCGCCGCGAGCCCAAGGTTTCTGACGAAAAGTTCTGATCCTACACTGCCGAGAAAAGCTGCTAAGGAGAGATGTTTGTGTCCGTACCGCAAACCGACACAGGTAGTCGAGGAGAGAATCCTCAGGCGTTTGAGAGAACTCTGCTGAAGGAACTCGGCAAATTAACCCCGTAACTTCGGGAGAAGGGGTACCCCGGTAGGGTTCATAGCCCGAGGGGGTGGCACATAAATGTCCCAGGCGACTGTTTAACAAAAACACAGGTCTCTGCAAACTCCAAAGAGGAGGTATAGGGGCTGACGCCTGCCCGGTGCCGGAAGGTCAAGAGGAGCGGTCAGCGCAAGCGAAGCTGCGAATTTAAGCCCCGGTGAACGGCGGCCGTAACTATAACGGTCCTAAGGTAGCGAAATTCCTTGTCGGGTAAGTTCCGACCTGCACGAATGGCGTAACGATCTGGGAACTGTCTCCAGCAGAGACTCAGCGAACTTGTAGCACCGGTGAAGATGCCGGTTACCCGCACTTAGACGGAAAGACCCCGTGCACCTTTACTACACCTTGACATTGAGGTTGGCGTTGGACTGTGCAGGATAGGTGGGAGGCTATGAAACTGGCTCGTTAGGGTCGGTGGAGCCGACGTTGAGATACCACCCTGTTTAACGCTGATCTCTAACTCGCACCCGTGATCCGGGTGGAAGACAATGTCAGGCGGGTAGTTTGACTGGGGCGGTCGCCTCCTAAAGCGTAACGGAGGCGTACGAAGGTTCCCTCAGGCTGTTTGGAAATCAGCCGCAGAGCGCAATAGTATAAGGGAGCTTGACTGCGAGTCAGACACGACGAGCAGGTGCGAAAGCAGGTTATAGTGATCCGGTGGTCCCGAATGGAAGGGCCATCGCTCAACGGATAAAAGGTACGCCGGGGATAACAGGCTGATCTTGCCCAAGAGTTCATATCGACGGCAAGGTTTGGCACCTCGATGTCGACTCATCACATCCTGGGGCTGAAGCAGGTCCCAAGGGTTCGGCTGTTCGCCGATCAATAGTGGTACGTGAGTTGGGTTCAGAACGTCGCGAGACAGTTCGGTCCCTATCTAGTGTGGGCGCAGGAGATTTGAGAGGACCTGTCCTTAGTACGAGAGGACCGGGATGGACTGACCTCTGGTGTTCCAGTTGTGCCTCCAGGTGCAATGCTGGGTAGCTATGTCGGGAAGTGAGAAGCGCTGAAAGCATCTAAGCGCGAAACACCCCTCAAGATGAGATCTCCCTATGAGACCCGTGGTAGACCACCACGTTGATAGGCCGCATGTGCAAGTCCGGTGACGGATTCAGCTGAGCGGTACTAATCGGTCCATCGACTTGACCTTTCATCAATCAATCACACCCCTGCAGTTTTGAGCTCCGCTCAACCTGCAACGACGTCATACCCACGAACGCTCGACAGAGCCTTCGCCTTAAACCCTTCTCAACCCTTCTACCCTTCGTCGTGGCTTTTCCCCAGGGGTCACACCCGTTCCCATCCCGAACACGGCCGTTAAGACCTGGAGGGCCGATGATACTGCTCCCCACAGGAGTGGAAAAGTAGGTCGCTGCGACGTTAAATCCCCTCCGGGCCATCATCATTGATGGCCCGGAGTTGTTTTTATCGATAAAATTCTCTTTCTATTTCGAGGAATCCATGTCCATCGAGATCCGCCTTCCAGACGACTCCCTCCGGCAGCTCGCCGAGGGCGCCACTGGAGCCGATCTGGCGGGTGGCATCGGAGCCCGACTGCTGGACGCGGCCTTGGCCGTGAAAATCGACGGCCGCCTGGCGGATCTGAAGGCGCCTCTGATCAACGGCGCCAAAGTCGAGATCGTCACCAGCAAAAACCCCGAGAGCGTGGAGCTGATCCGGCACTCCACCGCGCACCTGCTGGCGCACGCCGTGAAGCGCCTTCATCCGGAGGCGCGCGTCGGCATCGGGCCCGTCATCGAGGACGGCTTCTACTACGACTTCTGGGTGGAGAAGCCCTTCACGCCCGAGGATCTGCCGGTCATCGAGGCCGAGATGCGGAAGATCGTCGCCGAAGGCATCGAGGTGGAGCGCGAGGATCTGGAGCGGGACGCCGCCGTGGCGCGGTTCGAGGCCATGGGCGAGCCCCTCAAAGTCGAAGTCGTCTCCAGCATCCCCTCGGGAGAGATCATCAGCGGGTATAAGCAGGGCGACTTCTACGACCTGTGTCGCGGACCCCACGTGCCGAGCACCGCCAAGTTGAAGGCCTTCAAGCTGCTGAGCATCGCCGGCGCCTACTGGAAGGGCGACGAGAAGAATCCCATGCTCAGCCGCATCTACGGCACGGCCTTCCACACCCAGAAGGAGCTGGACGAGCACCTCAAGCGGCTGGAGGAGGCCAAGGCCCGCGACCACCGCAAGCTGGGCAAGGAGCTGGAGCTCTACTCCTTCCATCCCGAAGCTCCGGCTTCGCCGTTCTTCCATCCCAAGGGAACGGTGGTCTACAACGAGCTGGTGGCCTACATCCGCGAGCTGTACTTCAAGTACGGCTACAGCGAAGTCATCACGCCGCAGATCATGGACGTGGCCCTGTGGAAGACCAGCGGCCACTACGACAATTACGCCGAGAACATGTACTTCACCACCGCCGAGGAGCGGGAGTACGCGGTGAAGCCCATGAACTGCCCGGGCCACTGCATCCTGTTCGGCAGCCAGAAGCACAGCTACCGCGACCTGCCGATCCGCTACGCGGACTTCGGCCGGCTGCACCGCTACGAGCGCAGCGGCGTGACGCACGGCCTGACCCGTGTGCGGACCTTCTGCCAGGACGACGCCCACATCTACTGCACCACCGACCAGATCAAGGCCGAGATGGCGGATTTCCTCGCGCTTCTGACGGAGGTCTACGACACCTTCGGTTTCGAGGGGATGCGGGTGGCCCTTTCCACCCGGCCCGAAAAGCGGCTCGGGTCGGACGAGACCTGGGACGCCGCGGAGCGGGCGCTGAGTGAGGCCCTGGACGAGGCGGGCACGCCCTACACCCTGAATCCCGGAGAGGGCGCGTTCTACGGGCCTAAGATTGAGTTCCAGATCCTCGACGCCCTCAAGCGGCCCTGGCAGCTCGGGACCTTGCAGGTGGACTACATGCTCCCCGAGCGGTTCGACCTGACCTACACCCGCGCCGACGGCGGCGAGGGCCGCCCGGTCATGCTGCACCGGGCCATCCTGGGCAGCCTCGAGCGGTTCATGGGGATTCTGGTCGAGCACACCGCGGGCGCCTTCCCGGCGTGGGTGGCGCCGGTGCAGGTGGCGGTGCTTCCCATCACGGACCGCGCCCACGCCTTCGCCACCGACGCTGCGGCCCGGGCCAAGGCGCTGGGGTTCCGGAGCGAACTGGACCTGCGGAACGAGAGCCTCAAGGCCAAGATCCGCGGGGCGCAGCTAGCCAAGGTTCCCTACATGCTCGTGATCGGCGATCGCGAAGCGGAGGCGGGCACGGTGTCGGTGCGCCACCGCCATCGCGGCGATCTCGGCGTTCAGCCCCTCGACGGCTTCCTGGAATCCCTGGGCGCCGAAGTGCGGGGCCGACAGCGCTGATCCTGTTTTCCGTGCTTGGCGCGCTCCGGGTGGAGTGGTAGACTTTTTGTCCTTGTGCAACTAGGGGAGGAACCATTCGTCCGAACGAGACCCGCATCAATGACGGCATCCGGGCCCAAGAGGTCCGCGTCATCTCCGAAGATGGCGAACAGCTCGGCTTGATGCCCCCCCACCAGGCCATCCGGATCGCGGAAGAGCGCGGTCTCGATTTGGTGGAAGTGGCCGGGAACGCCAATCCGCCCGTCTGCCGGATCATGGACTACGGCAAGTACAAGTTCATGGAAGCGAAGCGGGAGCACGCGGCCCGAGCGAAGCAGAAGAACATCGTGGTCAAGGAAGTGAAGTTTCGCCCCAAGACCGACGATCACGATTTCGATTTCAAGGTGAAGCACATCCTGCGGTTCCTGGAGGACGAGGACAAAGTCAAAGTGGTGGTCATGTTCCGCGGACGCGAAGTGGTCCACCGCGACATCGGCTACCGGATCATCGAGGAAGTCATCCAGCGGGTCGGCGAGAAGGCCATCGTCGAGAAGCCCGCCGGTATTGATGGGCGCGACATGCACGCCATCCTCGCCCCTCGGATCATCGAGGTCCCCAAGGCCCCGAAGAAGCCGAAATCGGCCGATACCCCTGCAACCGAAGCCCAGCTCCCGTGAGGAACCCATGAGCTACAAGATCAAGACCCACAAGGGCGCCGCCAAGCGGTTCAAGAAGACTGCCGGCGGGAAGTTCAAGCGCGGGTGCTCGCACCAGCGCCACATCCTGACCAAGAAGACCGCGAAGCGGAAGCGCCAGCTGGACATGGGTGGGATGGTCGCGAAGGCCGACCAGAAGGCCGTTGCCGCGATGCTGCCCTACGCCTGATGTTCTTTGGAGGTTCCGCGCGCCGCGCAGGCCCAGCCCGCACGACGCTTGGATTGCTCCCCTGGCGGTTCTAGAATCGTCAGTTCAACCCGGCGGCCCTGGCCGCCCCCGATGAGGCTTTCAAACGCTCTTTCGAGCTGCCTCGAGGAAAGGAAAACGACATGACTCGTGTAAAGCGCGGTTTTAAGCGGGCCCAGCGCCGCAAGCGGATGATGAAGTTCGCGAAGGGCTTCTACGGCGCCAAGTCCCGGCTGTACCGTTCCGCGAAGGAAGCCGTCGAGAAGGCCCTCGGCTACGGCTACCGCGACCGCAAGGTCAAGAAGCGCGACTTCCGCCGCCTGTGGGTCGTGCGCATCAGCGCCGCCTGCTCCCAGAACGGCACCAGCTACTCCAAGTTTATGGGCGGCCTGAAGAAGGCTTCCGTGGATCTGGACCGCAAGGTCCTGGCGGATCTCGCCGTCCGCAATCCCGAGGCGTTTACCAAGCTCGTGGCCGTGGCCAAGGGCTGATCGCGACGCACCCATCGCAGACACCCGAAAGGCCGCGCGAGCGGCCTTTCCCTGTTTTTAGAGACGCCTGTGTCGAGGGAACCCATGGACCACCTGCTTCCAGCGGAGATCGTCGAGGCCGGCCGGGCCTTTCCCGGGGCCCTCGCCGCCTGCGGCGACCTCGACGCGCTCCTGCGCCTGAAGGGCGCCTATGTGGGCCGTGAAGGCAGCCACGCCGCGCGGCTGATGGAGCTGCTCAAGGCCGCGCCCAAGGAACAGAAGCGCGAGCTGGGCGCCGCCATCAACGGCCTCAAGCAGCAGTGGGAAGAAGGCCTCAAGGCCCGCCAGGCTGACCTGGAGGCCGCGAAGGCGCGCCTCGGCGTCCTGGCCGACCAGTGGGATCCGGCTCTTCCGCCACCGGTTCCGCCCCGCGGCGCGCTGCATCCCCTCAATCGGCTGATGGACCGCCTGGTGGAGGTGTTCCGGCCCCTGGGCTTCCACGTCGAAGAAGGGCCTGAGGTCGAGACCGAGGCCCACAACTTCGACGGGCTGAACATTCCCGAGGATCATCCCGCCAAGGCCAGCTCGGACACCTTCTACCTCGCGGCTCATCCCGAACTGCTGCTCCGCACCCACACGAGCCCCGTTCAGGTGCGCACGCTCCTGCGCGTGGCGCCGGACCTGGCGAAGCTCGGCGGCGTCCGCTTTCTGGCGCCGGGCCGGGTCTACCGCAAGGACGAGATCGATCCCACCCACAGTCCCATGTTCCACCAGGTGGAGGGCATGCTGGTGGGCCACGGAATCGGAATGCAGCACCTCAAGGGCACGCTGGAATACGCGCTCCGCGCGCTGTTCGGGCCCGACACGGAGATTCGCCTGCGGCCCTCGTACTTCCCGTTCGTGGAGCCGGGCTGCGAAGTGGACGTGAGCTGTCCCCTCTGCGGCGCCAAGGGCTGCCGCGTGTGCAAGGGCTCGGGTTGGGTGGAGATCTTGGGCGCGGGCCTGATCCATCCGAACGTCCTGGCCTACGCGGGTATCGATCCCACGGAATGGTCCGGCTGGGCCTTCGGGATGGGCGTGGAGCGGATGGCCATGATGCTGAGCCAGACACCCGATCTGCGGCTGTTCTTCGAGAACGACCAGCGCTTCCTCGCGGCCATGGGAGGGCTCGACTGATGTGGATCGAACGCAACGCCCTCGCCGCGGAAGTGCCCGCCGCCGCGACGCTGGAAACTCGCCAGCTCTGCGAACTCCTCGCCTCGCTCGGCTTTCCCGTGGACGGCGTGGCCGCGCGGGAGGGCGTCGACGTGCTGGACGTCGACATCACCGCCAACCGCGGCGACGCCATGTCCCATCGCGGTTTGGCGCGGGAGGTGGCCGCCAAGCTCCGCCAGCCCCTCGTTCCCGTGGCTCCTCCAGGAGTGGCCGAAGGCGCGCCCAAGGTCGAGGTGCGCCTGGAGAGCCCGGCCTGTCCCATCTATGCCACGGCGCTGTTGACGCTGGGCGAGGGGGGCACTCCGCCAGAGGCGCAGGCCTTTCTCCGCGCACTGGAGGCCTCTCCCAAGGGCCTGTCCGCCGTGGACGCGTCCAATGAGCTGCTCCATCGCTACGGCCACCCCACCCACGCCTTCGACGCCGACCGCATCCGGGGCGCCGTGACCGTGCGTTGGGCCCGCCCGGGGGAGACCCTGGTGACCTTGGACGGGGTCACCCGCACGCTGGTGGCGGCGGACCTGGTCATCGCCGACGAGGACGGTCCCATCGCCCTGGCGGGGGTCATGGGCGGCGACGGCACCAAGGTGACCGGAACCACCCGCCGGGTGCTTCTCGAAAGCGCCTGGTTCGATCCCAAGACCGTGCGCGCCACGGCCCGCCGCCACAGCCTGCACACGGATGCCTCCCATCGCTTCGGGCGGGGCGCCGATCCGGCCATGGCCCCCGTTGCGCGGGATCTCCTGGTGGACCGCCTCCGGACCTGGGCGGGCGCCGTTTTGGAAGGCGCTTGGACAGCCGGAACGCTTCCGGCGTCTGCCGCGCCTGTGGCACTGCCCGAAGCTCTGCTGACGCGGGTGGCCGGAGAAGGCCTGCCCCTCACGGAAGCGGCCGAGGTGCTGCGCTCCTTGGGATGCGGGGTGGAGATCGGGGCCGACGGCCTCTCGGTCCGTCCCCCTTCTTGGCGCCACGATCTGGCCCTTCCGGAGGATCTGACCGAAGAAGTGCTGCGCCTCCGCGGGTACGAGCGCATTCCCTCGGTGCTGCCTCCGCTGGAGGGACCGCCGGTCCCGCTCCACGAGGGCTACCGTCAGCGGCAGGCCCTGGCCCGGCGGCTGGCCCACCTGGGCTTCCATCAGACCGTCACCTACGGGTTCATCAGCCCCGACGCGGACGCCGCGTTCGCCGGACCGGACAACCTCGCGGAGGGCCGGACCCTGTCCAATCCCCTGGGCCAGGAATACTCGGTCCTGCGGGGCACCCTTCTCTCCAGCCTCCGGGCCGCCGCCCTCCAGAACCTGCGGCAGGGCGCCCGGGAGGTCCGGCTGTTCGAAGTCGCGCCGACCTACGTCACGGGTCCGCAGGGCCCGTCCGAGCGCTTCACCCTGGGGTTGGCCTGGGGGGGGATCCAGGGCGGGGAGGACCACCTGACGCCCGCCCGGCCGGTGAAGGAAGCCGATCTGAGGGGGATCGCGGCCGGCCTGGGCCTGGATCGCCTGCCCGTCATCCGAACCCTGGGTGAAGGCCTGTTCGGCTTCGAGATTCCCGTGGCCGACCTCCCCCGGCCCGGCGCGCGGATCATTCCCGGCTTCCAGCCCTTCAGCCGGTTCCCCTCCGTGGAGCGGGACCTGTCCCTCCTGGTGGATCTGGGCCAGTCCTATGAGGCCCTGGTCGGCGCCATGCGGAAGATCCTTCCGGCGGAAGCCCTGCAGGATCTGCGCTGCGTGGACGTGTTCCGTCACCGAAGCCTTCCCGAGGGTCGCCAGGCGTGGCTGATGCGCCTGCGCTTCCAGGCGGACCGGACCCTCGTGGGCGAGGACGTGGACGGCTGGATGGCCGCCGCCCTGGCCGCGGCCGAGTCGCTCGGGGCGAAGCTCCGGGCGTAAACTACCCTTTCGAGGCACCCATGGACCTTCTCAAACAGCTCGAATCGAAGATGCAGGCCCTGGTCCAGCAGCGCAACCAGTTGAAGGATGAACTGGATGCGCTCAAGGCGGCCGGTGCGGTGGGCGACCGGGAACTCCAGTCCCTCCGGACCCGGCTGGAGGATGCCCTGGCCGAGAAGAGCATCCTGGAGAAGGATCGGGAGGCCGTGAAGGAGCAGGTCGCCTCGATCCTCCGTGCCCTGGAGGCGCTGGGATGACGGGGCGCCCCCTGCCGGGCGTCCGGGCCGTCCCCGTGTCGGTCCTGGGGCGGGAGCTCCAGGTCCAGACGGAGCGGCCGGAGAGCCTGGCGGCGGCCGTGCGAATCCTCGAAGACACCTTTCGCGACATGGATTCCCAATGCCAGGTAAGATGGGGCAGCGTTCCGAAGGGCCTGGACACCCCGTCCTGGTACCTCCTGGGCGCCCTGAACCTGGCGCACCGAGTGGCGCGTCTGGAGCAGGAAGCCAACCAGCACACCCAGAACCTGGAACTGACTCTTTCCAAGCTACTGAACGATGTTCCGGACGAACCTTCCGCTCCCGTGCCCCTGCTGGACGAGGACGGAGACTGATATTCCCTGCGAGGCCCGTGATCATGGCCAAGCGCTTGTTCCGTAAGTCGACCTGGGAGACCTTCCCCCTGTCCTGTGCGTTCCGCGCGTCGGCGCGCCTTAGCCAGGGTTTCTGGTTTCCCCCCTACCAGCTAGGGAACTCGGCAAGCCTCCACGACTGAGCGGGGATTCTCAATTTGGTGCTGGTGGCCCCTGGACCTTTTTCCCGGAGTCGCCAATGACCTTGATCGCTTGGATTTTTCTCTGTCTTGCCATCGCTTCGGGGGGCGTCGCCCTCCTGATGGCCATGAAGGCCCAGAAGGCCACGCAGGAGGGCTCCCAGGCCCTCGCCAAGGCCGAGGCCGACACCAAGGCCCAGCGCCAGAAGCTGCTGGAGGAGGCCAAGTCCGACGCCCAGCGCCTGCGCGAGCGGGGGGAGCAGGAGGCGGAAGCCCTCCGTAAGGAAGCCGAGCTGAAGGTCAAGGAGCAGGCGCTCCAGGCCCGGCAGGAAGCCGAGAAGCTGATGGCGGAGCGCCACAAGAACCTGGAGAAACAGGAGCAGCGCCTCCAGTCCAAGGAGGAGGGGCTGGACAAGAAGCTCCAGCAGGTGGACCTGAAGACCAAGGATCTCGACGGCCTGCAGGAGAAGCGCAAGGCCGAGCTGGAAAAGCTGGAGACCAAGCAGGCCGAAGCCCGGCAGCTGGTGGAAGCCCAGGCCCAGCGGCTGGAGGAGATCGCCGGCCTCACCCGGGACGACGCCAAGAAGGAGCTGACCGCCCAATTGGAGTACTCCGCCAAGATGGATGCCGCCAAGCTGGTGCGCCGCATCGAGGAGGAGGCCCAGGAAGAGGCCGCCAAGAAGGCCCGGTGGACCATCGGCGCGGCCATCCAGCGGGTGGCCTCGGATGTGGTGGCCGAGCAGGCCGTGAGTTCCGTCCAGCTTCCCAGCGATGACCTGAAGGGCCGGATCATCGGCCGCGAAGGCCGCAACATCCGCGCCCTCGAGAAGGCCACCGGCTGCGACCTGATCGTGGACGACACGCCGGAGAGCATCGTCGTCTCCAGCTTCGACCCCATCCGCCGCGAAGTCGCGCGGCAGGCCATCCTCAAGCTGCTGGCCGACGGCCGGATCCATCCCGCCCGCATCGAGGAGGTGGTGGAGAAGGTCAAGGTCGACATGGACCAGCACCTCAAGGAGATCGGCGAGGCCGCCTGCATCGAACTGGGCTTCCCGGACGTCCATCCCAAGCTGCACAAGCTGGTGGGCCGCCTGAACTACCGCACCTCCTACGGCCAGAACGTCCTGGAGCACACCAAGGAAGTGGCCCGCATCGCCGAGTACATGGCCGGCGAGATGGGGGCGGACGCCCGGCTGGCGCGGCGCGCGGGGCTGTTCCACGACATCGGCAAGGCCATCGATCGCGAGGTGGAGGGCACCCACATCGAGATCGGGATGCAGCTGATGCAGCGCTACGGCGAGAAGGAAGAGGTCGTCCACGCCATGAGCTGCCACCACGGGGACTTCGAGCCCCGCACGGTGGAGGCCATGCTGATCACCGCCGCGGACGCCCTCAGCGCCGCCCGCCCCGGGGCCCGCCGCGAGATGCTGGAGACCTACGTCAAGCGCCTGGAGAAGCTGGAGGAGATCGCCGGCAGCTACAAGGGCGTGCAGAAGAGCTACGCCATGCAGGCGGGCCGCGAGATCCGCATCCTGGTGGACGCCGGCTCCGTGAACGACGATCAGGCCTACTGGATCGCCAAGGACGTCAGCCGCCGGATCGAATCCGAGATGCAGTACCCGGGTCAGATCAAGGTCACGGTCATGCGCGAGCTGCGGGCGGTGGAAATCGCCCGCTAGGTTCCGCTTTCAAAATGAAGCGCCACGGGACCCCGGCGGCTCGCATCCGCTCTAAAAACAGGCCCTAGTCCCCGCCGTGTCTGCTGATACAGTCCAGACAGCCTCTCTTCTCCGGTCGGTATCAGCTTTGGACGCGTCACCCATCCCTCCTCCCCCGGCCGGCCGTCTCGGCTCGCTCGCGGAAAGGGCCCTCCGGGGCCTCTTTCAACGGGCCTCGATGGCCTTTCTGATCCTGGATCGGGAAGGGCGGATCCTGCACGCCAATCCCCGCGCATTGCTGATGCTCGGCGCCGGAGAGGACGATCTCCCCCGCCTCGGATTCGAGCAGCTCCGCCACGACCTGCCGCCGGCGCAGGCCCGGGCGTGGTTCGAGGGGATCTCCCGCGCGGGAACGGATCGGCCCGACGTGGCGAGCTGGCTGCGTCTCGACGGAGAGGCCCTGCCCGTGCGGCTCACCGCCCTGGGGCTCGGCGCCGAGGGGGACGAGCACGTCTTCGTGTGGGGGCGCGACCAGTCCGAGGAACAGTTGGCCAACGGGAGGCTCGCGGAGAGCGCCGGGCTCCAGCGCCATCTGGCGGAGGGCATCTACGCCCTGAGCCTCGCGCGCAGCCAGGAGGAGGTTCACCGGGTGCTCCTGGCCCGCGCCGCGGCCATCCTGACGGGTCCTCACTGGTTCCTGGGGCGGTACGAACTTGCGGGGGACCGGCGCCGGCTCCAGGTGGTGGCTTCCGCGCCCTCGCTCGCCTCCCGGATGGGGGCCCTGGTGGAGGGCCTCGCGTTCCCGCTCCAGGACACGGGCTTCGCCCGGGAAGTCTACGAGCACCGGCGGATGTGCTTCGTGGAGGACGCCGCGGCCTCGCCGTCCATGATCCAGCCCGACCTGGTGGAAACCTCGGGCCTGCGCAGCCTCCTGGGCGTGCCCCTGGTCTTCGAGGGGCGTCTGACGGGCGTCCTGTTCGCCGCCACGTTCCAGGACGAGTCGCCCACGCCCCTGCGGGAGAGCCTGTTCCCCGTCCTCCAGAGCCTGGCGCGGATCGCGGCCCTCGCGCTGGAGCGGCTGGGAGGCGAGGATCGGCTGGAGGAGGCCGCCAGCCTGTCGCGGGAACTGGCGCAGGGCGTGCGGGAACTCTCCGAGGCCGGCGACGAGGACACGCTGATCGCGGGACTGTTCCGGTGGGCGGCGCGGCTGGCGCCCCTGCCCGAGTGGTGGTTCAACCGCTACGACGCGGCCGTGGACGGGAGCGTCACCACCCATTGGACCCCGGGACTCGATGCCTTCGGCTCCCCCGAGGAGATCCGCGAGCCCGTGCGCGTCGCGGGCAATGCGTTTCTGGAGGAGATCCACCTCCGCCAGCGGGCGGTGTTCATCCCGCACTGCGAAGACGTGCCGGAGCTGTTCGATCTGGCGACGTGGCCTTTCCGATCGGTGGTGGGCCTGCCCCTGGCCCACGAGGGCAGCGTCGTCGGCATCCTTCACGGCGGCGCGTTCGGGCCGCAGGGGCCGGTGGCGCTGTCCCAGGAGCGCTTCGAGGCCCTCAAGAGCCTGACGGAGGCCGCGGGCCTGGTGATGAAGCGGGTCCACGCCCGGCAGGCGCTGGAGGCGCAGGAAGCCCGCTTCCGGATGCTGTTCGAGCAGACGCCGGATCCCATCGTGCTGCTGTCGGGCGCCGCCATCGCCGACGCCAACCCGGCCGCCTGGCGGCTGTTCGGTCTCGGCGCGGACGAATTGCTGGGCCGGCCCATTCTCGACCTCTGCCCCGAGCACCAGCCGGACGGATCGCCCAGCAGCGACCTGGGGCGGTGCCACATGGAAGCCGCCCGGCGGGGTACCTCCGGCCAATTCGAGTGGACCTTCCTCTGCGAGGGCGGTCGGGAGGCGATCTGCCAGGTGAACCTCACCCGGCTGGATTACGGGGACCGGCCCATCTTCCACGCCATCGTCCGGGACCTGACGGCCCAGAAGCGGGCGGAATCCGAGCGCGCGGCCCTGGAGCGCCAGCTGTTCCAGGCCCAGAAGATGGAGAGCCTGGGCGTCCTCGCGGGCGGCATCGCCCACGACTTCAACAATCTGCTGATGGGCGTCCTCGGCCATGCCGGACTGGCGCTGGAGCAGCTGAATCCGCTCCATCCCGTGCGGCGCAATCTGGAGGCCATCCAGAAGGCGGGCCACCGGGCCGCGGACCTCACGCGCCAGATGCTGGCCTATTCGGGGCGCGGGCAGTTCGTGGTGCGCCACCTGGATCTCACCGCCCAGGTGGAGGAGATGCTCCACCTCCTGGAGGTGAGCCTGCCCAAGACCGTGGTCCTCAACCTGGGCCTGAAGCGCGGCCTGCCGGCCGTTTCCGCGGACGCGTCGCAGATCCAGCAGGTGATCATGAACCTGGTGATCAACGCGGCGGAGGCCATCGGAGAAGTCTCCGGCGCCATCACCCTCGCCACCGGCGTCCAGCGGCTGGAGGAGACCGCCATCCGCACCATGCTCGTGGGGCAGGACGCGGCGCCGGGAACCTACGTCTACCTGGAAGTGACGGACACCGGCTGCGGCATGGACGCCGACACCATGGCGCGGATCTTCGAGCCCTTCTTCACCACCAAGTTCACGGGCCGGGGTCTCGGCCTCTCCGCCATCATGGGCATCGTCCGCGGGCACAAGGGCGCGCTGCGGGTCTATTCGGAAGTGGGGCGCGGAACCACGTTCAAGGTCCTGTTTCCCGCCCAGGAGGAAGCGCTGGCGCCCGCGGCCCAGGCGAGCCGCGAAGCCCCCTGGCAGGGAAGCGGGCTGATCCTGGTGGTGGACGACGACGAGACCGTCCGCGCCGTCGCCCGGCAGGCCCTGGAGCTGCGGGGATTCCAGGTCATCGAGGCCCCCGACGGGCGGGCGGCGGTGGATCTGGTGCAGGAGCAGGGCGCCACCGTGGGCCTCGTCCTCCTGGACATGACCATGCCCCACATGGGCGGGGAGGAGGCCTACCGCGAGATGCGGCGCCTCCAGCCCGACCTGCGCGTGATCCTCAGCTCCGGCTACAGCGAGGCCGAGGCCATGAGCCGCTTCCTGGGCAAGGGCCTGAAGGGGTTCCTCCAGAAACCCTATGGACCGAAGGACCTGCTGGCCAAGGTCCAAGCGGTGCTGGAGCCCTGATCGATGCGGACGGTGCTGCTGCTCATCCTCAGCAACATATTCATGACCTTCGCGTGGTACGGCCACCTGAAGCACCACCGCGACAGCCCGCTGTGGCTCGCGATCCTGGCCAGTTGGGGCATCGCCTTTTTCGAGTACTGCCTGATGGTCCCCGCGAACCGGGCCGGCTACGGCCGGTTCTCCCTGCCCCAGCTCAAGGTGATCCAGGAAGTGGTCACGCTTCTCGTGTTCGCGGTCTTCACCGCGACGTGGATGCGGGAGCGCCTGCACCTCAACCACCTGTGGGCGGGGCTCTGCCTCGTGGGCGCGGTGTTCTTCACGTTCCGGCGCTGACGCTCAGGACTTGAGGTGGACCAGCCCGCGGCGGAGGGCCACCACGGCGGCTTCCGTCCGGTCCTTCACCTGGAGCTTGCGCAGCAGGTTGTTCACGTGGATCTTCACCGTGGGTTCGGCCAGCCCCAGCGTCTCGGCGATCTCGCGGTTGCGCTGGCCCTCGGCCACGAGCCGGAGGACGTCCAGTTCCCGGGCGGTCAGCTTCTCGGCCTCCATCGCCTCCACCAGCCGGGCGGCGGTGGCGGGCGGAAGGTAGCGCTGCCCCGAGGCCACCGCGCGCACCGCCTCGATCAGGATGGCCCGGCGGACGCTCTTCAGGAGGTAGCCTCGCGCGCCCGCCTCCAGGGCCCGCTGGATGTCGGCGTCCCCGTCGAAGGTGGTGAGCACCAGGATGGAAGCCGTGGGATCCTCCCGCCGGATGGCGGTGATGGCCTCCACCCCGGACTGGCCCGGGAGCTGGAGATCCATGATCGTCACCGTGGGCCGGAGGGTGCGCCAGGCGTTGACCGCTTCGCGGCCGTCGCCGGCCTCGCCGACCACTTCCAGGTCGGGCTCGCCCTGGTGGAGGATGGCCACGAGACCGTCCCGCACCACGGGATGGTCGTCCACGATCAGCAGGCGGATGGGGGAAGGCTGGGTCATGATCGCCACCTCGGGATGGGAAGGGTGATGGTGATGCGGGTGCCGAGGCCGGGGCCGCTGTCCACGTCGATGCGCCCCCGCCACTGGCGGACGCTCTCCCGGATGCTCCGCATCCCGTAGCCGGCGGCGTTCGCGGAAGGGTCGAAGCCCTGGCCGTCGTCCTCCATGTGGAGGCGGACCTGGCGCCCCTCATACTGGAGGACCACGCGGACCCAGCGGGCATGGCCGTGGCGGAGTGCGTTGGTCAGAGCCTCCTGGGCCATGCGGAGCAGTTCCTCCTCCAGGCGCGGGCCCAGAGGGCGCGGCTCGCCGGTCTGGGCCAGTTCCACCTGGATCTCCGTTCCCGCGAGCAGCCGGTCCGACAGGGACCGCAGCGCCCCCAGCAGGTCCATGCCCTCGGGCCGCCGCGGCTGGAGCGTCATCACCGAGCGGCGGGCCTCCTGGAGGCTGGCGACGGCCAGTTGTCGCGCGTGGTCCAGGCGGGTGAGGACGGGTTCGGGATCGCCGGCCAGCCGGCCCAGCTTGGCCTCCGCGGCCTCCAACTGAAGGAGGACGCCGGTGAAACCTTGGGCCAGGTGATCGTGGATCTCCCGGGCCATCCGGTTGCGCTCCGCCAGGACCGCCGTGCGCGCCTCCGCCTGCTGGATCCGCAGCCGCACCAGCCACGCGGCGAAGGCCGCCAGCAGCAGCGCGCACAGGCCCCAGAAGGCGGCGCGCTGGTAGAAGAGGGGCAGCACCACCACATCCACAGACTGCTCCGCAGGCTCGCCCCGTTCGTCCCCGCGCCAGCCTTGGAGCACGAACCGGTAGGAGCCCGCCGGCAGGTTGGAATAGGTCGCGAAGCGGCGGTCGCCGACCTCGTTCCACGCCCGCTCCCAGCCCTCCAGGCGATAGCGGAACCGCACCTTGTCCGCGCGGAGGAGCGAGGGCGCCGTGTAGTGCAGCTCGAACCGGTGGGTGCCCGCCGGGACGCGGAGCAAGGGACCGGCGGGCAGGAGGGCGTCGTCGCCTTCGGCCTTCAGGAGCTGGATCCTCAATGCGGGTTCCGGGGAGAGGTCCGTCTTCGGCGCCAGGCGGGCCAGCCCCCGGCTGGTGGAGAGATACAGCTCGCCCTCGCGGGTGATCCAGCTGGTGGGCTGCGGCTCCGGTTGGGCTTCCCGCGAAGGCAGCCCGTCGTGGTGGTCGTAGAGTGCCGCCGCCAAGGGGCCTTCGCCTTCCGGCGGGAGGATGCGGAAGACGCCGCGGGGCGTGCCCGCCCACAGCCGGTGTTCCGCGTCCTCCCCGAGCGCGTGGATGGGCAGGGCCGCGGGACCGCCTTGGCCTTCGAAGGCCTGGAAGGCGCCATTCCGATAGCGGCGGAGGCCGTCCGCCGTGCCGACCCACAGCGTCCCGTCACCGTCCAGGTGGAGGCAGCGGACCCCGCTGGAGCCCAGGCCCTCCGCCCGCCCCAGCCACCGCGTCCGTCCGGATTCCAGGATGCCCAGCCCCCGGTTGGGATCGGCCAGGAACAGGGGACCGGGGCCCCCTCCTGCGAAGGCCTGGACCCCCTGGATGGCGGGATGGATCACCGGGGAGCCGTCGGGTGGGAGCCGCACCAGCCCCTGCCGGGCGCTCGCCACCCACAGGACGCGGTTGGGATCCTCGTACAGCGCCACGATGGCGTCCGGCTGGGTGCCGTCGGGCCAGTGGAAGGGCCGGGTGCGGCCTTCCTCCAGGATGTTCAGCCCGCCAAGGGACGTCCCCACCCACACGCCACCGGCCGCGCGGGGCCACAGGGCGCTGGGGACACCGCCAAGAGACGGAGCCGGGCGGAGGCGCTCCACCCGGCCGCCCCGGATCTGGGCGAGGGCATGGTCCCGCGTGAGTCCCCACACGTCTCCGCGCACGTCCTGGCAGACCATCAGGACCGTCTCTTCCGCCTCGCTCCCCGCCACGGGGAGGCTGTGGAAAGGAACGGGGTAGAGGGCGCTCAGGCCGCGGGTTTCGCTGCCCGTCCACAGCGCGCCGGCGCGGTCTTCGAGAAGGCACAGGGGCGTGGCCCGGGAGCCGCCCGCTGCCGGAACCGCCTCCAGCCGGCCTTCCACGGTCCGCCGGAACAGGCCGCCCTGCTCGAATCCCACCCACAGGCTGCCCCGGCGATCCACCCGCAGGAGGCTGACGGCTTTCGATGGCAGGCCCCGGGCCCAGGGAACGGGCTCCAGCCGGCCCGCCTCCAGCTTGAAGATGCCTCCCGAGGTGGTGCCGGCCCACACTTCGCCCTGCCCGCCCGCGCTCACGGCGGTGAGTTCCGCGGAACCTACCGCGGCCATGAGGAGCCGGTCCTGCTGCAGGCGCCACAGGCCCGTTCCGGCGACCGCCCATATCGCGCCCGTCTCGTCCTCGGCCAGGGCGCGGATCCGCAGCTGGGCGGCGTCGCAGGGGACGGGCCGGAAGGCGGTCCCGTCGAACCGCAGGAGGGGGCCTTCCGTCGGCGCGGCCCACAGCGTTCCGGCGCGGTCCTTCAGCAGGCGCCGGATGGGGCGGTCGGGCAGTCCCTCGGCGGCGCCAAATGCGCGGAGCGCGCCCCGGTCCAGCAGGTAGAGTCCGGGCTCGGAGGTTCCGATCCACACCGCGTCGCCGGGGCCCTCGGCGAGGCACTTGACGGCGTTGGAGGAAAAGCCGGGGACATTGAGGCGCGAATAGGGCTCGAAGGCGGCCCCGTCGAACCGCACCAGGCCCGCTCCCGTGCCGATCCACAGGAAGCCGTCCTCGGTTTCGGCGAGGGCTTCCACCGTGTCCTGGAGCAGGCCGTCCTCGCTGCGCCAGGCGCGCTGAGCGCAGGTGGCGAGGGGACGCGCGGGATCCAGCGCCAGGGCTGCCCCGCCGATCCACAGCCACGGCAGCAGCCACACCAGCCAGCGCGCGGCGCGCCGGAGCGAGAGGCGAGTTCCTGCGGTGCGCGGGCCCATGGAAGCTGCAGGTTAGGGCATGGAGAGAAGGCGGGCAACGGAAAAACGTCTAGATCGAAGGGTCTAACGCTAAGAATATATTCAAGATAACGACGACCTCCTTCCGCTATTCGAGCGCGTGGCCCGCCAGCAGTTCGTCCATCAGCGCCAGCAGGCGGGGCATTTCGAAGGGCTTGGGAAGCAGGCGGACGCGGGGATCCTGGGCCAGCGTTGCTTCCATTCCTTCGAGGCCCTGGCCGCTGATCAGGATGAACGGCGTGTCCGAGCCTGCGGCGCGGATCCGCTCCAGCAGCTCGAGCCCCGTGCAGTCCGGCATCCGGTGGTCGCTGAGGACCAAGTCGAAGGAGGCCGCCTGCCAGGCCTGCCACGCCACCGCGCCGTCGGGGGCAGCGGCCACCTGGGCCCGGGCGAGGGTGAGGGCGTCCGCCAGCATGTCGCGGAGCAGCGCCTCGTCCTCCACCACCAGGATCTTCACGCCGGCGAGGCGGGTCTCGGCCCGGAGCGGTTCCTTGGGATGGGGCTGCGGATCGTCCTCTCCGTCCGCCGCGGGAAAGGTGATCCGGAAGCGGGCGCCTCCTTCGGGGCGGTTGCTCGCCTGGATGGTGCCCTGGTGGGCCTTGACGATCCCGAAGGCCATGGCGAGGCCCAGGCCGGTGCCCTTCCCCAGCTCCTTGGTGGTGTAGAACGGCTCGAAGATGTGCGACAGGGCCGCGGGGGCGATGCCCTGGCCGGAATCGAGCACCTCCACGGAGGCGAGGCCCGGCGGAGCCGCCGCCGTGCGAAGTTCCAGGGTGCCGCCGTTGGGCATGGCGTCCCGCGCGTTCACCGCGAGGTTCATCAGGACCTGCTCCAGCTGGACCGCGTCGCCCCGGACCCGCGGCAGGGCGGGATCCAGGTCGAGCACCAGGCGGATCCGGCCCCCCAGCAGGCGGTCCAGGATGGTGGCGGTCTCGCCCACCAGGAGGTTCAGGTCCAGGCGCTTCAGCTCCGGGCGCGACTGGTGGCTGAAGGACAGCAGGGCCTTGGTGGTCTGGGCGCAGCGCCGGGTGGCTTCCTCGGCGCGGAGGATCCGGTTGAGGACGGGATGGCCCTCCGGCAGCAGTTCCCGGCTGAGGTGGAGCTGGCCCAGGATCGCCGCCAGCTGATTGTTCACGTCGTGGGCGATGCCTCCGGCCAGAGTTCCCACGGTCTCCATGCGCTGGCTGTGCTCCAACTGGCGCTGGAGCCGGGCGCGGTCCGCCAGGGTCTCGCCCGCCTTGCGAAGGGCGTGGTCCAGGCTGCGGATTTCCTGGATCTCCGACGTGGTGGCTGGCGGCGGCTCGCCCTGGCCCAGGGCCTCCGCGAGGGCGCTCAGTTCCGCGATGGGCTCCGCCACGTACCGGGCGATCCGCCGGATCCGCCAGGCCGCGAGCCCCAGGGCGAGCACCGCCAGGCCCAGCATGCTCCCCACCCGGAAGTGGGCGGGGCCGAGAAGATCCTCCTCGGGGACCACCAGCAGAAGCCGCCAGTGGAGGCCCGCCAGCCCCTCGAAGGGAAGGGCCAAGCCGAAGGCCGGCGCCGTTCCCAGGGTGATGTGCTGGGCGTCCTTCGCGGAGCCCCTCGGTCCCGTCCAGCCGCCCAGGATCTCCCGCGGCAGGGGCTTGAGAAAGGCCCGCCGCCGGCTCCCCACGGTTTCGAAGGCGGCATCGCGGGGGAGGATCAGGGCGCGGCCTTCCAGATCCGTCACCAGGCAGCGGCTCCGCGGCGAGGGCTGCGCGGCCCACACGGCCTCGGTGAGGTCGTCCAGCAGGAAGTCCAGGGCCGCGACGCCCTGCAGGCCCGCCCCGTCCCGGATGGGCAGGGTGAAGGTGACCCCCGGATCCTGGGTGGTGTAGAACACGTAGGGATCGGTCCAGACGGGCGTGGCGGCCAGCGCGCCGGTCTGGTACCAGGGCCGGGTGCGGGGATCGTAGTCCATGGGCGTCCAGGGGCCGCTGGACAGGATCCGGCCCGTGGGATCCAGGCGGTGCCAGCGCACCCGCGCCCGAGGGCCGGCGTCTTGCAGTTCCCGGTAGGACCACGCGCCGCCGATGCGCAGGAAGAGCAGGGAGGCGCCGTCGGTCCGCGCGAGGTTGAGGCTGGTGATGCTGTGCTGGGCGCTGAGCACGGGCATGACGATCCGGGCCGTCTGATCGGGCCGGGCGAGGTCGAGGATGCCCTCCACCCACCAGTCGCGGATCACGCCGCCGATGGATTCCGAGGCCTCCAGGTCCCGCCGCAGGCTCGTGTCCAGATGCTCCAGGGCCGTCCGCGCCCGGGCGCTGGCCTGGTGTTCCAGGGCCTGCTGCTGGCTCCACCACGCCAGCCCCAGCAGGAGCGCGGACACGCCGGCCATGAGGACCAGCAGGTCCCGCAGCAGCAGGCGGCGGATCGGGAGCATGGGCAGACCTTTGGGGAAGGTTCTCCCCATTTTGTCGGCCGCCTTTCGCGGAAATCTGATCCTGGTGCGGTTCTACAGCGCCGCGCGCAACGCCGCGAAGGCTTCGGGCAGGCCGGCGGGACGGGTGCCGCCCCCCTGGGCGAGATCCTTTTTCCCACCGCCCCGTCCGTTCAGCGCGGGCAGCATGGCCTTGAAGAGGGCGCCCGCATCGTAGGGCAGGTCGGAAGAGACCGACACGAGCGCGGCGACCTTGTCCTCGGCGGCCTTGGAGGCCAGGACGATGACGGCGCTGCGGTGGCGGGTCCGGACTTGGTCCATGAATTCGCGCAGGGCGTTGCCTTCAAGGCCCTCAACGGAGGCGGTGACGAGGGTCACGCCCTGGATCTGTTCCACCTGCTCGGCGCTGCCGCCGCCGCTGGCGGCCCTCAGCTTGGCCTCCTTCAGATCGCGCTCCAGCTGGAGGATGCGCTGCTCGCGAGCGGTCAGCAGGTCGGGTAGGGCCTCGCGGGCGGCGTTGGCCTGTCGCGACAGCCCCAGGATCATGGTCTCGTCCGCCTGGAGCAGCTCCAGGGCGGTCTCCCCGGCCACGGCTTCGATCCGGCGGACGCCCGCCGCCACCGCGCTTTCCGACACGATCTTCACGACGCCGATCTCGCCGGTGTTCGCCACGTGGGTTCCGCCGCAGAGTTCCGTGGAGAAGCCGGGGACCTGCACGACGCGCACGACATCGCCGTACTTCTCGCCGAACAGCGCCATGGCGCCCGAGGCCAGGGCCTCGTCGATCTCCATCTCCCGCACCTTCGTGGGCAGCGCCTTCAGCGCTTCCCGGGAGGCCAGGCGCTCGATCTCGGCGATCTGCTCCGGCTCCAGGGGCGCGAAATGGGTGAAGTCGAAGCGGAGCCGGCTGGCGTCCACGACGCTGCCCGCCTGCTTGACGTGGGTGCCCAGGACTTCTCGCAGGGCGGCGTGGAGCAGGTGGGTGGCCGTGTGGTGCGCGCGGACGCGGCGTCGGCGGATGTTGTGGACCATCGCGTTGACCGGCATGTTCTCCCCGAGGGAGCCGGTCACCACCACCTTGTGGAGGTGGCGCTTGGGCGCGGGGGCCGTGCAGTCCACCACTTCCGCGTGGCCGCCCTCGAAGCGCAGCTGGCCGGTGTCGCCCACCTGGCCGCCGGACTGGGCGTAGAAGGGCGTGCGGTCGAGGAGCGCGTAGCCCTCGCCCGTGAGCTGCTTCACGCGGCGGTTCTCCGCGTCGAACAGGGCCACCACGTGGGCCTGGCTCTCGAGGTGGTCGTAGCCCGTGAAGCGGGTGGGGGGCAGTTCCGCCAGGATCGCGAGATCGCCCGCCAGCCGGAGGTCGTGGGCCTTCATGGCGGCGCGGGCGCGGGCGCGCTGCGTGGCCAGTTCCTGCTGGAAGCCGGGGAGGTCGGCGGTCACGCCGCGTTCCCGGCACCAGTCCTCCACCAGGTCCACGGGAAACCCGTAGGTGTCGTAGAGGCGGAAGATGTCGGCGCCGCCGAGGGTGCCCGTGGAAACGTCGCTGGCCTCCAGGAGCTTCAGGCCCGTGGAGAGGGTCTGGCTGAACTGGCGCTCCTCGTGCCGCAGGGACTTCTGGATGCGGGCCATCTCGCTCAGCAGCTCGGGATACTGATCCCCCATGGCCTCGAACACCGCCGGGGCCAGCTCCGCGAAGAAGAGCCCCTCGATCCCCAGCTTCCGCCCGAAGCGCAGGGCCCGGCGCACGATCTTGCGGAGGACGTAGCCGCGGCCCTCGTTGCTGGGCACCACCCCGTCGAAGCACATGAACGTGGCGGCGCGGATGTGGTCCGCGATCACCTGGGAGGCCGTACGGTAGGGATGCTCGCCGCGCTCCTCGGGCTTGACCTTCGCCGCCTTCCAGATGGCCCGGAAGATGGGGGCGAACAGGTCGATCTCGTAGTTGGTGTCCACGCCCTGGAGGATGCTGGCCGTCCGCTCCAGGCCCATGCCCGTGTCGATGCTCGGCTTGGGCAGGGGCGACAGGACGCCCTGGGCGTCCCGCTCGTACTGCATGAAGACCAGGTTCCAGATCTCCATCACGCGGTCGCCGTCGCCGTTGGGCGTGGCATCGCCGGGGATGTGGGCGCCGCGGTCGAAGTGCATCTCCGAGCAGGGGCCGCAGGGGCCGGTGTCGCCCATCTGCCAGAAATTGTCCTTCTTGCCGAAGCGCATGATGCGGTCCGGCAGGACGCCGGCGGCCCGCCACAGGTCCTCGGCCTCGGTGTCGGCCGGGACGCCGTCCGCGCCCTCGAACACCGTGATCCACAGGCGCGTCGGATCCAACCCCAGGCAGCCCTGGTCCACGGGCCCCGTGAGGAACTCCCAGGCGAAGCGGATGGCGTCGGCCTTGAAGTAGTCGCCGAAGCTGAAGTTCCCGAGCATCTCGAAGAACGTGTGGTGGCGGGCCGTGAACCCCACCTGGTCCAGGTCGTTGTGCTTCCCGCCCGCGCGCAGGCACTTCTGGCTGGTGGTGGCCCGGCTGTAGTCGCGCCGCTCCTTGCCCAGGAACACGTCCTTGAACTGGATCATCCCCGAGTTGGTCCACATCACCGTCGGATCGTCCGCCGGTCCGATCACCGCGCTGGACGCCACCCGGCGGTGGCCCTGGCGTTCGAAGTACTGGAGGAATCGCTGGCGGAGTTCGGAGGTCTTCATGGGGTACCTGAAAAGATAAAGCCAACCACCAAGGCACCAAGACACCAAGAAAAACCAAGCAGTCCTTGGTGTCTTGGTGCCTTGGTGGTGAATCGGTTTTAGTGCCTGAAGTGTCTCATGCCGGTGAAGAACAGCCAGACGCCCAGCTTCTGGGCGGCGGCGATGACTTCGCTGTCGCGGAGGCTGCCGCCGGGCTCGACGAAGGCGCAGACGCCCTGACGGGCGGCCACTTCGAGGCCGTCGGCGAAGGGGAAGAACGCGTCGCTGCCTAGGACGGCGCCGCGGGCGCGCTCTCCCGCCTTGCGGCAGGCGATCTCCACGGAGTCCACCCGGCTCATCTGGCCCGCGCCGATGCCCACGGTGGCGCCGTCCTTCACCAGAACGATGGCGTTGGATTTCACGGCCTTGGCCACCCGCTGGGCCAGCACGAGATCCTCGGTCCGCGGCTTGGGGCCGGAGCCGCTGGCCTTCACCTCCCAGGTCTCGTAGGGCGCGAAGGCGTCGTCGGCCCGCTGCACCAGGTAGCCGCCCCCGATGGAGCGGGCGTCCAGCCCTTCGGCGCTCAGGGGCCAGTGGTCGGGCGTCTGGAGGATGCGGAGCTGCTTCTTGGCGGCGAAGACCTCCAGGGCCTCGCCGGTGAAGGCGGGCGCCAGGATCACTTCCCAGAAGTTCTGGGCCATGACGTGGGCCACTTCGACGCCCACGGGGCGGTTGAAGGCCACGATCCCGCCGAAGGCGCTGACGGGATCGCCGGCCTGGGCGCGCATGAAGGCTTCCAGCGCATGCGGCCCCTGGCCCACGCCGCAGGGGTTGTTGTGCTTCACGATCACGCAGGCGGGAGCGGGGAACTGCCACACCAGCCGGGCGCAGGCGTCGGCGTCCAGCAGGTTGTTGAAGCTCAGCTCCTTGCCCTGGTGCTGCTGGCAGGCCGCCATCCCCTCGGCCTTCCGGCCCGGCTCCACGTAGAAGGCCGCGGGCTGGTGGGGATTCTCTCCGTAGCGGAGGCCCTGCTTCTGGACGAGGTTCAGCGCCAGATTGTGGGGCAGGTCCGCGACCTTGCGGGGGGCCAGGTCGCGCGCCATCCAGCCCGCGATGGCGGCGTCGTAGGCGGCGGTCCGGCGGAAGGCCTCCAGGGCGCAGCGGCGGCGGTCCTCCAGGCTCCAGGAGCCGGCATGCAGCTTCTCGAGGAAAGGGGCGTACTGGTCGGGATCCGTGAGCACCGTGACGGAGGCGTGGTTCTTGGAGGCGCTGCGGATCATGCTGGGGCCGCCGATGTCGATCTGCTCGATGGCCTCGGCGGCGGTCACGCCCTCCCGGGCGATGGTGGCCTCGAAGGGGTAGAGGTTGATCACCACCAGATCGATGGGATCGATGCCCTGGGCCTTGGCGTCGGCCACGTGGGCGGGCAGGTCCCGCCGGTAGAGCAGGCCGCCGTGGATCCGGGGATGCAGGGTCTTCACCCGGCCGTCGAAGCATTCCGGCGCGCCGGTGTAGGCCGCCACTTCCTGGGCCTCGAGC
The DNA here is from genome assembly GCF_030845995.1 of Geothrix sp. 21YS21S-4. NCBI lineage: Bacteria > Pseudomonadati > Acidobacteriota > Holophagae > Holophagales > Holophagaceae > Geothrix > Geothrix sp. 21YS21S-4. The sequence goes on from NZ_CP132719.1 coordinate 176,101, forward strand.
TTCGATTCCTGGAGGGTGCGGAGGGTTCCCCCCGTCGCCAGCAGGCGCCAGCCCTGGGCCAGCAGCCCTTCCGCCAGGGGGATGAGCCCCGTCTTGTCGTACACCGAGATCAATGCCGTCGGCATGCCCGCCCCCTGAACCCTCGATTTTCCCATGGTTAGGGCGGGTTTTCAAAGTGGAGTGCGGCCGCGCAAGGGGCGCCACCCAAGCGAGGCAAGGAAAGCGACGAAGGCGATAGGGGCACTATCGCCGAGGGGCTTGACGCAGGATCGCGCCGGGTGTCGCCCCTTGCCCGACGGGACGTCGCCCAGCCGCACCCCTGACTGCGTTAGGGGCCTCGAACGATGTCCCGCATCGCCTTTCGGCCCCTGCCTTGCCATGGGCGCGGCTGGGCGACGTCGCGGCTCACATCCACTTTGAAAACCCGCCCTGAGGCCCATTCGGAAGGGTTCCGAACCCAGGCTTGGGTTCCCGGGACGGGGGCCGAAAAGGAGGCGAAAGGAGGACCCCATGGAAACCCAGGTCGAAGTTCAGTTCACCGTCCAGCACACCGTGGAGCAGCTGAAGGAAGCCTTCGTCAAACGGGGGCACATTCCCGACTGGCACACGGTGGAGGGCGGAGGGGCGCCGGACCTGTTCTTCGAGACCAAGGTGGTGAGCCTGGGATTGTCCTCGGAGAAGGATCGCCAGGCCTGGTTCGTGTTCTCGCTGGAGGCCACGGGCGAGCTGCGGAAGCGGGTGGTCATCCCGAATGTGATCCCCGCCACAGTGAACCTCGACATCCCGGATCTGGAGGATTTCCTGGATTTCTGCCGCCGCTGCATGGTCGGCGCGGTCGGGGTGCGCTGAGCCCCGCCTCCTTTACCTGCCGGTCGTCAAGCCCCATCCTGGAAGCCCTGGAGTGGGCCCATGCCGACGATCAAGATCAACGATGTTGAACTGAGCGTGGCTCCCGGCACCTTGGTGCTGGACGCCTGTCGCACCGTCGGCATCGACATTCCGCACTACTGCTACCACCCGGCGCTGACGCCCGTGGCGACCTGCCGCATGTGCCTCGTGGAGATCAAGGGCCAGCCCAAGCTCGCCACCAGCTGCACCACGCCGGTTCCGCCCGCGCCCAAGGACAACCCCGACGCGGTCGTGATGGAGGTCCTCACCAACTCGCCGGCGGTGGCCGACGCGCGGGCCGGGGTGATGGAGTTCCTGCTCATCAACCACCCGCTGGACTGCCCCATCTGCGACCAGGCGGGCGAGTGCAAGCTCCAGGACTACTCCTACGACTACGGCAGCGGCGACTCGCGCATGGCCGAGGTGAAGCGCCGCTACCGCTACGAGGACCTGGGCGCCAAGATCGTCATCGACAAGAACCGCTGCATCCACTGCACCCGCTGCGTCCGCTTCACCCGCGAGATCAGCGGCGGCGGCGAGCTGATCGTCGCCCAGCGCGGCGCCGGGCTGGAAGTCACCACCTACACCGGGAAGACCCTGGACCAGAACCCCTACGCGGGGAACGTGGTGGACCTGTGCCCCGTGGGCGCCCTCACCAGCCGCGACTTCCGCTTCCGCAAGCGGGTCTGGTACCTCAAGAGCACGCCGTCCATCAGCCGCCATTCGGCCCTGGGCAGCCCCATCTGGATCGACCACGAGGGCAACCGGGTCTACCGCCTCCGTCCGCGGCCCCTGGAAGGCAAGGAGACCACGCACTTCATCAGCGACGAGGAGCGCTACGCCTACGGCCACTACAACCGCGCCGACGCCGCGCCCCTGCCGATGCTGAAGGGCGCGCCGACCTCCTTCGACGACGTGCGGGCCGCGCTGCAGGCCGCCGGTTCCGTCGCCGTCATCGGGCAGGGAACGTTCGGATGCGACGCCGCCCAGCGCCTGGGCGACGTCGCCGCCTCCCCCGAGCTCCGCTACGGCAGCGGGGACCGCACCATTCCCGTGGTCCTGCCGAAGTACCAGACCAGCGCCGACGGCATCCTGAACCGCCGCGGCTTCACCGAGCGCGGATTCCGCTTCGGGGCGCTGGAGGAGCTGCTGGGCAAGGTCCAGGCCGGCGAGGTCAAAGCCGTGGTCCTGCTGCACGACGCGGCCTTCACCAGCGCGAAGGAGACGGAGCTGCTCGGCCGCATCCTCCAGGCGGCCTCCTTCAGCCTGGCGCTCGAAGTGACGCCCTCGGACCTGGGCCGATCGGCCACGGCCTGGCTGCCGATCGCGAGCTACGTGGAGGAGAGCGACTTTATCGTCAACCACGACGGCGAGCTGCGGCGCTACCAGAAGGCGATCCAGCCGCCGCAGGGCGTCCGCCCCGTGGCCGCCCTGGCGCGGGACCTGGCCGCCGTCCCCGCGGCGGTCTGAGGCACGGGAGGGACCATGTTCCTCCACGACGCCCTCACCCGCGCCCTGGTGCGCTACCTCACCGCCGAGCTCCCCACCTACCAGCGGCGGGTGCCCAACGACCTGGACCACCTGCGGGCCGAGCTGCGGCCCGGCGACGTGGTGCTGGTGGAGGGCATGTCCCGCATCAGCCGGATGATCATGATGCTCACCCAGAGCTCGTGGAGCCACGCCGGGATGTACATCGGCGACGCCCTGCTCCGCTGGGGCGGCCCCCACGCCGACGAGGCGCTGGAGCGGTTCGGGCCGGAAGCCTTCCACCTCCTGCTGGAGAGCGACATGGCGGATGGCGTCCAGGCCAAGCCCGTGGCGTGGTACGGGGACTACAACCTCCGCGTCTGCCGGCCCACGGGGCTGGCCACGGAGGACCTGGAACAGGTGGTGGCGGAGATGCTGCGCCACCTGGGGCTGCGCTACGACCAGCGCAACATCTTCGACCTGGGGCGCTACCTCACGCCCTTCAACCTGCTGCCGGCCCGGTGGCGGCGGCGGCCTCTGTACCTGGGCAGCTCCACCAGCCGCGAGGTCATCTGCTCGGCCCTCATCGCCCGGGCCTTCTACCAGGTGGGCTTCCCCGTCCATCCGTTGGTGAGCCAGGGAGAAGGGGAGCGCGCCCGGTCCGTGATCGCGCGCCATCCGAGCTACATCATGCCGAGGGATTTCGACCTGAGCGCCAACTTCGAGGTGCTCAAGATCAATCTGGCCCCTACGCGAGGACGGGCGTCCGAAGACGCCCGTCCGCTGAAAGCCTGAGGAAGAAGAACTACTTCTTCACCACCTTCGCGTCCTCGACGATGGCCGCGTAGGTGTAGCCCGCGCCGAAATCCTTGTCCAGGCGGAGGGTGCCGCGGAGGGTGACGGTGTCGCCCTTGGCCACCTGGTCGGCGGAGGTGAAGGTGATGTCGTGGGTGCCCTTGGCGGCGTCGCCGGTGCCGTCCTGGAGGTGGATCCAGTTGCGGCCCATCACACCGGCGTTGTACTTCACGACCTTGCCGCGCACGGTGACGGTCTTCTCCTTGAGGCCCGTCTTCTGGGCCCACAGCTCGGCCACGGTGCGCGCGTCGGCGCCGGCGGCCTTCTCCACCTTGCCCACTTCCACGGGCGCGGTCTGGCCCGCCTGGCCGTGGGGGTTGGCGTTGCCCATGCCCGCGGGGGCGGCGTCCATCCCACCGGCCATGGGGGCGGGCGCGGCCGCCGGGGCTCCGCCCGCGGGGGCGAGGGTGCCGAAGTAGATCTCGGCGAAGGTCCGCTTCATGGTCTTGGACTCGAAGTCCCGCATCAGCATGGGATTCGCGATGGTGACGTCGGCGCCCTTCTCGAGCTTGGTCTCGGGAACGGCCGCCCAGATCTCGCCCTGGGGCGTCTGGAGCTTCAGGTAGCTGTACGGCGAGGCCTCGATGCGCTCCAGCAGCTTGCCGGCGATCACCGGGCCCGCCGCCGGGGCGCTCTGGCCCTGGGTGGGGGCGGCCACCACGGGCGCGCCGCTCTTGTTGTTGCAAGCCAGCGTGGCCGCGGCCACGAGAGACATGGTGAGAATGGCACGCATGGGAAAGACTCCTGTGGGGACCGGGGAATCCCGGCTGCCGAAAAGCTTAAGTCTAAACCCCTATGACGGGCGACACGGCCCGGGTCAGGCCTCCAGCGGGTCGTCCCAGAAGGGGTAGAAGCAGTACCACTGGCTCGGATGCCGCCGGATCAGGGCCTCCAGGTCGGCCACGTAGGCGCGCATTCCGGCTTCGATCTCGGCCATCCGTTCTCCGCGTCCCCCGCGGATGTGGATGGGCTCGCCGAACCGCGCGTGGAAGCGCCCCCGCTCGTCCGCGAAGAAGAAGGTGGTGACGATGGGCGCGCCGGTCATGGCCGCCAGTTCCCAGGGACCCCGGGGAAAGCGGGCCTCCCGCCCGAAGAAGGGGATGGGAAGGCCGTTCCGGCTGAAGTCGCGGTCCCCCTGCATCCCCACCAGCGCGCCTTCGCGGAGCAGCTTGATGAGGGGAAGGGTGGAGAATCCCACGCCGTCCACCGGGACGCCCGCCACGCCGCCCTGGGCGCGCATCCGCTCGCGCAGGCGCTCCACGGCCTCGAAGCGATCGGGCTTGTAGACCGCGTGGATCTTCTGGTTCCGGCTGCGGAGCAGCGTGCCGCCCAACTCGAAATTGCCCGCATGGGCCGTGAGCAGGATGACGCCCTTCCCTTGGGCGACGGCTCCGTCCAGGCGAGCTAGGCCCTCCAGCTCCGCGAACTGGGCGAGGGCCTCTTCGGGCGGGCGCTGCCCGTAGAAGAAGAAATCCACCCAGGCCCGGGCGTGCTGGCGCACCATGTCGCGGGCCGTGCGCTCTACCGCCGGATGGGTGGGACGAAGCCCCAGCACCCGGGCGGTGTTCCCGAGGATCGCGTCGAGGTACTTGGGCCGCAGGGCGAGGAAGGCGCCCGCCACCAGGTCGGCGATCTCGTGGCCCTGCTCCCGGCGGCTGAAGGTGCGGGCCAGGACGTGGAACAGGGGAAAGAGCGTGCCGAAGACGGCGCCGTAGGCCAGCCCCAGGATCCGCGAATCGCTCTGCATCCGGTCCTGCATGATCAGGCCAGCAGCCGTTCCGGAGCCGGAAGCTCGATGTGGAACGCAGTGCCCTGGCCCGATTGGCTCTCGATCCGGATGGTGCCGCGGTTCTGGATCACGAGGTTGCGGACGGTGGCGAGGCCGAGGCCGGTGCCGTTGGGCTTGGTGGTGAAGAACGGCTCGAACATCCGCGTCTTGTGCTCGGCGGGGATGCCGGGGCCGTCGTCCCGGATCTCCAGCCTCACCGTTCCCGATCCGGGCTGGGCGCGGATGGTGAGGGTGCCCTCGGGGCCCATGGCATCGCGGGCGTTGGTCACCAGGTTCTGGAAGACCTGCTCCAGGGACTGGGGATCGGCGAACAGGTGCAGGTCCGGCGCCACCTCCACCGTCTGGCGCTGGCCGGGGCGGAGGAGCGCCTGGAACAGGGCGTTGTGGGCTTCGATCCAGGCCGTGAAGTCGAAGGGCGTGGGCGCCAGTTCCTGTACCCGGCTGGAGGCGAGGATCCGCCGTGTCATGACCGACGCCCGGTCGGTGACTTCGCACAGGACCTTCAGGTCCCCCTGTTGGGAGGGAACGGCCTTGTCCGCCAGCAGGTTCACCCGCAGGCGCACGATGCCCAGGATGTTGTTCAGGTCGTGGGCGAGTCCCGCCGCCAGGCCCGCCATCATCCGCATCCGGAGATCGCTCATGGCTTCGTTGTGGTGGGCCTCCAGCTTGCGCGTGCGCGCCTGGACCCGGGCCTCCAGTTCCGCGGACAGCCGCTCCAGGTCGAGGATCAGCAGCCCGTGCCGGAGCACCATGATGCCCACCAGTCCGACGCTGAGGGCCATCAGGGTGCGCTCGGGCTCGACGTGGGGCTGGAACAGCTGGAACGCGGCGAGGAACAGCACGCCCAGCGAAATGCCGGAAGGAATGAGCGCCCGCAGGGGCGAGGAAAGGGCGGGCGCCGGGTCGGACGGCGGGGCCGCGGCGGGACTGAGGGCCGCCAGGGCCAGCAGGACCGTCGCCACCTGGTGGAGCACTTCCGCCGCATGGCCCAGGTAGCCGGGGGCGTAGAGGCCCGTGGTACGGAGGACGACCGCCAGGATGCTGTGGGCCAGGAGGGTGAGGAGGGCGAGCCGCACGAACCGCTTGGCGTGGATCTGCTTGGGCAGCCCCAGGCGCGTCTCCTGAAGGAGCCACAGCGCCAGCACGCCCAGGCAGGCGCTGACCTGGAGCGTGTAGACCAGCATCATGCCCCGCGGCACGCGGCCCACGTCGTTCATGGAACCCATGCCCACCCACGCGGCCAGGAAGAGCGACAGGCCCAGGGCCACCCCGTCGAGGATGGTGCGCGTCCGGTCCCGGGGCATCCGGGTCCGCTGCGGCCACAGCAGGAAGCCGAGGCCCAGGGTGAGCAGCCCCAGGATGGAGATGGCGGGACCCAGGAAGCCGGCGTAGGGAAGGTGCAGAAGGGTCGGCGCGTAGTGGAGGCCGCCCAGGGCGACGCCCAGGCCCAGCAGCCGGAAGGAGGAGGGCCCTTCCCGGTGGGCGCGGCGCCACGCCAGGACCGCGGTCCACAGGGACAGGACGAAGACCCCGACGTAGTCCAGGATCCAGGCCCAGCGCTGCCCCTCCATCAGCGGCAGCAGGATGTTCCCCCCCAGGAGGAGCGCCATTCCCGTCAGAACGCCCGCGTGCGCCCGCACGAAGGCGAACGGAGGCTCGGGGGCGAGATCCGAAGCGGGCATCCCTACGAGTGTCCCTGGGCCGCCGGATGGTGGCAATCCGCGCCGCGCTTGGGTTCTGGGGATGTAATGGGGGTCACAGCCGCCGCCTAGCGCCAGACGTTCTGGTTGGGGTTGCGGTCTTCCATCTCCTGCCACAGCCGCTGGAGGCTCTGGAGGCGCTCGGGATAATCCAGATCCAGTTCCTCCAGCACCGCCTCGTCCTCGGGGTTGAAGGCGAGGGGATCCTCCAGGACTTTGGATGAAAATTCGGGAAACACCCGCTCCAAAAGGCCGCGATCGAAGCCCCGGACGCTGAGGGTGCGGATCCCGGGCGTGTCCACCAGCGTTCCGCCGGAGGCAAGGGGGAACCAGCGGGCCGCGGTGGTGGTCTGCTTGCCGGTGCCGAACCGGGTCAGCCCGCCGGTGCGGAGATCCACGTCGGGATGGAGGGCGTTCACGAGGGTGCTCTTTCCTACGCCGCTGTGGCCCACGAGGACCACCACCCGGTCCTGCAGCAGCACCCGCAGCGCGTCCACGCCCTCCCCCTTCAGGGCCGAGGTCTCGTGGATGGGGGTGTCCTGGCCTCGGAGCGCGTCGAGTTCCGGCAGCGTGTCCTGCTTGGAGGCGCGGTCCCGCTTGGTGACGATCACCCGGAAGCCCAGGCCCGCGGCCAGGGCGAGCACCTGGGCCCGCTCCAGCAGGCCGGGCCGGAGGGGCGGATCCACCACCGCCGCGCAGATCCACAGCTCGTGGGCGTTGGCGCAGATGAGCTGCCAGGGCTCCCGGTCATCGCTCCCGCCCCGCTTGAGCAGGGTCCGGCGGGGCATGACGGCCACCACCTGGGCCTGGGGAAGCCGGGGATCCGCGGCCTCCACGGGCGTCGGGGAGTAACGAACCCGGTCGCCGCAGACCAGGCGGACACCCTTGAGCTTGCCCCCGAGGGTGGCGCGGAGCAGGGCGCCGCTTCCCACTTCCAGGTCCACCCACTGGCTGTACCGCTGGACCAGCGTGGCCTCGGGCAGGTGCATCCAGGGCCCGGGGTCGGGCAGGCGCAGCAGCGCCTCGGCGTCGTGGGATTCGATCCCCGTCTCCAGGCGCTCGGCCTGCCGCTGGCGCCGCTTGCTGTCCGCCGCCCGCTCGCCGGAATAGGATTCGCGGTGGTCCAGATCCTGGGCCTCCCGGCTCTGGCCGAGGCGGAACTTGCGGCTCACGCGGCGGCCGTCATGCCCGGCCCGCGAACTCGCCGGTCTCGGTACTGATCTTCACCTTCTCGCCCTCTTTGATGAAGAGGGGGACCTTGATCTCGATGCCGGTCTCCAGGCGCGCGGGCTTGGTGACGTTGCCGCTGGCCGTGTCCCCGCGGGCGCCGGGCTCCGTGTAGGTGACCGCCAGTTCCACGTGGCCGGGGAGCTGGAGGCCGATGGGGTTCCCGTTGAACTTCTGGATCTGGACGATCAGCCCTTCGGTCAGGTAGTCCAGGGCGTCGCCCAGGAGGTCCGGCCCCAGTGCGTGGGTCTCGTAGGTCTCCTGGTCCATGAAGTGGGAGCCTTCCCCGTCGCTGTAGAGGTAGCTGGCGGGGCTGAGGACGAGGTCTGGCTCCTTGAACTTGTCGCCGGCCTTGAAGGTCTTGTCGAAGACGGCGCGGGTGAGCAGGTTCCGCATCTTGATGCGCACCAGCGTCTGGCCGCCGCGGGCGGTGGGGGTGGAGATGTCCACGTCCAGGCAGTGGAAGGGCGTGTCCTCGTGCTCGAAGAACATCTTCCGCTTGATGGCAATGGCTTCGAGAAGGGCGGCCATGGGAACTCCAGGGGTCCAAACCTCCATTCTACCCCGCCTTGGAGAAGAGATCCCGCGGTTAGAATGGCCGTTCCATGGCGGATCCACGAACCATCGGTCGGTACCAGATCCTCCGGCCCATTGGCCAGGGGGGGATGGGGACCGTCTACCTGGCGGAGGATCCTCTCCTCAAGCGGCGGGTCGCCATCAAGGTGGTGCGGGTCGGCGGGACCGCCCGGCAGCAGGCCATGCTCCGGTTCCGGCGGGAAGCGGAGATCAGCGCCCAGCTGAATCACCCCAACCTGGTGACCGTGTTCGACGTGGGCGTGGAGGAGGATCTCGGCCCCTTCCTGGCCATGGAATACGTCGAAGGCAAGAGCCTGGGGCGGCACATCAAGGACCGGGACCTGGATTCCGAGGCCAGCGCCCGCGTCCTGATCCAGGCCATGCGCGCCCTCCGCGCCGCCCATCGCCGGGCCATCGTCCACCGGGACGTCAAGCCCGACAACATCCTGCTCAGCGAGGAGGGCCGGGCCAAGCTGATGGACTTCGGAATCGCGCGGTCCCTGGGCCACATGAGCGTGCTGCCGGAGACGCCTTTGGACGAGCCGCTCCTGCTGACGGAAGGCCCCACGACCCAGGCCCAGACCCTGGCCCTGCGGCTCACCGCCAGCGGGGATTTCCTGGGGTCGCCGGCCTACGCGCCTCCCGAAGTGCTGAAGGGCGGCGAAGGCACCCCCGCCTCCGACCGCTACAGCTTCGCCGCCACCGCCTTCGAGCTGCTCACCGGCCAACTGCCCCATCCCGGCGAGGGCCTGACGGCCATCATCCTGCACATCCTGCAGGAGCCCCCGGCCCTTCCGCCGGACATGCCGCCGCGCTTGGGCGCCGCGTTCCAGCGCGCGCTCGCGTCGGATCCCGACGACCGCCACACCAGCCTTCCGGAGTTCATGGAGGAGCTGATCGACGCCCTGCCGGGGCCCGCCAGCATGCGGGCGCGGCTGTTCGCCCTCCTGGCCCACGAGGAGGACGGCAATCCCGGCCTGTCCACGGCCCGGTTCCGCATTCCCGAGGCCGACCGCGCCGAGGAGGCCGTTGCCGGAACCCAGACCACCCAGGGCTTTTCGCGGCAGACCCAGGCCCAACCCGCGCGGATCACCCTCGCGGAGGATCCGGTCGAGACCTACCTCGCCGCCCGCCCGCCGGTTCAGGCGACCCCTCCGCCGCCCCGCACCGACTGGTTCCGCATCCTGAAGTGGGTCGCCCTGGTCTTCATCCTGCTCCAGCTCTTCTGGTGGCTTGCGCCGGCCTTGGCGCGGCTGAACCTCAAGGGCTGAGGCCACTTTGCATTCAAAAGATTTAAGGATCACCACCAAGGCACCAAGGGCGCTGAGAACCGCATCCGCAGTGGATAGCGCTTTTCTTGGCGCCTTGGTGGTGAAAAGAAAATCTTGGGCCTTGATCACCTAATTGGTATGAGTTCTCAGGCCAGCGCCCGCATCACGCAAAAGAGGGTCCCGTTCCAGCAGGCGTGGATCAGGATCGCGGGCCACAGGCTGCCCGTGCGCCAGAAGGCGAGGCCGAGGACGAAGCCCAGGGTCCCCAGCGCGGGCAGGCCCGCGGGCTGGAGGTGGATGGCGGCGAAGAGGAGGGCCGATCCGACCAGCGCGAGCCCCAGGCCGCCCCGCCGCGCCACCACGGGCAGGATGAACCCCCGGAAGAAGAACTCCTCGAAGACCGGCGCCAGCCCCGCCACCACCGCGAACATGGCGAGCGTCGGCGCCCAGCCCGACAGCCCCCGCAGCAGTTCCTGCAACTCCCGCTGGGGGTTCTGCTCGGGCGGGAGGATCAGCGACGCGAGGAGGGCCGCCGCCGTCACCAGGGCCACCGCCAGGGCGAGCCCGGCCGCGCCCCAGCTAAGATCCTTGGCCGTGGGCGCGGGCGCCACCCGGCGCCACAGCTCGCCGAAGGACGCGCCTTCGGCCCGCGCCAGCAGGGCGATCCCGACCACGGCATGGGCGAGGGAGGCCAGGGGCAGGACCACCCAGCGGAGGGAGGGCCACGGCGCCAGAAGGAGGACCGCCAGGTTTCCCGAGGCGAAGAAGGCGAGGAACCAGAGGAGGAAGATCAGGGCCGCGGCCCGCTCCGACAGGTGCCAGGCGGGCAGGGGGCGGAGAGGCGGCCGCTTGCGGGTGACCCACAGGTGGATGCCGGCGGCGACGCCTCCCAGCGTGAGGACCGTCAGCAACGACCCCAGCGCCGCGAATCCCGCGAACCGAGCGCGCAGGGCCTTCCGGGCTGCCGTGCGCCGCGCCTCGCCGGAGCCCTCCCGATCCTCCAGGCGGGCCTCCAGCAGGTTCGCGGCATAGCCGTTCCCCAGGCGCCGCTGGACCTCCTGCCGGACCCCGCGCCCCGGCAGCGGCGCGCCGTCGTAGGCCGCGGCGAAGGCCCTCCGGTACCAATCCCCGATCGCTCCTTTCGGCACCTGGGCCAGCCTCCGGGCGCTTTCCCGGTCGCCGCCTTCGGCCATCAGGACCGCCAGCACCGCCTGATCCCAGGGTTCGGTGGCCTGGGTTTCCGCGGTCCGCCAGGGAACCGGCGTCTTTCCCAGCGCCTGGGCGCCTCCCACGGCCATTTCTACCAGCCGCCCCTGGAGGCTCGCATGGTCCAGGGGCGCGGCCTGGACCTGGTGGCGTCCCCGCAGGACCAGCAGGGACGCGAGCAGGGCCGCGAGGCCGAGGAACGTGATGAGCGGATCCGCCCAGCGGCGGTCGGGATCCCAGGGGCCGGGTCGGACGGACGTCATGGGGACAGGCTACGCGAAGGAGGGACGCCCCGATCGGGGTATGGTGGGGAGATCGGAGGCCCGGCATGCCCTTCTCCCATCCCATCGAAGTGCGATTCAGCGACCTGGATGCCATGGGTCACGTGAACAACGCCGTGGTGGTGAGCTTCATGGAGCAGGCGCGGTTCCAGTGGTGGCGCGCCTTCCTCGGCGGGCGGAAGTTCCAGGAGGAGGGCTTTCTCATCGCGCGGGCCGAAGTGGACTACCGGATGCCCATCCTCCTCGGCGACGACGTGCGGGTGGAGCTGCACTGCACGAAGGTGGGGAACAGCTCCTTCGAACTGACCTACCGCCTGACCAAGGGCCTGGGCGGCGACCTGTTCGCCGAGGGGAAGACCGTCCAGGTGATGCTGGACTTCGCCACCCAGCGGCCCAAGCCCCTCGCGCCCACGACCCGGGCCTGGCTGGAAGCCCAGGACTGATGCTCCTCGGCACCGCCGTCTGGCCCGAAGGGCCCGGGGAGCGCCGCGCCCTCGTGGCGCGCCTGGCCTCCGGCCGCGTGGCCGACCTCAACCGGATCGAAGCCATCCGTCTGCGAAAGCTGGGCGAGGGCGACCCCGACCGCCTGGCCGAGGCCCTCGTGCCCCCCAGCCTGCGCCGCGTCCTGGAAAGGGGACCCCGCGCCCTCGCCCGCGCCCGCCAAGCCGCCGCCTACGCCGAAAAATGGGACCGCCGCGGCACCTTGCCCGACAGCTTGGCGCCCCAGGAAGATCAGATCCACCTCCTGCCCTGCCTCCCCCGCCCCGCCGCCCTGACGAGCTTCGACGGCCGCAGCCTCGACCGTTTCGTCGTCCGCGGGCCGGGCGCCGAATTGAGCCAGCTTCCGCAACCGAGCCTGGCGGCCCTCGGTCTTGCCGGAGGTAGTCCTGGGGGCTTCTGTTTGGCGCTGGAAGATGGCGGCGGCGCGGTCCTGGGCGCCTGGATGATCGACGCTTGGCCAGAGGGCAGCTTGGAACTGAAGGTGGGTTCGATCCGTCGCACCGCGCCTTTGGGTACGTGGAGAGGGCTGGAACTCATCCCCGCTCTCCGGGCGGGTGAAGTGAGGTTTCTGCCTTTGCCGCGATTCAAGCCACTTCAGGAACTGCTGCCTGGGGCGGAAATTTGTATCGCCACTCCATTCGAGGTGTTGGGGCTGAATGCGGGAGCAGAGGGGATTCACCCCACGGTGCATTAGGAGCAAACCCAAGCCTGACTGCGCCCTGCTCGTTGGATGGAAAGCCGGTGGTGTTCCTTGTGCTTAGGTCGTGATTTTTGGATGCTTTGGAGACAATCTCCGCAAAGCCCCGGCAAAAAGCCTCTTGTCGAATCAAGCAGTGGGCGAGAATGGTAAAACATTGGCTCACCCATTTCAAAATTTAGGCCACAGTCATGATTCCAGTGATTTCCGTTCTGGCCGCCATCGCATCCGCCGTGGGGATCTACCTTTTCTTTTTTGATGACCCCAAGGAACTCATCGAGCAATTCATCGTCTCGACCATAGGCGGCGGCCGTGACTATAGGGTGTTCATCCTTGTCTCGGTGCCAGTGGTGACAGGACTGCTGACGTACCTTTTTCTTCTGCGCCTCATGGGTAAACCTCTGTCCATTCCTTTTCTCTGACTCATGGCTGTTTGATTTCAATTCAGGCTCAGCGGCTCATTCACTGGTTCGCTGTCGTTGTTTATTGGCTTTTCATCGCCAAATCGCCTGACGAGAGCGTCGACCTGATCGTCAGCGCTCACCCCCGCATCATCTCCGCAATCAAAAACGCCATCTCCAAACTCTGCGTTCCATTCAGCCTCGGATCGCACCCCGTTTCGTAGGCTTTGGCGAGGTCGGCTTCGGAGAGGTTTTCGCTGCCGCCTGTGCATTCGGTGACGGGTTCGCCGGTGAGTTCGATGTGGACGCCGCCCAGGTGGGAGCGGTGGGCGCGGTGGATCTCGAAGGCCTGGCGCAGTTCGGACAGGATGGCGCCGAAGTCGCGGGTCTTCACCTCGCGCATCGTGCGCGAGGCCCTTTGGGCCACGCCTTTGGCGCGGTGGCCCTCCGCCTCCTGCTCCGGGCTGAGCCCCACCTGGACGCTGACGCCGTTGCCGTGCATGGGGTCGCAGCTCCACAGGACGGGGTGGCCGGTGGCCTGGACGGCCTTCAGCAGGGGCGGAAGGGCTTCCTGAATCTTCGCGGCGCCAAAGCGGGTGATGAGCGTGAGGCGGCCGGGTTCGCGGTCAGGGTCGAGCTTCGCCAGCAGGTCGGCGAGGTGTTCCGGCGTGGCGCTGGGGCCGACTTTCACGCCGAGGGGGTTGCGGATGCCGCGCAAGTACTCGACGTGGGCGCCGTCCAACTGCCGCGTGCGCTCACCGATCCACAGGGTGTGGGCGCCCAGGTTGTAGTAGGCGGACGCCCCGCCCACCCAGCGGGTGAGGGCCTCTTCGTAGGGCAGGAGCAGGGCTTCGTGGCTGGTGAAGAAGTCGATGCGCTCCAGAGCCTCTCGCTGGACGCCGCCCAGGGCCTCCAGGAAATCCAGGGATTCGCGCACTTGGTCGAGGGTTCGGCGGTAGGCGGGGACGCTTCCCGTTTCGCCGGGCAGCTCCCAGCGCTCGGGGTGGTGCAGGTCCGCGAACCCGCCCGCGGCGAGGGCGCGCAGGTGGTTGAGGGTGGCCGAGGCGTGGAAGTAGGCCTCCAGCAGCCGGCCGGGATCCGCCCGCCGCGCGGCCTCGCTGGCCTCCAACCCGTTGACCAGATCGCCGCGGTAGCTGGGGAGTTCCCGTCCCTGGACCGTTTCCGTGGGCTTGCTGCGGGGCTTGGCGAACTGGCCGGCGATGCGCCCGATCCGCACCACGGGCCGGCGGCCGCCGTGGGCGAGGACCACGGACATCTGGAGCAGGACGCGGAGCTTGCCCTCGATGGCTTCCGGCGTGCAGTCCTTGAACTGCTCGGCGCAGTCCCCGCCCTGGAGCAGGAAGCGCCGGCCCGAGGCGGCGTCCGCCAGCAGGCCGCGCAGCCGCTCCACCTCCTCGGGCACCACCAGGGGTGGCAGCCGGCGGAGCCGCGCCAGGGCGGCCTCCAGCTCGGAGGGATCGTCGTAGGCCGGCTGCTGCTGGGCCGGGAAGCGCTGCCAGCTGTGGGGGTTCCAGGGCGTCATGCCCCATTCTGCCCGACTCAGACGGGCTGGATCTCCACGGGCGCGACCCAGCGGTAGCCCTCGCCGCCCACGGTGGCGATCCACGACGCGCCCTGGTCCTCGCCCAGCTTGCGGCGGAGGTTGGCGATGTGGACGTCCACGGTGCGGGCGGTGGGCCGCGCGTCGGCCTCCCACGCGAGCTGGAGCAGTTCCTTCCGGCTGTGCGTGCGGCCCGCGTGGGTGATGAGGATCTCCAGCAGGCGGAATTCCCGGGGCGTGAGGTCCAGGGCGCGCTCCTCCCGCCGGGCCTCCAGCCGCGGCAGGTCGAAGCGGAAGGGACCGGACCGCAGCAGGGGCGGGCGGTCCACGGGGCGCGTACGGCGGAGGATGGCCTTCACGCGGGCCATCAGTTCGAGCACCGAGAACGGCTTCACCAGGTAGTCGTCCGCGCCCAAGCTCAGGCCTTGCACGCGATCCGCTTCCTCGCCGCGGGCGGTGAGCAGCAGGACCGGCACCTCGTCCCGGCGCTCCCGCAGGGCGCGAAGCACCGCGAATCCGTCGAGCTGGGGCAGCATCAGGTCGAGGACGATCAGGTCGGCCGGATGCGCCGCCTGCGCCGCCAGGGCGGGCAGACCGTCCCCCACCGCCTCCACGGAATAGCCTTCAAAGCCCAGGTTGTTGACGAGGAGCTGGCAGAGGGAGGGTTCGTCCTCTACCACGAGGATGTGGGTCACGGCGTCACTCAAGGATCAGTGATTTCAAGATCCCGCTCTTTTCTTGGGAAGACAAGATGATTGAAGACCCCGAGGTTCACGCGGCGGGAATCTCCAGGAGGGCGCTGAAACCCTCGCCCGGGCCGGAGGCGAAAGTGAGGCCCCAGCCCTCCTGTCCGGCCACCTGGACCAGGAGGCTCAGCCCCAGGCCCTGGCCCTCGCGCAGGAAGCCCTCCTTGCCCCGGTTTCGGAGGCGCTGGAAGGGGCGGCCCAAGGCTTTCACCTGGTGGGGCTCCAGCCCGTCCCCCTCGTCGGTGACCTGGATGCACAGGCGGCGGCGGACCCGCCAGGTCTCCAGCGTGACCCGCCCTTTGCCGTGGGCGAGGGCGTTCTCCACCAGGGTGAAGACGGCGGAGCGCAGGGAGGGCAGGGGCGCGTGGCCGGCGTCCGCGGCGAGGTGCAGGTCCAGCGGGCGATTCTCCAGGTCGAAGGCCGGTTGCAGGTCCTCCGCCACTTCCTCGAACCAGGCCTGGGTGGCCTGGCCCCGCGGCCCAGACGCCCCGCCTCCCCGGATGACCCGCAGGCCGGTCTCGATGAGGGTGGTGAGGTGGTCCACTTCCTCGCCGATCTTCAGCAGCTCCTCGTCGGCGCGGTCAGGGCTCAGGCGGCCCAGGCGGAGGGAATCGCACCGGAACTTGAGGATGGCCAGCGGCGTCTTGAGGCTGTGGGTCATGGAGGCCATCCGGTCCGCGTCCAGGACGGCCTTGCGGCGGGTCCGATGCCGCAGCCACAGGCCCAGGAGAAGGGCCGCGCCGAGCAGGGCGGCGACGCCCCAGGCGGTCCAGTACTGGTGCCGCAGGGCCGTGCGGAAGTCCCGCTGCTGGGCGTCGAACCCGACGCCGCCCAGGTTCCAGCCGTCGCCAAAGGCGTTGGTCTTGGTGGTGGTGCCCAGCGGCAGGTAGGCGATGCTGCGCGGATCGGCCTGGAGGTTGGGCTCGGCGCCCCAGGCCTGGGGGCGGAGGTTGTCCCGCTCCAGGTCCGTTTCCCGCACCAGCCCCATGCGGAGGGCGCGGTTGGGGGCGAGGGCGATGTTCAGTTCCCGCTCCACCTCGGGCGACCCGGGCCGCCACCGCTTGAGCACCAGCCAGCGATCGGAAAGGAGCACCACCGTGGCCACCTTGCCGAACTCGGGATCCTGCTCCTTCGACGGATTCCACTCGAAGCGCTGGGCCGTCTCCGCGTGGGTCATCCACCCTAGGTAGCGCTGGGCCCGGTCGGGATCGCGCGGGCTCACCAGCCGATCTCCCTCGCGGATCCACAGGTGGCGGCCCTCGAAGCGGTCCAGCAGGGCCGTCACCAGCGGCTGGTCCGCCAAAAACCGGCGGACATCGGGCTCGTCGCCGCGCTTCACCGTCTGGAGCACCGGCAGGCTCTTCCAGTGGCGCTCCACGGCCTCGAAGTCCACCCAGTGGGCTTCCATGTAGGCCTGCCGCCCGTTGTTGAGCTGGTCCAGCCGGTAGTAGCCCGGCGCGGAAGCGAGCAGCAGCGCAGTGGCCAGCCCCGCCAGCGCCAGCAGCAGGATTCCGCTGCGCTGCTGGAGGCGCTGCCAGCGCGAAGGGCCGACTCCGGGATGGAGGGCGCGGTAGCGGGAGGTGCGGTGGCGATACATGGGCGCTCGGCGGGGGATTCCGCCAGCTTAGCGGCGTTGGCCCCGCGGCGCGATCAGCCCAGCGCCAGCATCCGTTCCAGGGGCTTCAGGGCCTTCCGGCGGATGGTCTCGTCCAACTGGATCTCCGGCTGCAGGTCCCGCAGGCAGAGGTAGAGCTTCTCCAGGGTGTTGAGCTTCATGTAGGGGCACAGGCTGCAGTTGCACCCGCTGTCCGCCGGGGCGGGAATCAGTTCGGCCCCGGGCCGCCGCTGACGCATCTGGTGGAGGATGCCCGCCTCCGTGGCGACGATGAAAGACGTCGCTTCGTCCTGGGCCACGAAGTTGAGCAGGGCCGCGGTGGAGCCCACGAAATCCGCCAGCTGGCTCACGGTGGCGTCGCACTCGGGGTGGGCGATGAGCTTGGCGCCGGGGTGCTGGGCCTTCAGCACCGCCAGCCGCTTGGCGGTGAACTGCTCATGGACGATGCAAAAGCCCGGGAACAGGACCATGTCCCGCCCGGTCTGCTTCATGACCCACTTGCCGAGGTGGCGGTCGGGGGCGAAGACGAGCTTGCGGTCGCGCGGGAGGCTCTCGACGACGCGCACGGCGTTGCTGCTGGTGCAGATGATGGTGCTCAGCGCCTTCACGCCCGCGGAGCAGTTGATGTAGCTCACCACGTCGTGATCGGGGTACTGCTCCAGCCACCGCTCGAAGACCTCCGCCGAACAGCGGTCCGCGAGGCTGCACCCCGCGTCCATGTCGGGGATCACCACCGTCTTGCCGGGATTGAGGATCTTGGCGGTCTCCGCCATGAAGTGCACGCCGCAGAAGGCGATGACGTCGGCGTCGGCCTTGGCGGCCTGCTGGCTCAGCTGGAGGCTGTCGCCCACGAAGTCCGCCAGATCCTGGATCTCGGGCTCCTGGTAGTAGTGGGCCAGCAGAACCGCGCGGCGCTCGGCCTTCAGGCGGCGGATCTCCGCGGGCAGGTCGAGGCCGGCGGGGATGCTTTCGAGGTCGGGGACGTAGGGGGCGGTCAGGTCCATGGCTCTTCCATTCTAGGCCTTCCCCAGGAAGCGGCGGATGCGCTCCCCGGGCTCGGGGCGATCGAAGACTTCGGCGAAGGCGGCGCGTTCCCACGCGAGGGCGGCGAGGCGGGGAAGGCCGTCTTGCCGGACCTGAAGGTCGTCAAGACGGGAAATCGCCGTGGGGGACGTATTAAACCCTGTCGCCACAAGGGCGTTGGGGCTATCCTGGGGGTGGATCGCAGGGTCCAGGTGGATGTGGGAATCCGATGGCCGCCCCCCGGGGACGGGCATCGGTCCAGGTCTAGGTGGATTCATGCCTCATCGTCCAAGGGGGGGACACACATGGCCAAGGCGCAGGCGCTCGAGCACTCCAGCATCTCACGGCTGGACCAGACCAAGATCAGCCAGTACTTCGGCTGCAACACGTTCAGCGAAAGCACCATGCGCGAACGGCTGCAGAAGGACGTCTACAAGGCCTACCGCCTGGCGCTGAAGCGCGGCGAGGCCCTGTCGCCGGAGGTGGCGAAGAGCGTGGCGCTCGCCATGAAGGAGTGGGCCCTCGAGCGGGGCTGCACCCACTTCACCCACTGGTTCCTGCCCATGACCGGCGCCACCGCCGAGAAGCACGATGCCTTCATCACCTGGGACGAGCCGGGCCAGGTCGTCGAGCGCTTCAGCGGCAGCCAGCTCATCCAGGGCGAGCCCGACGCCAGTTCCTTCCCCAGCGGCGGTCTCCGCGCCACCTTCGAGGCCCGCGGCTACACCGCCTGGGATCCGGCGAGCCCGGCCTTCCTGATGGAAGGGCCCCTCGGCAAGACCCTGTGCATCCCCACCGCCTTCGTCGGGTACCACGGCGAGGCGCTGGACCACAAAGTGCCCCTTCTCCGCTCCATGGAGGCGATCTCCCGCCGCGCGGTGGAGGCCCTCTCCCTCCTAGGCGCCAAGGCGGATTCCGTCGTGGCCCAGTGCGGTCCCGAGCAGGAGTACTTCGCGGTGGACCTGGAGCTGGCCCAGCAGCGGCCCGACCTGATGTTCGCCAACCGCACCCTCCAGGGCGCCAAGCCGCCCAAGGGCCAGGAGCTGGAGGACCACTACTTCGGCAGCATCAAGGAGCGCGTCCTGGGCTTCATGCAGGAAGTCGAGCTGGAGTGCTTCAAGCTCGGCATCCCCGCCAAGACCCGCCACAACGAAGTGGCCCCCAACCAGTTCGAGATCGCGCCCATCTATGAGGCGGCCAACCTCGCCAGCGACCACAACCAGCTCCTGATGGAGATCCTCAAGTCCGTGGGCGAGCGCCACGGCCTGGCGATCCTGCTGCACGAGAAGCCCTTCGCCGGCGTCAACGGCAGCGGCAAGCACGTCAACTGGAGCCTGGCCACCGACGAGGGCCAGAACCTGCTGGAGCCGGGCCAGACCCCCGAGGAGAACCTGCAGTTCCTGTACTTCCTGAGCGCCACCCTCAAGGCCATCCACACCCACGGCGGCCTGCTCCGCGCCGCCATCGCCAGCGCCGGCAACGACCACCGCCTGGGCGCCAACGAGGCGCCGCCGGCCATCATGTCGGCCTTCCTCGGCGCGCAGCTCAGCCACATCCTCGACGCCATCGAGAAGGGCGACGCGGCGGACGCCTCCATCCAGCGGATCCTCGACCTGGGAATCGGCAACCTGCCCCGCATCGAGAAGGACGCCACGGACCGCAACCGCACCAGCCCCTTCGCGTTCACGGGCAACAAGTTCGAGTTCCGCGCCGTGGGTTCCAGCCAGCCCATCGCCCTCCCGCTCACGGTGATCAACGCCGCCGTGGCCGAGGCGCTGGAAGTCCTGAACGGTCGCCTGGAGACCGAGATCGCGGCCGGCAAGGAGCACAAGGCGGCGGTGATGGTCGTGGTGCGCCAGACGATCATCGAGACCAAGGCCATCCGCTTCGAGGGCAACGGGTATGCGGACGAGTGGAAGGCCGAGGCCGAGCGCCGCGGGCTGCCCCACGCCAAGGACACCGTGGCCGCCCTTCCCATCTGGGAGGAGGAGGCCTCCAAGACCGTGTTCTCCCGCGGCGGCATCCTGTCCGTGGGCGAACTGGAGTCCCGCCTCCACATCCGCCACGAGCAGTACCAGAAGGCCATCGCCATCGAGACCCAGGTCCTGCGCGAGATGGCGGAAACGCAGATCCTGCCTTCCATCACGGCGGACCTCGGCGCTCGCGCCGAGAGCCTGGCCAAGCTGGCGGCCGCGGGCATCACCGTGCCCGAGACCCTGAAGGCCGCCCTGCAGGTCCAGGCCACGCTGGCCGGGGAAGCGCAGTCCCGCCTGCTGGAGATGAAGGCGGCCCTCGCGGAGGCGGAGGGGCTGGAAGACCTCCACGCCCGCACCGGCGCCTTCGGCGCGAAGGTGAACGAAGCGAAGCACGCCCTCCGCGAAGTCTTGGATCGCCTCGAAGAGGCCTGCGACGCCGACCTGTGGCCCCTGCCGAAGTACTGGCAGCTCCTGTCTCCCCTGGTCTAGTCCGCGGGAAGCGAAAAGAAAAGGGCCGCATCCGCGGCCCTTTTCTTTGGTCGCTGTTCGGCTACCGCCCGAACCGGAACACGGCGCTCGCCTGGAGCCAGGTGGCCGTGTCGAAGTTGAACCCGTCGCCGCCGTGCTTGTCCACGAAGACCTGGTTCAGCGTTCCTTCCACCGAGAAGTTGCGATTGAAGATGTAGCCCGCGCCGCCGCGCGCGCCCAGCTTTCCGCTCTGGCTGTAGCTGCCGCCGCGGCGGATCCCCGCGCCGTCGGTGTACTCCCAGTCGTTCTTGACGCTGTTGAGGCTGGCGCCGGCGAGGGCGTACCAGCCCAGGTTCGGGCTGCGGAAGCGGTAGACCCAGTCGGCGCCGGCCTGCAGGATCTTGAAGTCGTTCTGGGCGTTCTCGAACCCGCCCCAGCCCGAGCCGGGGAACGACTGGTAGGTGAGGTGCGCGCGGATCTCCTGGCGGGGCGCGATGGGGAATTCGAGGTGTCCGCCGACGTGGACGCCGAAGAACTGGTTGGTGCCCCATCCGGACTTGTCCTTCAGGTCGCCGCCGGGAAGGGAGAGGCCGGTGTAGAGACCGCCGGTGATGTCCTGGGCCGCCAGGGGCAGCGCCAGGAAGGCTAGGGTGAGGACAGCGCGGTGACGCATGGAACCTCCGACGAAAGCGGCCCAGAACGGGTCAGGGGGCCAGCCTACCCGGACTCCGATTTTCCCGCGTCATCCGAAGGGTCTATTCGATCGTCACGCCGCGGCCGGTGCGGATCCGCTGTTCGATGCGGGAGGTGCTGTGCCCGGGCAGGAAGGGGATGAGGACCAGCCGCCCTCCGCGGCCCTCCACCACGTCGCGTCCCACCACTGTCTCCGGCGTGTAGTCCCCGCCCTTGACCAGGACGTCGGGCTGGAGCGCCGCGATGAGCGCGAGGGGCGTGTCCTCGTCGAAGCGGACCACGGCGTCCACGCTCCGCAGGCCGAGGAGGACGGCGGCGCGCGCCGCCTCGTCCTGCAGGGGCCGGCCGGTTCCCTTCAGCCGCGCCACGGAGGCGTCGCTGTTCAGGCCCACCACCAGGAAGTCGCCCAGGGCGCGGGCGTCGGCGAGGTACTGGACGTGGCCGGGATGGATGAGGTCGAAGCACCCGTTGGTGAAGCACAGCGTCTTCGGGCGGGGGAGGGCCGCGAGAAAGGCTTCGGGAGTCTGGAAGAAACGGGTGGGTGACGGCATCGAAAGGGTCGGGATACCATGAAGGATTCGGGAAAAGGGTCCCGGGAGAAGTGTGCCATGCCGCTCTATGAATACCGTTGCGAAGCTTGCGGCCAGCCCGAGGAGCGGCTGGAGACGCTGTCCGCGCCCCTCTTCCACGCGTGCCCGGTCTGCGGCGCCGCCGAGGGGATGAAGCGCCAGGCCTCGGTTTCCGCCTTCGCCCTGGCGGGGGACGGTTGGTACAAGGGGTCGGCTTCCGAGCCGGCGGCGGCTTCTCCGGCGGCCAAGGCCGACGCTCCCAAGGAAACGTCCAAGGGCCACGGGTGCGCCGCGGGCGGCTGCGGATGTCCGCTGGCGGGTTGACGCGGGGCGGTGATGTCCGTCCCATTTCGACCTGATGCGTTGACTTCCGGGCTCTTTCCGTTAGCCTAGATGGTTCCGGCCCCGTGGGCCGGCGCAGGTTTTTCATCCGTCCGACGTTCCCCGGTCTCCGCAGGAACCTCTCGGGCCCAGGCCCGGATCCACCGGTGCCTTCCTTGGAGGATGGTGTGCCTACCATCAATCAGCTGATCCGCCTCGGGCGGAAGACGTTCCAGAACAAGACCAAGAGCCCCGCGCTCGACGCCTGCCCGCAGAAGCGCGGCGTGTGCACCCGCGTGTTCACCACCACCCCCAAGAAGCCGAATTCCGCGCTTCGCAAGGTGGCCCGCGTGCGCCTCACCAACGGCATCGAGTGCACCACCTACATCCCCGGCGTGGGCCACAACCTGCAGGAGCACAGCATCGTGCTCATCCGCGGCGGCCGCGTGAAGGATCTGCCGGGCGTGCGCTACCACGTGGTGCGCGGCACCCTCGACGCCACCGGTGTCGCGGGCCGCAACCAGTCCCGCTCCAAGTACGGCGCCAAGCGCCCCAAGGCTGGCGCCGCGCCGGCCAAGAAGAAGTAGGGGAGGTAAACCATGGCTCGCCGTTCCGCACCCGCCAAGCGTGAGATCCTCCCGGATCCCGTCTACAACAGCCTCACCGTCTCCAAGTTCGTCAACATCCTGATGGAGCGCGGCAAGAAGGCCACCGCCGAGCGCATCCTCTACGGAGCGCTGGAAATCGTCGCCAAGAAGTCCGGCGAAGAGGCCCTCGAGGCTTTCCAGAAGGCCCTGAACAACATCAAGCCCACGGTGGAAGTCAAGTCCCGCCGCGTGGGCGGCGCCACCTACCAGGTGCCCGTGGAGGTTCCCCAGAACCGCCGCCAGTCCCTGGCCATGCGCTGGCTGAAGACCTACTCCGCCTCCCGCGGCGAGCGCACCATGCGCGACAAGCTGGCGGGCGAGATTCTGGACGCCATGAACTTCCGCGGCGCCGCGATCAAGAAGAAGGACGACGTCCACAAGATGGCCGAAGCCAACAAGGCCTTCGCCCACTTCCGCTGGTAGCAGCCCGTCCGACGGAAAGGGCCGCCGCTCCGCGGCGGCCCCTTTCTTGACGACCGATCCCTTTCGATCCTTTCCGCACCGAATCCCCTATTCAGGAGGCCGACGTGGCCCGCCAGACCCCCCTCGAGCGCTACCGGAACATCGGCATCATGGCGCACATCGATGCCGGCAAGACCACCACGACGGAGCGCATCCTCTACTACACCGGCAAGATCCACAAGATCGGCGAGGTGCATGAGGGCGCGGCTACCACCGACTGGATGGTGCAGGAGCAGGAGCGCGGGATCACCATCACGTCCGCCGCCATCACCGCCGCCTGGACCCCCCAGACGGGCCAGCTGAAGGGCGTGGAGCACCGCATCAACATCATCGACACCCCCGGCCACGTGGACTTCACCGCCGAGGTGGAGCGCTCCCTGCGCGTCCTCGACGGTGCCTGCGCCGTGTTCTGCGCCGTGGGCGGCGTCGAGCCCCAGTCCGAGACCGTGTGGCGCCAGGCCGACAAGTACGGCGTGCCCCGCATGGCCTTCGTGAACAAGATGGACCGCCCCGGCGCGAACTTCTTCCGGGTGGTGGAGATGATGCAGAGCCGCCTGAAGGCGCGCCCCATGCCCATCCAGATCCCCATCGGCGCCGAGGACGAGTTCAAGGGCGTGGTCGATCTCGTGATGATGAAGGCCCTCACCTTCGACGAGGCCGACAAGGGCTTCAAGGTCCTCTACGGTGAGATCCCCGCCGATCTGGTGGAGACCGCCAAGGAGTGGCGCGAGAAGATGATCGAAATGGTCGCCGAGACCGACGACACCCTGATGGACAAGTACCTGGGCGGCGAAGAGCTGACCGAGGACGAGGTCCGCACGGGCATCCGCAAGGGCTGCATCAACCTGACCTTCACGCCGATGATGTGCGGCTCCGCCTTCAAGAACAAGGGCGTCCAGCCCATGCTCGACGCGGTGGTGAGCTACATGCCTTCGCCCCTCGACATCGCGGCCATCAAGGGCGTGGACGAGGATGGCAACGAGGCCGAGCGCAAGGCTGACGACAGCGAGCCTTTCAGCGCCCTCATCTTCAAGATCATGGCCGATCCCTTCGTGGGTTCGCTGGCCTTCCTGCGCGTCTATTCGGGCGTGCTGGCCGCCGGTTCCGGCGTCTACAACCCCGCCAAGGGCCGCCGCGAGCGCATCGGGCGCCTCCTCCAGATGCACGCGAACAAGCGCGAGGACATCGAGGAAGTCCGCACCGGCGACATCGGCGCTGCCGTGGGCCTCAAGGATGTCCTCACCGGGCAGACCATCTGCGACGAGAACCACCCCGTGATCCTGGAGTCCATGGACTTCCCCGATCCCGTGATCCAGGTGGCCATCGAGCCCAAGACCAAGGCCGACCAGGAGAAGATGGGCGTCGCCCTCAGCCGCCTGGCCCAGGAGGATCCCACTTTCAAGGTGAAGACCGATCCCGAGACCAACCAGACGATCATCGCCGGGATGGGCGAGCTCCACCTCGAGATCATCGTCGACCGCATGATGCGCGAGTTCAAGGTCGAGGCCAACGTGGGCAAGCCGATGGTGGCCTACCGCGAGACGATTCGGAAGCGGGTCGAAGCCGAAGGCAAGTTCGTGCGTCAGTCCGGCGGTCGCGGCCAGTACGGCCACGTCAAGCTCATCATCGAGCCCAACGAGGCCGGCAAGGGCTACGAGTTCGTCAACGACATCAAGGGCGGCGTGGTTCCCAAGGAATACATCAAGCCCACCGACCAGGGCATCCAGGAAGCCATGCAGTCCGGCGTCCTCGCGGGCTACCCCTGCGTCGACATCAAGGTCACCATCTTCGACGGCAGCTACCACGACGTGGACTCCAACGAAATGGCGTTCAAGATCGCCGGCTCCATGGGCTTCAAGGCGGGCTGCGAGAAGGCCTCCCCCGTGATCCTCGAGCCGATCATGGCCGTCGAGGTCGTGGTCCCCGAGGATTACATGGGCGACGTCATCGGCAACCTGAACAGCCGCCGCGGCCGCATCGAGAACATGGAGGACCGCGCGGGCTCCAAGGTGGTCACCGCCAAGGTGCCCCTCGCCGAGATGTTCGCCTACTCCACCACCCTGCGCGGCATGACCCAGGGCCGCGGCAACTACACCATGCAGTTCTCGCACTACGAGGAAGCGCCCCGCAACGTGGCCGAAGAGATCGTGGCCAAGGTCAAGGGCGCCAAGTAATCGGCGGGGGTTCCACGCTCCGCTGACGCTGCGCGAACACCCCCGCACCCCCGCATCTCGGTCTGGCAAAGCCGGTCCCTCGATGCTGACAACTTCAAGCATTCTTGTTTTACCTGCAGTTCTAGCCCCTCTCGGGGTGAGGCCGTTCTTCGAACCTTCGGGTTGCCGGGCCTCCTGATCCACCGCTTCCTCCTCCGGGAGGTCGTGCGTTCTTCTAAAAAGCCGTTGAATTTACAGCGGCTTTTGTTATGCTGATCAGCCCTGTCCCCGTTTCCGGGATGGATCCACTTGGGCGGTCAACGCCCCACGTCTATGGACGGGTCTGCCGTCCCAATGGAGTGAGCATGAAAGACAACATCCGCATCCGTTTGCGTGCCTTCGATCACCGTCTGCTCGACCAGAGCACCCGCGAGATCGTGGACACGGCCAAGCGCACGGGCGCCCAGGTGGCCGGGCCCATTCCCCTGCCCACCCGGACGAACAAGTACACCGTGAACCGTTCCCCCCACGTGGACAAGAAGAGCCGCGATCAGTTCGAGATCCGCACGCACAAGCGGCTGCTCGACATCCTGAATCCGACTCAGAACACCGTGGACACCTTGATGCGCCTCGACCTCCCCGCGGGTGTCGACGTCGAGATCAAGGTCTTCAGCCGCCAGGGCAACCGGTAAGGGAGGGGAGAAGACATGTCCAAAGGAATCATCGGCAAGAAGCTGGGAATGACCCAGATCTTCAATGAGCAGGGGCAGATCGTCCCGGTGACCGTCATCCAGGCCGGTCCCTGCGTCATCGTTCAGCGCAAGACGTCCGCCAAGGACGGCTACGAGGCCGTGCAGATCGGCTTCGTGGACCCCAACGGCGGCAAGCGCGCCTCCAAGGCTGAGAAGGGCCACTGCGAGAAGCTGGGCATCGCCCCGCTTCGCGTCATCCGCGAGATCAAGGTGGATGCCTCCAGTGCCGCCCAGCCCGGCGATAGCGTCCTGGCGAGCGCCTTCGAGGCGAAGACCAAGGTGAACGTCACCGGCATCAGCAAGGGCAAGGGCTTCGCCGGCGTCATCAAGCGGCACCACTTCGCCGGCGGCCGCGCGACCCACGGCTCCATGTTCCACCGCGCTCCCGGCTCCATCGGCGGATCCAGCTACCCCAGCCGCGTGTTCCCCGGAATGCGCATGGCCGGCCACATGGGCGATGCCCAGGTGACCGTCCGCAACCTGGAGATCGCCAAGGTGGACGTCGAGAACAACCTGCTGCTCATCAAGGGCGCCGTCCCCGGCCCCAAGGGTGGGTACATCGTCATCAAGCAGGAGGCCTAGGATGGCAGCGTTCCAGCACCCCGTCGTCAACTTCGACAACCAGTCGGTCGGCACTGTCGATCTCCTGCCCGAGGTGTTCAAGCTCGAGGACCTGAACCAGCACCTGATCTGGGAAGCGGTCCGCCACTTCCTGGCGAAGCGCCGCGCCGGCACCGCCAAGACCAAGGACAAGTGGGAAGTCAGCGGCTCCGGCAAGAAGCTGTGGAAGCAGAAGGGCACCGGCCGCGCCCGCATGGGCTCCATCCGCAGCCCGCTGTGGAAGGGCGGCGCCACCGTCCATGGTCCCCACCCCCGTTCCTACGACTACGCCTTCCCCAAGAAGGCCCGCCGCGCGGCCCTGCGCAACGCGCTGTCCGCCAAGCTGGCGAGCGGCCAGGTGACGGTGGTCGAGAACTGGGACATCGCGTCCCACAAGACCAAGGCCTTCATTCAGACCCTCGGCAAGCTCGGCATCACCGGTTCCGCCCTCCTGGTGGGCACCGAGGCCAGCGAGAAGCTCTCCATGGCCGCCGGCAACAACCCCAAGCTGCAGACCATCGAGAGCCTGGGCGTCAACGTCTATGAGCTCCTCAAGTACGACCAGGTGATCTTCTCCAAGGAAGCCGTCCTGGCCCTCCAGGAAGTGGTGAAGCCATGACCAAGATCTTCGACGTGATCCGCAAGCCCCTCCTCACGGAGAAGGGCCAGATCCTGCGGGAAAAGAACATCCAGGTGTTCGAAGTCGCCACCTGGGCCACCAAGCACCAGATCCAGGAAGCCGTGGAGCTCCTGCTCCAGTCCAAGGTGAAGGCCATCCGCACCGTGCGGATCCCCAGCCGGACCAAGCGCCTGGGCCGCTTCGTGGGGACCTCCGGCCCCCGGAAGAAGGCCTACGTCGAGCTCGCCGAAGGCGCCCCCGCGGCCGAGTAGGCGACGACGCATCTCCTATGGCGGACGGACAAGCTTTGCCCACTATCGCCCGCCCTTTTCAACCCTGAGGCAAGAGGACAACCATGAGCATCAAGCAGCTCAAGCCCACGACCCCCGGTCAGCGCGGCATGTCCAAGTTCGGCTTCGAGGAGATCACCACGGACGCCCCCGAGCGCTCCCTGATCGCCAAGAAGAACCGCACTGGCGGCCGTTCCAACACCGGCCGGATCACCACCCGCCACATCGGCGGGGGCCACAAGCGCCAGTACCGCATCATCGACTTCAAGCGCAACAAGCTCGAAGTGCCCGCCAAGGTGGCCACCATCGAGTACGACCCCAACCGCACCGCCCGCATCGCCCTGCTGGTCTACGCGGACGGCGAGAAGCGCTACATCCTGGCCCCCGACGGCCTCGAAGTGGGCCGCACCGTGGTGGCCGGCAAGAACGCCGACATCCTGGTGGGCAACGCGCTCCCCCTGCGCAACATCCCGGTCGGCAACACCGTGCACAACATCGAGATGAAGCCGGGCAAGGGCGGCCAGATCGCCCGCGCCGCCGGCACCTTCGCCCAGCTCGTGGCGAAGGAAGACGACTACGCCCAGCTCCGCATGCCCTCCGGCGAGATCCGCAAGATCCACCTGGAGTGCTACGCGACCATCGGGACCGTCGGCAACCTCCAGCACGAGAACGTGCAGCTCGGCAAGGCCGGCCGCACCCGCTGGAAGGGCATCCGCCCGACCGTCCGAGGCGTGGTGATGAACCCCGTCGACCACCCGCACGGCGGCGGCGAAGGCCGCACCTCCGGCGGACGCCACCCCGTGACCCCTTGGGGTCAGCCGACGCGCGGTTACAAGACCCGCGGCAACCGGCGCACGGACAAGTTCATCGTCAAGCGGATCAACTAGGAGGCCCGACAATGGCACGTTCCCTGAAAAAAGGCCCGTTCATTGACGCCCACCTCCAGAAGAAGGTGGAAGTCGCCCAGGCGGCCAACGACAAGCGCGTGATCAAGACCTGGTCCCGCCGTTCGACGGTCGTTCCGCAGATGATCGGACTGACCCTCGCCGTTCACAACGGCAACAAGTTCATTCCTGTGTATGTCACCGAGAACATGATCGGCCACAAGCTGGGCGAATTCGCCCTGACCCGCACCTTCAAGGGGCACGCGGGCAAGGCTGACACCAAGGCGAAGGGGAAGTGACGATGGCTGAGATCGTTTCCACCGCCACCGTTCGCCACCTGCGCGGCTCGGCCCAGAAGGCCCGCCTCGTGGTGGACATGATTCGCGGCAAGCAGGTCGGCGAGGCCCAGTGGGTTCTCACCCAGGCCAAGAAGTACGCCGCCGCCCCCATCCGCAAGCTCCTGGATTCCGCCGTGGCCAACGCCATCGACAAGAATCCCTCCGTCAACCCCGACGCCCTGATGGTGAAGACCGCCTTCGTGGACGAGGGCTTCCGCATGAAGCGCGTCCGCCCTGCGCCCATGGGCCGGGCCTACCGGGTCCAGAAGCGCACCTGCCACATCACCATCCAGCTCGCCGCGGCCGGGGAGGAGTAGTCATGGGTCAGAAGGTCCACCCGTACGGGTTCCGCCTCGTCCATCAGAAGAACTGGCACAGCAAGTGGTTCTCCAAGCGCGAGTACTCCGCGCTGCTGCACGAGGATCTCAAGCTGCGCCGCGAACTGAAGAAACAGCTGCACAGCCTCAACGCGATGATCTCGAAGATCGACATCGAGCGCGCCGCGGACAAGGTCACCGTGCGCATCTTCACCGCCCGCCCCGGCATCGTGATCGGCCGCAAGGGCGCCGAGATCGACAAGCTGCGCGAAGACCTCCAGAAGCGCCTGAACCGCCCCGTGTCCGTCGACATCCAGGAGATCAAGAAGCCTGAAGTCGATGCCCAGCTCGTGGCCGAGGGCGTGGCCCAGCAGCTCGAGCGCCGCATCGCCTTCCGCCGCGCGATGCGCAAGGCTGAGGAAGCCGCGATCCGCTTCGGCGCCAAGGGCTTCAAGATCAAGGTCTCCGGCCGCCTGAACGGCGCCGAGATCGCCCGGACCGAGGACTACCTCTCCGGCCAGATGCCCCTGCAGACCATCCGCGCGGGCGTTGACTACGGTTTCGCCGAGGCCCGCACGACCTACGGGATCATCGGCATCAAGGTTTGGGTGAACCTGGGCGACCAGGTTGCCGAGACCGTGAAGCGCTGAGGTGACCCTATGCTGATGCCCAAGAAGGTCAAGAACCGCAAAACCCAGAAGGGCCGCACGCGCGGCGTCGCCACCCGCGGCAATGATCTCGCCTTCGGCGATTTCGGCCTCAAGGCGATGGAGCACTGCTGGCTCACGAACCGCGAGATCGAAGCCGCCCGTATCGCCATGACCCGCCACATCAAGCGCGGCGGCAAGATCTGGATCCGCATCTTCCCCGATCGGCCCACCACGTCGAAGCCCGCGGAAACCCGCATGGGTTCCGGCAAGGGAGCTCCGGACGGCTGGGTGGCGGTGATCCGCCCCGGTCGCATCCTCTTCGAAATGGAAGGGGTCACCGAGGAAATCGCGCGCGAAGCCCTGCGGCTCGCCCAGATGAAGTTGTCCGTGGCGTCCGAATTCGTCAGCCGCACGCCGCCGGAGGAGTGAGAGCCATGTCCAAGAAGAATCCCTTTTCCGAATTGACCGGCAAGAGCGTCGAGGAGCTCGCGCAGCTGGAGGCCGAACTGGCCGCCAAGCGCTTCACCCTCCGCTTCCAGCACGCCGTGGGCCAGGTCGAGAACACCGCCGAGATCCGCAAGACTCGCCGGGAACTCGCCCGCGTCAAAACCGCCCTGGCTACCAAGCTGGCCTAGGAGATCCCATGAGCCTCGAAAACAAGATGATCCGCAACGGCGTCGTGGTCTCCAACAAGGCCGACAAGACCGTGGTGGTGAAGGTGGAGCGCAAGTTCCAGCACCCGCTCTACCACCGCACGGTCAAGCAGACCGCCAAGTTCATGGCTCACGACGAGACCAACGCCTGCGCCATCGGCGATACGGTCAAGATCGTGGAGACCCGCCCCCTTTCCAAGCGCAAGCGCTGGATGGTCCTCGAGATCGTCCAGAAGGCCGGCGAGTAAGGAGCTCACATGATCCAGATGGGAACCATGCTCACCGTCGCCGACAATTCCGGCGCCAAGAAGATCTGCTGCATCCTGCCCCTGGGCGGGGGCGTCGGCAAGATCGCCCAGCTCGGCGACGTGATCACCGCCTCCGTCAAGGAAGCGATCCCCGGCGGCACCGTCAAGAAGAAGGCCGTGGTGCAGGCGGTGATCGTCCGCCAGCGCAAGGCCTACCGCCGCAAGGACGGCTCCTACATCCGCTTCGACGAGAACGCCGCCGTCATCATCAAGAAGGATGGCGAGCCCGTCGGGACCCGCGTCTTCGGCCCCGTGGCCCGCGAGCTCCGCGAGCGGAAGTACATGAAGATCGTCTCCCTCGCCCCTGAGGTGCTGTAATGGAAGTCACCACCACCAAGATGAAGCTCAAGAAGGGCGACCAGGTCGTCGTCATCGCCGGCAAGGAAAAGGGCAAGACCGGAACCATCACCAAGGTCAGCCCCTCCACCAACCGGGTGGTCGTGGCCGGGCTCAACGTGATCAAGAAGGCCACCAAGCCCAATCCCCAGACCGGCGAGGGCGGCGGAATCGTGGAGAAGGAATCCCCCATCCACGCCTCCAACGTCATGCTGCTCGACCCCACGACCGGCAAGGGCACCCGCAAGCGGGCGTAATGTTCTCCGGGGGGTTGCGCTATGCGCACGCCCCCGGACCCCCGGGTTCGGAACGGGCTGAGCCCGCTCCGAACTCACTGTTTTCCTGGGAATTTGATTTCTGCGGAAACGGCTTCTGTGCAAGAATGTTCATTCTGTCCCGTGCGCGGGGCGGAGTTTCCAGGGCGCATCCCGCGCCATGACAACTGAGGTTGGGGGGAAACGGGCCGGACCGCCGTCCCAAGCCCCCTCGCTCTCCCGAACCCCTGGGGCATAGCCGCCCCACGGAAATGGAGGAATCCATGACTGCCACGCAAGGCCACGCGGAGCCCCGCGTCAAGGCTCGCTACCACCAGGAGGTGGTGTCGAAGCTCACGGAGGAATTCGCATTCTCCTCCGCCATGCAGGTTCCCCGCCTGCAGAAGATCGTCATCAACATGGGCGTCGGCGACGCCATCCAGAACATCAAGGTCCTGGATGTGGCCGTGGACGAGCTGACCGCCATCGCCGGCCAGAAGGCCGTCGTGCGCAAGGCCAAGAAGAGCGTCGCGCAGTTCAAGCTGCGCGCCGGGATGCCCATCGCCTGCATGGTGACCCTGCGCGGTCCCCGCATGTGGGAGTTCTTCGACCGCCTCGTCAGCCTTTCCCTTCCCCGCGTCCGCGACTTCCGCGGCGTGCCCACCAAGTCCTTCGACGGCCGCGGCAACTACACCCTCGGCCTCAAGGACCAGTTGATCTTCCAGGAGATCGACTACTCCAAGGTGGACAAGATGAAGGGCATGAACATCACGTTCGTGACCACCGCCGCCAACGACGCCGAAGCGCGGGCCCTGCTCGCCCACCTCGGTATGCCCTTCCGCAAATAGGCTAAGGAGATCATACCGATGGCCAAGATTTCCAAGATCGTCAAGGATTCGCGCAAGCCGAAGTTCTCGACCCAGCACCGCAACCGCTGCAAGTGCTGCGGCCGGCCTCGGGGCTTCATGCGCAAGTTTGAACTCTGCCGTCTGTGCTTCCGCAAGTTCGCCCTCAACGGCGAGCTGCCGGGCGTCCAGAAGTCCAGCTGGTAAGGAGAGGGGACCATGCATACCGATCCCATCGCTGACTACCTCACGCGCATTCGCAACGGCATCATGGCCGGTCACGATGCCGTCGTCGTCCCCGCGTCCAAGATCAAGGCCGGCCTCTGCGGCATCCTGAAGCAGGAGGGCTACATCCACTCCTACAAGCAGGTGGAGCACGAGGGCCGCGAGTACCTGATCCTCAACCTGAAGTACGTGAAGGACAAGGAGAACGTGATCCACGGCCTGCGCCGCGTGTCCCGTCCCGGCCTTCGCATCTACTCCGGCGCGCAGGAGATCCCCGACGTGAACGGGGGCCTCGGCATCGCCATCGTGTCCACCCCGAAGGGTCTCCTGACGGGCAAGGACGCCAAGAAGCAGAACGTCGGCGGCGAAGTCCTCGCCCACGTCTGGTAACCCAATCCTGAAATGGGCGGAACCTCCGCCCTCATCTAAGGAATCCACCATGTCTCGAATCGGAAAGAAGCCCGTGACACTGCCCAAGGGCGTGAAGGTCACCGTCACCGGGTCCGAGGCCGTCGTCGAGGGCGCCAAGGGCAAGCTCACCTGCCCGATCCCCGCGGGGATCACGCTCGACGTCCAGGCCGACTCCGTGAACCTCACCCGCGCCAATGACGAAGCCCAGACCCGGGCCTACCACGGCCTCACCCGCGCCCTGCTCGGCAACGCCGTCATCGGCGTGACCGACGGCTGGAAGAAGGAACTGGACATCGTCGGCGTCGGCTACAAGGCCGCCATGGACGGGGCCAAGCTCAACCTCGAGCTGGGCTACAGCCACCCCATCAAGTACGAGGCGCCCGCCGGCATCCAGATGGCCGTCGAGAAGACCACCCACATCGTCGTGACCGGCATCGACCGGCAGCTGGTGGGCCAGGTCGCCGCCGACATCCGGAAGTTCCGCAAGCCCGAGCCGTACAAGGGCAAGGGCGTCATGTACACCGGCGAAGTCATCCGCCGCAAGGCCGGCAAGACCGGGAAGTAAGGGGAACCCATGGCGAACGACATCAACATTCGACGTGACAAGACCAAGGCCCGCATCCGCGGCCGCGTGAGCGGCACCCCGGAGCGTCCCCGCCTCACCATCTACAAGAGCCTGAAGCGGATCTACGTGCAGGCGGTGGATGACACCAAGGGCATCACCCTGGCTTCCGCCAGCAGCCTGGAGAAGGATCTCCGCGGCTCGCTCAAGAACGGCGCCAACATCGAGGCCGCCAAGGCCGTCGGTGCGAGCATTGCCGCCCGCCTGAAGGAGAAGGGCATCACCTCCGTGGTGTTCGACCGGAACGGCTACGTCTACCACGGCCGCGTCAAGGCGCTGGCTGACAGCGCCCGCGAAGCCGGGCTCCAGTTCTAGGGGATCACCATGGCGACTGCAGAGCTCAAGGACAACAAAGAAACCCGCAACTCCGAAGCCGGGGAATTCAAGGACCAGGTCATCTACGTGGGCCGCGTCACCAAGGTGGTAAAGGGGGGCAAGAACTTCTCCTTCTCCGCGCTGGTGGTCGTGGGCGACGGCAACGGCAAGGTCGGCTTCGGCCTCGGCAAGGCCCTCGAAGTGCCCTCCGCCATCAAGAAGGGCATCGAGAGCGCCAAGCGCAACATGATCAGGGTTCCCCTCACCCCGAACGGCAGCCTGCCGCACCCGGTGACGGGCATCTTCGGCTCCGGCAGCGTGCTGCTGAAGCCGGCCCCCGAGGGCACCGGCATCATCGCCGGCGCCGCGGTGCGCGCCATCATGGAGGCCGCCGGCGTCCACAACGTGATGACGAAGAGCCTGGGCTCCTCCAATCCCCACAACGTGGTTCGCGCCACGTTCGAGGGGCTGAAGGGCCTCATGGATCCCTACACGGTCCTGACCAACCGGGGCCTGGACCAGGCGGAGGTTTAACATGTCGCAGTTCATCGGCAAGCAGGTGGTGCTGACCCTCAAGCGCTCCATCATCTGCACCACTCCCAAGCACCGCGCCTTCATGCAGACCCTCGGTCTGAAGCGGCCCGGCGATACCCGCGAATGCGAATACACCCCCAACGTCCACGGGATGGTCAAGCTCGTTCCTCATCTCATCGACGTTAAGGTGAAGGGGTAGGTCATGAAGCTCAACGAACTCAAGCCCGCTGAGGGCGCCACCAAGACTCGGAAGCGCCTCGGGCGCGGCAAGGGCTCCGGCCTGGGCAAGACCTCCGGCCGCGGCGAAAAGGGCCAGAAGTCCCGCTCCGGCTACCGCAGCAAGCGCGGTTTCGAGGGCGGCCAGATGCCCCTCGTCCGTCGCCTGCCCAAGCGCGGCTTCACCAACATCTTCGCTCCCGAGACCAAGGAGATCACCCTCAGCCTCATCTCCATCCACTTCAAGGATGGGGAGACGGTCACCCTCGAGGCGCTCCGCGCCAAGAAGCTGGTGAACTCCCGCGTCGAGAAGATCGTGGTGCTGGCCAGCGGCGAACTCACCACCAAGGTGAACGTCGTGGCCGACCGGATTACCAAGGGCGCCCGTGAAGCCATCCTGGCCAAGGGCGGCACCATTCAGGAACCCCGCGCCCAGGAGTCCAGCGCGAAGTCGGCCGAGTAACGGACGATGAGTCGCCTCAAGAACCTCTTCGCCATTCCGGAGCTGCGCAAGCGGCTCCTCTTCACCCTGATCCTCCTGGCCATCTACCGGCTGGGCGTGCACGTCAGCGTGCCCGGGGTGAACGCCGAGAACCTGCAGGCGGCCCTCCGCCGCGGGGGCGGCGGGCTGTTCGACGTCGTCGATCTGTTCTCCGGCGGCGCGTTCAAGAAGTTCTCGGTCTTCGCCCTCGGCATCGCCCCCTACATCACGGCCAGCATCGTGCTGCAGTTGATGGGGGCGGTGGTGCCCTATCTGGAGAACCTCCAGAAGAAGGAAGGCGAGGCCGGCCGGCAGAAGATCAACCAGTGGACCCGCTACCTCACCGTGCTCCTGGCCTTCGTCCAGGGCCTTGGCATCGCGTCCCTGGCCCAGAGCCAGAACGCGCCTGGCCTCGAGGTGGTGACCAGTTCCCTCTCTCCGACGGGGTTCCGCCTCCTGGCGGCCTTCACCCTGTCCGTGGGCACGCTGTTCGTCATGTGGATCGGCGAGCAGATCACGGAACGGGGCATCGGGAACGGGATCTCCCTGCTGATCTTCGCGGGCATCGTGGCGGGCCTGCCCCAGGGCGTGACCACGCTGAGCGTGATGATCGCCCAGTCGCTCAGGAACGCCCCGAACGTTCCGCCTCCGGGCATCTTCATCCTGCTCATCGCGGCGATGATCGTGGTCCTGCTGGCGGTGGTGATGGTGGAGAACGCCTACCGGCGGATCCCCATCCACTACGCCCGCCGGGCGGATTCGGCCGGGATGTCCAGCCAGCGAAGCAGCTACATGCCCCTGAAGCTGAACACCGCCGGCGTGATGCCCGTCATCTTCGCCAGCTCGGTGATCTTCTTCCCGGCCACCATCGCCCAGTTCACGCGGTGGGAATGGCTGGCCAAGGCGGCCGCCTACGTGAGCCCCCAGACGCATTTCTGGGTCTACACGCCGGTCTTCGTGAGCGTGGTGATCTTCTTCGCCTTCTTCTACACCAGCATCGTGTTCAACCCCGATGAGACCGCCGAGAACATGAAGCGGTCCGGGGGCTACATTCCCGGCATCCGGCCGGGCAAGGAAACCAGCGTCTTCATGGACGGGATCCTGTCCAAGCTGACCTTCGTGGGCGCGATCTACCTCGCCCTGGTTTCCCTCGTGCCCCTGCTCATCACCAACAACATCCAGGGCCTCAACTTCTACTTCGGCGGCACCAGCCTGCTGATCGTGGTGGGCGTGGCCATGGACAGCGCGGCCCAGCTGGAAAGCCTGCTGGTCATGCGCCGCTACGACGGGTTCCTCGAGAAGGGCCGCATCCGCGGCCGCTCGGCCCGCGGAGGGGCGGCATGAGCCTCACGGCGCACATCCTGCTCGGAGCCCCCGGCTCCGGCAAGGGCACCCAGGCCAAGCGCCTGGTGGAAACATTCTCTTTGACTCACCTGTCTACCGGTGACATTCTGAGAGATGCCGTCTCGAAAGGGACGGAGATCGGCCTGAGGGCGAAAGCCATCATGGCCGAGGGCAAACTGGTGGACGACGACACCGTCAACGGCCTGGTCTTCGCGCGGCTGCTGGACGAAAGCTCTGACGTGTTGTTCGACGGCTATCCCCGCACCCTGCAGCAAGCTCAGGCCCTGGAAGACTTCCTCTCCTCCAAGGGCATGAAGGTGGGTCACGTGGTGCTGGTCGAAGTCCCCCAGGAGGTGCTGGAAGCCCGCGTGGTGGGCCGGCGCGTCTGCAGCAGCAATGCCTGCGGCGCCATCTACCACCTGGAATCCAAGCCCCCCAGGCAGGCCGGTGTCTGCGACGTGTGCGGAAGTCCCCTGAAGCACCGTTCCGACGACACCTCCGAGGCCTTCCGGAGCCGGATGGGCGAGTTCAACTCGACCTTCCAGCCGCTCCTCGGCTTCTACAAGCATCGGCCGACCTTCCGGAGCGTGGATGGCAATCGCGCCCCGGAGCTGGTGTTTGAATCGCTGCGTCACGTCTTCGGAGAACGCGCTTGAGCAAAGAAGAAGCCATTGAGCTCGAAGCCACAGTGGTCGAGGCCTTGCCCAACGCCGTCTTCCGGGTCGAACTGGAGAACAAGCACCAGGTGCTGGCGCACATCAGCGGAAAGATGCGCAAGAACTTCATCCGCATCCTTCCCGGTGACCGGGTCCTCGTGGAAGTCACGCCCTACGACCTGTCCCGTGGCCGCATCATCTACCGATTCAAGTAAACGAAACGAGAGGACACCATGAAAGTTCGGCCCTCCATCAAGAAGCTGTGCGAGCACTGCAAAGTGGTCCGGCGCGAAGGCATCAACCGGATCATCTGCAAGAAGAACCCCAAGCACAAGCAGCGTCAGGGTTAAGGAGACACGATGGCACGCATTTCAGGCATTGATCTGCCCATCGGCAAGCGCATCGAGATCGCGCTCACCTACATTTTCGGCATCGGCCGCGCCAAGGCGCACAGCATCCTGACCCGCGCGAAGGTTGACTTCGGCACCAAGGTTCGGGATCTGACCGAGGACGAAGTCGGCCGCATCCGCCGCGTCATCACCGCGGAAGAGACGGTGGAGGGCGACCTCCGCAAGAACATCGCGCTCGACATCAAGCGGCTCATGGACATCGGGTGCTACCGGGGCCTGCGCCACCGGAAGGGCCTGCCCGTCCGCGGTCAGCGCACGCATACCAACGCCCGCACCCGCAAGGGCAAGCGGCGCACCGTGGCCGGCAAGAAGAAGTAAGGCGAGGAGCACATGGCCAAGACCCAGACCCGGACCGCCGGCAAGAAGGTGGTCAAGAAGAAGGAAAAGAAGAACGTCCCCCACGGCGTGGCTCACGTCCAGGCGTCCTTCAACAACACGATCATCTCCATCTCTGATCCGATGGGGAACATGCTCTGCTGGGCTTCCAGCGGCAACCAGAACTTCCGCGGCACCCGCAAGGGCACGCCCTTCGCAGCCCAGGTGGCCGCCGGCATCGCCGCCGAAGCCGCCAAGGAGCAGGGCGTCCGCTCGGTCGACGTTCGCGTCAAGGGCCCCGGAGCCGGCCGTGAGAGCGCGATCCGCGCCCTCAACGCCGCCGGCATCCAGGTGACCAGTATCCGCGACGTCACCCCCATCCCCCACAACGGCTGCCGGCCGCCCAAGCGGCGCCGGGTTTAAGAGAGGAGGAGAGACATGGCACGTTACACAGACGCCGTTTGCCGCCTCTGCCGCCGCGAGGGCATGAAGCTCTACCTCAAGGGCGAGCGCTGCTACAAGGAAAAGTGCTCGTTCGAGACCCGCAAGGGCAAGATCCCCGGCCAGCACGGCGCCGGCAAGATCAAGAAGCCCACGGGCTACGCCCTCCAGCTCCGCGAGAAGCAGAAGGTCAAGCGCATCTACGGTGTGCTTGAGAAGCAGTTCCGCCACTACTTCGAGAAGGCCGACGCCAAGAAGGGCGTCACCGGCCACAACCTGCTCGGGTTCCTCGAGTGCCGCCTGGACAACGTGGTCTACCGCCTGGGCTTCGCGTCCAGCCGCGCCACGGCCCGCCAGATGGTCATGCACGGCCACGTGCAGATCAACGGCAAGCGAGTGGACATCCCCTCCTTCCAGGTCAAGCCTGGGCAGGCGGTGGAGCTGGGTCGGCGCGCCCGCGAGAACGACGGGGTCAAGTCCTCCGTCGAGACCTCCGCCGGACGCGGCATTCCCAAGTGGCTTTCCCTGGACGCCGCCGCCTTCAAGGGTCAGGTGCTCGCCACCCCGACCCGCGAAGACATCACTCTGGACATCAACGAGCAGCTGATCGTTGAACTGTATTCCAAGTAAGGGGGCAGGATGCTGAACCTCAGCGATTTCCAGAGGCCGCGATTCGCGGAGGTGACCCCCGGGTCCCTCACGGACTCCTACGGAGAGTTCGTGGCCTACCCCTTCGAGCGTGGCTTCGCCACGACCGTCGGGCACAGCCTGCGCCGGGTGCTGCTCAGCAGCATCCAGGGCGCGGCTGTCACGAACGTCCGGATCAAGGGCGTCATGCACGAGTTCACGACCCTTCCCGGGGTCTGGGAGGACATCACCCACGTCCTCCTGAACCTCAAGGAAGTGCCCTTCAAGCTGCACAGCAGCGAGCCCCAGACGGTGACCATCTCCGCCAAGGGCGAGGGCGCGGTGACTTCCGCCGCCATCCGCTGCAACCAGAACGTGGAGGTCGTGGATCCCAACATCCACATCGCCACGCTCGGCGAAGAGGGCGAGCTGGAAGTCGAGATGGTGGTCCGCATGGGCCGCGGTTTCGTCACCGCGGACCGCAACCATGACGAGAGCCTGGGCATCGGCTTCATCCCCATGGACGCCAACCACAGCCCCATCGTCCGCGTGAACTACATCGTGGAGCCCGCCCGCGTGGGTCAGAGCACCGACTACGAGAAGCTCACGCTCCAGGTGTGGACCAACGGCGCCGTCAATCCCAAGGAAGCCGTCTCTGACGCGGCCCTCATCCTGCGCGACCACTTCCTCGTGTTCGCCCGCCAGGACGAGGACTTCACTGAGATGGAAATGGGCGGGGCGACCCTCGGCAGCGAGGCCGCCAACACCTGGCTCGGCAAGTCCGTCGAGGAGCTTGAGCTCTCCGTGCGGGCGAACAACTGCCTCCGCAACGCGAACATCACCACCATCGGCGAGCTGGTCCAGCGGACCGAGGCCGAGTTGATGAAAACCAAGAACTTCGGCAAGAAGTCGCTCCAGGAGATCAAGGACGAGCTCGCTCGCATCGGTCTCTCCCTCGGAATGCGGCTCGAGCAGGAAGTGTAAGGAGCCCCCATGCGTCACAACGTTTCCGGCAAGCGCCTGGGCCGCACCACCAACCAGCGCAAGGCCCTCATGAAGAACCTGGCGACCGCCCTGATCCAGAGCGAGCGCATCGAGACCACCCTGGTGAAGGCCAAGGAGCTTCGCGGCTTCGTGGAACCCTTCATCACCCTCGCGAAGACCGACAGCGTGGCCAATCGCCGCCTGGCGATGGCCCGCCTGGGAAGCAAGGACGCCGTCCAGAAGCTCTTCGGCGCCGACTTCCGCAAGCGCTTCGAAAACCGCCCCGGCGGCTACACCCGCATCCTCAAGATGGGCCACCGCCTCGGCGACGCGGCCGACATGGCCCTCATCGAGTTCGTGGACTACACCCTCCCCGAGCCCAAGGCCGAGGACGCGGAGTAGCATTCCGCCGCATCAGGGAACCGCCCCGGCTTGCCGGGGCGGTTTCGCGTACGCTCAGCCCACGGTCCACGGCGCGTCCGATTCCTCCGCTTCCTTTTCCGGGAGTGGCGTCCGGCCCTGGGGACGGGAGCGCACCACCGTCACCGTGCAGCTCGCCTGGGCGGCCACCTGGCTGGAGACGCTGCCCAGGAGCGTCCGGCGGAGGGAGCTGGCCCGGGCCCCGATCACGATGTGGTCCACGTGGTTGGCGCTGGCGTACTGCAAGATGGCGGCGGCGGGATCGGGGGATTCCAGGACATGGAAGCTGATGCGGCCCTCCTCCAGGCCCAGACCCACTCCCCAGGCCTTCAGCTCCAGCAGGCGCTGGAGGTGGATGTTCCGTCCCTGGGCGTCAAGGGTCGGGTCCAGGCTGATCCGCCCCTGCTTCAGGACGTTGAGGCAGGCCACCCGCGCGCCCGGAAGGGCCGGGAGCATGCGGGCGACCATGGCGCGGAGCTGCTCCGCGATGGGCGCTCCTTCCGCCGACAGGTCGACGGCCACCGCCAGGATCGGGGCGTCGCCATCGGAGCGGGCCGGCGCGCTCGCTGCGCTCACGAAGTGCTGCGGATCCGCGAACCGGCGGCGCAGGACCGCGGTGAAGGGATCCTGCCGGAGCTTCTCCGACCGGGCGGTGAGCGTCACCTGCCCGGGTTCCGCCAATGCCAGGGCGAGCTGGGCGGCGGTGGGATAGCGCCAGGCGGGATGGACTTCCAGGCAGCGGAGGATCGCCTCCTGCAGCCAGGGTGGGCAGTCCGGCCGGAGGCGGCGGGGCGGGACCGGATCCCGCCACAGGCGGCGCTTGAGCCCGCGGAGCCGCTGGGGATCGCCGAAGGGGCGCCGGCCCGTGAGGAAGAAATACATCAGGACGCCGGCGGCGAACTGGTCGCTGCGCGGATCCTTGCGGTGGCCGAGGATCTGCTCCGGCGCCATGTAGGGCGCGGTGCCGTAGGGCAGGCGGAACTCCTCGCCCATCAGGTCCGGGAGCTGGGCGTGGCGGGCTAGCCCGAAGTCCACCAGGACGATCTCCCCCGTGGGCCGCTGGAGAAGGTTGGAAGGCTTCACGTCGAAGTGGATGACGTGCTGG
Source organism: Geothrix sp. 21YS21S-4 (assembly GCF_030845995.1). Classification (NCBI taxonomy): domain Bacteria; kingdom Pseudomonadati; phylum Acidobacteriota; class Holophagae; order Holophagales; family Holophagaceae; genus Geothrix; species Geothrix sp. 21YS21S-4. The sequence continues at coordinate 217,146 of NZ_CP132719.1, forward strand.
CGATGCAGCGCGTCCAGCGCGACGGCCAGGCGGGCCCCCAACGCGGCGACGTCGGCCGCGGGCCAGGGGAGGTTCCGCAGGGCGGGCAGGAGGGACGGACCGGGAATCCGCTCCATCACCAGGTGGGGGCGGTCTCCGGCTTCACCCTGGGCGACGAAACGGGGGACGTGCGGGCCCTCCAGCCGCGGCAGGATCATCTGCTCCATCTCGAAGCCGACGATGGCCGCGGGATCCACGCCCTCGCACAGGACGGGCAGTTTCATCAGGAGGGGCAGGTCCAGGTCCGATCGCGACACGGCCCACAACTCCGCCATCCCCCCGCGGTGGATGCGTTCCTCCAGGAGGAACCCATCCAGGAGAAGGCCCGGTCGGAGCCGCTCGGGCACCACCGTCAGCCCCCCTTCCGTAGCCGCTCCGCCAGGGCGGGGGGCAGACCGGCTTCCAGCACGGCGGCGGCGGCGGCTTCGACATCGTAGGGGACGCGCATGTGGGTGATCTCGGCGCGGGCCGTGTCCAGCAGCGCGTAGGCGGCGGCGGGATTGCCGTCCCGGGATTGGCCGACGGCGCCCACCACCGTCAGCCAGCGCCGATGGCGAGGGAGGGGGATGGGAACGCCGGGCACGGGATCGAAGGAGACCAGCTGCCCCGTGGCGGTGATCCCGTGGAGCGCGGGCACGTGAGTGTGGCCACAGTAGATGGTCTGGGCCCGGCTGGCCTCCAGCGCCCTCCGCGCATCCCGCCCCTCGCGGATGTAGATCCAGGGAGGGTAGGTCTGGGGGCTGGCGTGGACGTACAGCCGATCGCCGTCCTCGAAGCGGAGGGGCAGGCTCTCCAGGAAATCCCGGGCGGCGGGCCCCAACTGGCCTCGCGTCCAGGCCATGGCGGTCTCCGCATCGGGGGTCATGACGTCGCGCAGGTCGGCCACGGCCCGATCGTGGTTTCCCGCGATGGCGATGGCTCCCCGGGCGGACTCCTCCATCAGCCGGTCCACCACCGCCGCGGGTTCCGCCCCGTAGCCCACGTAGTCTCCGAGGAACACCAGCCGCTCCGCTCCGGCGTTCCGCGCGTGGGCCAGGCACGCCTCCAGCGCGCGCCGGTTGGCGTGGATGTCGGCCAGAAGGGCGAGGCGCATGGGCGTTCCGGGGAAGGGGACCTGGTCCATGATAGGGATCCTCCGGCCGGACGGGCGCGGATAAAAGACGATCTGAAGGTCGACAGGATCCAGGTGGGATGCGGCTTTCCGCCTTCCCTAAAAGATAAAGAAACTTGCCGGAAGAGACTTGACCCGCTCCCCGCGAAGGCGTTAGCTAGGGGCAGTCCACCTTTCTCCAGCCTCCTGATCTTTCCGCGTGATGGCGGTTTCATCGCGAAATCCCGTGCCGTAACCCCGTTTCGTCCGGCCTGGCCTCTCCAGGCGCCCCATTCCATCGTTCCGGCCCCGCCGCCGGCCATCCGTAAAGGGGGATCCCCACATTCCGCACTCCCGGGTCGCGCGGCCCGACCCCGGCACCATTCCTTGAATTCCGGTCAACGAAAGGACTTTCGCGGAGGCAACCCGATATGGCAATCGCAACCGAACAAGTGGCAATCAAGGCCCCGATCAGCAAGGAAGAGCGGCTGGTGATCGTCGCGTCCTCCGTGGGGACGGTCTTCGAGTGGTACGACTTCTACCTCTACGCCACGCTGGCGCCGTTTTTCGCGGCCCTGTTCTTCCCCAAGGGCAACGAGACGGCGGCCCTGCTGTCGGCCTTCGCGGCCTATGCGGCAGGCTTCCTCGTCCGCCCCTTCGGCGCCCTCGTGTTCGGGCGCATCGGCGACCTGATCGGCCGCAAGTACACGTTCCTCGTCACCATCCTGGTCATGGGCCTGTCGACGTTCGGCGTGGGCCTTCTGCCGACCTTCGAGTCCATCGGCTGGGTGGCGCCCATCATCATGGTGACCCTGCGCCTCCTCCAGGGCCTGGCGCTGGGCGGCGAGTACGGCGGAGCGGCCACCTACGTGGCGGAGCACTCCGCCCACGACCGCCGCGGCTACAACACCAGTTGGATCCAGACCACCGCCACGGTGGGCTTCTTCCTCGCCCTCGCCATCATCGGCGCCTGCCGGGTGGGCATGGACACCAAGGCCTTCAGCACCTGGGGCTGGCGCATCCCGTTCTGGGTCTCCATCGCGCTGCTCGGCGTGTCCATCTGGATCCGCCTGAAGCTGCACGAGTCGCCGGTCTTCCAGAAGATGAAGGCCGAAGGGAAGACCTCCAAGGCCCCTCTGTCGGACAGCTTCCTGAAGTACCCGAACAACAAGTACGCGCTGCTGGCCCTTCTGGGCGCCACCGCGGGGCAGGGCGTGGTGTGGTACACCGGCCAGTTCTACGCCCTCTTCTTCCTCCAGATCACGCTGAAGCTGGACTTCCTGACCACCTACATGCTGGTGGGATCGGCGCTCCTGCTGGGCACCCCTTTCTTCATCTTCTTCGGGTGGCTGTCCGACAAGATCGGCCGCCTGAAGATCATTCTGGCGGGCTGCCTGATCGCCGCGCTGACCTACTTCCCGCTGTTCAAGGCCCTCACCCACTACGTGAATCCCGCGCTGGAGACCTTCCAGAACAGCACCATCATCCAGGTGGCCGCGGATCCCAAGGAAGAGAATTTCGTCCTGTTCGTGATGCCCACCACCAAGTTCAGCCAGGTGGATCGGGTGAACGACTTCTTCGCGAAGCAGGGCCTCAACGTCCGGAAGATCGCGCCGGAGCCCGGAAAGCCGGTGGTGGCGACGCTCATCGGCCGCAACGCCGCCACGGGCGAGATGACCACGACCCGCGTCGAGGGTTGGAGTCCGGCTTCCGAAGCGGCCCTGAAGAAGGCCCTGACGGATCTGGGTTATCCCAAGGAGGCCGACAAGGCCCGCATCAACTACGGCATGACTCTCCTGATCCTGTTCGCGTTCCTCATCTACGTGACGATGGTCTACGGGCCCATCGCGGCGTTCCTGGTGGAGCTGTTCCCCACGAACATCCGCTACACCTCCATGTCGCTGCCCTACCACATCGGCAACGGCTGGTTCGGCGGGATGCTGCCGCTCTTCGCCACGGCCATCGTGGCCCTGAAGGGGAACATCTACTACGGCCTCTGGTATCCCGTGATCGTGGCCCTCGTGACGTTCGTGATCGGAGGCCTCTTCCTCAAGGAAACCAAGGACCGGGACATCTCCACCTACGAGCACTGAACCGCTTCCGGAAGGCGCGCCGCGCGGGGCTTCTCCCGCTCGGCGCGCCGCCGTCCTTTCACGCCTTCCTGGCACGGAGCCGCGCATGTCCGAAGACCTCTTTCCCGTGAAACCCGCCATCCGGGACCGGGCCCACATCAAGACCATGGAGGAGTACCAGCGGCTGTACCGCCTGTCCCTGGACAACCCCGAGTGGTTCTGGGGGGAGCAGGCCAAGACGCTCACCTGGTTCCATCCCTGGCAATCGGTCTTCGACGCGGACTACAAGGAAGTGGACTTCTCCTGGTTTTCGGGCGGGCGCCTCAACGCCTCGTTCAACTGCGTGGACCGGCACCTGCCGCACCTCGGGGACAAGACGGCCATCATCTGGGCCCAGGACGAGCCGGGCGTCTACACCCACATCACCTACCGCGAGCTCAAGCACAATGTCGCGCGGGTGGCCAACGTCCTGCTGCACAACGGCGTGAAGAAGGGCGATCGTGTCTGCCTCTACCTCACGATGATGCCGGAGCTGATCTACACCATGCTCGCCTGCGCCCGGATCGGGGCGGTGCATTCCGTGGTCTTCGGGGGCTTCTCCGCGGAGGCGCTCCGCGACCGCATCGTGGACGCCCGCTGCAAAGTGGTGGTCACGGCCAACGAGGGCCTCCGCGGCGGAAAGAAGGTTCCTCTCAAGCGGACCGTGGACCGGGCCGTGGAGGGCATGTCGCTGGTGGAATGCGTCCTCGTGGCCCGGCGGACGGATGCGGAAGTCCCCATGCAGCCCGGCCGCGACCTGTGGCTGGACGAGGAGACCGCCCGCCAGCGCTCCACCTGCACCAACGAATGGATGGGCGCGGAGGATCCGCTGTTCATCCTCTACACCTCCGGCAGCACCGGCAAACCCAAGGGGCTCCTCCACACCACCGGCGGGTACCTCACCTACGCGGCGTTCACCCACGAGATGGTCTTCGACTACCACGCGGACGACATCTACTTCTGCGCCGCCGACATCGGCTGGGTGACGGGGCACAGCTACATCGTGTACGGCCCGCTGGCGAACGGCGCCACCACGGTGATCTTCGAATCCACCCCGCTCCATCCGGATCCGGGCCGCTACTGGCGGATCATCGACGATCTGGGCGTGACCATCTTCTACACCGCCCCCACGGCGCTCCGGGCCCTGGCCCAGGCCGGCGACGAGTGGATCAAGAAGTACAGCCGGAAGTCCCTGCGGATCCTCGGCACGGTGGGCGAGCCGATCAACCCGGAAGTCTGGCGCTGGTACCACGACGTGGTGGGCGAAGGCCGCTGCGCGGTGGTGGACACCTGGTGGCAGACGGAGACCGGCGGAATCCTGATCACGCCCCTGCCGGGAGCCACGCCCACCAAGCCGGGTTCGGCGACCCTCCCATTCTTCGGGGTGAAGCCGGTGATCGTGGATCCCGCCACGGGCTCGGTCCTGGAAGGAAACGGCGTCTCGGGCGCCCTCTGCCTCGCCGCCCCCTGGCCCGGCCAAGCGCGGACGGTTCATGGGGACCACAAGCGCTTCCGCGAGACCTACTTCACCCAGTACCCCGGCTACTACTTCACCGGCGACGGGGCGCGGCGCGACGAGGACGGCTACTACTGGATCACCGGCCGCATCGACGACGTCATCAACGTCTCCGGCCACCGGCTGGGCACGGCGGAGGTGGAGAGCGCCCTGGTGGCGCACGAGGCCGTGGCCGAGGCGGCGGTGGTGGGTTACCCCCATCCCATCAAGGGCCAGGGGATCTACTGCTACGTGCTGCTCAACTCGGGCTACGCGGAGGGAAACCGCGACCAGCTCGTCGGGGCCCTCAAGGAGCAGGTGCGCCAGGCCATCGGCGCCTTCGCCGCGCCGGACGTCATCCACATCGCCCCGGGCCTGCCGAAGACCCGCAGCGGCAAGATCATGCGCCGCATCCTGCGGAAGATCGCCTCCGCCGAATACGACGGCATGGGAGACATCTCCACCCTCGCCGAGCCGGAAGTGGTCAACAAGCTCATCGAGGAACACCAGGCCGAGCACCGCTGAGGGAGCTCGGATCTGCAAAGAAGCCCGGCTTGGCCGGGCTTCTTTGCGTGTGCCCTCATTCTGAGGGAGCTAGAGGGAGAGGTCGCGGACGAAGGTCCGGACGAGGGCCTCGAAGCGGCCCGCAGCGGCGGCGCCCGCTTCCAGGACTTCCTGGTGGGTGAGCGCCTGGGGCAGGATCCCCGCGGCCATGTTGCACAGGCAGGAGATCCCCGCCACGCGCATCCCCTCGTGACGGGCCACGATGGCTTCGGGAACGGTGCTCATCCCCACCGCGTCGGCGCCCATGACGCGGAAGGCCCGGATTTCGGCGGGGGTCTCATAGCTGGGCCCCGTCAGGCCCAGGTAGACGCCCTGACGGAGGGGCTGTCCCAGGGCGCTCGCGCAGGTCGCCAGCCGCTCGCGGAAGGCCGGATCGTAGACCGCCGTCATGTCGGGAAAGCGGGGGCCCGGCTCGACGTTGGCGCCGATGAGCGGGTTGGTCCCGAAGAAGTTGATGTGGTCCGTGAGGGCCATGAGGTCGCCCACGGCGAAAGCCGGGTTCAGAGCGCCGGCGGCGTTGGTGAGCAGGACGGCCTTCGTTCCCAGGCGGCCGTAGAGGCGCATGGGCGTGACCACGAGGGGCATGGGGTGTCCCTCGTAGAAGTGGAAGCGGCCCGCCTGAAGCGCCACCTTCCGGCCTTCGAACTCACAGAAGACCAGCTTTCCGCCGTGTCCCGCCACGGTGGGCGCGGGAAATCCCGGAAGATCCGTGAAGGGGATGGTCACCCCGGCCCGGGCTTCGGGGCTGTCGGCCAGGGCTCCCAGGCCGGAGCCCAGGACGATCGCCAGGTCGGGAACGAAGGGCGCGCGGGCCCGGAGGGCCTCAAGGGCAGGGAACGCGGTCATGGCGGCTCCGAAGGCTACAGGCTCGGCGTGAAGCCGAGGGTCACGGCCACGTCCGGCTGCACGGCGGAGGGACTCTTGAGGCGCACGCGAACCGCGTGATAGAAGGGCGCGGTGTTGTTCACCGGAAGGTTCAGGGCGCCCGTCGAGCCGCCCGAACCCGTGAAGGTGAAGCTCCGACCCAGCTGGGGAAGGGCCACCTCCACTTCCGCGCCCGCGGCCAGTGCCGGGGTGATGGTCGCCTGGAGGACGTACCGCTTGTCCGCGCTGAGGCTGAAGCCGGCGTAGAAGACTTCGCCCTGGGAAAGGTTGGGATAGACCCCGTGGACCTGGACCGCCTTCGCCATGCTGAGCACCACAGGGGCCAGCGGCGCGGTGATGCTGTTGGGATCGGTGCCCCAATCCGCCACGAACGAAGCATAGGCGCCGGTGGTGGGCCGGGGCCAGGGGATCCCGAAGGGCGCGGTGAGGGTCGTCAGGGTGGCGTCCGTGAAGATCGTCGCCAGGTCCACGGCATCCGCGGTGGTCTTGCCTTCCTTGAGCCGGATGAGCTGGCTGTAGATGTTGAGGGGTTCCGTGTCCCGCGCCGTGGCGTCGGTCGCGCCGTTGGTGAGGCTGCCGGAGGCGTGGAAGAAGCGGGCGGCGGCGGCCACGTTGATGTTGGCCCAAGTGGTGGCGGTCCCCGGACTGGTGAGACTGTTGGACTTGAGGATCAGTTCCCAGGCGAAGGCCCGGATGGCGGGTGCGGAATAGGGGGAGAGCTGGGCCGTTCCCAGACCGCTGAGGTCCCGGATGTCCTGGACGGGAGTGGCGAGGCCGGTCCCATGAGTGTCCGCCAAGTAGGGGGACTTGAGCAGGTTGGCCGCCATGGCGTCCGCGAGGCCTTCGATCCGAGCCTGACCGGGAGTGAGGTCCGTCAGGAGGGCGCTGGCGGGAGCGAGGGGGTTCAAAGGAATGGAATAGGTCCGGTCGGCCGTGCCGTAGTACAGGTCGCCGGCGTACAGGTGGTTCCGCGCCAGGAGGGGCAGGATCACGCCCTCGTCCCAGGCGTCGTCGTTGTCGGCGCCGCCCCGCAGGGATCCGAAGTAGTGGAGCTTGCTGGTGGTGGGGTCCAGGGCCTGGGGAAAGAGCGACCGGTCGTACTCGATGTAGGAGCCCTTGGGCTCCGATCGACCCGGCCAATAGTGGAGGTCCACATTGGTTCCGGGGGTGGCGGCGCCGTAGGCGGTCACGAAGGTGGCGAGGGTATCGCCGATGCCCAGGATCCGGCTGCCGCTGCCCTGACCCACGGTTCGGCCGGAGATGCTGGTTTCCAGGACGGCCTGGGTGACCGCCGGGGCTTCCTTGGTGCTGAGCCGGTAGGAGGAATCCACCAGCCACCAGGTGTCGTTCAATCCGATGTCGAAGTTGACCACGGCACTGGTGGTGACCACTGAACTGGGCGCATTGGTCGTGGCCGGGGCGGTCCCATCGGCCGCCTTGCGCATGGCGTAGCGCAACCGGTCGAGGACGGGCGTGGTGCTGTTGATCCCGGCGGGTTCCGCCACGAGGTTGAACAGGATGTTGTCCCCGCCGTTGAACGAACTCAGGACCTCCACCATCGTCGGGTTGCCCTTGGCGACGGTGAAGGAATACTGGCCGTTGCTGTCCGTGCTGGTCTTGGTCACCCAAGTCCATACGAGGGCCTTGGTCCCGTCCGCCTGGGTCTGCTCCAGTTGCTGGTAGACCTGGACCGCCACCCCCCGTGCCGGGAGGGTCTTGAGGTTGGCCGCCACGCTGGCGTCCACCAGGCCGATGGGCACGCCGTTGGCGTCCGTGGCAAGAGGAACCCGCTGGTAGGTCACGGTTCCGGCCAGGGTGGCGCTGGTGGCGGTTTCTCCCGTGTCCTTGTTCTTTCCTCCGCAGGCCAGCGTCATGGCCGCAAGGCCTACGGCCCCCAGGGCCTGGAGGAAAGCTCGGTACAGGGGCATGACCACCTCGGAACGGCGAAAGGATCAAGTCTAGCATGGCGCCCACGCCCAATCCCGCGTCGGGATGGGGACGGACGCTTCATTCCAATGCCGCGGGCGGAGCCGAAGTTCAGCGGCGGGCGCCGTTCCCCAGCAGAGCATTCTGGGCGGCCAGTTCGGCCGGGATCTCTTCCTCGTCGTTGAGGGCGGGCAGGGGATTCTTCTGCTGGCCGTCGACCCTCAATTCGAAATGAAGGTGGGGACCCGTGGCGTTGCCCGTGCGGCCCACTTCGGCGATCTTCTGTCCGCGGCGGACGATGTCGCCCTCCTGGACCAGGTTCAGCTTGTGGTGGGCATAGAGCGTGGCCACGCCGTTGCCGTGGTCGACCAGCACGTAGTTGCCGTACTGCTTGTGCTTTCCGACCACCAGCACCTGCCCGTCCAGGGCGGCGAACACCGACGTGCCGATGGGAGCGGTCAGGTCCACGCCCTTGTGCCGGCCGCGATAGCGGACCTTCTTCTTGCGCTGGTTCTTCACGCGCACCGTCTTGGTGCGCATCCGGGGACCCCAGGCGGAACTGATGGTCCGGGTCTCCACGGGCCACAGGAGGTCCAGGTGGTCCGGGTCGGCGGGAACGTAGGTGGGGAGCAGGGCCTTCAGCTCGGCCTCGCTCACGGGAGGCAGGACCGGCTGCATCCGCGCCAGGAGTTCGCCGGGGGTCCCGGGGATCTGGTGGGGATCCAGGGAGGCGGAGGAGGCCGGACCGGAACCGGGAGCGGCGCTGCGCACTTGATAGGGAAGCAGCCGTTCCAGGTGGGGCATGGGCGTTGCGGGGATGGCCGCAGGAGTCGGCAGGGCCGTCAGAGCGGGCCGATCGGAAGTGTCGGAAGCCGGCGAAAGGGCGGCGACCGCCTGCTGCGACCCCGTGCGCACCTTGAGGCGGGTTCCGGGGGAGAGGCGGGCCAGGTTCCGGCCGGGATTCAGGGCGCCGAGCTCGGCCAGGGTCATCCCCTGAGCGCGGGCCACCGCCGCCGCGGTTTCTCCCTTCCGCATGATGTGGACCTCTGCGCCAGCCGGGATGGTCGTCCGGTGAGGGGTCTTCTTGGAGGGTCGCTTCGGGGCGGCCTGGAGGCCGAGGCTGAAGGACGCGAGGACAAGGGTCAGGGCGGCAAGACGCATGGAGAAACTCCCGGCTGGAACGGAAAAGCCTGCTTCGCTAGGCCTCCAATAGGGGGTCTGAGCCCCGGATTCACATGGAATGGAACAGTCCAACCCCCATCCTACCGGCTGAGGAGGGCGTTGAAAATGCAAATGTTTTCCAAGTGGAACCCCATCCTCAGGGCGTCCAGGGGCATTCCGGCCAGGGCAGCGTGATCGTCCCCCGGCGCCCGCCCTCTTTCCGCAGCAGGCGGACGGGACCGATGGCCATTCCCGGGCTCGCCGCCTTCAGCATGTCGTAGAGGACGAGCAGCCCCACGGTCACGCCCGCCAGCGCCTCCATTTCGATTCCGGTCCGCCCCTCGCATCCCACCCGCACCCGGAGCCAGGCCCGGCGGGCGGCGGGATCCCAGTGGTGGTCCACGTCGATGGCGTCGACGGGGAGGGGATGGGCGAGAGGAATCAGGTCCGCCGTCCGCTTGACCCCGCCCACCGCCCCGAGCCTGGCGACAGTCCAGGGATCCCCCTTGGGGCCGCCGCCCCGGGAAAGGGCCTCGACGGAGGCAGCGTCCAGGTCCAGGTAACCCGCGGCCACGGCCACCCGGCGGGTGACGGGCTTGGCCGAAATGTCCACCATCCGCGGCCGTCCCTCCGGATCCAGGTGGGTGAGCTCGGCCACGTCAGGCCGACCAGGCGAGCAGGATGTCCCGGAGAGCCGCCGTGTCCGGGGCGTAGGCGCGGGGGCCGCAGGCGGCCAGGGCGGCCTCGGGATAGAAGCCGTGGCCCACGGCCAGGCTGGGCACCCCCGCGGCCCGGGCCATGTCCAGGTCGAAAGGGGTGTCGCCCACCATCAGGATCTCCCCCGCGGCGAGACCGGTCTGGGCCTGCATCAGTTCCAGGGATTCAGGGTGGGGCTTGCCGTGGGTGACCTCGTCGGGGGTGACGATGGGGTCGAACCAGCCGTCCCACCCGAAGCGGGCCATCTGGCGGAGGAGGGGAACCCGCCGCTTGGAGGTGGCCACCCCCATCCGCTGCCCGCGGGCGCGCAGGTCGACCAGGAGGTCGTGGATTCCTTCAAAGGGACGGAGGAGATGCTCGTGCTCCAGGTGCCCGAAGCTGCGGTAGGCCTTCAGCACGGTGTCGCCTTCGAGGCCCAGCGGCGAGAAGGTATTCGTGATTCCCGCCTCGACCGGCAGGCCCACGTACTTCAGCCATTCCTCCATCACGGACCGGGGCTGGCCCAGGGCGTCCAGGGCGTGGGCCATCCCCGCCTCGATGAGGGGGCGGCTGTCCACCAGCGTGCCGTCGAAGTCCCAGGCGATGAGTTTCAAGGAGGCCTCCTGCCTCCATGATGCCAGCCGGCGGGCCGAAGGCCGATTCAGGCCGAAGGCAGGTGCAGGGCCCGGATGAAGGTGGCCTCGGTGGCGCGGCGGAGTTCTTCCACCACCGGCGGAGGGACGGGGGAATCCACGGACAGGATCACCATGGCCTCGCCCTTCCGCTCCCGCCGGCCCAGGTTCATGCAGGCGATGTTGATCTCGTGCTGCCCGAGCACCGTTCCGATCCGGCCGATCATCCCGGGGCGGTCGGCGTAGCTGAGGAGCAGCATGTGGGGCTCGGGCATGAAGTCCATGGCGTAGTCCCGCAGGCGGACGATCCGGGGCGTGCCCTCGAACAGGGTGCCCGCCAGGGTCCGGGATTGGCCCCCGCCTTCCAGGGAGAGGGTCACCAGGTTGGAGAAGGGCCCGGCGGCGCTGGACTTCCGCTCCTCCACCACCAGTCCCATCCGCTCCGCCACCAGCCCGGCGTTGACCATGTTCACGGGCTGGTCCACCGCCCGATCCAGCAGAGCCGCCAGGCCGCTCACGGCCAAGGGCGAGCAGTCGTGCTGGGCGAGGCCGCCGTCGAACCCGAACACCACCCGGTCCACGCTACCTTCCACCAGCTGGTGGCCGAATTCCGCGAGGACGGCCATCAGCTTGAAGTAGGGGCGCATCTGGTCCATCACCGCCGGGTCGAACCGGGGCAGGTTCACCGCGTTCTCCAGGGGGATCCGGTCCAGGTAGTTGAGGATCTCCCGGGAGACGTCCACGGCCACGTTGACCTGGGCCTCCTGGGTGTTGGCCCCCAGATGGGGCGTCACCACCAGCCGCTCCTGGGCGAGCAGGGCCTTCAGCGTCTCGGAGACCGGGGGCTCCTCGGAAAACACGTCCACGGCGGCCAGCCCCACCTTTCCGGACTGCAGGGCGGCCAGAAGGCCCGCCTCGTCCAGGATGCCGCCCCGGGCCACGTTCAGGAGGATGACGCCGGGCTTCATGAGGGCGAACTGGGCCGGGCCGATCAGGCCTCGGGTCTCGTCATTGAGGGGCGTGTGGACCGTGAGGATGTCGCAGGTGCGGCACAATTCGTCCAGGGAAGCCAGGCGCACGCCGAGGTCCTGGCCCCGCTTGGCGCCGATGTAGGGATCGCAGCCCAGGACCTCGCACTCGAAGGCTTTGAGGCGGGCCGCCACCCGGCCGCCCACCTTGCCGAGCCCGATGACGCCCACGGTCTTGCCCTTCAGCTCGACGCCGATGAACTTCGCCCGCTTCCATTCCCCGGCCTTGAGGCTGGCGTTCGCGGCGGGGACGTGGCGGCAGGCGGACAGCAGCAGGGCCAGGGTGTGCTCGGCGGCGCTGTTGGTGTTGCCGAAGGGGGCGTTCACCACCACCACGCCCCGGGCGCTGGCGTAGTCCACGTCCACGTTGTCGATGCCCACGCCGGCCCGCGCGACGATCTTGAGGTGGGCCGCGGCGTCCAGCAGGGCCTTGTCCACCGTCGTCCCGCTGCGGGTGATGATGGCGTCGTACCCGCCGATGCAGGCGAGCAGCGCCTCCTTGGACAATCCCAGCCGCTCGTCGAGGGTGATGCGGGAGTCCTGCCGGAGGAGGGCTAGACCTTCGCCGGTCACCTCGTCGGTCACGATGATCTTCATGGGTCCCCCGGGGATCCGGCTCGATAGCGGGAATCCCCCACCTTAGCGGCGGAACCTCCGTGGGGACAAGGTTGTCCCCTCTACTTCTTGTAGATTCCGGCCCCGAAGATCAGCCCGTCCCACAGCTCGATGTAGCTGGTCTTGGGCTCCTTCTGGCCCGTCTTGGGGTTCAGGTACTTATAGTCGTGCCAGCCCTTGCCCTTGGTTTTCGCCAGGCGGACGCGGTCCTCGACGAAGGCCACGCCATCGGGATCCTTGGCCTTGATCTGGTTGACGCCCACCTTGGAGGCGCCCTGTCCGTGGGCCAGGACCTTGCCGTCCAGGTCGTAGACGAAGACGTACAGCTCGCCGCCGTACCGGTGGAATCGGCCCCCGAGCTTGGTGATCTCCTTGAACGCGGCCTCCTTGCCGTTCGTCTTGGCGAAGGCGATGGCCTCCTTCACCAGGGATTCCACCTCCGCCGGGGTGGCGTCCTGGGCGGCCAGGTTCAGGCACAGGGCGGGAACGAGGAGAAGAAGGCGACGCATGGAGGCTCCTTGGACGGATCCGATCCTCTTCGGTTCCCGCCGCGGGATCTTGACTCCTGCCACTTACCCTTCCTGGTCGGGCAGGGGTTCGGGGTCGGTGCCGAAGACGCCCTCCCACCGGGCGACCACCACGCTGGCCAGGCCGTTGCCGATGACGTTCACCATGGTGCGGCCCATGTCCATGATCTCGTCCACGGCCAGGAGCATGGCGATTCCCGCCTCGCCCGGCAGGCCGAAGCTCCCGCAGGTGCCGGCGATGATCACCAGGGTCGCCCGCGGAACGCCCGCCACGCCCTTGCTGGTGAGCATGAAGGTGAAGACCATCAGCAACTGGTGGCCCAGGCTGAGGTGGATGCCCGCCGCCTGGGCGATGGCGAGGCTCGCCAGGACCAGGTAGAGGGTGGAGCCGTCCAGGTTGAAGCTGTAGCCGGTGGGGATCACGAAGCTGGCCACGCGCCGCGGCACGCCGAAGCGGACCACTTCCTCCAGCAGCTTGGGCAGGGCGGCCTCGCTGCTGGCCGTGCTGAAGGCGGTGAGGGCCGGGTCCTTGATGGCCTTCACGAAGCCCAGGATCCGCACTCCCGCCAGCCACGCCACGGGGATGAAGACCAGGACGAACAGCAGGCCCAGCGCCAGGTAGAGGCTGCCGACGAGGAGGCTGTACTGCTTGAGCAGGTGGAGGACCGCGGGCCAGCCCTTCAGCAGGACGCCGTTCACGGTATGTCCGGCGGCCATGTGGCTGACGTTGTAGGCCATCGCCCCGAAGACGCCCAGGGGCGTGAGGGTCATGACGAAGTCGGTGTACTTGAACATCGTCTGCGCCACGCCGTCGAAGAAGGCCAGGACGGGCTTCCCGCGCTCCCCCACCTTGGTGAGGGCGACGCCGAACAGCGACGCGAAGATGACCACCGGCAGGATGTCCCCCTCCGCCGCGTGCTGGATGAGGTTGGACGGGAACAGGTGGAGCGCGATCTCCCAGCCGGTCTTTGCCTTGGCGGTCGCCACCGCCGCGTGGGCGCCCATATCCAACGGCAGGTGCGCGCCCGGCTTGAGCCAATTGGCGACGGCCAGCCCGATGAACAGGGCCAGGGTGGTGACGATCTCGAAGTAGAGCAGCGCCTTCCCGCCCATGCGGCCCACGGCCTTGATGTCCCCGGTCTGGGCGATGCCCACGATGATGGTGGACAGCAGCAGGGGGACGATGAGCCCCTTGATCAGGCTGATGAAGGCCTTGGACAGGAACCGGAAGGCGTCGTAGGCCCAGGGGTACTGGTTCTGGGGGAGAAATCCGCCCAGGAGCACGCCCAGGACGAGCCCCGTGAAAATCCAGAGGGTGCTGGAGCGATACCAGGGTCGCGGGGGCGTCACGGGAACCTCGTGTGGGAAGGAACAAGTTTCCCATGGAGGCTGCCGATAGAGGGGTGCGGTAGAATTAAACTCTTTTTTGGAGTCAATGAATGTCCCAGCCACGGCGATGGAACCTGCTCAACACGCTCTTCCTGACGGGGACCTTGGCCCTCGCCCTGGGGCTGGTGCCCTGGCGGCTGGTCGTGGCGGGTCTCCGGTGGAGCGAGGTGCTGGTTTTCCTGGCGATGACCATGGCCGTGGGCACCGCCATCAGCGGGGGCTACCACCGCCTGTTCAGCCACCGCGCCTACCGGGCGTCGTGGCCCGTGCGCTTCCTGTTCCTCTGTTTCGGGGCGGCCGCCTTCGAGAACTCGGCCCTGAAATGGTCCAGCGACCACCGGGTTCACCACCGCCACGTGGACACCGATGGCGATCCCTACAGCATCGGGAAGGGCTTCTGGTACGCCCACTGGACCTGGGCGATGGAAGCCAAGGACCTGCCCCTGGCGGGCGTGGCCGACCTGGAGAAGGATCCCCTTGTGCGCTGGCAGCACCGCCACTTCTTCCTGATCGGCGCCGTGGTGGCCGCGTTGCCGCCCCTGATCGTCGGGCTCGCCACGGGGAACGTCCTCGGCCAGCTCGTGTTCGGCGTGCTGCTGCGGATCGTGGCCACCCACCACACGACCTTCTTCATCAACAGCGCCGCCCACAGGTTCGGCAGCCGTCCCTACACGGACGCCAACACGGCCCGCGACAACTGGTTCCTCGCGCCCCTCACCTACGGCGAGGGCTACCACAACTTCCACCACCTCTGGCAGTGGGACTACCGCAACGGGGCGCTGTGGTACCAGTGGGATTCCACCAAGTGGCTGCTGAACGTCCTGGCCTGGTTCGGGCTCGTGGGCGGGTTCCGGCGGGTGTCCCGCGCGGCCATGACCCGGGCCCGTCTCCACATGGAGGAGAAGCGCCTCCGCGAGCGACTGGCCTCGGCCAGCCCGTTGCATGACCGCCTGGCCACCGCCCGCCACCAGTTGGAGACGGCGCTCGCCGCTCTGCACGACCGCCACGAGGCCTGGGGCCGGAAGAAGGTCGAATGGCGGGAGAAGGGCCAGGCCCGCGCCGAAGCCTGGCGCGAGGGCCGGAAGGAATGGAAGGCCTCCGCGGCGACCCACCGCCGCGAGTTGAAGACCGCCTGGGCCGAATGGAAGGCCGCGCGCCTGGAAGTCCGCACCGCCCTCGTCCACGCCTGATCCCGCCCCGGAGGCCTCCCATGCGCGCCCTTCCGCTGTTCCTTGTCCCGGCGGTGGTCGCCGCCCAGGCGCCCGCCCCCCTCCCGGAAGCGCCCCTGTCCGCGGGCGAGCGGGAGCAGGCCCAGCGGTTGCTGGCGGAATCGCGCCAGGCCCTGCTCAAGGCCACGGATGGCCTGACCCCGGCCCAGTGGACCTTCAAACCCGCGCCGGACCGCTGGTCGATCCAGGAATGCGCCCAGCACATCGCCCTGGTGGAGCAGGTAATCCAGAGCCAGGTGATCGCCAAGGGGCTGGCGGGGCCGCGGGAGCCGCTGCGGCGCGCGGACGTGACGTTCACGGACGCCTTCCTGATCGCGGCCCTGCCCGATCGCAGCCACCGGTTCCAGGCGCCGGAGCGGCTCCGGCCCGCCGGCGGAACGGCGACCCCGGAGGCGGTTCTCGGCGCCTTCGAAGCCACGCGCAAGCTGCTGGACGCCGACGTGAAGGCCAGCGCCGCCGATTGGCGCGCCCGCTTCGGCGTGCATCCGGCCCTGGGCACCCTGGACCTGTATCAATGGGTGCTGCTGGCCGCGGGCCACACCACCCGCCACGTCCAGCAGATCGAGGAAGTGAAGCGGGCGCCCGGATTCCCGGCGGCGTCCCGCTGATTCCCGGCCTGCCGCCGGTCGCCGCGCCCGTGGGATACTCGTCCGTTCGACGTCTGGAGGCTCCATGGCCCAGTTCGACCTCATCGTCATCGGCTCCGGCCCCGGCGGGTACATCGCCGCCATCCGCGGCGCCCAGCTCGGCCTGGCCACCGCGCTGGTGGAGAAGGATGCAGCCTTGGGCGGGACCTGCCTCCACCGCGGCTGCATCCCGGCCAAGACCTGGCTGGAGAGCGCCCACCGGTTCGAGCAGATGCAGGTCGCGGGCGACTATGGGATCGACGGCGTGGACGCCAAGGCGCTGAAGCCCAACCTCGCCACCATCGTGAAGCGCAAGGGCCGGATCGTCCTGAAGAACGCCAAGGGCATCGAGTTCCTGATGAAGAAGAACAAGGTGACCGTCCTGAAGGGCCTCGGAAAGCTGCTGGGCGGCGGCAAGGTCGAGGTGGAGGGCGAGGTCCACGAGGCCAAGCGGATCATCCTGGCCACGGGCTCCGCGCCCAAGGACATCCCCGGGCTGGAGACGGACGGGCAGCGCGTCCTGAACAGCGACCACATCCTGGAGCTGACGGAGCTGCCCGAGCACCTGGTGATCCTCGGCGCCGGCGCCATCGGCGTGGAGTTCGCCTCCGTGTTCAGCCGCCTGGGCTCCAAGGTGACCCTGGTGGAGTTCATGGACACGATCCTGCCGCTGGAGGACGAGGACATCGGCCTCGAGCTGACCAAGATCTTCAAGAAGTCCTACAAGATCGACGTGCGCACCAAGACCAAGATCACGCGCATCGAGAAGGGCCCCCACGGCGTGGTGTGCCACCTGGAGGGCGAAGCGCCCGGCCAGGTCGCCGGCAGCCACCTGCTGGTGGCCGTGGGCCGCGCGCCCCGCGTGGAGGGCATCGGCCTGGAGAAGACGAAGGCCCAGGTGGACCGCGGCTGCGTGGCCATCGACAAGTTCATGCAGACCGGCGAGGCCGGCCTGTACGCCATCGGCGACATCGTGCGCACCCCGTGGCTGGCCCACGTCGCCAGCGACGAGGGCATCGTGGCCGCGGAGCACGCCGCCCAGAGCCTGGGGAAGGACGTCCATCCCCATCCCGTGCGCTACGACCGCTTCCCCGCCTGCACCTACTGCGACCCGGAAGTGGGCGCCGTGGGCCTCAGCGAGAAGGCTGCCAAGGCCAAGGGCTACGACGTCCAGGTGGGCACCTTCCCCTTCGCGCCCATGGCGAAGGCCAACATCGTGGGCGAGCCCCACGGGTTCATCAAGATCGTGGCGGACAAGAAGTACGGCGAGATCCTCGGCATCCACATCCTGGGGCCCAAGGCCACGGAACTGGTGGCGTCCAGCGTGGCGCTCCTCGGCGGCGAGTACACCGTGGACGAGCTGATCCAGACCATGTATCCCCACCCCAGCCTGAACGAGGTGTTCCCCGAGGCGGCCCGCGCCGTCTACGGCCGCGCCCTCAACATGTAGGGTTGGAATCCAGTCGGAACAGGGCGTAGGCGTAGGCCCCCAGGGCCGTCGCCTCGCTGGTGCCCAGGCGGGACAGGCCCACGCCGGTCCGCTTCAGGGCATCGTAGGGCACCGTCCGGTCCGTTCCCGGAACCAGCAGGTGCCGCACGTCGCCTTTGAGGAAAGCCCCGCGGTCCGCCGCATCCTCCAGGTTGAAGGTGCGGACCTCCGTCCGGGGAATGGGATGACCGTCCAGGGCGCGGAGGGGCGCGTTCATCTCGGCCACCAGGCTGGGGAGGAACAGCGGCGCCGCGCCGCTGAGCCCGCCACCGACCACCACCAGGGCATCCACCAGAGTGACGGCCTCGGCCAGGGCGTTGCCCGCTTCCTCGCCCAGGCGGCGGAAGGCCTCCCGCGCCGCGACCGCGTCACCGGGCCGGCGACCCTCGGCGATCTCGAAGATGGCCTTGGGATCGGGCGCGGCGGCGGGATCCAGCCCGGCGGCCTCCGCGTAGACCCGGCGCACAGCGCGGATGGCCACGCCCTCTTCGGCGAAGGCGGCGGGATGCAGCTTGCTGCGGGTGGTCCAGATCTCCGCGCCCGCGGCGTTGTCGCCCAGGAACAGCCGCCCGTCCACCACCAGCCCGCCGCCGAAGCCCGTGCCCAGCGTGGCGCCGAACAGGTGGCGGTAGCGCTTGGGACTGCCGGCGGCGGCCAGCGCTGCGTTCACCTCCGGCAGGAGACCGCCGAGGGCCTCGCCATAGGCGAACAGGTCGCCGTCGTTGTTGAGGAACGCCGGGACGCCGAACCGCGCCTCCAGCAGCGGGCCGAGGGGCACGCCGCCGCGGAATCCCGGCAGGTTGGCTAGGTCGCCGATGACGCCGTGGGGATAGTCCGCCGGTCCGGGGAAGGCGAAGCTGAGGGCCGCTGCGCCTCCGCACCGCTCCCAGGCCTCCTGGAACCCCGCTTCGATGTTCCGGAGGCAGGCCGTCAGGTCGTGGCCCTCGGAGGGCCGGACGACGGGCGGGAGGATGGGCTTCCCGCCGCGCATGGCGCCGAAGACGAAGGTGGTGCCGCCGGCGTCGAGGGTGAGGACCGTGCGGGAATCGCCGTGGAGGTCCATGTCACGCCTCCGCGCGGACGGCGGGGCGGAACGCGAGTCCGGCCAGGAACAGGAAGCAGGCGGCGGGTACGGCAAAGGCCAGGCCGCCGAAGCCCAGGTCCGACAGGCGGCCCATGAGGAGGGGCACCCCCGCGCCGCCGCTGATGGCCATACACATCAGGCCGCTCAGTTCGGAGGCCCGCTCCGGCCGCCGCTCCACGGTGAGGGCGAACAGCATGGGCCAGATGTTGGCGAAGCCCAGGCCGCCGAGGATCACCCCCGCGAGGCTCAGGCGCGGGGTGCCGGCCATCAGGCACAGGGCGCCGATGAGTCCCAGTCCGGCCGACAGCCGGAACCAGGCCCGCGCCGAGAACGGCAAAAGGCCCGCCGCCAGCCGTCCCACGGTGAGCAGCGCGAAGAACAGGGTGGGTCCCAGAAGGGCGGCGCGGTCCTCCGACCACCCGAAACCCGCCAGAGCGGGCTTGAGGAAGCGGGCCATGCACACCTCGGCCCCGACGTACAGGAAGATGCCCAGGACCGCGAACAGGAAGGCGGGATCCTTCAACAGGGCCAGGCTGCTGGCGAGGCTCGGCGGCACTTCGGCCTGGGATTCCTCCACCTTCAGCCCCGCCATCAGGACGAGCGCCAGGGCCATCAGGACGAAGAACACGGGAAAGACCCCGCGCCAGCCCAGGATGGAAAAGACGGGCAGGATCGCCACCAGCCCCACCAGGTAGGCCGACGACGCGGAGCCCAGGCCCTTGATCCCCTGCGCCAGCGCCAGGTTCCGGGGGTAGGCGCCGGGGGCGCTGACGTCGCGCATGATGGGATTGCCCGCCACCTGGAGGAAGGTGGTGCCCGCGCCCAATACGAAGATGCAGCCCAGCAGCACGCCGAAGCTGGGCAGGGCGAGGATCGGCACCAGGATGGCGGCGGCGTTCATGCCCAGTCCGAGCACCAGCATCCGCTTCCGCCCGATCCGCGCCGCCAGCAGGCCCGCGGGCACGCTGAAGGCCGCGAAGGCGATGAACACCGAGAACGTGAGCAGGGTGGCCGCGGCATGGCTGAGGTGGTACTGGGCGCGGACGCCGTCGGCCATCGGTCCCATGGCGTCCGCGATGCCCATGACGAGGAAGGCGAGAAATACGGGGAAAGTGCGAAGGCGCATCGAAGCTCCGGGATCCGGAGGTCATCTTTGCAGAGGGAGCCTCAGCACCGCCCGCAGAAATGCGCCGGCGCCGGCAGCGACGCCAGCTTCGCGAAGGCCAGCTCCCAGGCCCGCGTCGGGCCGCGGAAGGCCGTGCCTTCCAAGGTGAGTGCCCGCAGGGCGTGGAGGGGTCCGGGGTCTCCGGGCAGAGGCAGGAAGGGGACGGGCTGGCCCGTCGCTTCGCGCAGCGCCGCGCGGAGGGCGTCCGTCAGGGACGTGGCCTCCGGCAGCGCCAGGGGAGCCGCCCGCACCTCCGCGCCTTGCGGGACGGGCACGCCGGGCCACAGGTCCGCTTCGAATCCTCCGCCTTCCGGCGTTTCCCGCCATTCCGGACGGCGGAAGACGCGCTTGCGCCGCTCCTTGTCCCAGTCCGCCAGAAAGGCCTTCAGTTCGGCCTTTTCGAGGGGACCCATGGGCGCCTTCGTCAACGCGAGGGGTGCGTCACAGCGCAGCCGCCCCGGCAGCCGCCGGGCGAGCATGGGCTTTCCCGCCAGCCAGGGCAGGCCCGTGTCCAGGGCGCAGACCAGCGCTCCCAGCCGCTGCCGGTGGGTCGCGAGGGCCGTTTCCAGGTCGCAGTCGGCGAGGGGAAGCACGGCCAGGACGTTGAGGGGGAGGCCCGCCGCGTGAACCGTTCCGGCGGCTTCCAGCGCTGCCGCCAGATCCTCTTTTCCCCTTCCCAGGATGAGCACCTGGGGCAGGCCATGGCCCGCCAAGCGCTCCACCAGGAGCAGCCCGCCGCCGGCGCCCCCGAGCAGGGTGCCGCCCAGTTCCGCGGCCAGAGAAAGCGCGACCGGATCGATCATCGGAGGGCCAAGGCGGCCATGGCCCGGTCCTGCCGCCGGGAGAGCGCGGCCAGCGCTGCGATCGCGCCGATCAGGGCGCAGGCCATGTCCCACTGCGTATCCCAGGGGTCGCCCTGGGTTCCGAGGAAGGCATCGGCGGCGGTGCCGGTCCACACGGCCGTCTGCCATTCCAGCAGTTCGTAGGCGGCGCTGAGTCCCAGGGCCATCAGCAGGAGCACCGCCACGGACCAGGCGCCGGGCTTGAGGACGCCCTTCCGGAGCAGCACTTCGCGGAACAGGAGGACGGGCATGAAGCCCTGGAAGAGGTGGCCCAGCCGGTCGTAGGGGTTGCGGGCGAGGTGCAGCCAGCCCTTCACCCAGTGGCCCGCGGGCACGTCGGCGTAGGTCCAGTGGCCTCCCACCATCAGCACCAGGGCGTGGAGGGCGAGCAGGCCGTACAGCAGGTTCGTCAGCGGAAAGCGGCGGTGGGTCGCCACCAGGAGGGGCGCCCCCACGATCACCGGCAGGTTCTCCATGAACCAGGTGAAGCGGTCCGCCCGGGGCGCCCAGCCCAGCAGCAGAAACGCCGCGCCCACGCCCACGAGGGCCCCGAGGGGGAAGCGGCGAACGGCCATGGACGGCTCCAGGAAGGTGCCCGTCGAGCATACCAACCGGCGGATCCTCCTATCCTGGGGGCCGGAGGGCGACATGGATCTGGGCATTCGGGGCAAGGTGGCGATGGTGGCCGCGGGCACCAAGGGGATCGGGAAGGCCGGGGCCCTGGCCCTGGCGGCGGAGGGCTGCGCGGTGTCGGTCTGCGGGCGGAGCGCCGAGTCGCTGGCGGCGGCCAAGGCGGAGCTGGAGCGCCTCGGCGTACCGGCCCTGGCCGTGGCCGCGGACGTCTCCAGCGCCGCGGATCTGGCCCGCTGGCACGACGAGACCGTGGCGGCGCTGGGTCCCGTGGACATCCTGATCACCAACACCGGCGGTCCCAAGGCGGCGACCTTCGGGGACCTGTCCGACGCGGACTGGGCCGACGGCGTGGAATCCACCTTGATGAACGTGGTGCGCCTGTCGCGCCTCGTCCTGCCGGGGATGCGGGCGCGGAAGTGGGGCCGCATCGTCCACATCACCAGCCTCGTGGCGAAGCAGCCCTACCCGCTGCTCACCATCAGCTCCACGCTGCGCGCGGGGCTGTCCGGGCTCACGCGCACCCTGGCGATGGAAGCCGCCGCCGACGGCGTCACCGTCAACGCCCTGCTGCCGGGCCACATCATGACCGATCGCCAGCACCACCTCGCCGAAGTGAAGGCCGCCGCGGAGGGCATCACCGTGGAGGCCCACTTCGCCCGTCAGGCCGCCGCGATTCCCGCGAAGCGCATCGGCGACCCGGCCGAAGCCGGCGCCGTCCTCGCCTTCCTGTGCAGCGCCCCCGCCTCCTACCTCACCGGCCAGAGCCTGCTGGTGGATGGGGGGCTGGTGCAGGGGACGTTCTAGGGGATCCGCCCCCCGACATGGGAGATGTGGTCGGCCAGGTCGTCGAGCGCGACGAAGACGAAGGCCCGCCCTTCCCGGATCTTCTCCAGCAGTCCCAGTTCCGCCAGCTGGAGGAGATCCGTCCGGGCCGTCTGGTAGACCACCGCGTGGGTCCGCTGGTGGTCCTCGATGCGGTAGCCCGTGCCGGGATGCTTGAGGGCATGGGTGAGAAGCGCCTTCTGGCGATGGTTGAGCCGGGCGCGCAGCACGGGGGATTCCGCCAGGAGGCGCTCCATGCTTCGCTGCTCTTTCGCCTTGCGGGCGAGGTGGTCGTGGAGGCTCTGGATGGCCTTCCGCATGGTGGTCAGCTGGTGGATGAGGAAGTAAGTGGTGTCCCCTCCGTCGGTCTCGGTGAAGAGGTAGGCCCGTCCGTACTGGGCCGGCGCCTTGCGGAGAATGTGCGAGATGGAAATGAACTCGGCCAGCCAATAGCCGCTTCGAAGCATGGACCAGTAGAAGAGCGCCCGGGCCGTTCGGCCGTTTCCATCCGCGAAGGGATGGTCGTAACCGACCATGAAATGCAGAAGGATGGCGCGAAGGACCGGATGCACGAAGGGGCGCTGGTGTTCGTCGCCATTGGCGAAGGCGCATAGCCGTTCCAGGCGCTGCGGGAGTTCGCGGTGATCGGGGGGTTGATGGAGGATGGTCCCGTCGTCGTTGTTCACCACGCGGATGTCGTTCGACTGGCGGAACCTGCCCACATCCCCAGGGTCGTCCAGCGTGTGCTCCGAAATCATGCGGTGGATCTCCAGCAGCCGGCCTGGGGTCATCGACTCGTTCTTGAAGTCTCGGATGGCTTGCATCGCCAGGAAGTTGTTGAAGATCATCCGCTCGCTGCGGTCTTTCGGAGGCCTTCCGGACCTGAGCATCTCGGCGGCGACCTTTCGAGTGGTGGAAGCGCCTTCCAGCTGACTGGAGGTGATGGCCTCCTCAATGACCGATTTCAGAAGGTACCGATCCCGGCTCGCGGGGGTGGTTTCGGTGGCGGATTGGATCTCGCCGGCCGCATCCTGGTCGATGTGGTGCAGGTCGATCTGCACTGGATCCGGGGAGCCGAAGAAGAAAGGTTGCCCCTTCTTGTCCAGCAGAGGGAGCGGCTTCAGGAGAGCCTGCCGGGCCAGCCGGAGGCCCAGCCACCAGGTTTCGTGATCCAGGCCGGAAGGGGGTTCCCGGTGCCTGAGTTCGTCCCAGTGGAGGTAGGCCTCGTGGACGAGGGGGCCGGACTGGCTCTCCAGGATCTTCGGTAAATCTCCCGGTCCAATGGATGAAAGGAGGTCGGATAGGGGAGGCGGAGAGTGGGGGAGTTTCATGCATACCTACTAATTGATAATCCGATTAGGGGATGGTTAGTAGGTTAGGGCGCAGGGGGACGGGCGTCCACAAAAACTAAAATTAAGATAAATTAGTAATTTCTTAACACCTGATACAAATCCATTGGTTCAATTGATATAGGAGCGCCGGCCAGGGGCCGGCGCTCCGCAGGGGGAGGGGGGGCTTCCTACTTCTTGAACCCGCTCACCGTCTGGAAGTAGTGGGCGAAGGCGGCCATGCCGCCGCTGGCCTGCTCCCAGTCGTAGTTCTCGTTGGGGGCATGGTAGCCGTGGCTGGGGAGGCTGAGGCCGAGGAAATAGACCTCGCAGCCCAGGATGTCCTCCATGGTCTTCACGGCGCCGATGCTGCCGCCCTCGCGGGTGAAGGAGCAGGGCGCCCGGAAGGCGAACTCGTAGGCGTCCTTGATGGCTTCGGCGTAGGGTCCCGTGACGTGGCCCTTGAACGGCGCGAGGCCGTGCTCCTCGTGGAACTGGACGTCGGGGAAGTGTTCGTTCACGAAGGCGCGGATGCGGGCGATGGTCTTGTGCTCGTCCATGTCCGGCACCAGGCGGCAGCTCATCTTCACTTCCGCCCGCGGGGGCACGGCGCTCTTGATTCCGGGGCCCGTGTAGCCGCCGACCACGCCGTGGACTTCCATGGTGGGCCGGCCCCACACGCGCTTCATGACCTTGACGGGATCCTCGGTGCGCATCCCCGTGATCATGTGGTCCTTCTTGAAGGTGTCCACGCTGAAGCCCGCGGCGGCCCACTCCTCCAGTTCCTGCTTGGAGGGCTTCACCACCTCGTCGTAGAAGCCGGGGACCTTCACCTTGCCGGTCTCGCCGTCCATCATCGCGGCGACCACCTTGATCAGCTCCGCCAGGGGATTGCGCGCCGCGCCGCCCACCACGCCGCTGTGCAGGTCGTGGTCCGCGGTCTCCAGCGTCAGGCGGAAGCCCTTAAGGCCGCGCAGTCCGGCGGGCGTGCTGGGCTTGCCGCGGGTGATCCACACCGTGTCGCTCACCACGATGGCGTCGGTCTTGAGGCGGGCCTTGTGGCGGTTGAGGCCGCCCTCGAAGCTGGGCGATCCGATCTCCTCCTCCAGTTCCCACAGGAAGTGGATGTTGAGGGGGACGCCCGCGCGCCGGGCCGCCAGGGCGCCGAAGAAGGCCGTGACCGCCGGGCCCTTGTCGTCCGTGCTTCCGCGGCCGCGGTAGGTGTCGCCGTCCACCACGAACGTGAAGGGATCGGCCTTCCACTCGGGCTCGTTGGCGGGCTGCACGTCCATGTGGTTGTAGACGGTGATGGTGGGCAGGCTGGGATCCTCGCCGAACCACCCGTGGATGAAGGGATTGCCGCTGGTCTCCAGCAGCTCGGCCTTGCCGCCGTGCCGCTCGAACAGGGAACGCGCCGCCTCCGCGCAGCGCCGCACGTCGGCCAGCGCCGCCGGATCGGCGCTGATGGAGGGAATCTCCACGAGGGTCTTCAGCTCCGCCTCGAACGCCCCGCGGCTGTCCGCCGCGAACTGGGCCAGGGCCTCGCGGGTAAGAAGGGAAGGATTCATGGGGACTCCGGGGAAGGGACCCCATCATCCCATAGCCCGAAGTGCTGTCTATAAAAGGACCTACGGGTCAGAGAAGAATATCAGCCCGGCCAGCTTCCCGCCGCCTTGAGCCCCGTCCATTCCGGCAGGCCCAGGGCGAGGTTGAGGTTCTGGACCGCCTGGGCGGCCATGCCCTTCCCCAGGTTGTCCAGGGCGACCATCACCGCCCCGTGGCCTCCCCGCGCCGCCACCGCGATATCCGCGAAGGCGCTGCCGGTGGTGGCCGCCACCCGGGGGCTGCCGTCCACGATCCGCACGAAGAAGCGATCCGCGTAGGCCGCCTCATAGCGGGCGCGCAGGGCCGCCGCGTCGATGCCCGCCGGCAGCGGAAACTGCGCGGTGGCGAAGATTCCCCGCACCATGGGCGCGCTCTGGGGGACGAAGCTCAGCGGAGCCTCCCAGCCCTCCGAAGCGAGGGTGCGGAGCACCTCCGCCTCGTGCTGGTGGCCGAGGACCTTGTAGGCGCGGAAGTCCGCCGCCCGCGTGGGGTGGTGGGTGGTGTCCGACGGCGCCGCGCCCGAGCCTGACGAGCCCGTGGCGGCGGTAACGGCGATGAAGGCGGGGCGCCACTCCGCCAGGGGCAATAGCGCCAGATGGAGGGCCGTGGCGAAGCAGCCGGGGTTGGCGATGCGGGTCGCCCCCTTCATGCGCTCGGGCTTCCAGTCCACCAGGCCGTAGATCCAGGCCGGATCCAGGCGGAAATCCGCGGACAGGTCGATGATCGTGAGGCGTTCCGCCAAGCCCGCCGGCCACGCCGCCTCCAGTTCCGGCCACAGCTTCCCGAATTCCCCGTGGGGCAGGGCGGAAAACAGGACCGGCCGTTCGCTCGCGGCCAGAGCCTCCCAGTCCGGCGTCGCTTCGAAGGTTCCCTCCACCAGCCCGCGGAGATGGGGATGCTGGGCGTGGAAGGGTTTGCCCGCATGGCTGCGCGCCGTCCCGCGGAGCGACGCGACGGCCGGATGCATGGATAGCCACCGCAGTAGTTCGCCCCCGCCGTAGCCCGAGGCGCCGAGAATGAGGACATCGACTGAGGTCATGGACATCTCGAAGAAAGAACGGAAGGTTTAACCGCAGATGACGCAGAGGGCGCAGATAAAAAATTCCCTTGGCTTTTCATCTGCGCAATCTGCGTCATCTGCAGTTTCAAAACAAAGTCCCTAGACCTTGGCCGAGATCTTGGGCTCGACCAGGCCCAGCACGAACTTGCCGAGGGCTTCGGCATCGGCGCGGGCGTTGCGGGCGGGGAGGCCGAGGGTGGCGACGAAGCGCTCGCCCACGCGGTTGTCCGTGGCGGGGCCGGCCACCAGATCGGTCTGGATGCCGAAGGCGGTCTTGAGGTGGGCCACGCCGCCGGAGGCGCCCACGGGGTCGTTGGCGCACAGGATGAACGCGCCGCCCAGGGCCCGCAGCTCGGCGTCGGCGAGGATGGCCTGGACGCCGTACTCGCCCATGATCCCGTCGCCAGTCTCGGCCACGATGACGTCCACGCCGTGGGCCGCCAGCTCGGAGAAGATGATCCGCGACACGCCCGCGGCGCTGCCGGCGTCCGTGCAGACGATCCCGGCGTCGGTGAAGTCCAGCGCCACCTCCGCCCCGTAGTCCCGCATGGCCAGCGCGTCGCGCATGAGCGAGACGCCCGTCAGCTTGCAGGCGCCCACGCGGTAGCCCGCGCGGCTGAGCTGGCGGACCACGGCGCAGGCGGCGGCGGTCTTGCCCGCGTTCATGCAGGTGCCCGCGATGTAGATGACGGGACAGTGGGCGGACAGGCCCGTGCCCTTGAGCGCGCCCATGCGGACGTGCGCGGGCTGGCCGGCGCGGGACTGGAATTCCGGGAAGACCTGCACCTGGCCCAGGACTTCCAGCTCGAAGGGTTTGCCGACGTCGGGGTTGTGGGACAGGCAGGTCCCGAGCACGCCGCCCATGTTGAGCAGGTTCACGGTGTCGCCGGGCTTCAGCGAGGCCGGCATGACGCCCTCGTAGCCCTGCAGCGCGTTGCGATGCCCCAGCGCACCCACCACGATGTCGCCGTCGTGCAGGGTGCTCATCCGGCCGTGGGGATCCTCCAGCTGGTTGTAGGTGCTCTTCTCGCCGCGAATCCGGCCGGCGATGACCGAGCCCTCCTCCAGCAGGATCTCCGACCCGAGCGTGAGCGTCCGCCCCAGCCGCAGGTTGCGGGTGACGGAGGCGAGCTTGTCCACGTGAATGCGCATAGAAACCTCGAAAGGATTCACCACCAAGGCACCAAGTAAGAACTAAAGATCTTTTGCAGTTCTTGGCGCCCTTGGCGTCTTGGTGGTGATCAGTTGTTTTTTGCTTTGAGCGTCAACACCTGCTGCACCCCGAAGACCTTCGCGAAGCCGGCCGCTTCGGCGCCGGTCCACAGCTTGTTGGCTTCGCCGTAGGTGGCGATGCGGGGGTCCATGAGGGAGTGCGGTGACTGGACGCCCTCCACCACGAAGGCGCGGGGGTGCAGGGTGAGGCGGACTTCGCCGGTGACGCAGGCCTGGCTGGATTCTAGGAAGGCCTCCAGATCGCGGGCCAGGGGATCGAAGAAGTGGCCTTCGTGCAGCAGCGATCCGTAGAGGTTGCCGAGGCTCTCCTTCCAGAAGAGCTGCTTGCCGCTAAGCACCAGCTTTTCCAGCTCCCGGTGGGCGCCGATCAGCAGGTGCGCGGCGGGGGCCTCGAAGCCCACGCGGCCCTTGATGCCGAGGATGGTGTCGCCCAGATGCACGCCGCGGCCGATGCCGTAGGGCCGGCCGAGGTCGTTGAGCCGGTGCACCAGCGCCACAGGATCCAGTGCCTCGCCGTCCAGGGACACGGGCACGCCCTTGTCGAACCCGATCACCAGTCCCTTGGGGGGCAGGCTGCCGAGGGCGCCGCCGGGAAAGGCCGCCTCGGGCAGGGTCGTCCAGGGGTCGAGCGTCTCCCGACCGCCCACGCTGGTGCCCCACATGCCCTCGTTGATGGAGTAGTCCTTCGTCTTCTCGGGAAAGATCACGCCGCGCTCGGCGCAGTAGGCCATCTCCTCGGCGCGGGACAGCGCCAGGTCGCGGATGGGGGTGAGGATCTCCAGCTCCGGCGCCAGGGCGCGGAAGGCCACGTCGAAGCGCACCTGGTCGTTGCCGGCGCCCGTGGACCCGTGGGCGATGGCGGCGGCGTCCAGTCCCTTCGCCAGCTCGGCGACGGCCCGGGCCTGGCACACGCGCTCGGCGGACACGGACAGCGGGTACATCTGCCCGCGCAGGACGTTCCCGTAGACGAGGTAGCGCAGGTAGCCCTGGAAGAGCCCTGCGCGGGCGTCCACGGTGGTGTGGGAGACCGCGCCCAGCTTGGGCGAGGCCGCCTCGATCCGGGCCAGCTCCTCCGGCGAGAACCCGCCGGTGTTCACGGTGACCGTGGCCACGTCGTAGCCCTGCTCCTTGAGGTAGAGCACGCAGAACGACGTGTCGAGGCCGCCCGAAAAGGCGAGAACGGCGAGCTTGGTCATGGGAGGCCTTTCATCAACGAGGGAGAAGGGATTTGAACCTTCCTGTTCAGTTCGCCCACAGGGCCTCTTCCGCCTGGGCGTGGGTCCGCTGCCTGGCTTCGATCCACCCGCGGGCGGCGGCGAGGTCGGCGGCGAGGTCATCCAGGGCCAGGTTCCCCGCGCCGCCCAGGTGAGTGGCCGTGAGGGCCTTGCGGTCGGGGGCGAAGGTGCCCTCCTGGAGCTGCTGCGCGACCTTGCGGTAGGCCTCGCGGAAGGGCAGGCCCTCCTGGACGAGGACGTAGGCCTGGTGAGCCGCGTAGAGGTCGTCGCTGGAGGCGGCCGCGGCGGCCTCCGCCTTCACCACCAGCGCGGGCACCAGCGGCTTCAGGACGGCGAACAGGTCGTCGGCGCTGCGGAGCGCGGTGATGAGGGGCTTCTTCAGCAGCTGGAAGTCCCGGTGGTAGCTGGAGGGCAGGCCCGTCGCGACCTGCTCGACGAGGCCCGCGGCCCCGCGCAGCTCTCGGCAGCGGCCCCGGGCCAGCTCCACCACGTCGGGATTCTTCTTCTGGGGCATGATGCTCGATCCCGTGGTGAAGGCGTCGGGCAGCCCGAGGAAGCCGAACTCCTCGGTGCTGTAGAGCGACACGTCCCACAGGAACTTCTCCAGCACGCCGCCCGTGGAGGCTGCCCACTGGAGCACCGCGGCCTCGTGGCGGCCCCGGCTGTTCTGCACGTCGATGGGGCTGCGCTGGACCTTCGAGAAGCCCAGCAGGCTGGCGGTCAGCCCGCGGTCGATGGGCAGCGGCACGCCGAAGCCCGCCGCGGAGCCCAGAGGGCACCGGTCCAGGCGGCCGTAGACGCCCTGGAGCGCCTCCAGTTCCTCCAGCAACCCCTCGGCGAAGGCCGCGGCCCACAGGCCGAAGGTGCTGGGCATGGCGCGGCGAAGGTGGGTGTAGCCCGGCAGGGGCGTGTCGCGATGGGTCTGCGCGAAGGCGAGGAAGGCCTCGGCCAGCTCCGCCGTCCGCAGGCCCAGGCGGACCAGCTTGTCCCGGAGGTAGAGGCGCAGGGCGAGGATCACCTGGTCGTTCCGCGACCGGCCCAGGTGGATCCGGCCGCCGACGGGCCCCAGGTTGCGGGTGAGGTCGGCCTCGATGGCGGTGTGGCCGTCCTCCAGGTGGGGCGGGATGGGGAAGGCGCCCTGCTTGGCGAGGTTGGCGATGCGGCGCAAGCCCCGCAGCAGCGAGGTGGCGTCCGCTTCGGGAATCAGCCCCGCGGCTCCCAGCATGCGGGCGTGGGCGGCGCTGCCCAGGGCGTCCCAGGCCAGCAGCGCCAGGTCCGTCTCCGGATCCTCGCCCACGGTGAAGCGGTGGATGGCCGCGTCCAGGGGCACATCCTTGGCCCACAGCGTGGTGGCTTCGGGTCTCATCGGGCCTCCGCGGCGGCGCGCAGCTTGAAGAACGCGGGGACGAGGGCGGCGTAGAAGGCCGCGCCCGCGTCGAGTTCGGGCAGGGTCAGGTACTCGTCGGGACGGTGGCTGCGGAAGGTGTCGCCGGGGCCGGCCTTCACCGCCGGCAGGTCGCCCAGGAAGGCCCAATCCGAGGTGGTGCCGGAGCCCACCGGACCCGCCTTGCCCGCGGCCTGCAGCGCGGCGCGGACGATGGGGTGGGCGGGATCGGTGCCCTTGGGGAGGTAGCGGCCGGAGTGGACCACGACCTCGCTCTCCAGCAGGCCGCGGAAGTCGGCGGCCAGGGCGTCGTGGTCCTGGTCGGGGCCGGTGCGGAGGTCCACGAAGAACTCGCAGGCGTCGGGCACCTGGTTGCGCCGGAGGCCGCCGCTGATCTGGGTGACCTGCGCCTTCTGGGCGCCCAGCAGCGGGTGCGGCGCGAAGTCCATGGCCGCCACCCGGGCGATGTCGCGGGCGGCCTTGTGGATGGCGTTCTCGGCGCCCAGCATCTGGGCGTTGGCGACGTGGCCGCTCTGGCCCCGGGCCGTGCACTTCAGCAGGAGCATCCCCCGCTGAGCCGCGCAGATCCGCAATCCCGTGGGCTCGCCCACCACGGCCGCGTCCAGCGGGCCGAGCTGGTCCAGGATGGTGGCGATGCCCTGGCCGCCGGTCTCCTCTTCCGCGGTGAGGGCCACCACGACTTCCCCGGGCAGGTCCTGTCCCGCGAGGTCGAAGGCGGCGAGCAGGATGGCGGCGGCGCAGCCCTTGGCGTCGTTGGCGCCCAGGCCCTGGAGCCGCGTCCCGTGCCACACGGGGGTGAACGGATCGCTGCCCCAGCCGGCGCAGGGCGGCACGGTGTCGAGGTGCGAGTTGAGAAGCAGGCGAGCGCCGCCCTTGCTCCCGAAGCTGAACCAGAGGTTGTGTCCCTGGCGGTGGACGTCGAATCCGCGCGACGCGGCGAGGTTCTGGACGAAGTCCGCGATGGGGCCCTCTTCGCCGGAGACGCTGGGCGTTCCCACGAGCCGCGTGAGCAGGTCGGCGGGCGTCATGACTGGACTCCCGCGGCGGCGGGCGTTCCGGCGCCGATCCCCGCACCAATCATGGTGCCGCTGCCCTCGTTGGTGAAGATCTCCGCCAGCAGGGCGTCCGGCGCGAGGCCGCTCACCAGGTGGGCGCTGGGCACGCCGCTCTGGAGCGCGGTCTTGACGGCCGTGAGTTTGGGCCGCATCCCGCCGGTGATGGCGCCCTTGGCCTCCAGGGCGGCGAGATCCTCCAGCGTGGCGTGGGGAATGAGGGACGAGGGCTTCGCGACGTCCTTCAGGAGGCCCGGGACGGAGAGCAGGAAGAACAGCTTCTCGGCGCCCAGGGCCGAGGCCAGGCTGGCGGCGATGGTGTCGGCGTTGGTGTTGTAGATCGCGCCGTCCTCGCCGCCGGAGAGGGGCGCCACCACGGGCACGAATCCGCCCTCCAGCAGGTGGGCGAGGACGTGGGGGTCCACGCTGTCGATGTCGCCCACCAGCCCGAAATCCACCAGCTGGGGCTCGGTGGCGCCGTCCGGCACCACGGGCACCGGCGGGCGGCGGGTAGCCTTCAGCAGGCCCGCATCCACGCCCGTGAGGCCCACGGCCGGGACGCCCGCCGCCTGCAGATCGGCGAGGAGGTCCATGTGGACCTGTCCCGCGAAGACCATCTTGGCGGCGTCCAGCACCTCGGGGCTCGTGATGCGGCGGCCCGCCACCTTCTGCACAGGGATGCCCATGGACTGGCAGACGGCGTCCAGCTCCGCGCCGCCGCCGTGCACCACCACCACGCGGATGGAGAAGGACCACAGCAGCGCGATCTGCTCGCAGAGGGCCTTCCGGATCTTGGGCTCGGAGATCACCTCGCCGCCCACCTTCACCACGAACGTCTTGCCGCGGAACAGGCGGACGTAGCGGGAGGCTTCCTTGAGCGCGGCGTAGGGATTGGGGGACAGGGGCATGGGAACCTCGGACGGAGCGGAAGGCGGAAGGTCAGAGCTGGGAGAGCAGGTCGTGGATCGTGGCCCGCTGCACGTGGAAGCGGTTCTCGGCCTCGTCCACCACGCGGCTCCAGGGGCCGTCGAGGACGCTGTCGTGGACCTCGAGGTTGCGGCGCACGGGCAGGCAGTGGAGGAAGACGGCTTCCTTGGCGGCCTTGGCCATGTGCGCGGCGGTGGGCATCCAGCCGCCGAAGTCCGACATGGGCGCGGCCTCGATTCCGGAGGCGGTGGACGGGCCCCAGGCTTTGGCGTAGACGGCGGCGCTGCCCTCCAGCGCGGCGTCCTGGTCGTTCGTGTAGATGATCTTCCCGCCCGTGGCGGCGGCGTAGGCCTCGGCTTCCGCGCGGACCTCGGGCGCCAGCTCGTAGCCCTTGGGATGGGCCACGCGGATCTCGGCGCCGCAGGCGGCGGCGGTCAGCAGGAAGGAGTTGGGCACGGCCTTGGGCAGGGGCTTGATGTGCGGCGCCCAGGTGAGGGTGACGGGCACCTTCGTGGTGCCGTGGGTCTCCTGCACGGTGAGCAGGTCCGCCAGGCCCTGGTGGGGGTGCTCCCGGGCGCTCTCCATGCTGAGGACGGGCACCGTGGAGAATCGGCGGAAGGCGCTGATCACGGGATCGATCTCATCGACCGCGTCGCCCTGGCCGCCGCTGAAGGTCCGCACGGCGAGCAGGTCCGCGTAGCGGCCCAGGACGGGCACGCCTTCGCGCACGTGCTCGGCGCGGTCCTGGTCCATCACGGCGCCGTCCCGGTCCTCCAGCTTCCAGGTTCCGGCGCCCACTTCCAGGACGATGGCGTGGCCGCCGTGGCGGAGCATCGCCGCCTCGAAGCTGGTGCGGGTGCGGAGGCTGGGGTTGAAGAAGACCATGCCGAGGATGCGGTCGCGGAAGATGGGGCCGGGCCGCTCCTGCTTCCAGGCCGCGGCCTGCGCCAGGATCCGCCGGACGCCGTCGGGGCCGAGGTCGGAGATGCGGGTGAAGTGCTTCATTTCGACTCCGGGGCGAAGGCGCGGATGGCGGCGATCAGGGCGGCGAGGGCTTCGTCGCTGATGTTGAGGGGCGGCATCAGGCGCAGCACCGTGGGATCGCCCGACCCGCCCACCAGGAAGCGGCGCGCGAGCAGGTGCTTTTTGAGGGCGGGGGCGTCGGCGCAGCGCAGGCCCAGCAGCAGGCCTTCGCCGAGGACTTCCGTCACCGCGGAGCCCGCCAGTTCCCGGCGGAGGCGCGTGGCCGCGGCGGCGGCGTTCGCGGGAAGGCCTTCGGCTTCAAGGACGTCCACGGTGGCCAGCAGCGCGGCACAGGCCAGGGGACCGCCGCCGAAGGTGCTGCCCAGATCGCCGCCCTTCAGCTTCGCGGCCACCGCCGCGGTCATCAGGAGCGCCCCCATGGGCACGCCGGACGCGAGGCCCTTGGCGGAGGTGATCACGTCGGGCCGCACGCCGTAGAACTGGGCGGCGAAGGGCGTGCCCATCCGGCCCATGCCCGTCTGGATCTCGTCGAAGATCAGCAGCGTGCCGCTGGCGTCGCACTTGGCGCGCAGGGCCTGGAACCACTCGCGCGAGGCCGTCTTGATCCCGGCCATGCTCTGGATGGGCTCCAGGATGACGCCCGCCACGTCCGAGAAATCGGCGGCGGCGAGGGCGGCCAGATCGCCGAAGGGCAGGCGCAGGCAGGGCGTGAGGTGGGCCGCGAAGGGCGCGGTGATCTTGGGGTCGTCCGTGACCGACAGGGCCAGCAGCGTCCGGCCGTGCCAGCCGCCGTCGAAGGCCGCCAGCTTCCCGCGGCCCGTGAGCAGGAGCGCCACCTTCAGGGCGTTCTCGTTGGTCTCGGCGCCGCTGTTGCAGAAGAAGACGGAATCCATGCCGGCGAAGGCGGTGATCCGCGCGGCGGCGGCGTCCCGGACCGGGAGCGCGGCGGCGGCGGAGTAGAACAGCAGGGACGCGGCCTGGTCCGCCACGGCCTTCACCACGGCGGGATGGCTGTGGCCGGTGGCGCAGACGCAGTGCCCGCCGTAGAAGTCCCACCAGGCCTGGCCCTGGTCGTCGAACACCCGGTCGCCCTCGCCCCGGACCAGGGGAAAGGGATAGGGCGCGTAGGTGGGCAGCAGGGCGGGAACGGGCAGGAGGGCGGTCATCGGAGTCCTGGGATGGCGTGCATGAGGATGCATATTTGTACAAACGGAATGCATAATATGCGCGTGCTGCATCCCCGAATCAAGCGATAATTTCGGATATTGCGTGAAACATTCCGGCGACCGATTGCGCATGCATGCGTTTTCATGCAGCATGTATGCATGGACCTGGATCCGCTCATCCTCCGCCTGCTGGAGGCCCATCCCATCGCCGACCAGACGGACCTCTTGGCGCGGCTGGCCGCCGAGGGCCACGACCTGACCCAGTCCACGCTGTCCCGCCGATTGAAGCGCCTGGGCGTCCAGAAGGTACAAGGCCGCTACCGCCGCGTGGAGATGGCGCCGGTGCTTCGGGACGTCGCCGTCGCCGAAGCCCCCCCCAACCTCCTCGTGCTCCGCACCGCCCCCGGCTTCGCCCAGGCCCTCGGTCTCCGCCTCGACGCGGAGCCCGTCCCCGGCCAGGTGGGCACCCTCGCCGGCGACGACACCGTGTTCATCGCCGTCCTGCCCGATCGCCTGGCCGAGGTGAAGGCCCACGTGGAGCGGCTGCTGGGGGGGCGGTAGAGTCCTCCCTTTTTGAGTTGGTAAGATTGGCGCCCCGAAAACGCTTGGCCTACTCTGAAAGTTCAGGAGAGAGGCCGTGGATCGGAGCCTGCTGGAGCGCATCACGCTGGAGCCCGGAAAGCGGGGAGGAAAGCCTTGCATCCGCGGCCTCCGGATCACCGTCTACGACGTGCTGTCCTACCTGTCTTCCGGAATGAGTACAGCCGACCTGCTGTCCGATTTTCCGGAGCTGACTGAGGAGGATGTCCGGGCCTCCCTTGCCCTCGCCGCGGATCGCGAGCGGCAGCAGTTCCAACTGGGCGCATGAACCTGCTGCTGGACCAGAATCTGTCCTCCCGCCTTTCGGGGCGCTTGAAGGATTTTTTTCCCGGAATCCGCCACGTCGCCGATCTGGGCCTGTCGAGCGCCTCCGACGGAGAGATATGGGAGGCCGCCCGGCAGATGGAGTGCATGATCGTCACCAAGGACTCGGATTTCGTGGATCTCCAGGTTCTGCGCGGGTTTCATCTCAAGGCCCTCTGGCTGCGGCTGGGGAACTGCACGACGGCCCACCTGGAGGCCGCGCTCCGGGCGCATGTTTCGGACATCGCTCGTTTCATCGCCGATGAAGAGATGGGGTTGCTGGCGCTCGGCTGACCGGTGTTCCCGGCTTTCCAGCCTGTACACTGGTCCCTCATCCGTCTGGAGCTCCCCATGGACCGTTTCGGAAGTTCGAAGCTGCGCATCGGCTGGACGTTGGCCTGCCTGTTCCTGACGGGGCTCATCGTCATGGGCGTCCGCGGGCAGCAGGGCGAGGACGGATCGCAGCTCATCGTGTTCGGGACGATGGTCCCCCTCGGCGCCGACTCGCTGCGGGCCTACGCCCTCGGCAACCTCCAGAGCGCGATGTACTGGGTCGTGTCCCTGGTAGTTCTGCTGGGCGCCTACATTCCGGTGAGCCAGTGGACGGCGGCCGCGGCCCGGGGCGAGCGGCTGAAGGGCTTCTTCGCGGGCACGGGATTGGGTTTCGCGCACGGCCTGTTCATGTCGCAGGTGGCGCTCATTCCCGTGTGGGCCCTGAGCTGGCGGCTGCTGGGCCAGGCGTGGCCGGCGGAGCTGCTCCGCGCCGATCTGCATGGACTGCTGCTGGGCCTCCAGATGCTCCTGTGGGCGGTGCTCCTCTCGCGGCTGCTGAAGTCCAGCGCGGGCCTGGCGCTGCTGCTCACGCTCCTCCTCCGCGAACTGGGGCCGCGCCTCAGCTTTTTCCTGGATTTCGGCCAGGACCTCGGCTGGAGCGCGGGCCAGGTGAAGGCCCTCGAAGTGCTGGTGCGCCTGCTGCCCATGGCGCAGCTCCCGTCGGATCCCTTCTCGCCGCTGGCGCTGCCGCTGTCCATCGGAGGCCCGCTGGTGCTGGGCGCCCTCGCCATGCTGCTTCCCGCGGGCGGGCGACGGAAATAGGCCCATGCGGCGCGGCTTCGGCCTCCTTCTCCCGGCGCTCCTCCCTACGCTCGTCGTGGCGCAGGGCGCCCAGGATCCGGCGGGGTCCCGCCAGGACCCCGCCGAGCTGCGGCGGCAGCTGGCGGCCCTTCAGGGACGGCTGGGCCAGGTGGACCAGCAGCTCGAAGCGCTGAAGAAGCGCCGCAAGGGCGTCCTGGTGGAGATGCAGGGCATCTCGCTCCAGCGGGACCGCGCCAAGGCCCAGGTGGAAGGGGCGCGGCTGCGGCGGGACCAGGCCCAGAGCGAGGTCCAGGTCATCAGCCGGGAGCAGACCCGCATCCAGGGCGAGGTGCTCCAGCTCCAGGGCGACCTCCGCAAGCAGGTGCGGTGGCTCCAGGCCCTCGGCCCCTGGGGGGAGCTGGGCTTCTACGCCTCGTTCCATGATCTCGAAGCGTGGCTGGTGCGGGGCCGAATGCTCGCCTGGGGGCGCCTTCAGGAGCGCCGGCGGCTGGAGCGCATCCACCGCCTCCAGGGCGACCTCAGCGTCAAGGAGAAGGCCCTGAAGGAAGTCCTGGCCCGCCTGGCGGGCGAGGAGCGGGAGGCCGCCCAGCTCCAGGCGGCGCTGAAGGTCCAGGAGGACAAGCTCAGCGGATTCCTCGACGGCCTCCAGAAGGACGAAGCGGCCCAGAAGCAGGCCCAGGCCGAGCTGGCCGAAGAAGCCGTACAGCTGGAGCGGCTGCTGGCGGGCCTTCTCGGGAAGCCCAAGGGCGAGGCCTTCGAAGCGGCCGTGGCCTTCGCGGACCTCCGCGGCGACCTGCCCCAGCCCGTGGAGGGCACCCTGGCGCAGAGCTTCGGCGAGCACCTCCACCCGCGCTTCCGCACGCGCACGGTCCAGAGCGGCCTGCTGGTGGCGGCGGAGGCGGGCGCTCCGGTGGCGGCCGTGGCCGACGGCAAGGTGGCCTTCGCCGACTACTACCAGAGCTACGGCCCCGTCGTGATCCTCGACCACGGCGGCGGCTGGTTCACCCTCTACACGCACCTCCTGGGCCTGGAGGTGGCGAAGGGCCAAATTCTGCGGGCCGGCGATCCCCTCGGCGCCGTGGGCGGGACCATGGACGGCCCCCGCCTGGGCTTCGAGATCCGCCATCAGGCCCAGCCCCAGGATCCGCAGAAGTGGCTGAAGCGGAAATACCGGTAGCGATCCGGGCGTGGCCCCACTTCGCATTCAAAGAATAAGGATCACCACCAAGACACAAAGGCACTAAGAAAAGCTCTTTTGAAGTTCTTGGTGCCTTGGTGGTGAAAAGAAAAATCTTGGGTCTTGATCGCCTGTTGGTAGGGATCGCCCCCCTACTTCACCGCGCTGCTGGCGTTGAACAGCGGCACGTAGATGGCGAGAAGGAGCGTCAGGACGACGACGCCCATGAACAGGATCAGCACGGGGCCGATGAGGCTGGTCACGGCGGTGGTGGCCTTTTCCACTTCCTGGTCGAAGAAGTCGGCGACGTGGTCGAGCATCTCGGGGAGGGCACTGCTCTGCTCGCCCACGCGCACCATCTCGACGGCGAGGGGATCCAGAAGCTTGGCCTGTTCCAGCGCCAGGTGCAGGCTGCTGCCCGCGCGGACCTTGTCGGTGACGGTGAGCAGCCCGGCCTTCATCCGCTCACTGGGACTGGTGCGCTGCACCACTTCCAGGGCCTGCACGGCGGGCAGGCCGCCCGAGAGGAGCACGCCCAGTGTCCGGGAGAAGACGCTGGAATGGTACATGCGGTAGAGGGTGCCGATCTTGGGGAGGGTCAGGAGAAGGCGTTCCCCCATTTTGCGGCCCGCTTCGGAGGCCACCATCCACCGGGCGAGGACCGCCAGGCCGACGAGGACGAGCCCCTGCAGCCACAGGGTGGAATTGACCACCTTGCCGATGCCCAGCAGGACCTGCGTGAACATGGGCATCTCCACGTTTCCGCCGGCGTAGAACTCCGCGAAGCGCGGCAGCACCACATTGAAGATCACGCCCAGGGCCAGCACGAGCACCAGCACGAGGAAGGCCGGGTAGAACAGGGCTTCGAGGATGCGGCGGCGGCTCACCTGGGCGAACTTCTGGAAGGACAGCCAGCGGCCCAGGACGTCCGGCAGGGTACCGCTCCGCTCGCCGGCCACCACGTTGCTGCGGTAGACGGGCGGGAAGGAGCCCGCCTGCTCCAGGGCATCCGAAAAGGACATGCCCTCGCGAACCAGATCCACCACCTGCGTGAGGGCGCGGCGGAGCTGGGGATCCTTGCCGTGGCCCACCAGCAGCTCCAGGGACTGGAGCAGGGGGATGCCGGCCTTCAGCAGGGCGAGCAGCTCCTGGTTGAAGAGGACCAGGGATTCGGTCTTGAGCTGGGCGCGGCTGCGGAAGGCCGTGTCCGTGCGCGTGATCTCCAGGGGAAAGCTGCCCTCTCCCAGAACCCGCGCCCGGAGCGCCTCCGCGTTCTCCGCCTCGAAGTCCCGCACGAGGACTTCGCCGTTGGACTGGGTGAGCCGGACCGTGAATCGCATGGGCACCTGGAAGCTCTGAGGATAGCGGAAAGCGGCCGGAGGGCCGGAGACGGTAGCCTGGAGCATCTTCCGGAGACCGCGTGCCGCGTCGCCCGTTTGCTTCGATTCCCGTCCTCGCCCTCAGTTTGGCCGCGCAGTCCCCGGCGCCCGCTCCCCTGCGGACCGGCGTGCCCCAGCCCCTGACCCTCGACCTGCGGCAGGCGGACAGCGCGGCGCTGCTGCCGAAGGACGCCCGCGACGCGGGCCAGGTGGAAGCCGTCCGGCAGCGGTGGACGCCGCTGGTGGCGGGGCTGAAGGACGCGCCGTCGGTGCGGATCCTCCTCCCCTCCGGCGACGGTCGCCTTCCGCTGCTGCTGGCGGCGTCCCAGGCGCTGAAGGCGCAGGCCCCGAGCCAGCGGCTCTACGTGGGCTTCGACGCCCAGGCCGCGCCCCTGCTGGACGAGACGGCCTGGGGCGCCGTGGACGGCGGGGCGCTGGTGCCGTCGGACCTGAACCTGGATCCGGGCCGCTGGCGGGAGCAGCTCACCCGGGCCCAGGACAGCTTTCCGGGCCGGCCGTGGACGCTGTGGCTGCCCTCCGATCCCGGCGCGCTGGTGTCGGTGCTCCTCGGCGACGGCGGGCGCGTGGTGGTGCCCGCGGGCGGCCCCGGCGCGCGGCTGGCGGCGGAATTGCCGCAGGGATTCGAGGACGTCGAGGGAGGCCCCGCGGACCTGACCCTGCGGAATCCGGCCGGCGAGGCCCGGCGCTGGACGTTCGCCCAGGGCGCGTGGTCCTCCGCGACTCTGCCCAAGACCCGCCACGAAGTGACGGTGACGGCGGCGGAGACCTACGACGTGGGCGCCCTGCTGGCCAAGGTCCGGGCGGCCCAGCTCCGGGGACGGGCCGCGGTGCGGACGGTGCAGGCCAAGGCCGACCTCGACCTCCACATCCAGGGCACCCGCGGGGCGGGCGGGGACCTGGGCTTCACCTTCGGCTATTTCGAGCGGGCGGGCGAATGGCCCGAGCTGCTGCAGAAGGAGGTCCGGCTCAACGGCGTCACCGCCAAGCTGGACGGCGAGGTGCAGCTTCCGCTCATCGAGAGCCGCCAGTCCATGGCGCTGCCCGTGGCTCTGGGGCTGACGGAGCGCTACCGCTACCGCGACGGCGGATCCGCCGGGCCCGGTCGGCGCCTGCTGCGGTTCGAGCCTGCGGGCGTGGATCCCCTCCTGTACCGCGGCGAGCTGGAGGTGGACGAGGCCACCGGCCGGATCCTGGTGGAGCGGCGTGAGCGCGTGGACCTGCCGGGCACCGTCAAGAGCGAGCGCGAGATCCTCACCTACGGCGAAGCCGTGCCCGGCGTGTGGCGGCCCGTGGCGGTTCAGACCTTCGAGCGGTGGGTGAGCGCCGGCGGCATGGTGCAGGTGCAGCGGCGGTTCACCTACCGCGACTTCGAGGTGAACGGCGGGGGCTTCGACGCGGCCCGGTCCGCGGCCCGGGAGTCCGGCGCCACCATGCTCAAGGTGACGCCCGGGGGCGCCCGCTACTTCACGCGCCAGCCGGACGGCACCCGCAAGATCGAAGAGAAGCCCAAGAGCAACGGCCGCGCCGCCGCGGGGCTGGTCCTGGTGGATCCGGGGCTGGAGCCGCCCGTGATCCCCCTGGCGGGGTTGGTCTACTTCGACTACAACGCCTTCGGCAAGGGCATCCAGCTGAACGCCCTCACCGCAGCCGTGTTCAACACCGCCAGCCTCGCCATTCCGCGCGGCCTGGGCGGGTTCGACGTGAGTGCCAACGCCTCCGCCCTGCTGCTGAAGGGGACGGAGCGGCCCGTGGTGAACGGCAAGCTGGCGGATCGGGACGGCGTGGGCCATCGCTTCGGCTCGCTGGGCGTGGAGCTGGGGCGCGACCTGGGCCTGGGCTTCCGGCTGGAGGGCCGCGGGGACTTCGTGTACGACGACTACAGCCTGGGCGATTCCAAGTACCGCACGCCGGATTACGCCCTTCCTCCTTCGGGGCTGACGAAGATGGGCACCCTCCAGGGCTCGTGGCTGTTCCGCGGCTTCCAGGTGCAGGCCTTCCACGGCTGGGGCCGGCGGCCCGACGGCATCTACGGCACCCCGGCGGATCCCCAGGCCGTGCCGGACGGCGGAGGTTTCCGCCGCTGGGGCGCGAGCCTCGGCCTGGACCGCGAGGTGAGGCCGGGCGTCTGGTTCCACGGCGAAGCGGGCTGGGCCTCGGGCGAGGGCTTCGACCGCTTCAAGGGGCTGGACGTGGGCGCCGTGGGGGGCGCCGCCCGGGTGGCGGGCATCCGCGCCAACGCGCTGGTGTCGGATCGCCAGACCTACGTCAAGACCGCCCTCGCCATTCCCACGGGGCCGAACCTCCGCCTCTCCGTCAGCCTGGAGCACGCCCGGGCGCGCAGCCTGGACGACGGCCGGACCTACGGGATGACGGGCGTGGGGTTCACGGGCGACCTGCCGGGCTTCTGGATCTTCACGGCGGTCCGGATGGACCTGGGCGTGGGCGTCCAGAGCGACATCGCGGGCGTGAAGGGCGTGAACGGGTTCCTGGCCCTGCTGCGGGTGTTCTGATCCCAGATTTAGGGTTGACCATCGACGGCATCCACTACATCTTGGGG
Source organism: Geothrix sp. 21YS21S-4 (assembly GCF_030845995.1). NCBI lineage: Bacteria > Pseudomonadati > Acidobacteriota > Holophagae > Holophagales > Holophagaceae > Geothrix > Geothrix sp. 21YS21S-4. Next base: position 258,321 of record NZ_CP132719.1, read on the forward strand.
TCTACTCCATGGTGAGCCCGGGTCTCCCGGGTTTCCAAAAGGGAAGCCGGTGCGAATCCGGCGCTGCCCCGCAGCGGTAAGGGGGAACGAGGATCCATAAGCACTGGCCCCGCGCGGGCTGGGAAGCGGGATCCGAGGAACCTGGCTACCAGAGCGCCCCCCAGCCCGAAGACCTGCCATGGATCCGCCCTCCGGCGGCGCTCGTCGTTTCGAGGGAAAACGGCGGCGGCGAAATCCCAGTTCCATCCGTTCGGCCCATCCGCCGCCTTCGCGGCCGGCGGGTCCCGTTCCCATCTCCCATCGATTGTCCGCGCCGCCGCGGACCAGGAGGTTCCATGTCCCCGTCCACCCTTCCGGAGGACCGCCCGTCCAGCGTGCTGGAGCCCGCCGCGCCCGTGTTCGTGCGGAAGAGGGACGGGCGGACGGCGCCCTTCGACGCGGCCCGGATCCTGTCCGCGCTCCAGCGGGCGGGCGCCGCCTGCGGCGAGTTCGGCGCCGAGGAGGCCCGCCTGCTCGCGGCCCAGGCGGTGAAGGTGCTGTCCCATCGGCGCGCGGCGGAGGCCCCGGGGGTGGAGCAGATCCAGGACGTGGTGGAGCAGGCCCTGATCACCGCCAACCACTTCCGCACCGCCCGCGCCTACGCCGTCTACCGCGAGCAGCGGGCCCGGGCGCGGCAGGACAAGCGGACGGTGGTGGAGGTGGCCTCGTCCGTGAACGAGTACCTGGACCGCCTGGACTGGCGGGTGAGCGCCAACGCCAACCAGAGCTATTCCCTGGGCGGGCTGATCCTCAACGTGTCGGGGAAGGTGGTGGCGAACTACTGGCTGAACCACATCTACCCGCCGGAAGTGGGCCAGGCCCACCGGAACGCGGACCTCCACGTCCACGACCTGGACATGCTGGCCGGCTACTGCGCGGGCTGGTCCCTGCGGACCCTGCTGGACGAGGGCCTGAACGGGATCCCCGACAAGGTGGAGGCGGGGCCGCCGCGGCACCTGTCCAGCGCCGTGGGCCAGATCGTGAACTTCCTCGGCACCCTCCAGAACGAGTGGGCCGGCGCCCAGGCCTTCAGCTCCTTCGACACCTTCCTGGCGCCCTACGTCCGGAAGGACAACCTGGGCTACGGCGAAGTCCGGCAGTGCATCCAGGAGCTGATCTACAACCTGAACGTGCCGTCGCGGTGGGGCACCCAGACGCCCTTCACCAACCTCACCTTCGACTGGACCTGTCCCGAGGATCTGGCGGCGCAGGTGCCGCGCATCGGCGGCAAGGAGATGCCCTTCACCTACGGCGACCTCCAGGCGGAGATGGACCTCATCAACCGCGCCTACCTCGAAGTGATGATGGCGGGCGACCTCAAGGGCCGCGCGTTCACGTTCCCCATCCCCACCTACAACATCACCAAGGACTTCCCCTGGGAGTCCCCCAACGTGGACCTGCTGTTCGAGATGGCCGGGAAGTACGGCCTGCCCTACTTCCAGAACTTCCTGAACTCGGACCTGGAGCCGCGGATGGTGCGCTCCATGTGCTGCCGGCTGCAGCTGGACCTGCGGGAGCTGCTGAAGCGGGGCAACGGCCTGTTCGGCAGCGCGGAGCAGACGGGCTCCGTGGGCGTGGTGACCCTCAACTGCGCCCGGCTGGGCTTCCTGTTCCCCGGCGACGAGGCGGCGCTGCTGCGGCGGGCGGACGAACTGCTGGACTTGGCGAGGACGTCGCTGGAGATCAAGCGCAAGGAGATCCAGCGCCTGATGGACGGTGGCCTCTTCCCCTACACGCGCCGCTATCTGGGGACGCTGCGGAATCACTTCTCGACCATCGGCGTGAATGGCCTGCACGAGATGATCCGCAACTTCAGCGGCGACGTGGAGGGCATCGAGGGCGATTGGGGCAAGGCCTTCGCCCTGCGGTTCCTGGACCACGTCCGCGCCCGGATGACGGCGTTCCAGGAGGAGACCGGCCACCTCTACAACCTGGAGGCGACGCCCGCGGAAGGCGCCACCTACCGCTTCGCCAAGGAGGATCGCGTGCGCCACGCGGGCATCCTCCAGGCGGGGACGGACGAGCAGCCCTACTACACCAACTCCTCCCAGCTGCCCGTGGGCCACACGGACGATCCGTTCGAAGCCCTGGAGCACCAGGAGGCCCTCCAGCGGAAGTACACGGGCGGGACCGTGCTCCACCTCTACATGGGCGAGCGGCTCTCCAGCGCCGAGGCGTGCAAGCGCCTGGTGCGCAAGGCCCTCAGCCGCTTCGCCGTCCCCTACCTCACCGTGACGCCCACCTTCTCCATCTGCCCAACCCACGGCTACCTGTCGGGCGAGCGGGAAACCTGCCCCACCTGCGAAGGCGAAGGCCGGCGCCAGCCCTGCGAAGTCTGGACCCGCGTCATGGGCTACCACCGCCCCAAGTCCACCTTCAATCCCGGGAAGCAGGGCGAGTACGCCGAGCGCCAGTGCTTCGCGGAGCCGGCCGCCGTCTGAGGGCCAGGGCGATCAGGGACTGGCGAAGCCCCGCCAACCACGATCTTCCGAACATCGAGAAAAGCCACATCCAAAGCGGAGGAGCGCCGAGCGGCCAAGGAAAGCGGATGAATGTCTCTCCGATCTCCTCCGTCCCTCAGCTCTCCTCAGCTTTCATTCCTTCCGGACACGGCACTCTCCACCCCAAGAACTTCATCAACGTTGAAGAAAGCTCTTCTTGGTGCCTTGGTGGTGATCCTTGATCCTTTCGATTACAAGCGGTGTGAATCCATGGGAACCCTCGCCGTCGGCGGCTTCGTGCCCTTCACCACCGTGGATTTCCCCGGGCGCCACGCCGCTGTCGTCTTCTGCCGCGGATGCCCCTGGAGGTGCGGCTATTGCCACAACGCGCACCTCCAGGGACCGGACTCCGATCTGGACTCCGGTCCTGACTGGACCGCCGTCCTCGCCCTCCTGGAAAAGCGGCGGGGGCTGCTGGAGGGCGTCGTGTTCTCCGGGGGCGAGCCGCTCCTCCAGCCCGCCCTTCCGGAAGCCGTGGCGCGGGTCCGGGGCCTCGGCTACGCGGTGGGCCTGCACACGGGCGGCAGCGATCCGGAGGCCTTCCGGCGCGTTCTTCCCGACCTCGCGTGGGTGGGCTTCGACGTCAAGGCGCCCTGGGAGCGCTACGACGCGCTGACGGGCGCCCCGGGCAGCGGCAAGGCCGCGCGGCGGAGCCTGGAGCACCTGCTCGCGGAGGGAATCCCCTTCCAGGTCCGCACCACCGTGGATCCGACCTTCCTGCAGGAGCCGGACCTCCAGCGGATGCGCGCCGCCCTGACGGAACTGGGAATCCGGGACTGGACGCTCCAGCCCGCGCGGCCGATCCCCGCGAGACCCTAGACTGGAGCGATGCTCCGCACTCCTTTCCACGTCCACGCCATGGCGACGCTCAAGGTGAGCGGGCGCCGCATCCTGGGCTGGCGGACGCTGGCGTGGACCCTCGCGGCGGCGCTGCTGCTGTCCGGCCTGGGGCTGGGGAACCACGAGCTGTGGGACTACCACGAGCCCTACGTCGGCGGGATCGTCCGCGAGATGGCCAGCAGCGGCGATTGGATCGTGCCCACCCTCAACGGCCAGCCGTACCTGGAGAAGCCGCCGCTGTTCTACGCCCTGGGCGCCCTGGTGTGCCGCGCGACGGGCAGCTTCGATCCCTGGGCCCTCCGCCTGCCCTCGGCCCTGCTGGCCCTGGCGACGGTGGCGTGGAGCAGCTTCCTGGGCTGGCGCCTCAGCTCCGCGCGGGCCGGCGGCTGGGCGGGGTTCATGGTGGGCACGGGCGTCCTGTTCTTCCAGGTGGGCCACATGGCCGTGGTGGACATGGCGCTCACGGCGGCGGTGAGCTTCAGCCTGGGCCTGGCCTTTCTCGCCCTGGTGGAGCCGGCCTACCGCGCCCGCTGGGTGCCCTGGTTCTGGGCCAGCCTGGGCCTGGCCTTCCTGGCGAAGGGGCTGGTGGGTCCCGTCCTGGTGGCCCTCCCCGTGGCGGCGACCCTGCTCATCGAGCGGAATCCGGAACTGCTGCGGGCCTTCCTCCGCCCCAACGCGGGCATGGCGGCGGCGGTGCTGCTGGCCCTGGGCTGGGCGGTGCCCCTGGGCCTCCGGGGCGGGCGGGAGTTCCTGACGGAAGTGTTCGTGCGGAACACCGTGGGCCGCTTCCTGGCGGACCCGAACCTGGTGCCCCGCACGGGGCGGCTGGGGGAACATGTCGAGCCCTTCCTGTTCTACGTCCAGCGCGTGCCGGGGAACCTGCTCCCCTGGCTGGGGATCTGGGTCGCGGCCCTCGGCTCGGCCCTCCCCCGCCGCCGGCGGCACCACCTCTCGCCGCGCAGCTACTTCCTGCCGCTGGCCTTCGGGCTGATCCTGCTGCTCCTCTCCTTCTCTGCGGAGAAGCGGATGGTCTACATCCTCCCCGTGTTCCCCATCTCCTTCGTCCACGCCGCCCTGTGGCTGGACACGCGCGTCCCCCGGGCCCGGCGGCGGGTGGATCGCACCCTGATGGCGGTGCTGGGGCTCACCTTCCTGCTGGTCGGGATCCTGGGCGTCGGCTTCCCCTGGGTGGTGATGGACCGGGCCGGCCTGCCGTGGCCCGCGGCGCTGACCATGGCGGCGGCCTCCCTGGTGCTGAGCGTCCTGTCGCTGCGCCTCCTGTGGCGGCGGGATTTCCCCGGCGCCCTGGACCTGGCGATGGCCCAATGGACCGGCTTCCTCGTGGTGTTCCTGGTGTTCGCCGTGCCCCAGTGGGACCGGGAGAACTGGGCGCCCCTGGCGGATCCCTATGCCGCCGCACTCCGGCTGGAGCGGGCGGGGACGCGGGTGGTGGGGGGCCGGCTGTCCGAGACCCAGCTGGGCTTCGCCAGCCTGCGGCTGCGCCATCCCCTTCCCATGGCGGACGACGCCGCGACCCTCGGCCGGGAACTGGCCTCGGACCGCCCCGTGGCGGCGCTGGTGGAACCCCAGTGGTGGACGGCCGAACTTGCGGCGGCCGCGCCGGGAACCGTGCGCCCCACCGCCGCCTCGATCCTCCGTCCCTCCCTGCGGAGTCGGGCGCCAGTGTTGGTGCTCAACCCCGCGGCGCTGCGGCGGGCGGAGGGGCGCTGATACCGCTTTGCATTCAAAGCTAAAGATCACCCCCAAGACGCTAAGGGCACCAAGAAACGCAGCCTCAGTGGGGAAAGCTGTTCTTGGTGCCTTGGTGTCGTGGTGGTGAAAAAAAGCCTGGGTCTTGATCGCTCATGGGTACGAGCCCTTCGGAAACCTCGGCCAGGACACGCAGGATCTCGCCGTCCTCCGGCCGCTGGTCCGGCTCCTTGTCGAGCAGGCGAGCCACCAGCCGCGCCAGGGCCGGGGGAACGTCGGGGCGCCGCTCCGCGAGATCCGGCGGCGGGGCGTGGCGGTGGCGCTCCAGGATCTGGAATGGCGTGTTTCCCTCGAAGGGCGGAGCGCCGGCGAGCATGTGGAACAGGATCACGCCGAAGCTGTAGCGGTCCGCGGCCGGTCCCACGTGCGTGCGGACCTGGGCCTCCGGCGCGGCGTAGAGCGGCGTTCCCAGGAAGGCGTAGGTGGTGGTCACCGTGGCCGCGTCCATCACCCGGGCGATGCCCAGGTCCATCACGCGGGGGCCTTCGGCGGCGAGCATGACGTTGCCCGGCTTGAGGTCGCGGTGGACGACGCCGTGGGCATGGGCGTGGGCCATGGCGCCGGCCACGCCGAGCGCGATGTCCACGGCTTCCGCGAGGGGAAGGGGCCCGTCCCCCAGCCGCGCCTCCAGGGTGCGGCCCGGGAGGTATTCCATCGCCAGGTAGGGTGGGTCGTCGGGCCGCCCCGGATCGAGGATGCGGACGAGGTTGGGATGGTCGAGGCGCGCGCCGAGCTGGGCCTCCTGGTGGAACCGCGCCCGGAAGGCCGGATCCTGCGCCCGGTGCGGATGGGGCACCTTCAGGGCCACGGCTCCGCCCGTCCGGCGGTGGCGGGCGAAATAGGTGTCGGCGAAGCCGCCGCTCCCCAGCAGCCGCTCCAGGCGGTAGGGCCCCAGGTCCGCGGGCAGATGGCGGAGGGAGGCGAAGGGCGCTGGGCGGTTCCGCAGGCGCCGGCGCATCCAGAGCCACGCGGTCGCGGCGATCGCGGCGCCGCCCAGGCCCAGCGCCGTCCAGGGAAGGGGGCGGGCGGGCTCCTGGGGCGGCGCCGGAAGGGCGCGTTCCGGCGCGGGCCCGGGGCCTTCCGCGCGGGGCGCCTCATGGGGAGGCGAGGCCGGGAGGGAAGGCGTCGACGGGCCGGGCTCGGGGACGGAGCGGGGCGCGTCGGTGGAGACGGACGGCAGCGGCGGCTCTGTGGCGGGGGCCGGCTGGGGAACGGGTGGGGGCTCCGCACGGACGGGGGCGGCCGGCGAACTGCGGGGCCGCAGGTCATTGAGGCGCTGGACCAGCGCCTCCCGGGCCGCCCGGGGCTCGGCGCCCGCCTGTTTCAGCTCAGCCTCAGCGGCGTCCAGGTCCCGCAGCTCGATCAGGCAGCGGGCGAGATGGGTGCGGGGAAAGTAGCCCACCAGCAGGTGGTTCCCATAGGTGACGACCCGTTCCGCCGGCTCGGGGCGGAGGAGGATGGCGCGACGGAACGCGGCGGCGGCCTCCGCCCAGCGTCCCGCCTGCTCGGCCTCCAGCCCGTCCTGCCAGGCGGCGTAGAAGGTGGGCTGCTGCTGGGCGAGGAGGGGCGCGGCCACCAGGAACCACCGCAGCGGACGCATCAATCGCCCACGAACAGGTAGCGCAGCGCCCGGTCCACGGGGCCCCGGTCGAAGGTGTGGATGAACGAGACGTCCAGGCGGTGCTCGCGGATGCGCTCCATGCCCACGGAGGTGGGCGGGGTGCGGGACAGGAGCTGGTCCACCTCCAGGAACTGCGAGGCGCGGCGGGTGGACCAGCCGTAGCGGTAGGCCAGGTCCACGCCGGTCCGGCCCCGCTTGAACCCGCTGCCCAGGGAGGCGCGGTAGATCACGCGCTGCTCGCCGGTGATGGTGTCCACCAGGGGCTGGGGCTCGCGGCTGAGGCCCGCGCGCAGGGGAACGATGGCGTTCCCGCCGGTGATCCACAGGTGCTCCACGCCCACGTGGGCGGTGGTGACGTTCGGGGTGCGGGTCTCCCGGTCCAGGTCGAAGAAGCTGAGCCCGTTCAGGCCCGGCGAAGCGGACATGTAGCGGGCGCTGGCCCACAGGGTGTGCGTGACGTCCGCGGTGACCAGCCACCGCTCCGCGGGCCGGAGGGCCAGTCCCGCGCCCGTGGCCGCGGGCCAGTGGAGCCCCGTCCGGATGGGGGGCGTGGCGACGTCCAGGCCGGGCAGGTTGGCGGTCACCTGGGTGGCGAAGGTGTAGTCGGCGTGGAAGCCCGTCCGCCTCACCAGGCCCACGCTCCAGGTGGGCCAGCGCCAGATGAGCCCCACGTTGAAGTTGTCGCCGTCGAGGGCGCTGGACTGGTGGAAGTCCACGGCGGTTTCCCGGGCGGGAGAGGTGCGAAGGCTGGCGGAGGAGACGTCCCACCGGCCGCGCCACTGGTTGTAGCCCACGCCGAAGAGCACGCGCTGGGACAGTTCGTAGGCCACGGCGACGGAGTAGAGGTCGATCTGGCCGGACTGGTTGATGCCCTGGGTGAGCCGCGCGGGAAGGCTGCCGCTGTCGGCCTCCGGGGTCTCCTGGAGGGTGCGGTCGTCGTGTTCACCGAGGGCGATGGCGCGCTGGACGGAGAGCTGGACCACCAGGTTCCGCCCCGCCACCCGCACCGGCGCCGTGGCCGAGACGAACAGGGGGTCGAAGCGCGTGCTGCTCGCCAGGGCGTCGGACACGGCGAGCGCCCGCCGGCGGCCGCGGGTCTCGAAGTCCTCGTAGGACACGTTCCGCTGGAGGCCCCGGGCCACGAAGCTCACTTCGGGATCCAGGAGCTGGGCCAGCCCGGCGGGATTGAACGACACCGCCGTCGCGTCGTCCGCCACGGCGATGAAGGCGCCGCCCAGGCCCATGGCCCGCGCCCCGGCGCCCTCCACCGTGAAGGCGCTCCGGGACTGCTCGGCGATCAGCGAGCCGATGGGCGTCTGCGCCGACAGGGCCGCGGCGAACAGGGCGGCCGGAACGAGGCGGGCGGAAAGGGGCATGGGCTGCGCGGGAGTCCCGCCCTCCAATGGCTAGGCGTAGAACCCGCGGTACTTCATGGCCTGGGCCACGCGGTCGAGCGCGAGGATGTAGGCGCCGATGCGGGGGTTGGTCTGGTACTTGTCGGTGGTGGCGAAGGTGGCCTGGAACGCGTGGGTCATGTAGTCCACCAGCCGCTCGTTCACTTCGCGCTCGCGCCAGTAGAAGCCCTGGCGGTTCTGCACCCACTCGAAGTAGCTGACGGTGACGCCGCCCGCGTTGGCCAGGATGTCCGGCACCACCAGGACGCCGTGCTCCAGCAGGATGGGATCGGCCTCGGGCGTGGTGGGGCCGTTGGCGCCTTCGACGATGACCTTGGCCCGCACCTGGGCGGCATTGGCTTCGGTGATCTGGTTCTCGGAGGCGGCGGGCACGAGGATGTCCACCGGATGGGTGAGGAGGCTGGAGGCGTCCATGGGCTCCGCGCCCTTGAACCCGGCCACGGTGCGCGCTTCCATCGCGTACCGGAGGAGGGCGTGGATGTCCAGGCCGCGGTCGTTCTTGACGGCGCCGTTGATGTCGCTGACGGCCACCACGCGGGCGCCGGCCTCGTGCAGGAGGCGCGCGGCCTGGCTGCCGACGTTCCCGAAGCCCTGCACGGCCACCGTGGCGCCGGCGAGGGGCTTGCCTAGCCGCTGCATGGCCTCGCGGGCGGTGATGAGGATCCCGCGGCCCGTGGCTTCCGTGCGTCCCAGGCTGCCGCCCAAGCCCAGGGGCTTGCCCGTGACCACCGCGTTCTCCGTGCGGCGGACGTGCATGGAATAGGTGTCGAGCACCCAGGCCATGGTCTGCGCGTCGGTGCCCATGTCCGGCGCCGGCACATCGCGGTCGGGGCCGATGATGTCCATGATCTCGGCGATGTAGCGGCGGGTGAGCCGCTCCTTCTCGCCGAGGCTGAGGCGCGTGGGATCGCAGACGATCCCGCCCTTGCCGCCGCCGAAGGGGACGTCCACCACGGCGGTCTTCCAGGTCATCCACGCGCTGAGGGCCTTGACCTCGTCGAGGGTGACGTTGAGGTCGTAGCGGATGCCGCCCTTGGCGGGGCCCCGGGCCACGTTGTGCTGCACGCGGTAGCCGGTGAACACCTCCCACTGCCCGTTGTCCATGAGCACCGGCAGGCTCACGATCATCGAGCGGCTGGGGGCCATGAACACCTTGAAGAGCGCGTCGTCCAGCCCGTAGAGCTGGGAAGCGACCCGCAGGCGGGCCTGCATGGCCTCGAAAGCGTTGGGCTGGGCGGTGGACATGGAGGTCTCCCCTAGGGGCGGGCGTCGGACGCGGGGTGGGTCTCGGCGGGCAGCTCCAGATCGCGGCCGGCGCTCCAGAGGCCCTCCAGGTTGTAATGGCGGCGGGTCTCCTCGTCCATGACGTGGACGACGAGGTTGCCGTAATCGAGCAGAACCCAGTTGCCGTTGGTCTCCCCCTCGCGGGAGATGGGGCGTTCCCCCGTGAGTTTGAGCGCGTCCTCCACCGCCTCCGCGATGGCGCGGTTCTGGCGGTCGCTGCCTCCGCTCATGAAGGCGAAGACGTCGGTGAAGCTGGCGATGTCCCTCACGTCCAGGAGGCGGATGCGGAAGGCTTTCTTGGACCGGGCGGCCTCGACGACGGTCGCGAGCCGGGAATCAAGGGTCATGCGGGCTCCAGAGCAGGCTAACGATACAGGTTTTCGGCGCGGATGGCAGTCATAACTTGGGACGGAATGCCTTCCGGATCATGGGCGGGATCCTGCGCCAGGCGCAGGCGGAGATCGCTCGACGCGAGGTCCAGCTCCGTGGCGGGAAGGGGGACGAGTTCGCCGGGGGCGCCGGACCACGCCGCGACGGGATGGAGTCCGGCGATCGCGGGCAGGGCGGGGGTGTCCGCGCCGGGGCGGAGGGCCACGGCGACGGAGGCCAGCTCGAAGATCCGCTCGGCCCGCCGCCAGGCGGAAAGGCCGGGCAGCTGGTCGCTGCCCATCACGAGGATCCACGCCGCGTCCCGCTCGCGGGCGGTGAGGGCCTCCAGGGTGTCCACGGTGTAGCTGGTACCGCCCCGCTCCAGTTCCAGGGTCTCCACCCGGCAGGCGGGATCGAAGGCGCGCAGGGCCTCGTCCAGGAGGCGCAGCCGGGCCTGGAGGTCCGGGCCGCCCGGATCGGGCTTGTGGGGGCTGACGGCGGTGGGCACGAAGCGCAGTTCGTCGAGGCCGAGGTGCGCCAGCGCCAGGCGCGCCAACTTGAGGTGGCCTTCGTGCGGGGGATTGAACGCCCCTCCGAGCAGGCCGATGCGTCTCACCGGTCCTCTTCGTCGACGGCGAAGCCGGAGCCGCCCTTGAGAAGCCCGTCCACCCCGAAGGCCAGTTCGCGCAGGCCCTCGCCGGTGACGCCGGAGATGAAGATGGGCTTCTGGCCGCGCGCCGCGCACAGGGCCTCGAAGGCCTCGCGCCGGGCGTCGTCCTGGAGCGCGTCCAGCTTGGTGCCCACCAGCCACCGGGGCTTGGCGGCGAGGACGGGGCTGAAGGTCTCCACCTCGCCTTCGATGATCCGGATCGCGTCGACGGGCTCCGTCACCGGATCCGACAGGTCCACCAGGTGCAGCAGCACCCGGGTCCGCTCGACGTGGCGGAGGAACTGGATGCCCAGGCCCGCGCCGCCCGCCGCGCCCTCGATGAGGCCGGGGATGTCGGCGATGACCCAGCTGTCGAGCACGTCGCCGCCGAAGCGGTCGAGGCTCACCACGCCGAGCTGGGGCTCCAGGGTGGTGAAGGGATAGTCGGCGATCTTGGGCCGGGCCGCGCTCAGGCGGCTCACCAGGGTGCTCTTTCCCGCGTTGGGGAACCCCACCAGGCCCACGTCCGCGATCAGCTTCAGCTCCAGGTCGAGCGCGCGGGCCTCGCCCTCTTCGCCCGGCTGGTGGTGGCGGGGCGTGCGGTTGGTGGAACTCTTGAAGTGGGTGTTGCCCAGACCGCCGCGGCCGCCGCGGGCCACGCACACGTCCTGCCCGTGCTCCAGCAGCTCCGCCAGGACCTCGCCCGTGTCCCCGTCCTTCACCAGGGTGCCCAGGGGGACTTCCAGCAGGATGTCCACGCCGTCCTTCCCGTGGCGCAGGGAGCCTTCGCCCTGGCGCCCACGGTCGGCGGCGAACTCGCGCTTGTGGCGGTAGGGGTTGAGGGTGTTGAGCGCCCGGTTGGCCCGGAGGAACACGGAACCGCCCTTGCCCCCGTCGCCGCCGTCGGGCCCGCCCTCGGGGGCGAACTTCTCGCGGCGGAAGCTCATGGCGCCGGACCCGCCGTGACCGGCGGCGACGCGGAGCTGAACGTGATCAAGGAACATGGGAAGGCCTAGGGGAGCGATGAGCGGAGAAGGGCGGATCGACTAGGGAATGCACACAGGCCGGGCTCTGCCCGGCCTGTGTGCGGGGGCTCCGGGGGTGTGCGCGCAAGCGCGGAACCCCCGGACGACATTCACCCCTCGATGGGATCGATGTGGATGAAGCGGCCGGACTGGCCCTTGTCCTGGAAACGGACCTTGCCGTCGATGAGGGCGAACAGCGTGTGGTCCTTGCCCATGCCGACGTTGATGCCGGCCTTGAACTTGGTGCCGCGCTGGCGGACCAGGATGGAACCGCCGGTGACCTGCTCACCGCCGAATTCCTTCACGCCGAGGCGCTGGGAGTGGGAATCGCGACCGTTGCGGCTGGAACCTACGCCTTTTTTGTGAGCCATGGAAGTACCTCATTTAGATGCGGAATCGTGGACTGGGAGAGGATGCGAGCGCGGGTTTTACCCGGGCGAGCATCGGGGGCTCCGGGGGTGTGCGCGCAGCGCGGAACCCCCGGACAGCATCAGCCCTTGATGGCCTTGATGCGGACCTCGGTGAAGTTCTGGCGGTGGCCCTGGGTGCGCTGGTAGGTGGTGGTGCGCTTCTTCTTGAAGATGATCACCTTCTTGGCGCGGTCATGGGTGATGACCTCGGCCTCGACCGTGGCGCCGGCCAGAGTGGGCTTGCCCACCTTCAGGTCGCCGTCGTTGTCGATGAGGAGCACCTGATCGAAGGTGACGGCCTGCTTGGGCTCCTGCTCCAGCGTTTCCACGCGGAGAACGTCGCCTTCGGTGACGCGGTACTGCTTCCCGCCGGTCTTGATGATTGCGTACATGAAAACCTCTTTGATTGGGGCGCATGGGCGGCAGTCCATCGGACGCGCTTGGGGGCCCATGGCCAGGGCAAGGTCGATCAGTATGCGGGAAAAAGCCTGTCAGCTCAAAGAAAAATCCTGAATCGGGCGCGTTTCGGCCGCCCGCTTCACCAGCTCAGGGTGAGCCCCGCCACGAGGATGCGCCGGCTGAAGTAGCTTTCGCTGACGCGCCGTTCGCTGAAGTCGGGGGTGTAGACGTAGGCGGCGGCGTTGTGGCGGGCCAGCAGGTTCATGACCTCGCCGAAGACCACGCCGTTGAGGCCCCGAAGGCTGAACAGGTGGGTCAGGCGGACGTCCACCCGGCGATAGACCGGCAGGCGATCGGAGTACTGGGCACCTTCGATGGGATCCCACCCGCCGCCGGGATTGGGGGTGGCGCCCAGGATGGGCGTCACCGGGGACCCGCTGGCGTAGCGGAAGGTCCCCGCCAGCTCCCAGCCGGGGGCCAATGTATGGCTGGAGACGGCCGTGAGGTTGTGGGGGACGCTGGTGGGGGCCGGGCCCACGGCGAGCTGCTTGTCTTCCTTCCGTTCGGTGTCCAGGTAGCCGTAGCCGATCCACCCCCGCCAGCCGGGCAGGGCGGCCTTCATCAGCAGGTCGGCGCCCTGGGCGTAGCCCCGGCCGGTGGACAGGTAGCGCGCCACCGGATCCTCCACCACGAGGCGGTCGTAGTCCTTGCGGTAGAGCTCCAGCCTCAGGTTCCAGGCCGCGGCGCCCTGCCAGGCCGCGTCCAGCGAGGCCAGGGCATGGGTGGCGCGCATGATCCGCAGGTCGGGGTTGCCGGCGTGGGGGTCGATCTGGGAGGCCGGGGGAGCCTGATGGAAGCTGCCCCCGGCCAGGCGGAAGGTGATGCCTTCGGCGATCAGGCAGGACAGGGTGCCGCGGAAGTCGTGGGTGGTCTCCCCTTCCAGGCCGTAGCGGTCCTGGCGTCCTCCCAGCGACAGTCCCCATTTCGGGGAGAGCCGGAAGCGGGCCGTGAGGTAGGTTCCCGTGCGGGTGGTGTCGAAGCCGTAGGCGAAGCTGCGGGCGGCGGCGACCGGGTTCCAGTTGGCCAGGTCGAAGGGGACCTCGCCTTCGGGATCCACGTGGCCGCGATCCAGATCCAGTCCGCCTTCCAGGGTCAACCGCTCGCCGAAGGGCACGGTCAGTTCGGCCCGGGCCGAACGGCTGCGCTCTTCCTGGTCGATGCCCCAGTGGTTGAAGCTCCAGACGATGTGGGTGCGCCCTTCGGAGGCGGAGAGGGAGAGCCCCGCGCGGTCGCCCAGCGTGCCGTTCCACTGCAGGGCGCCGAAGTGGGTTTCGCTCCGGTTGCGGTAGCTGTCCCGGAGGTTGGCGATGGTGACGTCCGTGGCCAGGTGGTCCTGGGAGAAGAGGCCGGTGGCCACCAGCCGTCCGCTGCCCAGGGGCTGCTGCCAGTTGAGCTGCGCATCGTGGGAGAGGGGCGATTCCTCGAAGGAGGAAGCCAGGCCGTACCACTTGTCCAGCAGCACGGGATCCGACCGGCGCACGGACGCCCGCAGCAGCCCCTCGCCCACGGGCCGTTCGGCGGAGAACCCCTGGGTGGGAAGGGTGAGCAGAAGGGTGCGGGTGGTCGCCGGCGTGGGCTGGTCCGTGGAGATGTCGAGCACGGCGGAGAGGGCGTCCCCGTAGCGGGCGGAGAAGGCGCCGGGAATGAAGTCCACGCGGGTCACCAGGGCCGTGTCCACGGCGGAGAAGATGCCGCCCTGGGTGTTCGGGTGGTGGAAGGGGCGGGTCAGGTGGCCCCCGTTGAGCCAGATGCCCACCTCCTCCGGCTTGCCGCCCCGGACGAAGAGTTCGGCGCCTTCGCTGGCGTTGCTCACGCCGGGCAGGCCCTTGGCAGCCTGCATGACATCGGCCGCGGCGCCGGGCGTGGTGTAGATCTCCAGGCGGGACAGGGTGGACGTCGCGCCCTCCTGGCTGCTGTAGCCGCTGCCCTCCACCACCTCGACCACGGCGCCCTGCGGCGCGGGCACCAGGAGCACGAGCAAAGGCTCGCCGGGCTGGCCCATGCGCGTCTGGCTGTCCATGCCGGGGGCGCTGATGCGGGCTTCCACCGGGCCGGGCGCGTCGAGGGGCAGGGTGAAGCGGCCCTTGGCGTCCGTCTGGGCCTGACGGGTGCCCACCATCACGGCGGCGCCCGCCAGGGGCTTGCCCCCGGGGCCGAGGACCACCCCGCTGAGTTCCAGGGCGGCTTGAAGGAGCGCGGGAAGGATCGCCACGGTCATTTGCCCTCCAGCCGGGGCAGGACCATGCGGGCCACGAAGCCGTTGCCGGGATCCAGGGCCAGGGCGCGGTTCGCGGTCCCCCTGGCGGCGGCGACCTGTCCGTCCTGGGCCTGGGCGAAGGCCAGCCAGCCGAGGCTTTCGATGCGGCCCCAGGCGGGAGCCCAGGGATCCCGGGGAGCCGGCTCCTTCTCGGCCAGGGCCACGGCGGCCTCCAGCAGGGGGAGGGCGACCTTCGCGCCGCCCCCCGCGAAGGCCGGGGTATGCAGGAGGTGGACGGCCCTCAATAGCGCCACGCGGGGACTCCCGGGCGCCTTGGCCGCGGCGTCGTTGAAGATCCCCATGGCCTTGGGGGCCAGGGTGATGGCCGACGCGGGAGAGGCGCTGATCTTGAGGCCGAGGAGGGCGCCCACGAGGGCGCGGCATTCGGGATCCTGGGAGGGCTCGAAGGCCTTCAGCGTGCGCTCCACCAGCTCCTTGCTTCCCTTGGGATCCTCCTGGCGCGTGCGGCTGGCCAGCACGTAGGCCAGGTGCAGCTCGTGATAGGCCTTCTTGGCCGCCGGGGCGGGATCCAGGGCCAGCTTCGCCTGGAGCGACCGCACCTGCTCCGTCGGCAGGCCCTCGATGCGGGCCAATTGCGCGGGAAGATCGGCTTCCTGGGCGGCGCAGACCAGGGCGGGAAGGGCGGCGAGCGCATGTCGCATGAAGGCTCCGGTGGGCGCGAGAGCGCCTGGAGCCACGATGGGAAGCTGGACAGGGCGGGGCCCGCGCCAGCGGACGAGGGGCGGGAATTCCCGGACGGACCGGGTTCAGGCGTGCCCGAGCCGGGCGCGCAGGTCGGACATCCGGTCGCGGCTCACGGGGACGCGCGCCCCATCCTGGAGGCGGAGTTCCCCGGTGCCGCCGGGATCCGGCACCAGCTCCTGAATGGCCTCCAGCGCCACCATGGCCGAGCGGTGGGTGCGAAAGAAGCGGGGCGCCAGCAGGCCCTCGAGCTCGTCGAGGCTGCGGTCCAGCACGAAGCGGCCCTGGGGCGTATGAACGAAGAGCAGGCGGTTCTCCGTGCGGAGGTGGCTCACCTGGGACCAGGCCAGCACGAGAATCCGGCCCTTCACGAGCACGGTGAAGCGCTCGGGCATGTCCTTGCGGCGGGCGGCTTCCAGGGCCTGCATGAGCACGCCGAGATCCAGCCCCGTCGCGCGGGGCCGGGTGCGGGCCAGCGTTTCCGCCAAGCGCTTCCGCTCCACGGGCTTCAGCAGGTAGTCGCAGGCGGCCCACCGGAAGGCCTCCAGGGCATGCTGGTCGAAGGCGGTGACGAAGGCGATGGGCGGCAGGACGAGCCCCAGGTCGCGTGCCTTCCGAAGCAGACCGAAGGCGCCGTCCGGCGGGAATTCGATGTCCAGGAAGAGCAGGTCGGAGGGCGTGCTCTGCAGAAGCGCCAATCCGGCCACGCCGTCGGCGGCCTCGCCCGCGCACTCGGCGGTGGGATCCAGCTCCGCCACCAGGCGCTTGAGGCGGGACCGGGCGGGGGGTTCGTCCTCGATGAGGAGGTAGCGGAGGGGCATCACAGCCTCACTTCCACAGCGCATCCCGCTGCGGCCGGCGGCCAGTGGAGCGATCCGCCCGCCGCCTGCAGGCGCTCCCGCACCGTGCGCAGCCCAAGGCCTTCGGGGGCTTGGGGCGCGCGGCCCACGCCGTCGTCCTCGATGCGGATTTTTCCGTCGGCAGCCACCACGCTCAGGCGGCAGGGTCCCACTTTGGGGCGGAAGCCGTGCTTGAGCGCGTTCTCCACCAGCGGCAGCAGCAGGAGCGGCTGGACGGGGCGCGCTTCCATGGCGGGATCCAGCCGCAGGTCGAAGCTCAGGCGGTCGCCGAAGCGCAATTTCTCCAGGCCCAGGAGCTGCTCCAGCAGTTGGAACTCCTCCCGCAGGCTCCACGCGGGATGCTCCAGGGCCCCGAGGATCCGACGGAGGAAGGAGGACAGCCGCTCCGTGGCCTCTTCGGCGCGGCGGGGATCCTCGGGAATCAGCGCCGCGATGGTGTTGAGGGCGTTGAAGAGGGTGTGGGGCTGAAGCTGGGCCTGCAGGCTCAGGAAGCTGGCGCGGGCCTCGGCTTGGGCCAGGTCGCGCTTGGCCTGGACGTGGTGCTCCACGGTCTCCTTGGTGGCGACGACCGCCGAGATGGCCAGGCCGACCAGGAAGTTGGAGACGAGGGTGAACCGGGAGCCCATGAGGTTGACGCCGGTGGCCAGGCGCACCAGTCCGAAGGTGATCGCCAGCAGCGCGACGTACAGCAGCACCATCCAAAGGACGGCGAAGAAGCCCACCCTCGAGACGCTCCAATGGGAGGGCAGCCATTCCTGGGGCCGGGGCGCGAGGTCGAAACCGGCCCACATCACCGTGCTGAAGATGGCGCCGATGGTCATGGACTGGCGGATGTCCCACAGGCGGCTCCCCAGGGCCAGCGCCAGGATGAGGCCGATGGCGGACCCCAACAGGAGGGCCTGGAGGAGCCAGAGAACGGGCCTCGCCCGGACGTAGCTGGGATGCGCCATGCCCCCAGGATCAACCCGGACTTTGAGGGGGATCCAGGGTTTTCGACCAACGGTGGGTCCGTGGGGACGAAGGGGGGCCTTGCCGCCCCCGGAGGCCGAACGGGAGCGAGGCCGGGTAGGATCAAGGTTCCCCGGGGGATGGCGATGGGCCTTGATTTCCAGACTTTCCTGAAGCGGCTCGAGGCCACTGGCGAGCTGGCGCGGATCGGGGTCGAGGTGGACCCGAACCTGGAGATGGGCGCCATTGCGGACCGGGTTTCCAAGCAGCCGGGCGGGGGCAAGGCCCTCCTGTTCGAGAAGCCCGCCGGCCACCGGATGCCCGTCGCGATGAACGCCTTCGGCAGCCTCAAGCGGATGGAGATGGCCCTGGGCGTGGACAAGGAGCCGCGGGGCCTGGACGCCGTGGCTGACCGCATCGAGAAGCTGGTGCAGGAGGCCATGCCCAAGCCGGGGACGGGCTTCTTCGAGAAGCTGGCCAAGCTGCCGGTGCTGGCGGAGGTGTCCAACTGGATGCCCAAGACCGTGCGCAAAGGCATTTGCCAGGAGGTGGTCCTCAAGGGCGACCAGGTGAAGCTCTCCGACCTGCCGGTGCTCACCACCTGGCCCGAGGACGGCGGCCCCTTCATCACCCTGGGGATGAGCCACACCCGCAACAAGCAGACGGGCCACCGGAACGCGGGCCTCTACCGCCTGCAGGTCTACGACGACCGCACCCTGGGTTTCCACACGCAGCTTCACCACGACGGCGCCCGGAACCGCCACGGCTACGGCCGGGACGAGCGGATGCCCGTGGCCGTGAGCTTCGGCGGCGACCCCGCCCTGACCTACGCCGCCACCGCCCCCCTGCCGCCCTTCCTCAGCGAAGTGATGTTCGCGGGCTTCCTGCGCGGCGAGGGCATGGAGATGGTGCCCTGCGTGACGAACGATCTGGAGGTCCCCGCCGACAGCGAGATCGTGATCGAGGGCTACGTGAATCCCGGCGAGCTGCGCCGGGAGGGCCCCTTCGGCGACCACACCGGCTACTACTCGCTGGCGGACGACTACCCCATGCTGCACGTCGAAGCCATCACCATGCGGAAGAATCCCGTGTTCCCCGCCACCATCGTGGGCCGTCCGCCGCAGGAGGACGCCTACCTGGGCCTGGCCACGGAGCGGATCTTCCTCCCGCTCCTGCGGATGGTGCTCCCCGAGATCCGCGACATGCACCTGCCGGCGGCGGGGGCCTTCCACAACCTGGTGATCCTCTCCATGCGGAAGGAGTATCCCGGCCACGCCCAGAAGGTGATGAACGCCATCTGGGGCACGGGCCAGATCATGTTCACCAAGGGCATCGTCGTGGTGGACGAGGACATCGATCCCCACGACCTGACGGAGGTCTTGTTCCGCCTCACCAGCAACGTGGATCCCAAGCGGGACATGCTGTTCACGGAAGGCCCGCTGGACGTGCTGGACCACAGCGCCGACCGCTTCGCCTTCGGCAGCAAAGTGGGCATTGATGCCACGCGCAAGAACCGCCCCTGGGACGGCTTTCCGCGGGAATGGCCGCGCGACCTCGCGTTTCCGGATGACCTTCTGGACAAGGTCGCGCGGCGCTGGACGGAGTACGGGCTCTAGAACCGCCAGCCCAGGCTTACCTGCACGGTGTTGGCGTCGAAGGTCTTCTGGATGCCGCTGACCACGTAGCGGGCCTCAAGGGTCAGCTGCCTCGCCATCTGGACGCCGACGCCGGCGGTGACGGCGAGTTTCGTGGTCGTCAGGTTGGAGGAAAAGGCGGGAGCCTTCTGTTCGAGCGTCCAGCGCGCGCCGCCGAGGCCGCCCACGAGGTACAGGCGGGCGGGTCCTTCGCTCACGCGGAAGAGGTGGTCGAAGCTGAGCGCCACGTTCTTGGCGTAGGTGGTGGTCGCCGTGGGCCCCACGGGCTGGCTTTCAGGGAAGACGTTGAATTCCAGACGCGTGCGGCTGGCATGGGCGGCCCCGTGGTCGTGCGTCCACTGCAGGCCGAGGCCGAACCCCGTCCGATGGTCCAGGCTGTCCTGCAGTTCGCGGAGGGGCAGGTCGGCCTGGACGCTCATCCCGAAGGTGTTGGCATGGGAGGCCTGGGGCGCTTTCCCGTCGGTGTCCCCGGCGGCGAGGGAGAGGCCCGCGAGGACCAGCGGAAGCAGGTACAGACGTCGGTTGAGGGGCATGGCGGCTCCTGGGTGCGAGGCTCGGGAAGTCGAGCGTTGAGAGGCCCGTGCAGAGGCCGTGCCGAGATGGGAACCCCTTTGCGGCACGGAATTGGGGCCAGTTTCCAGGGCCTCCTGTGGCGAACTGCCACGCATGGTGCAAGGTGTTCACAGAACCTTCCCGGTCGAGCGGGAGGCGTTCGGAGCACACTGTCCCAATTCCGCTCGGAGCCCGTCATGAAACGCGTCCTCCTCAGCCTCCTTCTGGTTCTGCCGCTGGTCCGGCCCGGGTTCGCGCAGGCTCCCGTTGCGATTGCGCCGGACCAGCCCTGGGCCGAATTTCTCGGTCCCTTCCCCAAGGCGGATTCCGACGACGGCAAGGCGGACCTGGCCATCGTCCTGTGGCACCAGCGAACGAGAACGGCGCCCGAAGTCGAGCGCGCCCTTTCGGAAGTCAAACTTGGCCTGGGGGCCTATTCGACAGCCCTGGGGCGGGCGGGGGACGGGGCCCGTTTCCCCAGGACGGCCGCGCTCCTCGACCTGGCGGGGAAGGACGTCAAGGCCGTGACCGATGAGCTGAAGCAGCACTTCCAGCGGCCGCGGCCCTACGCGGCGGACCCGCGGGTGCAGCCGGCCGTCGAGCGCGAGACGAGTCCCTCCTACCCCAGCGGCCACGCGACGCGGGGGCTGGTCTACGCGCTGGTCCTGGCGGAGCTGGCGCCGGAGCGCCGCGACGCGCTGTTGGTCCGGGGGCGCCAGGTGGGGGTGGATCGCGTCATCGGCGGCGTCCACTATCCTTCGGACATCGAAGCGGGGCAGCGCTTGGCCCTCAAGCTCGCCAGCGAATGGCTGGCCAAGCCCCAGAACCGAGCTCTGCTCGAAGCCGTGAGGGCCGCCGAATGGTCTTCCAAGCCTTGACGGCCCCCAGCGCGAGATTCAGAAGCGGAGGGTGATTCCCGCCTGGACGGCGTCGGCGGAGGCGGTCTGGACCGTGGTGCCGTGGAGGTAGCGGATCTCGGCGCCCAGCGTGGCGCTCCACTGGTAGCCCACGCCGGCGGCGGCGCTGGGCTTGGTGCTGTGGCGGGTAAGTTTTCCCGCGCCTTGGTCCTGATCGAAGGACCAGTAGGCCATGGCGACGCCCAGGGTGAAGTAGAACCGTTCGGGTTTTTCCGCGATGAAGTAGAGGTAATCGCAGCCGAGGGAGAGCGTGGAAGCGTTGGTTCGGAGGAGGGAGACCTGGCGTTCCTCGTACCTCGCGTCATCCATGCGCGGGCGGAGCATACGGAGGTTTACCAGACTCTGTGCACGCCCCAGGGAGGCGCTCCGGCGCGGAGGGACAGGGTGGCCGATCCCTCCCATGGAAGCGGAGCCTCCCTACGCGAAAAGGCGCCCCTCGGGGCGCCTTTCGAAACGATGGCTGCGGCCTACTCGGCGCGGCGCTCCTTGAGGCGGCCGGCCTTGCCGAGCTTCTCGCGCAGGAAGTAGAGCTTGGCGCGGCGGACCTTGCCGTGGCGGACCACTTCCAGCTTGTCGATGGTGGGGCTGTTGAGGGGGAAGATGCGCTCCACGCCCACGCCGCTCGCAACCTTGCGGACGGTGAAGGAGGTGCGCATGCCGCCGCCCTTGATGCCGATGATGATCCCCTGGAAGAGCTGGATGCGCTCCTTCTCGCCTTCCTTCACCTTGACGTGCACCTTGACGGTGTCGCCGGGCTGGATGCGGGGCAGGTCGGACCGAAGCAGGCTGGCTTCGAGCTGGTCGATGATGTGGCTCATGTGGGCTCCTGGGCCAGCGGTCCCAAGCCGAATCGGGGGACATGGCACGATGGTCCCCGAACGGGGAGTCCACCAGTCTATCGGAATGGTGGGAAAAAGAAAGGGCTCAATGGGAACGCCAGCCCTTCCACCCCTTGGGCTTCGGCCGATCCCAGTCCCCGGGATGCTCCACCTGCCAGGCGCACCACTGGGCCGGACGGTCCAGGGCGGGAAGGCGTTCCTCCAGATAGCGGGTCCAGAGGTCGGGGCGGAGGCGCTTCGTGCGGGCCATGGCCTCGCGCAGGCGCCACAGCCGGATCGCGCCGTGGTCGCCGCTCTGGAGAACGGCGGGAACGTCCAGATTCTCGAAGACCGCGGGCCGGGTGTAGTGGGGGTGATCCAGGAGGCCCGTGGCGAAGCTGTCCTCTTCGGCGCTGGCGCCATTGCCCAGCACGCCGGGGAGCCAGCGGCAGACGGCATCGATGAGGAACAGGGCCGGCAGTTCGCCGCCGCTGAGGATGGCTTCGCCCACGCTCAGCTCCTCGTCCACGCAGCGCGCCACCGCCCGCTGGTCCAGGCCCTCGTAGCGGGTGCAGACGAGGATCAACTGGTCGAGGCGGGCGAGTTCCAGGACCTTGGCGTGGGTCAGGGGCGGCGCGGCGGGGGTGAAGTGGATGACGCGGCCTTCGCCCGCCCGGGGAACGGACCCCAGCGCGTCCCGCAGCACGTCCGGCCGGAGGACCATCCCCGGCCCTCCGCCGAAGGGGGCGTCGTCCACGTGGCCGAAGGCGTTCCCGGCGAAGGGGCGGTAGCTGTGGGTATGGAGCTGGTGGCCCAGCTCCCGGAACGCCCGGCCGGTGATCCCCAGGCGGGCGGCCTCGAAGAATTCCGGGAACAGGGTGAGGGCGTCGATGCGCATCACTTCACCAGGGCATGGAACGCCTTCACGCAGGTCCGGACGATGAGCCCGAAGCTGGAGGCGAAGTAGACGGTGTTGGCCAGGGAGGCGATCGCCCCCACCCAGGCCCAGGTGGGGCGCTCCTCCAGGAGGGCCGCGCCCAGCAGGCACAGGATGCTCGCGGGGATCTGGTTTCCGAAGGGCAGCGGCACGGGAAGGGCGAGGAGGAAGCCGGTCCAGGCGATGCACAGCCCCATCCACCGGGGGCTGAGGGGGCGCTGGAGGGGCGCCCGGCGGCGGAAGCGCGCCAACTGGACCTCCAGTTTGGCCAGGGCCTCCTTGATCCGTCCCTTGTGGATGGGCTGGGACTGGATGCGCCGGGGCACCCAGGGATGGGTCGTGCCCCACGCCAACTGCGCGCCCAGCGCCATGAGGCCCGCGCCCCCGACGGGCGCCAGGCCGAGGTTCAGGCCCGGAACCAGGCTGGGGAGGGCGACCAGCAGGACCAGCAACCCGTAGATCTGCTCCCCCGCGGCGTCCAGCAGCTCGCCCAGCGTGATCTCTCCTTCCGCGTCCAGGAGCGCGCGGAGGGTCTCGAACAAGGGCTTGGGCAGCGGCGGCACCCGTCCAGCATGACCGAACTCAGCGCGGTTGCGGTCGCTCCCTCACCAGCTGGCCGCAGGCGCCCGCCACGTCCTGGCCGCGGCTGCGGCGAACGGAGACGGAAAGCCCGGCTTCCGACAGCAGGTGGCACAGGGCGCCGATGCGGGCCTCGTCCGGGGATTCGAATCCGCTGCCCTCGTGGGGATTGAAGGGAATCAGGTTCACCTTGGAAGGGAAGCGGCGGGCGAAGGCGGCGAGGCGCCGGCCGTCCTCCAGCCCGTCGGTGACGCCCTTCAGCAGGACGTACTCCAGCGTGACGCGCTCGCCGGATTGGAGCGGGAACCGCCCGAGGGCGTCGGCCAGGGCCTCCAGGTTCCACACCCGGTTCACGGGCATGATGGCCGAGCGGTGGAGGTCCGTGGTGG
Organism: Geothrix sp. 21YS21S-4; assembly: GCF_030845995.1. Taxonomy (NCBI): domain Bacteria; kingdom Pseudomonadati; phylum Acidobacteriota; class Holophagae; order Holophagales; family Holophagaceae; genus Geothrix; species Geothrix sp. 21YS21S-4. The sequence goes on from NZ_CP132719.1 coordinate 281,317, forward strand.
CGTTCAGGCTGAGGGCCAGCCGGGGGCGCTTCGAGAAGGCGCCGAGCCGCTCGATTCCGCTCACCAGGCCCGAGGTCGAGACCGTGATGCGGCGGGGCGGAATGGCGAGGCCCTTGGGATCCGTCAGCACCTCGAAGGCCGCCATCAGGTGATCGAGGTTGTGGAGGGGCTCGCCCATCCCCATGAACACCAGGTTCACGGGCCGGCCCTCGGGATGGCCGTGGTGGTTCAGCAGCGCCACCGCCTGCCCCACGATCTCCGCGGCGGACAGGTTGCGGACGATCCCCATCTGCCCCGTCGCGCAGAACGTGCACCCCATCGCGCAGCCCACCTGACTGGACAGGCATAGCGTGACGCGGTCGAGATCCTCCGCCTCCGCCTGGGTGGACGCGGGGCGGAAGACGGACCTTTGAGCAGGGGACAAGCTCCGCCCAGGCTTCGCCTGAGCGGAGCGCGGGGGCTCCGGGGGCGTAGGCCGCAGGCCGGACCCCCGGACAACATAAGGCATATGCACGCCCTCCACCTGGGCGCCGTCCGCCAGCTCGAAAGCGTGCTTGGTGGAGCCGTCGGAGGAGGGGAGGCTCTGGACGATGCGCGGCCAGACCAAGTCCACGTCCGTCTCCAACCGGGCGCGAAGGGCTTTGGAGAGGCTGGAGAACTGGTCCCAGGCGGTCCATCGCTGTCGGTAGAGGCCGTCGAAGAGTTGGGCGCCCCGCCAGGCGGGCTCGCCGAGGGAGGCAGCCAGCGCCTTCAGGTCCGGCAGGCCCATGCCCGTTGCGTTGGGACGCGCAACGATTCCGGCTTCGGGAGCCGGCGCATCCCAGGCCTGGGCCATCCTCAATCCATCCGGATCTTGAAGGACTTCATCAGGCGCTTGTCGTCCTCGGAGAAGGGAAGGCTCGACGCGCTCTCCACCGGCTCGTCCCCTTCCTCCGGTCGGGCCCCGATGGGCGCCGCCTCGAGAATCAGCATCAGGCCGTAGCCCTGCGCCTGGATCTGGAACGCGAGGTCCCGACAGTGATCGTCCTCCGCCAGCGCCTTGACCAGAGAATCCCCCAGCTCGCTCACCAGATGGTGAAGGTGCTCTGGTAAATCCATGGGACCTCCGCGTCCCCAGGATACCAGCGGGCGCGGACGCCGGGATGAAACCGGTTCCTAGTCCCGGAAGGCGGCCACGGCGCGGCGGGGATCGCCCTCCCAGAAGGGGCGGATGGCGGCGATTCCCGCCAGGCGGGGATGGCGCAGCGCGTCCATCCGGTCCGGCTCGACCCCCCCCAGCGCCAGGATGCGGGGGCCTTCCGCGGGCAGGGCGTCCAGGAACGCCCGGAAGCGCCCCGCGCCCCAGGGCTCGCCTTTTCCGGGACTGGAGAAGACCGGCGACACCAGGAGCTGGTCGCAGTCCCGGCGGGAAGACCACTGCCCTTCCACATGGAGGGGGCGGGAAAGGGGCACCAGTCCGGCGGGGACTTCGGGGTGGCGCTCCGGGGCGTGAAGTCCGCAGCCCGCCGCGAACGCCACGTCCAGACGGCCGCCCATCCATAGCGCCACCTCGGGCGCCACGTCCTGGCACCAGCGGGCGGCATCCAGCAGGGCGCGGGCGGAAAGGGCGCCCTCCCGAATCAGGAAGGCGTCCACGCCGGAGCGCAAGACGCTCGCCCAGCGGTCCCGGTCGAATCCCAGTCCCGGCGTGACGGCGAGCAGGATCACGCGAACAGCCCCGCCAGGACCGCGGGCTCCACCTTAGGCAGCGCCATCACCGCGGCGTTTTCCACCGCGTGCTCCGGGCGGCCCATCCCGCACAGGGCCACGGTCACGCCGGGGCAGGAGCGGGGGAACTGGAGGGCGGCCTGGGCCGGCGTGGCGCCGCCGAGGGCCGCGGCGAGTTCGGCGGGCAACTGGGTGAGGATCCGGGCCTGCATGATGGAGGCCGACGTCTGGACGGAAAGTCCCGCGGCCCGGGCCGCTTCGAGGGCGCTCAGGGCGACTCCGCCCCACCGCTGGGTGGGCGCGGCGAACGCCTCGGGCAGGGCGAGGTTCAGGGGAAGCTGGATCCAGCGGAAGTGGTGGCTCCGCCCGCCGGCCGCCTCCGCGGCGGTCACGAGCCGCTCCAGGCTGAGGTGGTCCGGCTGGCCCGGCGGAACGCGGAAGCCGTTCCAGGTGGCCACGCCGTAGGCCCTGATCCGGCCTTCTTGGACGAAGGTCTCGCAGGCCTCGAAGGCACGGGCGATCGCGGCGTAGAAGGCGTCGGGTCCCAGGTGCGGCAGCTGCTGTTCGGGATTGTGCAGATGGAAGAGGTCCACGGTCTCCACGCCCAGCGCGGCGCGGCTGATGTCCAGCTGGTGGGACAGGTAGCGGGGCGTCAGGGCGTGGCACCCGTCCACGACGTCCGCGGGATCGAGGATGCCGGGCTTCTCCAGCACGCGCTGGAACCAGGTACGGGGGCTCTCTTCGGTGACGCCATCCCCCATGGGCAGGTAGCCCGCCTTGGTGGACACGAAGAACGCGCCCCGCGGCAGCTTCGCGAACGCCCGGCCCAGCGCGCGCTCCGACCGCCCGCGCCGGTAGTTGGCCGCGGTGTCGAAGACATTGCCCCCGGCGGCGAAGAAGGCTCCCGCGGCGCGGATGTAGCCTTCGTCGGCGTCGGGGGTGTCGTCTCCCAGGTAGGTGCCGAGGCCGAGGGTGCTGAGTTCCATGGCCTCTCCGGTCGACCCTAGCTGTCCAGTTCCTCGTGGACGCCGCTGGTGCCCATGGTCACCAGGCGGTCGGCCGCGCGGCGGGCCCACTCGGAGCCGGGGTAGCTCTCCACCAGCTTCTGGTAGTAGCTCCGGGCCTCGTTGCGGAACCCTTCGATCTTCTCCTTGCCGAAGGCTTCAAAGCTCTTGCCGTATTCCTTCGCCTGCTCCTTGGTGAGGTCCTTCAGGTCCTCCTTCTGGAGCTTGACGGCGTAGTCCTTGTTGAACTGGGTCATCTCCTCGTTGGAGAGCAGGCGCTGGCGCATGGCCTCGCCCAGGTAGAAGTAGGCGCGCTCGCGGTCCACGTAGTCGGGATAGGTCTCCAGGAGGACCTTCAGCCGCCGCTCCGCGCCGGGATAGTAGTAGGTGTTCACGTAGAAGACGCCCACCACCAGCTCGTGCTCGGCGACGCGGCGCCAGCACTGGAGCACCTTGGCGCGAGCTTCCCGGGCGTAGGGACTGCCCGGCGATTCGTTCAGGAGCTGCTGGAAGCCCTCCAATGCCTTGCGGGTCTCGGCCTGGTCGCGCTCGGCGCTCTCGATGGCGGAGAAGTGGCACAGGGCGCGGTGGTAGAGCGCGTAGTCGCGCAGCTCGTGGCGGGGGAAGTAGTTCAGGAAGCTGGTGTATTCCACCTCGGCTTCCGGAAAGCTGGGGCTCGGCTGGAAGAAGAAGCTGTCCCCGAGCATCAGCTTGGCCTTGGGAAACTCCGGAGAGCCCGGCAGGTACTGCTCCAGGTGGCGCAGCGTCTGGCGCGCCTCGTTGAACTTGCCCTGCTTCATCTGCTTGTCCGCCGTGGCCATCAGCTCGGAGGACTGGACGCCCTTGTCGATGTCCTTCGGCTTGCGGCAGCCCAGGCCCAGCCCCGCCAGGAGGGCGGTCAAGGTCAGGGCGGTGAGGATGGGCTTCATGCGGGCTCCGGGGACGGCACTTCACTCGTGGCGGGAGAGGGGGAAGGGTTCCGGGCGGCGGCATTCCATCCGCGGCGGAGGCGGTCCAGCCAGGGCGCGGCGAGGGCGTGGGCCTCCTCCCGGCGGCGGTCGTGGAAGACCTCGTGATAGAAGGCGGGCAGGCGGTGGCGCTCCAGGAGTTCTGACCGGACCGCGGACCACAGCTCCTCGGAACCGTCGGGATCCACCACCGTGTCCGTCCCGGATTCCAGGAGGAGGATGGGGCGGTCCAGTTCGTGGCCCAGGGACAGGAGTTCGGCGCGGCCCTCGTCCAGGCAGGCGCCGAAGGCCGCGGTGACCCAGCGGTGGCAGAGGGGATCCGCCTCGTAGCGCTGGACGAAGACGGGATCGGAGCAGACCTGGTGCTTGTCGCCCTGGAGCCGGATGGCCCGGTGGGGCATGAGGCGGCGGAACACGTGGGCCAGCAGGGCGAGGCTCCGGGAAGGGGGGCGGACCACCACGGCGGGGCTGGAGAGGATCAGGCCGTCCAGGGTGTCCGGGTGCCACAGGAGGGTCAGGAGGGCGACCAGGCCGCCGAAGCTGTGGCCCAGCACCACCTGGGGACAGGCGGGGAGGGGATGCATGGGGACGCCGTCCACGTCCCGAACGGCCCCGCCGCCGCGCTCGGCGTCGTGGCGGCGCTCCTGGCGGAGGAAGTGGGCGAAGTCGTCCGCGAAGGCGCGGATCCCGGCGGAATCGCCCCGGGCGCCCTCTGATCGGCCGAACCCGGCGTGATCGAGGCTCGAAACCGACCAGCCCAGCCCGTGCAGCCAGCGGGCCGTGTGGCGGTAGCGCTCGCCGTGCTCGCCGTAGCCGTGGGAGATCACCACCCGACCACAGGGCGAAGGGTGTTCCCACCGGGCCCAGGCGAGGGACAATCCGCCGTGGCCGATCAAGGTGCCCCGGGAGGTGGGCTCCAGGTCGGCGGGGATCACGGGGGTGAACTCGGGCATCCCCTCAGAATACCGTGAGCCTGGAATTCGACGGATTGCATTAAACTTGAAGGTTTCCCGGGGCCGGGCGCGGCGCTGGATCTGGCCGGAGACGCGTGATGATGGATTTCGAGAGTCTGGCGCGGGCCAAGAACGAGCTGGAGCCCCGGATCCGTCAGCTGGTGGCCCACCTGGATCCCGAGCGCAAGGCGCTGGAACTGGAGCAGATCGAAGAGCGCACCACCGCCCCCGGCTTCTGGGACGACCCCGAAGCCGCCAAGCCCCTCCTGCAGAAGCGCGGCTCGCTCAGCGACGACATCGCGCTGGCCAAGCGCCTGTCCGGCGGGCTGGACGACCTGGAGACCGGCCTGGAGCTGGCGCGGGAGGACAGCGAGATGCTGGTCGAGGCCGACGCCGTGGAAGGCGGCCTCCGCAAGGCGGTGGAGGACGCGGAGCTGCGGATGATGCTCAGCGGTGACTTGGACAGCACCCACGCCATCGTGGCCATCGCGCCCGGCGCCGGCGGCACGGAGAGCCAGGACTGGGCCGCCATGCTCCTGCGGATGTACCTCCGCTTCTGCGAATCCAAGGGCTGGGCCACGGAGATGATCGACTACCAGGACGGCGAGGAGGCGGGCATCAAGGGCGCCACGTTCATCGTCGACGCGCCCTTCTCCTACGGCTACCTGCGGGCGGAGGCCGGCGTCCACCGCCTGGTGCGCATCAGCCCCTTCGACGCCGCCAAGCGCCGCCACACCAGCTTCGCCGCGGTCTACGTCAGCCCCGAGCTGGACGACACCATCGACGTCGACATCCCCGAGAAGGACCTCAAGATCGACGTGTTCCGCGCCAGCGGCGCCGGGGGCCAGCACGTGAACCGCACGGAATCGGCGGTCCGCTTCACCCACCTGCCCACGGGGATCGTGGTGAGCTGCCAGAACGAGCGCAGCCAGATCAAGAACCGCGCGACGGCCATGAAGGTGCTGAAGGCGCGGCTGTACGAGCTGGAGCAGCGCAAGTTCCTGGAGAAGGTGGCCGCCGCCAGCGGCGAAAAGGCGGACGTCGCCTGGGGCAGCCAGATCCGGAGCTACGTCCTCCAGCCCTACCAGATGGTGAAGGACCACCGCACGGGCGAAGAGACCAGCCAGACCCAGAAGGTCCTGGACGGCGACCTCGACGCCTTCATCCGGACCCAGCTCCTCGCCAAGACGCTGAAGACCGAGAGCTGAGGCGGCGGTCGTGGCTCCCGCGGCCCTCGGCTTGACCCTGGCGTCGGCGGTCCTCCACGCGATCTGGAACGCCCTGCTGAAGCGCTCGAAGGACGTGGACGCGACCTCCGCCGTGGCCTTCGCGGCGGCCGTGGCGATCGCGGCGCTCCTGGCGCTGGTGTGGCGCGCCCCCGCGTTTCCCCAGGTCGCCGCGGTGGGCTGGGCGCTGGTTGCCGGATGCGGCGAGGGCGGCTACTTCATCGGGCTCGTGGGCAGTCTGGAGCGCGCTCCCCTGGGCTGGTCCTACGCGTGGATGCGGGGTGGTGCCCTGCTGGTGGCGTGGCCCGCGGGGCTGCTGCTGGGCGAGCCCGTGGACGGGCTGGCGGTGGCCGCGGTGGTGGGGATGCTCGCGGGCCTGGCCCTGCTGGGCGGAGCGACCGGCGGCGTCCGCGGCGGGCGGGCCCTGCCCTACGTCCTGACTGCGGCCCTGAGCATCGCGGTCTACAACGCCTGCTACAAGCTTTCCCTCGGCGCAGGCGCGTCCCCGCCCGCCCTGTACGCGGTGTCCATGGCCGTGGGACTGGGGATCCAGGCGCTGTACCGCCGGCGGAGGGGAGGCCGTCTCAAGCCGGTGGCCCTGGGTCCCGCCCTCCTCGTGGGGGTGGTGTGCCTGGTCGCCTTCCTGTGCTACCTGGTGGCGCTCCGCACCTCTCCCAGCGCGGCGGTCCTGACTCTCCGCAACACCTCGATCGTCTTCACCTTCATCCTGGGCTGGGCCCTGGGGGAACGCCCCCGCCCCCGCGAGGCCGCCGGCGCGCTGCTGGTGAGCCTCGGCGCCGTTCTTCTGGGTTGGCCGCGCTGACCTACTCGCCCTGCTTCGGAGCGGCGAGCTGCTCCTGCTCGTCCTTGGGCAGGCGGAACACCCAGCGGCCCGTCAGGCGGTCCCACAGATCGAAACAGGAGAGCCAGTTCAGAAGGCCCGCGACCATCACGTAGGTGGCGCCGTATTCCTGGGTGAGGGTGCGGACGGGCTCGGTGCCCGCGCCGCCGAAGGCCCAGGCGAAGGCCCCGTACACGGGACCGATGCCCGCCGTCGCGAAGGCGCCCAGGGTGGGGAGCCACGTGCCCGCGGTGGGGACGAAGACGCCGCCCTTCACGCCGGCCACGGCGCCGTACTGCATCTGGAGGGCGCCCAGAACGCAGAAGAGGAGCCACACGCCGAAGAAGGCCTTGGCGCGGCCCTTCTGCCCGATGGCCCAGTAGCCCGCCCCCGGAACCAGCCACTGCAGCAGCAGCGGCTTCCAAGCGGCCTGGAGGGCCTTTTTCCGCCGAAGCGGCAGAGGGAGGCTGGGAAGGGCGTCGGGCATGGCTTCAGATTACCTCAAGCCGGGGACGCGCCCTCAGGGCAGGCGCCCGGCCTCGCGCGCTTCCTTCAGCATCGCCAGGGCGCGGCGCACGCCGTCGGTGACGCTGTTGCTCGAAATGGTGGCGCCGCTGATGGGCGCGATGTCTCTGCCCACCGCCAGCGGCGCGGCGGCGGTCTTGCCTTCGAACTGCCGGCGCCAGGCGGGCATCCGGACTTCCTGGCCGTGGCTCTCGCGGTAGGAGAGGATCTCCACCCGGCGGACGGCTCCGTCCGTGCCCACGCCCACGGCGAGGGTGATTCGCTCGCTGCGGCCCATGACGTTGTCGATGACGACGTGACCCAGGCTCTTGCCGCCCTGCTTGGCCACCAGCACCTGCCCCCGGAACGCGGCGAAGCCGCTTCCCGGGGTGAAGGCGAAGGGTTCGATCAGATCCGCCTGGGGGAACATCCCCCGGGCGGCCTGATCGGGCGTGAGGTAGTCCGTGGCGAAGAGCGGTCCGGACAGCAGGACCGTCGCCAGGAGCTCCCTCTTCATCAGAAGCTCCAGCCGAAGCCGAGGTTCACGCGGTTGGCGTCCTTGTTCTCGCGGAACCGCTGCACGTCGGCCTTGACGACGACGCCGCGGGCCACGTTGAAGTTGGCGCCCACGGTCCACACGCCCTGGTCCTTCATGGCGGCGGGGGTCAGCCCGGGGCCGAGGTCGGCGAAGGAGACGGCGGTGTTGTAGGACTCGTAGCGGGCGAAGGGCGCCAGGGAGTAGCTCCCGGAGGTCCACACGCGGTAGGCGGCCTGGCCGTACCAGCCGTGGAACTTCTCGGGCACCAGGGTGAGCTGGCCCACCAGGGGCTGGTTGAACTCGGCCGTGTGGGAGATGTTGCCGGCGGCGTAGAGGGCGGAGAGGTCCCAGTTGCCGGGGGTCCAGCGGGCGTGGGCGTCCCACAGGGTGATGTCCATGGAGGGGACGCCGACCTGGGCCTGCTTGGCGCCGCCGCTGAAGATGGAGCAGCCCAGCTGGAGGCCGGGGATGCCGCGCCAGTTCAGGGCGCCGAACACGGAGAAGTCGTGGGACTGCGCCTGGGCCAGTTCCTGGTGGACGGAACCCAGCGGCGACTCGGTGCCTTCCGTGGAGGTGGCGTCCCACTTGCCCATGTTGAAGCCCGTGGCCACGCCGGCCTGGAGGGAGATCCCGTTCTCGAAGTCGGCGTAGACCTGGACGCCGCCTTCGCGCCAGGTGCTGGGGATGATGGCCGTCTCCACGAAGTTGCGCTCCACGCCGTAGAAGGCGGTGGGCTCGTGGTTCGCGTTGAGCAGGCCCATGGGCACGAGGAACAGGCCGGCGCGGAAGCCCCAGGTGCGGTTCAGCTGGTGCTCGATGTAGGCCTGCTCGATCTCCACCTCGCCCGGATCGTCGGCGGAACTGACAGCGTGCTCCACTTCCACTTCCGCGACCATGCGGGTGCGGTCGTCGAAGCGGTGCGTGACGCCCAGGACGAAGCGGCGCACGTCGGCCTGGTTGCGGGACCGGTCGCCCTGGGTGAAGAAGTTGAAGTTCACCTCGCCGTAGCCGCCGATGACGGTGGCGGAGTCGGACGCGGCGGGAGCCTCCTTCTTCTGGAGGTCGGCCATCTGGGTCTTCACCTTCTGGAGTTCGGAGGTGAGGGCTTCCACGCGGCGGTTGAGGTCGGCCTCGCCGGGCGTCTGGGCCAGGGCGGGCAGGGCGACCAGGCTGAGGGTGAGCAGGGTGGGGGAGAAGGATTTCATGGCAGCTCGACGGAAAAGGGTGGTGGAAGACATCACGGTTTGTAGCCGTCAGTGAGGGTGAGAAGGAAGGCGACGACGTCATCGATCTCGGCGTCCGTCAGGGCGGGCGCATCGCCGAGCTTGCGGTTGTAGGGCACTTCGGTGGTGTTGACGTTCTTGTGGTACTGCGCCGGCAGGTCGTCGAACTTCTTCACGCTTCCGTCGGGGTTCCTGGGGTAGAAATTCTCGGGGTTGGTGTCGCGCTGGACGTAGAACGTGACGACGTCCTTCAGGTCCGTGTAGAGCCCGTTGTGGAAGTAGACCTTCCGGATTCCGACGTTGCGGAGCGAAGGCACCTTGAATGCGCCGTAGAGATCCGACCGGCCGGTCAGGTCGCCGAGGTCGCGGGCGGCCAGGCCCAGGTCGTAGTAGTTGGGATCGGCGTTCACGGGGAGCTTGGGGTTGCGGGGCACGCCCAGGACGTCATAGGTGAAGTCCGTGAATAGGGGCATGGTGCCGTCCGCGCCCCGGGTGGAGGGATGGCAGGCGGCGCAGTTGCCCTTGAGCGGATCGTTGAACAGGGCCAGGCCGCGCATCTCCTGGGCGGTCAGCTTGACCTTGCCCAGCAGGAACTGGTCGTACTTGCTGTCGTAGGGGCGGAAGGCGGGCTCCTCCAGCTCGTAGCGCTGGATGGCCAGGGTCATGGCCTGGTAGGCCTTCTCCGCGTCGTTGAAGATGTTGGGGCCGAAGACCGCCTTGAATTCCGCGGCGTAGGTGGCCTCCTTCAGGCGCTCCACCACGGAGGCCTTGTCGGGCATGGCCATTTCCTTGGGGTTGAGCGGCGGCCCGCCGGCCTGCTCCGCCAGGGACTGGGCGCGGCCGTCCCAGAAGAACCCGCCCGTGGGCGTGCCTTCCTTGTCGAAGAAGAAGGAGGTGTTGGTGGCCAGGTAGCGGATGCTCGGACTCTGGCGGTTGCCCTGGTCCTGCATGGTGGGACCGCCCATCTGGGCGGGCAGGGTGTTGGGCGCGCCGTGCGCGAACTCGGGATCGTGGCAGGTGGCGCAGGACTGCTGGCGCGAGGCCGACAGGTTCTTGTCCTGGAAGATCTTCGCGCCCAGAACGGCCTGGGCGGAAAGGGTGGCGGTCTGGGCGGCTCGGGTGTCCTCCTTGGACGTGCAGCCGACCAGGCAGGCCAGCCCCACACCGATCCCCAGGCACCACCCTGTGTGGGTGGGCGACAATTTCGGCATTGCATTCCTCCTTAGGCGGGACTGGAACCCAGCCCTGCATCTGTATCGATTCTGAGATTAAGACTCATTGCTGTAGCAACTGTCAAAGGGCATGTGATGAAGATCACCAGCCGAACGGGAACCTTCCCTGATCGTCAGCGCAAATGCAGGTTTCACTGGGAAAATGACCGCCTGGTCGATTGCGCAACGCGCCCTTTTGGGGTTTGGTGAAAGGGCGGAACCCTTCGGCGATCCGCGGTGGAGCGGGGATGGACGAGAAGCACGCGATCAAGCATTTCGCTCCGGGCTGGTTCGCGGTGGTCATGGGCACGGGAGGGCTCGCCAACATCCTCTGCCTGTGGGGAACCCCCGCCTTGCGGACCCTCGGCATGGGCATCGCGGCCCTGGCGGGCGCGGCCTACGTCGCGGTGCTGGTGCCCTGGCTGCTGCGCTGGATCCACCACTTCGAGTACGTGCGCCGGGACCTCCACCATCCGGTGGCCTCCAATTTCTTCGTCACCATGCCCGTGGCCACCGTCATCCTCGGCACCAACCTCCACCTGATCTGGAGCCCCTTCCTCGGTCCGGAGCGGACGTTCGCCCTGATGGTCGCGTGCTGGGCCGTCGCCATCGCGGGCGTGGCCTTCTTCACGGTGGTGACCACCTTCCGCTTCATCCGGGCCGAGGCGCCGCCCGCGCCCGAGACCATGAACTTCTCGTGGATCATGGCGCCCATCGCGAACATGGCCCTCCTTCTGCTGGGGAATCCCCTCTGCGGGCGGGCGCTGCAGTTGCGGCCCCACTGGTGTCCCACGATCTTCGTGATGAATGGGGCCATGTTGGGCATCGGCTTCTTTCTGTTCCTGTTCATCGGGGCCATCATCTTCGTCCGGCTGGCGCAGCATCCCCTTCCGCCGGCGGAAACCACGCCCACCTTCGGGATCTTCCTGAGCGCCGCGGGACTGGCGGTGAGCGGATTGCTGGACCTCGGCGCGTCGGCCCGCGCCCTGGGGATCCTTGAGGAGACGGCCCTCCTCGCTATCGGCGCGGCGGCCGTGTGGGGCTTCGGGATGTGGATCCTGGCCCTGATCCTGGTCATCTGCGTTCACCAGCTCCGCCGCGGCGGAATCCCCTTCAGCCTGGGCTGGTGGGCCTTCGTGTTTCCCCTCGCGGCCTACACCATCGGGAGCCAGAAGCTCGCCGCCCGGTTCCCCACGCTCCTCACCCGCGGCTACGCCGCCGCGCTGACGGTGCTGCTGGCGGCGCTGTGGGCCTACATCCTGGTGAACACGCTGCGGGCCCTCGCCCGGGGCACCCTCTTCGTGGGCAAGCCTCTCGTCCCGGCGCCTCTCACGGAAGAGCCCTCCGGCTAGACGCTCAGCGCTCCGCCGGCCTCCAGAGGGGAAGGCTGCTGCCGGCGGCGCTCCAGAAAGCAGCTGCAGCCGGGCTGCTGCTTGGCCATCTTCTTGGCGCCGCTGGCGGCGGTGGCGATCTCGTGGTGGTTCGCGTAGGCGCCGGGCTGGACGTGCACCACGCCGATGGAGATGGACGCCAGGGGATGGAAGACGATCTGTCCCTTCCGGTCCTCGGACGGATAGCCGCCGGCGGCCAGGTCGTGGGGGTGGAAGAAGGTGTGCCGCCCGCGCTCGAAGCGGTCGAGAAAGGCCCCCGTCCTCGGTTCCCAGCCCTCTTCGGGGATCGCCAGGATGAAGTCGTCGCCCCCCACGTGGCCGACGAAATCCCCCGGCTCGTCGAAACATTCCTGAAGCAGGAGGCCCGTCCACTGGATCAGTTCGTCGCCGCGCCGGTAGCCGTAGACGTCGTTGTAGGGCTTGAAGTGATCCAGGTCGCAGTAACAGACCATGAAGGGCGCGCCCTGCTCCAGGCGGCCCTCCAGGTGCTCGTGGATGGGGACGTTGCCCGGCAGCTGGGTGAGGGGATTGGCGTACCGGGCCGAGGCCAGCTGCATCTGGGTGATCTCCCGCATCAGGTCATGGCCCGAGCCCATTCCGGCGTAGCGTCCGTTTTGGGTGATGACGAACCCCAGCAGGATGTGCCGCGGGTCCGACGCCACCACCCGCTCGCTCAGGTCGTGGATGGGGATGGAGCGGTCCACCACCAGGAAGGCCTCTTCCATGAACTGCGTGCAGGAGCGCTTCCCGTAGAGTTCGGGGCTGAAGGGGCGGGACATGACGTCGATGAAGGAGTGCCGCCCCAGCAGCCCGACGGGAATGCCGTCCGCCACCACGGGCAGCGACTGGAGTTCCGGCTGGCGCAGGAAGCGGGCCTGGATGTCGAGGTTGCTCTGGTGGGGTTCGGCGGGGGGAATGGGGAGCAGCAGCCGCTCGGCCGTGGAGCGCTGGGTGGAGGAGGGCGGCCGGGAGGCCGAGGGCCGGACGGGGCGCAGGCGGTGGTGGAGCTCGTGGGAGATCCTCAGGTCGGGCTGGGGCCGCGGCTTTCCGAGCAGGAAGCCCTGGCCGTAGTCGATGCCCAGCTCCTGGATGACGGCGAGATCCGCGTCGGTCTCGATGCCCTCCGCCACCACCCGGGCGCCCATCCGCCCCGCCAGGTCGCGGATGGACTGGAGGAAGTGCAGCTTCACCGGATCGGCGCCCACGCCCTGGACGAAGTGCTTGTCCACCTTCACGAATTCGGGCTTCAGCTCGGACCATAGGCGGAGGCTGGAGAAGCCCTCTCCCAGGTCGTCCAGGGCGATGGTGAAGCCCAGGGCGCGGAGGTACTGCGCGGCCTCCAGGAGCGGGGCGTACTCGAAGGTCGGCTGGCTCTCCGTGAGCTCGATGACCACGTTGCTCGGCAGCAGCCCCAGCTGGTTCACCAGGTCGGAGCCCACCGACGCCCGGCTGCGCGCGTCCAGAAGGGCGCTGGGGCTCAGGTTCACGAAGATCCGGTGGTGGGTCGCCAGCTGCGACCACACGCCGAGGATGGATTCGATGCACGACCGCTCCAGCTCCGCGAGCATCCCCGCGCAGCGGGCCACACCCAGCAGGTTCAGCGGGGCCTGGAGGACGGAATCGCTCGGGCCCCGGATCAGGCCCTCGAAGCCGTACAGCTCCCCGATGCGGAGGTCGAGGATCGGCTGGAAGCGGGGCGACAGCGCCCGCCGGTCCAGAATGGCCCGCAACTCGGCCATCAGGGGATTGGCGTCCGCCGGGAGGTTGGTGGGCTCGGACATGGAGCACTCCATGGCCCCTTTGTCGTCGTTTGCGGGGAGGCTCCCGTGACGGCCCGGTGATTTCGGGGAAACAAGTGGCGCTCCGTGGGCCGTTACCGAAAAGGTGCAGGCAGGTTCCCTGAGGGGCACGCCGTTGTTCGGCGACCAGCCGATCCATAAAGGATGCAGAGAGCATCTTCCATGTGGCGCCGCTGGTCCCTCCGCCGCCGAATCTTCGGCGGCACTCTTCTGTTCGCGGTGGCGCTCACCCTGGTGATGACCCTGGGAGCGGGCCTGATCCTGGGGTCCATGCTGACCTCGGGCCTGCGCGATTCCGGGCGCAAGGCGGTGGCCGCCGCGGTGGAATCCGTCCGGTCGTGGATCGGCTACGACGATGCGGCCAACACGACGAAGGAGCTGAACAACCTCCAGGACGAATCCATCGTCCGGGTGCTGACCTGCACCTGGGATGAGGGCGCGCGGACCTGGACGGCCTTCGCCCAATCGGAGAAGGCGGGCGCGCCTGCGGCCGATCCCACCGACATCCTCAAGGCGCTTCCCGCGCCGCCTGCGGCCGAGGCGTTCCTGTCCCTCCCCGACGTGAAGGGCTTCCTGCTGATCGGGCGCACCCTCAACCTGGAGCGGGGGAACCGCATTGCGGCGGTGGTCGCCGTGCTGGACGCCGGGCCGGCCCGTGCCCGCCGCAACCAGCGCATCCTGCTTCTCGGGCTCGTGGGACTGGCCGCGGGGGGCTGCGGGGCCCTGGGGGCGGCCTACCTCGCCAAGCGGCTGCTGGGGCCGCTGGAGATCATCGAAGCCCGGATGCGGGACATCTCGGAAGGGGACGGCAACCTCACCCTGCGCCTGGACGAGCGCGGCGAGGACGAGCTGGCCCGCCTGGCCCGCCACTTCAACCGGTTCGTGGACAACATCCAGCGCATCGTCCAGCAGGTGTCGGCCACGTCCACCCACCTGGGCGCCAGCGCCTCCCAGCTCGCGGCGGGCATGTCCGGGATGGGCGATCGCGCCCAGGAGGTCTCCCGCTCCGCGGAACACCAGACCGCCAGCGTGTCGGCGAGCACCGCCACCATCCAGGGGATCGCCCTCGCCGCCCACGAAGTCTCCCGGAACGTGGGCCACGCCCTGCAGGTCTTCCAGAGGGCCGAGGCCGCCGCGGACCAGGGTGGGGCGGCCGTGGAGGGCGCCGTCCAGGGCATGGAGGCCATCCATCACACGTCGCGGGAGATCGGCCGGATCCTCACCGTGATCACCGAGATCGCCAACCAGACGAACCTGCTGTCCCTCAACGCCGCCATCGAGGCGGCCAAGGCCGGCGCCCACGGCAAGGGCTTCGCCGTGGTGGCCGACGAGGTCCGCAAGCTGGCCGAGCGCAGCGCCCTCGCCGTGAAGGAGATCTCCACCCTGATCTCGACCTCGGATCGCGCGATTACCGATGGCAGCCGCATGGTCCACGCCGCCGGTGAGGCCCTCCAGAGCATCCAGGGCGCCATCCGGGAATCCGCCGCCGGCCTCAGAACCGTGGGAGAGCAGAGCGAGGCTCAGCAGCAGGGCCGGCAATCCGTGGTGGCCACCATGGAACACCTCAGCGCCATCGCGGGAAAGAACGTCGCCTCACTGGGGGAGATGGCGTTGACCATCCAGGAATCGATCGGCAGCGTGGAAGCCCTACAGCAGCTCGCCCGGGAGCTGAATGGTTTGGTGGCGCGCTTCCGGGCCTGATGGGGCCCAGCGGGGACCTGGTGGGCTGTATCCGGTCAGGGCTTTTCGGGGGGCAGGCCCAGGCCCCAGAAATAATCGTTCAGGAACGCCTTGTAGTCCTTTTTGGTGATGAATCCCAGAAGATCGAAGAGGCGCGGGGTGGTGACGAACTTCCAGCGGAAGTTGGTCTGGCTCGACTTCAGCCACGTCAAGAAGACGTCGTCACCTAACTCCTGATGGAGGGCATGGAGCAGCAGGGGGCCTTTCCCGTAAAGGAGATCCCGCCGAGCGATCCAGGTTTCCCTCGGGTCTTCGAATCGGATGTCGTTGGCGAGGGGAATGGGCCCCTTGCTCTGGGATTGCTTTGCCTGGGCTTTCCAGATGGCGACCACCTGTGCAAAACGGTTCTTCCCCTTGGTATCGCGGTCATACAGAGCCGCGCAGTAGTCGGCGAAGGCTTCGGTGATCCATTGGTCCTGCGGGCTGGGCATTTTCACCATGATTCCCCAGTACTGGTGGGCGATCTCATGGGCGAGGACATGCCGCACATCCATCGTGCGAATGGAGATGTTGCGTTGGGCGTAGGTCCCGTAAGCATCGGCGAGCTCCTGCATTTGCCGGATGGTCTGGGCCTGTTCGAAGGCGTCGCGGGTGATGTACATCATTCCGGCCGGCGCCTGTCCGTAACCCCATTCGTTCTTTTCGACGATGAGGAATTCCTTGAACGGAAAGGGGCCTAGGAAGGTCTCGTAGTAGCGGATGACATTGCGGGTCTGCTCCTTGAAGACCTTGTTCACGGGACCGGGCTTGAATCCGTAGGTGGCGATCCGCACCGTGAGGCCGTCGCGCACATCCTCATCCAGGTAGTACTTTCCACCGAGGATGGTGGCAAAGCAGATGGGCTGTTCCGTGCGGGTCTCCACCAGGTTCCAGTCCCCGTCCTTCTCCCGCCGGACCGTTCCTCCGGGCATAAAGGCCAGCCAGTCCCCGCGCGTTCGGACCGTGCCGTGGAAGGTGTACCACTCTCCATTGAACCCCTTGGACGTGGGGTACCAACCTTCCTTCACACCCAGTTGCCAATAGTTGCTTCCGCCGGGCTGGATCAGGAAATCGCCTTCGTATTCGACCTGAAGGGTGAAGGGGACACCTCGGGTGGCGGGTTGGGGAAGGCACACGGCGAACAGGTCGTGGGAGTGGCTGAACGGCAGCGGCTTTCCGGCCCCGTCAGTCACACTGCGGATGCGGATATGTCGAGTGGTTTTGGGCTCCGCGATGCTCGACCAAAAGTCGAACGTGAACAGGCGCAATCCACCTTCCAAAGGCATGAGCGTTTGGCGGCTGACGAGGGTCGCCTGCCGGTTGTCCTCGGTCCTGAGATCCACGTCGAGGGCGTTGATCCGGAAGTGCGCTGGGGGGGCGTCCTTGCGCGGATCCCAGCGGAGGTACTGCCCGGAGAGCGGCGCGAGATAGTGCCAATCCTTAAGATCCGGATTGGCGCTTTGAAGGGGACGCACCGCCGCCAGCGTTTCTTCCATGGCTTCCACGTCGTCGTAGCGATACAGCCAATGTCGGCCGTTCCCTTCCAGCTCGATGACGGCCACCGCCCGATTCGGCGCGTTCAAAGTCTGGGAGGCCAACAAATGACCGGGGAAGTAGCCATCCACCTTTTGCCATCTGTCGGCAAAGGCGGCATAGCCAGCCGGGTTTTCCTCTGCGAATTGCCCTTCCCACGCCGGCAGGGCGAACCCGGCCAAGAGGATGCGGGCCCGGGTGAAGGGAATATTCACCACCCGGGCGGAGCTTTCCTTCGTGGGCGGGAGCTTGGTGAGCTCCTTGACGCTCTGCTCCACCAGGGGCCACTCAGGTTCGAAGGTGGACGTGTAGCTGAAGCGGCCGTTCCCTTCGAGAAAGAGACCTGCGTCTTGTTCGCCGCGGCGGAGGGGGGCCCAGCGCCCTGAAAATTGGATCCGGCTTTTCCCTACGGTGAAGGAGACCTCCTGGCTTCCCGTTCTGCTGGGCCCGAGGCGGAGAGCTTCCACGGACTCGAAGGGATCGGAAGGAACCTGAGCCCTGACCGCGGCGCCGAACATGAGGAACAGGCACGCCATCGCCCGGAACCGCAGAGTAAAAGGAGCAGCCATGTCGGGGCCCTTTCAGGAGGAAAGGCGAGAGACATTGAAGATGGTTGGGTCAGAAGCTACGATCCTGAATTTCCCCGCCCAAGGCAAGCGAAGTTCCCAGAACCCCATCCCCTTTTTGCTGCATGTGCGCGGGCTTTCGTACAAAAAAAGGGAGCCATGGGGCTCCCTTTTTTGAAAATCCATCAGCGCCAGGACTAGTCGGTGGCGAAGGGGAGGAGTGCGATGTTGCGGGCGCGCTTGATGGCTTCCACGAGCTCGCGCTGGTGGATGGCAGAAGGCGACCGGTCCCGAAGGGACGTCGAGGCTCCGGGGGAGCCTTGACGAGGGAGGCTTTCGTGCGGAAAAAAAGGGAGCCGTGTGGCTCCCTTTTTTGAAAATCCATCAGCGCCAGGACTAGTCGGTGGCGAAGGGGAGGAGCGCGATGTTGCGGGCACGCTTGATGGCTTCCACGAGCTCGCGCTGGTGGATGGCAGAAGGCGACCGGTCCCGAAGGGACGTCGAGGCTCCGGGGGAGCCTTGACGAGGGAGGCTTTCGTGCGGAAAAAAAGGGAGCCGCGTGGCTCCCCTTTTTGAAAATCAATCAGCGCCAGGACTAGTCGGTGGCGAAGGGGAGGAGCGCGATGTTGCGAGCGCGCTTGATGGCTTCCACGAGCTCGCGCTGGTGGATGGCGCACACGCCGCTGGTGCGGCGGGGCAGGACCTTGCCGCGCTCGGGGGTGAAGGCCTGGAGGGTCTTCACGTCCTTGTAGTCGATCATGAGGGACTTCTCGACGCAGAACTTGCAGAACTTGGCGCGTCGTCCCCCAAAAGCCTTCTTCTTCTTGGGCTTGCCCTTCTTGGCATCGGCGCGGCGCTTCATCCCATCACCTCTTCAGCGGAGCGTTCCTTGATCCCGGCCTGGGCCTTGCGCTTGGCCTCGCGCTCGATGCGCTGCTTGGTGCGGCCCGCGGCCTTCTCGGCCTCGTCCATGCGGACGCTGAGGTACTTGATGACCGCGTCGTGGTTGCGGAAGCGGCGCTCGAGCTCGGCGACGAGGGTGGGACCCGCGTTCATCTCGAACAGGGTGTAGTAGCCCTCGCTGAACTTCTGGATTTCGTAGGCCAGCTTCTTGCGGCCCCACTTGTCGGTCTTGAGCAGTTCGCCACCCTGCTCGGCAATGATCCCCTCGAACTGCTTGACGAGCTCATCGCTCTGCTCGTCCGTCAGCGTGGGGGAGGCGATGAAGATGGTCTCGTAGCGACGCATCTGTCCTCCTTGTGGATGTGAAGCCCCCTTTGGATTCCAGGGAGCAAGGAAGACGTCTTCCTGTGAAGACGCGAAGAATCAGTTTGGCCCGGAAGGGCAGGAAGATCAATGGGAAGTCTGCGAAGCGGCCCTTCCGTCCCCCTCCCAGAACGCCGCCGGATTGACCCGATTCGCCAGGCTCCCGAGGTCCTCCGTCCCGGCCAGGAGCTCCAGGAACCGGGCGAAGGGGGCGTCCAGGGCGTCGATGCGGTCCCACTCGGCTTCGGTCCAGGGGGCCAGGACATAGTCGGCCAGGGGGCGCTGGAAGGGGCCGATGCCGAGGCGCAGTCGGGCGATGTCCCCGGTCCCCAGGCAGCCGAAGACCGAGCGCAGCCCGTTGTGCCCGCCGTCGGAGCCGTCCAGGCGGAAGCGCCCCGTGCCGAGGGGCAGGTCCTTGTCGTCGTAGAGCAGGATCAGTTTCCGCGGATAGAGGCCGCCGGCCGCCGCCTGGGCGCAGGCTTCCCCCGAGAGGTTCATGTAGGTGCTCGGCACGAGCGCCTGGAGCCCCGGCGCCAGCGGATAGAGCGCTCCGGACGGAAAGCGGCGCGAAGGCGCGGGCGCGAGGTTCCGGTCGGCCATCCAGCGCTGGAGCATCAGCCGCCCCAGGTTGTGGCGGGTGTCCTGGTAGTCGGGGCCGGGATTGCCGAGGGGTACGAGGGTCCACATCGTTGAAGAACCTATCAGCTTCCGGGAAAGCAGAACGGGCGCCCTGGGGCGCCCGCTGTTGACGACGAATGACTCGAAGGCCGCTCGCTACTTCTTGTCGTCCTTCTTGCCCTTCTTGGCCACTTCGGGCTCGGCGGCGGCAGGGGCGGCTTCTTCCTCGGCGGCCTTGCCGTGGATGGAGCAGACCACCTGATGGGCGTCACCGGTGAACACGACGTTGGGAACCAGCGTGATCTGCTCGAAGCGGATGCTGTCGCCCACGGCCAGGTTGGTGATGTCCACGTCGATGTGGGCGGGGATGATGCTGGGGAGGCACTCGATCTCGATCTCGCGGTGGGCGAAGTCGAGGACGCCGCCCTGGCTCTTGACGCCGATGGAGGTGCCGGTCAGGCGGACGGGCACCTTGACGCGAACCTTGTGGGTCATGTCCACGCGCATGAAGTCGACGTGGCGCAGGCGGCCGGTGATGGGATCGCGCTGCACGTCCTTGAGGATCACGTGGCGCTTGATGTCCGTGCCCTCGCGCTGGAGGAACATCACGGAGTTCATGCCGGCTTCGCTGGCGATGACGCGGGCGACGGCCTTGGGGCTGATGGCGATGGGAACGGGGGGCTCGTTCAGGCCGTAGACCACGGCCGGGATCATGCCGCTCTTCTTCAGGTCGCGGATGGCGGCCTTACCGAAGGTGTCGCGCTTGGGGACGATCAGGACTTCCTGGGACATGTGTTCCTCCTACCTGGCAGCGGAATCGGGCTGCCCTCTCGTTGGGGCGGGTCCGGGCGGACCGTACGGTCCCTCCCCATGGAGGGCCGAACCAACGATTCTGCCCGAAAAGGCCTTAAAAACGAAGGACATTCCTGAGGCGGGACACATCCCCGTCACACGGCCCGATTATGCTGCTGGCATGTTCCATCCGATCCCCCGACCCGAGGAACTGCTCAACCGCGAGCTGAGCTGGCTGGACTTCAACGCGCGGGTGATGGAAGAGGCCGAGGACGCCACCGTTCCCCTGCTGGAGCGGGTGAAGTTCCTGAGCATCGTCTCCAGCAACTGGGACGAGTTCTTCATGGTGCGCGTGGCGGGGATCTGGCGGCAGATCGACGCGGGCATCACCCAGCCGGGTCCCGACGGGCTCACCCCCCGCCAGTTGCTGGAGCGGGTGTCGTCCCGGATCCACGCCTATTCCGCCCGGCAGCACGAGCTGTTCCACGCGGTGCTCGAACCCCAGCTGGATTCCCACGGGATCCGCATCCTGGATCCCAAGAACCTCGACGAGGATCAGCGGGCCTTCGTCCTCGACTACTTCGAGCGGAGCCTCCTGCCCCTGATCACGCCCCTGGCGGTGGACACGGGCCATCCCTTCCCCCGCCTGGGCAACCGGGCGCTGGTGCTGGTGGTGGAACTGGAGCCCGAGGAGGACCTCCTGGACGGCGACCTGCCGGCCTCGGAACTGTCCTTCATCCACGTCCCGACGGGCCTGGCCTCCCGCTTCCTGCGGATGCCCTCGGAAGCGGGCGCCCACGCCTTCATCATGCTGGAGGACGTGGTCCGCCATCACCTGTCGAGGCTGTTCCTGGGCTACGCGGTGAAGAGCTGCCACGCCATCCGCGTGACCCGGGATTCGGACCTGCCGGTGGAGGAGGATCCTTCCGAGGATCTGCTCAAGACGGTGGAAGAGAGCCTGCGCGACCGCCGCCGCGGCGCGGTGGTGCGCCTCCAGTACGAGCAGGGGCTGTCGTCGGAGGTGCTCGACCTGCTCATCGAGGAGATGGAGCTGAGTCCCGAGGACCTCTATCCGAGCTGGGGCCTGACGGCGTTCTCCGACCTGATGCAGCTCTACGGCCAACTGGACCTGCCGCACCTCAAGGACAGCCCCATGAAGCCGCTGCCGGTGCCGCAGCTGGACCAGAGCGGGAGCCTGTTCGACGCCATCGCCAAGAACGACATCCTGCTGCACCACCCGTACCAGAGCTTCGACGACAGCGTGGTGCGGTTCGTGCGCGAGGCGGCGGACGATCCCAAGGTCCTCGCCATCAAGATGACCCTCTACCGCGTCACGGCCAGCAGCCCCGTGGCGGCGGCCCTGGAACGGGCGGCGGAGCGCGGCAAGCAGGTGACCGCCATCGTGGAGCTGCGCGCGCGGTTCGATGAGGCCGCCAACATCGCCTGGGCGCGCCGGCTGGAGAAGACCGGCGTCCACGTGGTGTACGGGCTGCCCAACCACAAGATCCACTGCAAGGCCTGCCTCGTGGTCCGCCAGGAGGCCGCGGGGATCAAGCGCTACTGCCACCTGGGCACCGGCAACTACAACGAGCGCACCAGCCGCCTCTACTCCGATCTGGGCCTCCTCACCGCCCGCCCCGAATTCGGCGAGGACCTGTCCAACCTCTTCAACATGCTCACGGGGTACACCCGGCCGCCGCGCTTCCACCAGTTCCTGCTGGCTCCGCAGCACCTCAAGCGGGCCCTCCGGGAGCGGATCCACCGCGAGATCGCCCACGCGCGGGAGGGCCGTCCCGCCCGGATGATCCTCAAGATGAACGCCCTGGTGGATCCCCAGTTGATCCAGCTCCTGTACGAAGCCAGCCGCGGCGGCGTGGGGGTGGATCTCCTCGTCCGGGGCACCTGCTGCCTGCGCCCCGGGGTCCCGGGGCTGTCGGACAACATCCGGGCCCTGTCGATCCTCGACCGCTTCCTGGAGCACGCCCGGATCTACCACTTCGCCAACGACGGCCGCGCGGAGACCCTCCTGTCCAGCGCCGACCTGATGCCCCGCAACCTGGAACGGCGCGTGGAACTGGCCTTCCCCCTGGTCGATCCGCTCCTCGCCGCCCAGGTGGTGGAGATGATGGAACTGCAGCTCCGGGACACGCTGAAAGGCCGGGTCCTGGGGCCCGACGGCGACGTTCTGCGGCGCGGGTTCGACCCGGACGGCGCCCCTCTCCGCAGCCAGCTCCGGATCTACGAGCACGCCCTCCTCGCCAGCGGCGTCGGAGCGCTGACCCAGAAGCTGGGACCGCTCGATCCGGACATCTGAAACCGCGAAAGGCGCGAAAAAAGCCGAAAAAGGCATTGATGGCTTTTTGCCGTTCAATCCTTTTCGCGCGCCCGCAGGGCGTTTCGCGCCTTTCGCGGTTTCAGTCCTTCGCTCCGGCCATGGCAAACTGTCCGGCTGGAGACACGCATGTCGAAGATCAGCCGCGCCGCTCTGTTCGAAGCCCTGAATGCCTATGTCGTCCCGGGAACCCAGGCCACCCTCGCCGCCCTCAAGGCCGTGAAGGGGATCGATGTGACGGACGGGAAGGTGACCGTCCTTCTCCAGTTGGCGGAGTCCTACCGGGACCGGGTCGCCCCCATGAAGGAGGCCCTGGAAGCTGTGCTCGCCGGCCAGCCCGGCGTGACCCAGGCCGAGATCGAGATCGGCTGGGAGAAGACGGCCCAGGTGGAGTTCAAGAACCTGATCCCGGGCATCAAGCGCTGCGTGGTGGTGGGTTCGGGCAAGGGCGGGGTGGGCAAGAGCACCGTCACCACCAACCTGGCCGTGGCCATGGCCCAGCAGGGGCTGAAGGTGGGCCTGCTGGATTCGGACATCTACGGCCCCTCCATTCCGATGATGCTGGGCCTCAAGGAGTCGCCCCTGGGCACGCCCGAGGGCCAGATCCTGCCCCTGGAGGCCTTCGGCGTGAAGGTGATGTCCATGGGCGTCCTGATCGAGGAGGACCGGCCCGTCATCTGGCGGGGCGCCATGCTCAACAAGGCCCTCCAGCAGTTCTTGAAGGACGTGGCCTGGGGCGACCTGGACGTGCTCCTGATCGACCTGCCGCCCGGCACGGGCGACGTCCAGCTCACCCTGATCCAGAACGCCCAGGTGGACGGCGCCGTCATCGTCAGCACGCCCCAGGACGTGGCCTTCCTCGACGCCAAGAAGGCCATCGGCATGTTCGGGGCGGTGAAGGTGCCGATCCTGGGCGTGGTCGAGAACATGAGCAGCTTCGTCTGCCCCGGCTGCGGGCAGGAGACCCAGATCTTCGGCCACGGAGGCGTGAAGGCCGCCGCGGCCCGAATGGAGCTGCCCTTCCTGGGCGAAGTGCCCATCGACCTGGCCATCCGCGAGGGCGGCGACTCCGGTCGGCCCCTGGTGGCCGCCCATCCGGACAGCCCCCAGACCCGCGCCTTCCAGGGGATGGCCGAAACGCTGAAGGTCGCCCTGAAGCTCTGATCAGTTCAGCTTGCCGGCCCCCAGAGCCGCCAGATCGCCGGGAATGGCCACCGCGCCGAATCCGGCGACGGCGGCTTGGCCTTCGCGGGAAAGGACGAAGCGGACGAACTCCTTCACCGCCGGGTCCAGGGCCCGGCCCGGAGCCTTGTTCACGTAGAGGTAGAGGAAGCGCGTGAGGGGATAGGTGGCCCGCTGGATGGTCTCCAGGGTGGGTTCCACGAAGCGGTCGCTTCCGAAGGGCGCCACGGGCACCCCCTTCACCATGCGGTTGGCGTACTGGAGGGGGCCGTAGCTGATCCCGCCGCCGTCCACGGCCGGCGCCTCCACCACCGCGAACTGGTCCAGGTAGCCCTTCACCGAGGCCTTGAATTCCCCCTTTTTCAGGACGTGCTCGCGGAAGAAGGCCCGCGTCCCCGAATTCTCGTCCCGGCCGTAGGCCTGGATGTCCCGCTGCTTCCAGTCGCCTCCCAGCCCCAGGTCGCCCCAGCGCAGGATGTCCGCCTTGGCGCCGCCCTTGCGGGTGCTGGAGAAGATGGCGTCGATCTCCTCCATCCGGAGCTGGCGCACGGGGTTGTTGGCATTGACGTAGACCACCAGCGCGTCGACGGCCACGGGGATGCGGATGGGCGCGTAGCCGTACTTGGCCTGGAAGGCGGCCAGCTCCTGGTCGGTCATCTCCCGGCTCATCTGCCCCATCAGGGCCGAGCCCTCCAGCAGCGCCTTGGGCGCCGTGGCCGAGCCCTTGCAGATGAACAGGGTGCTGAGGCGGGGATGGAACCGCTTGAAGTCCTCGCCCCACAGGGCCATGAGCGGCTCCATGGAATCCGATCCCACGCTCTTCAGCTCCCCGGCGACGGGATGCTCCGGCACGTAGGCGGCCAGCGCCACCTCCCGCACGGGATCCCGGCTGGGGAGGGGCGGAACGGGCGGCGCGGGGGCGTCCTCCATGGGCCGGCAGGCGAGGCCGAGGGCGAGCAGGGCCGTGGGAACGCAGGCTCGCAGGAACGTGGAGACACGGGTTCTCGGGGTCATCGCGGATCCTCCCCCGCCATTGCCCCACGCCGCGATGACCGGCCCATGAAGCCTCCGTGAAGGTGCGGGACCGCCCACGTAACGCCCCGCTCCGCCCGGGCTCCAGCTATCCTGGGCCATGCCCCGACCGCAGATTCCCGAGACCCTGGCTCCGGATCTCCTGGAGCGTCTGTGCGCGCGGTTCCATCCCTGGCCGCTGATCAGCGGATGGGGCCTGAGCATCGAGTCCGTGGCCCCGGGCGAGGCCGTCATGGCGCTGGCGCCCACGAAGGCGGTGATCAACGGCAGCCGGGGGAACGTGAACGGCGGCGTCCTTGCCACCATCGCCGACATGGCCAGCGCGCTGGCCCTGAGCACGGCCTTCGACGGGGCGATGCCCTTCGCCACCTCGGACCTGCACATCCGCTACCTGGAGCCCGCCCGGGGCGAGGTGCGGGCGACGGCGCAGGTGGTGCGGATCTCCGGGCGGAGCGGGATCCTCGAATGCCGCCTGGTGTGCGGAGGCCACCTGGTGGCCCTCAGCACGGCGAACTTCGCCATCAAGCCCGGCCTCGGCGGATGAGATGAAGTTCGCGACCCCCTTTCCCTCCGGGCGCGGCGATCAGCACGGCGCGCCGGTGCAGCGCCTGCGCCACGCGCTGGCCCTGCTGGCGGCGGTGATCGTGTGCGGCGGGCTGGGCTACCACTGGCTGTCCGGGCTCGACGCCCTCGACAGCCTCTACATGGCCATCACCACCCTGTTCACGGTGGGCTTCCGCGAGCTGGGCCACGTCAACGCCCACACCAAGATCTTCACCATCTTCTACCTCGTCGTGGGGTTGGGCGTGGCGACCTACGCCATCTCGAACCTCACGGCCCTGCTCCTGGAAGGCGACCTCCGGGGCTACCTCTTGGAGCGCCGCATGCAGAAGCGCCTGGATGGACTCTCCGACCACGTGATCGTGTGCGGCTTCGGAAAGATGGGCTTCCAGGCCGCCTGGGAGCTCAAGAAAGCGGGCATCCCCTTCGTGATCGTCGAACAGGACGAGACCAAGGGCCGCAGCCCCCGCTTCGCCGGCGAGCTGATCCTCTACGGCAACGCCATGGACGAGCTGATGCTGGAGCGCGCGGGGATCCGGCGGGCCCGGGGCCTGATCACCGCCCTCACCACGGACGCCGACAACGTCCTGGTGACGCTCACCGTGAAGCAGATGCGCGCCGACCTGCCGGTGGTGGCCCGCAGCGCCAAGCTGGGCACCGAACGCCAGTTGAAGGCGGCGGGCGCCAACCACATCGTCAGCCCCTACGAGATCGGCGGGCGCCGGATGGTGGGCCTCCTGCTCAAGCCCGAGATGATGAACTTTTTCGACATCGTCCTCCAGCAGGAGCAGCTGGAGCTGGCGCTGGAGCGGATCGCCATCTCCCCCACGTCCGTGCTGGTGGGCCAGACGCTCCGCGAGGCCCGCCTGCGCCACGCCACGGGGGCCCTCCTCGTGGGGCTGGTCCATCCCGGCGCCGAGCTCCGCTTCAATCCGTCGGGCAACGAGCGGTTCCAGGCCGGCGACGAGCTGCTGGTGATGGGCCCGGAAGAGGCGCTGGAGACCCTCACGGAGCTGGCCCTGGGGTGAAGTCCCGGCAGGGGGGATGGTAAGGTGGCCGTTCCCAGGAGCCTCCCGTGACCGCGTCCACCCCCACTCCCGAAACCACCGAAACCGAGGGCCTGACCGAGGTCACCCTCAACCTCGTCGCCCTGGGCGCCGCCGTCGCGGCCAATGCGGAGCGCGCCTTCCACGCCCACCAGGCCCGGCTGGAGGAGCTGGGCGTCTCCAAGAACGAGATGATCCAGGTCGTGAACATGGCCCTGCGGGTGAAGAACGATCCGCACCAGCTCATGATGGGCCTCGCCGAATCCACGCTGACCGAAGGGGGCGGAGGCTGCTGCGGCGGCTGCGCCTGCGAGGAGGCGGGCGGCGAGAAGGGCGACTGCGGCGACGATTGCGACTGCCGCTAGTCCAGCCATGATCCGCCCCGCGGTCCCCGCCGACGCGCCGGCCATCGCCGACATCTACGACCCCTACGTCCGCGCCACCACCATCACCTTCGAGGAGGATCCGGTGACGGCGGAGGAGATGGCCGCGCGGATCGTCCGCGTGTCCGAAGGCTATCCTTGGCTCGTGCTGGAAGAAGAGGGTCGGATTCTCGGCTACGCCTACAGTTCCCTGTGGCGGACGCGGGCGGCCTACCGCTACGCGACCGAAACCGCCATCTACCTGGCCGAGGGCCAGCGGGGAAGAGGCCTCGGCGAGACGCTGTACCGCGCGCTCATCGACGAGCTGCGACAGCGCGGGTTCCATTCCGCGCTGGGATGCCTGGCGCTTCCCAACGACCCCAGCGTCCGCCTCCACGAGCGCCTCGGCTTCCGCAAAGCCGGCCACATGCGCGAAGCAGGCCGCAAGTTCGACCGCTGGGTGGATGTGGGGTTTTGGGAATTGCTTCTGTAGGATCAGCAGCCAAAAAAAGACTCACCACCAAGACACCAAGGGCGCCAAGAAAAGCCAGTCTTGGTGTTGTTCTTGGCGCCTTGGCGGTGTTCATTTTTTGAAAACAGGAAGGGCCCCTTGCGGGGCCCTTTCGTGAAGACGGAGATGTGAGTTACTTGCCGAAGCGTTTGGAGACTTCGCTCCACTTGATGTTCTCGGCGAAGGCATCGAGGTACTTCGCGCGGGCGATGCCGTAATCGACCATGGAGGCTCCGTCTCCAGGAGCGCGGGCCCGAAGGGCAAGCGAATGGGAGCACAGCGCGGGGCGCTGTGCGATAGACGGAGGGCGTGCGAGGGGGGAAACAGGCGGGCCCCCAAGCGGGGGCCCGTCCATGAGCACGCGTGGAGAAGCGCTGGGACGCCCGCGCGCGACCTACTTGCCGAAGCGCTTGGAGACTTCGCTCCATTTGATGTTCTCGGCGAAGGCGTCGAGGTACTTGGCGCGGGCGATGCCGTAATCGACCATGGAGGCTCCGTCTCCAAGAGCGCGGGCCCGAAGGGGCAAGCGAATGGGAGCACAGCGCGGGGCGCTGTGCGATAGACGGAGGGCGTGCGAGAGGGAAATAGGCGGGCCCCCCAAGCGGGGGCCCGTCCATGAGCACGCGTGGAGGGGCGCCGAGACGCCCGCGCGCGACTTACTTGCCGAAGCGCTTGGAGACTTCGCTCCACTTGATGTTCTCGGCGAAGGCGTCGAGGTACTTGGCCCGGGCGATGCCGTAATCCACCATGAACGCGTGCTCCCACGAGTCCAGGATCAACAGCAGGTCCTGTTCGATGGGGATGCCCAGGTGGTGCTCGGCGAAGAAGTAGGTGTGCAGCTTCCCGTCCTTGCGGTTGCGGGTCAGCATGGCCCAGCCGGGCCCGCACATGGCGGCGGCCTTGAGGTCCGCGACGACCTTGTCCTTGCCGCCGGCCTGGTCCAGCGCGACCTTCAGCCCGGCGCTGATGTCCTCGTCCGCGCCCAGGTTCTCGAAGTAGAACTCGTGCAGGAAGGAGCCGTTGAAGGCCACCGCTTCGCGGCGCTTCAGTTCGCTGTACTCGTTGAAGGAATAGTTCGCTTTGCTGTTGTCGATGGCGCCCAGCTTCTCCTCGATTTCATTCAGCTTCGTGATGTAGCCCTTGTAGAGGGTGAAGTGCTGTTCGAGCTGGGAGTCGCTGAGTCCCTTCAGGGCGCCGCCCTTCAGGTGATCGTAGTTTTTGGCGGTATAGGGCATGTGATTCGTCTCCTTCGCGCCCGTCGGGGCACCGAATTAATGTAGCGAATCCTTGAGGATCCAGGTGGAAAGCTTTGACGGATTTTGCCTGTTAACCGCAAGGGTATAAGCACCTTCGCGGTCGCTTGTTAGGGGGCGAGGATGCGATCTACACGCGGGCCGCGAGCATCGCGGCCACGGCTTCGACTTCCGCCTGGGGGAGGCCCAGATGCCTGGCGATGCCGAGGCCGTAGTCCTTGTCCGCGCGGTAGAAATTGTGGATGGCGCGGAGCTGGACCATCCGGTTGGCGGGCCGCATGTGGTTGGCGATGTTCGAGACGAGGCGCTCCCGCTCGTCGTCCTTCATCAGGCGATAGAGGAGACCGGCCTGCTCGAAGTCGCCGGCGCGGTTCGCCTGGGGGTACTCGCTGCGCGTGAAGGCGCCTTCGACCGGCGCGGCGGCCTCCGCGTGCCGGGGCGCTTCGTGCAGATCCCCCAGGCTGTTGGGGAAGTAGTTCGGAGCGGCGCCCCCGTTGGTGTTCACCACCATCGCGCCGTCGCGCTGGTGGTTCTGGGCGGTGGTGGCGTAGGGGCAGTTCACGGGGATCTGCGCGTAGTTGGGGCCCAGGCGGTGGCGCTGGGTATCGGGATAGGAGAAGAGCCGGCCCTGCAGGAGCTTGTCGGGCGAGGCCTCGATTCCGGGGACGAAGCTGGAGGGGCTGAAGGCCGCCTGCTCGATCTCGGCGAAGTAGTTCGCGGGATTCTGGTTCAGGACGAGGCGGCCCAGCGGGATCCGCGGATAGTCCTTGAACAGCCAGACCTTCGTGATGTCGAAGGGATCGTAGCGGTAGGTCTCCGCGTCCTCCAGGGGCATGATCTGGACCGAGACTTCCCAGGCCGCTTCGAGGCCCTGGGCGATGTGGTCGAAGAGGTCCCGCGTGGCGTGGTCGGGATCCTGGGCCGCGGTGCGGGCGGCTTCCTCGGCGGTGAGGTTCTGGATGCCCGCCTCGGTGCGGAAGTGGTACTTCACCCACACGGCCTTGCCCTCGGCGTTCACCCACTTGAAGGTGTGGCTGCCGAACCCGTGCATGTGCCGATAGCTGGCGGGAATGCCGCGGTCGGAGAAGAGGACGGTGAGCTGGTGCGTGGTCTCGGGGGAGAGCCCGTTGAAGTCCCAGAAGGCGTTGGCGTCCTTCAGGTTCGTCTGCGGATTCCGCTTGTGGGTGTGGACCATGTCCGGGAACTTGAACGCGTCGCGGATGAAGAAGACGGGCGTGTTGTTCCCCACCAGATCGTAGTTCCCCTCGTCGGTGTAGAACTTCAGGGCGAAGCCCCGGGGATCGCGCTCGGCGTCGGCGCTGCCCCGCTCGCCGCCCACGGTGGAGAACCGCGCCAGCACCTTGGTCTTCTGGCCCACCTGGCCGAGGAAGTGGGCCTTCGTGTAGCGGCTGAGGTCGTGGGTCACCTCGAAATAGCCGAAGGCGCCGGCGCCCTTGGCGTGGACCACGCGCTCGGGAATGCGCTCCCGGTCGAAGTGGGCCAGCTTCTCGATGAGGTGATGGTCCTGCAGCAGCACCGGGCCGCGCTCGCCGGCCGTCAGGCTGTGCTGATTGTCCGGCACCGGAGCGCCGAAGTTGGAGGTGAGGGGTTTGGAGTCGGAAGAATGCATTGGTGCCTCGCGAAAAGGGGGATGGGAGGGAGGTGGACCCAGATGAACCCCGGGCCCGTCCTCCTCCGCCGGTCCGTCAGGACCGGAGGCGAAGGGCGAGCCCGACGAGGAATGCCATGACTGATCCGAGCGGGATCCGCCGGGGGTTAGCCCAGCATCTCCCGCAGGAACCAGGCTTCCTTCTGGTGGATCTGGATGAAGCGGGTGAGCAGGTCGGCGGTGCCCGGATCTCCGGCGTCGTCCGCCAGTTCAATGCCTTCGCCCAGGAAGGCGACGACGGCTTCTTCGTTGGCCAGGGCCTCTTCCAGCATTCCCTTGTGGTCCAAGCGCGAAGCGGGATTGGAGACCTGGGCCTTGGTGAGGGCTTCGATCTGGGAGGGGGCGTGGATGGGGGTTCCGCCCATGATGCGGATGCGCTCGGCCAGCTCGTCCACGGTGCCGTCGGCGGCGGTGTAGAGCTCTTCGAAGCGCAGGTGGTAGTCGCGGAAATGGGGACCGAGCACGGTCCAGTGGTACCGCTTGGCGTTGAGGGCCAGGACGAAGGCGGTGGCCAGTTCGGCGTTCAGGTGGTCGATGACGGAACGGTTCATGGGGTTCTCCTCAGGAAAGCCAGTGGCTCCAGGCGGCGGGCGCGGGCCAGCGGCCGGGAGCTTCGGCGTGGTTGGAGACGAGGGCGACGGGGGTGCCCCCGTCCGGGATCAGGTAGCGGAGCGCCAGGACCGACGGAAGCCGATCCTCGGGTCCGGCCGTGCCCCGGTCCACGGCGGGCGCGGCGAGCGTGCCGTCGGCGAGTTCCAGGAACAGCTGGTCGGGGAAGGTGTGGAGGGCCGCCAGCCGGCGGTTGCGGATGGCATCGGGGAAACCGAGCATCAGCGTGGCGGCCACACTGCATCCGGCGCTCTCGCGCCGGGGCGCGAGCACGGCGAAGGAGGCGCGGGCCTCCGCCACATCTTCGGCGGGAGCCGAGTCGAGGGTCATGCCCTCGGCCCACAGGGTTTCCACCACCTGGTCCTGCACGCTCTCCGCCGTCTCCGGCTGGAAGGTCACGCCCTCGGCCAGATCCAGGCGCAGCGCGGCCTGGCGGCCCAGAAATGCCTGCCGTGCCTCGAAGCGCGCGCGCTCGGCGGCGGGATCGAAGGCCAGGTTGATCACTTGGCCACCATCGCTTCGAGCTTGGTGAGGGCCTCCTGGAAGCGGCCGGCGTGGAAGCGCTCGACCTTGGCCAGCGTCTGGAACCACGCGGCGATCTCGGGATAGCCCTCTTCCTGCGCCACGCGGGCGAACTCGGGATACATGTCCGTGTACTCGTAGGTCTCGCCGGCCACCGCGGACTTCAGGTTGGTGAGGCTGTCCCCGAGCGGCATGCCCGTGGCGGGATCCCCGGCCTTCTCCGCCAGGAACATCAGGTGCTTCAGGGCGTGGCCCGTCTCGCCGTCGGCGCTGTGCTTGAAGAGGTCGGAGACTTCCGGCAGGCCTTCCTTTTCCGCGACCTGGGCCATCCAGGTGTAGCGGCGATTCGCTTGGCTCTCGCCTGCGAACGCAGCCTTGAGATTCTGGTGGGTCTTGGAATCAGGGAAGGACATGGGAGTCTCCTATGGGCCGCGGTCGGCGGCCTCAAGATAGAGCGATCCCTGTGCCAAATCAATAAGTCAAATCATTGAATCAATTCTGAGATTCTTTGAGGTGCCTGATCCGAAGATCCGCGACCCGCCGAGAGCTTGATCCACGGCATGTCGGGAGGAGCCGCTACCCGCTGGGATCACTCCCCTTCGGGCTCGCCCTCGGCTTCGGTGCCCTCCGGCGTTTCGGCATCGGGAGCGTCGGAATCCGGCGAGTCCTTTTTCGAAGCCTTCTTCTGCAGCTTCTCTTCCTTCTTCTTCTGGCGGGCGAGATCCTTCTGCCGCTTCTCGAAGTTGTAGTTGGGCTTTCTGGCCATGGCGCGTCCGATCCGAAAGGGGGCGAAGCCGATCCAGCCCGGCTTCCAGTCTAGGACAATCTCTGCGCTCCACTCGGGTTCTTCCTCCGCCGGAGGGCCTGGATGAGGTCGTCCAGCCGCTGGAGGAAGGTGGACCGGTCCCGGGCGGTGAAGGGTGCGGGCCCCGTTCCCATCTCGCCCATGGCCCTCAGGTGGGTCATCAGTTCGCGGCCTGCCAGGGCATCCCCGATGGATTCCGGGGTGTATACGCGGCCCTTGGGATCCAGCGCCCGGGCGCCCTTTTCCAGACAGCGCGCCGCCAGGGGGATGTCCGCCGTCACCGCGATGTCCGTGGCCCCGATCCGCTCCACGATCCAGTCGTCCGCGCCGTCGAACTGGCCCCTCGCCACGGCCACCGCCTCGAACAGGGGATTCCGCGGGATCCGCAGCAGCGCATTCGACACGACGAATACCTTCAACTCGCAGCGCAGGGCCACGCGGAAGATCTCCTCTTTCACGGGGCAGGCGTCCGCGTCCACGAAGATCCGGATGGCCGGGGCTTCCGTCGGCGCTCCGGTTCCAGCTTCTCTCTCATCCATTCATTCCGCCTTGTCCAGGCTCCACCGCCCCGCGCCCCGGCAGGCGATGAACAGGAAGAGAAAGCAGTAGACCACGGCCAGTTCCCCCTGGTTCAACGCGGGCCAGAACCGCGCGCCCCACGCGAACTTCCAGTGGAACTGGGCATAGGCGATCGCCATCGTGCCGCTGCACAGGAAGGCCGCCTCCCGTGTGCGGAACCCCACGAGGAGGGCCAGGCCGCCCGCCAGTTCGATGACCCCGCCGATCCACAGTTGGGATCCTGCCGGCGGCCGGAAATCCGCCAGGAACCCGAAGACCTTCTGCGCGCCGTGGAACGCGAACAGCAGGCCCGACATCATCCGGAGCAGGGCGTAGGCGGGCTCGGCGAATCGGGCGAGGGCTCTCATGCGTGCTCCGGGAGGGAACGTCACTTTTTGGGCGCGTCCTTCTTCGCCCTGCGGCGGGAATCCGCTTTCCGCGCGGGCCGGGGCGGGTGGGCCTGGTCGTAGAGGTCCTCCAGCCGCAGGGCCTTGGCGGAGGTGTCCGCCGCCTTGTGGATCTCCTTCAGGACGGAGGCCACCAGATCCATGTCCGTCGCGTCCCCCTTCAGCAGCTCCTGGAAGGCCGCCGACTTCAGCGCCTCCAGCCGCTTCGACTGCCGCTTGCCCGCCGCCCAGTTCAGCAGCTTCGAGAACAGCTCGTAGCCCAACCGGAGTTCGGGGGTGGGGAGGGACATGGGGGAATGGTATCGGAGGCGGCGCGCCACCGGCTGTCCATTCGGGCGCTCATGAGCCGAGGTGCGCGCCTTCCGCAATTCCATGCGTCAGATCAGTTCTTGAACGCCGCCGGGGGATTCGCTTCCCACTCGCCGCCGAACAGGCTCGTCCGCACGGGTACGCCGGGCGTCTTGACGCCCCGGTGGCCCATGCAGGTATGGACGGCGACGAGCTGAACGCCCCAGGCGGCGGGGCGGAGGTAGGTGGCCAGAGCGTCGGCGATCTGCTGGGCCATCCGCTCCTGGACCTGGAGGCGCCAGGCGTAGGCCTGCACCACGCGCACAAGCTTGGAAAGGCCCACGGTGCCGCCCTCGCCGGGAAGGTA
This sequence comes from Geothrix sp. 21YS21S-4, assembly GCF_030845995.1. Taxonomy (NCBI): domain Bacteria; kingdom Pseudomonadati; phylum Acidobacteriota; class Holophagae; order Holophagales; family Holophagaceae; genus Geothrix; species Geothrix sp. 21YS21S-4. The sequence goes on from NZ_CP132719.1 coordinate 314,680, forward strand.
GCCGATGGTGGCGTGGCCTTCGAAGGGAGCCAGATGGTGCTCGCAGGTGCTGACGAAGGGAATGCGCTCAAGGATGACGGGAACGGGGGCCAGGGCACCGGGCAGCGGGCGCAGCTCGGCGGCAAGGTCCACGCCGTAGCCTGCCAGGCGTTCGCCCCAGAAATCGGCCACGCGGGCCGGGGTCTCGCGCAATTCCGGCGCTTCCGGATCCTGACCCAGTCCCCGAAGCAGCGCCCGGACGGCGGCTTCGGTGGCGGAGCGGTCGAAGGGCGAGATGGGGGATTCGGACATGGTCCGGTCAGTCTACGCCCGGAATGTCCGCGAAGGGCCTAGGCCAGGAGGTTGAGTCCCGAGGCCAGCTGCGTCTGCTGGCCGGCGGCCGCGGCCTGGGCGGCGGTGGCGGAGGGATTCTGGCTCTGATCGTAGGCGTAGCGGGCCTGGGCCTCGGTGCTGCTCGCGGAGATGGCTTCCGCGGAGACCGGCAGGCCGTCCGTGCTCAGCAGGGCCGACGTGCCGCCGCCCAACGAGGAGAGGAGCGACTGGACCGCTTCCGGGCCGTTGCCCGCGGCGTCGGCCGAACTGTAGGCGTAGGACGCCAGCGCCTGGCTGCCACTGGCCCCGGCCAGGGCGGAAGTGGCGTCGCTGGGGCCGGCGCTGGCCACGAGGCTGCTGGCCTGGGCTGCCTGGGAGCGCCCCGATGCCAGGGCCTGCGTGAGGGCCTGACCGGAGTTGCCGCCTTGCGAGAGGGTGGACTGGTAGGCGTAGGCCGTCAGGGAATTGCTCGCGCTCACGTCCATGGTCGCCTCCTCCAGCTTCATCTCTTCGGCAACTACTCCGGGGAAAGATGAGCTCATTCCTGCCGGTTTTCCATTGTTTCTTTGAAAAAGGTTTTTCCGGGCCGGATCGGGGAATCAACCTTTGGCTTCAGGCCCGCTTCCTTAGGAGAGGGAAGCCTGCATGTTCGAACCATTTCACCCATCGCCCTTGCCCGATTCCCCGCCGCCAGGCGGGATGAGCGGGCTGGCGCTTCGGGCGGGAATCGCCCTGGTGGCGCTGGCGCTCCTGTGGATGCTGCTGGATTGACTCACGCCAGCAGATCCACCTGGGTCTCGGCCTCGGACACGGCGACGGGCGCGTAGGTTTCGATCGCCTGGTGGGCGGTCTGGGGGCGGGTAAAGGCCCCGGAAGCAGCGCCTTGGCCCTGGGATTGGACCGGGCCCGTCCGCAGCACGGCTTCCGGCTGGCGAACAGGATTCGGGACCGGGTTGGAGACGGTGCTCGCGAATGCCGCGGCCGTGCCCACCCCGCTTCCGAACCGAAGCGCCGTCTGGAGCGCGAAGTCGGTGGTGGCGCCGTCCTGGATGGCTTGGGAAAGGGCAGGGAGGTCCACCGCCGGCGTATTTGCTGTGGGGGTGGAAGCATTGGAACTAGGAGCGGTCGCGATGGCCAGTTCGGGGGGCGTCGGGGCGGGCGCGTCCGGGGTAACGACTGCGCCGGCGGTCGCTTCGTCGGGGGTCGGCGAAGGATTGAGGACGGCCAGCAGGGCGAGGCTCGCCTCCTGGGCCACGCTGACGGCGGAGAGGGTATCGCTCGGCGCAGAGGCGCCGCGCTCCGACGCCCCTCCCAACAGATTGGTGAGGTCCAGCGGGGGTGGAACGGCCAGCGCCTGCGCATCGAAGGGCGTCTGCAGAATCCGCGAGGCGCCGGTGGGAGCCGTTCCCAGGGGATCAAGCCGGAGCGCGTCCATGACCCCAACATAGGCCTTTTCTGGCGGAAGGTTTGAGGTCGGCGTGGAAAGATCCGTGTGGGATCATGGGAGATTCGGGAGGGGCCATGAGCCAGAAGGTCAGTTACGCGTCCAGCGGGGTGGACATCAACCGCCAGGACGAGGCTCTGAAGCGGATCAAGCCCCTCGTGAAGGCCACGAAGACCCCCGGCGTCCGTAGCGACATCGGCCTGTTCGGCGGGCTGTTCGACGCCCGGTTTTCGGAAGCCAAACCCATTCTCGTCAGCAGCATGGACGGCGTCGGCACCAAGATGAAAGTGGCCCGCCGGGCCGGCATCTGGGACACCGTGGGCCAGGATCTGGTCAACCACTGCATCAACGACATCCTGGTGCAGGGCGCCCGGCCCCTCTTCTTCCTGGACTACATCGCGGCCCAGCGGCTGGAGCCCGAAATCATCGAGCAGATCGTCAAGGGCATGGCCACCGCTTCCCAGGCGGCGGGATCGGCGCTGATCGGCGGGGAACTGGCTGAAATGCCCGGCGTTTACGCCGAGGGTGAGGTGGACGTCGCGGGCACCATCGTCGGCGTGGTCGACGAAGCCGATCTCCTGCCGTGCCTCGAGGCCATGGGCGAAGGCGACGTCCTGATCGGGCTGCCCAGTTCCGGGCTGCACACCAACGGCTACTCCCTGGCCCGGGCGGTCTGCTTCGAGGTGGAGAAGCTCGACGTGAACGACACTCTGCCCGGCACCAGCCAGACCGTGGCCCAGGCTCTGCTGGCGATCCACCGCAGCTACCTGGCCCCCGTCATGCCCCTGGTGAAGGCCCACAAGCTGGTGGCCATGGCCCACATCACCGGTGGCGGCTTGACGGACAACCTGCCCCGGGTCCTGCCGAAGCACCTGGACGCCGAGATTGACGCCGCCAGCTGGGAGATCCCGGCCCTGTTCCGCTTCCTGATGGACAAGGGCGGGCTGGGAATCGAGGACGCCCGGCAGGCGCTGAACCTGGGCGTGGGCATGGTCCTGGTCGCGAAAGCCGACCTCGCCGGCGACGTTCTGGCCCACCTCCACGCGGACGGAGAGGCCGCCTGGGAACTGGGGCGGCTGGTGAAGGGCGCGGGGGTTGTCAGCTACCGCTAGCGCCGCTTCCGGCCGCCACGGCCTCCTGGATCCCCTCCGGGGCGTCCTGGCTCTCTGCGTGGCCGTGTACCACCTCAGCGTGTGGTTCGACCTGTGGCGCTCCGGCTCCGGGCTGAACATGGCGGCGGCGCGGCTGGGGAACTACGGCGTCTCGGCGTTCTTCGTCCTGAGCGGATTCGTCCTGTTCCGGACGGCGCCCCTGGATCGGATCCGCCGGGAGGGCCTGGGCCGTTTCTGGCTGCGCCGCTTCCTGCGGCTGGCGCCCCTCTTCTACGTGGGCGTGGCCGTGAACGTGCTGTTCCATCTGGGCATGGGCCCCGATCCCACCGGCCGCTTCCTGCTGGAAAACGTCACCCTCGCCTTCGGGGCCATCCATCCCAACCATGCGCTGGTGACGGGAGGCTGGTACGTGGGGCTGGTGGCCCTCCTGTACGCGGTATACCCGCTGCTGGCATGGCTGCGGGAAAAGGCCGGACTGCCCTTCCTGGTGGTCCTGGCCGTGGGCCTGTGGGCCTGGAGCCTGCCGTCGACGCTCCACGACGTCATGGCCCAGGCCCCCTGGAACCGCTTCCACGCCTACGTCCTGGCGCCCAACCAGGTGTTCCTGCTGGCGTGGGGGGGCCTCCTGGCGCACCTCCACGCGGGGACGGCCAAGCGGCTGGATCCGCGCTGGACTCTGCTCCTGGCGCTTCCCCTCATGTGGATTCTCGTCCGTCCCACGCCCCTGTTCTTCGACCACCTGGCGGCGCTCACGGGATGGATCCGCTACCGCTACCTCCTGGTGGCGACGGGGCTCGTCGCCCTCGCGGCGTTCACCCGGGTGGGGACCCTGCCGTGGCCCGGCCGGGTTCTGGCCCGGCTGGGGGCGTGGAGCTACGGGCTGTACCTCATTCACCCCTTCACCATGAAGGTGGTGGCGCGGCACGCCAGCGGCTGGGCCGGGTTCTCCCTTTCCCTGGGACTGGCGATCCTCCTCGCCGCGGCCGCGCACCGGTGGATTGAAGCGCCGGTGGACCGCCTGGGCCGCGGGAAGGCCTGATCAGGTCCCTTCGATCCGGGCGTAGAAGCTCGTGCGGCGGAGGTTCTCGTCCACCTTGAAGGTCTGCTGGAGGGGCGGGAAGGCGCGCTGCTCGCAGTCGGTGCGCTCGCACAGGCGGCAGGTCACGCCGACGGGGACCGGCGGCTGGTCGAGCCGGAGGCCGTCGGCGTAGATCAGGTCCTTGGCGTAGCCCATTTCGCAGCCCAGCCCCAGGGCCTGGGTGGCGTGCTGGCCCCGGTAGCCGCCGGTATCCTTTTGGATGGTGCGGGCGATGCAGAAGTACTTCCGGCCATCGGGCATTTCGCTGAGCTGGGTACGGATCAGGCCGGGCGTGAGGAAGGCGGCGTGGGCGTTCCAGCGGGGGCAGGCGCCGGAGAACCGCGCGAACCGGATGCCCGACGCGGAGAAGCTCTTGGAGATGTTCCCGGCGATGTCGATGCGCAGGAAGTGGAAGGGCACGCCCTCCGCCCCCGGGCGGCGGAGGGTGGTCAGGCGGTGGCAGACCTGCTCGAAGCTGGCCTGGAACCGCCGGGCCAGGATCTCGATGTCGTAGCGCTCCCCGCGGGCCGCGCGGAGGAACCGGTCGTAGGGCATGATCACCGCCCCCGCGAAGTAGTTGGCCAGGGCCACCCGGGCGAGGGCGCGGGAGGCGGCGGTCCGCAGCAGGGGATGGGCGGTGAGGTGGTCCAGCAGGGTACCGTGGTCCAGCAGCGCCAACTGGTGCGCCAGCTGGAAGCTGCGGCTGCGCTGGGGCAGCAGCTCCGACAGGCTGAGGGTCCGCCGGTCCGGATCGAAGCGGCGGAGGAGCCCCGGCGCTTCCGAGGCCGGATGGATCCGCACCTGGATGCCCCGGGCCTCGAAGGCCGCCGCGAGGACTGGATAGGGGCCGTTCGCCTCAAGCCCGGCGCGAGCCGCCAGGGCTTCCGCCGCGGCTTCCAGGTCGGGGAAGTGGTTCATGGCCTGCTGGATGAAGTCGCCCACCTCCTCTGAGGCCAGTCGGGTGGCCTCCGGGTCGAAGCCCTGGCCGTCGCTCAGCCGGGCTGACAGGGTGCCCAGGCTCCCCTGGACGTGCTGGTAGGCGCGGTACAGCTCGAAGACCCCCCGGGCGAGCTGCGGGCTGTTCTGGACCAGCTCCCGGACGTCCTGGGCCTGGAGGCCCAGGGGCTCGAACAGGGAATCGCCGAACACCTCCATCAGGTCGTCGGACAAGCGCTGGTCCTCTTCCGGCGCGAGGGCCTTCAGGTCGAGGTGGAACTGCTGGGCCAGCCGGATCAGGAGCGGCGCCGTCAGGGGGCGCTTGTTTCCTTCGATCAGGTTCAGGTAGCTGGGGCTGATGCCCAGGGCCTGGGCTAGTTGGAGCTGGGTGAGGCCCTCCTGCCGGCGGAGGAGGCGGATCTTGGCGCCGAGGCGGGCTGCGGGCTTGGCGGGGGCGACCGAGGGCATGGGAGGCCTTTACAAGAATTGACTGATAAAAAAGTGATGATTTACAGATATTTTCAATTTAACCCATATCAAATCAATCGTTCATTGACTCGGATCAGAATAAGTCAATCTTTGACACATCGCCACTCTTCCACCTTCCTGGAGCTGCCATGACCCCTCGCTTTTCCGTTCCCCCCCTCGACGACGACTTCTCCGCCCAGCGGTGGGCCGGGATCACGCGCCCCTACGGTCCTGAGACCGTCAAGAAGCTCCGCGGGAGCCTCCACATCGAGTACACGGTGGCCCAGCTGGGTGCCCGCAAGCTGTGGAAGCTCCTCCAGAACGAGGAGCCCACCCGGGCCCTGGGGGCGCTCAGCGGCGGCCAGGCGGTCCAGATGGCCAAGGCCGGCCTGCAGGCCATCTACTGCTCCGGCTGGCAGGTGGCGGCGGATGCCAATCTCTCGGGCCAGACCTATCCCGACCAGAGCCTCTACCCCGCCAATTCGGTCCCCGCGCTGGTCAAGCGCCTGAACGGGGCGCTCCAGCGGGCGGACCAGGTGGAGCACGGGGAAGGGGGCGTCAGCCGCGACTGGTTCCTGCCCATCCTGGCGGACGCAGAGGCCGGATTCGGCGGGCCCCTCAACGCCTTCGAGCTGATGAAGGGGATGATCGAGGCCGGGGCGGCGGGCGTCCACTTCGAGGACCAGCTCTCCAGCGAAAAGAAGTGCGGCCACCTGGGCGGCAAGGTGCTGATCCCCACCGGCCACTTCATCCGCACCCTCGTCGCGGCCCGCTTGGCGGCGGACGTGATGGACGTGCCCTCGCTGATCGTCGCCCGCACCGATGCCGATTCGGCCCGCCTGATCACCTCCGACGTGGACGAGCGGGACCAGCCTTTCCTCACCGGCGAGCGCACCCCGGAAGGCTTCCACCGGATCACCGGCGGATTGCAGATGGCCATCGCCCGCGCCAAGGCCTACGCGCCCTACGCCGACCTGATCTGGTGCGAGACCTCCACGCCGGACCTGAAGGAGGCGCGGGAATTCGCCGAGGGCGTCCACGCCGAGTTCCCCGGCAAGCTCCTGGCCTACAACTGCTCGCCGTCGTTCAACTGGAAGAAGAAGCTGTCGGACGAGGAGATCGCCGGGTTCCAGCAGGAATTGGGCGCCATGGGCTACAAGTTCCAGTTCATCACGCTGGCGGGCTTCCACAGCCTGAACTTCGGGATGTTCGAGCTGGCCAACGCCTACCGCACCGAGCACATGACGGCCTATTCCCGGTTGCAGGAGGCGGAGTTCGCCGCGGAGGCGAAGGGCTACACCGCCACGAAGCACCAGCGGGAGGTGGGCACCGGCTACTTCGACGAGGTGGCCCAGGCCATCAGCGGAGGCCTGGCTTCCACCCTGGCCCTGGCGGAATCCACCGAGGCCCAGCAGTTCCACTAGGTTTCGCCCCGAAGAGCCGGCGGGTGCTATTTGATGGCGTCCGCCGGCTTCGGCGTGGGGGTGGGAACCGCGTAGCGCTTCCCCGTGTGGTGGTAGGTGAGGTACTCGCCGAAGAACACGGCCATGAGATCGGCGCAGTCCGCGAAATAGGCGAAGCCGTGGGCCTCGCCCTCCTTCATGTCCACGGCCACCCCCGGTAGGCCCTTCACCGCGAGGGCGTTTTCGGCGGCGTCCTTGTCGTCGGCGGAAGCGAGCACCAGGACGGAAGCTCCCGCGCGGAGGACTGAGGTCTTCACCCGCTCGCGGGCGTCCGCGCCGAAGACGGGCGTTCCCGCCGGGCTGAGCGCCAGGACGGCCACGGGCTTCACGTCGGCGGCGGCCAGGAGGGACGAGAAAGCGCCGACGCTGGAGCCCGCGAGGCCGATGCGGCGGCCGTCCACGCCCCGCTGTTTGCGGACCCACGCTGCGGCCTGGACGAGGTCGGCGGGGATCCGGTCGAAGCCCACCGCCTGCGCGGAGGCCATGAAGTTGCCGGACACGGTCACGTCGGCTCCGGCCTTCCGGGTGCTGGTGCCGTGGCCGCGCAGATCCAGCGCCAGGGTGCCGATCCCGCGGTCCGCGAGGCGGGTCGCCAGTGGCGCCCAGCCCGCGCGGTCCTTGGCGAACTCGTGGGCCAGGATCACCACGGGCGCCTTCCCCTTCGCGTCCGGAAGCGTGAGGGTGCCCTTCAGCTCGAAACCATCGGAACTGGTGAGGGCCATTTCCGTGGAAACGGGCGCGGAAGCGGTCAGGACCAGGGACGCCAAAGGGGCCAGCAGGCGGAGCGTGCGCATGGGGACCTCGGGGAAGTGCCCCACTCTAGCACGCGTGGAACCGCGGCCTTCCTGAGGTATAAAAGAGGGTTTCCGATTTGAAGAGGTGCCCATGTCCATCCAGACCCCCGACGCCGTCCTGCAGGAGACCAAGCGGCGCATGCACGCGTCCGTGGAGGCGCTGAAGAAGGAGATGGCCACCATCCGCACCGGCCGGGCCAACGCGAGCCTGCTGGACAACGTCCACGTCGAGTACTACGGCTCCACGGTTCCCCTGAACCAGATGGGCACGGTGTCCGTCCCCGAGGCCGGAATGCTGGTGGTGACGCCCTTCGACAAGAGCGCCATCAAGGCCGTAGAGACGGCCATCCTCAAGTCCGAATTGGGCATCAACCCCTCCAACGACGGCAACGTGATCCGCCTCCCGATTCCGATGCTCACGGAGGAGCGGCGCAAGGAGCTGGTGAAGGTGCTCCACCGCCTGGGCGAGGAGATCAAGACCGGCGTCCGCAACATCCGCCGCGACGCCAACGAGGACGTGAAGAAGCTGGAGAAGGCGAAGGAAGGGCACATCTCCGAAGACGCGGCGAAGAAGACCCTGGAGGACATCCAGAAGGTCACCGACGCCCACATCAAGGAGATCGACGAGGCCATGAAGCACAAAGAAGCCGAGATCATGAAGGTCTGACCCCGCCGGGACCCGGCGAGGGTCAGAATAACGCCCGAGTGGGACACGATCCGGCGCGTGACCAGCCGGAATCGCAGCCCGCGAAGCCGGCCCCCGGCGAGGGTCAGAGCCACGCCGGAGTGGGACGCGCTCCAGCGCGGGGCGATGCTCCCTAGCTCATTTGTGCCGTTGAATCGCTTCTCAGAAGATCCCCATGCCCTCCCTCCCCGTCCTCGTCCTCCTCATGCTGGCCGCCCTCCTGGCGGGGTTCATCGATGCCGTGGTGGGAGGAGGCGGGCTGATCACAGTCCCCGCGCTGATGCTCGGGCTGCCGGCGGGGACGCCCCTGCCGACGCTGCTGGGGACGAACAAGGCGGTGGCGGTGACGGGCACCACCTTGGCCGCGGGAACGTTCCTGCGCTCCGGTGCGCTGGCGTGGCGCGAACTGGTGGGACCCGTCCTGGCCTCGGCCCTCGGCGCTTCCGTGGGCGTGTGGCTCACCTACCGCGTCCACGGGGATTTTCTGAAGCCCATGCTCTTGGTTCTCCTGGTGGCGATGCTGGTCTTCACGCTCCTCAAGCCGGAGCTGGGCAGCCTGCACGCGCCGCGCTTCGGGCTCCATCACCAGCGGGGTCTGGCGGCGCTCATCGCGCTGGCCCTGGGCTTCTACGACGGGTTCTTCGGGCCGGGCACGGGCTCGCTGCTGATCTTTCTGTTCGTGTCGGTGCTGGGATTCGATTTTCTGCGGGCCTCGGCCCTGGCCAAGGGCGTGAACTGGGCGTCGAACCTCACGTCCATGGTCCTGTTCGTGAGCCGGGGGAGCTGGATCCCCGGCGTGGCCGTGGGCATGGCCGCGGCGAACGGCGTGGGCGGCTATCTCGGCGCGCACGTCGCGGTGAACCGCGGCAGCGGGTGGGTGCGCGGGCTGTTCATCGCCGTCGTGGGGGCTTTGATCCTCCGGCTGGGCTGGCAGCTGCTCGTGCCCTGACCGCGGCTCCGGTTTCCCCGGTGGCCGGAAAAGCGGACCCGGGTATGCTGGTCGCTCCATGCCCGCTTCCCGCCACCGTCCTTTCGCCTGGGACATCCTCTTCCGAGCGCTGCGCTTCTTCTACCTGCTGTGGGGGGGGATGCTGCTGTCGACCCTGGCCTTCTACGGGCGGCTGAAGCTGCCGCCGGCCTTCTGGCACTGGCCGGACCTGTGCCGAGCGCTGATGGGCCCCTGGGGCCGGGCGGTGGCCCTGGCGCTGGGACTGGTGATGTGCCTGGCGGCGCTCCTGGAGGTGTGGGAGCTGGTGGATCGCCTTCTGGTTCGCTTCATGGACGATCCGGATTCCTGATCCTCTTGGTGATCGGGGATCTTTTGGCGATCCTGGAGCCTTGGGCTTGAACCCTTCGGGGGTTCGGGCCATTCAAGAGTCGTGTTTCGGAGGCGGGGCGATATGGCGCAGGCGGTTCGTGGAATCATCGGGGCGGGACTCGTACTGGGGGCCGCCGCGCTTCCGGCCGTGGCCCAGAGTCTGGCCCTCCCGGCGGCCGATCCCGTGGGCATCAGCCGGAGCGGGGCCCAGGTGGCCTACGGCTACAGCCTCGAAGCCGCCGCCCTCAATCCCGCCCTGCTGGCCTCCCTCCGGGAAAAGGGCGGCTTCTATCTCTCCGGTGGAGCCGACCTGGCGTCCATCCAGCAGAGCCTGGAATCTACCCAGTTCACGCGCTACAGCGCCGACCGCAACCGCGCCCTGGTGGCCTTCGGCGCCGGCTACCACCTCTCGCCCACGTTCAGCCTGGGATTGAAGCTGGACGAGCCCTTCGCCCGTCACGCCCAGCTCCTGGACGATGCCCCGAGCCGCTTCCAAGGCGACGGGATCGATCTCTCCGCCCGACGGCTGGAGGCGCAGGCCGCCTGGGCCCTCAGCCCCAACCTGTCCGTGGGTGTGGGCGTGGGCGCCGCCCGGCTGGGATTCGAGTCCAGCAGCGTCATGCGGTTCGGGATTCCCCTGGACGCCTCCGTGCCCGCCTCCGGCACCAACCCGGTCAGCGGCCTGGTGGAGCAGCGCGTGGGCCAGTCGGGCCACAAGACCGTGCCCAGCTACTCCCTCGGCATCCGGTGGGCCATCAGTCCCCGGTGGACCGTGGCCGCCGCGCACCAGTCGGGGCTGAAGGGAGACCTCGATCTCCAAGCGGGTTTCCGCGGCGCGGACATGGGCGTCTATGCCAATGACGGCCTCAGCCGGACGGCGCCCCTCGGCACGGCCGCGCGGGTTCCCGCGCTCCTGGCCGCGTCCACGCCGTTTCACGCGGGAAGCGACACCGTGGAACTGCCCTCGCAGACCACCCTCGGATTCCGTCACCGGGCCACGCCCATGGTGACCTGGGAGATGGACGTGCGCTGGACCTCGGCGGGCCTCCGGGTGCCCTCCTTCGCGCAGGTGGCCACGCCCAGTGGAACCGTGGTCTCGCCCGCGGAGATCGCCCAGGGCAAGAGCCACCTCGGGGTCGGCGCTTCCGTGGAAGTGGAACTCGGGAAGTTCTGGACGGTGCGCGGCGGACTGTCCCTGGACCAGCGATCGCAGGAGGAGGCCCTGACGGAGCCCCTGCTGGACGGGTCGCGGACGGCGGCCTTCTCCATCGGCGCGGGCTACAAGGTGTGGGGCGGCGAACTGAACTTCGGCTACCAGTACCGGCTGAGCGAGGATCAGGATTCCCGCACGATGGTGGGCAGCTGGAGCTCCTCCGGCTACCGCGTCGTGCAGGCCGACCGGCTGCGGATGGAGGGAATGGGACACCTCCTGGCCCTCGGCTTCAAGAAGACGTTCTAGCCGTGCGCTATCTCGGTCCCCACGCCTGCGAAGAGGCCCTGGTCCGCGGCGAACTGCACACGGTCTGGATCGCGCCGGCGGCCTTCGGGCGGCTGGCGCGGTTCATCGCCGAGGCCCGGACCGCCGGCGTCGTGGTCCATCGGGAGCCCATGGAGGGCCTCGATCGGCGCAGTCAGGGCCAGCGCCATCAGGGCATCCTGGGCGAGGGCGCGGCCTTCGCGTACACCGATTTCGAGGACCTGCTTCCCCGCTTGACGGCGAAGGGGGACGCGTCCCTCGTCCTGGCGCTGGACGGCGTGACCGATCCCCACAACCTCGGCGCCATCCTCCGCTCCGCCGCCGCGGCGGGCGTGGATGGCGTCGTGCTGCCGGAACGGCGCTCGGCGGCGGTGAACGAGACCGTGATCCGCGCCAGCGCCGGAACGGCGGGTCGCGTGCCCGTGTGCCGGGTGGTGAACCTGGGGCGGGCCCTGGACGGATTGAAGGACGCGGGCGCGTGGATCTACGGCCTCGCGGCGGGCGAAGGAAGCCGCGACTACCTGGCGGAGCCCTTCGACCGCGCCACGGTGCTGGTGATGGGCGCCGAGGGAGAGGGCCTCCACCTCAAGATCCGCGAGCGCTGCGACGGCCTGCTGCACATTCCGATGCCCGGCGGCGTGGAGAGCCTCAACGTGTCCGCGGCGGCGGCAGTGGCGCTGTTCCGCGTGCTGGCGCGGCGCAGCACTCCGAAGTTTTCCCTTGAGGCGTCCCCAGGGGTGTGATACCTTTCGAGTTCCCTGTCAGGAAAGCCCTGCCTCGCAGCGAGCCTGACACGGAGCCCTTTCCGGGCTTCGAGGACCGCCTTACGGGGCGCCCCTGGGAAGATTGACAAGCCCCGGGAGGGGCGCCGGACATGCCGAGATGGCCGAGTGGTTAATGGCAGCAGACTGTAAATCTGCCACGCATCGCGTTACGGAGGTTCGAATCCTTCTCTCGGCACCAGTCCTTTGGATCGCATTCAGATCGATCCCTTCGCGGGAATAGCTCAGTTGGTAGAGCGTCAGCCTTCCAAGCTGAATGTCGCGGGTTCGAACCCCGTTTCCCGCTCCACCCTCCCCGTCCTCCGGGCCGCCCGGTCGGACGGAAAGGCCCCCGCTCCCGCGGGGAAGGTTCCAAGCCCACATAGCTCAGCGGTAGAGCACTTCCTTGGTAAGGAAGAGGTCACCGGTTCAAGCCCGGTTGTGGGCTCCACCCTTTGCATCGTTCCCCTTCATTCTCTCTTCCACCCTTCAGGAGGCACCCGTGGCCAAAGAGAAATTCGACCGTTCGAAGCCCCACGTCAACATCGGCACCATCGGCCACGTGGACCACGGCAAGACGACCCTGACCGCCGCCATCACCTACGTGCTGGCGAAGAAGTTCGGTGGAGAGACCAAGTCCTACGACCAGATCGACTCCGCGCCCGAAGAGAAGGCCCGCGGGATCACGATTAACACCGCCCACGTCGAGTACCAGACCGAGAAGCGGCACTACGCCCACGTGGACTGCCCCGGTCACGCCGACTACGTCAAGAACATGATCACCGGCGCGGCCCAGATGGACGGCGCGATCCTCGTGGTCGCCGCCACCGACGGCCCCATGCCCCAGACCCGCGAGCACATCCTGCTCGCCCGTCAGGTCGGCGTGCCCTACATCGTGGTCTTCATGAACAAGATCGACATCGCCGACCCCGAGCTCGCCGAGCTGGTCGAGATGGAAATCCGCGACCTGCTGTCCTCCTACCAGTACCCCGGCGACGAGATCCCCATCATCAAGGGTTCCGCCCGTCTGGCCCTGGATCACGCCGACACCCCCGACCACGCCGATTGCGCCTGCATCCATGAGCTGATGGCCGCCGTCGACGCCTACATTCCCGATCCCGTCCGCGCCATCGACAAGCCCTTCATCATGCCCGTCGAGGACGTGTTCACCATCACCGGCCGCGGCACCGTGGTGACCGGCCGCATCGAGCAGGGCATCGTCAAGGTCGGCGAGGAAATCGAGATCATCGGCCTCAAGGACACCGTCAAGAAGGTCGTGACCGGCGTCGAGATGTTCCGCAAGTCCCTGGACCAGGGCCAGGCTGGCGACAACGCTGGCATCCTGCTCCGCGGCGTGGAGCGCAAGGACGTGGAGCGCGGCCAGGTGCTCGCCAAGCCCGGCAGCATCACCCCCCACACCAAGTTCAACGCGCAGGTGTACGTGCTGACCAAGGAAGAGGGCGGCCGCCACACCCCGTTCTTCAACAAGTATCGTCCCCAGTTCTACTTCCGCACCACCGACGTGACCGGCTCCATTGAGCTCGAGGCCGGCCGCGAGATGGTGATGCCCGGCGACAACGTCACCCTGACGGTCGAGCTGATCCAGCCCATCGCCATGGACAAGGGTCTGAAGTTCGCCATCCGCGAGGGTGGTCGCACGGTGGGCGCCGGCAACGTGGGCGAGATCCTGGCCTAGAGCCGGACCGCCCTCCGACTTAGGAGGTCCCCATGCGCGACATCATTCATCTGCAGTGCCAAGAGTGCAAGCGTAAGAACTACAGCACGACGAAGAACAAGAAGACCACCACGGGCAAGCTTGAATTCAACAAGTTCTGCCGGTTCTGTGGCGGTTATCGGGTTCACCGCGAGACGAAGTAGTCTCCGGTCCCGAGGGTTCCCACCCGGCTTCCCGCCGGGTGGTTCCCACAGGGGAGTAGCTCAGCTGGTAGAGCAGCGGACTCCAAATCCGCAGGTCGCGGGTTCGAACCCTGTCTCCCCTGCCACCTTCCCGGCCCCGGCGGACTCGCTCGGGGCCAGGTTTTTCTGACCGAATCCTTACCGCGAGGCCCATCGTGATCGGAGCCATCAAACAGCAGGCCAAGGATCTGTTCGCGGAGCTCGACCGCGTCGATTGGCCGAGCAAGGAGAAGGTGATGACTTCCACCTGGACGGTGGTGATCGTTTCCGTCTTCGTCGGGGCGTTCCTCTGGTCCGTGGATTGGCTTCTCTCCAAGGGCTTCGCGTACTTCTTCCTGAAGGCCCGTTGAGCCGGAGGCAGCCATGACCGATCTCGCGAGCACCCCCCAGGACACGACGATTCCCGTACAGCCCCAGGGCCGGGAGTTGAAGTGGTTCATCATCCACACCTACTCGGGCTACGAGGCGAAGGTGATGGAGCATCTCCGGCAGCGCATCAAGATGGAAGAGCGCGACGGGAGCTTCGGGGACATCCAGATTCCCGAAGAGACCTACGAGGAGATGAAGGTCGACGCCAAGTCCGGAAAGAAGGAGCGCGTCGTCAAGAAGCGGAAGTCCTTCCCGGGCTATCTGCTGGTCCAGATCCAGGTGGAGCGCAAGCCGGACGGCTCTGTGGAGATGGCCGACGCCGACTGGCACCTGGTGCGGAACACGCCCAAGGTCACCAGCTTCGTGGGCGCCAACAAGAAGCGCCCCACGCCCCTGACGGACGACGAAGTCCGCCAGATCATGCACCACACGGAAGAGACCCAGGAGAAGCCCAAGCCGAAGTACCACTTCGAGAAGGGCGAGAAGGTTCGCATCATCGACGGTCCCTTCGCGAACTTCGAGGGCGACGTGGAGGAGATCCACGAAGAGCGGTCCACCATCAAGGTCATGGTCACCGTCTTCGGCCGCTCCACGCCGGTGGAACTGGACTTCATCCAGATCGAAAAGAGGTGAGGCCGGCCGGGGGTCATTCCCCGGCTGCTTCGTTTCATTTCCTGAAGACTTCTTCGGATTCTTCAGATAAACTGTTCCGTCCCGGTCCGTCTGGATCGGGACGTTTTCAACCCGGTCGGCATCTACGCGGATGCAGGGCCCTCAAGGCGGACGTCGCCGGCATGCGCCGGAATCCCCCGCGGGAGTAGAGACATGGCAAAGAAGATCACCGGCTACATCAAGCTGCAGCTGCCCGCGGGCGAGGCCACCCCGGCCCCTCCCGTCGGTCCCGCGCTGGGCCAGCACGGCGTCAACATCATGGAATTCGTGAAGCAGTTCAACGCGAAGTCCGTGGGCGCGGTGGAGAAGGGCACGACCCTGCCCGTCGTCATCACCGTCTTCGCCGACCGCAGCTTCAGCTTCATCCTGAAGACCCCGCCCGCCGCGGTGCTGATCAAGAAGAAGATCGGCCTCGACAAGGGCAGCGCCACGCCCAACAAGCAGAAGGTCGGCAAGATCACCAAGGCGCAGCTCGCCGAGATCGCCAAGGTGAAGATGCCCGACCTCAACGCCGGCAGTCTCGAGGCCGCCGTCCGTTCCATCGCGGGCTCCGCGCGCTCCATGGGCGTCGAAGTCATCGACTGATGTTTTTCGCGCGGGTCCCCAAACCCGTGCGAGCTGCGTTTTAGTCTTTCGTTTTTGTTGGAGAGCCGCGTCGTGCGGCGATCCCGGCCACCGCGACCGTCATCGCGGGAGATCGTTCGAATGGAGCCAATATGGCAAAACCTGGAAAGAAGTACCGGGCTGCCGCGGCCAAGATCGAAGATCGCCCCTATGAGCTGAAGGATGCCCTCGCGGTCGTCAAGGACTCGGCCTACGCCAAGTTCGACGAGACGGTCGAAGTGCACATGCGGCTCGGCGTCGACCCCCGTCACGCGGACCAGATGGTCCGCGGGACCATCGTCCTGCCCCACGGAACGGGCAAGACGATGCGCGTGGCGGTCATCGCCGGTGGCGAAAAGATCAAGGAAGCGGAAGCGGCGGGCGCCGAGATCGTGGGCGGGGACGAGCTGGTCGAGAAGATCGCCGGCGGATTCCTCGACTTCGATGCTCTGGTCGCGACCCCCGACATGATGAAGGGCGTCGGCCGGCTGGGTAAGGTCCTCGGTCCCCGCGGCCTCATGCCCAATCCCAAGACCGGCACCGTGACCTTCGACGTGGTCAAGGCCATCAAGGAGATCAAGGCCGGCAAGGTGGAGTACCGCGTCGACAAGACCGGCATCATCCACGCGCCCGTGGGCAAGCTGTCCTTCGGTGTCGAGAAGCTGGAAGAGAACGCCAAGGCGCTCATCGATGCCGTCCACAAGGCCAAGCCCGCCACGGCCAAGGGCAAATACGTGAAGACGATGTACGTCGCCTCCACCATGGGCCCCTCGGTCACCCTCAACACCACAAGCGTTGAGAAGTAGGAGGCCGACCATGGAAAAGAATAAGAAGATCGCCGAAGTCGCCGAGCTCAAGGAAACCTTCGCGTCCGCCACCTCGGCTGTCGTGATCGAGTTCAAGGGCCTCGTGGTCGTGAAGGACACCGCCTTCCGCAAGAGCATCCGCGAGAGCAAGGCCCAGTACCGCGTCAGCAAGAACACCCTGCTCCGCCTGGCCGTGAAGGACACGTCCTTCGAGGCCCTCGGCGGTTCCTTCAAGGGCGCCAGCGCCGTGGCCACCACCAGCGACGATGTCATCGCCCTGGCCAAGGCCGTCAATAGCTTCCTGAAGGACAATCCGGCCGCGACCTTCAAGGCCGGCGTCATGGACGGCAAGCAGATCGACGCCAAGGAACTGCAGGTTCTCGCCGAGCTGCCCAGCCGCGAAGTCCTGATCGCCAAGCTGCTCTACCTCATGACCTACCCGATCTCCGGTCTGGCGGTCGCCCTCGAGGGCATCCGCAAGCAGAAGGCCGGCGAGTAGGCTGTGGGGCTTTCCCCCGAATCCAAACCTCAATCTCGAATTTAGGAGGCCATCATGGCTCTCACTGCCGACCAGCTCATCGCTGAGATCGAAACCATGACCGTCCTTGACCTGGCCAATCTGGTCAAGGCCCTTGAGGAGCGCTTCGGCGTCTCCGCCGCCGCCATGGCCGCTCCCGCTGCCGGTGGCGCCGCCCCGGCTGCCGCTGCCGAAGAGCAGACCGAGTTCAACGTCATCCTGGCTGACGCCGGCGCGAACAAGCTGAACGTCATCAAGGCCGTCCGCGAGATCGTCGCCGGCCTGGGCCTCAAGGAGGCCAAGGATCTCGTCGACGGCGCCCCCAAGGCCGTCAAGGAAGGCATCGCCAAGGACGAGGCCCAGAAGATCAAGGAAAAGCTCGAAGCCGCGGGCGCCAAGGTCGAGATCAAGTAGCCTCTTCCCAAGCATTGACGCAAAGCGTAGGGTGCACCCCGCACCTTGCGCTTTGCGGTTTTGTCTGGATCTGGTACGATTATTCCTTCCGCCCGACTTCTCGGGTGGTTCCGCCTCCCACAAAGGCCCCTGGTTGCGAATCGTCCTCAGTCGCCGCTTTCTTCCTTACGCCGCCGGGCTGCTTCTTTCACCGATCGGTGGCGGAGCGGCCATCGGCGCGTCCGTCCCGGCTCGCCTGTTCCGACCGTAATCCCTTCCCCGGGGCCGCGGCTCCGGGGGTCCCGCCGTCTTTGCCTAGGGCCCGCAGCACCGGCTTCTTCCGCCGCGGGTCGTCCATAGAAGGTTCCGCCAACTGCATCTGGAGCGAACCATGAGTGTTCAGCAGAACATCTACCGCCAGCGCCACAACTTCTCGAAGATCCGGTCCCTGGTTCCCATTCCCAACCTGATCGACATCCAGAAGCGCAGCTACGACGAGTTCCTCCAGATGAACCTGCTCCACAGCGAGCGGGAAGGGCGCGGCCTCAAGGCCGTGTTCGAATCGATGTTCCCCGTCCACAACGGGAAGAACCCCGAGGGCACGGACGCCACCCTGGAAGTCGAGTTCCTCGACTACACCGTGGGCCACTGGGCCTGCAAGTGCGAGAAGTACTTGGGCCTCGAGCACCTCCGTACCCAGTGCAAGCACTGCGGCCACAGCATCGTGTCGGACCACCCCAAGGACCCGACGGTGGACTGCCCCAAGTGCGGCACCCGCAACAAGAACGCGGCCACCATCTGCGACGTGTGCCAAGAGCCCGTCTCGATGAAGCAGAAGATGGGCATGGACGAGTGCGTGGAGCGCGGCTCCACCATGGCCGCCCCTCTGAAGATCCGCGTGCGCCTGAATCAGTTCGACAAGGACGACAAGGGCAACCGCCGCTTCAAGCAGAGCCAGGATTCGGAAGTCTACTTCGGCGACCTGCCGATCATGACCGACCGCGGCACGTTCATCATCAACGGCACCGAGCGCGTGATCGTGAGCCAGCTGCACCGCAGCCCCGGCGTCTTCTTCAGCATCGCGTCGGACAAGAGCCTCTACAGCGCCCAGATCATCCCCTACCGCGGATCCTGGATCGAGTTCGAGCTGGACGCGAAGGGCCTGCTCTACGCCCGCATCGATCGCAAGCGCAAGTTCCTCGGCGCCACCTTCATGCGCGCCCTGGGCCTGTTCAGCGAGGACCTCAGCTACAACGAGGCCATGCTCCGGCACTTCTACACGCCGGCCACCTTCTTCCTCAAGAAGGGCAAGCTGAGCGTCGCCGTGAGCGACCTCCTCGTGGGCCGCAAGCTCGGCGAGGCCGTGAAGCATCCCAAGACCAAGGACGAGATCCTGGCCAAGGACAAGAAGATCACCCGCCGCGTTCTCGAGCAGATGGAGAAGGCGGGGATCAAGGACGTGCCCGTGGAGCGGGAGATGCTCGACGGCGCCGTTCTGCTGCAGGACGTGGTGAACATGGGCACCGGCGAAGTGCTCATGGAAGCCAATGAGCCCTTCCTTCAGACGCACCTCGAGATGTTCCTGGCCAACGATGTGCAGTCCTTCGACGTCTGCTTCCCCGAGGCCGACGCCACGGGCAAGGTGTTCTCCGAGACCCTGGCCAAGGATCACACCGAGGACAGCGAAGAGGCCGCCAAGGAGCTCTTCAAGAAGATCCGTCCCGGCGAGCCGGCCACCCTGGAGTCCAGCAAGAAGCTGCTCTTCGGGATGTTCTTCGATGGCCAGAAATACGACCTCAGCAAGGTGGGCCGCCACAAGATCAACGCCAAGCTGGCGCTGTCCACGGACCTCGACTTCCGCACGCTGGGCACCGACGACTTCGTCAAGACCGTCCACTACCTGCTCCGCCTGAAGAAGTACGACACCACCCGCCAGGACATCGGCGAGATCGCCCCCGTGCGCGCGGACGACATCGACCACCTGGGCAACCGTCGCGTCCGGTCCGTGGGCGAACTCCTGGAGAACGGCTTCCGCGTGGGCCTGGTGCGCGTCCAGCGCGCCATCAAGGAAAAGTTTAGCATCGCGCAGGACCCCAACAGCCCCCTGCAGGCCCATGACCTGATCAACAGCAAGCCGGTCATCGCGGCCATGAAGGAGTTCTTCGGCAGCAGCCAGCTCTCCCAGTTCATGGACCAGACCAACCCGCTGTCGGAGATCACCCACAAGCGCCGCCTGTCCGCCCTCGGACCCGGCGGTCTCAGCCGCGACCGCGCCGGCTTCGAGGTGCGCGACGTGCACACCTCGCACTACGGTCGCATCTGCCCCATCGAAACGCCTGAAGGTCCGAACATCGGCCTCATCAGCTCGCTCTCCTGCTACGCCCGCATCAACGAGTTCGGCTTCATCGAGAGCCCCTACCTCAAGGTGGAGAACGGCCGCATCGTCCACTTCGCCAAGGTCACCAGCGTCGGCGACTCCAAGTTCGGCTACATGGACGTGGTGCGCCTCGACGACCTCGAGGAGGAGAACAAGAAGCTGGCGAAGGGCGGAAAGCGCCCGGCCAAGTACGAGATGCACGCCTTCTACCTCTCCGCGTGGGAAGAGGACGAGCACGTGATCGCCCAGGCCAACGTCCGCGTGGACGCCGAGGGCGCCCTGCAGGACGAGGACGTCACGGTCCGCGTCGCCGGCGAGACCAAGATCGTCGCCCGCGACAAGGTCACCCTGATGGACGTGAGCCCCAAGCAGGTGGTGTCCGTCGCCGCCTCGCTCATTCCGTTCCTTGAGAACGACGACGCGAACCGCGCCTTGATGGGCGCCAACATGCAGCGCCAGGCCGTGCCGCTCATCCGCACCGAGGCCCCCATCGTGGGCACCGGCATGGAATACGTGGCCGCCAAGGATTCCGGCGCCTGCGTGGTGTGCCGCCGCTCCGGCATCGTCGAGACCGTGGACGCCAACCGCATCGTGGTCCGGGTCGAGGACGATCCGGAAACCGAGGGCATCGAATCCGGCGTCGACATCTACACGTTGGTCAAGTTCGCCCGCAGCAACCAGAACACCTGCCTCAATCAGACGCCCCTCGTGAAGAAGGGCGAGTACGTCACCGAGGGCCAGATCCTGGCCGACGGTCCCTGCACAGACCACGGTGAACTGGCCCTGGGCCGCAACCTCGTCGTGGCCTACATGCCCTGGCGCGGCTACAACTTCGAGGACGCGATCCTGATCTCCGAGCGCGTGGTGAAGGAAGACCTCTACACCACCATCCACATCGAGGAGTTCGAGGTCCACGCCCGCGACACCAAGTTGGGCCCCGAAGAGATCACCCGCGACATCCCGCAGGTCCGCGAAGAGGCTCTCAAGAATCTCGACGACAGCGGCATCATCCGCATCGGCGCCACCGTGAAGCACGGCGACATCCTGGTGGGCAAGGTCACGCCCAAGGGCGAGACCATTCTCAGCCCCGAAGAGAAGCTCCTCCGCGCCATCTTCGGCGAGAAGGCCAGCGACGTGAAGGACGCCAGCCTGACCGTGCCCCCCGGCATCGAGGGCACCGTGGTGGACGTCAAGGTCTTCACCCGCAAGGGCCAGGAGAAGGATCTCCGCACCCAGCAGATCGAGCGCGACCAGATCGCCAAGTGGGAGAAGGATCTCTCCGACGAAGAGCGCATCATCCGCGCCGAGGCCAAGAAGAAGATCGTGACCCTGCTGAAGGGCAAGGAGCTCTCCGAGACCCTCACCGACGACAAGGGCCAGAAGGAGCTGCTGCCCAAGGGCAAGAAGCTCACCCAGAACATGCTCGAGGCCGTGTCCTACCACCGCTTCCGGCAGGTCTCCGTCGCCGCGGGCAAGAACCGCATCGAGACGGAAGTCCTGGACATCCTGGACAAGACCGAGAGCCAGCTCAAGGTTCTGCGCGACATCCTGAACGAGCGCATGGAGCGCCTCCTCAAGGGCGACGAGCTGATGCCCGGCGTGCTCAAGACCGTGAAGTGCTACGTGGCCGTGAAGCGCAAGCTGCAGGTCGGCGACAAGATGGCCGGCCGCCACGGCAACAAGGGCGTCGTGAGCCGCATCCTCCCCGTGGAGGACATGCCCTACCTGCCCGATGGCCGACCCGTGGACATCGTGCTGAACCCCCTGGGCGTGCCTTCCCGTATGAACATCGGCCAGGTGCTCGAATGCCACCTCGGTTGGGCGGGCAAGACCTTGGGCGTCCACTTCTCCACGCCCGTGTTCGACGGCGCCCGGGAAGCGGACATCAAGGGCTTCCTCACCCAGGCCTGGGAGAAGAACAACAAGCTGGGGCCCGACATCACGGGCAAGACCATGCTGTTCGACGGGATGACCGGCGAGGCCTTCGAGCAGCCGGTGAACGTGGGCTGTGTCTACATGCTCAAGCTGCACCACCTCGTGGACAACAAGATCCACGCCCGGAGCATTGGACCCTACAGCCTCATCACCCAGCAGCCCCTCGGCGGCAAGGCCCAGTTCGGCGGCCAGCGCTTCGGCGAGATGGAAGTGTGGGCGCTGGAAGCCTACGGCGCGGCGCACGTCCTGCAGGAACTGCTCACCTACAAGTCCGACGACATGCACGGCCGCACCCAGATCTACCAGGCCATCATCAAGGGCGAGACCATCAAGGATCCGGGCCTCCCCGAGAGCTTCAACGTCGTGAAGAAGGAACTGAACGCCCTCTGCATCGACGTGGAGATGCTGACGCGCGACATGCTGGATCCCGAGGAAGAAGTGGAGCCCGCGGTCTTCTCCATCGAAGGCTGATTCTCCCTTCCTCCCCCTTCCGACGCATTCCGAGAGGTCTCCCATGTATCCAGAACAGCAGAACATCAACGCCTACGAGTGCATCCGGGTCTCGCTGGCCAGCCCGGACAAGATGCGCTCCTGGTCCAAGGGCGAAGTCACCAAGCCCGAGACCATCAACTACCGCAGCCTCAAGCCCGAGCGCGACGGCCTCTTCTGCGCCCGCATCTTCGGACCCGTGAACGACTGGGAATGCCTCTGCGGCAAGTACAAGCGGCAGAAGTTCAAAGGCGTCACCTGCGACAAGTGCGGCGTCGAAGTCACCAAGAAGTCCGTCCGCCGCGAGCGCATGGGCCACATCCAGCTGGCGAGCCCCGTCAGCCACGTGTGGTTCTTCAAGGGCGTCCCCAGCCGCATCGGCTACCTCCTGGACATCCCCCTGAAGGACCTGGAGCGCGTCCTCTACTTCGAGGCCTACGCCGTCACCGAATCCGGCGGCACGCCTCTCAAGGAAGGCGAGATCCTCAACGAGGACAAGTTCCGCGAGTACCGTGGCATCCACGGTGAGGGCTTCAAGGCCCAGATGGGCGCCGAGGCCATCAAGGAACTGCTGAAGCAGGTCGACATCGAGGCGCTCACCATCGAGCTCCGCGACGTGATGAAGAAGGAGACCTCCAGCCAGAAGCGCAGCAAGGTCGCCAAGCGCCTGCGCGTGGCGGAATCCTTCCACCGCTCCGGGAACAAGCCCGAGTGGATGATCCTGGACGTCGTCCCGGTCCTCCCGCCCGAACTGCGCCCCCTGGTGCCCCTGGACGGCGGCCGCTTCGCGACCTCCGACCTGAACGACCTCTACCGCCGCGTCATCAACCGGAACAACCGGTTGAAGAAGCTGCTCGAGCTGAAGGCCCCCGACGTCATCGTGCGCAATGAGAAGCGCATGCTGCAGGAGGCCGTGGACGCTCTGTTCGAGAACGGCAAGCGGGGCCGCCTCCTGCGCGGCGTCAGCAACCGTCCCCTCAAGTCCCTCAGCGACGCCCTCAAGGGCAAGCAGGGCCGGTTCCGTCAGAACCTGCTCGGCAAGCGCGTGGACTACTCGGGCCGCTCCGTCATCGTGGTGGGCCCCGACCTCAAGCTGCACCAGTGCGGCCTGCCCAAGAAGATGGCGCTCGAGCTGTTCAAGCCCTTCATCTTCAACCGGCTCGAGCACAAGGGCTTCGCCGCCACCATCCGCCAGGCGAAGGAAATGGTCGAAGAGGGCCGCCCCGAAGTCTGGGACGTCCTGGAAGAGGTCATCAAGGACCATCCCGTCCTGCTGAACCGCGCCCCGACCCTCCACCGCCTCGGCATCCAGGCCTTCCAGCCCGTGCTGGTGGAAGGCAAGGCCATCCGCCTGCATCCCCTGGTCTGCACCGCCTTCAACGCCGACTTCGACGGCGACCAGATGGCCGTGCACGTCCCCCTCAGCCCCATGGCCCAGATCGAGGCCAAGGTGCTGATGATGTCCACCCAGAACATCCTCAACCCCGCGAACGGGCGTCCGAATGTGGTGCCCAGCCAGGACATCGTCCTCGGCGGCTACTACCTCACCAAGAAGCGCACCGGCCGCAAGGGCGAGGGCATGGTCTTCGGCCGCGCCGACGACGTGGTGGCCGCTCACCAGGCCGGCGTGGTGGACACCCACGCCATCATCCAGCTCCGCTACACCGGGGAGTGGGTGGACACCGAAGCCTGGCACGCCAAGGACCCCAAGAAGAACTCCGAGCAGGAGGTCTTCGAGGCGCCCGCCGAGACCGTCAACCACCAGCTCAAGACCACCACCGTGGGCCGCGTCCTGTTCAACCGCTCGCTGCCCGCCGAGCTGCCCTTCATCAACGGCCTGCTCAAGAAGGAGGGCCTGCTCTCCCTCGTGAACCGCGCCTACAAGCTGAACGGGCCGGAAGTCACCATCCGCATGCTGGACGCCATGAAGGACACCGGCTTCCAGTGGGCCATGCGCGCGGGCGTGTCCGTGGGCATCGACGACCTCGTCGTTCCCGACACCAAGGCCGCCCTGCTCAAGAGCGCCACCGAGGAAGTCCGCGCCATCGAGAAGGAGGCCTACGAGGGCCGCCTCGACTCCTCCACGCGCTACAACCGCATCCTGGAAGTCTGGTCCAAGACCAGCGATCAGGTGGCCAGCGACATGATGAAGGAACTGGAGAAGCGGAACGAGACCAACACGTTCCTCAACTCCATCTACATCCTCGCCGACTCCGGCGCCCGCGGTTCCAAGACGCAGATCCGCCAGGTGGCCGGCATGCGCGGTCTGATGGCCCGCCCCTCCGGCGACATCATCGAGACGCCCATCATGGCCAACTTCAAGGAAGGCCTGAGCGTCCTCGACTACTTCATCTCGACCCACGGCGCCCGCAAGGGATTGGCCGACACCGCCCTGAAGACCGCCGACTCCGGCTACCTCACCCGCAAGCTGGTGGACGTGGCCCAGGACGTGATCGTCAACGAGGACGACTGCGCGACCCTCAATGGGATCGAGGTGGAGGCCATCGTCAACAGCGACGGCACCATCCGCTCCCGCCTGCGCGACCGCATCATGGGCCGCGTCTCCCTCGAGGACATCCTGGATCCCTACGACGCGGCGATCACCATCGCGCCCGCCGGAACCCTGATCTCCGAAGAACTGGCGTTCAAGATCGAGACCAGCGGCATCGCCAAGGTCAAGATCCGCTCCACCCTCACCTGCGAAGCCCGCCGCGGCATCTGCGCCAAGTGCTACGGCCTCAACCTGAGCACCGGCCGCCGGGTGGATCTCGGCGAGGCGGTGGGCGTCATCGCCGCCCAGTCCATCGGTGAGCCCGGCACGCAGCTGACCATGCGCACCTTCCACGTGGGCGGCGCCGCGAGCCGTACCTCGGAGAAGAGCACCCACGAGGCCCAGATCGCCGGCATCGTGAAGTACGACGGCCTCCAAGGCCGGACGGTGGTCAACCGGAAGGGCGAGACCGTCGCCCTCACCCGCAACGGCTACCTGCTGGTGACCGACGCCGACGGCAACGAGCGCGAGCGCTACAAGATCACCTCCGGCGCCATCCTGAAGGTGAAGGACCAGGAACAGGTCGAGCCCCGCACCATCCTGGCCGAGTGGGACCCCTACAACGACGTGCTGCTCACGGAAGTGGGCGGCGTCGCGGACTTCAAGGAGTTCGAGCTCAACGTCTCCTACCAGGAAGAGAAGGATCCGATCTCGGGCAACTTCCGCAAGAAGGTCATCGATCCCACCGACGACAAGATCCACCCCCACATCAACATCAAGGGGGACAACCACAAGGTGCTCAAGCGCTACAACATCCCCACCGGCGCCTACATCGAAGTGGAAGAGGGCCAGGAACTGCTGCCCGGCGACGTCATCGCCAAGACCAGCCGCCAGCAGGCCAAGACCAGCGACATCACGGGCGGCCTGCCGCGCGTCACGGAGCTGTTCGAAGGCCGCAAGCCCAAGGATCCCGCGATCATCAGCGAGGTCACCGGCCTCGTGAAGTACGGGAATCGCGTCCGCGGCAACCAGAAGGTGGTGGTCGAGGCCGAGACGGGAGAGAAGGGCGAGTACCTGATCCCCCGCGGGAAGCACATCCAGGTGCAGGACGGCGACGACATCCGCGCCGGCGAGAAGCTCACCGAGGGCGCCGTCAGCCCCCACGACCTCCTCAAGGTCCAGGGCGACAAGGCCCTCCAGGCCTTCCTCGTCAATGAGGTCCAGGAGGTCTACCGGGCCCAGGGCGTGGTGATCAACGACAAGCACATCGAGGTGATCATCCGCCAGATGATGCGCTGGGTCCTGATCACCGACGTGGGCGATACCCCGCTGATCGTCGAGGAAAAGGTCGACAAGCACCGCTTCAAGGAGATCAACGAGCAGGCCCTCCGCGACGGCGGCGCCCCCGCCACCTGCGAGCCCCTGCTGCTTGGCATCACCAAGGCCGCGCTGACCTCCGAGAGCTTCATCTCCGCCGCCAGCTTCCAGGAGACCACCCGCGTCCTCACCGAGGCCGCGCTGGAGGGCCGTGTGGACTACCTGCGCGGGCTCAAGGAGAACGTCATCCTGGGCCGGCTCATCCCCGCCGGCACCGGCATGGCCCATTACCGGAACCTCGAGATCGAAGAGGGCGAGTACCCCGAACCCACCCTCAACGAATTCGCCAACGGCGAGGACTTCGACGACGAATACGCCCGCATGGCCCAGCATGTCGAAGAGTTGCAGGGCATGACGGAGATCGACGGCGAGGATCTGTAGCCGAAATCTTCACAGCACTTTTTCAGGGGCGGGAGCGATCCCGCCCCTTTTTTGTGCTCTCCGTTCCGAGAAGCGTGAGAGCGTCTTTGTTGAGACTCTGGTAACCTGTTTCCTTATGTCCGAGATGCCCGAATCTCCAGTCCTGGATCTCAAAGCCAGCCTGAAGCGGCCCCTCCAGTGGGCTTTGGCCGCAGGCGTCTTCGCCGCCCTCATCGCCCTCTTCATGCCGAACTACTACCGCTCGGAAGCGCGTCTCCTGCCGGTGGAATCGAAGGGGCTAGGGGGGAATCTCGGAGGATTGGCCAGTGCCGCGGCCGCCTTCGGCGTCAGCGTTCCCGGCGCTGAGGGCAACGACGCCAATTTTGTAGATATCCTCAACAGCCGATGGCTTCGGGAGCAGCTCCTGCAGAGTGAATTTCAGTACCCCATGCGCACCTGGCGATTTGGTTCTGAGCGTGTTGTGAAGGGGACACTCTCGGTCTATTTGGAGGCCAAGAATACAGATATGGCGCTTCAGGCGCTTGGTAAGGTTCTCTCTTCTTCGCGGGATCTCAAGTCCAAGGTCATCTCCATCAGCGCGGAGACCAGGTCACCAGAACTCTCTTGGGCTGTCGTCCTTCGTGCGAGCAAGCTGCTCGAGGTATTCCTCCAGGAAAAGGGGAGAACTCATGGGGGAGCCAAGGCCGCCTTTGCGGATGCTCGTCTTGCCGACGCTCGCCGAGAGTTCGAAGAAGCTGAAAACGCTTTCCGAACATTTCTTGAAAGCAATCGGAACTACTTGGGCAGTGCGGATCCGGGCGTTCGTCTCAAAGGGGCTCGTCTCGAAGGTGAACTCCGCCTCCGCCAGCAACTCATTACGACCCTTGCCCTCAACCGTGAACAAGCCCTGCTTGAAGAAAAGAACGATATTCCCATTCTAAATGTCTTGGATCCGGGCAATCTTCCCATCGAAAAGAGCCGACCTGCAAGAAGTCAGTTGGTGATCGCCTGGGCTTTCCTGGCTGGTCTCGTTGTATGGGGATTTGAGAACCGCAGGTGGATCAAGGGTCGCCTGTTTGAATCGTCGAAAGAGTCCGAGGGGGAGTCCGCGTGAAGACCATCGCATTAGTGGGTTGTGGACGGATTTCGCTTCGCCACGTGCAAGTGCTGACCCAAATGTCAAATCTCCGCCTCGTGGCTGTTTGTGACCTCCTAGAGGAGCGGGCCCGTACCACTGCAGGCCCACTGAGCATTCCCTACTACACTGATGCGCTGGAGATGGTGAAGCGGGAGAAGCCCGATGTCGTCAGCATCCTGACTGATTCGGGTTCCCATCCTGACGTGGGGTGTCTTCTTGCCCCTCATGTGCCGGTTCTCGTAGTGGAAAAGCCCATGGCGCTCACACTTGAGGACGCAGATCGGCTCATCGAAAGCTGTGAGACCCATGGGACTCGGCTGTTCGTGGTGAAGCAGAACCGGTTCAATCCAGCCATCCAACAGCTCCGACGAGCAGTTGACCAGGGCCGCTTCGGTAAAATGGTTCTGGGAACCGTCCGTATCCGATGGTCCCGGGGCCAAGACTACTATGACCAGGCGGCGTGGCGGGGAACCTGGAAGCTGGACGGCGGGGTTTTCACTAACCAGGCCAGCCATCATATCGACCTGCTCCAGTGGCTATTGGGGCCTGTGGAATCGGTCAAGTCCTACATCTCCACGCGGCTCGTCAACATCGAGGCGGAGGATACGGGGGTGGCCGTCCTCAAGTTCAAGAACGGAGCGTTGGGTGTGGTAGAGGCCACGACCGCCACTCGACCTAAGGATCTGGAAGGCAGCATCTCGGTGCTGGGTGAAAAGGGCTCCGTAGTTGTCGGGGGCTTCAGTGTCAACCGAATGGTGACCTGGAATTTTGTGGAACCATCCCACGAGGATGAGGAGGCCCAGAGAGCCATCACGGATCCGCCGAATGTCTATGGATTCGGCCACAAGCCCTTCTACGAGGACATGTTGGCCTGCCTGGATTCCGGAAAGCGGTCCATGCTGGATGGACTTCAAGGCCGAAAGTCCTTGGAGATCATCAATGCACTGTATGAATCTGCCTTCACAGGTAAGGAGGTTCATCTCCACTACGTGCCGCAGAGCGTCCCGCTTGGGCGCGGGTGATCCATGGAGAACGCGGTCATGCCAACCGGAGAACTCGTCCAGAACCTTCTGGAGAAGATCGAATCAGTCACTGCCAAAGTCGGCGTGATCGGGCTGGGATATGTAGGTCTTCCATTCGCCGTGGAGAAAGGCAAGGTGGGATTCAGAGTCCTGGGGTTTGACCGGAGTGCCCACAGGGTGGGGTTGGTGAACCGAGGGGAGAACTTCATCGGGGACGTCGACGACCGTGAATTGCAGACCTTGGTGGCTGGCGGCTTCATTGAGGCCACCACGGATATGGAGCGCCTGGGGGATATGGACGTGCTGATTATCGCCGTCCCGACGCCCCTCACTAAGAACCTGACTCCGGATCTGCAATACATCGAGGCGGTCACGCGAGATATCGCCAAGCGTCTCCGACCTGGCCAGCTCATTAGCTTGGAAAGCACCACTTATCCGGGGACCACGGATGAGGTTATGAAGCCTATCCTCGAACAATCGGGGTTGAAGGCTGGCGTGGACTTCTTCCTGGCACACAGTCCCGAACGGGTGGATCCGGGCAACCGGCGCTACACCACCAAGAACACCAACAAGGTGGTGGGAGCTTCCGATCCTGCGAGCCGGGAGGTGGCGGTGGCGCTATATCGGAAGACGATCCTCAACATCGTGCCGGTGAGCAGTGCGGCCACCGCAGAAATGACGAAAGTGTTCGAGAACACATTCCGGGCGGTCAATATCGCCTTGGTGAACGAACTGACCCTGCTTTGTGATCGTATGGGTTTGAGTGTGTGGGAAGTGCTCGATGCGGCTTTCACTAAACCTTTCGGCATCATGCCATTTTATCCGGGACCCGGCGTAGGCGGACATTGCATTCCGCTGGACCCCCACTATCTGGAGTGGAAGGCGAGAGAATTCAACTTCAACACCCGGTTCATCGCCCTAGCCGGAGAGATCAATCGTCGGATGCCGGAATTCGTGGCGGACAAAGCCATGCGGCTTCTCAGCGATCAGGGGAAAGGGCTCCGGGGCGCTAAGATCCTCATCCTGGGCGTGGCCTACAAGAAGGACATCGACGACCCCCGGGAAAGTCCCAGTGCGGAAGTGTTGCACCTGCTGATTCAGCGAGGGGCGATCATCACCTACCATGATCCCCACATTCCGCACTTCACGGAGCACAGCCATGACCTGCGTAGCGTGCTCCTCACTGAGGAGACTCTGCGGAAGGCTGATCTGGTGGTGATCCTCACCGATCATACGGCTGTGGACTACGCGCTGGTGTTAAAAATCTCCACCCGCATCCTCGACACCCGGAACGCCCTGAAGCGGGTAGAAGGATCCAAGGCCAATGTTGTGCTGCTCTAAGGAACTCGCCATGGAGAAACCCGCCTACACACATCCCACCGCCGTCGTCGATGAGGGCGCCCAACTGGGCGAAGGCACCAAGATCTGGCACTTCTGCCATGTCTATCCCCAGGCCGTCATCGGAAAGCATTCCATTCTGGGCCAGAATGTCATGGTGGCCAATGGTGTCACCATCGGCGATCACTGTAAGATCCAGAATAATGTGAGTCTCTACGAGGGTGTAATCCTTGAGGACTATGTGTTCTGCGGTCCCAGCATGGTGTTCACGAATGTGACCACCCCCCGCTGTCTCTTTCCCCGCAATACCAGTGAAGACTACCGGACCACCCGCGTGAAGCGGGGTGCCTCCATCGGCGCCAATGCTACTATCGTGTGCGGGATCACTCTTCATGAGTGCGCTTTCGTGGCCGCGGGGGCCGTGGTGACGAAGGATGTTCCCCCTTATGCCATGGTGGCAGGGGTTCCGGCCCGGATCATTGGGTATATGTGCGAGCGTGGGGAGCGCCTAGCTTTTGATGACAGGGGCGAGGCGACAACCAGCTATGGCCAGAAGTACAGGAAGCACGCCCAGGGCCTTGTGGGCAAGGTGGATTGATGAGTGCGCAGACGCAAATACCCATTCTCGATCTGAAGCCGCAGATCGAAAGCCTGTGGCCGGAACTCCAGGCCGCCTTCGAGCGGGTCATGAAGTCCGGCCACTTCATCATGGGGCCCGAAGTGAAGGCCTTCGAGGAAGAGGCGGCCGCCTACCTGGGCGTGAAGCATGCCATCGGTCTGAACTCCGGTACGGATGCTCTGTACATCGCCCTTCGGGCCCTCGGCGTCGGGCCCGGGGACGAGGTCATCACCACCCCCTTCACTTTCTTTGCTACTGCCGAGGCCATCAGCCATGTGGGTGCGATGCCGGTTTTCGTGGACATCGAAGAAGATTCGTTCAACATCGACCCCGACCTCATCGAGGCGGCTATCACGGCGCGCACCAAGGCCATCATTCCTGTGCACCTTTTCGGTCGCCCTTGCGACATGGATCGCATTCTGGCCATTGCCGACAGACACGGGCTGAAGGTGGTGGAGGATTGTGCCCAAAGCTTCGGGGCCAAGTGGAAGGGGCGGCATACGGGATCCATGGGTATCTTTGGCTGTTACAGTTTCTTCCCCACCAAGAATCTCAGCGCTTTTGGGGATGGCGGCATGATGGTTACCAACGACGAGGAACTAGCCGCCACAGCGCGCATGCTTCGGGTCCATGGGAGCCGGAAGAAGTATTTCAACGAGACGGTCGGGTACAACTCGCGTATTGATGAATTACATGCGGCGATGCTGAGGGTGAAACTTCCTCATATTGATATATGGAATACCGCTCGACGCCGAGCTGCCGATCGCTATAAAGGGTTGCTTGAGAACGTGCCTAGATTAATTTCACCGGAAGTTATCCATGGACATGTCTTCCATCAATACTCCGTACTGATTCCCGAAGATCGCCAAGATGAGGTACAAACCAGCCTCCAGGAAAGCGGCATCAGTACGATGGTCTATTACCCCGTGCCCTGCCATAAGCTTAAGCTTTATCAGGACTCTCATGCAGTTGTGACATGTCCGGTGGCCGAGGCTACATCACAGAAAATTCTGAGTCTGCCTATCTGGCCAGAAATAACGGAGGAGATTCAGCGTAGGATAGCTTTTGCTATTCGGCGATGCCTATAGATTCAATTGAAATTCTTGTGAGTGGACAAATGCTATTTGGAGCCGGATTTAAATTTTATTAGTATGAGAGCAGGAAATTAGGTGAATCGTGAGAATTAGAGTATTATATATTGATGGAGATGGGCCTTTTGGAGGAGCCTCGCGAAGCCTTTTTGAGGCCGTACGTGCCTTATCTGTTGAAGCAGTAGAACCTTATTTTATCGCAGCACACGGAACAGCATTTGATTTTTATAAATTGGTAGCGAAGGATGCTATTAATACTCATGGATTGACAAAATTTGATAATACCCGATACGGCTTCTATCGTGGATTACGCTGGTTAGTGCTGCTACGTGAACTGGCTTATATTCCCCTATCAATCGTCGCAGTTTTTAGAGCATATTTCCGATGGGAGAAGGTCGATTTAATTCATGTTAACGAGTTTGTTTATATATTCCCCGCTTTATTGGCAAAGATTTTATTTCGCGTTCCTTTGGTTGTTCATATTCGGTCTGTGGTAGAGTCAGGGCATGGGCTGAAGAGGACAAAATGGCTCAATAGGGTATTGGCGAAGCAGGCAGAAGTGGTAATAGCTATTGATGAAAATACACGGGCTTCGATTCCACCGCATATGAAAGTTGAGGTTATTCATAATTCCTTCACTCCAAAATATATGCTTGAATCTGATCTAGTTTTTGAGGAAAAACTGAAAAAATTGCGTTCGAGTTCTCTAAAAGTGGGATTTGTTGGCAACTTACATCATTCTAAGGGAATATTTGATCTCCTGGACGCCGCGCGAATTCTTAAGAGCCAGAAAGTTGATGTCGAATTTCTTATTGTAGGTTGGGTCACCATCCCAGATACAGGTCTCAAGGCTTGGTTATTATCAAGAGCGGGACTGGCTCAAAATGTTCAGAGGGAGTTGGAAAATCGAATAATTCAATATGATATGAATGATTATTTCCATCTGCTTGGAGGGACCAAGGATATTCAGCGTGTTTACGAGGGTATTGATGTAATTGCTTTCCCTTCGCATTACGATGCGCCCGGAAGACCTGTTTTTGAGGCGGCTTTTTCGTATGTGCCAGCGATCGTTGCTGTGAATCAGCCGCAGGCTGATACATTGGTCCATGGGGAAACAGGGCTAGCGATTCCTGCAAGAGATCCGGAACAATTGGCAGCTGCGATTAGATATTTTTCTGAAAATCCTGAAGAAGTGATTCGCATGGGAAATAATGCCAAGGCCCTAGCAGAAGAAAATTTTGAGCCCCTAAAAAATGCCAACCAATTGCTTGAAATTTACAAACATCTTGTCTTTTTTGGGGAGAAGGGGGCGAAGAGCGATATCACTCTTGCTTCAGGTGGAAAAAATGACGATGATTTGTAATCATGGTGGAGTGTGATTAATAGAAAGGAGAGTAATATGAGAATGAGGGATCTGGCTTTCAATCGAGAGATCTGCTTGGGAGGGCGAAAATTGGGGCAAACTGCCCCCATTTTTATAATTGCCGAAGCTGGGGTAAATCATGGAGGGAACCTTGCAAGTGCGAGGGAATTAATTGAGATTGCACAAGATGCGGGGGCAGATGCGGTTAAATTTCAGTTCTTTAAGGCCAATGAATTAATCGTTCCCGGGGTCGAAAAGGCGCCCTATCAGTTGGAAACTACGGGTTCGGGAGAAACCCAATATGAGATGCTGAGAAAATTAGAGCTTTCAATTGAACAAACGGCCAATCTCCAATCAATATGTAAACAAATTGGGATCACCTTTTTAACCACTCCATTTGATGAAGTGAGCCTTGCAGAACTTGATAGGTTGGATATGCCTGCCTATAAAATTGCTTCCACGGACATTACTAATCTTCCATATCTCCGAAGGGTGGCTCAGAAGGGTAAGCCAATGCTACTGTCCACTGGCATGGCTTATCAGGCTGAAGTAGATCTAGCGCTCACCGAAATTCATCCATTTAATCGAGATGTTGTTTTGCTCCAGTGTACAGCAAATTATCCTATCCAAGATGATGAGGCAAATTTAGCGGTTCTCGATACCTTTAGGGAATCCTATGACATCCTTCTTGGTTATTCCGACCACACTCAAGGAATTGGGGCTGCTCCCTTTGCCATCCCATTTGGAGTGAAGGTAATCGAGAAACATTTCACTCTTGACAAGTCTTTAGCTGGGCCAGATCATCGCGCATCTCTCGATCCCGATGAATTTAAGGCTTTTGTGACCATGGTACGCAGAGTTGAAACTTATTTGGGTAGTGCAATTAAAATGCCCAATTTATCTGAATTGCAGACGAGAAAAGCTCTTCAAAAAGCAATGGTTGCTAGCAGGGATATCGCTCAAGGGGAGATCCTGACGGAGAATAACCTGAAAGCAATGCGAACTGGAGGAAAAGGGATCTCTCCGGCCTATTATCATAATATTATGGGCCAAAAAACCCGGCAGGCTTTCCGTAAAGGTGACATCATCGAGCTATGAGTGAAACTGTTTTGGTTGGAGCTGGAGGGCACGCCCGTGTCGTACTTACGACCTTACGCCTGAACGGCGTAAGGGTTGTAGGCATTTATGACGATGTTTCTCGCGGCGATCAGGAGTACATTTTGGGGGTTCCGGTCGTAGGTGGGCTTCATCAAGTTCCTACAGATGCCAATGTAATCCTAGCTTGTGGTGATATTGCCAGTCGAGCGAATTTTGCCGAACGATTTGCAAACCAGTTAGATTTAACCCCTATCATTCATCCTAGTGCCATTCTGGAGGCTGGTATTATACTGGGAGACTATGTTCAGATTATGGGAGGGACCGTGATAAATGCGGGTGCGCAAATTGGGCGAGGGACACTGATTAATACGGGAGCGGTGATTGAACACGAGGCTGTAGTGGGAGAATTCTGCCATGTTTCCATAAACGCAGTTCTATGCGGGCGCGCAAAACTTGGGGATAGATGTTTCCTCGGGGCGGGGGCGGTGGTGCGGGACTGTGTATCTATCGCAGCTGGAGTGACGGTGGGTATCAACGGCGCCGTCACTAGAGATATTATAGAAGCTGGTATATATGCTGGAGTCCCAGCAAGGAAAATTAAATGATTTTTGTTTCTACATCATGTGTTCGGGCGCGTAAAATTGATGAAGCGGTTATTTTTCTAGCTGAAGCGGGATTCACGAACATTGAACTGAGCGGAGGGACGCAATATTATCCGTCTTGGAAGAATGATTTACTCAAACTTGCTCGATTATACAATCTTACCTATCGGTGCCATAATTATTTCCCCCCCCCGGAACGCCACTTCGTTCTCAATATGGCGTCGCAGGATCAGAACCTTCGTCAACGCAGTATTGCATTTCATTTGGATGCGATTAGACATGCCGCTGACCTCGGCTCTGATACTTATTCCTATCATGCGGGATTCTATGTGGAAATTCAGCCGAATGAGATCGGTAAACCATTGGATGCTCGTACGGCAGCATCTACAGAATTAGCTGAATTACTTTATTTCCAAGGTCATGAGCGTGTTGCAAGAGAGGGGGAGCGCTTGGGAGTCCGACTGTTTATTGAGAACAATGTTTTGGGCCGGGCGAATTTCATTACCTTTCAAGTGATCCCCTTTATGCTATTGACTTGGGAGGATGCTGAACGTCTACGCGCTAAGTACTCTTTCGACCTTCTTGTGGACTTGGCTCACCTAAAGGTTACTTGCGGTTCTCTGGGATTAGATTTTCAGGCCCAAGCACGGCGCTTCCTGACAGAAGCGGAATATGTTCATATTAGCGACAATGATGGATTCGAGGATACTAACGATGGTTTACTATCCGAATCGGATGTCCTCGAAGTTCTCGCAAAAACGCGATTTCTCTCTCGTCATATCACGCTCGAAGTTTATAGGGACCTTCCGACCATTAGTCATTCTCATAGACTGGTCGAAGGTCTGGACTGCCCTCCCCCGCACGGAGTCATCTCTCGATGAAATACCCGATTTATTTACCAGAAATTACCACTCGGGAGAAGGAACTTGTCCTCGAGTGCCTCGACAGTACCTGGATCTCATCTCGAGGACGCTTCATTGAAGAGTTTGAACGACGGGTGGCCGAGTATGTGGGAGTTCGCCATGCTATCGCGGTCATGAATGGAACTGTGGCGCTTCATCTGGCCGTCCTAGCTGCTGGGATTGGCCCTGGCGACGAGGTGATTCTGCCCGATTTTACATATATCGCCAGCGCGAATGCAGTGCGCTATGCAGGGGCTGTTCCAGTGTTAGCGGATGTTGATCCCGAAACGTGGAATATGGGTGTTGAGCAAATTTTGCCGTGCCTCACTCCGCGTACCAAGGCGATCATGACAGTCGACGTATATGGGATGCCGCCGGATATGGATCCCATCCTTAAGCTTGCGAGGCAGCGTGATCTCGTAGTCATTGAGGATGCCGCAGAATCTTTGGGGGCTGAATATCGTAATCGCAGGGCGGGGAATCTGGGCAATATCGGAGTGTTGAGCTTTTTCGGAAACAAGACCATTACCACTGGCGAGGGCGGGATGGTTGTCACGGATGACGACCATTCCGCCGGCGTCATTCGTCAACTCAGGAACCAGGGGAATTCAGAGACGACTCGCTACTTCCATGATCTCCTAGGGTTCAATTATAGGATGACTAACATTCAGGCCGCCATAGGTTGCGCTCAGATGGAGAGGTTGAACCGAATCTTGGAAAGGAAGCGAGAGATCCAGGACCTTTACCGCGAGAATCTGGAGGAATGGTTCACCTTCCAGCGGATCGAAGAGGGTTGCCGCTCATCCCACTGGATGGTGAGTCTCATGGCTCGGGATGCAGGGACTCGTGAACGCGTTATGTTGGGACTGAATCGCGCGGGAATTGAGACGCGACCCTTCTTCCTGCCGGTCCACTCCATGCCTTTCTACCCCAGCCAGGAGGACTCGCCGGTGACGGTGGATATTTCTTCGCGGGGCTTCAACCTTCCCTCCTATCACTTACTTCGGGACGAGGATGTCCTTGAGATCTGCAAAGAAGTCCGTATTTGCGCCGGAGCAACCTCATGAGTAAAAAGGCATTTATTACAGGTATTACCGGACAAGATGGGTCGTACCTTGCCGAGTTGTTGCTTGAAAAGGGATATGAGGTTCATGGCCTCGCACGGCGATCCAGCCTGGAGGTGAAGCTACGGATTGATCATCTGCTCCAGGATATCCACGAAAAGGGGAATCGATTCTTTGTTCACTACGGCGATATGACGGATTCTTCAAATCTCGTCCGACTGCTACAGGAGTTGCAACCCGACGAGATCTACAATCTGGCCGCGCAGAGCCATGTTCGCGTCTCCTTTGAGACGCCCGAGTACACGGCCAACGCGGATGCGATAGGAACCCTCCGACTTCTCGAGGCAATCAGAATCCTCAAAATGCAGAATTCCGTGAAGTTCTACCAAGCTTCTACGAGCGAGCTGTACGGTAAAGTGGACGAGACTCCGCAGCGGGAGACCACACGGTTCTATCCCAGGAGTCCCTACGGGGTGGCCAAGCTCTATGCCTACTGGGCCACGGTGAATTATCGGGAGGCCTATGACATCTTCGCTTCCAACGGAATCTTGTTCAATCATGAATCTCCACGACGCGGCGACAGCTTCGTGACTCAAAAAATTGCTCTAGGGGTGCGCGACATCGTACAGGGCAAGCGGGATCGAATCTATATGGGGAACATCTATGCTAAGCGGGATTGGGGCTATGCTCCCGATTATGTGGAGGCCATGTGGATGATGCTCCAGCATGACCGTCCGGATGATTTTGTCGTGGCGACGGGGGAGACCCACACAGTAAAGGAGTTTATCGAGAAGTGCTTCGCCTTTACTGGGAAAAGCCTTGCCTGGGAAGGGGAGGGAGTAGAAGAGAAGGCTATTGATACCTCCACCGGAAGAAGTGTGATCCTGATCGACCCGTGGTACTTCCGCCCGACTGAAGTTGACCTTCTTGTCGGTGATCCTACAAAGATTCAGCAAAAACTCGGCTGGCGGCCCAAAGTAAAATTCGACGGTTTGGTCGAGATCATGATGAGAGAGGTGCTGAAGTAAGCATGTCCATGAGTACAGTGTTTGCATAAGGATGTAGAATATGATCCATGGGAAGATAGTGTTGGCGGTTATTCCCGCGCGGGGCGGCAGCAAGGGATTACCAGGTAAAAATATTCGTCCGGTGGCGGGCAAGCCGTTACTGGCTTGGTCCATAGAAGCTGGGCTTCAAAGCCGCTATGTAGATTATCTAGTCGTCAGTACTGATTCTCCTGAGATTGCGGCGGTGGCAGAAAGCCATGGCGCTGAGGCCCCTTTTCTTCGTCCCGATAGCCTGGCCTCAGATACTGCCGGCCACGCGGAGGTGATGCTTCATGCCCTGGATTGGATGGAGGTGAACCGCAATGTCCAGGCAGATTATTTGGTGATGCTGGAGCCTACCAGTCCCTTGCGAGACGCGAAGGATGTGGATCTGGCTCTCGAGGTCATTGAGGCTCGGCAAGAAAATGGAAGCTTGGTAGGTGTTTGCCGAACGGAAGCAGCCCATCCGGCTTTCCTTTGTCAGCTTGAGAACGGATTCGTCCGTCCGTTCAACAGTGAGCGTTTTGTCTTCAAGCGTAGACAGGAGCTTGATAATCTTTATTTTTTCGAGGGCTCCATCTACATCTCAAAAGTATCCCTTTTTAGAACTCAGCGCTCTTTTTATCATGAATGGACTGTTCCGTTTGAAGTCCCCAAGTGGAAATCCTTTGAAGTAGACGATGTTGTTGATTTATTGCTAATTGAGCGTTTACTGGAGTTAAAACTGGCCCATTGCGAGGCCCTTAACTAGGTTGGATGGGTATATGAATTATTCCCAGCGTTTGAATCGTGTTATTCCTGGTGGCGGACACACTTACAGCCGCGGCGATGATCAATATCCTTCTAATGCACCCCATATCCTACAGCGGGCCAAGGGGGCCTATGTATGGGATCCAGACGGCAACCGCTATCTCGATTATGGCATGGCTCTCCGAGCGGTGACCATTGGTTATGGTTACGAGCCCGTCGTCATGGCTGCCATGGAGCAGGCGCTCTATGGCAATAACCTTACTCGCGCTTCGATAGTAGAGTTGGAGGCCGCAGAGGCCTTCTGCAACCTAATTCCTTCCGTAGAGATGGTCAAATTTGGGAAGAACGGATCTACGGTTACTACAGCCGCAGTAAAGCTGGCACGCTCCTATACTGGCCGTTCCTTGGTGGCTATTTGCGCCCAGCATCCTTTCTTCTCTTATGACGACTGGTTTATCGGGGCCACGGCCCTTCCTAAAGGCGTTCCAGAAGCATTCCAGGAACTCACTAAGAAATTCAGTTACAATGACATCACCTCCCTAAGCGCCCTTTTCGCAGAGAATCCTGGCCAGATTGCCTGCGTGATCCTCGAGCCTGCCGCGGCGGTACCTCCCAAGGATGGCTTTCTGCAGAAGGTACGAGATCTTTGCCACTTGAATGGAGCGGTGTTTATCCTTGACGAAATGATCACTGGCTTCCGGTTTCATCTTCAGGGAGCCCAGGTCTTATTCGATGTTCAGCCGGATCTTTGTACCTTTGGCAAGGGTATGGCTAACGGTTTCTCTGTCGCGGCGCTTGCAGGTAAGCGCGAGATTATGGAGCTGGGCGGTATTAAGCAGGACGGAATGGAGCGTACTTTTCTGGTCAGTACCACCCATGGTGCGGAGATGTGCGGCATGGGCGCTCTATTAAAGACTATCCAGTGTTATAAGGAATTGGGTGTCGTGGAGCACCTCTGGGCCTACGGCGAAAAGTTGGTGAACGGAATGAATGATGTGGCCAGAGAACTAGGCATCGAATCCGCTTTTCAAGTGGAGGGATATCCTTGCTCCCCCAATTACGTTACTCGGGACGCCAAGGGCGAGGTTTCCCTTGAATTCCGGACTCTATTTCACCAGGAGATGATTCGTAACAAGGTCTTGATTCCCTGGATGGCCTTGTGTTACCAGCATGGTAATGAGGAATTAGATCTTACCCTAACAGCGGTCCGCGCAAGCTTGCAGGTATATCGGAAGGCTTTGGAAGATGGTGTAGGGGGTTACTTAGAAGGCCGCGCTATCCGACCTGTGTTCCGTCGTTATAACTGAGGAGAGAGCGCTTGAGGATCGGTTTGGTCCAATTAGACACTGTCTGGGAGAAGCCCACAGATAGCAAGACACGCATTGAGAGGCTTCTGGATTCTACCCAAGGCCGCTTCGACCTTCTGGTATTTCCAGAGATGACGCTGACTGGTTTCTCCATGAAGCGTGAAAGGGCTACGCTTTCTGCTGAGGACCATACCTTCTTCAAGTCCTTGGCCGCCAGAACATCCTGCTTTGTTGTTTACGGAGGGGTGGAGGAAGATCAAAACCGTTTGATGGTGGTGGGGCCATCCGGCCGGCGCATGGGTTCCTATGCCAAGCGACATCTCTTCAGCCATGGAGGGGAAAAGGCAGTCTACCGACCCGGTTCGGGCCTCCTTACCCTTGACCTCGGCGGAGTGGAGGCCGGGTTTGCCATTTGTTACGACCTACGGTTCCCCTACGACTTCTGGGCCATGGCTGAACGCTGTCAAATGATGATTGTGATCGCCAACTGGCCGGAATCTCGACGTGAGCACTGGATGGCGCTGCTCCGTGCCCGAGCGATTGAGAACCAGGTTTTCATCGTGGGCGTGAACCGTGTTGGAAGAGATCCGGAATTGGCCTATAGTGGGGACTCCAGCGTCCATTCTCCTCTCGGCGAGATTCTCCTCCAATGTGGTAGTAAGGAAGGCGTTTATACGATAGAAATCGATCCTGCAGAGATTGCCCAAGTGCGAAGTCGGTTCAAGTTTATGGCTGACCGACTTGCTTAGCCGAAAATTAATTTGATGGGATACGTATTGCCGCTACGACTTGGAGCCTTGAAAAAGCTGTTTGAGAATTCCTTAGTGCGACATTCCATTCTTTTTATCGGAGCGGAAATTCTCAGCAAAGCCCTGCCTTTCCTGCTTCTTCCTGTTCTGACTCGATTCTTTTCGCTGGCAGACTACGGACTGGTGGCAACTTTCCTAGCCTTCCAAAACATCATGGCGGTGCTCACCGGACTATCCTCCCATGGAGCAGTCAATGTTGCCTATTTCCGGATGGGAAAGGAGTATCTCCCGCCCTACATCGCTTCTGTAATGGGGGTGCTTTCCCTCTCTCTCGGTATATCCATTTTGCTAGCTACCGCCATCTTTCCCTGGCTTGCACCGCGTCTGGGGCTTGGCTGGGGATGGTTAGCTACCGGCGTGGTTATGTCGGCCGCTCAGTTCGTTACCCAAATCAACTTGGTGCTTTGGCAGTGCGAAAGGCGACCTCTCCCCTTCGTGATCTATCAACTTGCACAGACATTTGTTGGAGTGGGGCTGACTATCCTTCTGGTCGTAATTTTCCGCTGGGGCTGGCGCGGACAGCTCGCTTCCCTGGCTTTTTCCTCTTTTCTCTTCGCCGCTCTCAGTTTAGTGATTCTCTGGCGGAGAGGCTATCTTCAGGCCCGCCCCAATGCTAGGGACATGAAGGATGCTGTGCGTTTCGGCGCCCCACTTATCCCTCACTCTCTTTCTGGTTGGGTGCTTACAGGAATTGATCGATTTTTCCTCACATCTATGGTCGGAGCCTCCGCAACCGGCCTTTATGCTGCCGGATTCCAGATCGGGATGATCTTGGGAGTAGCGGCCACGGCGTTCAATCGGGCTTGGATGCCCTATCTGTTCGAGAAACTGGCTGGGGACGATGCAGCCGCCAAAATCCGAATTGTCAGGATTACATACATATATTTTGGGGCTATTCTCGTAGGAGTAGGTCTCCTTGCCGTTTTCGCTCCGGTAGTGGCGGGGATCATCCTAGGCCCCAGGTTTACCGGAGCTACAGTTTATATCTTTTGGTTTGGCTTGGCCTTCGCATTTAATGGGATGTACTTCATGGTGGTTAACCAATTGCTATACGTTAAGAAGACTCATGTCTTGGCTACAATCACCTTTTGCATCGGATTTTTGCACATCGGTCTTACCTATGGATTGATCAAAATTCGTGGTCCTTTAGGGGCCTCTCAAGCTGTCGCCATATCCTTCGCATTGCAGTTCTTGCTCGTCTGGATTGCCAGCGCCCGGGCGTGCCCCTTGCCTTGGAACCTGCTGAAACAGTACGCCACGGAACTCGAATGAGGACCTTGGACGAACTGCTCGACTGTGAAGTTCGGGCCGGAGTGTTCAATGCCTGTTCAACCGATGGGAAAATGTTCTTCTGGCCTTTTATCCGTCATCCTATCCTCCTTGCTTACATAGAACAAGCGACTGGAACAGTGGCAGCCCACGCCATAGGGGGGCGGGGAAACCCCCTCCGCATGGCTAAGTATCTTGCCCAGACTCTCTGGTGGCACCCCACTCGGGTTCGGGAGGCACCACTCCTCTTTCTGTCGAGTGGGGCTGTGAACATGCTTCATGGGAAGGTCTACCGGAACCGGCTCCACGACCATTTCTTGCGGATCTTGCCACCAGGTAGCGTGAATATAATTGAGGATTCATTTCAGTGGACCTACCGTCGGCCGCGAGAAGTGCCGGTCCTCTACCACGATCTAGCCCAAATTCAGGCCAATATTTTAGGGTGTGTCAGTGGGCTCCGAAATCCGGATAGGAAGAAAGAGATCGATGCATTCATCGCATATACGCAGGCCTATTTCCCCCAGCCAGCACCTCTTGGGCTATGGGAAACCGCACGGGAGGATTTACTTCGTTTCGCTTGCAACCTCCCGCATTATCATGATATATATAAGCGCATCTTAGAACGAGCTCAGCCCCGGCTTCTTTGTCTTGATAATGCCTGCTACGGCCGCAGGGCATACATTCTCAGAATTGCGCGAGAGATGGGTATCCAAACTGGAGAGTTTCAGCACGGCCTCATTTCTCCCGCCCATCCGGCCTACAACTATCCGAAGGAGGTAACCGAGAGTCACCCATATACGGTATATCTACCACAAACCATCCTTACTTTCGGTTCTTACTGGTCGGACTGTATACGGGTTCCGGTGGAGAAGGTTCCAGTGGGGTTCTCCTACTTGCAGGAAGAAGCAGCGAAGAGCGCTCTGTCTCCCCAGCTGGATGTCCTCGTTATTTCAGATGGTGTGAATCCGCAGACGTACATCGACCTGATTTCTGCCTTAGCAGAGCAAGATCCCTCGCTCAGGATTTGCTTCAAGATGCATCCGGGTGAGATGCCCTTTGCGGAGCGGCGGTACGCCCGGTTGATGGGAATACCTCAGGTACGATTAGCAGGGCCCGAGCCAATCTACGGCCTCATCGGCGCTGCGCGATATGTAGTCGGTTGTTTTTCTACAGCCCTCTACGAAGCTCTGGCCTTCGGTAAGCGCCCTTTTGTCCTGGATAATGAGTTGAGCCGCCAGCACATCCATGGGGATATCTTCATCCGCTTTCAGGATGCTTCCGATCTCATCGAACGTCTACGACTTGCCCAAGCCCCCGGTGAGGCCAA
Organism: Geothrix sp. 21YS21S-4; assembly: GCF_030845995.1. Taxonomy (NCBI): domain Bacteria; kingdom Pseudomonadati; phylum Acidobacteriota; class Holophagae; order Holophagales; family Holophagaceae; genus Geothrix; species Geothrix sp. 21YS21S-4. Next base: position 357,579 of record NZ_CP132719.1, read on the forward strand.
AAAAGAAATGGGTGCATATTGGGCCCAGGATGGAGACTTGAGGTTTCTCAATTTAGTGGAGCCATTTTTGAATCATGCGTGAGGAAGACTTCTTCGGATCCGATCCGGTGGTATGGATATGAGTTAGATAGGAGGAGGTGAAATGGAGAGGCTTCGAGACAAGGTGGTGGTGCTTACGGGTGGAGCGGGCTTGATTGGGCAGGCGCTGGCCCGCGCGATCATCGCGGAAGGAGCGATCTTGGTGCTCACCGACATTGACACCTTTAGGGGGCTAGAGGCCATTGAAGCTCTAAAGGCCGAGGGATACCCAGGGCATGCCGATTACCACAGCCTGGATATCACATCCAAAGCCTCTGTCCGCGGACTATTGGAGAGAGTGACGGTCGCCCACGGTCGGATCGATGCTTTAGTGAACAATGCCTACCCCCGCAATGGGCATTACGGTCGACGCCTCGAAGAAGTAGAATATGAAGACTTCTGTGAGAATGTGAGTCTTCACCTGGGTGGTTACTTTCTGGCTACCCAGCAGTTTGCTCTGTATTTTAGAGACCAGGGGTTTGGGAATATCGTCTCCCTCTCATCGATCTATGGTGTAGTCGCTCCCCGATTCGACGTCTACGAGGGGACCGGAATGACGATGCCGGTGGAATACGCTGCGATCAAATCGGCTCTGCTGCACCTACAACGATATTTTGCGAAGTATTTCAAGGGGAGTCCGATACGATTCAACTGTTTGAGTCCAGGAGGAATCTTGAACAGACAACCCGAGGAGTTTGTAACTCGGTACAAGATTTATGCACAATCTAAGGGGATGCTGGACGCTTCAGACCTCGGGGGAGCTCTGGTATTTCTCCTCAGCGACGAGTCTCGCTATGTGAATGGGCAGAACCTCATCGTAGACGATGGTTGGCATCTTTGACCAACAGTCCTGCGAGAACTAGGAAGAGAAAGTCATAGGGGGCTAGAAAGCTGCCATAGACCAGCATGGCCGTAAGAAGGATCAAGCCTGTCCCCATGGGAAGAAGATCCATCGGTTTTTCCAGACCCCGATGGATCATACTCCAGATGTCCGCCATCAGAAGGGCGAGAGGTGCTCCCACTCGAGCGAACATCCCTGTCAACCAAGCCTCGGATCCAGTAGTCGCCCCCTCCAATAACTCATCCATAATTGTCACGTTTTTGAGGTTAAAAGTGCCGATGCCAAAAAATGGATTCTGACCAGCCAAGCGGAGATGTTCGGTCCATAGCCACACCCTGAATATGCTTTTCTTAGCTTCATCTGAGCTGCCGATGCTTTGGGTAGAGCGGAATAAGAACCGATTCAATGTGTCTCCCCCCCAATCGGAGAGGTAGAAGAGGATCTGGTCGGCTTGGAGGAGGAGGATCAAACAGAGAATGGCTAGGGGAAGGTAGACCATCTGGAAAGAAGTTCGAACTATAACCCTCCTGCGAACTAGAATTAGAAAAAGTATTGCGAACCCGGTCGCGATCAGGGCCGACCGGACCATGGAGAAAATGAGGAAATAGGCTCCTATGGTTAGGCATATTCTTCGAAAAGGGGCGGTTTTTTTAATGGCATTGAGAGTGATAATAATGGCAGAAAAAAAACCCGTCGTAGCAATAAATGGCGTAAACCCCGCTCGAAATACGGGCTCACCAAGGGGTTCCGTCCCTGGCCATGCTCCATAGGGGGCGAGACCCAGGATGTTCAAAGTAATGCCAACTAACACGGAGGTGAGGAAAAGACCGTTTAAGAGTGTTGGTGAAACGGAGAGTTCAAGGGAGAAGATTGTGAAGAAGGTTAAACCGATTAATCCGCATGCAGTGATAGTCGCGATATCGCCGCGCAGGAGCGCCACGCTAGTGACGAGGGCGGTGAAGCCGAGCGTCAATGCGCCTGAGGTCTTCGTTCCACGCCTCACCAAAGCTTGGATTGTCCCAAGAATAGCAAAGAGGGAAACAGGAAACAGCGTCAGGACATACAGGATAGAATCTCGCGCGAGTTCCATCTCTGTTGGTATGCAATATTGAATAAAGCAGTAATAGATCACTAGCCCCGAAAAGCAGCGTTGCATCAGGGGAGAAGCGGGGTGATGAGCAGGGAATCTCTTCAATGGGCGCTGGGAGTTAAAGGAAAGAGTTGCGAGAGCCAAGAGGACTCTCAAGGAGGGCAGTGATATCCTATCATCAGACTACAGGAGATCCTAGGCTTGATCGGAGATTTATCAGCATCCCGAATTGTTTTGCATATGTATTGGGGTGATTTCAGAGTTCTCCGTTCCGTAGATAATTCTATCCTGGCAAATTATAGTACCTCCGCCGATCTGTTATCTGGATGCCAATTAAACCTCATCTTCCTCCAAGGCGACATGCATCACAGGCGTCGTTACAAGAAAGATCGAAAATATACTTCAGCGGGTTTTGAATCAAGGGGAATAACTCTTCCAAGTGTGGCCCTATTTCTACGATTATTATAGATCCTTATTCTATTTCTTAGGGATGAGTCCTACCTCGCGACGGAATAACTACATTAGTAACAACAAGTTCTTCCGTCCAGGCTTCCAGGTCGGAGATCAGGCTTTCCCGATCAAAATGAGTAATGCAGTACTTACGCCCTTGTCGTCCCATTGAAGCGCGTACCTCTCGACGAAGATCGGCAAGGTTTCTTATGCATTGCGCGAGGGCGACTCCATCACCGGCCGGGCAAGCAAAACCGGCTCCGGAATCAAGAATAATTTGTGCCCCTTCTCCATCTAACATACCAATAAGTGGCAGACCGGTGGCTAAGTAAGTCTGTAACTTACCTGGAACCGTCAGACTGAAGATAGGTTCGCGGCGAAGAGTGACGAGAAGTGCCTGAGCTCCTCGCATAAAAGAGGGCACTCGCTCCAGAGGATGTCGACCGAGGAGAATTATCCTGCTCTGTAGCTTCCGTTCCTCGATTTGGGTCTTGAGAAAGCTCGCCGCTCGTCCGTCTCCAACGATAAGCCAGCGGATATCGCCATGTTCTTTTAGAATTTCAACCGCCTTCAATATCGTTGGAAAGTCCTGAGCCTCCCCGATATTTCCTGTGAACATTACATTGAACGTATTTTTAAATGGAACCATCTCCGGGGCTAGTGGCACATCTTCTAGGGGGATGTGAAAAATTGGCTCAGACCAGCTGGGGAAATAACGAACTTTCGAGATGTTCCCAGTATACCTGGCGATGTTTGGGAAGAAAGCCCTAGATTGGATAAGTATGCGATCGCAGTGCTGGTAAATGAATGATACTAGGTGACCCACCCATGCCAAAAGGTGTGGAGATTTCAGCACGCCGACGGCGGAGAGCGATTCTGGCCAGAGGTCCAGCACCCACATCAGCATCGGTGCCCGCTTCAGACGGCGGAACCAGATTGCGGGTAGAGCAGCGGTGATAGGGGAGGTCTGGAATACGAAGATCGCGTCGTAAGGCTGGCCGCGCAGGCGCCAGGTTCCGAACAACAGGCCGGAGAGGACGAAGCTGAGATAGTTGAGCGCCAAGCGAAGGTTGCCCTTGCCGCGTGGGAGGATTGGGACGCGCACAACTTTGGCCCTAGCGTATTCGTCGAAGTCGTCTGGAGAGGCTTTGAATGGGGGATAGATCTGACCCTCGGGGTAATTCGGGTACCCCGTGAGCACGGTCACCTGGTGGCCCCGGCTGACGAGATTCTCCACCAGGTCATTAATCCTGAAGGGCTCTGGCCAGAAATACTGAGTGACCACTAGGAGACGCAAAGCTGGCTCCTAGGTATATTTGCGCCACACTACCCGGTTCACGTAATCCGTGTAGCTGTGGAGGATGCGGACGACCTTGTGGGAAACATCGGGGATGCTGTAATCCGCAACGAGCCGGGGCCTGGGGGAATTCCCATCCACCCCACTCTGAAGGAGGGCTAGGCCCTGTCGGACGCGGTCCACCTCTAGGCCGACCATCATGACGGCAGCCTCTTCCATGCCTTCCGGCCGCTCGTGGGCTTCCCGAAGGTTGAGGGCGGAAAACCCCAGGATCGAAGATTCCTCCGTGATGGTTCCGCTATCGGAAAGCACAACTCTGGCCGACATTTGAAGTCGGACGTAGTCGTGGAATCCCAGCGGCTTGAGCAGGGACACTCGAGGGGAGAATGCGATGCCTTCGGCTTCGATGCGTTTCCGTGTCCTGGGATGAGTTGAGACAATCACGGGAAAGTCGAAATCGGTCGCCAGAGCGTTCAGAACCGCCACCAGCTTGGCGAAGGCGCGGGGCGACTCGATGTTCTCTTCCCGGTGGGCGCTCACCACGAAGTAGCGTCCGGCCTCCAGGCCGAGCCGTACGAGAGCGTCGGAGGCCTCGATGTGGGGGCGGTAGTGGTCGAGCACCTCGAACATCGGGCTGCCGGTCTTGATGACGAGGTCAGGGGGGAGGCCCTCCCGAAGCAGGTACTCGCGGGCGATGGAACTGTAGGTGAGATTCACATCGGCGGTGTGGTCCACGATCCGGCGATTGGTTTCCTCCGGGACGCGTTGATCGAAGCAGCGATTGCCAGCTTCCATATGGAAGATGGGGATCTGCCGGCGCTTGGCCGGGATGGCCGCCAGACAGCTGTTGGTATCGCCGAGGACCAGGAGGGCCTCCGGCCTGACCTCCGCAAGGACCTTGTCAACGGAGGTGATGATGTTTCCGATCGTTTCGGCTACGCCGCCGGTAGCGCTATTCAGGAAGTGATCCGGCCGGCGGATACCTAGATCTTCGAAGAAGACCTGGTTGAGTTCGTAGTCGTAGTTCTGGCCGGTGTGGATGAGGACATGGTCGCAATGCTCGTCGAGGCGAGCGAGAACGCGGGATAGCCGGATGATCTCGGGACGGGTGCCGACGACGGTGGCGACCTTGAGCTTCTTCACGGGATCACCTTCATGGGGATCGTGTCCGGCCTGGCCCGGTCGAACGCTTCGTTGGCCCAGAGCATCACGATGAGCTCGTCTTGGCCGATGTTGGCGATATTGTGCGTCCACCCGGGCACGGTCTCGACGATTCGGCCCTCCCCGCCCGGGACGGTCAGGGTGTGGATCTGTCCCGTGTCCATGTGGCGGAATTCGAATCGGGCGGTGCCCCGGACGACGAGGAATTTCTCGGTCTTGGTGTGGTGGTAGTGATCGCCGCGGGTGATGCCGGGGTGGGCCGTGAAATAGGAGAACTGGCCGCAGTCGTGAGTCTTGAGCATTTCCGCGAATTCGCCCCGGAGATCCACATGGCGGGGGACTTGGTAGTCAAAGTGTTCCGGAGGGAGGTGGCTGAGGTAGGTGGCGTAGAGAGCCCGAACGAGTCCAGAGCCGGCCTGGGGAGCCGCGAGAGAAATCCGATTCTTGGGGAAAGACCGAATGAGTCCGGCCACCTCGCCTACCGTGGTCTCGAAGACGGGACCGGCCTCAAGGAAACCTGAGGAGGGGGGGGGCGAGCTCAGAAGGCGCAGGAAGGCGTCGATGACATCATCGATGTAGACCAGCCTGAGCGGGGCCGAGGGGTCATGGATGGTGATCGGCAGGGCCCGCGCGACGTTATGGCAGAAGGTGGCCACCGCGGAGTTGTAGTTCGGCCGACTCCATTTCCCGAACACGTTGGCCAACCGAAACAGGTGGACCGAGGCCCCTGTAGTGCTGGCGTAGTCATGGAGCACCCCCTCCGCCTGACGCTTGCTCAAGCCGTAAGGGTTGTCCAGGGCCGCCTGGATAGAGGAGGAGAAGATCACGGGAATGGACCGCCCGGTGGCCGCAAGGGCTTCACACAACTGGCCGGTGAAGCCGGCGTTGCCCGTGGCGAATTCTGCCGGATCGGTCGGCCGGTTCACTCCGGCGAGGTGGAATACCACGTCCGCTTTGTGGACCGCCTCCTGGAGGGCTTCCTTGGAGGAATCCGCTTCGATCTCCAGGATGTCCCGATGGCCGACTTCACCCAGGCGGAGCATGAGGTTGCGACCGATGAAACCCTTCGATCCCGTGATGAGGATGATCATGGAGTCTCAGGCCTCCGCTACGGCCGGTTGACCGTTGGCGATGCGCCGCATGAATTCGAGCTTCAAAAGGAGTTCCTCCATGCCCGTCTGATCCAAGCGGCGCGTGTTGTGTGAGTTGTAGTCCTCACCGAGGGTGATGGACGTTTCGCCCTGCTCTACGAACTTGGCATAGTTGAGATCGCGGGCGTCCGGCGGAATGCGATAGTAGCCCCCGAGATCCTCCGCGGCCGCGAGTTCCTCCCGGGTGAGGAGCGATTCGTAGAGCTTTTCGCCGTGGCGGGTGCCGATCTCGCGAATCTGATGATCCCGCTGCTTCATCAGGGAGAGGATGGCCTGGGCCAAGACCTTGATGGTGGCAGCCGGTGCCTTCTGGACGAAAATGTCGCCGTTTCGGCCGTGGGTGAAGGCGTAGATCACCAATTCGACCGCGTCCTCCAGGGTCATCATGAAGCGGGTCATGGCTGAGTCGGTGATGGTGATGGGCGTTCCAGCTAGAACCTGCTCCACGAACAGTGGAATGACCGAACCCCGCGAGGCCATGACGTTTCCGTACCGGGTCCCGCAGATCACCGTTTCCGTCTGCTCCAGGTTGCGGGAAGTGGCCACCATGACCTTCTCAAGCATGGCTTTGGAGATGCCCATGGCATTGATCGGATAGACGGCCTTGTCGGTACTCAGGCACACGACGCGCTTCACACGCGCATCGATGGCGGCTTCCAGCACATTTTCGGTGCCCATCACATTTGTTCGGACGGCCTCCATGGGGTAGAACTCACAGGAGGGGACCTGTTTGAGGGCGGCGGCGTGGAAGCAGTAGTCCACCCCACGCATGGCCGACTTGACGCTCCTGGGATCTCTCACATCTCCAATGTAGAACTTTATTTTACTATTGTTGTATTTCTTCCGCATATCATCCTGCTTCTTCTCGTCCCGACTGAAGATGCGGATCTCGGCCAGATCGGAATCGAGAAACCGGCGAAGGACCGCGTTTCCGAAAGAGCCGGTTCCACCGGTGATCAAGAGTGTGCGGTTTTGAAACATGGAATGCCTCGTATGGTCCTGGGACGGGAATGAGGACTCGCCTAGCGGCACGGGTCAATGTGTAGGGAGGGCCTTCATGACAAGCTCGTCCTTGGCGGAAGGGTTCGGATAGTTGATCAAGACGGCACGATAGGGCCCTTTGAACACGAATAGGCTGCCGGCGGCGGCACCCACGATTCCACAAGCCTCTACGAGAAGGCGAATGTCATGGAGGGATCCAGCCCCGCCGAGAAGAGTGATGGGAACATGGACGGCTTGGCGGACGGTTCGTGCCAGATCGAGGTCATATCCCTTTCCGATCCCATCGCGGTCGATCGCATTGATGACGATTTCGCCAGCTCCGAGTGATTCGACTTCCTGGGCCACATCCACGAGGGATCGTCCCGTATTCCGCTGACCGTTGTGTGTCCAGATCTCATAGACGCCCCCCTTGGGTCCGGACCGGACGTCGAGTACCACCACGACACTCTGCGCTCCGATTTCGCTGGAGGCCTCACGGATGAGGGCCGGGCGTTCGATGGCGGCCGAACTGATGGCCACCTTTTCGACCCCGAGCCCGATGATTTTTCTCGCCTGGTCGGCCCTCTTGACCCCGCCGCCGTAGCAGAGAGGCATCCGACACTCGGCAGCCAGGTTGGCAATCAGTTTGAAATTAGGCTCGATTTGGTGGACCGTGGCGTCGATATCCAGGACCGCCAGCTCGTCCGTTTCCTTTTCGTTGAAGATTTTGACCGCGTTGATGGGATCGCCGACGTATCTCGGCGCCTTGAATTCAACTGTCTTGACTAGTCCACCTTGGTGGACGAGCAGACAAGGGATGATCCGGGGACGGAGCATCGTCAGAGTTCTCCGAAATTCTTGAGGAGCTGCTGTCCGTAATGATGGCTCTTCTCGGGATGGAATTGGACGCCGTAAATGTTGTCATGGTTGACGGCGCATGGGAAATCGAACCCGTATTCGGTGGTGGCTGCAATGTCTTTGGGGTGGTTGCACTCCATGAAGAAGGAATGGAGGAAGTAGAAGCGGGACCCCTCCTCCAATCCACGGAATAGCGGATTCCCGGCCATGGGGTAAACATCGTTCCATCCCATATGGGGAAGCGGGAGATGGTCGGGGCGGGGGACGGAACGAAAATTCCGAACCCTCCCCGTGATCCAGGAAAGCCCCGGAGTGACACCCTCCTCGCTGGATTTCGCCAACATTTGCATGCCCACGCAGATCCCAAGAACGGGGATCCCTCTGTTCGTCACCAGATCATGGAGGGAGGCTCGCATACCCGATCGATCCAGTCGCTCCATGGCATGATCGAAGGCTCCGACGCCCGGAAGGATGATGCGCTGGGATCCATCGAGATCCTTGGCTTCTCGGGCGAATCGAACTGCCATGTTGAGGCGCTTGTAGACATTGGCGAATGCTTGGATGTTCCCCAGGCCATAGTCGACGATGGTAATCATCGGATGATGGCCCGCTGGATGCCGACCGCCCGAAGGACCTGCGTCCCAAAATCGATCATAGCCATGCTGTTCTTGTAGTCTCGGTAGGTCTTATTGGGGCTATCCATGATCTGCTGGAGTTCCGCGACAGTGAGATCGAGCTTCGTCGCGATGTATTCGAAATCCTGGGCAATGGTTTCTTCGCTGTAGGCTGGTTCGGAAACCTTGCGCAACGCATTCTCGCGAGTCAGCTGTCCGGTGAGAATTAGGCTCGAGAAGTGCGCCCGTCGTTTGTCGTAGCCAAATTTGCGCGGGAGCCAGAATCCTTCATAGAACCGAGTGAACCTGGACTCATAGTGCTTATGGGCATATTTCTGCCATTCGAAGCGATCCACCAATTCCTGCATGGCCTCCTCCTTGTGGAAGGGGACGCAGTTCAACGGCTTGACGACCCGTACGCCTTTGACGAACCGAAAGTAGAGCTTGTACTTGAAGATGTCAGCCAGGGGGAAGGTCGTCAGCGGGCGCGTGCCATGGATGCGATGAATGTCGAGCAGTTGCCTGAGGTCCGAAGCGTGGTAGTGCCATTCTAGGGGCTCCCGGACGCACTCGGTGGAGTAATTGGCGCCGGTGAGGATGTACTTGAACCCGTGCTTGGCTGCGAAATTGTATAAGCCCGCGAAGAAGGCGTGGTCCTGCGGTGTATCAAGGTGAGGAACCTGTGCCTTGAAGAAAGCGAGCTGCAGGTCTTTCATCTCGAGCCAGTCGATAACCTCGGTGTGGAGATCCACTCCGAGCCCATCGACCAGTTTCTCGATGTTGTTGACAGCCTGCTGGGAGTTCCATCCTGCATCTACATGGAATAGCAGAGGCTTGAGCCCCATCTTCTCCTTGGCCAGGTAGGTGACGTAAGAGCTGTCCACACCCCCACTGATTCCAATGAGGCAATCATGATCCCGTCCGCGTCCATCCTTTCGGATCTGATCGGCGATGGCGGCCAGTTCCCGCGCACCCCGTTCGTCGGGATGCCAATTCGGAACAATGTTCTGGTGGTAGTTACTGCAGTAGTCGCACCACCCGCGGTCATCGAATCGTATGTTCGAGTCACTGGTGTCCATGATGCAGTTCGAACAGATCTGATAAGCACGCTTTGGATGGGTGGTGCGATCCACGGGTAACCTCGCCACTAAACACTGAACGTTGGTGGGTGCCTTCTTAACTCTCTAATCCCTGAGCCCTAGCGATCCCGCCGAGGCCGGGGACGCCGCTCGCGGCGGGCTTCCTCGCCGCCTTCGCTGACCGGCTCTTCTTCCGTTCCTTCGGGTTTGGGAATGAGCACCTTCCGGCTGAGCTTGATCTTGCCGTTCTTCTCGTCGATGCCGATGCACTTGACCATGACTTCCTGGCCTTCATTCAGTTCGTCGGCGGGGTCCTTGACGCGGTGGTGGGCGATCTCGCTGACGTGCAGGAGGCCGTCCAGGCCGGGGAGGATGGTGACGAAGGCACCGAACTCGACGACCTTGGCAACCTTGCCGAGGTAGGTCTTCCCGACTTCAGCGGTCTGGATGAGGTCGCCGATCATCTTGAGGGCGATGTTCAGCTTCTCCTGGGTCGGACCGGCGACCTGACAGAGGCCGTCATCGTCGATGTTCACTTCGCAGCCGCTCACTTCGATGATGTTGCGGATGGTGGCGCCGCCCTTGCCGATGACGTCGCGGATCTTCTCCTTGGGGAGCTGGATGCTGTGCATCTGGGGGGCGTTCTTGGCGTACTCGGCGCGCGGCATGGCGAGTACCTGGCCCATTTGCTCGAGCAGGTGCAGGCGGCCGGTCTTGGCCTGGTCGAGGGCCTTGGTCAGGATCTCGGTGGTGATGCCGCCGATCTTGATGTCCATCTGAAGGGCGGTGATGCCCTTGTCCGTACCGGCGACCTTGAAGTCCATGTCGCCGTAGTGGTCCTCCTGACCGGCGATGTCGGAGAGGACGACGAACTTGTCGCCGTCGCTGACGAGGCCCATGGCCACGCCGGCCACGGGGGCCTTGAGCTTGATGCCGGCGTCCATCAGGGCCAGGGTGCCGCCGCAGATGGTGGCCATGCTGGACGACCCGTTGCTCTCGGTGATGTCGGAGACCACGCGCACGGTGTAGGGATTCTCATCGGCGGAAGGGAGCACCGCGAACAGGCTGCGCTCGGCCAGCATCCCGTGCCCGATCTCGCGGCGGCCGGGCCCGCGGTTGGGCTTGCACTCGCCCACGCTGTAGCCGGGGAAGTTGTAGTGGAGGTAGAACTTCTTCTTGTACTCCTCTTCCAGCCCGTCGATGATCTGGACGTTGTTGATGGTGCCCAGGGTGGTGGTGACGAGGGCCTGGGTCTCGCCGCGGGTGAAGAGGCAGCTGCCGTGGGCGGAGGGAAGGACGCCGACCTCGATGTTGAGGGGGCGGATTTGGTCGAATTTGCGACCGTCCAGGCGCACGCCCTGCTTAAGGATGGCGTTGCGGAAGAGGGTCTCCTTGAGTTCGTCGAAGCAGGCGACCGTCTCCTTCTTCAGTTCGGGCTTGTCGGCGCAGAACTGGGCCACGGCTTCCTTCTTGAGGAGGTCGATGGCCTTGTAGCTCTCGATCTTCACCTTCATCGTGAGGGCCGCGAACAGCTTCTCGGCGAAGCCGGCGGCCACTTCGTTGTAGAGCGCGTCGTTGCGCTCGGCCTTGGCGGCGGCGACCTTGGGCTTGCCCACCTTGGCCTGCAGGTCCTTCTGGAGCTTCACGAGGGTCTTGATCTGGTCGTGGCCGAAGGCCAGGGCCTTCACCATGTCGGCTTCCAGCACTTCCTTGGCGCCGCACTCCACCATCACCAGGGCGTCGGCCGTGCCGGCCACCAGGAGATCGATGTCGCTTTCAGCACGCTGGTCCACCGTGGGGTTCACGATGAGCTGGCCGTTGACGCGGCCCACGCGGACGCCGCCCACGGGATTCACGAAGGGGATCTCGCTGATGATCAGGGCTGCGGAGGCGCCAACCATGGCCAGGGTCTCGGGGGCGTGCTGGCCGTCGTAGCTGAGCACCTGGGCGGTGATCATCGTGTCGCCGTTGTAGCCCTCTTCAAAGAGGGGGCGCAGCGGGCGGTCGATGAGGCGGGAGGTGAGAGTCTCCTTGGTGGTGGGGCGGCCCTCGCGCTTGAACCAGCCTCCGGGGATCTTGCCGGCGGCCAGAACGGGCTCGCGGTAGTCCACGGTGAGGGGGAAGAAGTCGATGCCTTCCCGGGGCGTGCCGTAGCAGACGGCGACGAGGACCATCGTGTCGCCCTGGCGGACGATCACGGCCCCATGGGCCTGCTTAGCGATGCGACCGGTCTCGAGGCTGATGGGCGTCCCGCCCAGATCCGCCGTGACGGTGGTGGGGTTGAACTTCAGTGCGTTCATGAAATCTCCTGGGCCCTGGGCCCCTTGGGTTCCCCTGAGTCCGGCTCGGCGGCCAGCTCTCCCGCGATCGCTCCATGAAACCCGTCCGCCGGTCGGGCCGGGGAAGTGGGCTTCCTGCAGAGGTCGCCGCCGAAGGGAACGGATGAATCGGCAGTTCTGAGCATACCAGGGGAGAATCGGTTTTCTTCTCCAGGAATACCTCGGAACGCGTGGCACAAACCGAAGGAGGATTGATCGATTTACGGCTTTTTCTCTTGGTCCTGTTTTGCCCATCTGGGACGATAAGACCTCATGCTCCTCTTCGGATGGATCGAGGTGGGAAGGTCGCTATCGAGGGTGCTGTGCCGATGTGGATCGAAGCCTTGGTGGGAATTGGGATTGGGGGAGGCCTTGCGCTGGGGCTGATCCGCTGGGTGGGGCCTCTCGGATGGATGGACCGTCCCGACGAGGCTCGCAAACATCACACCCGCCCCATTGCCCGGACGGGAGGCCTTGCCCTTTGGCTGCTGTTCGCGGGGGCCCAAATTACGGGACGGATGCCCTTCCACCTGAATGCAATTCAATGGATGGGTATTCACGCGATGGCACTGGTGGGATTGCTCGATGATCGCTTCAACCTGCGCCCTCGCTACAAGGCCTTGGCGGGCCTTGGGGTTTCGCTGCTGCTCGCAGCGGAGGTCGTGCGGACCTCTCCCCTGGCGGGAGGAACCATCTCCCTTTGCGGAATCAATCTGCCCAATCATCCCGCCATGATCTTTCCTCTCATGGCTCTGTGGTTCTGGGCGCTTCCCCAGGCCTATAACCTGATCGACGGTATCAATGGGCTGTCCATGGGCTTCGCGGCCCTACTGCTGGGCGTCATTGGCTGGAACCTCGGCGGACAATCCGCGCTTCTATGGGGCGGTCTGGCCGCGGTTTTCCTCCTGAACTTCCCCAAGGCCCGGCATTTCCTCGGGGATTGCGGGGCCCTCATGCTGGGGACTTTCTTTGCCGTCCTCGGGGTGAAAGCCTTCGCGTTGCGCGACCCCAACCTGCTGTTGTGGGTCTTCGCTTACCCCATCGTCGATGTGAGCCTGGTGGTGGGCATCCGCCGATGGAAGGGGCTGCCCCTTGCTGGCGCCGACCGGAGTCACCTCCATCACTGGATGATGGATCAGGTGGGCGGCCGTTCCTGGGTAGCGACTCCCATTCTCTTGGGTGTCGCGGTACTTCCCATGCTGCGGGCCTCTGGGATTCCCGGGGGAGACGCCGTCTCGGCGCTCGGACTGGCCTTCCTGCTCCTGTTGGCTTTCAAAGCGTTCAAGGATCGGGTGACGCGACTGGAAAAGGGGAAGGAATCTACACCTACCCGTGTGCGGCGCGCCATCCCCTTCATGGCCCCGGCGGGGGCCCGGGAGCCTTCGGGATCGCATTCCCAGCTGTAGTTCAATGAGGGAAAGGGCGTTGGGGCATACTGGAAGCCCGTGTCTTTCCGCCCATTGAAGAACGATTCCCTTCTTCCTGGCCCTTCCGACAGGACTGCCCTGATGCGCACGTACTTCCGATCCGTAATTCCCTTTCTGGCCGCTTCTGCCCTTTTGGCCCAACTCCCCCAGGGAGTGGACCTTCAGGCGTTGAAGCAGGCGGCTGCCAGTCAGGGAGTGGGAACGGCAGCTCCCGAATCGACTCCTACGCGCTCCGCGGTCAATCCCCTTTCGGGAGTCTCTCCGGAGGAGACGCTTCGCCAGCGCACGGAGGACGAGAAGCTGGACGAGGAAATTCGGGCGCTCAAGCGGCAGGAGAAGGGACCTCGCCGCTTCGCCGCGGACCTGTTCCTGATGCGCCAGCGGGGCTCCGCCGCCACCGAAGGGGGCGTTGCGGAGGACTATGTTCTGGGCACGGGCGATCGATTGAACTTGAACGTCTTCGGGAGCGCCACCTTCGATCTTCCCGTGCAAGTGGATGGGCGGGGAGAGATCGTCATTCCCAAGGTGGGGAGCGCAAAAGTCGGGGGGCTGACCCTGGGCAAGGCCAAGACGGTGGTACAGGGACTGGTGAACCGCAATTTTTCTCGCTCTACGGTGGATCTGCAGGTGGTCAAGCTCCGGGAAGTGCGCGTGTTCGTGCTGGGCGAAGTCTACAAGCCCGGCAGCTACCTCGTGTCCAGCCTCAGCTCCCTCGTGAACATTCTTAGCCTCGCAGGGGGCCCCACGGCGACCGGAAGCTATCGGGACATTCGTGTGATGCGAGGCGGACAGCGGGTGTTCAGTCTGGATCTCTACCCGCTACGGGCGGAAGGGTTGGGCAATCCCAATATCGCTCTCCAGAACGGCGACACCCTCTTCGTTCCCCTCGCCCAGAACCAGGTGCTTCTGGAAGGCGCTTTCCAGCGGGTGGCCCTCCAGCCCCAAAAACCAGCCAAACGGGGAGAGCAGCGGGAAACGGAAGACTCGGTAACGGATCCTCTGAAGAGTCAGCGGGAGCGGATCCAGCGGGAAATCAAGGCCATCGAAGAGCAGCTGACGCCCCAGCGGACAATGAGTGAGTCGGTGCCCGAGGAACGTGCGCTCCGAGCGGATGGGCGTGAGGCCGTTCCGGTAGCGGCGGTTCAACCTCCAGTGCCTCTCACGCTCACGGAGCGGGCCGCATTGGAAGATCGTCTTTTCGTGCTCAAGCGGCAGCTTGCCACGCTGCAGGAACCCCCCATCGGGGACTATCGCCTGCGGATCAATCCCGAGACCAACGAGCCCGTCTTCTCGCTCGAGGGAGAGGAAGCCGCTCCCGATTGGCTTCGTCGGTGGGAGCGGACCGGGGTCGCTCCCCGTATGCAGTTCGATCTCCGTGAGGGTGAGACGGCGGCGGATCTCCTCCGTTTCGCGGGTGGCTTCGCGCCTGAGGCGGGCCCAGGCACGTTGACGTTGCGGCGGCGGGAGGCCTCCGGCGCCCTCAGCGGGCGGGACGTGGCTTTGGCTTCGGCGGCGCGGACGGCCCTGCAGCGGGGGGACGTGCTTTCGGCCCTGCCCGAGCGGGATCGGCAGGGCGCCCTGGTCCAGATCGCTGGGTGGGTCCGGGTTCCCGGGATGTTCGCCCGCACGGAAGGGCTGAGGATAGGCGATCTGCTCCGCCGCGATTCCCAGGTCCTGCCCGACACCTATCGCCTGCGAGGCGAGGTGGTACGGACGGGCGTGGATGGGGTCACCCGCTTCCTTTCCTTCGACCTGGACAAGGCCTTGGCGGGAGATTCGACCCACAACCTCCTCCTGGAGGACCGGGACCGGATTGAATTGTTCCGGATGGAAGCGCTCCGTCTTCCCCGGACAGTCACCGTGATGGGTCCGGTGGCGCGGCCTGGCACCTATGCCTTCCACGAGGGCATGCGGGCCTCGGATCTCCTGTTCCGGGCCGGCGTTCCCGCCAAGTCCTCGGACCGCCTCGTGGCGGAATTGGCCCGGACCCGGGAGGGCCGCCCCAGCGAGGTCATCCGCCTGGACCTGACGAAACTGCTGTTCACGGAAGCCGCTAGTCCCGTCGCGCTGCTGGATGACGCGGTCAACCCCCGGGTCCAGGAGGACGATCAGCTGAGTGTCTTCGAGAAGCCCGACTACAAGCCCCACCGCACGGTGCGGATCTCGGGCCAGGTCCTGCGGCCCGGCTCCTACGCCCTCGATTCCGCCAAGCCCTCCCTCAGCGCACTCATCCAGCGGGCCGGCGGGTTGACCGCGGAAGCGATGCCCCACGCCGGGATCTTCCTCCGCCGTCTGAGCACCCAGGACGCCTCCCTCCAGCGGGCGGCGGAGGAATCCGGGCTGGCCGGGAAGGATCCCACCGCCAAGGGCGTCAACGAGATCCTGGAGCGCCTGAACGAGACCAAGCGCCAGCCCACCACGGGTCAGCTCCTGAAGAACCCGCTCCTCCACGGGCTGCTGGCGGGCAACCTGAACCGGATGGTGGTGGACTTCGGCGGTGCGCTCAAGGGCGACGCGCAGGCTGACGTGGAACTCCAGGATGGGGACGAGATCATCATTCCCCGGGCGACGGAGGCGGCGTACGTCGTCGGCGAGGCCGCGAGTCCCTTCGCCACCTACAAGGTTCGGAAGGGGATGAAGGTCTCCGACCTGATCAAGCTGGCCGGCGGGACGACCCGCAACGCCGACACCTCGAACATCCGTCTCCTGAAGGCCGACGGCCGCATCCTCGACAGCTGGGTGGGCAGCAAGGACGTGGATCCCGGGGACACCGTCCTCGTGCCCCAGCGCTTCCGCCGCGACGTGAGCTGGCAGGAGAACCTGCAGGCGCTGACGCCCCTGGCGCTGATCCTGAACGCCATCAAATAGCCGACGGAAAGCGTAGAATGAAGGGCCCCGCTTCCGCGGGGCCTTTTCTTCGTGAGTGCCATGATCCTGCGCAAAGAGTACTGGTTCGAAGCCGCCCATTTCATCTACAACCATCCGGGCAAGTGCCGGAACCTGCATGGCCACAGCTACAAGCTGTTCGTGTCGCTGGAAGGGGCGGTGAACCCGGAGACGGGGATGATCATCGACTTCGACGATCTGTCTAAAGTGGTGGTGGAGAAGGTGATCTCCAAGCTGGACCATCGCTTCCTCAACGACTTGATCCCCCTCTCCACCGCGGAAAACATCTCCGTCTGGATCTGGGAGCAGCTGAAACCGGCACTGCCCCAGCTCTGCCAGATCGAGGTCTTCGAAACCACCGACAACTGCGTGATCTATCGGGGCATCTGATGGGACGACTCGTGGCGGTACCGGCGACGCTGCTGCTCCTGGGAGGGTGCGGGACGCTCAATCCGGCCCTGCGCTACGAGGAAGCCGCCCGCCAGTTGCGCTTTTCCCTTGATCGAGTCGAGCCCCGGGTGGAGCTGGCGTTCCCCCTGGAGCGCTCGCGGATCCGCGTCCTGGTGGACGTGGGCGTGGACAATCCCTCGGCCCAGCGGATCCGGACCCGTCGCGTGGCGGGGGAGCTCCGCCTTCGGGCCCGCGGGACGGACTACGCCATCGGGTCGGTGGGTTTTCCCGAAGGGGTGGAGGTGGCGGCCAGCGGCCGCAGCACCCTGTGGGCCGAGATCGATCTGGGCTACGCGGATCTGCGCAGCGCCTGGGAACCCCTTTCCGGCGCGATTCTCCGGGGCGAGGCGGCGGAATGGAGCTTGGCCGGCGACGCGCGCCTGGAGGTATGGGGTGTGGAGTTCGGCGTTCCGTTCCGGACGCGGAAAGAGAGCGGCCGATGAGGGGTGGGCCTCGATGATCCGCGCCGTCGTCTTCGACCTGTGGAACACCCTGGTCTTCAGTCCCGACGGCAGCCCTTTCCAGCGGTTGAAGGCCCTATTGAAGCCGGACCAGTCCCCCTTCTATCCGGCGCTGGTGCGAGATGGGATGATTCGGGCCCACGCCTCCGTGGAGGCCTTCCTGGAACCGTGGCGGGAACGCGCGGGGTTGGACGATGCCCAGGTGGAAGCCATGGCCCAGGCCTTCCGGCAGGCCGGAGAGCGGGCCGAGTGCTTTCCCGGGGCGCCGGAGGCGGTGGGCGCGGTGCGGGACCTGGCGCGGGTGGCGCTGCTGTCCAACACCCAGAGCTTCGGCCTGGAGTTGCTGGACCGGCTGGGGATCTCCGAGCGCATCCGGATCCGCCACACCAGCGCCACGCTGGGCGCGCTCAAGCCGGAAGCCGCCGCGTTCGAGGCGGTCCAGCGGCACATGGGCCTGTTTCCGGGCAACCTCGCGATGGTGGGGGACAGCTGGACGGACGACGTGGAAGGGGCCCTCGCCGCCGGATGGACCGCCATCTGGGTGAACCGGGAAGCTCGGCCGCGGCCCGCCCACGATCCGGACGCGCCCCTCTACGAGCTCCGGTCCCTGGATCGCCTCCCTGAACTCATCGAAGGGCTCCAGGCCGGAATGCGCTGTCCGACCTGCTTGGGATAGGTCAGGCGCTGGCGGAGGCGGAGTCCGGGAGCTGGAGGTCCATGACCACCGCGTGCCGCGGGGTGTCGGCGCGTTCGATCCACTGGACGCGGGCCCCCAGCAGGCGGGCAAGCTGCATCAGCCCTTCTCGGGCTTCCTGGTGGAGGGAGCCGGCGAGGTCAGGGTGGAGCGTCAGGCGGACGTCGGCGCCCCGCAGGCGGTCGCCCAGGCGGACCAGCTCGCGGTAGGCCTTCAGAAGCGAGGTCTCGGGGCTCTGGAGGCGGCCGGTGCCGGCGCAGGTGGGGCAGGGGGTGGTGAGCAGCCGCTCCAGCGAGGGGCCCGTGCGCTTCCGGGTGAGCTCCACCAGGCCGAATTCGGAGATCCCGCCGGCCCGGGCGTGGTTGCGGTCGCGCTTCAGCTCCTCCTGGAGCCGCGCCAGGACTTCCTCCCGGTGGAGGGGATCCACCATGTCGATGAAGTCGATGACGACGATCCCCCCGAGGTTCCTCAACCGGAGCTGGCGCACGATCTCCGGAATGGCCTCGAGGTTGGTCAGGTAGACAGTCTCCTCCAGGTCCTTCTTCCCCACGAACTTGCCGGTGTTCACGTCGACGCTGACGAGGGCCTCGGTCTGGTTGAGGACGATGGAGCCGCCGTGCTTGAGGAAGACCTTGGGCTGGCGGGCGGATTCGATCTCGGCCTCGATCCCGAAGGCCTCGAAGATGGGCAGGTCCGACGTGAACCGCTTCACCCGCGGCGCCCAGTCGGGATGGAGCTTCTCGACGAAGGCCAGGACATCGCGATGGGCGTCGGCGTCGTCCACCCAGAAGGTGGAGACCTCCTCCCGGAAGATGTCGCGCATGACCTTCTGGAGCAGGCGCAGGTCCTGCCACACGAGGCCCGGGGCGGGGACGAGGTCGGCCTTGGCCTGGATTTCCTGCCACATCTGGCGGAGGAAGGCCACGTCGCCCACCAGGTCCTCGTCCTTCTCCCCGATGGCGGCGGTACGGACGATGAACCCCTCGCCCGGTTGGGCGTGGCTGCGGATCAGCTCCCGGAGGCGCTCCCGCTCCTCGGGATCGGTGATCTTGCGGGAGATGCCGATGTGGTCGATGCCCGGCATGAAGACCAGGAAGCGGCCGGGGAAGCTGAGGTGGCGGGAAAGGCGGGGGCCCTTGGACCCGATGGGATCCTTCACCACCTGGACCAGGGTCTCCTCGCCCTCCTTCAGGGGAGGAAGGGGCGGTGGCGGGGGCGGCAGGTCCTCGGCGGGCTCCTCGCCCTCCTCCTCGGAGGACAGCTCGGCGCCCAGGCGCTGGGTCATGGGGTCGTCCAAGTAGAGGAACCCGTCCTTGGGGCCCCCGATCCCGACGAAGGCGCTCTGCATGCCCGGCAGCAACTTGGCCACCCGGCCCTTGTAGACATCCCCCACCTGGCTCTTGTTCATCGTCCGCTCGAGGAACAGCTCGCAGAGCTGGCCGTTCTCAAGCAGGGCAATGCGCGTCTCCAGCGGGGTCGCGTTGACCACCAGGGACTTGCGGACTTCCATGGAACCAACCTTTCAGAACCGTGCGGAAGGTCGCCATGCCCTTGCCGCGGGCCCCGGGGTCGTGCCAGACCGCAGGGTGAGTCCTTTCTACCATGACCCTTGGATGCCGCACCGGGGGCGGAAGGTTCCGGGGCCGAAAGGATCCCTTTTCCTGCCGCCAGGAAGGATGCCCTTGACGGTACGGAAACGCTCAGTCCGTGAAAGCCGCTGCGCAGAGGGGGGTGCGCTCCTGCCGGCGGCGCTCGGTGATCCGGTTCCGGTCGTCCACGAAGACCACCTTGGGGGCGAGGGCCTCGGCCTCCTCGGCGGTCATCCAGCCGTAGGCCGCGATGATCACCAGGTCGCCCTTGCGGACCAGGTGGGCGGCCGCGCCGTTGATGCCGACCTCCCCCGATCCGGGGGTGCCGGGAATGACGTAGGTGGACAGGCGCGACCCGTTGGTCACGTCGTAGATGTCCACTTTCTCGTTCTCCATGAAGCCCGCGGCTTCGATGAGAAGGGGATCCAGGGTGATGGATCCCACGTAGTCCAGGTCCGCGCGGGTGACGGTGGCGCGGTGGATCTTTCCGAGCAGGAAGTGGCGCAGCATGCATCCTCCGGTCCAGGCTCCAAAGGGGGAGTCCCGGCCAACGGATAAGGATGGACCCAGGGCTACCCTGGGTCCATCCTCGATTTTTTGCGGCTTCAATCGAACAGGACCACGTGTAAATTGAGGCCCACAGGCGGGGGTATTGGCGGGGGAGCCACCGGCAACGCGAAGGCGCCCTCCACATCCAGGCGCGCGCGGCGGTCCCGGACCTCCCTCAGGACCCACCGGTTGCCGAGGAAGACGTACATCCGGGAAGGATCCCCGGGTACCAGCGCCACATACCGGCGCTCGCCGGGGCGCCAGTAGCCCTCCATCCACGCGGGGGGGCGGTAGTGGTGGGGAGAGACTTCATAGCGGTGGCGCTCGTAGTGGCGGGCATCCCGACCGTGCTCCTGCCAGTAGCGGCGTTCGGCCTGATCGCGATCGCGCCAGAAGGTCTTGTCCTCGCGGCGATCCTCCCGCCGGTCCCCGCGATGATCGGGGCCCGGCTGGGCGGAAGCGGAAAGGGTGCACAGGGCAAGGGCCGTGATGAGACCGGCCTTCAGCAGTCCTTGGGGCATGGAACCTCCAGAAACGGCCCGAAGCGGATCCGCCGGGGCCGTTCCAATGTAAGGTTCGAGGCTAAATCCGCCTCATGCGAAAGGCCTATGATGGGATAAAAGCGGCCTAAACCCGTTGGGGGCTGAGGCTCACGTTCAGGCCCGTTTCCACCGCCGAGGGAGCAAGGACGACGTTGTCGATCAGACGCGTTCCGCCCACGAAGACCGCGGCGCACAGCGCGGCGGTGCGGTCGACGGCGCCGGCGAGGGGTTCCAGCGCCTGGGCATCGACCAGCTCGAGGTACTGGATCGAATCCACGTCCGCGAGGCTCCTGCGGGCGATCTCGACCAGCTTCGCGGCCTGGCGCTCCCCGGCGTCGAAGGCGGCCTTGGCGGCCAGGAGGCCGTGGCTCAGTCCCTGGGCCCGCTTGCGGGCATCCTCGTCCAGGTAGGTGTTCCGGCTGCTGAGGGCCACGCCGTCCGTTTCGCGGATGGTGGGCACGACCACCACGTCCACCGGCAGGTTCAGGTCCCGCACCATCCGGCGGATGACCACGGTCTGTTGGAAGTCCTTCTGGCCGAAGAAGGCCACGTCGGGCTGGACGATGTTGAACAGCTTCGCCACGACGGTGGCCACGCCGCGGAAGTGGCCGGGTCGGAACTGCCCGCAGAGAGGCTCCGCCAAGCGGCCGGGTTCCACGTGGGTCTGGAAGCCGGTGGGGTAGATCTCCGCGACTTCGGGGAGGAACAACACGGTCGTGCCCGTCTCCAGGCACAGGTTCTGGTCCCGCTCCAGGTCTCGGGGGTAGCTGGCGAGATCCTCGCCGGGGCCGAACTGGTTGGGGTTCACGAAGATGGAAACCACGGTGGCATCGCAGCGCGCGGCGCTCTGGCGGATCAGGGCCCCATGGCCGTCGTGCAGGAACCCCATGGTGGGGACGAAGCCGATCCGCTTCCCCTCGTCCCGCAGGGGGCGAAGAAGGGCACGGAGATCGGCGATGGTTCGGACAACTCGCATGGACAAAAGCGGAATCCTTCAGAAGCGCCTGTCAGTTTACCGAGGGCGCGATCAGGGATGCCACTGGGTCAGAACCGGACGAACGGCTTCTGGAAGGGTATAGGATTCCCGGCTATCCGGGAACCCTCCCGCCCGCACGTCCTCCGCCCAGACGGCCATTCCGTCGCGGAGAACCTGGAATCCATCGACATAGCGCCGGACGAATTTGGGGGAGGAGCCGGGCAGCAGACCGAGGAGGTCGTGGAAGACGAGGACCTGCCCGGAGCACCCGGGTCCCGCTCCGATCCCGATGGTGGGAATCTCCAGGGTCTCGGTGATCCGGGCGGCCAGATCCGCGGGGATGCCCTCCAGCACCAAGCTGAAACATCCCGCCTCCTGGAGCTTGTGGGCGTCTTCCAGCAGGCGGACAGCGTCTTCGGCCTGCCGGCCCTGCACCTTGTAGCCGCCCATGGGGTTGACGCTCTGGGGCGTGAGCCCCAGATGCCCCATCACCGGGATCTCCGCGTCCAGCAGCGCGTGGATCATGGGCAGCCGCTTGGCGCCGCCCTCCAGCTTCACCGCCTGGGCGCCGCGCTGGAGGAAGCCCCCCGCGTTCCGGAGGGTGTCCTCCACGCTGAGGTGGAAGCTCAGATAGGGCATGTCCGCCACCAGCAGGGCCGCGGGCCGGGTCCGGGCCACCGCTTCCAGGTGGTGGTTCATCATCGCCATGCTCACCG
Source organism: Geothrix sp. 21YS21S-4 (assembly GCF_030845995.1). NCBI lineage: Bacteria > Pseudomonadati > Acidobacteriota > Holophagae > Holophagales > Holophagaceae > Geothrix > Geothrix sp. 21YS21S-4. The sequence continues at coordinate 379,787 of NZ_CP132719.1, forward strand.
GCAGGGTGGTCTCGAACCCCAGGCAGACGTTCCCGACGCTGTCGCCCACGAGGATGACGTCCACGCCGGCGGCATCGGCAATCTGGGCGGTGACGGCGTCGTAGGCGGTGGTCATCACCACCTTCCGGCCCTCCAGCCGCCAGGTCTGGAGCTGGGGGAGGGTGACGCGGGCGCGCGATTCGGCGGGCTGGTGGCTCATGGGGTCTCCGCTGGAAGGTCGAAGCCGTGGGCCTCCATCAAACCACCGAAGGGAAAGCCCGTCACTCCAGGTCGGCCAGCCTCGCGGTCAGGACCTGGGTGGGAGTCCAGTCCATCAAGGGGGCGACCCGCTCCGGGAGGACGAACTGCAGACCGGCCGCTTCGACCGTGCGGCGGAACCGACGGAGGTCCTCCCGGCCCAGGAAGGACGTTTCGTACGCGGGCGGAACGCGGCTCCACATCTGCTGGAAGCTGGGGAACGCGTCCTGCAGCCGGGCCCGGGCGCCCAGTTTCTCCCCGCGCTGGAGCAGGAGCAGGGCTCCCTCCGCGCTGGCCTCCAGGATGGGGGCGGGGAACTGGAGGTCCCGGGCGGCGGCCAGGACCTCGCCCCAGGCCCGCAGTCCCTCCTCCGCCACGGGCTCCGACGCCGGGACCGTGGTCAGGAGCAGGGCGTGGGCGCGGTGCCACTCCAGGTCCAGCCAGCGGGAACCTGACCCCTCCACGGGGCCTTTGAGGCTCTCGAGGATCGTCCATCCCTCTCCGGGAGCTGTCCCACCCGCGCCCTGAACCTCCCGCGCCAGGGCCTGGCACAAGTGGAGCTGGGCCAGACGGTGGCGCCACAGCATCCCCGCCGCCTCGAAGTGATCGGCCGCGGCCTTGAAGCACCGCGCGGCCTCTTTCCAGGCTCCCCGGAACCGGGCGATGTCCCCTTCCAAAATGCTGAAATCGCCCCGCTCCTCCGGCGACAGCAGGGCGGGCGCGACGGACGCCTGGAACAGGGCGTGGTCCGCCGCCACCGGATCGCCGAGGGCGGCCAGGGTCCGGGCTCGCCACAGGCGCGCGACGGCGGCGCGGGGCGCGTCCCCCACCCGCTGAGCCCGCTCGAGGGCGCGATCCAGGTGGACGAGGGCGGGCTCCAGGAGCTGCTGGAGGCTGCGCGCCATGCCCAGGGCGAGGTGCGCTTCGGCCTGGAGGGCTGGGTCCCCCTCCAGCCGGGCGGTATGGAGGGCCTCCCGGAGGAGGGCCACGCAGGCGTCCCCTTCGCCCCGCACGAGGTGGACCTGCGCCAGCGCGACCTGGACGGGCACCAGGGCGCGGAAATCCCGGGCGTGTTCGAGAGCCCGCCGCAGGGACTGGAGGTGGGCGGCGGCGCGCTGGAACTGGCCCTGGGCGATGAGCGCCCGCCCGAGCGTGGTGAGGAGGGCGGTTTCGTCCGGATCCGGGACAGCCTCGCCGCGAGGTCGCAGCCCTTCCTCCAGGGCGCGGATCCCTTTGGCCAAGTGCCCCTGAAAGAGGTGAAGGCGGCCGCAGGCGAGGCGCAGGCGGGCCTGCTCGGGATGGAGAGGGTGATCCGCGAGGCGCTCCGCCGCGGTGCCCAGGGCTTGCTGGGCTTCGCCCACCCGGCGGAGGTGGAGCAGCAGGAGCGCGCGCTTGCGGTGGATCCGGGCTTCCGCCAGCCGGGCACCCCCGTGGGCCTCCGCCTGCGACAGGGCCGCCAGGGCCCGATCCAGAGATTCCAGAGCCCCCGCCTGGGGAGGGCCGATCAGAGCCTCCATCGGTGGGGTCCCCCGGGCCCACGCCTCCGCCAGATGCTCGTGCAGCCGGGCCTCGTCCCAGGGGCGGGGATGCAGGCGCAGGGCCTGTTCCACCATGCGAGTCGCCACCTCGATGGGGGGCGGCGCTTCGTCGTCGAGGGAGGCCATCAGCGCGGCCAGGGCGGCGGAGTCGCCCACGGCCAGGGCATGCAGGGCGACGGCGCGGGCTGGAGTGCCGTCCAGCCGCTGGATCACCGGAAGGAGGACGAGGGCCAGCCCCTTGAGGGTGGAGGATGGCACCCCCGCGAGGACCAGGTCCCGCCACGCGGGATCCGAAAGGCTCGCTTCGCCCCGCCGCAGCCGCACCAGCCGCGAGGCGAAGGCTTCTTCCATCGCGTCCTCCAGGCTCTCTTCCCCCAAACCCACGAGGGAGGCGAGGGTATCCAGCGGAAGGGGGCGCTCCGCGAGGGCGAGGAGGCGGATCAGGGTCGCCGGCGCGGGGCTCAGCCGCTGGAGGCGGCCCCGGAATACCTGGCCGAGCAGATCCTCCGCCACCTGGGGCGGCGCGGCCCCCGGGTGCAGGCGCCACCGGTCGTCGTCCCACGCGAGGGCGCCCTCCTGTTGGGCCAGTTCCAGGAGGTTGCGGAGGAGCCCGGGATTCCCGAGGCTCCGGGCCACCAGTCCGTCCACGTAATCCTGGGGCAGCTCGTGGGAGACGAGGAGGTCATCCAGGACGCGGGCGAGTTCCGGGTCCTCCAGGCGGTCCACCCCGACCAGGGCCGCGGAGGCTTCTCCCCGCAAATCCGCCACGAGGGGCCGGAGCCCGGCGGGAGCGTCTCCCGTCGTGAGGGAGAGGAGCCAGGGGAGATCCGAAGCGCGGATCAGTTCCCGCAGGAGGGCCAGGACTTCCGGCGCGGCCTGCTCCAGTCCCGACAGGCGGATCAGCCGGGGATGCTGGAGCCGCGCGGCCTCCAGCGCCGCCGCCGCGGCTTCCACTTCCTCCGGGTCCGGGGAGCTGTCCGTGGGATGCAGGGGCCGGCCGTCGGCGAGAAAGGCGAAGGCCGGGAGGCGGGGAGCCAACAGACGCGCGGCTTCCGGGTTGCGGGCATAGAACTCCGCCTCGCCGCCGGCAAGCAGGCTCTCCAGCAGGCGCCTCAGGAACCGCCCCGCCGATTCGCCGGGGGAGATCCCCAGGGAATGGACCCACGTCCCCTCGCTCTCCGCCACCGCGCAGCCCCACGCCGCCAGATGGCCCTTGCCCACGCCTTCCTCTCCCTGAAGGAGGACGATCCGTTCGGTGGAGGCGGGGGCGCTGAGGCCCAGCATCAACGACTTGAGGTAGGTCATCTCCCGCCCGCGCCCGCGGAGGGGGCGGATCACGGGCGCCGACAGGGCCCGGGTCTGCCGCCAGGGAGGATCTTCCGGTGCGAGGGGGCCCGGGGGAAGGGCGGCGAGCGCCGCGGACAGCGGGATCAAAGGCTGGGCGGGTTCACCGAGGAGGCGCGGGATCTGGATGAGGCCCGGAAGGAAGGTGATCGCGTCGGGATGGAGGAAGCGGGGGTGGGGATTCCCGACGAGGCTCGCGTCCACGCGGCGGAGGGCTTCGTCGCGGGTTTCGGGATCCCAGCCCGGCCACAGGCGGGACAGGGGCGCGCCGTGGAGGGCCTGGAGGTGCCAGGCGTGGTGGTCGTCAAACCCCAAGTGGGCCGCCTCGGGATCCACCGGCGCAGCGTCCAGGAACCGCGCGAGGAAGGCTTCCCGGAGCTGGTCCAGATCGCGGTCCGATGGGCGGGGCGTCCAGATCTGGGCCACGAAGCGCCCGCCGTCGGATTCGCGCCGGAGCAGGTGGAAGGACGCCGCTTCATCGCCGCCGAGGTCCGCCAGGACGGCGAACCGGTGGGCGCCGAAAAAGCGCATCACCGCCACGGAAGCGGCTTCCGCGCGGGAGCGGGGACGGAGGGGAACATGCCGGGAAGTGTAACCCCGGCGGGCGTTCAGCGGCTGAAGAAGGGGTCCAGGATGACCGCCGCGGTGAGCACCAGCGCGAAGAGGTTGATGTTCATGAACACGCGGCGATAGAGCGGCGCGTCCTGGCCCGGCCGGAGAAGGGGGATCGAGCCCACGATCAGCCAGATCGCGCCCAGGCCGAGCATGATCTCCGCGGGGCGGGACGCGAGCACCCGGAACAGAGGGAGGAGCCCGCAGGCCGCGGCGGTGCCGCAGGTCCAGGTGAAGGTCAGCCGCGACAGCCGGGGCCGGCCGAAGACGGAGACCAGGGTGGGGAATCCGGCCTTCTCGTAGCCCTCGGCGTGGAGGCCCACCAGCAGCCAGAAGTGGGGCACCTGCCAGATGAAGAAGACGAAGGCGAGGGCCAGGATCGAGGGATCCGTGGCGCTTCCGCCCGCGGCGGTCCAGCCGATCGCCGGAGGCAGGGCGCCGATCAGCGAGCCGGGCACCACCGCGAAAGCGCTCACCCGCTTGAGGGGCGTGTAGAACCCGTTGTACCAGCCGAGGGCCAGGGCTCCCAGAAGGGCGGAGGTGAGGTTGTGGGCGGCGAGCAGGACGATGAAACCCGCGATGGCGAGCCCCACGGCGAACACCGTGGCCGCGGCGGGAGACACGTCGCCCCGCGGAATCGGCCGCTGGGCGGTGCGGGGCATCAGCGCGTCGAAGCGGCGCTCCTGGACCTCGTTGAGGGCGCTCGATCCCATCGCCAGCAGCAGGATGCCGATCAGGGTGGTGATCAGCCCCGCGTCCACGCCCCGCAGGCACGCGACGTAGCCCGCGGCCGCGGTGAAGGTGGACGCGCCGGAGATGCGGAGCTTCGTCAGTTCCAGGAGGGTGGAGAGGGGGTGGGGCTTGGAGGCCGGGATCGCGGCGACGGTCAAAGCGGAGCTCCTAGTTCAGGGTCTTGATGTAGCTCACGACCTCGGACACTTCCTGGTCGGTGAGGGGCAGCTTGGGCATCGCGGGGGGATAGCCGCGGACCACCTGATCCATCGGATCGGTGATGGCGCGGCGGACGTGGGCCTCGTCCACCACCACCGCGCGGTAGGAGCCGGCCATGAGGACCTCCTCCTGGCGGCCGTAGAGGGCCCGCAGGGTGGGCCCGACCTTGGGCTTGCCGTCTACGGAATGGCAGGCCAGGCAACCCTTCGAGGCCAGGACAGCGAAGCCCGGATGTACGTTCGCCAGGTCGGGATGGGCCTCGGCGGTGCGGATCCCCTTCCCGGGCTCCGGCGCGTCCTCCCCGCCGAAGTACCACGCCTTGAACTCATCCTCGGGCACCACCACGACCTTGCTGAGCATCACGCTGTGGTCCACGCCGCAGATGACGGTGCATTCGATGTCATAGGAGCCGGGCTTGGTGGCCTGGAACCAGGTGGTGTTGGTCCGCGAGGGCACGGCGTCGATCTTGAGGCGGAAGGACGGGACGAAGAATCCGTGGACCACGTCCGTGCTGCGGACCTCCAGCTTCATGGGCTTGTGGATGGGCGCGAACAGAACCTTGGTCTTCTTGCCGTTGGGGTATTCGAAGGACCAGCTCCACTGGCGGCCCATGACCTTCACGGCCATGGCGTCGCGGGGCGCCTGGCTCATGTACTCGTAGTTGGTCCAGCCGTAGTAGAAGATCGACAGGAACAGCACCAGGGGAATGACCGTCCACAGGATCTCCAGGCCCACGTGCCCCTCGATCTGCTCCGCTTTCGGATGGCGCTTGCGGCTGTAGCGGATCACGAAGTAGATCATCAGCACGGTGATGAAGATCAGGAACGCCACCGATAGGCCGAACACGTAGAAGAAGACCGCGTCGGACTTCTGGGCTGAAATGGCGGCTTGGTTCATCCAATCCATGGGAAGCCTCAGCGGAATGCGACGTCGGAGAACAGCAGGGCGAAGGAGATCAGCAGGCTCGCGAGTGTCACGAGGACCACGATCTTGAACAGCGCTCCTTCGTACTTCAGGTGCATGAAGAAGTAGAAGACCAGCCCGGCCTTCAGGGGGGTCAGGGTCAGCAGCCCCCACACGGCGTAGGTCTGGCCGAGGTGGCTGACGCCCACCAGGGCGGCCGTGAGGATCAGCAGGGCCACCCAGACCTTGATGAAGGTCCCGTAGCCGGGATGGGCGTGGGCCTCGGGAGAATGGAGGGTTTCACTCATGAGGTTCCTCGGACCGAGCGTCCAGCTTCGCTGGAGGCGAGGTGGGGGACCGGGGGTGGGCGCGCAGCGCGGAACCCCCGGAGGAGGTCAGGCAGCCAGGTAGAACAGCGGGAGGAGGAAGATCCAGATGACGTCCACCAGGTGCCAGTAGAGGCCGCCGTTCTCCAGGTGGATGTAGCGGTCCGCGCGGATGCGGTCCGTGGCGACCCACCACAGCATGACGCTCAGCACGCCCAGCCCGATGATCACGTGCAGCCCGTGCAGGCCCGTCATCGTGAAGTAGAGCCCGAAGAACACCTGCTGTCCGTGGGGGAGCGTGGCGAGGTGGGGGGAGCTGGGATAGAGGCCGTGATGGAACTTGGCGCCCCACTCGAAGGACTTGATGACGAGGAAGACCAGCCCCAGCACCAGCGTGGTGCCGAGCAAGAGCATCGCCCGCATCTTCTCCGCGCGCTGGACGGCGACGATGGCCAGGACCACCGTCAGGCTGCTGGTGAGCAGCACCACGGTGTTGACGATGCCCAGGACGGCGTTCAGCTCGGCGCCCGCGTGATGGAAATCCGCGGGGTAGAGGTAGCGCATCGAGGAATAGGAGATGAAAAGGCCCCCGAAAAGGACGATCTCCGTGACCAGGAACAGCCACATGCCGAGCCGGGCGCCGAAGTCGTCGCGGTGGACGTGCTCGCTCATCAGGACTCCTGCGGGAAGTGGTAGGCCCCGTGGGTGACGGTGGGAATGACTTCGAAGTTCTCCTGGGGGGGCGGGCTGGGGATGGTCCACTCCAGGGTGACGCCGCCCCAGGGATTGGCCTCCGCTTTCGGTCCGCGGAAGATGGCGTAGAGCAGGGTCGCGAAGAAGCCCAGGAGCCCGAGAATCAGCAGCCAACTGCCGACGGTCGCCACGACGTGCATGGTGTGGAACTGGGGCAGGTGGACGTAGTAGCGCCGGGGCATGCCCATCACGCCGAGGATCAGCATCCCGAAATAGAGCATGTTGAACCCGATGAACAGGGGGACCCAGGACGCGTAGATGGCCTTCTTGGAATACATCTTCCCGAACATCTTGGGGAACCAGTAGAGCAGCGCCGCGAACAGCGCCATGCCGGTGCCGCCGAACATCACGTAGTGGAAGTGGCCCACGATGAAGTAGGTGTCGTGGATGTGGACGTTCACGGCCAAGGCGCCCTGCATGACGCCCGTCAGGCCGCCGATGCAGAACAGGAAGATGAAGGTCAGGGCGAACAGGAGGGGCGGCTGGAAGTCGATGCTCCCCTTGTAGAGGGTGCTCACCCAGTTGAAGACCTTGATGGCGCTGGGCACGGCCACGATCATCGTCAGGAGGGAGAAGAGCATCGTGGCCAGGCTGCTCATCCCGGACGTGAACATGTGGTGGGCCCACACCAGGCTGCCGACGCCCGCGATGGATAGGGAGCTGAAGGCGATGGCCTTGTAGCCGAAGATGGAGCGCTTGGCGAAAGTGGGGAGGATCTCCGTGATGGCGCCCATGGCGGGCAGGATCATGATGTAGACCGCCGGGTGGGAGTAGATCCAGAACAGGTGCTGGTAGAGCAGCGGATCGCCGCCCTTGGAGGGATCGAAGATGCCGATGCCGAAGGCGCGCTCCAGGATCACCAGCACCAGGGTGATGGCCACGATGGGCGTCGCCAGGATCTGGATCCACGACGTGGAATAGAGGGCCCAGCACATGAGGGGCATCCGGAACCACGTCATCCCCGGGGCGCGGAGGCGATGGATGGTGGTGATGAAGTTGATGCCCGTCAGCATCGACGAGAAGCCCAGCACGAACGCCGCGAAGACCGCCAGGCTCACGTTGGTGCCGGTCTTCAAGCTGAAGGGCGCGTAGAAGGTCCAGCCCGTGTCGGGCGCGCCGCCGCCGGTGAACAGCGACAGCACCGCGAGGATGGCGCCGGCCATGAAGAAGTACCAGGAGGTCAGGTTCAGCCGGGGGAAGGCCACGTCCTTGGCGCCGATGAAGATGGGCAGGAAGAAGTTCCCGAAGATGGCGGGAAGGCCCGGCACCACGAACAGGAAGATCATGATCACGCCGTGGACCGTGAACAGGGCGTTGTAGGTCTGCGCGGTGATGAGCTTCTGGAAGCCCGCCAGCTGCACCAGGCGCATGACGAAGCCGATGCCCGCGCCGATCAGGAAGAAGCTGACCATGGAGTAGAGGTAGAGCAGCCCGATGCGCTTGTGGTCCGTGGTGGTGAGCCAAGCGAGGAGGCCCTTGCGCGTGCCGGTGTCCACCAGGTAGCTGGGCTGTGCCGGGATCGACTGTGCGCTCATGCGCCCTCCTCTGCCTTGACTTTGGGGCTCCGGCCCCGGCGGGTCACCAGGACCACGAATACCGCCGCGGCCAGGAGGGTCACGATGGCGCCGAGGGTGGTGGTGTTCAGGACGTACCGCCGCCCCGCCGGGTCATAGCTGAAACAGAACTTCAGGAACTTGTTGATGGTGGGCTGAGCCTCGCCGCGGGCCGCCTCCTGGGCGGCCATCTGGAGATCCGCGGGCAGGTAGGTGGTGCCGTACATGTAGCGGGTCACCTTGCCGCTGGGGCTGAGGAAGATGATCGCGCCCGCATGGACGAAGTCGTCGTTCACGCGCTTGAACTTGAAGCCCACGGAGTCGGCCAGGGCCTTGGTGGTGGCCGCGGGGCCGGTCAGGAAGCGCCAGGCCGCCGGAGGGAAGGGCCGGGTGATCTCGCCCAGGTAGTTGGTGCGCTTCTGGGCGGCGACCTCGGGCTCGTCCCGCTCGTCGAAGCTGACGGTGAGCACCTGGAAGTCCTTCCCGGGCGCGGCCAGCGTGCGGTTCAGGACTTCGGCCACGCCGTTGAGCTGGGGCGTGCAGATCCCCGCGCAACGGAAGTAGTTGAGGGTGAGGATCGTGGGCTTGTCGATGAGCGAGCGGAGCGTGACGGGCTGGCCGTCTTCGGCCTTCAGGACGAGATCAAGGGGAATCGAGGCTCCGAGCTTCTCGTCCACCCCCACTTCCTCGGGCGTGAACGTGGGCACCGCCGTCGGGGGAGGCGCGGCCGGCGCCTGGGCGAAGGCGGACGCGCGCAGGCACAGGGCGACGGCCAGCGCGAAAGCGGATCGGGAAAGGAACGGGCGCATGGAAAGCCTCAGGGAACGCTGGGAGAAGAGGACTGCGGCGCGCCGGCGGAATGGGCTTCGGCGTATTCGCGGGAGAGGGCGTTCACGGCCTGGGATACGGGGATCTTGTTGGGAATGACTTCCCCCGCGCTGGCGAACAGCTTCTCCAGGGCCGCCAGGGCCTTGGGATCGCTGGCGCCGTGGGTGAACGGGCCCATGCTCTGGACCAGGTGGGCCAGGGCCATCCGGTCCTTCTTGGAGAGGTAGTTGTAGGAGACCATCGAGCTGCCCTTGATCCCCTCGTCCAGGGTCTTGTAGATGTCCTCCAGGCGCGTGCCGTTCTTCCAATCGGCTGCGGCGGTGAAGTTGCGGGGCTTGGGGTTGAGGCCCGCGCCGCCGGGTCCGTCACCCTTGCCTTCCAGCCCGTGGCAGGTGGCGCAGGTCTGGACGTAGACCGTCCGGCCGCGCTCCATCAGGGCGGGATTGGGCTTCATCACGGTCTGGGGATCGATGGGAGGGATGACCTTGCGGACGGTGGCGGGGTACTCGGTGGGATCCAGCCAGCCGGTCTCGCCCTGGACGGGCTGCACCGGCGTTTCGTTGGTGGTGTGGGCCTGGTAGCGCAGGCCGGGCACGACGGTGAAGCCGAAGAAGGCGGCGATGAGGATGAAGCAGATCACCACCAGCAGCGCGGATCCCAGCCGCTTCCGCTCTTCGGGGGAGAGGTAGTCGTTGAGCTTCATAGGCGGAACTCCAGGCCCTCGCGGAGGAAGGGATCGCCGGCCGGCATGTCCTCGCCCTTCTGCATCGCCCCGCGGACCCACAGCAGGATTCCGCCGACGAAGAAGAGGGCGAAGCTGATCTCGGGCCACGAGAAGTGGGGCTTGGCGCCGAGCACGGGGAAAATGAGCCAGTAGATGTCCAGGACGTGCGCGCCCAGCATGAGCACGGCCACCCGCCTCAGGCGCCTGGGATCCTTCTTCGCGTCCCGGGTCACCAGGGCGAAGAAGGGCAGAATGAAGTGGAGCGTGGCCAGGGCGATGGTGACGGCGCGCCAGGCTCCGGTCAGGCGGATCCGGTAGTAGATCACCTCGTCCGGCAGGTTGGCGTACCACATCAGCATGTACTGGGCGAATCCGATGTAGGACCAGAACACCGTGAAGGCGAACAGGAATCCGCCCAGGTTGTAGAGGTGGTCGCCCCGCACGCCGCCCAGGCGGTCCTGGTCCTGGAGGTAGAGGACGGACAGGACCGTGGCGGCCAGTCCGCTGAGGAAGGCGCCCGCGAAGACGTAGACGCCGAAGATGTCGCTGTACCACTCCGGCGTGAGTCCCGAGATCCAGTCGAAGGCCACGAGGGTGATCACCAGGGCGAAGATCGCCATGAAGCCTGGGGCGAATTTCCGGGCGCGGAAATTGAAGGCGGGATCCCGCGTCGTGTCCTGCTTCAGCGAGCCGCCCACCAGCACCCATAGGCCCAGGAGGCAGAGGCCGAAGGCGATGAGCGTGCGGACGGAAAAGAAGGGCAGGCTCAGCCAGAACGCTTTTCCCGCGAGGATCGGATGGTGGGCCGCCTCCGGCCGGGCGCCGGGGTAGAGCACGGGAATGGCGCCCAGGGCGATGAGCCCCACGGGAATGGCCGGAATCAGGAGGGTGGCGATGCGCTCGGGGATCCGGCGCACGGGGACGCTCCACTTGGCGTTGACGAGGTGCTCCAGGGCGACGATGAACAGCGCGCCCAGCCCCAGGATGAACACCAGGACGAACCACATCACCCAGTTGGCCCAGAAGCGCTCGGCGCCGGCGGCCACGTAGGTGCCGGCCACGCCCAGCGCCCCGAGGACCACGGCGCCCCACAACAGATTGGAGGTGTTCTTGGTCCCGGTCATCGCGCGCCCACCTTCAGGTCTTCGTCCTTGGCGTTCTGGGCGCGCTGGAGGGCGCGCACGTAGTGCACCACGGCCCACCGCTGGGTCTCGCCCAGTTCCGCGGCGTGGGAGGGCATGGCGTTCTTGCCGTTCACGATGGTCCAGTAGATCTTGCCGTCCGGGTAGTCGCGGAACTGCTGGCTCTGGAGGTTGGCGGGCTTGCCGCCGTAGGCGGCCGTGAGGCTGCCCTGGCCGTCGGCCACGGGACCGTGGCAGACCTCGCAGCGGTTCTTGTAGGCCTGCCGCCCCGCGGCGAAGACCTCCTTGGTGCGAGGAAGCGGGTTCACCAGGCTGGCGGCTTCTTCCTGCGTGCCCGCCGCGGTGGGCAGGTGCCCGCGGGCCACGGTGCCGGCCACCGGGCGCTGCATGCCGTGACCGTCCTTGAAGAAGACGGACGGCTTCTGGGCGTTCAGCCGGGGCTGCTCCTGCATGTGCTTCATGGGGGGAAGGAGCGGGAACCACTTGATGGCGGTGAATATCGCGAGGCCAGCCACGGTGCAGGCGATCAGGATTCCGCCGCCGACGCGGAGGATGTAGTCGCTGGTGAGGAAGGGGCTCCGGTCCGGCGCGGGCAGGATTTCGACATCGGCGGCGCCGGCTTCCCGCAGGGCCTGGGCCGCTGCGGCGCTGTCGAAGAAGTCGTTTTCCGCTTCAAGGGCCAGGACGTAGCGGTCCCGCGTGATGCCCTTGATGGCCCGGGAGGACAGCATCGGATGCCCGAAGAAGGGCAGCTTGTTCAATAGCAGGAGCATCCCCAGCCCGGCCGTGAAGGTGGCGAACAGGACCGTTACCTCGAACATGATGGGGATGAAGGCTTCCCATGAATCGGGCGGCTTGCCGCCGGTCACGATGGGATAGTCGATGGCGCTGATCCAGTACTGGAACCCGAAGGCCGTCAGCGCGCCGAGGACGCCCATGACGAGGACCATCCCGCCCAGGGGGGAGCGGCGGAGGCCCAGGGCGTCGTCGATTCCGTGAATGGCGTAGGGCGTGTAGGCCTCCACGGTGCCGAGGCCCCCGCCGCGCACCTTGGGGATGGCCGTCATGAGGGCGTCGGGCGTGGCGAAGACGCCGAGCACGGCGTAGGACCGCCCGGGCGTGAGGGGCGTCTCAGGCATGGTGGTCGTCTCCATGGTGGGAGGGCTGCGCGTCCGGCAGGATCGCCTTCACTTCCGTGGTGGCGATCACGGGCAGGACCCGCGCGAAGATCAGGACCAGGGTGAAGAACAGCCCGAAGGTGCCCAGGAGGATCCCGAAGTCCGTCATGGTCGGCTTGTAGATCCGCCACGCGGAGGGCAGGTAGTCCTGGTGGAGCGAGATCACGATGATCACGAAGCGCTCGAACCACATCCCGATCGTCACGCCGATGGCCACCAGGATCATCCAGAAGTAGCTGGCGCGGGCCTTCTTGAACCACAGGATCTGGGGGATGAGGATGTTGCAGCTGATGGTCACCCAGCCCGCCCAGCCGTAGGTGCCCGTGATGATGTTCATGAACCCGTGGTGCAGGAATTCGTTCATGGAGTACCAGGCGGTGAAGCCTTCCATCATGTAGCTGTAGCCCATGATGCAGCTCATGGCGAGGATCACCTTGTTCATCACGTCCAGGTGACGCATGGTGATGAGGTTCTTCAGCTGCATGGTCTCGCGCACCACCACCAGCACGATCACCACCATGGAGAACCCGGCGAAGATGGCGCCCGCCACGAAGTAGGGCGGGAAGATGGTCATGTGCCAGCCGGGCACCACGGAGGTGGCGAAGTCGAAGCTCACCACCGAGTGGACGGAGAGCACGAGGCCCGTGGCGAGTCCCGCCAGCAGGAGGTAGGCCTTCTCGTAGTGCTGCCAGTGCGAGGCCGCGCCGCGCCAGCCCATGGCCAGCACCGTGTAGATCGTTTTCCGGATCTTGCTGGTGGTGCGGTCGCGCATGGAGGCGATGTCGGGGATGAGCCCCAGGTACCAGAACATCAGCGACACGGAGAAGTAGGTGTTCACCGCGAACACGTCCCACAGCAGGGGCGACCGGAAGTTGGTCCAGACGGCGCGCTCGTTGGGGTAGGGGAACAGCCAGAAGGCGAGCCAGGGCCGCCCCACGTGGATCAGGGGGAAGATCACCGCGCACATGACGGCGAAGATCGTCATGGCCTCCGCGAAGCGGGCGATGGCGTTGCGCCAGCGCTTGCGGAACAGGAAGAGGATGGCGGAGATGAGCGTCCCCGCGTGGCCGATGCCCACCCAGAAGACGAAGTTGATGATGTCGAAGGCCCAGAACACGGGGCTGTTGTTGCCCCAGGCGCCGATGCCGTGGAAGAAGGTCCACCCGATGAACCCCACGCCGATCATCAGGGCGGTGAGGGTGACGGCGAGGCCGATGTACCACTGCTTGGGCGGCTTGGTCTCGGGGAAGGCGAGGACCTGATCGTCGAGGCTGCCGGGTGTGACCGGGCCCACGGTGAGCGCGGGCTCGATCAGGCCTTTGGGGATCGCGCCGGGGAGGGCGGCCTCAGTGCGCATGGGAGCCTCCCAGGGTGGCCTCGGCGGCGGGGTTCTTCAGGTCGGCCAGGTAGGTGATGGCGGGCCGGGCGCCGATCTCCTCCAGCACGCGGTAGGCGCGGCTGGCGCTGGCGAGCTGGGAGATGCGGCTATTGGGATCCCGCAGGTCGCCGAACACGATGGCGTCCGAGGGGCACCCGGCCATGCAGGCGGTGGTCACCTCGCCGTCGCGGACCGAGCGGCCCTCGCCCTTGGCGCGGATCTTCACGTCGTTGATCCGCTGCACGCAGAAGGAGCACTTCTCCATGACGCCGCGGGGCCGCACCGTGACCTCCGGGTTGTTCACCAGGATCTCGGGCTCCGTCTTGTAGGCGGTGTATTCCAGGAAGTTGAACCGGCGGACCTTGTAGGGGCAGTTGTTGGCGCAGTAGCGGGTGCCGACGCAGCGGTTGTAGGCCATCTGGTTGAGGCCGTCGGGGCTGTGGTTCGTGGCGTTCACGGGGCACACGTTCTCGCAGGGCGCGTGGTCGCAGTGCTGGCAGAGCATGGGCTGGTGGACGACCTTGGGGTTCTCCAGCTCGCCCTCGTAGTAGCGGTCGATGCGGATCCAGTGCATCTCGCGACCCCGGGCCACCTGCTCGGGCCCCACCACCGGGACGTTGTTCTCGGACTGGCAGGCCACCACGCAGGCGGAGCAGCCCGTGCAGGCGGCGAGGTCGATGACCATGCCCCACTTGTGTTCCGCGGAGGCACCCGCTTCCTTGTAGAGGGTCACCAGCTCCGGCATGTGGTGGTGGCCCTGGGGATTGTGGGCGAACTCGTCCAGGGTGAGGGAGCGGACCAGGTCGCGGCCTTCCATCCGGTGGTGGCTCTGGGTCCGGGCCAGCTCCTTCCGGCCGCCGGCCTTGGCCAGGCGCGCGCCGGGGCGGACGTTGGCGGTGGCGGGATCCAGGCCCATCAGGGGGAACGCGTTGACGCCCACGCCCTTGGCCACGCCGCCGGTCCCGCGACCGTAGCCGAGGGCCAGCGCGAGGACGCCCTGGGCCTGGCCGGGCTGGATCACGGCCGGCAGGCGGAGGCTGGTCCCCTCCACGGAGAGGCTGACCCAGTCCCCTTCTTGGATGCCCAGGGCCTTGGCGTCCTGGACGGACACGGCCACCGGATTGTCCCAGGTCATCTTGGTGATGGGATCGGGGGTCTCCTGGAGCCAGCTGTTGTTGGCGTGGCGCCCGTCGTGGGTGGCGAACCCGGGGAAGAGCACCAGTTCCAGGCCCGCCGCCTTCGTCTCGGCGGCCTTTTTCGCCGCGGCGGCCACGGACGCCCCCTTGAAGGCGAGGGGTGCTTTCGCCTCAGTCTTCACCAGACCGTCGTGAAGGGCCTGCTCGAAGCTGCCGGACCCGAGCACCGCGCGCTTCCATCGGGCCTGAAGGTAGGCGTGGTAGGTGTCCGGCGCGGCGGCGCCCAGGGCCTTCAGCGCGCCGAGGAGGATCTCTTCGCCCTGGCGGGTGTCGTAGAGGGTGCCGATGGCGGGCTGCTGCAGGACCGCGGCGCCGGGGGTGTCGAAGTCGCCCCAGCTCTCCAGCCAATGGCTCTCGGCCAGCAGGACCTGGCACTGGACGGCGGTCTCGTCCTCCACTTCGCCGATCCAGGCGCGGAAGGGCACCTTGGCGACGGCGTCCTTCCATGCGGCGGCGCGGGGGAAGGCGAAGGCGGGATTGCCGCCCCAGAAGACGACGGCGGCGTAGCGACCGGCGGCCATGCCGTCGACGGCGGCCTGGAGCTCCCTCACGGTGGCGAGGGGCTCGGCGGGCTGCGCCGCCACGGCCTCGGAGCCCAGCAGGGCGTTCAGCAGGTGGGCGGCCTGGTGGACCTCCGCGGGCATGTGGGCGCCGCAGAGGACGACGGCCCGGCGGCCCGCGCGGTGGAGATCCCTCACCAGCTTCGACCAGACCTGGGCGGGGATTTCCTTCGGCGCGCCGGCCGGAATGGCCGACAGGTCGGTGCCCGCGGGAAGGCCGCCCAGCTCGCGCGCCAGGGCGAAGGCCACGGCCGCGAGGCGCGACGGCGCGACGGGTACGCGCTGGTCGGCGTTCGTCCCCGTCAGAGTGAGGGGCCCTTCCAGGACCCACAGCCGGTTGATGGAGTCGTGGGCGGTCTTCAGGCGGCGGCGCGCGCCCCAGGCGGCCTGGGCTTCCGGATCCTCGCCGCTCAGGAAATCCGCGCCGAGCGACAGGATGACGTCGGCGCGGTCGAGGCGGGGCTGAATCACCACGGACTGGCCGTAGCTGGCCTGGGCGGCCACTTCCGCGGCGTCCCCGGCGGCGGGCTCGAAGGCCAGGTACTCCAGCGTGGGAAGCGCGGCCTTCAGATCCGCAAGCAGCGCCTTCCGCGTGGGCGAGGCGACGGCGCCGGAGATCAGCAGCACGGGCCGGCCGGCGGCCTTGGCGTCCTTCAGGGCGCCATGGAGGCGGGCTTCCGCCTGGGCCCAGCCGGTGGTGCGGCCGTCGGCCTTCGGCGCCCGCAGGCGGTCGGGATCGTAGAGGCGCAGGACATCAGCCATGGTCCGGGGACTGGTCTTGCCCTTCACGCCGGGGTGCTCGTCGTTGCCTGTGATGTGGATGGGGCGCCCTTCCCGCGTCTTCACCAGGACGGGATAGACGCGGCGGCCCTCCTGGGCGGCGCTGGCGTAGTAGTTGGCGATGCCCGGAACGACTTCCGGCGGGCGCTTGGTATAGGGCACGACGGTCCCCTGGCCCTTGCGGTCGCAGGCGACGGTGGCGGCCAGCGCCGCAGCGGCGCTCACGAGCCCGAAGAAGTCGCGGCGGGTCACGCCGTCCTGGAAGGGCAGGCCGTGGACGTCGTTCTGGCCCGGGCCCGCGGGCACAGCGCCCGGCAGGAACTCGTCGTGGGCCGCCTGCTGGGCCTCCAGCGTTTCGGCGCGCTCGTCGAGGGTGCGCCAGAACCGCGGGCGTTCGAGGGGGCCATGTTCGGGGAGTCGAGTCTTCATCGGGTCATCCGCGGCGCTTGATGGCGTGTTCGGGGGACGTGACGGTCAGGCGGGGAGCGGCTTCAGGCGCCGCGGGCGGCCCGTCCTTGTCCGGCAGGAAGACGAGGTCGAGGGCCCTCCGGCCGAGGAGGAAGGGCCCGGCCACCAGGGCGGCGGCCCGATCCAGGAGCGGCTTGCGGTCGTCGGCCATCGTCGGCTCCTAGCGGTGGCAGGCGGCGCAGTGTTCGGGGCCCTTGGCGATCTTCGAGCCCGGGGGCAGGGCGGCGTGGGGATCGCGGTGGCAGGCGAGGCAGTTGCCCATGCGCATGCCCATCTCGCGGCGGACGACCTGCATGGTCTGCACCTCGCCGTGGCAGCTCTGGCAGGCGATCCCGGCGTTGACGTGGGGCCGGTGGTCGAAGAAGACGTGGTCGGGCAGGGTGTGGACCCGCTTCCAGGGCAGGGGTTCGCCCGAAGCCGCGATCCGGGCCAGCTTCTGGATGTCGGGCCGGTCGGTCCGGGTCACCTTGTGGCAGCCCATGCAGAGGTCCACGCTCGGGATGCCCGCGATGCGGGACTTGTCGACGCCCGAATGGCAGTACTGGCACTGCATCCGCAGCGTGCCGGCGTGGAGCTGATGGGAGAAGGCGATGGGCTGCTCGGGCGCGTAGCCCTTGGCGAAGCGGTCCGGCTCCGCGATCCAGCCCACGGCGAGAACCGTGATCAGGACCGCCGCGGCCCCGGCGGGCAGGACGAAGCGGAACGCTCGGTCGAATGGGTGCATGCACAACCTCTGCAAAAGGCTGGAAAGCGGAAACGGCGGGGAACTGGGGGAGGAAACAGGACGGGTCGCCGGAGAGTTTGGCACACGGTGCGGGCGTGGGAAGGAATTCCCGCACGCTGGGCGCCCCCCTCGGGGGAAAAATCAGTGCGATATTGCCCGTGATAAAGGTTCGACAACATCAAAGGCCTGGGCATGGGTCACGCCGGCGCTCAATTTGGCAGGTTGTGCCGCAAGTCACGATGATAGAACAGTGTCACCGAATTGTTTACCTATTTTTTCTGAGACAGATGCGGCGACTAAGCGGATTTTCGGGTGGTCTATCTTTAGGCTGTTTGGACACCCGAGTCCCCTTTGCCACGGCAGGGCTTTTTAGGGCTACGCGGGAAAACCCACCCACGGACGCAGCAGGCCGAGGTGGAGAAAGAGGGCTCCCATCCGCTCCACGGGCAGGCCCATGACGGTGGAGAAGCTGCCTTCCACGCCTTCGATGAACAGGGCGCCGATTCCCTGGATGGCGTAGGAGCCGGCCTTGTCCATGGGCTCGCGAGTTCCCACGTACCAGCGGATCTGCGCCTCCGTGAGGGGGCGGAAGCGGACCTGGGCCGTGTCCACGAAGCTGTGGACCGCGGCGTCCTTCTGGAGGCAGAAGCCGGTGTGGACCTGGTGGGCGCGGCCCTGGAGGAGGGTCAGCATCCGGACAGCGTCCTCCACGTCCACGGGCTTGTTCAGCGTGTGGTGGTCCACCGCCACGGTGGTGTCCGCCGCCATCACCCAGCGCCCGGGATTGCGGCCGGCCACGACTTCAGCCTTCAGCTCCGCCAGCCGCAGCACGAGGTCGCCGGGCTCCTCTTCCAGGAGGGGCGTCTCGTCCACGTGGGGAACCTGCAGCTCGAAGGGGATGCGCATGGCCTCCATCCAGTGCCGGCGGCGGGGGCTCCCGCTGGCGAGGATGACGGGCTGGAGGGCCGCGCCGGGCAGTCCGGGAAGGGTGTCGCTCAGCGGAGCCCCCGTGTCTGAAGGTCGTGGGTGGCCACGCGCATGTGGAAGCTGTCCACGTCCGGGCCCGCACGGAACCCGAAGCGGGGGTAGAAGTCGGCGGCGTCGCGGGTCTCCAGCACGAACCGCTGGACCTCGCCCACCCAGGGATGCCGCAGCGCCCACTTCACCAGCTCCGAGGCGATGCCCTCCCTCATCAGGTCGCGGGCCGTCACCACGTCGTAGAGCTTGGCTTCGTAGGCGTGATCGGACCACAGCCGCGTGGCGCCCACCAGCCGGCCGCCGCGGTGGCCCTCGGGCACCAGGCGCGCGGTGAGCAGCCGGGAGCAGGCCAGGAGCCGCCGCCACTGCTCGATGGTGCGGTCCGCCGTCCAGTAGACCTCTTCCGCCTGGAAGAAGATCTGCAGCTCGCGGGGGTCCACGGTCCAGGTCTCATCGAAGAAGGCGACGGTCCCGTGGGGCGTCGACAGGGGCTGCGGTACGAAGAAATCGCGGTCCATCAGGCCTTCCTGGATAGGGCCCTCCATCCTATCAGCAGGGCTCCCGCCGCCAGCCCGCCCGCGAGGAGCGGCAGCAGCCAGGCCGAGCGCGCGGGCGTCCGGATGGGCCGCCAGGTCAGGTTCACCGCGTAGGCGCCTTCGGTGAGGGGCGCTCCCCACAGCTCGAAGCGGCCATCCTGCCGGAAGATCCCGGACTTTCCCGTGAGCGTGGCCCGCAGCAGCGGAACGCCCAGCTCCGGGGCGCGCAGGCGGATCTGCGCGGCGTGGAGGTCCGTGGCGACGCTCCGGTCGAACCAGCCGTCGTTGGTGTGGTTGCTGAGGAGATCCGCCCGCCCCAGCGCGAGCCCGCGCCGCGCCCGCTCGGGGAGAAGCGCCTCGCTGCAGATGAGCGGGTGGACGCGGATCATCCCGCCGGGCGAAGGCACCTCGAAGGCGCAGCCCGGCGCGAGCTGGCCGGGCTCTTCGGAAATGAAGCCCATCCGCTCGTCCAGCCAGCGGCGGACGGGCGCGGGACCGGGCATCCGCTCGCCGAAGGGCATGGGCTCGATTTTGGCGAAGACGAACGGCGCGCGTCCGGGCGCCTCGCCGCGCACGAGATTTTGGAAGCCGCCTTCGGTTCCGAACAGCCACGCCACGCCCCGGGAAGCCGCCTCCCCGGACAGGCGCGGCTCGGCCGAGCGGGCGTCGCGGCCCATCACCGAACTCTCCGGCCACAGGAGGAGGGTGGAGCGCCCGGCGCGGGGCCAGCCCTTGGAGCTCAGCAGCGCGTCGCTGCGCTGCCACATCTCCAGTTCCATCCCCGCCCACCGTTGCCCGGGCGGGAAATTGGGCTGGATCATCGCCACGTCGAGGGTGCGCTCCGCGTCCCGGGGAAGGAGGAACCAGGCGCCGCCCAGCCCCGCGAGCAGAGCGACGGCGAAGGCCGGTCCCGCCAGCACGCGGCGCGCGGGGGCGCCCCCGGCGCGGGCCGATGCCGCCCAGGCGCCGGCGCCCCACGCGAGGGCCGACAGCCCGCGGGTTCCGAGGAAGGCCGCGGACCGCGCCGTCCAGGGCAGGGCGCCGAAGGGCGCGCCCCAGCTCCAGGTGTAGATGTGGAAGCCCCACGATTCCCACACGAGGATTCCGAGAGCCGCCACGACAGCGGCGCCCAAGGCCCCGCTCCGGCGGTGCATCCACCGCGCGGCCAGCGCCACCAGCAGGAAGCCCAGGGCTTCCCATGCGTAGAACAGCCCGCCCCCGAACAGCGCCGCGGCCCAGGGTAGGCCGCCCTTGGTCGCGAGGGTGGCCGGCACCCAGTGGAAGATGAGGACCAGTCCTCCCGTCAGCGACAGCCAGAGCCACGTCGCGTGCCGCCCCCGGAACGCCGCCTCCAGGAAGAGCAGCGGAAAGGCCAGGGCGGCGACGGGCTCCAGCCAGCCTCCCAGCGCGCCCGGAAAGCGGAAGGCCAGGGCGAAGATGCCCGCGAGAACAGCGGCTTCGAGGGGGCGCAGGAGCCCGGGGCGCGTCAACGGCCCGCCCGGCGCGCCGCTTCGTAGCAGGCGATGCCCGCGGCCACGGCGGCGTTGAGGCTCTCTACGCCCTGGATGGGGATGGCGAGGCGCCGGACCCTGGGCGGCAGGTCCGCGCCCGCCCAGCCGTGGCCCTCATTCCCCACCCACAGGCGCAGAGGTTCCGACAGGTCGGCCTCGGCCAGGGGCAGGGCGCCGGGTCCGCCGTCGAGGGCGTACCAGTGGCCCTCATCGGCAGCCAGCGCGGCCGCTTTCCGCAGGGGCAGCAGGAAGGCGGCGCCCATGCTTCCGCGAAGGGCCTTGGGATGGAACGGATCGGCGCACCCGGGGCCGAGGAGGGCTTCCTGGAAGCCGAAGGCCGCGGCGCTGCGGAGGATGGCACCCAGGTTACCCGGATCCTGGATGCCCCAGGCGCCGAGCACGCGGGCGGGCAGCGGGCCGGCGGGTTCGGGTCCCACGTCCATCAGGAGGGCGTGGGCCGGAGGGCTGCCGGCATCCGCCAGCTCCCGCATGAGCACCTCGCCCAGCTCCTGAACGTCCACGTCCAGTTCCGCTTCCAAAGGATGCGGAGCGGTCTGTTCCAGGCGCAGCCAGAGGGCGGGACGCAGCCGCTTTCCGGCGGTGGTCTGTCGGGCCGCCGCCCAGGCTTCGATCAGCTTTTCTCCCAGCAGCACCGTGGCCTCGCGCCGGGCGCCGCCCTGCCGGAGGCGCGCGGCGAGGGCCCGGAAGCGGGGATTGGCTTTGCTGGTGAGGAGGGGCGGCATGGGATGGGGATATCGGCAATGTATTAGACTATCCGCTCCATCAGCCTTTCCGTTTTCCTTCAGCGTCCTCCCCAGGAGCACCGATGCAACCCTTTGTCCCCTCCGACCAGAACCTGCGGGAGTTCTCCCTGCGGGCGGTGCTCATCGGCCTGATCATGGCCGTGATCCTCGGCTCCGCCAATGCCTACCTGGGGTTGAAGGCCGGCATGACCATCGCCGCCACCTACCCCGCCGCGGTGATCGGAATGGCCCTCATCAAGCTGATGAAGGGCACGATCCTCGAAGAGAACATGGCCCGCACGGTGGGCAGCATCGGCGAGTCCGTGGCCGCCGGCGCCATCTTCACCCTGCCCGCCTTCGTGATCAGCGGGATCTGGCCGAAGTTCTTCACGGCCGGGAACTACGTCACCAGCTCGCTGATCATGTTCGCGGGCGGTGTGCTGGGGATCATGTTCGTGGCCCTCCTCCGCCGCGTGATGGTCGAGGACGCCGAGCTGCCCTATCCCGAGAGCGTGGCCGCCGCCGAGATCCACAAGGCCGGCGCGCGGGGCGGCAGCGGCACGACCTTCCTGTTCGGGGCCATGGGCATCGGCGCCGGCGTCCAGGCCCTGGTCCAGCTTTCGCTCTTCGCCAGCACCTGGGAGAAGTTCATCGCCTTCAAGACCTCCGCCATCACCCTCGCCGCCAACTGGAAGGCGAAGGTCATGGGCGGGATGCTGCTCAGCTCCCCCGGCATCAGCCCCGCCTACATGGGCGTGGGCTACATCATCGGGCCCAAGCTCGGCGCCCTGAACTTCTCGGGCGGGATCATCGCCTGGGGCCTGCTCGTCCCGATCATCACCTACTTCCTCGCCCCCGGCGTCCTGCCCGAGGGCGCGGCTGAAGGGGATTGGATCGCCCTCTCCTACGCCGTCTGGAAGTTCATTGTTCGCCCCATCGCCATCGGCGGGATGCTCGTGGGCGCCGGCTTCACCCTGTTCAAGATGCGCAAGAGCCTCGGCGCCGGCCTCGCCCGCTCCGTCTCCGACGTGAAGAAGGCCGCCAGCGGCGACCAGGTGGTGGACCGCGTCAACAAGGACCTGCCCTTCACCTACGTCCTGGGCGGAATCGGCTTCGCGGCGGTCGTGGCCTTCTTCGTGACGTGGAAGATCTTCCACCTCAGCGGCATCACCGCCTTCGTGGCGGCCCTCGTGATGGTCATCCTCGGGTTCTTCTTCGCGGCCATCAGCGGCTACCTGGTGGGCATCATGGGCTCCAGCAACAACCCCATCTCGGGCCTGACGCTCACGGCGCTCGTCGTGACGGCCCTCGTGATGGTGATGCTGGGCGCCAAGGGCCAGGAAGGCGTGGCGGCCGTGCTCGGCGTGGCGGCCATCGTGTGCGTGAGCGCCGCCGTCGCGGGCGAGATGCTCCAGGACTTGAAGGCCGGCCACATCCTGGGCGGCACCCCCTGGCGGATGGAGATGGGCGACATCCTGGGCGTGGCCCTGGCGTCCGTCGTGCTGTTCATTCCCCTGATGGTCCTGCACGAGGGCGACATCACCGCCCAGGGCACCAAGCGGATCGCCGAGCTGACCGCCCAGCAGGTCCAGGTGGTCACCGCCCCCGACGGCAAGACCTACACCCTGGACCAGGTGAAGCAGCTCCCCGCGGACCAGAAGAAGGCCGTGCTGAACCTGGACGCCGGGTTCGGCTCCAAGCAGCTCGCCGCGCCCCAGGCCGGCCTGATGGCCCTCCTCAGCCGCGGGATCGTAGAAGGCAAGATGGCCTGGCCCCTGATCATCGTCGGCATGATGATGGGCTTCTCCTTCATCCTCATGCAGGTGAAGAGCCCCATGCTCGTGTCGGTGGGGATGTACCTACCGCTGGAGACCACCTTCGCCATCTTCCTCGGCGGCCTGATCAAGGGCGCGGTGGAGATGTTCGGCGCCAAGCGCGGGCTGAACGAGGCCCAGAAGGTGCGCGTGGAGAACAATGGCGTCCTCCTGGCCGCGGGCCTCATCGCCGGCGAGGCGCTGGTGGGCCTGCTCTTCGCGTCGCTGGCCTTCTTCGAGGTGAACTTCAAGCTCGTCGCGCGGCCGGGCATGTTCTGGATCAGCCTGCTGATCCTGGCCGCGATCGCCGTCTACCTCATCAAGGTCCCCCTCGACAACGCCGGCGAAGCCGACGAGCCCGCGCCTCCCAGCGCCAACTTCTAGCCGATCGGATTTCCACCTCGGGGGCGCGGGCGACCGCGCCCCTTTTTCGTGGCTCGAGCCGAGAGGGGAGACCTGGATACGAGGAGGTGGGGAAAGGTTCCTCAGAAGGCATTTTTTGAAGACCATACTTCTTTCGATCTATTTTTTAAATATTTAAATAATTAAAATTACAAAAAAATGAATAAGAAAATCACGGCAGGGGTGGCGCGCCTGGAGGGGGGGGCTACATTGGGTTCACTCGCTGCTCACCTTGACGCAGAAGCGCCAAGATTGCCCCACCGGCTGAGCAGCATCGCTTAACGAGCCCAGGCTGGATTTCCAGACGGGGCAGTGGCTTCGGCCACTTCAGCAGCCATGGCTGCCATCAGGAGTCGTTATGACCAAGTACGGAACGCACGATCCCAACGAGCAGCGCCCTGTGGGCGACGAGCCTCAGACGGGGCGGATGGAAGCGGCCAATACCAACAGCGGGTCCGGCAGCGGTTCCGGGTCCATGGGCGGCAGCCACACCGGCGGGAGCGGGCGGAAGCAGGAGCAGGGTTCCGATTCCTCCAAGGACTCCTTGAAGGACTCCACCAAGAAGAATTCCGGGACCCAGAGCAACCAGCCCGGAAGCCAGGGCGGCAGCCATTCCGGCGGCACCAGCGGCAACAAGCGCTAGACCTTCCTTCCGCGCTGCGGAGAGAAGCCTGAAGAACTGAAGAAGGGGGTCCGGGACCCCAGACGCCGAACACGCTGCGGCGGGGGTAGACGGTCCGATTCGATCCATCGTCTCGCTGGCTTTTGGGCCAGTCGCCCGGACTCCAGCACGGGGAAGCCCACGGCCTCTCCGCGCGTCCGTGACCCGGGAATGGACCCCACCGATCCGAGATCTTCACTTACCTCAAGGAGAGCATCATGAAGCCCACTTACCAAAGTCTGCTTGCCCCTGTGGTACTGATGGCCGTGGGGACGGCGCCTCTGATGGCGCGGAACAACGATTCGACCATCGAATCCGCGATCAAGAATTCCTACAACTACAAGACCTACCTCAAGGATGACGACATCAAGGTCGAGGCCAAGAACGGCGTCGTCACGCTGTCCGGCACCCCAGACGCCGAACACGCTGCGGCGGGGGTAGACGGTCCGATTCGATCCATCGTCTCGCTGGCTTTTGGGCCAGTCGCCCGGACTCCAGCACGGGGAAGCCCACGGCCTCTCCGCGCGTCCGTGACCCGGGAATGGACCCCACCGATCCGAGATCTTCACTTACCTCAAGGAGAGCATCATGAAGCCCACTTACCAAAGTCTGCTTGCCCCTGTGGTACTGATGGCCGTGGGGACGGCGCCTCTGATGGCGCGGAACAACGATTCGACCATCGAATCCGCGATCAAGAATTCCTACAACTACAAGACCTACCTCAAGGATGACGACATCAAGGTCGAGGCCAAGAACGGCGTCGTCACGCTGTCCGGCACCGTCTCCGAGTCCTTCCACCGCAGCCTGGCGGAACAGACGGCGGCCGATATCCCCGGCGTGTCGAACGTCAACAACCAGCTCACGGTGAAGGGCGACCAGCCCTCCGAGAACTCCGACGCGTGGATCACGGCCAAGGTGAAGAGCGCGCTGCTCTTCCACAAGAACGTGAGCGCGACGGGGACCACGGTGGAAACCCAGGACGGCGTCGTGACCCTGCGGGGAGAAGCCGACAGCGCCGCCCAGCGCGAACTCACCGCCCAGTACGCCAAGGATGTGAAGGGCGTGCGGAGCGTATCCAACCAGATGACCATCGGGAAGAACGGATCGCCCAAGCTCAAGAGCGGGAGCACCGTCGGCGAGAAGATCGACGACGCCTCCATCACCGCCCAGGTGAAGTCGGCCCTCCTGTTCCATCAGTCCACGTCGGCGGTGAACACCAAGGTCACCACCAACAAGGGCACCGTGACGCTCCAGGGCGAAGCCAAGAACGCCGCGGAGAAGGATCTTGTCACCAAGATCGTCGAGGACATCCACGGCGTGAAGCGGGTCGACAACAAGATGCGCGTGCAGTAATCCGCGCAGTCGATCCGCATGGGGCTCATCCCCGGCCGGAAGCTCGCCTGAACAGGAACCACGTCCCGCCTCCGAGGCGGATCAAGGAGACACACCATGAGTCACGAGATGAGCCCTCGCAGCACCGCCGTCCTCACCTTCCTGGGCGGAGCCGCCATCGGCGCCATACTGGTCGCCCTTACCACCCCCAAGCGCGGTTCCGAGCTGTGCGATGACCTCCGGTCCCTGGGCCGCCGGCTGCGGGGGAAGGCCAGCGCCCTGCTCGACGAGGCGGAGGACACCTGGGACGACCTGAAGGACGAGGCCGTGGACGAAGTGAAGTCCGCCAGCCGCAAGGTGCGCAGCAAGGCCCGCGAGATGGCCTCGGGCCGGGAAGACGGCCGCCGGTCCGGGTCGGACGAAGAACTCAGCGGCGCCGTGTAGCTGCGCCGCCCGTTGCCCGGGAACTCCGGTTCCCGGGCCCATTTTCCCCATCCGCCTTTTTTCCGGAGCGGACATGACACGACCCTTCAGCATCCTCGCCCTTGCCCTTTGCGCCGGCCTTTCCCTCTCCGCCCAGGAGGGCACCCACTGGGTCTTCGTCCATGGGACCCACACCCGCTTCGACTCCGATTTTCCCGCTTCCAATGAAGGGGGTTACGGCCTGAGCTATGGGGGATGGCTGACCAACGGCTTCGGCGTGGAAGCGAGGGCGGTCCGCACCGATCTTCGCGCGTCCACGGCCGGCGCCCTCGCCGACGGGGATCAGACGCAGTATTTCGGCAGCGCCCTGTTCAACCTCAATCCGGCCGGCAGCAAGGTTTTCCCGTATGTGGCGGCGGGCCTGGGCCTCACCCAGACCAGCGCCGAATTCTCCGACAGCGGCCGCCGGACCGCCCGGATCAACTACCACGCCGGTGTTGGCGTCCAGTGGCGGGTGGGCGAGCTGTTCGCCGTGTCCGCGGATTCCAAGTACGTCCAGACCCAGGCGGCGAGCAACCGCCGGGATTGGGTGAACAGCCTCGGCCTCGGCATGGTGTGGGGGCGTTGAACGGGGCGCGCCACGCCAGGCGCCCACAGCCTATGTTTCGGATTCACCAGGGCCGGATCTTCCGACCCTGGTTTTTATATAGGGAGCTGCCATGACCGAACCCCCCTTCGCCGTGGCCTTCCCCCGCACGGCGACCTACGATCCCGACTGGGTGCGGGAGAACGCGCTGGGGGAGAATCCCCTGTGCCAGGCGGAGCTCCTGGCGCGGCATCTCCCCTTTCATGAAGGGGACCGCGTCCTGGACCTGGGCTGCGGCCGGGCGGCGACCTCGATCTTCCTGGCGCGGGAGTTCGGGGTCCAGGTGTGGGCCGCGGATCGGGAGGTCTCGCCCACCGACAACTTCCTGCGGGCGGCGGAATGCGGCGTCGGCGACCGCGTGTTTCCGCTGCGGCTGGACGCCCGCGACCTGCCCTTTCCGGAGGGCTTCTTCGATGCGGTGGTGGCCATCGATTCCTGGCTGTACTACGGGACGGACGAACGCTACCTGTCCTACCTGGCGCCCTTCCTGAAGCCCGCCGGATGGCTGGGGGTGGTGGATGTCGCGCTCCTGCACGAGGTGGCCTCGCCGGAGCTGGCGCCGCCCTGCCTGGGAAGCGAGTATGAGGAGCACTGGTCCTACGTCCACAGCCTCGCCTGGTGGCGCCAGCACTGGGAGAAGACGGGGCTGGTGGACGTGGTGCACGGCGCCTATCTGGCCGAGAGCGGCCGCCTGCTCCGCGAGTACGCCCAGTGGCGCGAGCCGGGCCGGGAAGTGGATCCCATCATGCGCGCCGTGATGCGGGACGACGACGGCGTGGTGTCGCTGTTCAGCCTGGTGGGGCGCAAGCGCGAGGGCTGAAGCCTCATACCCATGGGCGCTCAAGCCCAACCCTTTTTATCGCCAAGGCTCCAAGAACTGCATCAAAGACCCTGCTTTTGTCTTTCTTGGGGTCCTTGGCGTCTTGGTGGTGATCCTTATTCTTCGAATGCAAAGAGGTATCAGGCCGGCGCCTCCACCTTCGGTTTGGCCTTCGGCGCTTCGGGCTTTTCCGCGGGTTTCTGCTTCTTCGGCGGAGGCTGATCCTTTTCCGCCTTTTTGGGATCGCCCGCGGGGGCCGGCGCGCCCCGGTCGAAGCCGGGCAGCAGCGCGCGGATGAAGGCGTTCTGCAGCAGCCGGCCGATCACCTGCCAGATGTTCGAATTGGGATCGTTGAGGGAGCCGCGCAGCTCGACCTTGGTGGCCACTTCGTCGCGGCGGTTCTCCAGGATCCGCGCCGCGAGGCCCACCAGCCGCTCGTACAGCCGGCGGAAGAACGACTTGTCCTTGTCCATCTGGCGGTCGTAGACATTCACGTCCTTGAAGAAGGGCTTCACGTAGCCGGAGAGCTGCTGGTCCTGCACCCGGACCTGGCTGTAGACCGAGAACGTGCCCTTGGAGACGTCGAATCCCCCGTGGGCCCGCAGCATGTCGTTGAGCGTCTCCAGGGAGGTGCCTTCCACCTGCAGGTCGAGGTCGAAATTGGGACCGGCCTTCCCGGGATGGAAGACCGCCTTTCCCCGGGCGGGGCCGCTGCCCATGAACCGGCCCGAGAGCTGGCCGCGGGCGGGCCCGAGGCCGTTCTGGTTGGTGACGTTGTGCAGGCTGATGCGGGTGTCCGCCATGTAGACGCGGTAGTTGGGCTTGGCGGCGCGGTTCACGAATCCCAGCGTGCTGCGCGAAACCTCCAGCTCCTCCAGGCTCAGGGCGATCTCCGACTTGGAGGCCTGCTTCGCCGCCGAGACCACCTGGTCCTTCCGCGCCGCCTCGGCGCTGGCGGTGGCCGCGGTGTGGATGTAATCCAGGTGCAGGTCGCGGACGGTGAGGTTGGCGACGCGGGCGGTCTTCACCTTGGGGGAATACTCCAGGTCCCCGTTGACGCCGAAGGTGCCGCCGCGGAGGTCCAGGTTGGCCCGGGCGATGACGGCCCGCGCCGCGGCCATGGGCACGTTCTCCACCCGGAAGGCCGTCTGGACGCTGGGGATGGGCTTGGCCAGGAAGTCCGCGTGGCCGTCCACCGACGCCCGGCCCGTGTCGAACACGACGCCGGAGGCGTGGAAGGGCGAGGGGTAGTCGCGGTCCGCCGAGTGGATGTTCCGGATGTTGTTGGCCACCAGCTCCAGGTGGGAGAGGGTCAGGGGGTTCTTCGGATCCTTGTCGATGTAGACCACGTGCGCGTCGTGGATCCGCACGAGGTTGATCTTCAGGGGATAGATCTGCTCCACCGCGTCCTGCCAGCCCTGGTCCTTCACCGGCGTGGGGTTGGCCTGCTCCTGCTGGAGCTGGATCAGGTTGATGTGGACCTGGGGCCGCTCCAGGCGGAAATCCGCCACCAGCCGGCCGCTGAGCAGCTCCCGCCACTGCACGCTGGCCTTGAGGTAGGGGAGCAGCAGGATCGGGGGCTCGGGATTGGCGACCTGGCGGACCTTCAGGTCCCGGAGGGTGATGGAGCCGCCCAGGAGCGACAGGTGCAGGCGGGGGATCTCCACCTGGTAGCCCTGCAGCTTGTCGTTCATCCGGCGCTCCATCTGCCGGCGGAGGGGCTCGTCGACGAACAGGAGGGCCACGGTGAACACCGCGAAGGCGAGGACGATTCCGCCGATGACGCGGACCCACCGCCTGCGGAAGAAGCCCTTCACGCCGGTGCGGGGGGCCGTTTCGTGGGGGCTGGGGGAACGCGTCACGGGGGACTCCGGGGAAGGGGCCGGCACGGACCGGCGCAGTTGAGGGGCGGGTCAGGGGCGCATGAATGCGAACAGGCCGAGGCTCACCGCCGCCATCACAGCTGTCGCGGACCACCCCAGCACCTTCAGCCAGGGAGGCAGGGTGAACTCGCCCATCACGTCCGCGCGGGCGGTGAGCAGCATCAGCATCCCCAGGATCGGCGCGGCGGCCACGCCGTTGACCACGGCGCTGAGGAACAGGCCCTTCATGGGGTCCATCCCAGTGAAGTTCAGCAGCGTGCCTCCCAGGGTGGTGATCGCGATCACCCCGTAGAAGCGCCGGGCCCGCCCGGCCTTCTTCTCCAGGCCCATGGGCCAGCGGCGGGCCTCGGCCATCGCGTAGGCGCAGGATCCCGCCAGGACGGGCACCGACAGGAGCCCGGAGCCGATCACCCCCAGCCCGAACAGCAGGAAAGCGAAGCGGCCGGCCACGGGGCGCAGGGCTTCCGCCGCCTGGCGCGTCGTCTCGATGTCGCGCACGCCGTGGGCGTTCAGGACCACCGCGCCGGTGAGCAGGATGGCGAAGGCGACGAGAGTGGAAAAGGCCATCCCGGCCCAGGTCTGCGGCCGCATCCGCCGGAGCTGAATCTCGCCCTGCTCGGGGGCTTCCTTCAGCGGCTGGGCGTTGGGATCCAGCTCCTGTTCCTCCACTTCTTCGGACGCCTGCCAGAAGAAGAGGTAGGGGCTGATGGTGGTGCCCAGGACCGCCACCACCGCCGTGACGGCGTCCTTCGACCACCGCATCCAGGGGAGGAAGGAGTACCGGAGCACCCGCAGCCAGGGCACCTTCACCGCGAACAGCACCGCCACGTAGGCGAACAGGCTGACGCACAGCCATTTGAGGATGGCGACGTAGCTGTGGTACGGAATGAAGAGCTGCAGCAGCAGGCACACGAGGCCGAACCCGCCCACGTAGACGAGCTGAGGGCCTCCCGCGACCATCTGGAGGGCCGCCGCCATGGCGCCGATGTTGGCCGCGATGTTGAGGGTGTTGGCCACCATCAGGAGGAGGATCGCCGTGATGAGGATCGGCGAGGGGAACTTGTCGCGGATGTTGGCGGCGAGCCCCCGGCCCGTCACCAGGCCCAGGCGGGCGCTGATTTCCTGCACGCCGGCCATCAGCGGATAGGAGAAGACCAGGGTCCACAGCATCCCCAGGCCGAACCGGCTGCCCACCTGGGAATAGGTGGCGATGCCGCTGGGATCGTCGTCGGCCGCGCCCGTCACCAGGCCGGGGCCGATCCAGCTCCAGGGGCCGTCGCCCTTCTTGCGCTCGGCTTCGGAGGGCCGGGAAACGGGGGGTGGGTTCATGCGCTCTCCTCGCTGCGATAGCTCCCGGCGAGGGCCAGCGCGATGGGCGCGGCCTCCGCGGCGCGCATGCCCGCCGTCTTCCGCGCGTATTCCTCTGTGCAGCGGGCTTCCCGTTCCCGCGCCTGGACATCGCGCGGGGTCTCCGTCTCGCCGGGCATCTCCATCCGCAGTTCGCGGGTCAGCATCCGGATGGCGGCGGCCACTGGGAGGGCCAGGAAGGCGCCCACGATCCCCAGCAGGGTGCCGCCGGCCAAGAGGGAGAAGAACACCACCGAGGAGGGCAGGCGCAGGGTCCGACTATAGATGCGGGGGAGGAGCAGCCGACTTTCCATCTCCTCGTAGACCAGCATGAGGACGAGGGCGATAAGCAGGACCACCGGGCCTTTGGAGGCCACCGCCAGGAGGACCGCGCCCACGGCGAAGAAGGGGCCGATGTACGGCAGCACGTCGGCCACGGCGGCGAAGATCGCCACGGCGATGGACGTGGCGCTGGAGGCGCCGCACCCCACCAGCAGCAGGAAGACGAAGACCGCCATCAGGGCGGACGTCACCAGCTGCCCGCGGATGTAGCCGCCCACGATGGCTTCGAGGTTGAGCAGGATTCGGGAGAAGCGGATGTGGTGGTTCCGCGGCACCAGCGCGTAGAGCCCGCCCCGCAGCCGGTCCTGGTCCACCATGATGTACAGGGCCAGGAAGAAGGCGCTGACCACGTAGGCGCCGGCGACGACGATGCGGGTGGAGAGGTCCACGGCATGGGCCGCGCCCGCCTTCACCAGATCCCCGTAGCGCACCGTCTGGAGGACCTCCGCGAGGGGCAGGGTCAGGCGGGAGCGGCTCAGCCGTTCCGCCAGCCGCCCGCGCAGGACCGGCTCATGGTCGAAGAACGCCCCGGCCTGGGTGACCAGGGCCGGCGCGGTGAGCAGGCCGAACAGGAGGATTCCCAGCAGCAGCGCGGAGAACACCACGGCGATGCTGGCGTTGCGCGACAGCCCGCGGTTGCCCAGCCACCGCATGATCGGGCCCAGCGTGCCCACGAGCATCAGCGCCGCCAGGAGCACCAGGATCACCGGCAGCATCCGGCCCAGGACCCACACGCCCGCCGCGATCAGCCCCGCGCTGACGAGCGTCCGCATCGAACACTCCAAGCGCACAACCCCCGCGCGAGTCCGTCCGGGCGCCGAGCGCGGGGGCTCCATGGCTAGTCCCCCGCTTCTTCGGCCGGCGCGAGATCCGTGATGGCGGGCCCCGCGATCACCTTGCCCAGCCGATCGAAGCGGGAGCCGTGGCAGGGGCAGTCCCAGGTGCGTTCCGCCGCGTTCCAGCACACGACGCCGCCGAGGTGGGGACAGGTCGCCGACACCTCGTGGACGAGGCCCTTCTCGTCCCGGTAGGCGGCGACCTTGGCCAGCCCGCGCCGGAGAATGGCGCCCGAGCCGGTGGGGATCTCGTCGGCGGACGCCACTTCTCCCGGCGTGAGCCAGTCGGTGTACTGCCAGGCCATCTGCGAGGCCTCCTTGGCGAACGTCCCGAGGGCGCGGAGGGTCTTGCGGGAGGGCTCGTACAGCTTGGCCCAGCCTTCGGTCTCCTTCCGCCCCAGGATCAGGTCGCTGACGAGGATCCCGCCCAGCGTGCCGTGGGTCATGCCCATGCCCGAGTCCCCGGTGATGATGAACACGTTGTCGGCGTCCATGGGATTCCGCCCGATGAAGGCCAGGCCGTCGATGGTCTCCAGCACCTGGCCGGACCAGCGGAACGCCACCTTCCCCATCGTCGGGAAGCGCTCCCGGGCCCAGGCTTCCAGCTTTCCGTAGCGGGCGGTCCCCTCGTCGTCGTGGCCGGTGTGGTGGTCCTCGCCGCCGACGATCAGGAAGTCCGTCGCGTCGTCGCCGCCGGGCTGCACCCGCACGTAGTGGTAGGCCTCCTGGGTGTCCCAGTAGAGGCCGAGGGGGACGGAACCCCGCGGGATGGGCGCGCTGATGGCGTAGGTCCGGTAGGCGTACTGCTTGGTGTGCATCGCGAACATGTCGTTGATGGGCGAGTTGGTGGCCACCACCACCGCCGCGGCGGTGACGGTCTGGCCGCCCCGGGTGGTCACGGCGGCGACCTTCCCGCCCGCGACCTTTTCCACGGGAGCTTCGGAGAAGATCCGCCCACCCAGCCGCGTGAAGCCCCGGGCCAGGCCCGCCAGGTACTTCAGGGGATGGAACTGGGCCTGGGCGGGAAAGCGGAGGCAAGGGCCGGTGTCGAAGCCCGCCAGGGGCGCCCGTTCCAGGAGTTCCACCTGGGAGAGGCCCGCCCGCCGCGCGGCCTCCAGCTCGTTCATCAGGAGATCCAGGGGATCCCCGGGCGACAAGAACAGGTGGCCGTCCACGCGCAGGAAGTCGCAGGCGATCTTCTCCTGCTCCGCGATGTGCTCGATCCACGCGATGGCTTCGGTGTGGCTCTCCGCCGCCAGCCGCGCGCCCTCCCGCCCGTGGAGCCGCTCGATCTGCACGTAGCGGTCGTCGATGGCGTTCGCCAGATGCGCGGTGGTGCGCTCCGTCTGCCCGCCGCCGATGGGCCCCTTGTCGAGCACCACCACGGACTTGCCGGCCCGGGCGAGGAGGTAGGCGGTGGTGAGCCCGGCGATGCCGGCCCCCACCACGCAGACGTCGGCCTCTACGCTCCGGTCCAAAGCGGGGGGAAGGGGAATGGCCTCCGTCATCCAGAGGGAGCGGCTTTCAGGAAAGGCTTCAGGCATGGGTTCCTCCCGAAGGCGGCCAGCCGCCGGCGGGCCCCCCGGAGGAGGACCGCTGGCGCCCGGCCGGAAAGCCCTATTGGGCGGGGCGGGACTTGAAGAGGGTCGGCAGCAGGTTCCGGAAGCCGCCCCGCATGCTTTCGACCAGCGAAGAGGCCAGGTCGATGCCCTGCTTCACCCGCCCGTTGACGTCCTTCACCGTGCGCCCGGCCTCGCCCAGGACGCGGGCGAAGCCGGACACCTCGTCGATGGATTCCCGCAGGGAATCGCTCAGGCCGTCCAGCCGCACCCGCGACGCGTGGACGTCGCCGGCGATCTGGGCGAGGTCCCGTTGGGCGCCCTGGAGAAATCTTTCGAAGGTCTGCGCCGTGCGGCGCACTTGCAGGAGCAGGGGGACCGCCGCGCCCACGAGGAGGACGATGGCCAGAATGAGGACGATCTGGAGGGTCGAGGACATGGGAATCTCCCGGGAGCGGGGAAGCTCAGGCGACTTCCAGGTGGGCGCGGAGCATCCACAGGGCCTTGTCCATGGCGCGGCTGACGCTGGTGAACAGGTCGGCGGTGTCCTGGTCCTCCAGTTCCTCCGCCTTGTGGATGGCCTCGCGCACGTTCTTGGTGTAGCCCTGGAAGCGCGCCACCAGCGCCTTGACGTGGGTGGTGCTGTCCTTGGCGTCGAGGGGGTATTCCTCCAGCCGGGATTTCTGCCCTGCCACGCGGACGGTTCCCAGCGCCTGCCCGCCCATGGTGACGGTGCGCTCCGCCAGCTCGTCCACGAAGGTGGAGAGCTGCGTGTAGAGGGAGTCGAACAGCAGGTGCAGGGCGTAGAAGTTCGAGCCCTTCACGTTCCAGTGGGCCTGCTTGGTCTGGTAGGCCAGGTCGATGGTGTCGGCCAGGGCCTGGTTCAGCAGGTTTACCAGCGTGGTGGTGGTCTTCGCGTCGAAAAGGACGGCTTGAACGGCCATGGAAGCTCCTTGGGAAGGGGGGTCGGAAGGGAGGTCCGCCGGGGCGCGTCAGATGGGGCGCCGTCCCTGGATGATGCGGATGAGGATGAGGATGATGGCGATCACCAGGAGCAGGTGGATGAAGCCGCCGATGGTGTAGGCGCTCACGAGGCCGAGGGCCCAGAGGACGAGAAGCACGACTGCGATGGTCCAGAGCATGAATCCTCCTTGGTGGTTAAAAAGGGGTTTTCAACTGCACGAAAAGGATCGCTATCGTTCCATGGAGCTTTCAAAATCATCCGGGAAAGCCGGAAAGGGCGGCTGGGCATGAAGCACGCGCTGCCCGAAAAGGCGCCAGGAAGCACGCATGTTCCGGCAATGCCAACGGTGCCGGGGCTCTTTCGGCCCCTCTGCCGGAAGCGTAGTTAAAAAGAACTATGAGAGATTGCTTCGTAAGTATATTAAGAATGAACTGTTGTTTGGCACCGATCTCAATCAAAAACCTTCGCGCCTTGACGCCAAGGGGAACGACAAGGGGGAATGTAGGCCACCGGGCTCTCCGCGCCAGTTCCTGCCTGAATTTTCTTAGTTCTATTTTTCATAAGATTAGTGTTTTCAATTTAAATATTCAAAAAAACTGAAGCCATGAAAAAACGTGATAGGATGAGGGGAACCTTTGGCGCCGCTCCCGCAGATTTGGGAATTTTCAATGCTTAAAGAGAAATAAATGCGCGATCAGGCGAAAGGATGGCGAAAATCCATCCCGCATCCTTGCGCAATTCCGCCCCGGACACCATCCATGGAGCCGTCATGTGGCTTCTGATGAAAGAGACCGTGCTCGCCTGGATCGAGGACCGCGCCGCCAGCATGGGCGCGTCGCTGGCGTACTACACCCTGTTCTCCATGGCGCCGCTGCTGCTGATCGCCCTGTCGGTGGCGGGCCTCGTCTTCGGCCAGGAGGCCGCCCGGGGCGAGATCTTCGGCCAGCTCCGCGGGCTGATCGGGGACAACGGGGCCATGGTCATCCAGGACCTGCTCGACCACGTCCACCGGCCGGGCCGGGGGGTGTCGTCCATGGTGATCGGCGTCGGCATCCTGCTGATCGGGGCCACGTCGGTCTTCACGGAGCTGAAGGCGGATCTGGATCTCATCTGGAAGACGCCCAAGTCCCCCCGGAGCGGCCTGTGGAGCCTCATC
Source organism: Geothrix sp. 21YS21S-4 (assembly GCF_030845995.1). Taxonomy (NCBI): domain Bacteria; kingdom Pseudomonadati; phylum Acidobacteriota; class Holophagae; order Holophagales; family Holophagaceae; genus Geothrix; species Geothrix sp. 21YS21S-4. Next base: position 414,935 of record NZ_CP132719.1, read on the forward strand.
ACGGTCCGGATCATGGCGGTGGGGCTGATCCTGGCGTTCGGGTTCCTGCTGGTCATCAGCCTGGTGCTCAGCGCGGCCCTGACGGGGCTCGGCTCCCACGTGTGGGGACGCATCCCCTACCTGCTCGAGGTGCTGAATTTCCTGAGTTTCACGTTCCTGGCTACCCTGCTGTTCGCCCTGATCTACCGCTTCGTGCCCGACGCCCGCACCCCGTGGCCGGACGTATGGGCGGGGGCGATGGTCACGTCCCTCCTGTTCGCCGCCGGAAAGGCCCTGATCGGGCTCTACATCGGCACCAGCGCCGTCGCCAGCGCCTTCGGCGCGGCCGGCGGGCTCGTGGCGCTGCTGGTGTGGGTCTACTACTCGGCGATGATCTTCCTGTTCGGCGCCGAGTTCACCAAGAGCTGGGCCCGCCGCCGCCTGCTTCCGGGCCCCGTCCCCCAAGTGAAGTAGGCCCGGCGGGAAACAACCCCTATCATTGCCCTCTACCGGTTTTCTCCCGCCCTTTCGTCCGATCCCGGAGTGGTCCATGCAGCCCTTTCCCGATGCGTCCTACCTGGTGCAGGTCCCCGTGCGGGCCCTGGCCTCCGAGCCCGGCGAAGGGGAAGGCGTGGTCCTGATCCGGCCCAAGATCCTGTCGCCGCGGTGGGCGTGGCTGGTGCGGCTGATGGGGAAGCCCAACTACCGGGTGAAGCTGGACGCGCGCGGCGCCGCGGTGTGGCGCGCCTGCGACGGGAGCCGGAGCGTGGCGGAGGTGGCCGAAGCCGTCTCCGCCGCCTTCCCCGAGGATCCCGAGACCCCCCGCCGGACGGCCCTGTTCCTGCGGGAACTGGCCAAGGGCGGCTTCGTGCGTTTCGCCTAGACTCTCTCGCGGAGGACGTCGCCCATGCCCAAGCAGCCCAAGGAAGGGAGCCGGGTCCTCACCCGCCAGCGGGCGAAGGTGGAGACGCCGGGGCTGTGGAAGGTGATCCTCCACAACGACGACTACACCACCCAGGAATTCGTCGTGTGGCTCCTGCGGACGGTCTTCGGGAAGACCGAACCCGAGGCCACGGTCATCATGCTGGCGGTCCACCGCGCGGGGATGGGCGTCGCGGGCCTCTACACCAAGGACGTGGCCGAGACCCGCGCCGAGCGCGCCCGCCAATTGGCCGAACGCGAAAGCTTTCCCCTGCTTCTGACGGTGGAGGCCGACCATGCCTGATTCGCCGCAACTCAGTCCCGCCCTGAACCTGGGCTTCCAGCGGGCCTTCGACCTCGCCAAGGCCCGGCGCCACGCGGACGTCGCCCTGGAGCACCTCCTGCTCGCCCTGCTGGACGATCCCCACGCGGCCCGCAGCCTGAAGGAGTGCGGCGTGCGGGTGGACGCCCTCCGTCAGGACCTGGAGGCCACCCTCCAGACCGTGTTCCAGCCCGTTCCGGAAGGCGATCCCGTCCAGCCCCACAGCACCCTGGGCTTCGTGCGGGTCGTGGAGCGCTCCCTGGTCCAGGCCTTCAGCTCGGAGCGGGGCCAGGTGGAGGGCGGCGAGCTGCTGCCGGCCTTCCTGGAGGAAGACGACAGCCACGCCCGGCACCTGCTGGAGCAGCACGGGCTGAAGCGCCTGACGCTGCTCAAGGTCCTGAGCCACGGGCCGTCGGCTTCCAAGTCGAAGCCCGCGAAGAAGGCCGACCTCCACGTGGAGGAGGAAGAGGTCGCCGTCGCCGAGAATCCCCTGGAGGCCTACGCCACGGACCTGGTGGCCCGGGCCGCCGCGGGCAGGCTGGATCCGCTGATGGGCCGCGACGGCGAGATCACCCGCATGGCCCAGGTGCTGTGCCGCCGCCGGAAGAACAACCCTCTGCTGGTGGGCGAGCCCGGCGTCGGGAAGACCGCCCTGGTGGAGGGCCTGGCCCGGCGGATCCACGAGCGGAACGTGCCGGCGCCGCTGGAGAACGCCCGGATCTACGCCCTCGACCTGGGCGCGCTCGTGGCGGGCAGCCGCTACCGGGGCGATTTCGAGGAGCGGCTCAAGGCCGTGCTCAAGGCTCTGGAGAAGGAGCCGGGCGCCATCCTGTTCGTGGACGAGATGCACACGCTCATGGGCGCCGGCGCGACGTCGGGCGGCGCCATGGACGCGGCCAACCTCCTGAAGCCCGCGCTCGCGTCGGGCGAACTGCGGTGCATCGGCGCCAGCACGTTCCAGGACATGAAGGGCTCGCTGGACCGCGACCGAGCCCTGTCGCGGCGCTTCCAGGTGGTGGAGGTCACCGAGCCCACGCCGGAGGAGGCCCTGACGATCCTGCACGGCCTGAAGGTGTCCTACGAGTCCCACCACGGCGTGAAGTACACGGACGAGGGCCTGGAGGCGGCGGTGCGCCTGGCCTCCAAGCACCTGCCGGAGCGTAAGCTGCCGGACAGCGCCCTGGATGTCCTGGATGAAGCGGGCGCTTCGCAGAAGCTGCTGCCCAAGAAGGCCCGGGCCAAGCAGGTGGGCGTCGGCGAGATCGAGACGGTGATCGCCCGGATGGCGCGGGTGCCCGTGGCCTCCGTCACCGCCGACGACCGCGAGACCCTGGCCGGGCTGGAGACCGCGCTCAAGGCGCAGATCTTCGGCCAGAACCTCGCCTGCGAAACCATCGCGGGCGCCATCAAGCTGGCCCGGTCGGGTCTCCGGGATCCCCAGAAGCCCATGGGCTCCTTCCTGTTCGCCGGTCCCACCGGCGTGGGCAAGACGGAGCTGTCCAAGCAGCTCGCCAAGGCGCTGGGGATCGCGTTCCTCCGCTTCGACATGAGCGAGTACCAGGAGAAGCACGCCGTGGCGCGCCTGATCGGGGCGCCGCCGGGGTACGTAGGCTACGAGGAGGGCGGGCTGCTGACGGACGCCGTTCGGAAATCCCCCCACGCGGTCCTGCTGCTGGACGAACTGGAGAAGGCCCATCCCGACATCTTCGGGATCCTGCTCCAGGTGATGGACCACGCCTCTCTCACGGACAGCCACGGCCGCACCGCCGACTTCCGCCACACGGTCCTGGTGATGACCACCAACGTGGGCGCGCGGGATCTGTCCGCCCGCCAGGTGGGCTTCGCCGAATCGGGAGCCCGCACGTCCTCCACCGGGGCTATGGAGCGGGCGTTCAGCCCGGAGTTCCGGAATCGCCTGGACGCCATCCTCCAGTTCGCCCCGCTGGGGTGGGCGGAGATGGGCCGCGTGGCGGACAAGCACCTGGCCGAACTCCAGGCGCAGCTGACGGAGAAGAAGGTCCTCCTCGAGTGCACGCCCGAAGCCCGGGCCTGGCTGGCGGAGCGCGGCCACGACCCCGCCTTCGGGGCGCGGCCCATGGCCCGCCTCATCGAGCGCGAACTGCGCCGCCCCCTCGCGGAGGCGCTGCTGTTCGGGCCTCTGGCGAAGGGCGGAAAGGCCACGGCGGACCTCAAGGACGGCCGTCTGTGCCTATCTTTCAGCTGACCGACCGGCTGACCTTTCCCGACCCCAACCTGGCCGAGGACGGCCTCCTCGCCGTGGGCGGAGACCTCGGCGTGGCGCGGCTCCTGCTGGCCTACCGCAGCGGGATCTTCCCGTGGTTCGGGGAGGACGATCCGCTGCTGTGGTGGTCCCCGCCCGAACGCGCGGTCCTGCGGCCGGGCCACCTCCATCTTTCCGCCCGCACCCGCCGCGCGCTCCGCCAGCGTCCCTTCGAGATCCGGTTCGACACCGCCTTCGACGCGGTGGTGGCGCAGTGTTCCGGCGTGCCCCGTCCCGGCCAGGACGGCACCTGGATCACGCCCGAGATGCGGGAGGCCTACGGCGATCTCCACCGCGCGGGCCACGCCCACAGCGTGGAGGCGTGGCGCGACGGGAGCCTTTGCGGCGGGCTGTACGGCGTGGCGCTGGGGGGCGCCTTCTTCGGCGAGAGCATGTTCAGCCTGGAGCCGGAGGCCAGCCGGGCGGCCCTGGCCGCCCTCGACCGGCGCTTGGCGGAATGGGGCTTCACCCTCCTGGATGGCCAGCTTCCCCACGAGGGGCTTCTCGCCTACGGGTTCCAGCCCACGCCGCGGAAGGTCTTCCTGGCGGAATTGGAGAGGGCCCTGAAGACCGAGGATCACTCCGGCGCGTGGTAACGCGTGAAAAGGAAGAATTGGAATGCGCGGGAATCAGGAAAGGTTCCGCGTGAATTTTGGATCGATATGGATTGATGCTTTGTTTTTTTAAATATTGAAATATTTAATTTTATAAAAAAAATATAAGAAAATGGCGGCAAAGCTGGCGCGGTCCGAGGGGGGGATTACATTGGATTCACTCGCTGCCCACCTTGCCGCCTCACGCGCAAGGCCTGCCGGATTCGGCTGGACAGCCCTCACGTAACGAAGCCCAGCCACATTCCTGGCTGGCGGTGGCCTCGGCCATCCATGCAGCTCACCCTGCAAAAGGAGGCGTTATGCCTAATTACGGAACCCCCCAGAATCCCAACAGCCGTCCGGAAAGCAATCCCCGCCCTGGCGAGCAGCGGCCTGGGGAGCAGCAGCCCGGCATCTCGCCCAACAGCCCGTTCCCGGATCCGGTCCAGGCCACCGGCAACCTGCGCACTCCGGCCCCGGGTCGCCAGCAGGAGGAGGATCTCTCCAAGCAGAAGAAGGACAAGGACCAGTGGGACGACGCGTCCAAGAAGTCCGGCCAGCTGGGCGATCCCATGAGGGAAGCTGAAGAGTAGTCCGTTCAGATTCCCCCATAGGGCATCCGGGATCCGATACCAGCGGAGGAAGGCTTTCCGCGCGTTGGATCCCGGATGTTTTGCGCTAAAAAATCAACACTTAGCAGCGAGGTGTCCATGGCCACCCGAACCGACGATCCCATCACTTCCCCGGTCGCCAAGCAGCGCGAGATTCAGGCCCAGCAGGACGCGAAGGATCAGAAGAAGAACGCCGGAAAGGCCGACGCAACGGCTCCTCCCAAGGAAGCGGTGCAGGCGGGAGCGCGGTTCCATCCGGACAAGCTGCCCGCCCAGCACATCGACAAGCCTGGCCGCGAATCCGAACTCGATCTGAAGCCCCACTTCGAAGCGCCTGACTACCGCGGCAGCGGAAAGCTGGAGGGCATGACGGCTCTCATTACCGGCGGGGATTCGGGGATCGGCCGCTCCGTGGCGGTCCTGTTCGCCCGGGAAGGCGCCGACGTCGCGATCGTGTACCTGAACGAGCACGAGGATGCGGAAGTCACCCGCGAACACGTCGAGAAGGAAGGCCAGGAGTGCCTGCTGATCCCCGGCGACGTGAAGGATCCGGCCTTCTGCAGACGGGCCGTCGACAGGACCGTGGACCGTTTCGGGCGCCTGGACGTGCTGGTGAACAACGCGGCGTTCCAGGAGCACGCCGACAGCATCGAGGACATCACGGACGAGCGGCTGGAGGAGACCCTCCGCACCAACGTCTTCGGCTATTTTCAGATGGCCCGCGCCGCGATGCCCCACCTCAAGAAGGGCGCGTCGATCATCAACACGGGTTCGGTCACGGGGCTCGAAGGCAGCGCCCATCTCCTGGACTACGCCACGTCCAAGGGCGCCATCCACGCCTTCACCAAGGCGCTGGCGCAGAACGTGCTGTCCAAGGGGATCCGCGTCAACGCGGTGGCCCCCGGCCCCGTGTGGACGCCGCTGAACCCCGCCGATTCACCCGCGGAGAAGGTGGCCCAGTTCGGCAGCCAGGTGGACATGCACCGCCCCGCGCAACCGGAGGAGATGGCCCCCGCCTACGTGTTCCTGGCGTCGCCCGTGTGCTCCAGCTACATCTCGGGCATCGTCCTTCCGGCCACGGGCAGCATCGGCGCCGCATAGGAGGAGGGATGGCTGCGGGGAATCTCGCGCGCTACCAGGCGAAGCGGAATTTCGCAGTGACGCCCGAACCGCAGGAGGGAGGCGAGCCCCACCCGGCCGCCCTTCAGTTCGTGATCCAGAAGCACTGGGCCCGACGCCTCCACTACGACTTCCGGCTGGAGTTGGAAGGCACGATGAAGAGCTGGGCCGTTCCCCGCGGCCCCAGCTACGATCCCGCCGACAAGCGGATGGCGGTCCACGTCGAGGATCATCCGATCTCCTACAACCGCTTCGAGGGCGTGATCCCTCCCAGGCAGTACGGCGCGGGCCGGGTGATCATCTGGGACAGGGGCGTGTGGGTGCCCGTGGGCGATCCCGCCGAAGGCTACCGCGCCGGCAAGCTCAAGTTCGAGCTGTGGGGCCACAAGCTGCGCGGCCGCTGGACCCTCGTCCGGATGCGGGCCCGCGACGAACGCCAGGACGCGTGGCTGCTGATCAAGGAGCGCGACGGGCTTGAACGGAAGGCCGGGGACTTCAGCGTCGTGGACGAACTTCCCGACAGCGTGGCGAGGCTCCCGCCGCCTCCTTCCCCGACGAAGAGGCCGCATTCGGCCATTGCGGCAGAGGTGCCCACCGCCCCGCGCAAGCGGTTGCCGGAGGCGCTCGCTCCGATGCTCGCCACCCTGGTGGACCGCCCTCCCGACGATCCCGATGCCTGGATCTTCGAGATCAAGTTCGACGGCTACCGGATCCTGGCCCGGATCAGCGGAGGGAAGGCGCGGCTGTTCACCCGCCGCGGCCACGACTGGACGGCGCGCCTTCCCCACCTCGTGAAGGCTCTGGAAGCCCTCCGCCTGAAGCCCGGATGGCTGGACGGGGAGATCGTCATCCAGGACGAGCAGGGCCGCACCGATTTCCAGGCCCTGCAGAACGCCTTCGAAGCGGAGCGCACCGGGCGGATCGCCTATCACCTGTTCGACCTCCCGCACTACGACGCCCGCGATCTGACGGGCGTTCCGCTGGCGCAGCGGCGCGAGCTTCTGGGCTCCCTCCTGCGAGACGCGACCTTTCCGCTGGGCTTCAGCGGGACCTTCGAGGCGCCTCCCGCACAATTGGTGGCGTCCGCCTGCCGCCTCGGGCTGGAGGGCGTGATCGGCAAGCGGCGGGACGGAGCTTACGTGTCCGGCCGCTCGCGGGAGTGGATCAAGCTGAAGTGCAGCCAGCGGCAGGAATTCGTCATTGGCGGGTGGACGGATCCGCAGGGCTCGCGCCAGGGATTCGGATCGCTGCTCCTGGGCGTCCACGCGCCCGGCGGCGACCTCACGTACGTGGGCCGCGTGGGCGCGGGCTTCACCGCCGCCAGCCTGGCCCACCTCCGCACGGAACTGCAGAAGCTGGCGGTGGCACGGCGGCCCTTCGCCGGTCCCACGGAGCAGGAATCCAGGGCCCACTGGGTGAAGCCCCGGCTCATCGCGGAGGTGTCCTTCTCCTCCTGGACCCGCACCGGTCGCATCCGCCAGGGCGTTTTCCACGGGCTGCGCGACGACAAGCCGCCCGCGGCCATCGTCCGCGAAGCGCCGCAGGTGGCGCTGGGGCCCGATGCGGAAGAGCCACTGCCCGCCCGGCTGCGCGTGTCCCATCCGGAGCGGGTGATCGACCGGGCGACCGGGATCACCAAGCTGGAGGTGGTCCGCCACTACGCCCGGGTGGGCGAGCTGATGATGGCGCACCTCGCCCACCGGCCGGCGGCGATGCTCCGCGCGCCCCAGGGCGTGGGCCGGCCGACCTTCTTCCAGAAGCACTTCGAGGAGGAGCCCCTCGACGGCTGGATCAAGCTCGATCCCGCCCTGGAGCCGGACCACGCGCCCTGGGCAGAGATCGCGGGGCCCGAAGGGCTGCTGTCCGCGGCCCAGATGAACGTCGTGGAATTCCACACCTGGAACGCCCTCAGCACGCGCATCGATCGGCCCGACCGGATGACCTTCGACCTGGATCCCGGCGCGGGCGTCGCGTGGGAGGCCATCCGCGAGGGCGCCGTCCTCGTGAAAACCCTCCTCGAAGAACTGGGCCTCGTTCCCTTCGTGAAGACCAGCGGCGGGAAGGGGCTGCACGTGGTGGTGCCCATCCGGCGGCTGCACGGATGGGAAGCCGTGAAGGGCTTCTCCCGGGCCATCGTCCAGCACCTCGCGGTGACCCTCCCCGCGCTGTTCGTCGCCAAGAGCGGCGCCAAGAACCGCGTCGGGAAGATCTTCGTGGACTACCTGCGGAACGGATTCGGAGCCACCACCGTCTGCGCGTGGTCGGCCCGGGCCCGGCCGGGGCTGGGCGTCTCCGTCCCCATCACGTGGGATGAACTTCCGGCCCTGGAGGGGGCGGCGCACTGGACCATTCGGAACGTCGATGCGCGGCTGGCGGTGGGCGACGCCCCCTGGAAGGCCTACGGGAGCGCCGCACGCGGCCTTTCGGCGGCCATGAAGCGCCTGGGCTACCGTCCGCCCGCGGAAGAGGAATAGCGCCTCAGGAGGCTTTCCTCTTCACCGGCTTCTTCTCTTTCTTGGCCGGCGCTTTCGCGTCTCGTACGCCGAGGCGCGGAAGGCTGCGCTTGAGCAGATCCGCCAGGTCCACGTCGGGGGCTTCCGTTCCCGTCGCAGGTTCCTCCAGGGGCCGCACCTCCGTCAGCTCGCCCGCGGCGGCCCGCCGGGCGACCAGCGTCTGGACGGCCTCCGCGAAGCGGTCCGTGAAGGCTGCGGGCTTCCAGGGGCCGGTCATGCCCTTGATCAGCTGCCGGGCCATGGTCAGCTCCGCGGGCTTCAGGCGCGGCGCGCTCTTGGGAGGCGCGGGGAATTCCATCTCCTCCAGGGGCCGAAGCTCCTCCTCCCACCGCAGGGTGTTGAGCATCAGCGCCGACCCGTCGGGGATGAGGGCGCAGAGGTGTTCCTTGGTGTGCATCACGATCCGCGCGATCCCGATGACGCCGAGGGCCGCCATGGAATCCCGCAGGAGGGCGTACACTTTGTCCGCCTTCGCGGCCGGAAGGACGGCGTAGGGCCGTTCCAGGTAGAAGAAGGGGATCTCCTCGGCCTTCACGAACTGCTCGATGCCGATGGTCTGGGTCGCCCTGGGATAGGCCGCGCGGATCTCCTCGTCGGAGAGGATCACGTAGTCGCCGGCTTCCTGCTTGACGCCCCGCACCACGTCCGCGGGCTTCACTTCCCTGCCCGTGCGCTTGTTGATCCGCTTGTAGCCCACGGGATCGTGGGAGCGCCGGTCGATCCAGTCGAAGTCGATCCCCGACTCCCGGGACGCGGGCTGGAGGGAGACGGGAATGTGGACGAGGCCGAAGCTGATCGCGCCCTTCCAGGCTGTGCGTGCGGGCATCGGTCCTCCCTTCGCCGAGGTGCCCACTGTGGGGCGGGGCGGGAGGGCTCGCCAGAAAAAGGGGCCCGAGATGGGCCCCTGATGGATCGTGCTGGGCGGAACGCGCCCGCTATTCGATGGGCAGCCGTCCCTGGCCCAGCCGGATGATGGCGGGAACGTGCAGATCGTCCTGGCCGCCGGGCAGCTCGCCGCTGGGCGTGGGCGCCTGGGGGAGGAGGCGCGTGGGCGTGGGGCCCTGTTCGCCGCCCGCGGGGACGTCGCCGTAGACCCGCCCGCTCACCACGCCGGTGGGCAGGGGCTGGGCGGTGGTGGGCGCGGGAACGGTGATGTAGGTGGAAGGGGGCAGCCCTTCCAGGGAAGATGTGCCGCCGCCGAGGTGCAGGCTGTTGCGCCGGTCCTCCATCAGCTTGTCCTCCTGGTCGAAGCCGCTGGCGAGGACGGTGATGAGGACGCGATCCTCCATCCCCTCGCCTTCCACCGTGCAGGCCTTGATGTCGGGCCGGCCGCCGTAGTGGTCCTGGAGGTAGTTCATGGCGGTCTCGATGGCGGAGGCCTCCATCACTTCCCAGTCCGCGGTGATGGACACCATCACGTTGGCGGCGGCGCCGGTCTGGGCGCGCTCCAGCAGGGGGCAGGCCAGGGCCTTGCGGAGGGCGTCCATGACGGCCTCTTCCCCGCGGCCCGCGCCGGTGCCGATGAGGGCCTCGCCGCCGTTGCGGAGGACGGCCTCCACGTCGGCGAAGTCGCCGTTGATGATTCCCGGCTTGAGGATGAGGTCCGCGATCCCGCGCACGCCTTGGATGAGGACGCCGTCGGCCACGCGGAAGGCCTCCTTCATGGTGACCCGGGCGTCGCAGACGTTCTTCAGGCGCTCATTGCTGACGACGATCACGGTGTCGGCGGTGTCGCGCAGATTGGAGAGACCGTCCAGGGCCAGGTCGCCCTTCTTGCGGCCCTCCCACGCGAAGGGCGTGAGCACCACGGCCACCGTGAGGGCGCCCAGCTCCCGGGCGAAGCTGGCCAGGACGGGCGCCGCGCCCGTGCCCGTGCCGCCGCCCATGCCCGCGGTGATGAAGATCATGTCGGCGCCCTGGAGGGCCGCCAGCACTTCCTCCCGGCTCTCTTCCGCCGCCACCGCGCCGCGCTCGGCGCTGCCGCCGGCGCCCAGCCCGCGACTGCTCTGGGGGCCCAGGGGCAGCTTCAGGTGGGCCTTGCTCTGGGCGAGGCTCTGCTGGTCAGTGTTCATGGCGATGAACTGCACGCCGGTCACGCCGCTGTCGATCATGCGGTTGATGGCGTTGCAGCCCGCGCCGCCCACGCCCAGCACCTTGATGTTGGCGCCGGGAAGGCTGTGGGGGCAGGGAAGGAAGGGGATCTCGGACATCGGGGCTCCCGAATGGATCGTGGCTGGGAGGGGACTAGAAGAGCTTCTTGAAGCGGCCGAGGAAGCCGTCGCCCCGGTCCTGCTTGCCCCGGGTCTCGCTCAGGTCCCGGGCCAGGGATTTCACCGCGCCCAGGGCGTTGACGAAATAGGGGTTGCCGGTGGCCTGGGGCAGGCCGCCCACGCCGTGGATCCGGCCCAGAACGACGCGGGGCCGGCCGAGGACGGTCTGGGCGAGGAGGGGCAGGTGGGTGAGGAGGGCGCCGCCGCCCACCAGGTGGACGCCGCCGTGGATCTCGTGCATCAGCCCGGTCCGGCCCATTTCCGCCAGCACCAGGTTCAGCAGCTCCGCCGCGCGGGCTTGGAGCACTTCGGCGATCTCGCGCCGGGGCACCAGGCGGCCCTCCTCCTCCAGCTCCACGGATTCCTCCGCGGGAACGTGGGGGTGCAGCACCGTCCCGAACCGGATCTTGATCCGCTCCGACGCAGCGATCCCGCCCAGGTGCTTGGTGATCTCCAGGTCGCGGGTGAAGTGCGCGCCGCCGATGGGGATGACCGCCGAGTGGAAGAGGCTGCCGTGGAGGAAGACGCCCAGGTGGGTGAGGTGCTCGCCGATGTCCACCACCACAGCGCCGTTCTCCCGGTCCTCGCGGCTGAGGATGGCTTCGGCGCTGGCGAGAGGCGAATACACCAGCTCGGCGCCGTGCAGCCCGGCGTTCTTGAGGGCGAGCTGGATGTTCATGATCACGGGGCCGGGGGCCACGATGATCCGGACCTCCGCTTCCAGCGTCTCCCCGAACATGGCGACCGGGTTGCGGATGTCGCGCTGGCCCTTGATGTGGAACATCTGCGGAATGCGGTGGAGGACCAGCTCCTCCTTGGCCAGCTTGCATCCGTTGGTGGCCTGCTCCAGCACGCGGTCCCGGTCCGCGGCGGTGATGATCTTGTCGCCGCTGCTGATGGTGATGGAGTCGCGGAGGTTCTCGCCCTTGAACTGGATCCCGTCGACCGCCACGCGGATGCCGTCCACCTTGGTTTGGCCGGCGGTGCTCATGGCCTCTTCCACGGCGCGGACGATGGCGCGGGTGCACAGGTCCATGTCGGTGATCTGGCCCTGGGTGAACCCGCCCTGGGGCGACGCCTGGCCGGTGCCGGTCACGTTCAGGGTCCCGTCTTCCTCCTGGACGGCGACCACCGCGACAACTTTGCTTGCACCGAGGTCGAGCCCGAGGAGAACGGCACGCTGAGCCATGAAGATCCTTTTCCTTGATCTAGATTTACACCAGTTCCGCGCCGGTTTCGAGCATTTGGAGCCCGCCGTTCCCCCGCGCGGCGCTCCGCGTCTTCGGCCGCGGCCTTTCAGTGGGGGGTCTTCGGTGCCGCGGCGGCTTCCTCGGGCTCGCCCACCGCCACCTCGTCGTCCCACCGCAGATCCACGTACCGCAGCCGGGCCAGATCGGGCCGCTGGGAGAGGTGATCCACGAACAGCCCCTGGAAATTGGGCACGTTTTTCGTCACATCCTGGCGCGAAAGGAAGATCGGCGCGGAAAGGCCCTCGATGTAGGCTACGGGCCCCCGCGGGCTCCACCTCAATTCCGTGATGCGCTCGTAAAAGCCCAGCTGTTTTTCGCGCAAGATCCTGGCGGCACTCACGAGGCGGGCCAACCCTTGATCCGTTTGACTTTCGGGTTCCACCACCACGGGAATGGGATTTAAATTCGCCGGACTCACCCGATCCAGCAGGATCCCGTCGTCGGACACCAGGAAGACGCCGTTAGGCCGCACCAGCCACAGGACCGGCCGCCGCTCCTCCACCACCAGGCTGAGGCGGTCCGGGGGATCCTTGCGGATCTGGAGCCCGCGCACCCAGCGCTTGGCCTCGATCCGGGACCGCAGTTCTTCGGCGTCCACCCAGAACAGCGGCTTGCCCAGGGCCAGCTCCTCGGCCAGCTTCTGGATCTCCGCCTGGCGCTCGCCCCGGCAGCCGCTGACGCTCACCTGCTCGATGATCAGCTTCTGGAGCCCGAGGTAGCGCGTCCCCAGCTCCATCAGTCCCCAGCCCGCGCCTCCGATCACGGCCAGGGTGATGCCCGCCCGCACCCAGGGAAACCAGGGGCGCTTGGGGCGGCTGCGGGGAAGCATCGGCATGGGGACACGCTATCAGGTGTGGACGGAGGGCCGGCCGTCCTCGCGCCAGATCTCCACCTCGGGCTCCAACTCCACGCCGTGCATCTCCAGGACCTTCGCCTGGACCTGGGCCATCAGGTCGGCGAATTCCGCGGCGGTGGCGCGGCCGTGGTTCACCAGGAAGTTGGCGTGTTCGGGGCTCACCTCGGCATCCCCCACCCGCAGGCCCTTGAGACCGGCCTGGTCGATGAGGCGGCCCGCGCTCTGCCCCGGCGGGTTCTTGAAGATGCACCCGGCGTTGCGCTTGGACAGGGGCTGGCTGGTGCCGCGCTTCCCGCGGTACTCCGCCACCTGCGCCCGGATGGCGGCGGGATCGCCCTCCGCGAGCTGGGCCGTGGCGGACAGCACCACCCGGCCGCCGGTGAGAAAGCTCCAGCGGTAGCGGAATTCGCTGGGTTCCGGGGCCTTCTCCACCAGGTCCCCCTCGGGCGTGAGGAAGCGGTAGCGAGCGAGGACGTCCACCCACTCGCGCCCGTAGGCGCCGGCGTTCATGCGGAGCGCGCCGCCGGCGGATCCGGGGATCCCGCTGGCGAATTCCAGGCCCGACAGGCCCGCGGCGGCGGCGGCTTCCGCCAAGGCCATGTGCCCGTGGCTGGCGGGAGCCGTGAGGCGCGTCCTGTCGCGGTGGACGGTTTTCGGGAGGGCGAGGCGCAGGACCGGCGCCTCGATGTCGCCCAGCACCACCAGGTTGGAGCCGCCCCCGAGCACGCGCCACGGCAGCTCCTCCCGGGCGCAGGCGCGGACGAAGGCCTGGGCTTCGGGTTCGGTGGTGGGCTCGAACAGCCAGCGGCACACGCCCCCGACGCCAAGCGTGGTCAGCCGCGCGAAGGGCACGTCCCGGCGGTGCGGAACCTTCAGCAGGTCGTCGGGGAGGGGGCGCGGCATGGGTTCAGTATGGGGGCGCTGCTCAGGTCGAGGATGCCGGGCGCAGGGAGCCCAGGACCATCTCCACCAGGCCGCTGATCATGGTCCGCAGGTCGTCGGGCGTCGCGGCGGACTCCTTGAAGCCGTGGACGGCGCGGGTGAGGACCCGGGCGATCTGATCCGGCGGGAGGGAGCGGACGGATGCGGCGGCCCACAGGGGCGCGAGGATGGCCGCCAGTTCCGCCTCGAAGGCCGCGGTGGCTTCTTCCACGGTCCCCCGCGCGAAGTCGAACCCGCAGTCCACCAGGTCCTTGGCGTCCGGCGCGGCGGCGAACAGGGTGAAGGGCCGCACGGCCCACAGCTCGAAGGCGGTCCGCAGCTTTTCCTCCGGGGTGGGGAGGCTCGGAAGGGCCTGCCGCAGGTCGTCCAGGGTGCGGGCGGTGAACGCGCCGAGGACGCCGCGGAACACCTCCTCCTTGTTGCAGAAGAGCAGATAGAGGGCGGGCCGGGACAGGCCGGCCGCCGCGGCCAGATCGCCCATGGTGGTCCGCCGGTAGCCGTACCGGAAGAAGACCCCCTGGGCCGCCTCCAGGACCTTGGCCTTTTTCGCATCCCTCATGCAAAGGAGTGTTGACAAAAAGTGTCTGAGTGTCAACATGGGCGTATTGACATTATTGGTCTGATTGTCAGAACGCATGGAGGCAGGACATGTCGGCTCCCGGCTGGAACGCGAACGCCATTCCCGATCAGACCGGCCGCGTGGCGGTGGTGACGGGGGCCACCTCCGGAACGGGCTTCCAGGCCGCCCTGGCTCTGGCGGGCAGGGGCGCGCGGGTGATCCTCGCCTGCCGGAACGCCTCCAAGGCGGAGGAAGCGATCGGGCGCATCCGCGCGGTCCATCCCCGGGCGCAGGTGGAGGTTCAAGCGCTCGACCTGGGCTCCCTCGCCTCCGTGCGGGCCGCCGCCGCGGTCATCCGGGCGCGGACGGAACGGCTGGATCTCCTGCTCAACAACGCCGGGGTGATGATTCCGCCCCATGGCCGGACCGAGGACGGGTTCGAAACCCAGATCGGCACCAACCACTTCGGCCACTTCGCCCTGACCGGCCTGCTCCTGGAGCATCTGCTGGCCACGCCGGGATCGCGGATCGTGACCATGAGCAGCCTGGCCCACCGCAACGGGCGGATCCAGGCCGACGACCTGAACTTCGAGCGCGGCTACCGCGCCTGGGCGGCCTACAGTCAGTCGAAGCTGGCCAATCTGCTGTTCGCCTTCGAACTCCACCGCCGGCTGGAAGCCGCGGGCATCTCCACCCTTTCCGTGGCCGCCCATCCGGGGTGGGCCCGGACTGAACTCCAGCGGCACGCCGGCTGGATCCGGTGGATGCGGGCCCTGGGGCTGGAGGCCCTGCTCAGCCAGGACGCGGCCGGCGGCGCGCTCCCCTTGCTCCGGGCCGCCACGGATCCCACCGTGGAAGGCGGCGTGTACTACGGCCCCACGGGCTTCCAGGAATTGAAGGGCGCGCCCGCGCCGGTCGCCCCCATCGCCCTCTCCCGGGATCGCGATCTTCAGGCGTGGCTGTGGCGGCGTTCCGAGGAGAGCACGGGGGTGGCCTATCCGATCTGAAACCCGACGACGCGTCGTGAAGAGCCTGTTCGCGGCCGGGGTGTTGGCCCTGGGCTGGTGGGCCTTCGACCTTGCCTCCGGCGACCCCAGGAGTCCCCGCATGGAACATTCCCCCCAATGGCGCGACGGCCGCTTCCGCAATCCCCAGCCCATGTGGAACGACACCTGGGGCGCCCTCATGGCCATTCGCAAGCGCGATCCCAATTCCCGCCCCACCGGGCCGGTGCCCGCGGTGCAGCCCACGCGAGCGGGACTGGAAGCGCCTCCGGCCTCGGGGCTCCGGGCCACGTGGCTGGGGCATTCCACCGTCTACCTGGAGGTGGACGGCGTGCGGATCCTGACGGATCCCATGTGGAGTGACCGGGCCTCCCCGGTGAGTTGGGCCGGGCCGCGGCGGTTCTACGCGCCGCTCATCTCCTTGGAGGACCTGCCGCGGCCGCAGGTCGTGGCCATTTCCCACAACCACTACGACCACCTCGACGAAGGCACCCTCAGCCGGATGAAGGACTGGGACGCGCGGTTCATCGTGCCCCTCGGCGTGGGCGCTCGGCTGGTGCGCTGGGGCATTCCCGTGGCGCGCATCACCGAGCTGGATTGGTGGCAGAGCTTCCGTGTCGGCGAGGTGGACGTGGTCAGCACGCCCTCCCGCCACGCCTCGGGCAGGGGGCTCCTCGACAAGGACCGCACCCTGTGGACCAGCTACGCGTTCGTCGGTCCGCGGCACCGCGTCTACTTTTCCGGCGACACCGGCATGTTTCCGGGCTTTCGGGAGATCGGCGCGCGCCTGGGACCCTTCGACCTGACGATGATCGAAAGCGGCGCCTACAACCGGGCCTGGCCCGATTGGCACCTCGGTCCCGAGCAGGCGGTGGAAGCCCATGGCATGCTTCGGGGCCGGACGCTCCTTCCCATCCACTGGGGCCTGTTCGACCTGGCCGCCCACGCCTGGACGGAGCCCGTGGAGCGCGTCCTGATCGCGGCGAAGGCGGCGGGAGCCACCGTCGTCGTGCCGCGCCCCGGTCAGAGCGTCGAGCCCGAGGCACCGCCGTCCTTCCAGCGCTGGTGGCCGGACCTGCCGTGGCACACCGCCGCCGAAGCGCCCATCCGCGCGACCTCGAACGGACAGCCGCTGGCCGTCCAGGGGAGCGCCCCATGAAGGTGATCCTGTTCGGCGCCACGGGCATGATCGGCCAGGGCGCGCTGCGCGAATGCCTTGCGGATCCGCGGGTGACGCGAGTGGTTTCCCTCGTGCGGGTGCCCACGGGACGGGCGCATTCCAAGCTGAAGGAGATCGTCCACGGGGATTTCTTCGAGTACGGCTCGATCGAGGGAGAACTGACGGGACTGGACGCCTGCTTTTTCTGCCTCGGCGCGTCCGCCGCGGGCCTGGACGAAGCGGCGTACCGCCGGGTGAACCACGACCTTCCCCTCGCCGCGGCCAGGACCCTGTCCCGCCTCAATCCCGCCATGGCCTTCATCTACGTGTCCGGCGCCGGAACGGACGACACCGGCCAGGGCCGCGTCATGTGGGCCCGGGTGAAAGGCCAGACCGAACATGCGCTGCGGGAGCTGCCCTTCCGGGCCGTGTATTTTTTCCGCCCGGGGCTCGTCCAGCCCCTGAACGGGATCACCTCGCGAACGGGCTGGTACCGCCTTATCTACGCCGGATTGGTACCCCTTCTTTCCGCTCTTGAAGATCCTATTTCGGGACAGCTTCACGACCACGGAACAGCTCGGGAAGGCCATGATCCGCGTGGCCAGCGAGGGTTCACCGACCGTGGTGCTGGAGACTCGGGAGATCAATGGAAAGACGCATCCGGCTTATCGGGATGGCTCCCCGGGCGCGGACGGCGCGGCCTCCTGAACCAGCCGCCAGTCCCCTTTTCGGGAATCGGGAACGAGCCTCCAGCCAGGCTTGAGCGTCAACGTCCAACCCCTCCCTCGGAGCGGGTCGGATATCGGATGTTCCGGCGCAGAAACGCGGAGATCCCCCGGCGTCAGCAGCGCGCCCTCGGTGACGTCGAGGGCACCCCAAATGTCGTTGGCCTGGAGGGTGGGATATGCGATCGAGCCCTGTTCCAGGGGAAGCAGCTCGTTGGGATTGAAGGAATATTTTATGGCTTCGGTGCGAGGCAGCGTCAGCACCGGGCCCTCCACCAGGCTGGCTTGAAAGCGCGCCACCCGGAGCTTCCTCCTGTAGTCCCGCTGCGTCTCGTCTTGGACCAATTCTTCGATTCCGTAACCCGCCGCGCGCCCGAGTGCCTGGCTTTTCTCAGGGGCAGCCATCCGGATGGCCAGGGCCTTCAGGAGGAGATCCCCCAGATCTGGGCCTTCCTTCATGTGATGGCGCCAGCCAGGGGCCGATCGATCCAAAAGCAGCCCATAGGCTGGTCCCGAGGCATAGGCGAAGGAACGGACGAAGGTCGGCTTCCGGACGCCGAGATCGAGTCCTCCCAGCGCATCGGCGATGGCCTGGGCTTCGGATCTCGCGCTCAGTCGGATGCCTGTGTATTCAGCGAGGCCCTCCTTCAGTTCGAGGTTGCGTTCGAGTTCGGCGGCGCCCGGGAAGAGGCTGCGCCGATAGGCTCTGAAGAGAAGGGCGTCCTGGATGGCCCTACGGCGAGTCGGACCCCGAGCCAGCAGCGCCTCCCCGAGGGCGCGCCACTCCAGCTGAAGCCAGATCCGGCCTTCCTTCGAATCCAAATGGCCGCAGGGGCGATCGGAAAGGTCCAAACCGAGCTCTTTTTGAATCCGGTGGAAGCATTCGTGGAGCATCAGGGATGCGCGCGCATGGCGGCTTTCCGGAAGGGGCCATCCCACCATGGTCCAGCGAAGGCCGGACCATTCGACGGCCGTGTTGGCGATGAACATCGCCGCGGGGAGTTCGCCCTCCCACATGTCGCCGGATCGCTGGAGCGTTCGATCCGTGTCTGGCCCATTGGCGATCACTGAGCGGGACGCCCGGTCCACGAACAACATGGGCCCATAGACTGACCTGCCCCACAGCTTGCCGCCGTCGCGGTCGCTGAGGGCCTTTGCCTCCTGAAAGAACTGGGCCGCCAATCCCCGGTCCATGGAATCGGGCGCGATCTCTCCGGCAACCGCGGCCACGGATAGGAGGCAGCCAAGGAACCAACCGGCGCGCGGCAACATGGAGACTCCTGGGTCGAGGGTGCAGGAAGCATGTTCGGGCGGAGCCCCGGCCGATGTCTATTCATCCCGGTTTTTCAATGTCTCCAGCGCCAGCAGCCGCGCTTTGACGTCGGGGCTCCCGAAGGCGCTCCAGCCGCCGGGGTCCCGGGCGCCCACCACCCGGTGGCAGGGCACCAGGATCAGGATGGGATTGGTCTTCACGGCGCGGCCGACGGCCCGCGCGGCGCCGGGGCGGCCCGCCAGCAATGCCACCTCGCCGTAGCTGAGGGTCTGTCCCGGGCGGGTGGCCCTCAGGACTTCCGCCACCTGGCGCTGGAAGGGCGTCAGGGCGGACAGGTCCACGGGGATGGCGCTGAGATCCTGGGGGCGGCCCGCCAGATGCGCCATGATCCGCCGCACGGCCTCCAGCACCCAGGCCGGGGCCTCGCGGGCTTCCTCCCGATCCAGCGCGTCCGTGAAGCGCAGGAGGCAGATCCCCTCCGCCGTCCACGCCAGCCGCAGGCGGCCCAGGGCAGTGGCGAAGGTGAGGCTGCGCGGGAACATCGGGCTAGGATGGCAGGATGCGCTGGCTCGCCATCGATCACGGGACGAAGAAGATCGGCCTTGCCCTGTCGGACGAGCTGGAGATCCTGGCCTCGCCCTTCGAGGTGTGGCCCCAGGAGGAAGCGCGGACCCTGGACCGCCTGGTGCGGCTGTGCCGCGAGGAGGGCGTCCAGGCCCTGGCGGTGGGGCTTCCCCGCCACAAGGACGGCGCGGAGAGCGCCACGGCGCCGGCGGCGCGGGCTTTCGGCGAAGCCCTGGCGGCGCGCACGGACCTGCCGTTGCGCCTGGTGAACGAGCACCTCAGCAGCGCCGAAGCGGAGCGCCTGCTCCGCGAGCGGGGCGTGAAGCCCGACAAGCGCAAAGCCCTGCTCGATGCCGCCGCCGCGGCCGTCATCCTGAACGAACTGTTGGAGGACCGGCGCGCGAAGGGAATTCCCGCGGGCCGCCTGGACTGAGCCTGGGGCTGGGAGGAGGAACCATGCGCGTCGCATTCCTGGGTCTGGGGAGGATGGGGGAACCCATGGCGCGGCGGCTGGCCGCGGCCTTCGACTTATCCGTGTTCAACCGCGACGGGGCCAAGGCCGCGCCGTTCGGAGCGCTGGGCGCGCGCGTGGCGGCCACCGTGCGCGAGGCCGTGAGTGATGCCGAGGTCGCCGTGACCATGCTGGCGGACGACGCCGCGGAGGAATCCCTCAGCTTGGGCGCCGACGGGTTGATCGCCTCGCTCCCGCCCGGGGCGGTGCACGTCTGCATGAGCACCATCGGCCTCGCCGCGTCCGACGCCCTGGCGGAGGCCCATGCCGCGGCGGGGCGGGGATTCGTGGCCGCGCCGGTCTTCGGCCGCCCGCCCGCGGCGGCTGCGGGCCAACTATGGATCCTGGCCGCCGGTCCTGCGGAGCAGGTGGCCCGGTGCGGGCCGCTGTTCGAGGCTCTGGGTCAGGGCGTGTTCCCGTTGGGCGAGCGGGCCGCCACGGCCCACGCCCTGAAGCTGGCGGGGAACGCGCTGCTCGTCACGGTGGTGGAAGCCCTGAGCGAGGCCTTCGCCTACGGGGAGAAGGCGGGCGTGGCGCCGGAGACCACGTTGAAGATCCTCAACACGGCGCTCCTGAAATCGCCCCTGGCGGAAGCCTACGGCGGCGCCGTGGTGAAGGGCGCCTTCGATCCCGCGGGCTTCGCCCTCCGCCTGGGACTGAAGGACGTGGATCTCGCCCTCCGCGCCGCCGAACTCCTGGGCGCTCCTCTGCCCGTCGCGGAGGTTCTGCGCGACCGGCTCCGCACTGCCGTGGCCAAGGGCTATGGCGACCAGGACCTGGCGGCCCTCTCCCGCATCAGCCGCGAGGACGCTGGGCTTTAGCGCTGTCATGCCTGAAAACAAAAGGTCACCACCAAGACACCAAGGCACCAAGAAAAGCTTTTTTCAGTTCTTGGCGTTCTTGGCGTCTTGGTGGTGATCTTTCATCCCAGCCGCACGGTCCGCTCGCACCGCGCGGCGAGGCCGGGGTTGTGGGTGACGAGCAGGGTGGTGGGGCGCAGGTCGGCGTGGAGGCCCAGGAGGAACCCGAAGACCTCTTCGGCGGTGGCGGGGTCCAGGTTGCCCGTGGGTTCGTCCAGGAGCCACAGCGCGGGTTTCCTGACCAGGGCCCGGGCCAGCCCGGCGCGGGCGGCCTGGCCTCCGGAGAGCTGGCCCGGAAGGCGCTCGCCGAGATCCCCCAGGCCCACGATGGACAGCAACTGTCCGATCCAGGCCTCCCCTTCCGGAGACACGTTACCTTCGATGAGGAGGGGCATCCGCAGGTTCTCGCGCACGGTGAACTCGGGCAGGAGGTGGGGCTGCTGGAAGGCCAGGCCCACGCGGCGGCGGCGGTAGAGGGCCCGGGCCTCGGCGCCTTCGGGAACGGGCGAGTCGCCCACCGTGATCCCGCCCTCCTCCCAGTGGTCCAGGCCCGCGATGCAGTTGAGGAGGGTGGTCTTCCCCACGCCGGAGACGCCCACGACGGCGCAGAGGCTGCCCGCCTCGATCTCCAGGGAGAACCCGTCGAAGACCGGATGCGCGTTCCCGGGATAGGTCTTCCTCAGGTCTCGGATGGAAAGGCTCTGTCCGATCATTCGGCCCTCAATGCGTCGACGGGATCCAGCGCGGCGGCCTTCTTCGCCGGATAGCGGGCCGCCAGCCACGAGACCAGGAGGGGCAGGGCGCCCACCAGGAGGACGTCCAGGAGCTTCAGCCGGAAGGGCATGTAGGTGATGAAGTCGTAGACGGCGGCGGGCAGCTTGACGAGGCGGAACCGGTCCAGCACCAGGCACAGCGGGACGCTCAGCCCCAGGCCCCAGGCGGTGCCCACGGCCCCGATCCGGAGGCCCTGCAGCTCGAACAGCCGCTGGATTTGCTTCGGCGTGGCGCCCAGCGCCAGCAGCACGCCCAGGTCGCGGCGCTTCTCCGTGACCAGCAGCACCAGAGACGCCACGATGTTGAAGGCGGCCACCAGCACGATGAGGCTGAGGACGGCGGCGAAGGCCCACTTCTCCACGGTGAGCGCGGCGAAGAGGGCCTTGTTGGATTCGCGCAAATCCGTGGCGTGGAAGGCGGGTCCCAGGGCCTCGATCACCCGCGGCTTCACGGTCTCGATGGCGTCGATGCTGTCGGCGCGGACCTCGATCATCTCCGCCCGGCCCTCGGAGCGGGCGAGCCGCATGGCGTCCGCCAGGTGGATGAAGGCCCACGATTTGTCGTATTCGGAACTGTGGCTGTAGAAGGTCCCGGCCACGCGGAAGGCCGCCAGCTTGGGCTGCTGGCCCCCCAGGCCCAGTTCCAGGCGGAAGACGGCCAGTGCCGCGGTGTCGCCGATCCGCAGGCCCAGGCGCTGGGCCAGCTCCTGCCCGAGGATGATCTCGCCCTCCCGCAGCTGGCGGATGGGCGTGGGCTTCAGCGAGTCGAAGATGCTGGAGGTCCCCTCGGCGGTGGCGGGATCCACCGCCTTCACCACCACCGTCTCCGGGGGCTGGTCGCTGTCGGGGCGGCGCAGGAGGCCCTTCTCCAGGCGGATGGGGGAAGCCGCGCGGACGCCGGGGACGGCGCGGACGGTCCGTAGGGCGGCCTCGGTGTCCGGGATGTCGCCCGCCAAGTGGAACACGGTGAAGTGGGCCGTGGCGCTGAAGAGGGTGGCCTGGATCTCCTCCCGGAAGCCGTTCATCACGGCCAGGGTCACGATCATGGCGAAGACGCCAAGGGCCGTTCCCCCCCGGGCGAACCGCACCATGATCCGCACGAAGGCCCCGCGGCGGTGGGTCTTCAGGTAGCGGTCGGCGACGGTGCGTTCGAACGAGGACATGGAGCCAGGGTAGCCGGTCGGACTCAGCCCAGCCCCAGGTGCGCCTCCAGGAGGCGGCGGAAATCCAGGTCCAGGCCGTAGGGCTTCACGAGGATCTGCGCCACGCCCGTCTGCCGCGCGCCCACCACCAGTTCCGCGTCCACGGAATCCTCGGCGAGGATCACCGGCGGCATCTCCTCCTCCATCCGGCGGCGGAGGAGGGAGGCCAGGGCCAGGCCCTGGACCTCGGCGACGCCCCCGTCCACCAGGATCAGGTGGAGGCCGGGCCGGTCCAGGTGATCGAGAAGGCCCGTGAGGGTGTCGGCGAACAGGATCCGGCCGTAGCCGTCCTCCGTGAGGAAGGCGGCGAGCTCGTCCCGGGCCGGGCCGGCGGGCATCGCCAGGAGGATGCCGCGGGTCCGCTTCTTCACGCGGAGCAGCGCCTGGGAGCGCTCGTCCGGGGGCGGGGGCTCCTCCGCGGTCGCTGCCGGTGCGGGGGGCGGTGGAACGGGGGCCGCCGCAACGGGCGGTTCCGGCGCCGGGGGCAGGGGAGCGGGGGCCTCGGCGGCGGGCGCTGCTTCGCGGACGGGAGGGGCTTCCTTCTTGGCGACTGGGCGGGCTTCCTCGGGCTCCCGGGGCGGTTCCGGCGAGCGGCGGGCCTTGGGGGGGACGGCGGTGGGAATGGCGCCGGCGCGGCTGGCCACCAGGGCCTTGATCGGGGCGAGCAGCGCGTCCTTCCCGGATTCGAACGCGATGCCCACCAGCAGTCCCTGGCTGGCGTCGAGGTAGGCCACCCTTCCGGACAGCTCGATCGGCGGGCACTTGGGCAGCTTGGAGAGCTTCACCAGCATCAGTTCCTGGCCGACGGGCATCAGGTTCGCCCCCAGGTGCATCTTCCGCTGGGTCTTGACCTCCATGGCGCGGTCCACGCGGATGCAGACGCCCCCTTCCGACACGTTCTCGATGGGGCCGCTGATCCCCACGCCGTCGAACAGGCTCATC
This sequence comes from Geothrix sp. 21YS21S-4, assembly GCF_030845995.1. Lineage (NCBI taxonomy): Bacteria > Pseudomonadati > Acidobacteriota > Holophagae > Holophagales > Holophagaceae > Geothrix > Geothrix sp. 21YS21S-4. The sequence continues at coordinate 438,164 of NZ_CP132719.1, forward strand.
AGGGCCGTGGCGGTGGCGCCCTCGCGCGCGTTCAGGCGGGCGCGGGGCTTCTTGCGGCGCTCGGCCAGGGCGATGGCGGCGGGGAGTTCGACGCCGGCGGTGCCGGCCTTGGCCTCCAGCAGGCGGGTGGTGGCCTTGAACCGCAGGCCCTCCAGAACGAAGACCAGGCTGAGCTCGGCGCCCTTCTCGACCGTCAGGGGGCCCTGGAGGTTGATCCCGACCCGCTCTTCCGTGACCGAGGTGACGAGGCCCGGAACGCCGCGGCCGTTGCGGTCCACCACGCTGATGGGGGTCCGAACGCGCTGGAGATCCTCCAGATAGGCCAACACCAGCTCGGAGCCCTCCGAGGACTTGGATTTTTTCAGCCCGAAAATGGCCATGCGGGGGTGGCTCCTGTCTGTTCCATCGACCTGAGGGCCGGGGGCTTGATTATTGCCGGTCGGCACGGCAGCTTTGCCTCATGACCGAAAATTCTCCCCGCTGTCTGCTCATCGCCCGCCAAGGGGCCGAGGACCGGGAGGAGGGCATCGAGGATCACCTCCTGGAACTGGCCGAACTGGCGCGGAGCTGCGGGTTCGAGGTGTGGGCCCGGCGGCGCCTCCGGCGGTCGGTCATCGCGCCGCGGACCTTCTACGGCTCCGGGCAGCTGGAGGCCCTGGCGGAGGAGGCCGCCCGCCAGGACGTCCGCCACCTGATCTGCGATGACGAGCTGAGCGGCAGCCAGGTGAACGCCATCGAAAAGCTGACGGGCCTGATCTGCCTGGACCGGACGGGGCTGATCCTCAGCATTTTCGAGCAGCGGGCCCAGACGCGGGAGGCCAAGGCCCAAGTGGAGCTGGCGCGGTGCGAATACGAGCTGCCCCGCCTCAAGGGCGCCTGGACCCACCTGGAGCGCCAGGGCGGCGGCGTGGGCCTCCGCGGCGGGCCGGGCGAGACCCAGATCGAGGTGGACCGCCGGATGATCCGCACCCGCATCAGCCAGCTCAAGCGGGAGCTGACCCACCTGGAGCAGGTGCGGCAGACCCAGCGCCAGGGCCGGCCGAAGGGCCTCCCCCGCGTGGCCCTCGTGGGCTACACCAACGCCGGCAAGACCAGCCTCCTGAAGGCCCTGACGGGGGAAGGGGAGCCCCGCGACCTGCTGTTCGCCACCCTCGACACCACCACCCGCAAGGCCTGGCTGGGGCAGGACGTGGATCCCGAGACGGGCGAAGGCTCCGGCCCCAAGCACTGCCTGGTGGCCGATACCGTGGGCTTCATCCGCAAGCTCCCCCATCAGCTGGTGGCGGCCTTCCGCAGCACCCTGAGCGAAGTGCGGACGGCGGATGCGCTGCTGGTGGTGGCCGACGCCGCCCATCCGGACCTGGAGGACCACCTGCGCGTGGTGGGGGCCACTCTCCGGGAAATCGGGTGCGAGCCTGACGGGGGCGAGGCCCAGCCCCGCCTTCTGGTGCTCAACCAGGTGGACCGCCTCCACCGCCCGCAGAAGCTGGATCTGAAGAAGCGCCACCCGGGGGCCGTGCAGGCCTGCGCCGTGGAAGGCGCCGGGGTCCAGGAGATCCGCGGGTGGCTGCGGGAGCTGATTCCCGGCCCGCCCCGGCCGCGGGATCTGGAGGCCTGGGAACTGGCCGAGCCCGCGGCGGTGTGAAGTCCGCGTCTGGACAACCGAACACGGTGTGATATAAATCGTTGCTTATGCAACTAGATTCTTTCTGGACTTCCGCTAGCCTTCCCCACCTGATCACCGCCGTGAAGAGCCGCATGCGCCAGGTGGCCTTCCGTCGCCTGACGCCCTTCGGCCTGTCGCCCCAGCAGTACCAGCTCCTGATGGCCGTGGCCGAAAAGGACGGGCGCTGCCACGGCGATCTGGCCCGCTGCACGTGGATGGACAAGCCCACGGCGACCCGCATCCTGCGCACCCTGCAGGATCGCGGCCTGATCCGCGCCGAGGGCGATCCCGCCCACCGCCGGAAGGTTTTGTTCCGCCTCCAGCCCGCGGCGGAGCCGCTGGTGCAGGAACTGCAGGATTTCCGCCGGTTCATGCGGGAAGGGATGGAGCGGGGGTTCGATGCTGCCGAGCGGGCGCGGATCCGCGAGATCCTCGGCGCCGTGATGGGCAACCTGGACCGGATGGAAGCGGAACTGATCGATGCCGCTTCGACGCCTGAGAGCGCAGGGGAGTAAGCCGCCATGTGGATCGTCCGCCTCGCCCTCCGCCGTCCCTACACCACCGCCGTGATGTGCCTGCTGGTGCTCCTCATGGGCGTCCTGTCCGTCCAGCGCATGCTGGTGGACATCTTCCCCAGCATCGACATCCCCGTGGTGGCGGTGGTCTGGCAGTACAACGGCCTCAGCCCCGAGGAGATGGAACGCCGGATGGTGACCATCAGCGAACGGTCGCTGTCCACCACCGTCAACGGGATCGAGCGGATCGAATCCCAGAGCATCCAGGGCGTCGGCCTGATGAAGGTCTACTTCCAGTCCGGCACGGATATCGGGGCCGCCATCGCGCAGATCTCCGCCGTGAGCGGCACCGTCCTCCGTATCATGCCGCCGGGCGCCACGGCTCCCGCCATCATCCAGTTCAACGCCAGCAACGTGCCCGTGGTCCAGCTCAGCGCGCGCAGCGACAAGCTGCCGGAACAGCAGGTCTTCGACTACGCCACGAACTTCATCCGCCTGAAGCTGTTCACGATTCCCGGCCTCACTACGCCGCTGCCCTACGGCGGCAAGGGGCGGCAGGTGTCCGTGGACCTGGATCTCGCCAAGCTCGCGGGCCGGGGCCTGGGGCCCGCGGACGTGGTGAACGCGCTGTCGGCGGAGAACGTGATCACGCCCGCGGGCACCGCCCGGATGGGCACCCGCGAAGTGCCGGTGGTGACGAACTCCAGCCCCACCACCATCGCCGCCTTCAACCGCCTGCCGGTGAAGGTGGTGAACGGGGCGCCCGTGTTCCTGGAGGACGTGGCGCGCGTCTACGACGGCTTCGCCGACCAGACCAACGTGGTGCGCATCGACGGGAAGCGGGCCACGTACCTCGCCATCCTGAAGAAGGCCGACGCCTCCACGCTGGCGGTGGTGGACGCCGCCAAGGAGGCCCTGCCGGCCATCCAGGCCGCGGCGCCCGAAGGCCTGGAGCTGAAGTTCGACTTCGACCAGAGCCACTTCGTGCGGGCGGCCATCCAGGACGTGGTGAAGGAGGCCCTGATCTCCTCCCTGCTGGTGTCGGTGATGATCCTGCTGTTCCTGGGCTCCTGGCGCAGCATGCTGATCGTGTGCACCAGCATTCCCCTGGCGGTCCTGGTGGGCCTGATCGGGCTGAAGCTGACGGGCCAGACCCTGAACATCATGACCCTGGGCGGGCTCAGCCTGGCGATCGGCATGCTGGTGGACGACGCCACGGTGGAGGTGGAGAACATCCACCGCAACCAGGCCATGGGCAAGCCGCTGACGGTGGCCATCCTCGACGGCGCCAGCCAGATCGCCGTGCCCGCCATCGTGGCGACGCTGGCCATCTGCATCGTGTTCTTCCCGGTGGTCCTGCTGGTGGGCCCCGCCAAGTACCTCTTCACGCCGCTGGCGATGGCCGTGGTGTTCTCCATGCTCGCCTCCTACGTCCTGTCCCGGACCCTGGTGCCCACCATGGCCCGGATGCTGATGGGCCACGACCACCCCGAGCCGGAGAGCTTCGTCGGCCGGTTCAACGCCTGGCGCGAGCACTGGCTGGGTCGCCTGCAGGACGCCTACGGCCGGGCCCTGGACCAGGTGCTCCATCACCGGGTATTCGTCCTGATGGTGTCCATCGCGTTCGTGGTGGTCAGTTCGGGCCTCCTGTTCGTGATCGGCAAGGACTTCTTCCCGGCGGTGGACGTGGGCCTGATGAAGCTGCACGTCCGCGCGCCCACCGGCCAGCGGCTGGAGGCCACCGAGCGGCTGGTGGCCGGCGTGGAGGCGGAGATCCGCCGCACCATCCCCGCCGCGGAACTCCGCTCCGTGAACAGCAACATCGGCGTGCCCAACGCCTTCAACCTGGCCTTCATGCCCAGCGACAACGTCACGAGCCAGGACGCGGACATCTTCGTCTCCCTGGCGCCCGAGCACCGGCCCACGGCGGAGCACATGCGGGCCCTCCGCGCGGTGCTGCCCAAAGCATTCCCGGGGACCAGCTTCTACTTCCAGCCCGCGGACATCGTGAGCCAGGTGCTCAACTTCGGCGTGGCCGCGCCCATCGACGTCCAGATCGAAGGGCCCAACCTGGTGGCCAACTCGGCCCTCGCCCAGCAGCTCAAGACGGCGATCCAGGGGATCCCCGGCGCCGTGGATGTGCGCGTCAAGCAGGTGGTGGACGCCCCGGCCTACCGGCTGGACGTCGATCGCCTCCGCGCCGCGCGCCTGGGAGCCAGCCAGCGGGACGTGGCCAACGGCCTGCTGGTCTCGCTGTCGGGCAACGGCCAGCTGGCGCCCTCCTACTTCCTGAATCCCGCCAACGGGGTCAACTACACGGTGGTGGTGAAGACGCCCCTCGCCGGTGTGGATTCGCCGGAGAAGCTCCTGGCGACGCCCTTCGGCCCTCCGGGCGCCGCGGCGCTCACCCAGACCGATCCCTTCCGCTCCGCGGGTCCCGCCGCCCAGCCCCAGTTCGGGACCCTGGCCAGCATCGCCTCCCTCCAGCGGGTGAGCACGCCCAGCGAGATCACCCACTTCACCGTCCAGCGCGTCATGGACGTGATGGCGAACGTGGATGGGCGCGACCTGGGCAGCGTGGTGAAGGAGATCGAGGGCAAGATCCGCGGCCTCGGCAAGCTTCCCGCCGCGACGCGCATCCGGATCCGCGGCCAGAACGAGGTGATGACCGAATCCTTCCGGAGCCTGGGCGGCGGCCTCATCATCGCCATCGCGCTGGTCTACCTCCTGATGGTGGTCCTGTTCCAGAGCTGGCTCGATCCGTTCATCATCATCACCGCCGTCCCCGGCGCTCTGATGGGCATCCTGTGGGTGCTGGCCCTGACGGGCACCACCCTCAACGTCGAATCCCTGATGGGAGCCATCATGGCGGTGGGCATCGCCACCTCCAACGCCATCCTGATCGTCAGCTTCGCCAACGAGGTCCGCGTAGCCCGGCCGGAGCTGAGCGCGTTGGAGGCCGCCTACGAGGCCGGGCGCGTGCGCCTCCGCCCCGTGCTGATGACGGCCCTGGCGATGATCATCGGCATGGTGCCCATGGCCCTGGCCCTCGGCGAGGCGGGCAGCCAGAACGCGCCTTTGGGACGTGCGGTGATCGGGGGCCTCGTGATGGCCACCTTCGTCACCCTGTTCGTCGTCCCCGTGGTCTACAGCCTCCTGCGGAAGAAGCCGCCCACGGCCCACCTGCTGGAGAGTCGGTTCCAGGAAGAGCAGCAAGGGAGTGAAGCATGAGCGAGCGCGCGGAATCCCCCGCCTTCAAGCGGGGCGGCATCATCACGGTCCTGTTGGCGGCCGGCGGCGTGGCGGCCCTCCTGGTGGCCCAACAGGCCAGCCACCGGCGGGAGGCGAAGGAACTCCAGTCCGCCGCCAGCGCGGGGCCCCTCGTCCGGACGGCCAAGGCCGTTCTGGAAGGCGGCGACCGGGGGCTGGTGCTCCAGGGTGAATCCCTGCCCTACGTGAGCACCACCCTCTACGCCAAGGTCAGCGGGTTCCTGCGGAGCATTTCCGTGGACAAGGGCTCCGCCGTGGCCAAGGGCCAGACCATCGCCGTGGTGGAGGCGCCGGAGACGGACCGCGACATCCAGGCGCTCCAGGCCGACGCGGACAACAAGCGCCGGAACGCCGAGCGCTCCCGCGCCCTGGGCAAGGACGGGCTGTTGAGTCCCCGGGATGCGGAACAGGCGGAGGCGGACGCCCGGGTGGCCGAGGCCAAGCTGGCCTCCGAAGTCACGCTGAAGGGCTACGAGATCGTTCGGGCGCCCTTCGCCGGCGTGATCACCCAGCGCTTCGCGGATCCCGGCGCCCTCATCCAGAACGGCGGATCCACCAGCAGCGCCCAGCCCCTGGTGAGCCTCGCCCAGGTTGACCGCCTGCGCGTGACGTTCTACCTGGACGCCTCCGTGGCCGCGGCGGCGCGGGTGGGGACGGGCCTGGACGTCCGCCCGGTGGATCATCCCGAAGTGGTGCGGTCCCTCACGATCGCCCGCCTGAGCGGCGCCCTGGATCCCAAGACCCGGACCCTCCTCGCGGAGGCGGATCTGGACAATCGGGACGGCGCGTTCCTGCCCGGGGGCTTCGTCCAGGTGACCCTGAAGGTCCAGGCGGCGCCCCGCCTGACGATCCCGGAGGAAGCGCTGACCCAGCGGGACAACCGCGCCCTGGTGGCCGTCGTCCAGGCCGACGGCCGGGTGCGCTTCCAGCAGGTTCAGGCGGGAACGCCCGAAGGCCAGAAGGTCCGCGTGCTCCAGGGCCTGAAGGAGGGCGAGGTGGTCCTTCTCGATCCGCCGCCGGCCCTGAAAGACGGCGATCGAGTGCAGGTCCCGCAGAGCTAGCTGTCACCCTGGGGCGATCGAACCCCGGGCGATGATGCCGATCTCCCTCCAGCCTCCTCCCCAGCCTCCGGCCCTCATCGGGCCGGAGTCGGTCGTCGAGCTTCCGATGTATCCGGGCTCGGATCCCATGATTCTGGCGACCTACCGGTGGGTGCTTGCCCATTCGCCCAGTCTCCGGGAGGTGGTCCGCCGGCTGGCGCGCGCGGACAAGAAGGCCCGCTTCCGGCTCGTGCCCGGACTGGGTGATCGGTACGACTTCCTGATCACGCCGACGCCGGTGGATTACGAGATCGAGATCCAGGTCCCCATCCTCGGGTGGACCCGGTGCGAGGACGCCCTGGAGCCCTGGATCGCCAGTTCCCTGTTCCTCGCGTTGGAGGTCGTGGAGAAGGAGCGGTACCGGGACCGCAGCGCCCGCGGCTATCTGGCTTTCCTGGATGGTTCCCTTCACGGTTCCTTCGTATTCCAGCGGAAGGTGCGCCAGGAACTCCAGGCCGTCGAGGCCGAGCGCCTGAAGGACCTTCCCGACGGGCCGGGGCTCTACCGCTCCGGGTTTCGGCCGTCCCCCCAGTGGAACCGACAGCGGAGGGCGCTGCCGGACGGGGTTCCGCTTTCCGCGGAGAAGTGAGGTCAGGCCTTCTTGTCGATCCCGCCCATGAGCCCGACGGTGCCGGCCAGCCCCACCGCCAGCAGGATCCGCAGGAAGAACAGGTTGCGGCTGAGGCCGTGGGCCCGGTTGTAGGCCACGCGATCCGCGTGGTCGGGGGGCAGGGTCTCGATGGGCGCGGCGATGCGCGCGCGGATCGCCCGGATCTTCGGGGTGACGATGGAGGTGCTGGCCAGGCACATGAGCAGCGCCACCAGCCAGGCCGCGCTCCACAGGCGGAGGGGACCGATGAGGTCCTCCTTCACGTCGGCCATCCAGCGGGCGCCCCAGCTCAGGCCCGCGAGGGCGAAAGCGCCCCAGGCCAACCAGTCCAGACGGGCGACGATCAGCCCGGCGATCCGGCCCGCCAGGTCCCGGCTGGGCAGTTCCCGGAACAGCAGGGGAGCGCAGATTCCGAAGCCCAGGGCCGCGCCCGCCCACAGCAGGAGGAGGCCGGCGGAGGCCCGGTCGAGGCGGCGGAGGGAGCGAGCGATCATGGCGTCCTCGGAAGGGAAGCGGCGGCGGACGGCCCTACTGCCACTCGTTGTACGGGACCCCGTCCTCGCTCTTGTCGGCGGAGCCGCTGCGGACCCGGAAGATGCCCACTTCGGAGTCGGGGTTCTCGGGATCGGGGGGTTCGAACTCCGTCACCCACGTGTCCCGCGACCGCGTCATCGGATCCCAGGGAATGTCGCGGAGGTAGCCCAGCTCGCGCAGGGCGTTCAGCGTCGCGGGATATTTGCCGCGGTCGGCGCGGTACTGCTCCAGCGCGTGGTTGATCTGGAAGAGGTTCTCCTTCAGCACCGCCTCCCGCGCCACCAGCGTCTTGTGGCGGTAGCCGGCCAGGCCCACCGTGGCCAGCAGGGCCAGGATGGTCATGACGGTCAGCAGCTCGAGAAGGGTGAAGCCGCGCTGGCGGGAAGGGACGCGCATGGAATCACCTTACCTCAGTCGGAGGCTCGGAACCGAAGCCGCGCGGGCCGACGGGCGACCCGCGCTTGACCCGGGAGAGGCTGCGGCGGAATGATGGCAACCGATGGCCTAATCAACAAAAACACGTTGGACAGGGATTTCCGTCGATTCCGTCCTCCCCGCTCCAATCCGAGTCCCCCGACCTCGACCCATGCACCTCGCCCCCGGAATGCGCGTTGGCCCCTACGAGATCCTGAGTCAATTGGGATCCGGAGGGATGGGCGAGGTCTTCAAGGCCCGCGATCCCAAGCTGGACCGGCTGGTGGCCATCAAGGTACTGCCCCAGGCGCTGTACCAGGATCCGCGGATGCAGGCCCGCTTCGAGCGGGAGGCCAAGGCGGTGGCAGCCCTCTCGCACCCCAACATCCTGGGCATCTTCGATTTCGGCTGGGACGGGAGCTTCGCCTACGCGGTGATGGAACTGCTGGAGGGCAAGACGCTCCGCCAGGTGATCGACGCGGGCCCCCTTCCTCCCCGCAAGGCGGTGGAATGGGCCCTCCTCATCGCCCGCGGCCTCGGCGCCGCCCACGAGAAGGGCCTCGTCCACCGGGACCTGAAGCCGGACAACATCTTCGTCACCGACGACGGGCAGATCAAAGTGCTCGACTTCGGGTTGGCCAAGGAAGTGGAGACCGGCCGGGATTGGATGGAGACCCTGCGGCCCGGTTCCGCGTCCCCCGTCGCCTTCAGCGACGCGGGGATGCTCGTCGGCACCGTGGGCTACATGAGCCCCGAGCAGGTGCGCGGCGAGCCCGTGGATCCGCGCTCGGACATCTTCAGCTTCGGCGTGGTCCTCTACGAGATGCTCACGGGGCGCCGGCCCTTCGTGGCGTCCAGCGGCGCGGAGACCTTCACGGCCATCCTGCGGGACGCGCCTCCGCCCTTCAGCGGCCTGCGGGGACCCCTCGTCCCGGGGCTGGAGCGGCTGGTGCTGCGCTGCCTGGAGAAGCGCCCCCAGGACCGGTTCCAGAGCATGAAGGACCTGGCCTTCGGGCTGGAGGCGCCCCTGTCGTTCGAGAGCCTGCTGCCCCTGCCGGGAACCGGATTCCTGCGGCGCTCCTGGCTGCGCCGCGCGGCGCTAGGGGTGAGCTTCGCCCTGGTCGGGGCCGCGGCTTTCTGGGCCTTTCGCGGCCGGCCCCAGGGCGGGGCGCCCACGTTCCAGCGGCTGCTTTTCACGCCCGGGACCGTCGAATCCGCCTTCTTCGGAGCGGACGGCAGGACCATCTTCTACACGGCGCGGATCGGGGGCGGCGAGACCGAAGTCTTCGTCATCGATCCGCGCAGCCCCGAGCCCAAGCCCCTGGGCCTGAAGGACGCCCTCCTGGTGGGCGTGTCGCGGAACAACGACCTGGCCCTGCTCCGGCATCCCCGCCGCTGGCTGCTGGGGCGCTACCGCGGCACCCTGGCCCAGGTCCCCGCCGGGGGCGACAGCCCCAGGGACCTGCGGGCGGACGTGGTGGAAGCGGCCTGGGACGGCCAGGGGCTGGCCCTCCTGACCAACGACGACGCCCAGCGGACGCGGCTGGAGTTTCCGGTGGGCCGGACGGCCTTCGAATCCGTCGGGATTAGCCACACGGTCAAGCTCATCCACCTCTCCCGCTCCGGAGAGCAACTGGCCTACGTGGAGGCCCAGGACGGCGGGGCCAAGGTCGTCCTGCTCGGCCGGGACGGCAAGCGCGCCGTGCTGTTCGAGAAGGCCGGCGACGGTTCCGGCGACACCCTCACCGGGTTGGCCTGGGGCCCCGGCGGCGACCTGTGGCTGTCCGAACTCCAGGCCGATCAGACGGCCCTGTGGGCGCTGCGGGTCGGCGCCCAGCCGCGCCTGCTGTGGCGGGGCGACGGGACGAAGCAGCTCATGGACGCCCTTCCGGACGGGCGGGCCCTCCTGGCCAACCACCAGGTGCGGCGGGGCGTGCTAGTGCAGCGGGCCGGAGATCCCATCGCCCATGAACGCTCGATCCGCACCGGCACCCAGGTCCAGGGCCTGAGTCCGGATGGCCGGTCCCTACTGCTCCTGGAATCCCCGGCGCTGGATGGGGGGACGGCCCTCGATGAGGCCTTCCTCGGGGCCTTCGGGCCGGGGGTGCCCCAGAAGCTGGCCAAGGGCAATCCCTACGGATTTTCCCTGGGCGGGCGATGGGTGCATTGCACGTTCAACGGGCTCACGCCGAAGGATCTGGACACGGGCGTGACCGCCGCGCTGGTGCAGGCGGGGTTGGATCCCGCGGCGGTCCTCGATCCCATCGCCCCCAAGCCGTGCCTGGTGTTCATCCCCACCGGGCCGGGACGGCCCATCGCCCTGCCGCTGCCGGATCGGTTCCAGGTGGTGGGCTGCGCGTTCCTTCTGCCGGACGGCCGCCGCGTGCTCTTCCAGGGGAGCGAGAAGGGGCGGGGATTGAGGTACTACCTGGCGGATCTCGGCGGCGGCGAGCCCCGGGCCATCACCGAAGACGGGTTCGGGCACAACATCGTGGGGAGCAGCCCCCTTTCCCCCGACGGCAAGCGGCTGTTCATCACCAGCGACCGCAAGACCTGGTTCGTCTTGCCCATGGAAGGCGGGGCGCCCCAGCCCATCCGCGGGGTTCAGCCCGAGGAACGGCTCATCAGCTGGACGGCCGACAGCCGCGGCATCTTCCTTCGGCCGGAGCTGTCGGTACTGCCCGTGATCATCCACCGGCTGGATCCCGTCACCGGACGGCGAGTGGAGGTCCACCGCTTCGCCCCGCCCGACGCCTCGGGCTACCTCCAGACCCGCACCGCCTACGCCACCCCCGACGCCAAGGCCTTCGCCTTCACTTACGATCGCAAGCTCAGCGCCCTCTACCTGGTGGAGGGGCTGAAGTAGCGACGCTCCGATTCCGCAGGAGGAGGTCCCCATGTCGCGCGAGGTCGATCTGATCCTTCGGGTCCTCGATCAGGCCTTCGACCGCAAGTCCTGGCACGGCGCCAACCTGAAAGGCGCGTTGCGCGGCCTGGATGCGGCCACCGCCGCCCGGCGGCCGGCCCCCGAACGGCCCTCCATCCAGGAGCTGGTGGTACCACCTGGCCTACTGGAAATACACCGTCCTGCGGCAGCTGAAGGCGTTGCCGAAGGGCGCCTTTCCCCTGAAGGGATCCAACTGGTTCCCCCGGCCCGAAGCCGACGCCGCCCAGTGGGAGGCCGACCTGGCCCTGCTGGACCGCCTCCATCGCGAACTGCGCGATGCCGTGGCGCTCCTGGCGCCGGAAGACCTGGACCGTCCCAGCGCCAAGAAAACCTACCGCATCCGCGACCTGATCCTCGGCGTCGCCGCCCACGACCTGCACCACGCCGGGCAGATCCAGCTCATCAAGCGGCTGACTTAGAGGACGCCCCGGTTCTTTTGATCCAGCTCGATGGTCGCGACCGGCCGGGTGGTGGAGCGGGGTCCGGGGGAGCCCGCGGAGCCGGGACCCGGCGAGGAGCGAATCACGGGGCGGCGGTTAGAGGACCCCACGCTTCTTTTGATCCAACTCAATGGAATCGTACAACGCCTGGAAGTTCCCCTCGCCGAAGCCCAGGTTCCCGCGCCGCTGGATGATCTCGAAGAACAGGGGTCCGATTTGGTCCTCGGTGAAGATCTGCAGGAGGTAGCCGGTCTCGTCGCCGTCGATCTGGACGCCCAGTTCCTGCACGGTGGGCAGGTCCTCGCGCACGGTGTAGCCGCTCTTGGCGATGCGCCCGGGCAGCAGTTCGTAGTAGGTGTCGGGGACGCGCAGGAACCGGAAGCCCTGGGCCTGGAGGGTGCGGAGGGTGTGGAAGATGTCGGTGGTGGAAAGGGCGATGTGCTGCACGCCCTGGCCACGGTGGCGGGTGATGTACTCCTGCACCTGGCTCTTGTCGTCGGTGGGCTGGTTGATGGGAATGATGACCTGGTTGTTGGCGCTCTGGACCACCTTGGAATCCAGCCCGGTCCCCAGAGCGCCGCGGATGTGGAATTCGCGGGTGACGCCGAATCCGTAGACCCGCTCGTAGAAGTCCACCAGGGCGTCCATCTCGGTGGGGCCCACGTTGTTGGTGAGGTGGTCCACCCGCACCAGCCCCGGGTCGCAGAGGGCGGGGGCCGCATCGGGCGCGAGGCCGGGCCAGAACGCGGAGGGCTCGCCCCGCCGTTCCACCAGGAAGTTCCACACGTCGCCCACGCCCTGGATGGCCGCGAAGCGGAGCGTGCCCTCGCCGAGCGCGTGGACCTCCGGTTCCAGCATCACGCGCGCGCCCTGGGTCCGCGCGTGACCGAGGGCCACATCCAGATCGTCCACCAGGAAGTTGAGTGCGCAGACGCCCTCGCCGTGGGCCTGGAAGTAGCGCCCCGCGGGATGGGAACCGTCGGCCTCGAAGATCACGATGTCCATCCGCTGCTGCCGGAGGTGGATCGCCCGGCCCCAGGCGTGGGCTCCGCTGGCGATGCGGGCGAAGCCCAGGCTGCGGTAGAGGGGTTCCAGCCGTTCGAGGGAGCCGGTCATCTGGAAGTGGTCGATGCGGACCAATCCCATGGGGTTGGTGGCGGGCGTGCGCTGGGCGGGAGCGGTGAGATCGAAGCTGGGCGTGGACACGGGGCACCTCGCTGAGGATTTGGATGCCCAGTGTGGAGACAAGGCTTCGTGATTGAAATCACATGTGAATGATTACTCAAGTGTGTTCAATATTTGAAATCGAGAAGGGGCTTTGTTTGCTGCAAAAAAACGGCCCGCCGAAGCGGGCCGTTTCTGGGGAAGGGAAGCGCTCAGCTGAGGCTGGTGGCGATCACCTTCTCCTTGCTGAAGAACTCCAGGACGTCGCCTTCCTTCAGGTCGTCGAACCCGTCGAGCGAGATGCCGCAATCGAGGCCGTTCTTCACCTCGGTCACGTCCTCCTTGAAGCGCTTGAGGTTCTTGAGGCCGCCCTCGAACAGGACCTCCTCGCCGCGCTTGACGCGGACCTTGTAGCTCTTCTGGACCTTGCCCTCGGTGACGAAGGACCCGGCGATGACGGTGCGGCCGATCTTGAAGAGCTGGCGCACTTCCGCCTGGCCGTGGACGGTCTCCTTCTCCGTGGCGTCGAGCATTCCGACCATGGCCTGCTCGATCTCTTCCGTGACCTTGTAGATGATGTCGTGGAAGCGCAGATCCACGCCCTCTTCGCGGGCGAGCTCCTCGGTCTTCTTCTCGGCCTTGGTGTGGAAGCCGATGATGGTGGCCTTGGAGGCCTCGGCGAGCAGGATGTCGTTCTCCGTGACGGTGCCGGCGGCGCTGTGGATGATGCGCACCCGGACCTTCTCGGTGCTGAGACGCTCGAGCTGGCCCACCAGGGATTCGACGGAACCCTGGGTGTCGGCCTTGATGATGAGCGGCAGCTCCTTGACCTGGCCGTCCTTGAGGGTGCTGAACAGCGTCTCGAGCGTGGCGCGCTGCTTGAGGTGAGCCGCCTGCTTGGCCTTCTCCTGGCGGAACGTCACGATCGTGCGGGCCTTGCCCTCGTCCTCGACCACCTGGAAGTTGTCGCCGGCGCTGGGCACTTCCTCGAAGCCGAGGATCTGCACGGCGCTGGAGGGACCGACTTCCGTGACCTTGCGGCCCAGGTCGTCGAACATGGCCCGGACCCGGCCCATGGTGGCGCCGGCCACGAAGATGTCGCCGGCCTTCAGGGTGCCGCGCTGCACGAGGACCGTCGCCACGGGACCGCGGCCCCGATCCAGGCGGCCTTCGATGATGGAGCCGGCCGCGGGGCAGTCGTAGACGGCCTTCAGTTCCTTCAGGTCGGCCACGAGCAGCAGCGTCTCGAGAAGTTCGTCGAGGCCCTGCTGGGTCTTGGCGCTGACGAGAACCGCCGGGACGTCGCCGCCGTAGGCCTCGGTCTGGACGCTGTGCTGGAGCAGGCCCTGCTGGACCTTGTCCGGATTGGCGCCGGGCTTGTCGATCTTGTTGACCGCCACCACGAGCGGGACGTCGGCGGCCTTGGCGTGGTTGATGGATTCCACGGTCTGGGGCATGACGCCGTCGTCCGCGGCCACCACGAGGATGGCGATGTCCGTCACCTTGGCGCCCCGGGCGCGCATCTTGGTGAACGCTTCGTGGCCCGGGGTGTCGAGGAAGACCACCTGGCGCATCTCGCCCGTGTTGGGGTCCTTCACGTCCACGTGGTAGGCGCCCACGTGCTGCGTGATGCCGCCGGCTTCGCCCGCGGCCACCTTGGTCTTGCGGATGGCGTCGAGCAGCGAGGTCTTGCCGTGGTCGACGTGGCCCATGATCGTGACGACCGGAGGCCGGGGACGCTTCTCGCCCTGGACGTCGGCGGATTCGTCGGACGTGAGCTGGACATCCTCTTCGAAGGAGACGATGTCGGCCAGGAACCCGAATTCCCGGGCGATGTCCTTGGCCATCTCGGTGTCGAGGGGCTGGTTGATGGTGGCGAAGATCCCGCGATGGAGGAGCTTGGCCACCACGTCCTTGGCGGGGCGGTTGCACTTCTCGGCGAGTTCCTTCACCGTCACGCCCTCGGAGAGCATGACGATTCCGATCTCTTCCTCGATGTACTCGCTGGCCACCTGCTGGGCGCGGGAGCGGGGCTGGCGGAGCTTGAGGTCGAGTTCCTCCTCCTTGCTCCGGACGTAGCCGCCCTTCTTCTTCTTGCCGCCCTGATGGGCGCCGCGACCGGGGCCCTTCTGGCTGTTGGGATCGATGGGACCCGCGGAGGGAAGCATCGGGCCGCGTCCGGGACCGCCGGGACGACCGCCGGGGCCTCCGGGACGGGAACCCATTCCGGGCCGGCCGGGACCGCCGGGGCCGCGTCCGGGACCACCGGGACGGCTGCCGGGGCCGCCACCCGGGCGCCCTCCGGGGCCGCCGGGCCGCGCACCGCCGGCGGGGCGGGGCTGGGGCAGCTGGATGTAGCGGGCGGGCTCCTGGGGACGGGGCGTGGGAGCGGGAGTATCCGACGTCTTGATGCGGCTGAAGCCCTGGTCCGGCCTCATCTCGGTGATGGCGGGCGGAATGTAGGGGCGCCGGGCCGGGGACACGGGGACCGGGGGCTCATGGCGCACTTCGCCGCGGCCGGTGTTGGTGGCCATGGGAAGGACGGCCTTCTCTTTCTGGGGCATGCCCGAACGCTGGACGTTGGTGGGCACGGAGCTCTGGCCGGGGCGCTGGACGATGGGCCGGGCGCCGGCTTCGGGGCGAGGTCCCTGGGCGGCGGCCTGGGGAGGCCGCGGGCTCTGGCCCGTAGGGCGGGCGGGGGGCAACTGGATGTAGCGGGCGGGCTTTTCCTCCCGCGCGGCGGGCGCGGGCGTTCCCATGGAGACCTTCAGCCGGGAGAACGTCTCCTGCGGCGGCTCCACGGGCTTGGCGGGAGCGGCCGGCGCGCTGGGGGCGGCCGGGGCCTCCGACGAGGGGGAAGCCGGCGCGGCGGCCGCTTCGGTGGGAGCGTCGAGCCGCGGCTCGGGCTTCTTCACGAGCACGGCGGGCGCGGGGCGCGGGGCCTCGGAGCGGATTTCCGCCTCGGCCTGGGGGCCGGAGGGAAGGAGCGGGCCCTTCACGATCCGGACGGCGGCGGAGGGCTTGTGGAGGGCCAGGGGGGGGGCTTCGGCCTCTCCCTTGCTCTTGCCCTGGAACGACCGGCGGAGCTGGTCCGCCTGGTCATCGGTGAGGTTGGAGCTATGGCTCTTCCCCTGGAGGCCCAGGCGCTTCTCGCAGGCCTCGATGACCTCCTGGTTGGCGACTCCGAGCTCTTTGGCGAGTTGGTTGATGCGCAGCATGTAAGCGGATTACCTCGGCCTGGGTGGGGGAAACGGGAAGGGCTGCAGGTCTACAGCCTACTCCCCGAAGTGGGCCTGCACGGCATCGATGAGACGGAAGGCCAGATCCTGGTCCATGCCTTCCACCTGCATGAGCTGCTCGGCAGTGACAGTGTAAAGGGATTTGGCGTCGGGGAATCCTGCGGTCGCCAGGCGCTCGGCCAGGGCCGCGTCCAGACCCTCCACCTGGATCTGCTCGAGGAGGGCGGAAGCGGGCGCGGCGGCGGGCGCTTCAGGGGTGGCCTCGGCGCTGACGTCGGGCAGGGCCAGGCCCATGGCGACTTCCGCCTCGCGGCGCTTGTCGGCTTCGCTGCGGACGTCGATGTTCCAGCCCGTGAGCTTGGCGGCGAGGCGGACGTTCTGCCCGCGCTTGCCGATGGCGACGCTGAGCTGCTCGTCGTCGACCACCACTTCGACCCGGCGGGCCTCGGGATCGCCGAGGTGGACGCGGAGGGCCTTCGCGGGGTTGAGGGCGTTGGCGATGAACTGGGCGGCGTCGTCGGAGTAGCGGACGATGTCGATCTTCTCGTTCTTCAGCTCGCGGATGATGGCCTGGACGCGGCTGCCCTTGAGGCCCACGCAGGCGCCCACGGGATCCACGTCCGGATCTAGGCTGTGGACGGCCACCTTGGCGCGGTCGCCGGCCTCGCGCACGCAGTTGCGGATGACCACGGTGCCGTCGTGGATCTCGGGCACCTCGTTCTCGAACAGCTTGATCAGCAGCCGCGGATCGGTGCGGCTGACCTGGACCTGAGGATCCTTGGCGCTGCGGTCCACGCTGACGATGACCACCTTGATGCGCTGGCCCTTGTCGAAGCGGTCGCCGCGCAGCGCCTCGCTGCGGCGCAGCATGGACTCCACGCGGTCGATCTCGAGGATGATGGCGCTCTTCTCGAAGCGCTTGACCTCGGCCACCACCACTTCGCCGATGCGATCGGCGAACTCGGTGAAGATCCGCTCGCGCTCGGCCTCGCGCACCTTCTGCACGAGAACCTGCTTGGCGGCCTGGGCGGCGATGCGGCCGAGCTGGCTGGTGTCCTGGGGCAGCCACAGGGTGTCGCCCTCGGCGGCATCCGGATTCAGCTGCTGGGCCTCGGCGAGGCTGATCTCCAGATCCTCCTCCTCGACCTCGGCCACCACCTGCTTCAGGGCGTAGACGTGGAACTCGCCCGTCTCCCGGTCCATCTGGGCCTGGAAGTTGCCGTAGAAATCCTGGGCGTTGAAGAACTTGTCCGCGGCCTTGGCGAGGGCTTCCTCCACCGCCGCGAAGACGTCCTCCTCGTTGATCCCCTTTTCAGCGGCGATCATCTTCACGCTGTCGAAAAAGGTCGTTGCTACGTTCGCCATGTCAGGCCTCCTCGTCCTCGGCGGCGCTTGTCTCTACGCCGTCGGCATCCGGTGCTTCGGTGAAACGGGCGGCCAAGTGCTTCGGCCGCGGGGTCTTCTCTTCGTCGAAGGGCGCCAGCCGCGCCTTCTGGATCGCGTCGAGGGGAACCGCCTTGAGGACGCCGTCCTCCTCGATCGTGACGCTGCCGTCCTCCACGGGACCGATCCAGCCCTTGAACCGCTTCTGGCCATTGATGGGGCCGGCGGTCTGGATGCGGCACAGGTAGCCGGCGAAGCGGCGGAAGTGGTTGGCCTTCTGGAGGGGACGCTCCATTCCGGGGCTGCTCACTTCCACGCCCAGGGTCTCGCGCAGGTCGGGGAATTCCACGTCCATCCATAGCAGCAGCCCTTCGTGGGCGGCGGTGCAGTCGTCCAGGGTGATGCGGCGCCCCGTGGCCTCGGCGTCCAGGTGATCGATGTAGAGGCGCAGCACCTCGTCCCGCCCTTCGCGGGCGGTCTCCAGGTGCACCAGCTCGAACCCCAGCAGGGCCAGCTGGCGCTCGAGGGGCGGCTGCACCTTCTTCAGATCCAAGGGAACTCCAGAACAACAAAAAAGGTGGGTCGAGCCCACCCAGTCTTGGCACCCCGAAGGGGGTGGCCATGGCCGAATTGATCTTGGAGTCTACCGCCATCCTTTGTTGGGCTCAAGGCCGGGAAGAGATCCGGTGGGTTTCCGAGGGGGATGCTTCAATGGACCTTCGCCCGGTCGGGTGGGGGGATGCATGGCTCGGGCGGGAACGGGGTTTGGAAGGCTGTGTCGGCTCGGGGTTCTGGTCTGCGCGGGCGCGAGTCCGGCGATGGCCCAGCAGGTGTCGCTGGGGTGGGGCCGGCTCCATGAGGTGG
Organism: Geothrix sp. 21YS21S-4; assembly: GCF_030845995.1. Lineage (NCBI taxonomy): Bacteria > Pseudomonadati > Acidobacteriota > Holophagae > Holophagales > Holophagaceae > Geothrix > Geothrix sp. 21YS21S-4. The sequence continues at coordinate 456,310 of NZ_CP132719.1, forward strand.
GGCACCGCGACTTCACCTACGCCTGGCGGATGGACTACTCCCAGTTCATTTTCCCCCGCGTGGCGCTGTCCTTCGGGTGGTTGAACGAAGGCCACCTCCCCGATCACCACCGGGACGGCTGGGTCTCGCAGGCCTGGTTCGTCCACAGGGCGCCGGACCACGGGCTCCGCCTCGCCGCGGGCCTCGGGGTCTACCGTTACTTCGACACGTCGATGGTGGGCGAGGAGTATCGCAACGATCACGGGACCCGGCCCCTGCTCAGCCTGAGCGCGAGCCACCCCATCGGGGACGGCCCCCTGGCCGCCCGCATCCAGTTCAACCGCACCCTGGGAGGGCGCGATCCCGTGACCTCCTCGATCCTGGTGGGTCTCAACCTCCGGTTGGGAGCTCCGGATCCGCCCGCGCCATCCATCGGGGGGAAGGGCGACGGCAAGAACGAGCTGGTGTTCTTCTACGGCACCACCATCCTCAACAGCGATTCCAGCGAGACGGCGGAGGCCTTCCAGGTGCTCTACCGGCGCCGCCTGTCGCCCCACTGGGCCTGGGGCGCCACGTACGTGAACGAGGGTTCCCCGGAGTTGCTCCGGCGCGACGGGCTCAACCTGCAGGCCTGGCTGGATGGCCACTACTTCCAGCGGCGGCTGCACCTGGCGGTGGGCTTCGGCCCCTACCTCACCCGCGTGGAGCAGTTGGATCCTGATGGCGAGCGGGACGATTTCCGGCTCTCGGGCCGAGTCAGCCTGGAAGCGGGCTGGCGGTTGGCGCCCCGCTGGACGGCCCACCTGTCCTGGAACCGCACGGTGACGACCTACCATCGGGATACGGATCTGCTGGCGGCGGGGCTGGGCTTCGAGTGGTAGCCGGCTGGTAGGCTGGAAAAGGGGCCCTGGCGGTCCCCTTTGGTGGAGAGGGCGGCCCATGGCTCAGGTGCTGGACGGGAAGGCGCACGCGGACCGCATGCTGGAAGCGGTGCGCCAGGGAGTGGAAGCCCGCCTGGCGCGGGGCCTCCGGGCGCCGGCCCTCGCGGTGGTCCTGGTGGGGGATGATCCCGCCAGTCACGTCTACGTGCGGAACAAGTCCGCCGCCTGCATCAAAGTCGGGATCACGTCCCTGGAGCACCGCCTGTCCGCGGACACGCCCCAGGCCGAATTGGACGCCCTCATCGACCGCCTCAACGCCGACCCGGGCGTGGACGGCATCCTCGTGCAGCTGCCCCTGCCCAAGGGCCTGGATTCCAAGCGCGCGCTCCACCGCATCAGCCCCGCCAAGGACGTGGACGGGTTCCATCCCGTGAACCAGGGCCTGCTCCTGGAGGGACTGCCCGGACTGCGTCCCTGCACGCCTAGTGCCTGCATGTCCCTCCTCGCCCATCACGGCGTGGACCTCAAGGGGCTGCGGGCCGTGGTGCTGGGGCGCAGCGAGATCGTGGGCAAGCCCATGGCGCTGATGCTCCTGGAGCAGCACGCGACGGTGACCATCGCCCACAGCCGCACGAAGGACCTGCCCGCCGTCTGCCGCGAAGCGGACCTGCTGGTAGCCGCCGTGGGCCGCCCCGGGATGGTGGAAGGCAGCTGGATCAAGCCTGGCGCGGTGGTGGTGGACGTGGGCATCAACCGGGTGGAGGACCTGGCCTTTGGGGAGAAGATCTTCGCCGCCGAGCCCCGCAAGCTGGAGACCCTGAAGGCCAAGGGCGCCGTGTTGTGCGGCGACGTGCGCTACGGCGAGGCCCTGGAGGTCGCTTCCGCGGTGACTCCGGTTCCCGGTGGCGTCGGGCCGCTCACCATCGCGGGATTGCTGACCAACACCCTTCAGGCGGCGGACGCCTGAAGGATCGCGGCGCTCTGCCCCGAATGCGAAAAAACGTCCTCAGTTGAGGACCTGAGGGAAGTTCTTTATGACCAGAGCGCTTCGATCGCTTAGCCCATGGCTTGGAATCCTCCTCCTCGGACCCATCTGCGTCCGGGCGGAATTCCCCCAAACGCCCCTGGCCCCGCCGGTCTTGCGGGAGCCCGATGCGCTTTTGAATCTTCCCGATCTGTTGGCGAAGGACACGCTGCACGTCCTTCGCCAGCCGGGCGAATGGGATGCGCAGACCTGGACGAATCTTTCCCTGGGCACGCTCGGCGTCATCGGAGCGGCCATCGCCTTGGATCCTCCCCTCGACCGGGCGGTGCGCCGGAACGCCCGGCCCGGGTGGGACCGCGTCGCCACGAACCTGGAGAACCTGGGCGGCACCGGCAGCCTGATCCTGGCCGGGGGAGCCTATCTGGGGGGCCAGTTCACCCACAACCCGACGCTCAAATCCGTGGGGACGGACGCGGGGATGTCCATGGCGATCGCTCAACTGGCGGTGATCATTCCCCTGAAATACGTCGTGGGGCGGGCGCGGCCTTCCGCGGACAAGGGGACCTTCCATTTCAAGCCGTTCCAGAGCGGGCAGTCGTTCCCTTCGGGCCACACGGCGCAGGCTTTCATCCTCGCTTCGGTGATCAGCGCCCACGCCGACAGTCCCTGGGTTTCCGGCGTTTCCTACGGCACCGCCTCGCTGGTGGCCCTCTCCAGGGTGGAGCGGCGCGACCACTTCCTTTCGGATGTCTTGGGCGGTGCCCTCATCGGGACCTTCGTCGGCAGGACGGTGGTGCGCTACAACGAATCCCTCCGCTCCCAAGCCAAATCGCGGCTGGCCATCTCCTTCGAGCCCCTGCTGGGAAGCGGGTATCAGGGGGCCGTGCTTCGGGTGAATTTCTGAGCCCTACCGCGGTGCAGGCGACAGGACGGAAACCAGGAACGCGGCAAAGGTGATCAGGGCGCTCGCGCTGAAAATCAGCACGGCGCCGGCGGCGCAGTCCTTGGCGATCTTGATGCTGGGGTGAAGGTCCGGATGCAGGTGGTCCAGGGCGTGCTCGAGGGCCGTGTTGAAGAGCTCCGCGCCCAGAACGAGGCTGCAGTTCATGGACAGGAGCGCCCACCACACGGGGGCGGGCCGGAACCACAGCAGCAGCCCCACCACGCCCGCGGCCATGGCGACCTGCGTGCGGAAGCTGGCCTCGAACCGGCAGGCCGCCGCGATTCCGCTCAAGCTGAACCCCAGCCGGTGGAAGAAGGATCTGTTTTTCACGGGGCGGCCACCAGTTTCGAGGATCTGCCGAGGTCCTCGTCGAAAAAAGGAACGGCCTCCTTCCCGAATGGGATCACGGTCAATTTCCGGAGGCCGTGAGGAGCCGCCCCCAGTCTACCGAAGCCGGGGATGGGGCGGTCTCGAGAGGATTCGCCTTACCCTGTCCTCGGGGCATCCCATGACCACATCCGACAGTTGGTTCTACTGGGCGTTCTTCTCGGCGGTCTTCGCCGCGTGCACCGCCATCTTCGCCAAGATCGGAATCCGGGGCATCGATTCCGACCTCGCGACGCTGATCCGGACCGTCATCATCCTCGTCGTCCTCGCCCTCTTCGTGGGGCTGAGCGGGAAGTGGACCAATCCCTTCGCCTTTTCCGGGAAGACGTGGCTCTTCCTGGCGCTGTCGGGCCTGGCGACGGGCGCGTCCTGGGTCTGCTACTTCCGCGCGCTGAAGGTGGGCGAGGCCTCGAAGGTGGCGCCCATCGACAAGCTGAGCCTGGTCCTGGTGGCGGTCTTCGCCGTGGCGTTCCTCGGGGAAAGGCCCTCTCTGCGGGAGTGGACCGGCATCCTGATGGTGGCCGGCGGTGTTTTGGTGCTGACGTTGAAGCGCTAAAGGCGGGCTAGAACCGCCAGACCAGATCCAGGCTCACCATCCGGTCATTGGCCGGCAGCGGGGCGTGGGCGCCGTAGTAGGGCTGGAGCAGGGGATAGCTGGCGGCGCCGAGGTTGGTGCCCGTCAGCCGCGCTTCGGTGCCGGCGCCCAGCCAGTCCTTCCATGTGACGGAGAGGTTCAGGAGGACCCGGCCGGGTTCGGGGGCGCTTTCCACCAGGTTGGGCAGGAGTTCGCCGGACACGATCCCCGACTGGGCGGAGCGGGCGGTCTGGCCCTCCCGGGCGGAGGCGTACAGCAGGCTGGGAGCCACCTGGAGGGGACCCAGGTGGACGTAGGCCCCCAGGTTCGCCTTCAGCGGCGAGATGCCCAGGAAGGCCTTCCCGCGGCTGTCGACGACGAAGGCGTCCACGGCGCCGTCGGGGCGCGTGTAGCTGAGGTTCGCGAAGCCGCCCCAGCCGGAGCGGCGGACCTCCAGGCTCGCCTCGGCGCCCTTGGAGTGGGTGGAGCCCGCGTTGACGTAGTAGAGGTCGCTGCCATCCAGGCCGAAGGAGATGGCCCGCGTGACGCTCATCCGGTAGAGGTTCAGGCGGAGGACGGACGCCGGGCCCAGCCGCCATCCCAGCTCCAGTTCCCGGCTGCGGATGATCTCCGGTCGAAGGTAGCCCTTGAACACGAAGAAGGTGCTGTAGGTCTGGAAGAGGGTGGGGCTCCGGAACGCCTCGCCGTAGAGCAGCTTGGCGTTGAACCGTCCGCGGACGAAGGTGAGCCCCAGCCGGGGCGCGAAGGCGTGGGACAGGCCGCTGTCCTCGTAGCGGCCGCCGGTCGTCAGCCCCCACGCGCCGGCCTGCTGGGTGTATTCCAGGTAGCCGTACCGCGTCTGGAGCGTCTCCTGGGGAACCAGGTTCGCGGGGTCCTGCGGATCGCGCAGGGCGCCGCGGTTCTGCAGGTCCACGCTGCGCTCCCGGTCCTGGATGAACCCCCCGCCCACGAGGAGCGCGCCGGGATAGGGCAGGTTCCACCGCAGGCCGGCGTCCGCCACGAAGCGCCCGCGCTCCGTCCCCGAGTGGTTCACGCCGTTGGCGTTGAGTTCCTGGGGATAGACGGAGCCGCCGGTATTCTCAAGGAGTTCCGCCCGGGTCTCCAGGCTCAGGCGCGAGGTCACGGGGGTGGTGCGCTGGATCCGGATCCCCTGGACGATCCGCGACGCCGTGCCCAGGATGCCGGGCGCGAAGCCCGGAAGGACGGGATTGCCGTTGCCGGATCCGCCGCCATCCACCTGCGCCTCCTGGAACGCCACCCGCACCAGGCTGAGGGACGTGCCCAGGGCCTTCACTTCCGCGAACAGGTTGGAGACTTCGCGTCGGGTGTTTCCCTTGTCCTGGCTGAAGCTCTGCCCGGTGAGGAAGGTGTCGACGTAGGGTTGGCGGCTGAAGGGACTGGTCTGGTAGCCCGCGTTCAGCGAGAGGGCGACGCCATTGGAGAACCGTCCGTTGGTGACGAGGTAGCCGCCCTGGCCGTGGTCGCCGGCGCCCAGCGTCGTGCCCCGCAGGGTGAAGCGGCCGGCCTCGGGATCCTCGGCGGAGCGGGTGATGAGGTTGATCACCGCCGCGCCCGCGAACTGGCCGTAGACGGCGCTTCCGGGGCCCCGGATCACCTCCACCCGCTCGATGAGCTCCGCGGGATAGTTCCCATAGTAGTTCACGTTCCCGTTGTGGAGGGGGCTGGTCTGGATCCCGTTCACCATCAGCAGGGCCTTGCCCTCGTGGGCCCAGATTCCGCGTTCGGACAGGCCGATCAGGGCCGTCCCGTCGTTGCCGAAATCGAATCCCGGCAGGGTGCGGAGGATATCCGCCAGCTCCCGCCAGCCGTAGCGCTCGATGTCGGTCCGAGTCACCACGAAGACCGCGGAGGGCGCCTGCTCCTGGTCCTGCTGGAGGCGGCTGGCGATGATCACCGGCGTGCCGAGCAGGCGCGCCATCTCATCCGGCGGCTCCTGGGCGGATAGGAACGCCGAAAGGAGCGGCAGCAGGCGCGCGAAAGTTCGGGACACCGGATCTCCGTCTGGGATGAGGAATGATTAAGCGGCTCTTCGGCAGGAATGCCGCGGGACCTTGAATGCGATATGAAGGGCCGGAATCAAGTCCCGCGCGGGGCCTGCCGAAAAAGCCCCTGAATCCCGATTCCATCCAGGTCCTCCGGAACGCCGACGTGCCGAATCCTGCGAGCGGCTCTCGGGCACCTTCCCCACCCGGCAGCCTTGTCCATGCGCCCCTGGACCCTTCCCATCGAGCCGAGATCCGGCTGCCCGGCGGCGGCATGAGACGCCTGCCCTTCCTTCTGGCGCCGGCGGTGCTCGCGGCGGGAGCCCTGGTCGAAGGCCAGCCGGCGGAGCCGGAATATTCGATCAAGGCCAAGATGCTGGTCGAGATGCTGTCCTACGTGCAGTGGCCGCCGTCGGCGGAACCCGCCGCCGCCTTCGATCTGGTGGTGATGGGCCGCTCGCCCTTCGGGAGGCACCTGGACGACTACGCCCGCTCCCGGACCATCGCCCGCCGTCCCATCCGCATCCGCTACCTGCCGAAGACCGGCGACCCGGGCCCCTGCGACGCGATCTTCCTGTGCGCCTCGGAATCCGCCCGGGCCGACGCCGTGTGGGCCTGGGCCCAGGAGCGCCAGGCGCTGACGCTCGCCGACGACGAGGCCCTCGCCCGGCGGGGCGCCATGGTCGTCCTCCTGATGGAGGGCCGCTTCGTCCGTCCCGCCGTGAACCTCGGCGCCGCCTCGGCCGCGGGGATCTCGTTCAGTTCGAGGCTGCTCCAGTATGCTCGGATTCTTTCGACCCCCCGTCCTTCCCGCCGTCCCGCGCCCTGATTAGGAGCCCTCCGCTTGCCCGCCCCGACCTCCTCCATCCGCCGCAAGGTGATCGCCCTGGTGCTCGCCGCCACGACGTCGTCCCTGCTGCTGGCGGCCCTCGCCTTCCTGGGCTACGAGCGGTACGCCCTGCGGCGGGGAGCGGCGCAGGATCTGGAGGCCCTCGGCGGAATCGTCGCCTACAACACCGCGCCCACCGTCGCGTTCCACGACGCCGGCGCCGCGGCGCAGATCCTGGAGAGCCTCAAGACCCACGGCCACATCATCCGCGCCCAGGTGCACCTGCCCTCGGGCGAACTGCTGGCGGCCTTCCCCCCGGACGCGGCGGCGGACGAGCCCCGGCCCCTCGCTACGGCGCAGGAGGGCGTGCGGTTCCGGGGCAGCCGCATCGAGCTGACGAAGCTGATCCACAGCCCTGAAGGCGAGCCCATCGGCGTGGCCTTCCTCGTCTCGGACCAGGGCCACCTCACCGATCGGCTGGTGCTGGCCGCGGTTTTCCTGGCGGGCCTGCTGGTGGTCCTGGGCCTGGCGGCGTGGAGCTTCGTCCGCCGCTGGGCGCGGGTGATCACCGGGCCGGTCCTGGATCTGGCGGACGTGGCTTCCCGGGTGTCCGCCAGCCGGGACTACAGCCTGCGGGCCCGCTCCCGGGGCGACGACGAACTGGGCGTCCTGGTGGGGGCCTTCAACGGGATGCTGGAGCGGATCCAGGAGCAGGACCGCCGTCTGGCCGAGCACCGGGGCCAGTTGGAGGGACAGGTCGCCGCGCGGACCTCCGAGCTGGTGCGCACCAACAACGAGCTGCTGCTGGCCAAGGAGCGGGCGGAGGTCTCCAACCGAGCCAAGAGCACCTTCCTCGCGAACATGAGCCACGAGCTGCGGACGCCGCTGAACGCGATCCTGCTCTACAGCGAGCTGGTGCGTGAGGATTCCGAGGCCGCGGGCCACGCGGAGATCCTGCCCGACGTGCGCCGCATCGAGTCCGCCGGCCGGCACCTGCTGAGCCTCATCAACGACATCCTGGACCTCTCCAAGATCGAGGCGGGGAAGATGACCGTGGCGGAGGAGGCCTTCGACGTCCCCGCCATGATCCGGGACGTGCTCGCCACCGTGGAGCCCCTGGCCGCCAAGAACGGGAACACGCTCCACTTCACCTGCGCGCCGGACGTGGCGGAGATCGTGTCGGACGCCACCAAGGTGCGCCAGTCGCTGTTCAACCTCCTGAGCAATGCCTGCAAGTTCACCCGCGACGGGCGCATCGAGGTGCGGGCGGCGGTGGATCCGCTCCCGGGTTCCGACGTGCCCTGGCTGCACCTCAGCGTGGAGGACACGGGCATCGGGATCAGCCCCGAGCAGCTCCAGCGGATCTTCAGCGAATTCATCCAGGCGGAGGAGGGGATGAGCCGCCAGTTCGGCGGAACGGGGCTGGGCCTCGCGCTCAGCCGCAAGTTCTGCCAGCTCCTCGGCGGCGACATCCGGGTGCGGAGCGAAGCCGGCAAGGGATCGGTGTTCACCCTGCTCCTGCCCCTCGCGCCGCCCGTCCCCAAAACCAATCCGGAGCCGGCCGCTACGGGGCCGGTGCTGTCGCCCATGGCGGGCCCGGTCCTGCTGGTGGACGACGATCCCACCCTGCTGGAGGCCCTGGCGCGGCTGCTGGTCCGCGGCGGCGTGGACGTGCGCACCGCCCAGAACGGCCGGGAAGGGCTGCGGGCGGCGCGGGAGTGCCGGCCTTCGCTGGTGGTGCTCGACGTGATGATGCCCACCATGGACGGCTGGGAGGTTCTCCGGGCGTTCAAGGAGGATCTGGCGCTGGCGGCCATTCCCGTCGTGATGCTCACCATCCTCGACCAGGTGGAGCGGGGCCTGGCCCTGGGGGCGTCGGAGTTCCTGTTCAAGCCCATCGACCGCGCGCAGTTGATGGGCGTCGTGGAGAAGTACCGCGCCCGGTGGGGGCGGTGATGCGCGGCGGAGGCCAAGGCGGCGAAAGGGGGCGGTCATGAACCGGATCCTGCTGGTGGAGGACAACGAGATGAACCGGGACGCCATCTCCCGGCTGCTGGAGCGGCGGGGCTTCACCCTGCTCCTGGCCGCCGACGGCGAGGAGGGCGTCCGGCTCTGCCGGGAGACCAGGCCGGACCTGGTGCTCATGGACCTGGGCCTGCCGGGGATCGACGGCTTCGAGGCCACCCGGCGCATCAAGGCGGATCCCGTCACCAGCCACATCCCCGTGGTGGCCCTCACGGCCCGGGCCCTCACCTCCGATCGCGAGGCGGCCTTCGCGGCGGGCTGCGACGACTACGACACCAAGCCCGTCGATCTCGGGCGGCTGGTGGACAAAATCCGCCGGCTGACCGGCGATCCGGAGGCGCCATGATGCCTGTTTCCGTCGGGGCTCCCGCCCGGCTGCTCGTGGTGGACGACGCCGAATCCAACCTGGAGGTGATGACCCGCATCCTCGAGCGGGAGGGCCACCAGGTCGTCACGGCCTCGGGCGGGGCCGAGGGGCTGGCGAAGCTGCGGGACGGCGACTACGACATGGTCCTCCTCGACGTGATGATGCCCGGCGTGGACGGGATCCAGGTCATGCAGGCCATCCGCGACGACGAGCGGCTCAAGCGCATTCCCGTGGTGATGCTGTCCGCGCTCCACGAGCAGGACACCATCGTGAAGTGCATCCAACTGGGGGCCCAGGACTACCTGCCCAAGCCCATCAACCAGCAGCTCCTCAAGGCGCGGATCAAGGCCTGCCTCGAGCGGAAGCGGCTGCAGGACCTGGAGGACGCCTCCACGTTGAGGCTGGAAGCCGTCGGCGCCCAGTTGCGGGCCGCCAACGAGCAGCTGCGCCGCGCCAATCAGCTGAAGAGCCGCTTCCTCGCCACCGCCGCGCACGACCTGAAGAACCCCCTGGGCGGCATCCTCCTGCTGGCGGATCGGATCCGGATGGAGGCGGAGCGGGGCGCGCCGCCCGAGCGCATCGCGGCGCAGGCCGGCCGCGTCCACGAGGTGGTCCAGAAGATGGTCCACATCATCAACAGCCTGCTCGACACCACCGTCCAGGAGATGGGCGAGGTGATCCCCGCGTTCGAAATGGCGGATCTGGGTTCCGTCATCCGCGCCGTGGTCCGCGAGAACGAGCCCTACGCCGCCAGCAAGGGGATCCGCCTGCATTGCGACGCTCCGGACGGGCTGTGCCGCGGAGTGGTGGACCGCGCCCGGCTGGCGCAGGCTGTGGACAACCTCGTGAACAACGCCATCAAGTACTCGCCCGGCGGATCCGAAATTCAGGTGGGCCTGGAGCACCACGGCGAAACTCCGGGCGGCGTCGCCCGCATCGGCGTGATCGACCAGGGGCCCGGGTTCACGCCCGAGGATCTGGATCGGGCCTTCGCCCCCTTCCAGCGCCTGTCCGCCCGCCCCACCGGCGGCGAGCACAGCACCGGCCTCGGCCTGTCCATCGTCAAGCAGATGGTCGAGCTGAACGGCGGCCGCGTGTGGATCGAAGGCGACCGGGCCTGGGGCGGCGCCTTCCATGTGGAGATCCCGCTGCGGGAGCTGGAGCCGACGAGCGTACCGCTGGCGTGATCTCCGCCAGCCCGCGGTTCCGTGGCACGACCTTCTTGTCGGGATCCGGTTTCGGATGCGCCGCTGAATGGGTCCTCTGTCACTCGGCGGTCCCGTGGCATGACCTCCTCGCCGGGGCCCGACTCCGGATGCGCCCCCGGCGCATCCTCCGTCACCCGGCGGTCCCGTGGCATGACCTCCTCGCCGGGACCCGACTCCGAATGCGCCCCCGGCGCATCCTCCGTCACCCGGCGGTTCGGTGGCATGACCTCCTCGCCGGGACCCGACTCCGGATGCGCCCCCGGCGCATCCTCCGTCACCCGGCGGTCGGTCAGGGACAGAGTCCTCCGTCGACGTTGATGATCTGGCCGCTCATGTAGCTGGCCCAGTCGGAGCACAGGAAGGCCACCACGCCGGCCACCTCCTCCGGCTCGCCTTCGCGCTTGAGGATGGCGGGCGCCAGCATCTCCCGGCGGGCCTGCTCGGGCACGTCCTGGGTCAGTTCGGTGCGGATGAGGCCGGGATTCACGGCGTTCACCAGCACGCCGAAGGGCGCCATCTCCCGCGCCAGGCTGCGCGTGAGGGCGATGACGGCCCCCTTGCTCGCGCCGTAGTTGGTCTGCCCCGCCTTTCCGAGGATCCCGGTGGGGCTGACGATGTTGACGATGCGGCCCCACTTGCGGGCCATCATCCCCCGCACGACGGCCTTGGTGGCGTAGACCGTGCCCCGCAGGTTCACGTCCATCACCTCTTCCCACTTCTCGTCGCCCATGAGAATGAAGGGGCCGTCCTTCCGCGTTCCCGCGTTGTTCACGAGGATGTCCACGGGCCCCAGCTCCGCTTTCACGCGCTCCGCGGCGGCATCCATGTCCGCCTTCACCCGCACGTCGGCCAGCACCACCACGGCCCGGCGGCCCAGGTCCCGGATCTCCGTCGCTACCGCTTCGGCGAGGTCCAGGTTCTTCTGCGCATGCACCACCACGTCCGCGCCCCACCGCGCGAATTCCACGGCGATGGCCCGGCCGATGCCCCGCGAGGAGCCCGTCACGAAAGCGATGCGCCCCAGCAGGGGAGGCCGATTGAAGGTCATGGGACAACTCGAATCCAACGGATTAGGATGCCTGAGGGGGGAAAGCATGTCCAAGGATCTGGTCGCGCCCGAGGCCATGGAAGCCTTCCTGAAGGCGCACCCCGACTGGGTCGCCCAGGGCGACGCCCACGGCCTCACCCTGCGGCGGCGCTACGTCTTCTCCGCCTACGCCCGCGGCGTGGGCTTCGTGATGGCGGCCGCGGAGCACGCCGAGCGCGTGGATCACCACCCGGACCTGACCCTCGGCTACCGCTGGGTCGTGGCCGTCCTCACCAGTCACGTCAGCCGCGGCGTCACGCCGCGGGACCTGGATCTGGCGGAAGCGCTGGACCGGATGTATCGGGAGCACATCTAGGAAGCGCGCTTTCCGCGCCAGCCAAGCGTTTCCGCAAAGAAGGGAAGGAGCGGGGGCTGCGGGATGGACCCGCTTTCGCTCCGTCGGCAAATCCGGAAGGGTCGCGACGGACGCGGGAAGAATCCGCTTCGCCCTCGCAGACAAACGAGAGGGCGAAGCAGGTTCCCGGTTTCAGGGTTTCCGCGGCTTGGGCTTTCCGAACCGCGGCGCGGGCTTGCCCGCCGGACGCTCCGTCGAACCTTCCCGGCGGGGACGCGCGGAACGGTCGGCGGGGCCGTGGGCGGAACGCGGTCGCGCGTCGTCTTCGCCCGAGCGGGGGCGACTGGGGCGATCGGCCGGATTGAACGCGCGCCGGGGCCGCTCGTCGCCGTCATCGCGGCGGGGACGGGCCGGGCGATCCGAGGGGCCCGCGGTGCGCCGGGGGCGCTCATCTCCGTCGTCGCGACGGGGACGGGCAGGGCGCTCCGTGGAGCTGAACGTGCGGCGGGGTCGCTCGTCGCCGTCATCGCGCCGAGGCCGGGCGGGACGATCCGCGGGACCCGCGGTGCGCCGGGGGCGCTCATCACCGTCGTCGCGGCGAGGACGGGCAGGGCGCTCCGTGGAGCCGAACGTGCGGCGGGGCCGCTCGTCGCCATCCTCGCGGCGGGGCCGCGCGGGGCGATCCGTGGGACCTGCGGTGCGCCGGGGGCGCTCATCCCCGTCGTCACGACGAGGGCGGGCAGGACGGTCCGTGGAACCGAACGCGCGGCGAGGACGCTCGTCGCCGTCATCGCGACGGGGCCGTGCGGGTCGATCCGAGGGGCCCGCGGTGCGGCGGGGGCGCTCATCCCCATCGTCACGACGGGGACGGGCCGGACGGTCCGTGGAGCCGAACGTGCGGCGGGGCCGTTCGTCGCCATCCTCGCGGCGGGGCCGCGCGGGGCGATCCGTGGGACCTGCGGTGCGCCGGGAGCGCTCATCACCGTCATCACGACGGGGAGGGGCAGGGCGGTCCGTGGAAGCGAACGTGCGGCGCGGGCGTTCATCGCCGTCGTCTCGCCGCGGATGGGAGGGCCGATCCGAGGCGCCGAAGGGACGGCGGGGGCGGTCCTCTCCGTCCTCGCGGCGGGGCCGTTCGCCGTCGTCGCGCCGGGGACGCTCGTCGGGGCGGTCCTCGAAGCGCTTGGCGCGGGCCACGCGCTTGAGCTTGTGGTCGCGGCTTTCGGTGGGATGGAAGATGCCCTCTTCGCCCTGGACGCCCGTGGAAGCGCGGTGGATGCGGGCCTGGTTGCGGAGGGCCTTGAGGGCGGCCTCCATATCGGCGGGCATGGGCGCGGTGACGGTGACCTGGTCCTCGGTGACGGGGTGCTTGAAGCCCAGCAGCTCGGCGTGCAGGGCCTGGCGGTCGAGGAGCGGGCTCTCCACGCCGTAGACCTGGTCGCCCAGCAGCGGGAAGCCGCGGTCGGCGAACTGGACGCGGATCTGGTTGCGGCGGCCGGTTTCCAGACGCACTTCCACCACGGTGTGGCCCGGGAGGCGCTCCACCACGCGGTAGTGGGTGACGGCTTCCTTGGCGCCCGCGGGCATCCGCTTGCCGCCCCCGGGGCCCTTGCGGACCTTGGCCACGGACATCTTGAGCGACTTGGCGTGCTCGATCAGATGGCCCGCCAGGGTGCCGCTGTTCTCGGGCAATTCGCCCACGAGGACGGCGCGGTACACGCGCTGGAGGCGGTGCAGCTCGAAGTGCTTCTTGAGGCCGTGGAGGGCTTCGGGGGTCTTGGCGAAGACCAGGACGCCGCTGGTGAAGCGGTCCAGGCGGTGGACGATGAACAGGTTGAAGCGCTTGAACCCGCGGCGGCGGTAGGACTCGGTGATGGCCTCCGCCAGGCTGGGCTCGCCGCCCTGTTCCGCCGGCACCGTGAGCAGCCCCGCGGGCTTGAACACGAACAGCAGGTGATTGTCCTCCCACAGCGCCTCGTAGGGCCCCGCAGTCAGCTTCTTGGCGGGAGGCAGCACGTCGTAGACGAGCTCGGGGTCGAACGCGACCTTCACGGCGTCGCCCGCCTTCAGCCGGAGGCCGTGCTTGTCGGCGATCTCGCCGTTCACCGTCACGCAGCGGCCGTCGATGAAGCCCTTGGCCTGCCGGTGGCTGATGACCATCACCTTGTGCAGTTCCGAAGCCAGGGCCGCGCCCTCGTGCTCCGCCTGCCATTCCCGTTCGATGCGTGCCATGGCGCCGCCCTCCGTCATCGCCCCGCGTCCTTGCAAACGCCAAGCGGACATCCAGAAGATCACGGAAAAGAGTGGGCTCCTAACGAAAAGGGAGCGGCTGGGCCGCCCCCTTTCCACTGGGACTGGAAAAAAGCTACCGCTTCTCCCCCTTCGCGAAGTCGCCGGCCTTCACCACGACGAAGGCTTCCGGCCGCAGATACTTCCGCAGCGCGGCGTTGACCTCGTCCAGCTTGAGGGCCTTCACCTTGGCTTCCAGCTGGGCCTGGAAGAGGACCGGGCGGCCCAGATGGAGGCTGTCCGACAGCCACGCGGCGATCTCGCGATCCTCCTGGCGCTGGGCTTCTTCGCCCTGGAGCCAGGTCGTGCGGGCGAAATCCAGTTCCTCTTGCGTGAGGCCGTCCTTCAGGGCCCTCTGGATCTCCTCCTGGAAGGCGGCTTCGAGCTTCGCGCCGTTCTGGGGGGCATGGATGGCGTAGGCCTGCCAGGAGGCGACGGGATCCTGGCTGCTCACGTTCACGAAGGAGCCGGCGCCGTAGCTGAAGCCCTCCTTCTGGCGGAGGCGGTCGGCGATGCGGTTCTTCAGGGCGCCGCCGCCGAGGATCTGGTTGGCCATCAGGAAGGCTGGGTAGTCGGCGTCGGTGTCCTGCATGGCCCAGCGCTCCGCGGCCAGGAAGATGGCCATCTGCTTGTCGGGCGTCTCCAGCACCTTCACCTGGCCCGTCACGTCCTTCAGGCGGGCGGGAATGCGCTCGTAGGCCGAGGCGGATTTCCAGGTTCCGAAGAGGTCCGTGACCAGGCCCTGGATCTCCCGGGCGTCGAAGTCGCCGGAGGCGGCGAAGGTCCCGCAATCGGCGCCGTAGAAGGCGGCGTGGAAGGCCTTGAGATCCTCGGCCTTGGCGGCCTTCAGGTCCTGGAGCCGCGTCTCGAAGGGGCGGTAGGCGGAGGGATGCCCCGCCGGATAGGGATCGAAGGTGCGGCCCATGAAGTCCATGGCCTGGGCCTGGGGCTCCTGGCGCTGGGCCTCGATGCCCGTGGTCTGCTGCTTCACGAGGGTGTCGAGCTCCGCGGGGGGGAAGGCGGGCTCGCGCAGCACCTCGGCCGCCAGCTTCAGCGCTTCGGTGAGGTTCTCCCGCGGGACGGTGAGGCGCACCGCGGCGGACGTGGCGCCGCCCGTGAGGGCGACTTCGGCCTTCATCCTGTCGAAGGCGTCGGCCAGTTCCTGGCGGGAGTGCTTGAGGGTGCCGCGCAGCAGCATGTCGGCGGTGAGGCTGGGAACGGCGGCCTTGTTCCTCAGGGTGGCTTCCTGCCCGAAGTGGAGGGTGAACTGGACCGCGGCCATCCCGCCCTTGGTCTTCTTGGACAGGAGGGCGCCCTTCAGGCCATTGGGCGCGGTGAAGCGGACGGCCCGCTGGTCCACGTTGGCCGGGCTGGCGTCGAAGGCTTCGCCCTGGGCGACGGCCTTGCGGCCGGTGTAGCTCTTCACTTCGGCGGCAATATCGGGCACCGCCGGCACGTCGGTGCGATCCGGCTTGTCCGTGGGGACGTACTGGCCCAGGGTGCGGTTGCTGGGCTTGAAGTAGGCCAGCGCCGCGGCCTGGACCTGCTCCAGGGTGGCGGCCTCGGTGCGGTCCCGATCCAGGAACCACTGGCGCCAGTCGCCGGTGGCCATGGCTTCGCTCAGGCCGATCGCCATCGTCTTGGTGTCGGCCGTGGCCTGGTCGACGTTCTTCCGCGCCTGGGCCTTGGCCCGATCCAGTTCGGCCTGGGTGAGCGGCTTGTCCTTCAGGCCTTCCACTTCGCGCAGGAGCGCTTCCTTGGCCTTCTCCGGATCGCCGTCTTTGGGCAGGACCACCCCGAACATCTGAAGGCCCGGCTCGTAGGTGCTGAAGGACAGCGGGAACACTTGGGCCGCCAGCTTGGCTTCCACCAGGGCCTTGTACAGCCGGCCGCTGGGCGCGTCGGACAGGATGGCGGCGGCGAGGTCCGTGGCGCTGCGGTCAGGATGGGCGCCGGGCGCCACGTGGTAGCCCGCCACCAGGAGCGGCGTGCCGCCCACGCGGCGGATGGTGACCAGGCGCTCGCCGTCCTGGACGGGCTCCACGGTGTAGGTGGGCTCCAGCGTTCGGGCCGGAGCCTGGAGTTTCCCGAAGGCGGCCTGGAGGTAGGCCAGGGTCTGGGGCTCGTCGAACTTCCCGGCGACAAGCAGGATCGCGTTGTCCGGCTGGTAGTACTTCCGGTAGAAGGCCCGGAGGTGGTCCACGTTCACGTGCTCGATGTCGCTGCGGGCGCCGATGGCGGGCTTCCCGTAGTTGTGCCAGTCGAAGGCGGCCGACATCACCCGCAGGATCGTCGTGCGAAAGGGGCTGTTCTCGCCCGCCTCGAACTCGTTGCGCACCACGGTCATCTCGCCGCTCTTCCCGTCCTTGCCCCACAGGGTCTCGGCCGTGAAGGCGCTGTTCTGCATCCGGTCGGCTTCGAGGTCGAGGGCCTTCTTCAGGTTCGCCTCGGAGGCGGGAAAGGAGACGTAGTAGTTGGTGCGGTCGAAGTTGGTGGTGCCGTTGGCGTCGCCGCCCAGCTCGTTGAGGATCTTCCAGGTGTCGGGCCGGTCCTTCGTCCCCTTGAACAGCATGTGCTCCAGCAGGTGGGCCATGCCCGTTTCGCCGTAGTGTTCGTGGCGGCTGCCCACCAGGTAGGTGATGTTGGTGGTGACGGTGGGCTTGCTGGCGTCGGGGAACAGCAGGACCCGCAGGCCGTTGGCCAGCCGGTATTCGGTGATGCCCTCCACGGACGCCACTTTGACGGGGGCCGCCGGCGCGGTGGGCGCGGCCGCCTTGCGCCGGGGTGCCTTGGGGGCCTCCCCCGCCACCAGCGCGAGGGCCAGGACCCCGCTCAGGGGAAGGACGAGTCGACGGGAGAAGGGCATGGCGCCTCCTGGCTGGAAAAGACTTCGAAACGAGAGGCCTCAGCTTACGAGACCTTTTTCCAACGGAGGGTTAAGAATTGTTAAGGCTGGGCGAGCAGTGCTTCGAGCTGCGCCTGCCAGGCCGCGCGGAGATCCTCCATCCGGTGCCCCCGGCCCCGGTCGCTGGCGCTGAACAGCAGCCCGAGCGGGCTGGGATGGGGCAGGCGGTGCAGGTCCATGGGCGGGGCCTCTGGCAGGCGGGTGAGCACCCATTCCGCCCGCTTCCCCAGGGCGATGACCCTGAGCGGAGACGTCCGGCCCTTGGAGGCCCGGGCCAGTTCCGCCGTCAGCCGCGCCACGTTTTCCGGCGCCAGCAGGTCGCGGTTGGAGGGGGCGTGGAAGTGTTCGCCGTCCTTGGTGGGGCAGGCCGGGAACGCGTTGCTGAGGGCGGTTCCTTTGAGGCGCGGCGCCAGCTCCAGGCGCTTGAACCGCGCGCCGTTCCATTCCTCCCAGGCGGCTTCGGGGACTTCGGCTCGGCCCGTGGCGGCGAGGGCGCGGTAGACGGGAAGCCCGGCGGCGTCGCCCCAGAAGGGGATGCCCGACTGGTCGGCGCCCCGGGGGCCGGGGGCTTCCCCGAAGAGCATCACGGAGACGGCCCCCGACCGGGGAAACAGGGGCGCCACGGCCTGGCCGAGGATGCGGGCCATGGTCACTCCCGGGGCTGGCCTTCCTTCATCAGCGCCGAGACGGCCTTGAACTGGGGATGGTTCTTGTCCCGGGCCCACTCGAAGGCCACGGACTCGTGGTTGGTGAGGGTGGCGCCGGCCGCGGCCATCCGGTCGAGGGCGTGCCTGCGGTAGTCCTCCCCGCGCCCGCTGATCGCGTCCCAGCAGAGGTGAACCTCGTGCCCGGAGGCGAGCAGTTCCAGCACCGTTTGCATCACGCAGACGTGGGCCTCGATGCCGGCGATCACGACCTGGCGCTTCGCCGGGGGAAGCCCGGGCCGCGCCTGCTGGAGCAGCCCCTCGAAGTCCGCGTCCCCGCAGCAGCCGAAGGCCGTCTTCTCCAGGAAGAACGTGGGCGTCGACAGGGCGTCGAAAGCCGCGCGGAAGCCCGCTTCCGTGGGGCCGATGCCCTTGGGGTACTGCTCCGTGAGGATCACCGGCACGGAAAACAGGTCGGCCAGTTTCAGGAGGCGCCGGGCGCTCTCCAGGGTGCTGGCGGGACGGTGGACCATCCCGACCAGTTTTCCCTGGAAATCGATGGCGACCAGGATGCTGCGGGAGGCGTCGAGAAGGGCCATGGGGGCTCCTGAAAGCGGGAATCCAGCCTAGCTCCGGCGAGGGGGCCCTACCAGACCCGCACGCGGTCGGCGGGGGCGAGGTAGAGCTTCTGGCCCGGCTTCACGAGGAAGGCGGCGTACCAGGCATCCAGGTTGCGGGACGTGGCGGGGCGGAGCGCCGCCGGGGTATGGCCGTCCGTCAGGATCTGCTGCCGCAGCAGCGGCTCCCGGGTCTTCTCCCGCCAGCTCTGGGCGTAGCTGAGGAAGAACTGCTGGTCGCCCGTGAGCCCCTGGACCGCGGGCGCCTCCTTCCCGCCCAGGGACAGGCGGTAGGCGTCGTAGGCGGCGGCGAGGCCCGCGATGTCGGCGATGTTCTCGCCCAGGGTCTGCCGCCCGTTGACGTGCAGGCCCGGCAGGGGCTCGTAGGCGTCGAACTGCTTCGCCAGCCGGTCGGCGGAGGCCTGGAAATGCTTGAGGTCCTCGGGCGTCCACCAGTTGTTCAGCTTCCCGGTCGCGTCGAACAGCGATCCGGAATCGTCGAAGCTGTGGCTGATCTCGTGGCCGATCACCGCGCCCATGGCGCCGTAGTCCATCACCATGGGCCGCCGGGAATCGAAATAGGGAGGCTGGAGGATGGCCGCCGGGAAGTTGAGGGCGTTCATCACCGGCAAGTTCACGGCGTTCACGGTTTGGGGCGTCATCACCCATTCGCCCCGGTCGATGGGCCGGCCCAGCTTGGCGACGTTGCGGGCGTACTCGAAGCGCTCGGCCCGCTCGGCGTTCCCGAAGGCATCGCCCGGCGCGATCCGCAGTCCGCCGTAGTCCTGCCAGCGGTCGGGGTAGCCGACGCCCACCTTGAGGGCGGTCAGCTTGGCGAGGGCCTTGGCCTTGGTGGCGGGCGACATCCAGTCCAGGGCCTCGATGCGGGCCTGGAAGGCCGCGATCAGGTTGGCCACCATCTTCTGCGCCCGGGCCTTCTCCTGGGCCGGGAAGTGCTTGGCGGCGTACGCCTTCCCCACGGCTTCACCCAGGGCTTCATTGGTGAAGGCCACTCCGCGGACCCACCGCTCCCGGGGCTGGGAGGCGCCGCTCAGGACCTTCCCGTAGAACGCGAAGGAGCGGTCGGCCACCGTCTTGGGCAGGACCCGCGCCCGGTGCTGGAGGGCGTGGAAGGTCAGGTAGTCCTTCCAGACGTCCAAAGGCACTTCCGCCGCCAGGGCGGACAGCCCCACAAAGGCGGCGGGCTGCCAGACCACGAAGGTCTCGGCCCGCTCCAGTCCCGCGGCGGCGAAGTAGGCCTCCCAGTCCAGGCCCGGCGCCTTCGCGGCGAAATCCCTGCGGGCCCAGTGGTTGTTGCCCTTCTGCACGTCGCCGGATTCCTCCCGGCCGAGGTGGACGCGGGCCATGCGGGTCTCCAGGTCCACCACCGCAGCGGCCCGGGCCGGGGCCCCGGCGACGCCCGCCAGCGCCAGCATGTCCGTGACGTGGGCGAGGTACTGGGCCCGGATGGCCGCCATGCCTTCGGAGGGATCCAGGTAGTAGGTCCGCTCGGGCATCCCCAGGCCGCCCTGGAGGAGGAAGGGGGCGTAGCGGGACGGATCGTCCAGATCCTGGGCCACCCACAGCCCAAAGATGTTGTCCGTGTAGTAGTTGGTCGCGTTCAGGATGTCCACGTCGGCCCGGAGCGTCGCGCCCAGGTAGCGGGCCAGGTCCCTGCGATCGTGGATCGCGGCGATGGTTCGGAACCCGGGCTGGATGGGAGCGAGGCCCTTGGCTTCGATCCCTTTCTCGTCCATGAAGCTCGCGTAGCAGTCGCCGATCTTGCGCAACTCGGAGCCCGCGGGGGCTTTGGATTTCGCTGCGGCCTGGATCAGGGCGGCCACGCGCCGGTCGGTCCGGTCCGCCACCTCGTGTCCCACCCCGAAGGAGCCGCGGTCCTCGGGAATGGCGGTCCGCTTCATCCAGCCGCCGTTGGCGTAGGCGTAGAAATCGTCCCCGGGCGCCGTCGCGCGGTCCATGCCCGCCAGATCGAGCCCTTTGGCGGGTGCCGAGGGGGGTGGAGCGGCCAGGGCGACGGCCGCCAGACAAAAGACCAAGGGGGAGAAAGAGCGGCGCATAGAGGACCTCGAAGGGCGGCGAGCGCGGAGCGGCAACAGGCAAAGGCCCGGCCCTTCCAGAGGTTAGGCGCCACCGGTTGGCCCCGGAAGACCGCCCGCAGTCTTCCCGGCGGGACGAAGCAAGTGGGCGGAAATTTCCGTGCCGTTTCTTTTGACAAACCATCTGTGGCATCCCGATATGGGCGGCCTATGTTTAGACTCCACAGGAGAAAGAGCAATGATTGGCGACCTTAAGGACGAGCGTAGGCGTGGGTTGACGCCGGCGAAAGCGGAGAGCCGCGGCGCGCTCTGGTCCCTTCCGAGTGGTTACCGCCTTCCCAACCTCGTGGACGCGGCGCCTCTTCTGATCGGCGATCCCTCCCATCCGGTGCGCCTGCGCGCCGCGGACCTCGACGATCCCGAGGGCTATCGCCTGCGGTTGGCGGCTTGGCTGCTGGAGCAGGGCTAGAGCGAGCGGCTCAGCCGCACAGGACGGTTCCCCCGTTCACGTTCAGCACCTCCCCGGTGATGGAGGCGGCCCAGGGGCTGAGGAGGAAGGCCACGGGGCCGGCCAGGTCCTCCGCTTCCGGAATGCGGCCGAGGGGGAACCCGGCGGCGATGCGCCGGCGCTGGTCGGGGTCGGACCGCAGCGCCGCGGCGCTCATGTCCGTGTCCACCCAGCCGGGCGCCACGGCATTCACCCGGATCCCGTCGGGCCCCAGTTCCGGCGCCAGGGACTTCACGAGGGAGATCACGGCCCCTTTGCTGGCGGCATAGGCGCCGTGGCGCGCCTCGCCGCGCTGCCCGGCGGTGCTGGACAGCAGCACGAGGCTGCCGCCGCCAGCGCGCTTGAGGGCCGGGATCACCTCCGCGTGCCAGCGGAACAGGCCGGTGACGTTGGTCTCCAGGATGTCCAGGAGGACGTCCTCCTCCGGCAATTCCGCGGGCGTCGCGGCCCAGATGCCGGCGTTGCCCACGAAGGCGTCGAGCCCGCCCCAGGCCGCTTCCACGGTGGCCACGGCGGTCTGGGCATCGGCCCGGAGGCGCTGGTCGGCGCGGATGGCGAGGACGGATCGCCCTTCGGCGGCCAGTTCCGCCTGGAGATCCAGCGCGGCCTGCTCCTGGCTGAGGTAGGTGAAGGCCGTGCGGGCGCCCAGGTCCGTCAGGAGGCGGACGGTGGCGGCGCCGATCCCGCGGCTGCCGCCGGTGACGAGGACGCGGAGGCCGGAGAGGTCGAGGGTCATGGCTGCTCCTGGAAGGGGGCGACGACGCAGCGGTCGTGCAGGCGGGGGATGAGCTCCCCCAGCCGGGATTCGGGAACGAGGAAGGCGATGGAGACCGTGCTGCTGCCGGTGAGCAGGCCGCCCACGGGCTCCTGGCCCAGCGCGGCGAGGTGGCGCAGGGCGGCGAGGGGATCGGTCCGCAGGCCCTCGCCCACCAGGGCTACCACCGCCCAGCCCGATTCGCAGCCCACCCCGGCGGCGGCCAGGGAGGCGAGGACGCCGGTCGCGGCGGAGGTCTCGGGCCGGAGCGCCATGAGGGTCCCCGCAGGACTGGAGACCAGCCCGAAGCGGAGGGCGCCCGCTTCCTCCAGGCGCCGGGCGGCGTCGAGCGGCGCTTCCAGCCCGGCGGCGGCGGGAAAGCGGAGGAGGGCGATGCCCTCCTTGTAGGCCACGGAGGTGACGGCGCCCGGCTCCCGCGCGGGCGGGTGGGGCAGGATCTCCGTCCGCGGCGCCCCGGGCCGGAGGGTGTTGGCCACCACCAGCCGGAAGCCCGCCCGGCCGCCGGGGGCCAGGCAGTCCGCGTGCAGGACCTTCGCCCCGAAGGCGCTCAGGGCCTCCGCTTCCCCCAGGCTCATGCGGGGGATGGGCCGGGCCTCCTCCACCAGGCTGGGATCGGCGGTGAGCACGCCGTCCACGTCGGTCCAGATCTGGACTTCCTCGGCGTCCAGGGCCTCCCCCAGCAGGGTGGCGCTGGTGTCGGACCCGCCCCGCCCCAGGGTGGTGGTGAGGCCGTCGGCGGTGGCGCCGAGGAAGCCCTGGGTGACCCACAGCGCGCCCGCAGCCAGGGCCTCGCGCCAGGGCGCGGCGGCCTCCCGCAGGGCGGAAAGCTGGGGTCGGGCCCGGCCGAAGCGGGCGTCCGTCCGCATCGCCTCGCGCACGTCGCGGAAGGCGCCGCCGAAGCAGCCCGCGGCGAGGTGCGCGGACAGCGTCTCGCCCACGGCCAGGGCCGAATCCCGGCCCCGGGCGGTGGCCTCGCCCAGGAGGGCCATGCCCGTCACCAGTTGGTCGAGGCGCTCGAAGAGGGGCATCCATGTGGACCGGATCTCCGTCCACAGCCCCAGCTCGGACGCCACGCGCCGATGCCGATCGCGGAGGGCGACCAGGCGTTCCCGGGCGGCGGGCAGGTCGCCGGCGCCGGCCGCGCCGCAGGCCTCTCCGATGAGATCCGTCGTCCCCCGGAGGGCCGACACCACCACCAGGCCGCCGCCGGGCAGCTCCTCGCGGACGATGGCGGCGGCGCGGCGCAGGGCCTCCGCGCTGCCCACGGAACTGCCGCCGAACTTCAGGACCTTGGTCATGCGCCGCGCTCCTCCAGAAGCCCGTCGAGCCACACGGCCACCTGGGCCCACTCCATCAGGAAGGCGTCGTGGCCGTGGGGCGTCCGCAGCCAGTCGAGGCGGACGTCGGCGCCCGCGGCCAGCGCAGCTTCCGCCAGTTCCAGGATCAGGTCCGGCACGAAGAGCTGATCCGAATCGATGCCCAGGACGTGCAGCGGGCAGTGGAGATTCCGAAGCGCGGCCTCCAGCCCGCCGCGGCCCCGCCCCAGGTCGTGGGCGTCCCAGGCCGCGAGGAGGGCCAGGTAGGACGCGCGGGTGAAGCGGTCCGCCAGCGCCGCGCCGTGGTGGTCCAGCCAGGGGCGGATGTCCTCGCCGCCGAAGCGCCCGTTGAGGCTCTTGGCGGTGCGGAAGGTGAGCATGGCGGCGTGCCGGGCCAAGGCCACCGCGCGGTCGTCGGGCAGGGCGGGCTCCTGGAGGATGCGCCGCTGCACGTGGTTGTGCCCCAGCAGCCAGGCGTCGCTGCGGCCGCCCGTGCCGATGACGCCCAGGGCGCCCACCCGCTCCGGCACGCGGAGGGCCAGCTCCAGCGCCACCATGCCCCCCAGGCTGCCGCCGGCCACCGCGTCGAAGCGCAGGTCCTCCGCCTCGATCCACGCTGCCAGCCCTTCGGCCATGTCGCGGGGCGTGAGGGGCGGAAAAGGCTCGTCTTGGGCGGGCCCCGTGGAGCCGTAGCAGGAGCCGGGGAGGTTCGGCGCCCACACGGTGACGCGGTCCGCGGCCAGCGGCGCGTCCTCCGCGAACAGGGGCCCCCACCAGCCCTTCGGTCCGTCCGGATGGACGCCGCCGGTGAGGGCGTGGAGGAGCAGCACTTTGAGCGGACCCTGCCCGATGCGCCGCCAGGCGATCTCCATGGACAGGGATTGTCCACTTTCCAGCAGGACGGGTGAGGACTTGACGGCGACGGGCATGGGAGGGGCTCCGGTTCGTGGAAGGGCGGTCAGGCGGACAGCAGGGCCTGGTCGAGATCCTCGATCAGGTCGTCCACATGTTCCAGGCCCACGCTCAGGCGGATGAGGTCGTCGGTGACGCCCGTGGTCGCGCGCTCCGCGGAGGAGAGCTGCTGGTGGGTGGTGCTGGCGGGATGGATGATCAGGCTCTTGGCGTCGCCCACGTTGGCCAGGCGAGAGAAGATTTCCACGCGGTCGATGACGGCCTTCCCGGCATCCAGGCCGCCGCGCACGCCGAAGGTGAGGATCCCGCCGAAGCCCGCGCCGGGACGGAAGTAGCGCGCCGCCGCGGCGTGGTTCTCGCTGGCGGGAAGGCCGGGATAGTTCACCCACGCCACCTTGGGGTGGTTCTCCAGCCACTGGGCCAGCGCCAGGGCGTTTTGTCCGTGGCGCTCCAGCCGCAGGGGGAGGGTCTCGATGCCCTGGAGGATGAGGAACGCGTTGAAGGGGCTCAGGGCCGCGCCCGTGTCGCGCAGCCCCTCGATGCGGGCCTTGGCGATGAAGGCCGCGGGGCCGGCGAGGTCCGCCAGCACGGCGCCGTGGTAGGCGGCGAAGGGTTCCGTGAACTCCGGGAAGCGGCCCGACCGCCAGTCGAACTTGCCGCCGTCCACGATGACGCCCGCGACGGAGGTGCCGTGCCCCCCCAGGAACTTGGTGGCGCTGTGAACCACGATGTCCGCCCCGTGGGCCAGCGGGTTGAGCAGGTAGGGGCTGGGCAAGGTGTTGTCCACGATGAGCGGAATGCCCGCCTCGTGGGCGATGGCCGCGATCACCTCGAATTCGGGCACGTCCAGCTTGGGATTGCCCAGGGCCTCCAGATAGACGGCGCGGGTGGCGGGGGTGATCGCGGCGCGGAAGGCCTCGGGATTCCTCGAGTCCACGAACGTCGTGGTGACGCCGGTGCGCGGCAGGGTGTGGCGGAGGAGGTTGTAGGTCCCGCCATAGAGGTTGTCGCCCGCCACCACGTGATCACCGCCGCGGAGGAGGGTCGTCAGCGTCAGGGCGATGGCGGCCTGGCCCGAAGCCACGGCCAACGCGCCAATTCCGCCTTCGAGCTGCGCCACGCGCGCTTCAAGCACGGCGGTGGTGGGGTTGGTGATGCGGGTGTAGATGTTCCCCGGCACCTCCAGGCTGAACAGCTTGGCGCCGTGCTCCGCGGAGTCGAACACGTAGCTGGTGGTCTGGTAGATGGGCACGGCGCGGCTCTTCGTATCGGAATCCGGGCTGTGGCCCCCGTGCAGGGCGAGGGTTTCGAAGCGGGGGGTGCGGGTGGCGGTGGCGCCCATGGCGGCTCCTGGAAAAGGGATGGAAAGGGCGAGGCCCGCAGTCCAAGCAAGTCCAGGATGGGGAGCCGATCGCCCGTCCCACGGGGCCCGCGACGCCGGCCAGCCTTATGTCCAGCGAGGCGGCGCGCGCCGGGCGATGGGGGACATCGTCCAAGCGTGCCAACGCTGCTGGGCGTGAGGCTGGCCTCGTCCCGGAGGGCTGGGGCGGCGGCCTTCGCCTGGCATCGTCCCGCTCCCTCGACATGGATCCACCATGCCTTCGGTCGCGCTCCTTGCCATGTTCGGCCGTCGCTCCCAGCGCGGGCCTCGTGGGGCGGGCGATCGGCTCCTAGACGCCGAAGGGCCCGACTATGCGGGCCCTTCGGCGTCTGCATCAGTTCGACACAGCTCGACATCTCTCCGCGATGACTCGCGGCAGGAATTGGCACCTTGCTTTCGCAGGTTGCCAAGGTTTCACAGGGCCCGTCCCTCCACCTTTCTGGATAACTCGCTATGGAACTGGCAAGGAACTCGTAAGAGAACGGCCCCGCAGGGCCGGTGAACCAAAGTAGTGCAGAAGGATCTCCGTGGCAAGCCGGTCGAAAGCGCCCGGTCGCGTTCGACCTGGTACGATGCCTTCGCATCCCTCGTCGGCCTCGCCTCGGGGCCGCTCTGCCTCGAATTTGGAGTTCCCCCCATGCGCCGCCATCCCTTGATCCTGTCCCTGGCAGTCCCTTTCGCGCTGATGGTGGGGTGCGTCAGCCCCGACATGGACGTGGCGAAGATCCGCATCGGAATGACGAAGAAAGAAGTGATCGAGCGCGTGGGAAGCCCGAGCCGGATTTCCACCGTCAACGACACGGACGTGTACGAATACGAGGCCTACGATCGGTACGGCGCCATCAAGATCAATTCGCGCTCCCGCTACATCCGGCTCGTCAACGGCAAGGTCGATGCGTTCGGCACCCGCGAGGACCTGCAAGCCGGAAGGGCCGCGCAGGGGATTCCGGCGAAGGGGGTTTTCGAAGCCCAGCCGGCTCCCGTCGCTCCGGCTGCCTTTGATCTGCGAACCGAGCTGGAGAAGCTGGAAAAGCTGAAGAAGGACGGCCTCATTTCGGAAGATGAGTTCAAGGATTTGAGGCATAAGGTGCTGGACAAGGCGAAGGCCCAATAGCACGCTGCCGCGGCGTCTCCGCGGCATTCCTCGTAACGGATGGGCGATCAAGACCCAAGATTTTTCACCACCAAGGCACCAAGAAAAGCCATGCCCGCGGTTGATGCGGTTCTTGGCGCCCTTCGTGTCTTGGTGGTGATTCTTATTTTTTAAATGCAATGTGGCATCAGGCGCTGAAGTACCGCGCCTGCGGATGCCAGGCCACGAGGGCGCTGGTGGTGTATTCGGGGTCCATCTGATGGGTCTCGCTGAGGCGGACGCCGATGGCTTCGCCGCGCAGCAGGTCGAGAAGCGCGGCGTTGCCTTCGAGGTCGGGACACGCGGGATAGCCGTAGGAATAGCGGGAACCCTGGTAGCCCTGGGCGAACAGGGCGCGTCCCGGCAGATCCTTGCCGTCGATGCCCAGCTCGCGCCGGATGCGGGCGTGGACGCGCTCGGCGTAGGCTTCCGTCAGCTCCGTCGCTAGGCCGTGGAAGGCGAAGTAGTCGGCGTAGCCGTCCTCGGCGTAGAGCTGTACCGCGTGGTCCGCGGCGGCCTGGCCCAGGGTGACGAGTTGGAGCGCCAGGACGTCGCGGCGGTCGGCGCGGAAGAAGTCCGCGATGCAGAGGCGCCGCCCCGCCGCCTGGCGCGGGAAGGCCAGCCGGGCGAGGAGGCGCTTGGGATCCGCGGGGTCGAACACCCGCAGGGCGTCGCCGTCGGCCTGCGCCGGGAAGTAGCCGTAGCGGGCCTTCGGCTGGAGGACGGGATCGGCGGCCAGGCGCGTCTTCCAGGCGGCGAGCTGGGGCTCGGCCTTGTCCCGCAGGACGGCGACGAAGGCCGCGTCGCTGAGCTTGCCCTGCGCGAACCCCCACCGGTTGCGGATCAGGGCGAACGCGTCCAGGAACTCGAACAGGTCCGCGGGCGCGTCCGCCAGTTCCCGCACGCCCCAGAAGGGCGGCTCCGGCGGCGGAGCGTCGTGGCGGACCCAGCTGCTCTGTCCCTGCGTGGTCAGCGGCACGGAGGCGCCGCCCCGCCGCAGGATCCGGATGTCCTCTCCCGCGGTTGGAGCGGGGACGGGGATTTCCGTCGACGCGCCGGGCGAGACGAGAGCCTGCATGTGCCGCAGCCCCTCGAAGGCGTCTTCGGCGTAGAGGACGGGCCCCGAGTAGGCGCGGCGGCAGTCGCCTTCCACGTAGTCGCGGGTGAGGGCCGCGCCGCCCAGGATGACGGGCACGCGCCGGCCCTGCTCCTCCAGGTAGTGGAGGTCCTCCTTCATCACGACCGTGGACTTCACCAGCAGCCCGGACAGCCCGATGGCGTCCGCGGGCCACGCCTCCAGTTCCTTGACGATGGCCTCGATGGGCTGCTTGATGCCCAGGTTCTTCACCTCGAACCCGTTGTTGCTGAGGATGATGTCCACCAGGTTCTTGCCGATGTCGTGCACGTCGCCCTTCACGGTGGCCAGCAGGATGCGGCCCTTCCGGTAGTCCGCGCCTTCGCCCTTGGGCAGGTGCGGCTCGATGCGGCGGATGGCGGCCTTCATGGCCTCGGCGCTCTCCAGGACGAAGGGGAGCTGCATCTCGCCCGCGCCGAAGCGCTCGCCCACCACTTTCATGGCGCCCAGAAGCACCTCGTTGATGAGCATCAGGGGATCGTGGTCCTTCAGGGCCTCGTCCACGTCGGCGAGGATCGCCTGTTTGCCGCCGTCCAGGATGCCGCGGCGGAGGCGCTCCAGGACGGGCAGGTCGGCCCGGGATTCCGCCGCGGCGGCCTGCCGGCCGCTGAACCGCGCCAGGACGGCTTTCAGCGGATCGTAGCCCTCGCTCCGCCGGTCGAAGATCAGGTCCTCCACGATGCGCCGGTCCTCGGGATCGATGGACGCCACGGGAATGACCTTCGAGGCGTTGAAGATCGCCATGTCCAGGCCGTGCTTCACTCCGTGGTAGAGCATGAGGGCGTTCAGGACGTGGCGGGTGGCGGGGTTCAGACCGAAGCTCACGTTGCTGACGCCGAGCAGCGTCATCACGCCCGGAAGTTCGGCTTTGATCAGCCGCAGGGCCTCGAGCGTCTCCACCGCCGATCCGCGGAAGGCCTCGTCCCCGCTGCCCAGGGTGAAGGTGAGGGGATCGAGGATCAGGTCACCGGGATCCAGGCCGTACTCGCCCACCGCGAGGGCGTGCAGCCGCCGCGCCACTTCCAGCTTCTCCTCCCGGGTCTTCGCCATGCCGCGCTCGTCGATGGTGAGGCCCACCACCGCGGCGCCGTAGGTGCGGCACAGGTCCAGGATCCGGCGGGCCTTGGCCTCGCCGTCCTCGAAGTTGATGGAGTTCACCACGCACTTGCCGGGGCTCCGCTGGAGAGCCCGTTCGAGGACGGGCACCTCGGTGCTGTCGATCATCAGGGGCAGCGTCACCTGCGAGATCAGGCGCCCCAGCAGCTCGTCCACATCCCGCACTTCGTCACGCCCCACGAAGGCCACGCAGAGGTCCAGCAGGTGCGCGCCTTCCCGCTGCTGGTCTTTGGCCAGGGCGACGAGGCCGTCCCAGTCCTCGGCGGCCAGCAGGTCGCGGAATTTCTTGGACCCGTTCGCGTTCGTGCGCTCGCCGACGATGAGCGGCGCGGGCTCCTGCCGCAGGGTCACGCTCTGGTAGAGGCTGGCGGCGCTGCGCTCCAGCTTCGGCGCGCGCTTCGGCGGATCGAGCTTCTCCACGCCGGGCGCGAGGGCCCGGATATGGTCCGGCGTGGTGCCGCAGCAGCCGCCGACGATGGCCAGCCCGAACTCCCGGGCCGCGTGCAGCACCTTGGGCGCGAAGGTCGCCGGATCCAGCGGGTAGACCACCTGGCCGCCCACGTTCTGCGGAAGCCCGGCGTTGGGTAGGCAGCTGATGGAAAAGGGGCTGGCCTCCGCGAGGGTCTGCAGGTGCATGTGCATCTCGTCGGGCCCCGTGGCACAGTTGAGGCCCAGGACGTCGATGCCCAGCGGCTCGACGCTGGTGAGGACGGCGGAGATGTCCGAGCCCACCAGCAGGGTGCCGGTGGTTTCCACCGTGGCCTGCACCCACAGCGGGATCCGGCGCTGCTTGGCGGCCATGGCCTCCCGCGCGGCTCGCACGGCCACTTTGATTTGGCCCAGGTCCTGGCAGGTCTCGATGAGGATGGCGTCGGCGCCGCCGTCCAGCAGGCCCTCCATCTGGACGCGGTACGAGGCCAGCAGCTCCGCATAGCCCACGTGCCCCAGGGTGATCAGCTTGGTGCCCGGTCCCACGGAACCCACCACGAACCGCGACCGGTCGAAGCTGCGGGCCACTTCCTTCGCGAGGGAGGCGGCCTGGACGTTGAGGGCGTAGGCCTGGTCCGAGAGCCCGAATTCCCCCAGCACCAGCGGATTCGCGCCGAAGGTGTTGGTCTCCACCGCGTCGGCCCCGGCCCGGAAATAGCTCTCGTGGATCTCGCGGATCCACTGGGGCCGCCGCTCGGTGAGCAGATCCACGCAGCCCTCCAGCGCCGCGCCGCCGTAGTCCTCCACCGTGGGCTGCCGGGCGAAGATCTGGGTCCCCATCCCGCCGTCCAGGAGCAGCACCTTGTCGCGGAGGAGGGTGTCGAGGGTCGTCATGGGAAGGCCTTGCGTTTAACCGCAGATGTCGCAGATGGGCGCAGATGAATGAAGAAGCGCGTCGTGGCTTTTCATCTGCGAACTCTGCGTCATCTGCGGTTTCATGTTTTTCAAATCCCCAAATACTCGATGTCCACGTCCCCGTGGACGCTGACCTGGCAGGCGAGGCGCTGGTCGGGAGGCGCGTCCAGGCCCTTCAGGAAGTCGCGCTCTTCGGGGCTGGGTTCGTTGCAGTGCGCCAGGCCCCGGGCGACGCGGACGCGGCAGGTGCCGCAGGAGCCCGTCCGGCAGCCGAAGGTGATGTCCGCCCCCGCCGCGTCGGCGATCCGCTGCAGCGCCGCCCCCGCGGGCGCCTCCACCAGCAGATCCTCCAGGAGGAAGTGGACCTTCACGGACATGGAACACCCGATTCACGGAGGGAAAGATCACCACCAAGGCACCAAGACACCAAGAAAGACAAGAACAGGTTTTTGCAGTTCTTGGTGCCTTGGTGTCTTGGTGGTGAGCAGGTGTTCTTCACTTATTCCTCCCGTTTCGGCAGCAGCGGCGCGACGAGTTCGACTTGGCCGAAGGGGGCGCTCAGTTGGAGGCCGCGCACGCGGGGGCGGATGGTTTCGATGACCTCCTGGGCGATGGCGAGGCCCTCCTTCACCTGGTCCTCGGCGGTGGACCATTTCGCCATGCGGGCCAGGATCGCGGGGGGGACGAAGGCGCCGGGCACTTCGTTGGCCATGAACTCGGCGTTGCGCAGGCTCTTGAGGGGCCAGATGCCGGCGATGATGGGCAGACCTCCCTTCCCGTCGAGGGCCTCGGTGAAATCGAGGAACCGGAACAGGGTGTCGGCCTCGAAGATGGGCTGGGTGATGGCCCATTGCGCGCCGGCTTCCACCTTGTAGCGGAAGCGGGACTTCTCGCGGTCCAGGTCGGTGGCGGCGGGGTTGGCGCCCACGCCCACGCTGAAGGAGGTGGGCTTGCCGATGCCGGCGCCGCCCAGATCCAGGCCGGTGTTCAGCCGCTTGAGCATGTTGACGAGCCCGATGGAATCCACGTCGAAGACGGCGGTGGCCTGGGGATAGGGGCCCAGCTTGGGCGGGTCGCCGGTCACGGCCAAGAGGTTGCGGAGGCCCAGCCCCGCGGCGCCCAGCAGGTCGCTCTGCATCCCCAGCAGGTTCCGGTCGCGGCAGGCGTAGTGGAGGATGGTCTCCACGCCCACGCGCTGCTCGATGATCAGGGCCGTGGCGAGGGCGGACATGCGGGCCATGGCGCGGGGCCCGTCGGGGACGTTGATGGCGTCCACGCCCAGGGCCCGGCACTGGCGGGTCTTGGCGAGCAGCTTGTCGTACTCCATGCCCCGCGGAGGCACCAGCTCCACGGTGTGGACGAACTCGCCCTGGGCCAGCTTCAGGCTGAAGTGGCTGCGGTAGGCGAAGGGAACCTCCGGCTGGGGCTGCTCGTGGGGCTTGGGCTCGAAGCCGCTGCTTCCCTGGATGAAGGCCCGCTCCTGGCGGAAGGCGCCGCGCATGGCGCGGATGTGGGCGGCGGTGGTGCCGCTGCACCCGCCCACGGCCCGCGCTCCGGCGGCCAGGGCGCGGGCGGCGAACTCGCCCAGGTACTCGGGACTGGCGCCGTAGATCAGCCGCCCGTCCACCTGCCGGGGGAGGCCCGGATTCGGCTGCAGAACGATGGGCTTGGCCGTGGCGGCCTTGAGGCGGTCCAGCAGGCGGAGGTGGGGCGCCGGGCCGTTCCCCCCGATGAGTCCCACCAGGTGGGCGCCCCAGGCGTCCAGCTGCTTGATGAACCAGTCGGGCTCCGCGCCGAAGAGGGCCTGCCCCTCGTCATTGGTGGTCATCAGGGCCGCGATGGGGAGGGGCGCCAGCTCCTGCACGGCGAGCAGAGCCTGGCGGATCTCGTTCAGGTCCTCGAAGCCTTCGAGGACGATGAGGTCGGCGCCGGCTTCGATCAGGGAGGCGGCCTGCTCCCGGAACAGGGCGCGGGCCTCGTCGAAGGAGGTGGGCCCCCAGGGTTCGATCCGGATCCCCAGAGGGCCGATGCACCCCGCCACCCAGGCGCGGGCGCCCTGCTGGGCGACGGCCTGCCGGGCCAGGGCCACGCCCTCCCGGTTGATGGCGTCCATCTGGGCGTCGAGGCCCCGGGCGGCGAGCTTCAGCCGGCCCGCGCCCCAGGTGTTGGTGGTGAGCACCTGGGCGCCGGCGGCCAGGAACTCGCCGTGAATGGCCAGCAGCAGGTCCGGCGCCTTGAGGTTGCACTCCTCGAAGCTGCGTTGGAGGGTGATGCCCCGGTCGTGCA
This sequence comes from Geothrix sp. 21YS21S-4, assembly GCF_030845995.1. Taxonomy (NCBI): domain Bacteria; kingdom Pseudomonadati; phylum Acidobacteriota; class Holophagae; order Holophagales; family Holophagaceae; genus Geothrix; species Geothrix sp. 21YS21S-4. The sequence goes on from NZ_CP132719.1 coordinate 488,311, forward strand.
GGGCCGTGGCGGTGCTCCCGTCGAAGAGGAAGCATTCGCCCGCGTCGAGGGCCTGCTGGAAGGAGGGGAAGGTCATGGATGCGCCTGCGCCGGGGTGGCGCTCAGGGCAGTCTTCATCGGCATCCAGAGGGTCTCGGGCCAGTCTGATCGGATTGGTATCTTCCCCCCGGCGAGACCGGGGGCAGGAGTTGGCACCTTGCGTTCGCAGGTTGCCAAGGTTTCACAGGGCCTTTCCCTCCACCTTTCTGGATAGCGCTATCGGACTGCCAAAGAGCGAGGAAACAGGTTGCCCGCAGCGGGTCCCCTCCGTCAATCGCTCACCAGGCCAGGAGGCGGTCCAGGCCCGCGCGGATCTGCGCCGGACCCGGGAGGTAGGCGGCTTCCAGGGGAGAGCTTGCGGGGACGGGGGTGTCCGCGGCGCCGAGGCGCATCACCGGCGCGTCCAGCCAGCCGAAGCAGGTCTCGCCGATGCGCGCGGCCAGTTCGGCGCCGGGGCCGTAGTTGAGGCTGGCCTCGGTGAGCACCAGGACGCGGTGGGTGCGCTTCGCCAGCGTCGCAACGGCCTCCTCGTCGAGGGGCCACAGGGTGCGGAGATCCAGGACGGCCACGTCCAGATCGGCGAGGGCCTCCAGCGCCGCGTGCTGGGCGGCGCCGTAGGTCACGACGCAGGCGCGCGCCCCGTCCCTCCGCAGGGCGGCTTCGCCCAGGCGGGCCGCCGGCGGTTCCTCCCACTGGTCCTTGAGGCGGCGGTAGAGGTGCTTGTGCTCCAGGAACAGCACGGGATCCGGATCCTCGATGGCGGCGCGTAGGAGGGCGTAGGCGTCGCGCACGGTACCCGGTGCCACCACCTTGAGCCCCGGGCTGCCCAGGAAGTGGCCCTCCGGATTCTGGCTGTGGAAGGGGCCGCCGCCGTTCCCGGCGCCGCTCGGGCCGCGGAACACGGTGGGGACGGTGGCGCCCCAGCGCCAGTGGGCCTTGGCCGCGAAGTTCACGATGAGGTCCGACGCCAGGAGGGCGAAGTCCATGAACTGGAACTCCGCCACGGGCCGCTGCCCCATCAGCGCGGCGCCGATGGCCGCGCCCGCGATGGCCTGCTCGGAGATGGGCGTGTCGATCACGCGCGCTGCGCCGAAGCGTTCCAGCAGGCCCTCGGTGGCGCGGAAGGCCCCGCCGTAGACGCCGATGTCCTCGCCCAGGCAGCAGACCCGGGGATCGGCCTCCATCGCGTCGTGGAGCGCCTGGCGGATCGCCTCGACGTAGGTGCCGGAGAAGGCGGTCACGCTTCGGACTCCAGCAGGCCCCGCTCGGCCAGCCACGCGTCGTTGAAAATGCTGCTGAGGTAGCGGCCGGCGCCGTCGGGGAAAACAGTGACGATGCGCGCCGGGCGGTCCATGGGCGGCAGGCTCGCCGCCACTTGGCGCACCGCCCACAGGGCCGCGCCGCTGGAGCCTCCGCCCAGGACGCCCTCCTCGCGCACCAGCCGCCGCGCGTGGTGGAAGGCCTGGGCGTCCGTCACCTGGAGCATCTCGTCGATGAGGTCGAACTCCATGGTGGGGATCAGGAACTCGTCGCCGAGGCCCTCCAGCCGGTAGGGGCTGGCCTTCAGAGCCTTCTCGCCGCGGAAATGGGGCGAGAAGACGGAACCCACGGGATCCACGGCCACCACCTTGATCTTCGGATCCTTCTCCTTGAGGTAGCGGCCCACGCCGCCCACGGTGCCGCCCGTTCCGGCGCCCGCCACGAACACGTCGATGCGGCCCTCCATCTGCTCCCAGACTTCCGGTCCCGTCCCGGCGTAGTGGGCGGCGTTGTTCTCGCGGTTGCCGTGCTGGTCGGGGAAGAAGCAGTGGGGCAGCTCCCGGGCGAGGCGCGGCGTGATGTTGTTGTAGCTGTCCGGATGCTCCGGCGGCAGGCGGGTGTCCACCTTGTGGACCTCGGCGCCCAGCGCCAGGAGCTGGTTCAGCTTCTCCTGAGAGATGGTGTCCCGCACCACGACCTTCAGGCGGTAGCCCTTCTGGATCGCCATCAGCGCCAGGCCCATGGCGGTGTTGCCCGAGGAGTTCTCGATGATGGTGTCGCCGGGCTTCAGGCGGCCGTCCCGCTCCGCGGCTTCGATCATGTGCTTCGAGATGCGGTCCTTGCTGCTGCCCATGGGATTGAGGAACTCGAGCTTGGCGAAGGCTTCCACCGGCAGGTCGGCGACGACGCGGCGCAGGCGGACCAGCGGCGTATTGCCGATGGCCTCCAGGATGCTGCCGCTGGGCTTCCGGTAGGGCATGGGATCCTCCAGGATCCAGTATGACGGGCGGGAAGGCCGCCTCCCTCCCGCTAGACTGATTCCATGCTCTCCTCCCTCCGCATCCAGAACCTGGCCTTGGTGGAGGATCTGTCGCTGGAATGGGGGCCGGGATTTACGGTGCTCACCGGCGAGACCGGGGCGGGCAAGTCGCTGCTGGTGGACGCGCTGTCGCTGCTGGTGGGCGCCCGCGGGGACGCGGAGCTGGTCCGCCACGGCGCGGACCGGGCCACGGTGGAGGCGGTGGTTGAAGGGCGCTTCGAGGCCTGGCAGGCCTTTCTCGCGGAGCGGGGCCTGCCCGACGAGCAGCCGGTGATCCTGCGCCGCGAGGTGGGATCCGGCCGGAGCCGGGCCTGGATCAACGGCGCGAGCTGCGCCCTGGCGGATCTGAAAGAAGCGGGCCGCCTGTGGATGCGGCTCACCAGCCAGCACGACCACCAGTCGCTGCTGGGCGAGGAGCGGCACCTGGCGCTGATCGACGAGGTGCTGGGGATCGAGCCCGGGCTGGAAGCCGAGGCCGCCGCGGTGCGCGAGGCGGAGAGCGCCCTCCGCGCCCGGCGGCGGAGCGAAGCCGACCGCGAGGCGCGGCTGGAGCGGCTGGCGGAATTCCTCGCGGACCTTGAGAAGCTGGAGCCCAAGCCCGGCGAATGGGCGCAGCTCAAGGCTGATCGCGAACCCCTGCGCCACGCCGTCCACCTGGAGCAGGCCTTCCGGGAGGCGGCGGAGGCGCTGGGCGCGGGGCTCCCCAAGGTGGAGCTGGCCCACAAGTCGCTGGTCCGGGCCGTCGCCCATTGGCCGGACGCGGTGGCAGAGCAGGATCGCCTCCGCTCCGCCGCCTTGGAGCTGGAGGATCTCCTGGCGCTGACCCAGGACCAGGCCCTTCGATGGGCCCAGGCGGGCGCGGACCGCATCGAGGCGATGGAGGCGCGGCTCGCCCTCTACGAGCGCCTCGCGCGTCGCCACCGCTGCGAACCGGAGGAGCTGGCGCCCCTGGTGCAGACGCTGCGCGAGGAGCAGCGGTCCCTCCTGGCGGGCGACGCGCCGCTGAAGACGCTGGAGGCGGCCCTGGACCGGGTGGCGGAGAGCTATCGGAAGGCGGCGGAGGCGCTGCACGCCCGGCGGGCGGCCGCCCTGCCGAAGCTGGAGGGAGAGGTTCAGAAGCGGCTGGGGCGCTTGGGCATGAAGGGCGCGCGGATCCAGCTCCGGCTTTCCCTCGCGGAGGAGGCCGGCAGTCCGGTCCATCAGGCGGGGCGGCCCGTGCGAGTTTCCGCGGCGGGCTTCTCGACCCTGGCCATCTGGATCGAGCCCAACCCCGGCGAGGGCTTCCGCCCCCTGGCCCGCATCGCCTCCGGCGGCGAATTGAGCCGGCTAATGCTGGCGCTGGTGGGCGCGGGATTGGCCCTCGGCGTGGGCGTCAAGGGCGGCCTGACGCTCGTCCTGGACGAAGTGGACGCGGGGCTGGGCGGAGAGACGGCCCTCGCCGTCGGCCGCGCCGTGGCAGAGTTGGGTCGAGCCCATCAGGTGCTGGCGGTCACCCACCTCGCCCAGGTGGCGGCCCGGGCGGACCGGCATGGCCGCCTGCGCAAGGAGACCGAAGGCGGCCGCACCCGCAGCGCCCTGGGTTGGGTGGCCGGAGAGGCGCGCCACCGGGAACTGGCCCGGCTCCTGTCCGGCCATCCCGACCGCGTCGAGGCCCTGGAGCACGCCAAGGTGCTGCTGGAAGGGTGATGCCGCTCTGCCTTCAACGAGGGTAAGGCTCACCACCCAGGCACGAAGACACCAAGAAAAGGTCTGCCCTCGTTGATGGGTTCCTGGCGATGATCTTTTTGAAGCAAAGAAAGAGGGCCGCGGATGCGGCCCTCTTTCGGGGAGCGGGAAACCTCAGCGGGTGAGCGCCAGGTTGTAGGGGGTCGTGGTGCTGGAGCCGCTGTAGGCGATCACCTTGATGTAGAACACCGTCGCCGTGGACGAGGTATTGGTGTAGGTGACGGTCTCGGTGGCGGTGGAGCCCAGGCTGCTCTTCAGCGTGGTGCCGCTGCTGTTGAGGAAGTAGAGGTCGTAGTCCACGCCGCTGGGGCCCGTCATGTTCACGGTGATGGACTTGCTGGGCTGGACGTTGACCTTGAAGTAGTCGATGTCCGAGGTGGTGCTCATGTAGCCCACGATCTTGGTGATGGTGTCGGCCACGACGTTGGCGGAGCTGAGGCTGTTGTTGCTCTCCACCTCGTTGTAGGTGGTGCTGCCGGTGCTGTTGCTGACCGTGAAGGTGACGGTGGTGCTGGTGCCCACGTTGTTCGCGGCGTCATAGGCCTTGGCCACCAGGCTGTGGCTGCCGTTGGTCAGGGTGGTGCTGTCGAGGGTGATGCTGTAGGGGCTGGTGGTGTCCGTCCCCTTGAGCACGCCGTCCACGTAGAACTCGACCTTGCTCACGCCGACATTGTCCGTGGCGGTGGCGGAGAAGGTGATGGTTCCGCTGGTTCCGGATTCGGAGGCGGAGACGGTGGGGGCGGTGGTGTCGGAGCTGCCGCCGGACCAGGCATTGCCCACGTTGATGCCGTGGAAGGCGTTCCACACGGCCTGCTCTTCGGCGCTGCCGGCTCCGTAGAGATCCTTCACGGCGCTGATGGCGGCGGTGCGGGCGCCGGCATAGTTGGTGCTGGAGGTCATGTAGGTGCTGAGGGCGCGGAACCAGATGGCGGCGGCCTTGTCGTTGCCCACGCCCGTCATCCCGCTGGGGAGGTAGGTGGTGCTGGTGTTGCCGCTGGTGGTGGCGCCCTGGCTCAGGAAGTAGAAGCAGCGGTTCATGGGGCCGCTGGAGTAGTGGACGTCCAGGTTCTTGGTGGTGGAGGACCAGGCGTCGGGGCTCGCGCCGTCCAGGCTGGGCTTGTACATGTAGCGGAGGGGCGTGGAGGCCAGCTGCTCGCCGATGGTCCAGTTGCCGCCGGTGTTTCCGATGGTGGCGCCCGATCCGCCGCGGGAATAGAACTCGATCATCGTGCCGAAGATGTCGGAGTTGGCCTCGTTCAGGCCGCCCGACTCGCCGGAGTAGGTGAGGTTCGCGGTGCGGGCGCAGACGCCGTGGCTCATCTCGTGGCCGGCCACGTCGAGGGCGGTGAGGGTGGTGAAGCTGGAGCCGTCGCCGTAGGTCATGCAGAAGCAGGTGTCGGACCAGAAGGCGTTGTCGTAGCTGTTGCCGATGTGGACGCGGCTGTAGGTGGCCGTGCCGGCGCCATCGATGCCGTTGCGCCCGAAGACGTTCTTGTAGAAGTCCCAGGACTCCATCATGCCGAACATGGCGTCCACGGCGGCGGTCTGGCCGTTGGCCGCGGTGGTGGAGGAGCCTTCCACGTAGTTGGCGCTGTCGCCCCAGGTGTTGTCGGCGTCGGTATAGATGGTGCCCTTCGTGGTGGAGGTGTCGGCCGCGTGGTTCGCGTTGGTGACCACGTTGTTCCCGAAGCTCCCGCCGCTGCCGCGCGTCATGTCGCGCATTTCGTAGGTGCTGCCGGTGTAGTTCGTGGGCAGCGAGACCGTGCCGTTGTACTGGCTCTTGCCGGTGCCGACGGCGGCGGTGGTGTGGAGGGCGTTCCACTTCTTGAGGATGGCGCCCGTGTGGGCATTCACCAGGTAGTCGGTGTGCTTGATGCCGTCCTGGTCGTTCTCGAGTTCGGTGTGGACGTGGTAGGCGAGGGTGAAGCGGAGGACTTCCCGGGTCAGGTCCTCGGCGTTGGCGTCGTCGATGCGGCGGCGGCCGGGCCGGACGACCTCGACGGTCTCGGGATACACGACCAGTTCCGAGGTGGGCGCGTAGGCGTAGGCGCCCTTGGGGGCCAGGTCGGCCTGCACGGCGGCCAGGGCCTCGCCGGCCTCGATGGAGGGGTTCACGTTCAACTGGATGGCGCGGTGGAGGGCGTTGGTGAGGGGCAGTTCGGAACCGTCCTTGGCGATGTGCGTGATCGCGTCGCCGCCCCACACGCGCACGCCCTTGTAGAGCTGGGCGAAGTGGCCGTGGGTCTGGCCCAGCTTGTCCGAGTGCGCGTCCCGGAGGTGGAAGCCGTTGTCGGCGTCCAGGCCGAGCTGGCTGCGGTTCGCCAGCAGGCGGCTGGCGGCGGCGTCCACGCGCAGGGTCTCCTGCGGGGTGCGGGCGATCAGGGCACCGGCGGCGAGGGCCGCGGTGAGGAAGGACAGAGCCATACGGCCCTTGGTAGTCGCCATGGGGCAACTCCTTCAAGGTGGGAGGATGGAGGTTGGCGCCGCCCCGGCACGTCCGGCCAGAACAGCGTCCGGGCTTCATGGAGGAAGACCCGGCGTCAGGGGGATAGAAAGAACGGGAACGAAGTCCCAGGGTCCCGTTCGTTTCCCCCGCCCTCAAGTTAAGGATTGTTAATTTTCCTGGAAACGAGTTCTGTTTAAGAGGACTTCTTCATCCTCATAGAGCCCGATCAGGAGCGTTTGGTAGATTTGCGGCGGTGCGGAGGGCTTCCGGCTTTCGTTTCCTGGGCGGAAGTCGACCTTCGCGGGCGGGCCTTGGTCTTCTCCTCCCGCTGGGTCCGAAGCGCCTCGTTGCTCCGCGAAGGCTTGAGCCCCTCGCCCGGATCGAGGATCCGGCGGACGGCGGCGGTCTCGCCTTCCTCGCCTTCTCCCTTTTGTTTCTTCTGGATGCTGAGGCGCAGGGGGACGCCCGCCAGCCCGAACTGGTCGCGCAGGCGGTTCTCCAGGTACCGCACGTAGCTGAAGTGGAGGCCGCGGTCGGTGTTGGTCTTGATGACGAAACTGGGCGGCCTCACGCCCACCTGGGTCATGAAGTAGAGCTTGGGGAGCTTGCCGTCCACGGCGTGGGGGCTCATGGTTGCGACGGATTCGCGCAGGAAGCGGTTCAGCTCGCCGGTGGGGATGCGCCTGGCGTGGGCCGCGGCCAACTGGTCGATCATCCCGAACAGTTTGGACACGCGCTGTCCGGTGAGGGCCGACAGGAAGATCATCGGGGCGTGGTGCAGGAACCCCAGGCTGCGGCGGAGATCCTCTTCGGCGCTGTAGATGGTGTAGGTGTCCTTCTCCACCAGGTCCCACTTGTTCACCACGAGGATGACGGCGGCGCCGGCCTCCTGTGCGTAGCCCGCGATGACCGCGTCCTGGTGGGTGGCGCCCTCCACGGCGTCCAGGAGGAGGAGGCTCACGTCGGCGCGCGCCATGGCCTGCTTGGCCTTGAGGATGCTGAGCTTTTCCGCGCCTTCGTGGGTCTTGCCCTTCTTGCGGATGCCCGCCGTGTCGATCATCCGGTAGATCTTGTCCTTCACTTCGAAGACCGTGTCCACCGTGTCCCGCGTGGTGCCCGCGACTTCGCTCACCAGGCTGCGCTCGTAGCCCAGGAGGCGGTTGGTGAGGGACGACTTGCCCACGTTGGGACGGCCGATGAGGGCGAAGCGCAGTTCGTCCGCCAGCTCGTGGGTCTCGGCCTCTTCGGGCGTGCGATGGAAGGGAAGGCGCGCGCGGACGGCGTCGATCAGCTCGGGCACGCCGGAACCGTGGGCCGCGGAGATGGCGAGGATGGTGTCGAAGCCCATCCCGTAGAATCCGCCGTCGGGCGCGCCGCCCTTCATTCCGTCCAGCTTGTTCACCACCAGCAGCACCGGCTTCCCCTGGCGGCGGAGGCGGGCGGCGATCTCCTCGTCGCCCGCGGTCAGGCCGTCATGGCCGTCCACCAGCAGGATGGCCACGTGGGCCTCGTTCAGGGCCGCTTCCGCCAGGCGGGTGATGCCCTGGGTGATGACGTCGTCGCCCTCGAAATCCAGGCCGCCGGTGTCCACCAGCTCGAAGACTTCCTCCGCGTCGCCTTCCTCGCTGAGGCAGGTGACGCGGCCGTAGCTCCGGTCTCGGGTCATGCCCGGCAGGTCGTGGACCAGGGCCGCGCGGCTGCGGGTGAGCCGATTGAAAAGGGTGGACTTCCCCACGTTGGGGCGTCCGCAGAGGGCGACGAGCGGCAGTTTCATAGTTGTTCCAAGCCTTCCAGTCTATCGCGCCAACTGGAAAAAGGCAGGCCGGATGTGGGAGGCGGAGCTAGAGTGATCCCCTTCGTGAAGGAGTCTTCCATGCGTCCCCTCCTCTCATGCCTGCTCGTTCCGGCCCTTTCCATCGCGGCGTCCGCCCAGGTCGTGGGCCCCGAGGCCGTCGTCCAGCGCCAGATCGAGGCCTTCAATGCCCACGATCTGGAGGCCTTCCTGGCCGTGTTCGGGGAAAAGGTGGAGGCGACGGATCTCCCCGGAAGCCAGGTGGTGCCCCAGGGCAAGTCGCGCCTCCGGGAGCTCTACGCCGAGCGGCTCCGGCGGAACCCCCAGCTCCACGCCAGCGTGCTGGAGCGGATGGTCTCCGGCAACTTCGTCATCCAGCGCGAGCGGATCTCGGGGCGCACGGACAAGCCGGACCTGGAGGCGGTGGTGATCTACCAGATCGAGGACAACGCGATCCGGCGGATGTGGACGCTGGGGTAGGGGGCGTTCGCGCGGGTTTCTCCGCCCTGGGCGTCGACCCACGCGGTTTCGGGGCTCGAACGCAGGCGCTGCGCCCTTTGGGCTTGCGCCTGCCGGTCTGCTCCTTCCTGTTCCGGCCCTCCCCCGGAGGGCCTCCACGACGGAAGGAACAGCCCACTCGCGGGTTCGAGCCCCGTCAGCGCTCGCCGTTCTCCGCCTTTCGTGCCGGCCCACGCCACCGGGGGGCTCGAACGAGTCCGCTGCGCCCTTTGGGCTTGCGTCCTCCGGTCTGCTCCTTCCTGTTCCGGCCCTCCACTGGAGGGCCTCCACGACGGAAGGAACAGCCCACTCGCGGGTTCGAGCCCCGTCAGCCCGAACGCCAAAAAGCGCCCAGTTGGGCGCTTTTTGGCGGGGCTGACGGGGCTCGAACCCGCGACCTCCGGCGTGACAGGCCGGCACTCTAACCGACTGAGCTACAACCCCTTGCATTTTCACCAGAAAGGAAACCTGGTGGGCGATGACGGGCTCGAACCGCCGACATGCTGCGTGTAAAGCAGCTGCTCTACCGACTGAGCTAATCGCCCGGATCGCCGAACACTGATGTTCACACGGTCTGCGGGGGTGGTCAAGGCCAAAGCTCCGCGTTGAGGGAAGCAGACTGATCTGGTAAGGTTTCAGGGCTTCCGTCCCACAGGTTCCCGCGGACCCTCGCTGGTGTCGGTTCGACCGTAGCCGAGCCCGGCTGTGGCCTTGGGATGTTTCTGGAGGGTGGCCTGTGGCGCTGCTGGAACTGGCGAATCTGACGCTCCGATCCCCCGAGGGAGGCGGGCCCGTCGCGCGCATCCTGGCCCAGATGCCGGATCCCATGCGGCCGGACGTGCCGGCGCTCCTGTTCGTGATCGTCCTTCTGGTGGGGCTCTACTTCTACCTCCGCGCGGTGTTCTTCCAGCCCATCACGAAGGTGATGGAGGACCGCGAGCGCGACCTGACGGCCGGCGGGGACGCCAAGGCCCAGGCCGCCGCCGCGCTGGACGCCCGTCAGAAGGACTACCAGGCCCGCCTGAAGGACCTGCGCGCGCGGGCCTTCGAGCGCCGCAAGGCCCTGGCGGATGCCGCGGGACAGGAGAAGCAGCGGCTCCTCGACGAGGCGAGGACGCAGGCGTTGGCCGATCGCCGGGCCGCCACGGAATCGCTGGCTGCCCAGCAGGCCGAGGCCAAGCGGAACCTGCTGGCCCAGGTGGACGCCCTCTCCGAGTCCATGGCCCAGACCCTTCTGAAGCAGGCCTGAGCATGACGACCCTGATCCGACTCTCCCTGTCCACTGGTCTGGCCGCCGCGCTGGCCTTCGCTCCCCTCGGGCTGTCGGCCCAGGCCCACGAGGCCCACCCGGCTGCCGCCGAAGCGCACCAGGCCCCTGCCGAGGGTCATGCTCCGCATGGGGAGGCCGCCGCGGGCCATGCCGAGGGAGCCCACGCTGAAGGAGCGGCCCACGAAGCGGAAGGCCACGCCGCCGGTCACCACGGCCCCGCGATGAAGCTGTTCGGCAAGGAATACGGGAACCTGGGCGCTTTCGTCGTCCAGCTTCTGAACTTCGCGATCTACGGCGCGGCGCTGTTCTTCCTGCTGAAGGGCGCGCTGTCCGCGCTCTTCAAGGCGCGCAAGGAGGAGCTGGAGACGCTGCTCGCCCAGGCGGAACGCGACAAGGCCGAAGGCGAAGCCCAGATGCGCGACATGGAAGCCAAGATGGCCGGGCTCGAGGGCGAGCTGGCGGGCATCCTGTCCAAGGCCGAGGCGGATGCGGAGACGGAGAAGCAGCGCGTGCTGGAGGCCGCCCGGGCCGAGGCCGCGCAGATCCTCGCGCAGGCCCAGGCCGAGATCGGATTCCAGAAGCGCCAGGCCGAGCAGGAGCTGCGGGCCCTGGTGGCCGAGCTGGCCGTGGAAGGCGCCGCCAAGCGGCTGGAAGCGAAGCTCCAGGGGGCCGACGCCGCCCACGCCATCGACCGCGCCATCCAGCAGGTCGGCCAGCAGACCGGAGGCATCCAGTGAGCAACCGCCTGACCGCCCGGCGCTACGCCAAGGCCCTCCTCCAGATCGGCGACAAGCAGGGCAACGTGGCCCAGCTTCAGCAGGAACTGGAGACGGTAGCCGCCGCCGTCGAATCCCATTCCGACCTCGCCCGTTTGGTCGCCTCTCCCCTGGTCCTGCCCCGGAAGAAGGCCGAGGTCTTCGAGGCCATCCTGGCCCCGGCCAAGGTGAGCGAGACGCTGCGCCACTTCTTCCGCGTGGTGGCGGAAGCCGGGCGGCTGAACCTCCTGCCCGACCTCCGCCGCTCCTTCGCGGAACTGGTGGACGAGCGGGCGGGGATCGTCGAGGCCCGCGTCGCCAGCGCCCAGCCCCTGACCGAAGCCCAGTCCAAGGCCCTGGAGGCCTCCCTGGCCGCGCGCACGGGCAAGGCGGTGCGCCTCACCTGGAGCCTGGATCCCGCCCTTCTCGGCGGACTGAAGGTCCAGGTGGGCTCCACCGTCCTGGACGCCTCGCTCCAGGGCCAGCTCCGCCAGCTCAAGAACCGGCTGCTTTCCGCCTAGATTCAGATTCGCTTTCACCCGCAGGTTTGGAGGACTTCATGGACATCCGCGCGGAAGAGATCTCCCGCATCATCCGCAGCCAGATCGAGGGCTTCGACGCCCAGGTGGACGTGGCCGAGGTCGGCACGGTCATCAGCGTGGGCGACGGCATCGCGCGCGCCTACGGCCTGGAGAAGGCCATGGCGGGCGAGCTGCTGGAGCTCCCGCACGGCGTGATGGGTCTCGCCTTCAACCTGGAGGAGGACAACGTCGGCATCATCCTGCTGGGCGAGGCCTCGGCCATCAAGGAAGGCGACACCGTCAAGCGCACCGGCAAGATCATGTCCGTGCCCGTGGGTCCCGCCTTCGTGGGCCGCGTGGTGGACGCCCTGGGCAACCCCATCGACGGCAAGGGGCCCATCCAGGCCGCCAAGACCCACCCCATCGAGCAGATCGCCCCCGGCATCGTCGACCGCAAGAGCGTCCACGAGCCCATGCAGACGGGCCTCAAGGCCATCGACAGCCTGATCCCCATCGGCCGCGGCCAGCGCGAGCTGATCATCGGCGACCGCCAGACCGGCAAGACCGCCGTCGCCGTCGATACGATCATCAACCAGCGCGAGACCGGCGTGATCTGCATCTACGTCGCCATCGGCCAGAAGCGCTCCACCATCGCGCAGGTGGTGAAGACCCTGGAAGAGTACGACGCCATGAAGCACACCATCGTGGTGGCCGCCTCCGCCTCCGAGGCCGCGCCGCTGCTGTTCCTGGCCCCCATGACGGGCGCGGCCATGGGCGAGTACTTCATGTGGCACGGCAAGGACGGCCAGCCCAGCAGCAAGGACAACCCCGGCGGCCACGTCCTGTGCATCTACGACGACCTTTCCAAGCAGGCGGTCGCCTACCGCGAGATCTCCCTGCTGGTGCGTCGCCCTCCCGGCCGCGAAGCCTATCCCGGCGACGTGTTCTACCTCCACAGCCGCCTGCTGGAGCGCGCCTGCAAGCTCAGCGACGAGCGCGGGGCCGGCTCCATGACCGCCCTACCCATCATCGAGACCCAGGCCGGCGACGTGTCCGCCTACATTCCGACCAACGTCATCTCCATCACCGACGGCCAGATCTTCCTGGAGAGCGACCTGTTCAACGCGGGCGTGCGTCCCGCCGTGAACGTGGGCATCTCCGTGAGCCGCGTGGGCGGTTCCGCCCAGGTGAAGGCGATGAAGTCCGTGGCCGGCACCATCAAGCTCGACCTCGCCCAGTACCGCGAGCTGGCGGCCTTCGCCCAGTTCGGCTCGGACCTGGACAAGGCCACCCTGGCGCAGCTGAACCGCGGCCAGCGGCTGGTGGAAATCCTGAAGCAGGGCCAGTACCAGCCCATGGCCGTGGAGAAGCAGGTGGTCATCATCTGGGCCGCGACCAACGGCTACACGGACGACTTGCCGGTGGCCCAGGTGCGCCGGTTCGAATCCGAGTTCATGGCCTTCCTCGACGTGAACGCCCCCGACGTGCTCCGCGGGATCCGCGACACCAAGACCCTGAGCGACGACGCCAAAGCCCAGCTCAAGACCCAGGTGGCGGCTTTCAAGGAGACCTTCCAGGCCTCCCTGAACCAGCCCGCGGGAGCCTAGTCCCATGGCCGGTCTCCAGGACATTCGCCGCCGCATCAGGTCGGTGAAGAACACTCAGCAGGTCACCAAGGCCATGAAGATGATTTCCGCGGTGAAGCTGCGGAAGTCCCAGGAGCGCCTGGTGGCCCTGCGTCCCTACGCCTCGAAGATGATGGAAGTGGTCCGCCGGGTGGTGGGCCGCATCCGGGGCGACGCGGAGATCGAGCCCGGGCCCGCCGCCCAGGCGTTCCTCTCCCCCCGCGAGGAGAAGCGCATCCGCCTCGTCGTCGTGGCCTCGGACAAGGGCCTCTGCGGCGGCTTCAACGCCAACGTGTTCAAGGCCGCCAATGCCTTCGTGACGACGTGTTCCGCCGAGATCGCCCACCTGGACGTGATCGGCAAGCGCGCGGCGGAATGGGCGAAGAAGCGCAAGCTGACCCCCGCCTGCGAGTACCTCCACGTCCCCCTGGCGGGCCTCCAGCGCGTGGTGACCGAGATCTCCGAAGGGGCCGCCGCCCAGTACCACGCCGGCGAGATCGACGCCCTCTACGTGATCTACAACTACTTCAACAGCCCCGTCGCCCAGACGCCCACCGTGTTCAAGGTCTTCCCCATGGACGTGCAGGGCTCCGAGAACCCCACGGAAGTGCCCCACCTGCTGGAGCCGGATCCCAATTCGGTGCTGGAGACCCTCCTTCCCCGGTTCGTGGAGACGGAACTCCTCCGGGCCCTCCTCGAGAGCAGCGCCTCCGAGCATGGCGCCCGCATGGCGGCCATGGACAAGGCCAGCAACAACGCCGGCGAGATGATCGCCAAGCTGACCCTCACCATGAACAAGATCCGCCAGGCCGGCATCACGAACCAGATCATCGAGATCGTCTCCGGCGCCAATGCTTGAAACCGCGAAACATGCGGACCTCTCCTCTCTCGCCCTGCTCTTTTCGTTTCGCGTGATTTAGCGTTTTTCGCGGTTCCTTCCTTTTCGAGGTCCCCATGTCCAACACCCTTCAAGGCCGCGTGATCGCCATCGTCGGTCCCGCCGTGGACGTCGAGTTCGACGCCCACCTGCCCGAGATCATGAATGCCCTGCACACCGAGATCGCCGGCGTGACGGTGACGCTCGAAGTGCAGCAGCACCTGGGCGAGAACCGCGTGCGCTGCGTGGCCATGCAGCCCACCGAGGGCATGGTCCGCGGCCAGGGCGTGAGCGACACCGGCAAGCCCATCAACGTGCCGGTGGGCCCCGAGACCCTGGGCCGCATCATCAACGTGGTGGGCGATCCCGTGGACGAGCGGGGTCCCATCGGCCACAAGATGACGCTCCCCATCCACCGCGAGGCCCCGAAGTACGAGGAACTGAACACCGCCTCCGAGATGTTCGAGACGGGCATCAAGGTCATCGACCTGCTGGAGCCCTACGCGAAGGGCGGCAAGACGGGCCTGTTCGGCGGCGCGGGCGTGGGCAAGACGGTGCTGATCATGGAACTGATCAACAACATCGCCAAGGGCCACGGCGGCTACTCCGTGTTCGCGGGCGTCGGCGAGCGCACCCGCGAGGGCAACGACCTCTGGCACGAGATGATGGATTCCGGCGTCATCAACAAGGAGGACCTCAGCAAGTCCAAGGTGGCGCTCATCTACGGCCAGATGACCGAACCCCCCGGAGCCCGCGCCCGCGTGGCCCTGACCGGCCTCACCGTCGCGGAGTACTTCCGCGATCAGGAAGGCAAGGACGTGCTGCTGTTCGTGGACAACATCTTCCGCTTCACCCAGGCCGGCGCCGAAGTGTCCGCGCTGCTGGGCCGCATGCCCTCCGCCGTGGGCTACCAGCCCACGCTGGCGACGGAGATGGGCGAGCTGCAGGAGCGCATCACCTCCACCAAGAAGGGCTCCATCACCTCCGTGCAGGCCGTCTACGTGCCCGCCGACGACTACACGGATCCCGCGCCCGCCACCACCTTCGCCCACCTGGACGCCACCACCAACCTCTCCCGCGAGATCGCGGCCCTCGGCATCTACCCCGCCGTGGATCCCCTGGCCTCCACCAGCCGCCTGCTCGATCCCCGCATCCTGGGCGACCTGCACTACAACACCGCCATGCGCGTGAAGGCCATCCTGCAGAAGTACAAGGAGCTGCAGGACATCATCGCCATCCTGGGCATGGACGAGCTGAGCGACGACGACAAGCTGATCGTGGCCCGCGCCCGCAAGATCCAGCGCTTCCTCAGCCAGCCCTTCTTCGTGGCCGAGCAGTTCACGGGCATGCAGGGCAAGTACGTGAAGCTGGAGGACAGCATCAAGGGCTTCAGCGAGATCTGCGACGGCAAGTGGGACCACCTCCCCGAGCAGGCCTTCTACCTCGTCGGAACCATCGAGGAGGCCGTCGAGAAGGCCGAGAAGCTGGCCGCCGTCTAAATCCGCCGTTCCGACCCGGAATCCGCGCGAGCGGATTCCGGGCCTTTCCAAGGGCCTCCCATGTCCCAATCGATCAAGCTGGAAGTCGTCACCCCGGAGCGGCCGGTCTTCTCGGCCGAGGTCTCCGAGGTGCAGTTCCCCACCGCCGAGCGGGGGTACTACGGCATCCTGCCGGGCCACACGCCGCTGATGACCGCCGTGGGCGACGGGTTGCTCTACTACGTCCAGAACGGCCAGAAACACTGGATCACGGTGTTCGGCGGATTCGCCGAAGTGGGCCCGGACCGCGTCACCATCCTGGCGCGCGAGAGCGAGACCGTGGAGATGATCGACCTGGAGCGGGCTGAGGCCTCGCGCCAGCGGGCTCTCAAGCTGCTCAAGGAGGCCCAGACCGAGAAGGACCTGGCCAACGCCCAGGCCAAGCTCGACGCCAGCCTCATCCGCCTCCAGGCCGCCGGCCATCCCGCGGGGCACGGATTCTGAGCGCCTTCCCGCCTTCCGGAGTGCCGATCTTGGCCGACCTTCCAATCCTCGATCCCCGTCCCCTGCGGGAGCTGGTGGACATGGGGGCGGGCCTCGGCCTGGTGGAGGAACTCGTCGTCCTGCTCAAGGAGGACGCTCCGCCCCGCTTCGCTCTGTTGCGCGCGGCCCTCGGCACCGGGGACGCGACCGCCGCGATCCACGAGGCCCATCAGCTCAAGGGCGCCTTGGCGAACCTCGGCCTCAAGCGGATCGCCGATCTGGCGGCGCGGATCGAAGCCCAGGCGCGGAAGGGCCACCTGGATGCCGCCCTCATCGCCGCGCTTCCCGCGGCCTACGAGGAAGCCCTGACGGCGCTGGAAGCGGCCTTCCCGAAGCCCTGAGGCATCGGAAGCAGATCTACCAGACCAGCCGTTCGTCCTGCGCCAGAAGGCCCACCCGGGAATCGCCGAGGGCCTTGAGCTGCGGGAGCATGATGGCCCGGTCGCCGGGCGTGAGGTGGTAGATCCGGACGGGCACGTCCCGCGTGAGCTTCTTCAACTCGGCGCCCAGCTTGGCGGGGGTGAGGTGGCGGGAGGCCTCCGCCAGCCAGGCCTGCTCGTTGGGGAAACTGGCCTCGGCGATCACGAGCCGCAGGTGGGGCGTGGCGTTGGCCACCTCCCACACGCGATCCGTCTCGGCGGTGTCGCTGGTGAAGATGAAGGCGTCCCGCCCGTCGTCCACCTTGTAGCCTACGCAGGGCACCAGGTGATTCACGCGGATGGGCGTGATCTCCAGCCCGCAGACGCGGTAGGCGCGCTCGGGCTCGATTTCCGTGTAGCGGATGGTGGGATCGTTGGGGCTGGGGATCACGCTGAAATCGGGCCACAGCTCGTCGTTGAACAGGTGGCGGCGCAGGACGTCGAGGGTCTCCGGCAGGGCGTGGATCTCCACCGCCCCGTGGGTGTGGCCGAAGATGTTCTTGGTGAAGAATGGCAGCGTGCAGATGTGGTCCAGGTGCGAGTGGCTGAGGAACACGTGCTGGATGGCGACCTGCTCCGCCACCGTCAGGGCCGCGGTCATGGAGCCGGCGTCGATGGCGACGCAGCCGTTCACCAGCAGCCCCGTCAGGCGCTCCCCGTCCGCCTCCCCGCCGCTGCAGCCCAGGATCCGGAGTTCCATCGTCCCTCGGTGGATGAAGGCTCCATCATACGGAAAAGGGAAGCGCCGGCGCGCGCTTTCCGCGCCTCTAGAACCGGATGCCGCCGTAGATGCCGATCTGCACCTTGGGAGCCAGCGACTTGAGCGTGTCGTCGGTGCCCAGGGAATCGTTGTAGTCCTCTTTGGTGAGCGGAGCGGCCGCTTCGAGGCCGATGAAGGGCTTCACCAGCGGCGTCGGGAAGGCGTAGCCCACGTTCACCCGCGCCCAGGGGCGGCCGTAGGAGGGGCCGGTCCCGTGCAGCGTCAGCTTCTCCGACCGGTATTCCACGCCCGCGCCCACGGCCAGCAGGGCCTTGAAGTTGAACATCGCGCCCACGCCCCAGTATTCCTGGCCGAACCGGGTGGCTGAGGTGGCGCCGTTGATCCGGACGTCCGTCTCCGCTTTGGGCTGATAGGCGGCGGTGGCCTGGAAAAGGACCGGGCCCCAATCTACGAGGGCGTAGCCGAACCGAGCGGCCACCACCGTCTTGTCCTGGGGCTCCACGCGGGCGCCCAGTTCCGTGATGGTGGGGTACTGCTGGCGGGAGACGTTCAGGCCCGCCTCGAACCGCTGGGCCGCCAGCGGAGCCGCGAGAACCAGGAGGAGGAGAAACGTCTTCATGGGCGACTCCACGCAGAGAAGCGCACCTTCATCCTAGACGGGTTGCCCGGTCCTGTCCGGGTTTCGGTCGGGCCGTTCCCCTCAGAACCGGATGCCCCCGTAGAGGCCGACCTGGAAGGTGGGGCCGAGGTTTTCATCGCTGAGGGGCACCGCCACTTCCACGCCCACGAAAGGCTTCAGGAACGGCGTGGGCACGGCGAATCCCACGTTGGCCCGAGCCCAGGGCCGGCCGTAGGAATGGGACGACGTGAAGGTGTCCCGGTAGGTGGTCTTCTCGAAGCGGTAGTCCACGCCCGCGCCGAAGGCGAGTCCCGCCTTGAAGGTGAACATGGCCCCGGCGGCCCAGTACTCGTGGCCGAGCTTCGCCGGATCCGGCGCGCCCTTCACCTCCGTGTCCGTCCGCGGCTGGTAGGCGACGCTGCCCTGGAGGAGGATGGGCCCGAAATCTAGGAGGGAGTAGCCCAGGCGCACGGCCGCCACCGTCTTGTCCTTGGGCTCGAGTCGCGGAGCGGCAGTCTGCTCCGTGTAGCTCTGGCGCGAGATGTTCAGCCCCACCTCGAACGTCTGGGCGGCCAGGGGAAGGGCCAGCAGAAGGGGGAGGCAGCGCGTCGACACGGTCAGGACCTTGCGCATGGGGCCTCCTCGGCGGATTCCTGCATCATCGGTTCGGGCGTCCGGTTGGTCAACCTCCCCGAAACGAAGAGATGCCTCCCCCCCGGCGAGCCGTCCGACTTTGCTACCCTCCAAGGATGCGGGCCCACCTGCGCTTTCTGATCCTCGACGATTTCGACCCCGACACGGGGGAGCTCGCCCTGCGGGTGGCCTTCCAGCCCGGGGCCGACCCGGGACTGGAGCTGCTCCGCCTGCGCCTTCACCTGGGAAGGGCCGGGAATCCCATCGATCCCCTCAGCCGGGAGCTGCGGACCCACGTCCAGATGCCCGTTCCCCCGCTCTGGGAGCACGGCCTCAAGACGATCATCCACGCCATCGAGGAGGAGCTGGCGGGCCCGGAAGGGCGCCACGCGCTGCGCTACCTGTGGGTGCGGACCCAGCTCCTGCACCCCGCCGATCCAGCCCGCTCCACGCCCAACCATCCCGTCCCGCGCCAGGTGGAAGTCCTGCGCGACTGGGCCAACCGGCTGGACCAGGAGGGCCAGTCCCTGCGGGCGGCCGAGGTCCTGGACCGCCTGCTGCTCCTGGCGCCCAAGGACGTGGCGAGCCTCGTCTACCTCACCAGTTTCTTCCGCGCCCAGGGGATGGCCGAGGAGATGGCCTCCGTGGCGGAGCGCTGGATCCGCGCGGAGCCCGACCGCGGCGAGGCCCGCCTCCGCCACGGGGAGGCCCTCCTCCGCCTGGGGCGCGCCCAGGAGGCCCGGGCGGCCTTCGAGACGGTCCTGAAGGCCCATCCCATGCACCTCCTGGCGCACGTGGGCATGGCCCAGGCCCTGGGGCTGCTGGGGGGAAATCCCTTTCCCCATCTGGACGCGGCCCAGGAGTTGGATCCCGCCGCCACCGCGTCGGTCCTCCGCGAGACCTTCGACTACCGGCTGCTGGCGCCCCCCGCCGGGGACCGCGTCCATCCCCTGGACGTCCTGCCGGGTCTCCTGGGCGTGTCCGGGGCGGAAGTGCAGGACTACCTGCAGTTCCTGGGGATGCCGAACACGGGCGGCGACGGCGCCGTCCGGGAGTCCGAACTCGCCCGATGGGTGGGCGTGATGAACCGCTACGCGCTCCTTCCGGCGGGGCTCCACTGGTCCGCTCCCACGCCCCGCCACCTCCCCGAACTGCCCTGACCTCATCCGTTGGCAACCGACGGCCCCGTCCCTGCGATGATGGAGGTTTGGCTGGAGGCCCCATGTCCGTCCTGCTCGGCACCGATCTGCCCTTCCCGGTCTTCCGCCGGGGCAAGGTCCGGGACGTGTACGACCTGGGCGAGGAACTGCTGATCGTCGCCACCGACCGGATCAGCGCCTTCGACTGCGTGATGCCGGAGGGGATCCCCGACAAGGGGCGGATCCTCACCGCGGTGGCGTCCTACTGGTTCGCGGCCACGGGCGATCTCGTGCCCAACCACTTCCGCCATTCCCCGGAGTGGCCCGGCGCCCTGGAAGCCCACCGCGACCTGCTGTGCGGGCGGGCGGTGGTGGTGGAGAAGACGCGGCCCCTGCCCGTGGAGTGCGTGGTGCGGGGCTACCTGGCCGGCAGCGGGTGGAAGGAATACCAGGCCGGCGGCGCCGTGTGCGGCGTGGCCCTGCCGGCGGGGCTGCGGCTCGCGGACCGGCTGCCGGAGCCGATCTTCACGCCGGCCACCAAGGCCGAGGAAGGGCACGACGAGAACATCGACTTCGAGCGCATGGCCCAGATCGTGGGACCCGAGCTGGCGGGCCGGCTGCGGGACCTGAGCCTCGCCCTCTACCGGCGCGGCGCGGAACTGGCGGCGCGGAAGGGGATCCTCCTCGCCGACACCAAGTTCGAGTTCGGACTGGGCCGCGATGGGGAACTGGTCCTCATCGACGAAGCGCTCACCCCGGACAGCAGCCGCTACTGGCTGGCCGACGGGTGGGAACCCGGCAAGAACCCGCCCAGCCTCGACAAGCAGTTCCTGCGGGACTACCTGGAGAGCCTGCCCGGCTGGGACAAGCGGCCCCCGGCGCCGAACCTTCCCGCCGAAGTGGTGGAGGGCATCCGCGCCCGCTACCTGGACCTGGCGGCCCGCTTCGGGATCACGATTTAGGCGGCGCTTTCGGGGCTTCGTCCTTCAGGGCGTCGGCGGGTCCCGCCGCGCCCACCCGGAAGCGGGCGGGATCCAGCCACCGCCGAAGCGCGGCGTTGAGCGCTTCCAGGGTGAGGGCCTCCATGCGGGCGGACAGCGCGGCGCGGCCGCGGGCGAAGGCCAAAGCCTCGTCGATCCGCGCCTCCGGATCCAGGGTGAGGAGGCTGCGTCCCGCGGTCCATGCGGCCCGGGCGCGGCGCAGATCCGCTTCCGAGAACCCCCGCTGGCGGAGCGCTTCCAGGCGGCCCATCAGCCGTTCCGTGAGGGCGGCGACGCTGGCGGGCGCCGCGGGATCGCCTTCCAGCGTGGCCACGGCGCCGGCGCTTTCGATCCGCAGGTCCACGGGCGCGAGCAGGGGATCGCCGGGAACCAGCTGTTCGAGGAGGGCCCGCGCTTCGGGAGTCAGCTCCGGGGGCGCCGCGGCCACGGCCTGGACGCGCAGAGGCAGCCCGTCCATCGCCAGCCGCACGGGACCCTGGGGAGGAGGAGGGACGGCGGGAGCCGTAGCGGGAGCCGCCTGGGCGGTCCAGGTGCCGAAGGTGAGCAGGACGACCTGCTTGGCCTGCTCCAGTCCGAGGTCGCCCTGGAGGACGAGCACGGCGCGGTCCGGGCGGAACACGCGGGCGCGCACGGCCAGGAGATCCTCCATGGTCACGGCCTGGAGCCTTTCCGCGCTCGGGGGACGCAGGGCGGGGAGGGGTTCCAGGATCTGGCGCAGGCGCATCGCGGGTGTCGTCGCCTGCCGTTCTCCTTCCTGCCGGGCCGCGACGCGCTGGGCCGCCAGCGTGAACGGATCGAAGACGGCGCGGATCACGCGGTCGCCGAGCAGGCCCAGCGCCCGGTCCTGGTCCCGGCTGCGGGCCACCAGTCGCCAGGAGACGCCGTCCGGTCCCAGTTCCTCCACGAGGCGGATCCCGGCGTTCTCCATCGCTTCGTCCGCGGCGGCGGCCTTGAGGGTGCCCACTTCACCGCGGTCCAGCATCCGCAGGGCCAGGCGGAGCGCTTCGGGCCGCGCCGGCGGCGCGTCTTCGGGAAGCAAGTCCAGATGGAGCCGCGCCCGGAGGAGGGGGCGATCGTGGTCCTCCAGGTGGACCACCCGCAGGCCGTTGGGCAGCGTGAACCGCTGGGGCGCCTCCGCCCGGATCAGGGCCGGAAGCGCCAGCAGGGCGAGGGCCAGCGCGCGTCTCATCGCTTCTCCGCGGGGAGCTGGGCTTCCAGCAGCTTGAGGGTGCGCGCCCGCTCCGCGGGGGTCAGCATCCGGAGCTGCCGCAGGCCCTCGGCCACCAGCCGCTCCCGCTGGGCGAGATCCTCGATGCGCGCAACGGCGAGGGCCTTGAGGATCCTCGTCGCCGCCACTTCCAGGGGATCTTCCCCGCCGGCGGAACCCTGCTGGAGGTGCGCGACGGTCCGGTGGCTGGGCTGGAGCCAGACGCGGGCGGCGGTCTGGACGGCCTCGGGCGCCAGGGTCCGCAGCCGCTGGAGCTCCAGGCCGACGGTGCGCCAATCGCCGGTCTCGGCCCAGCTCAGCCCCAGGATGCGGGCCAGGCTCCGCGGCTCGTCTTGGGCGGCCAGGTAGCCCACTTCCAACTGGGCCACGGCCCGCTGCCATTCGTCCGTGGAGATGGGCTCCTGCTGGAGCTTCAGGATTTCGGTGTCCAGCGCGGCCTCCAGCTCTGCCAGGGTGTGGCCCTCGGCCGGGACGAGGTCCGCCACGAACAGGCCCGGCAGCCGCGCGCCCGCCCCGCCCAGGCGGACCGTCGCTTCCTGGGCGAGCCCCTTCTGTTCCCCCAGCCGGAGCGGCAGGCGGCCGGAGCGGCCTCCGCCGAGCAACTGGGCGGCCATGCGGAGGGCCAGGTGGTCCCGGTGGCTGCGGGGTGGGATGCGCCAGCCCGCGAGGAGCCGGGCGCTCCCGCCGAGCGAGGCCTGGATCCGGCGGTCGCCGAGATCCGCGGGAATCTCGGGGGGAAGGGGATCCTCGACGTCCGCGCCCGCGGGCAGGGCGCCGAAGCTCCGCTCGATCAGGGGCAGCACCGCCTCCATGCCCGCGCCGCCGACGAGGATGAGGGTCAGCCGCCGAGGAACGCAGGCGCGGCGCGCCCAGGCGCGGAGGTCGGAGCGGCGGAGGGCCTCCAGCGCCGGAAGATGGTCCGCCAGGTCGCGGCCGTAGGGGTGGCCGGGCAGGGCCGCGCCCCGCAGCAGGGCGGCCCCCCGGGAATCGCGGTTGCGGAGCGCGCCGAGCAGTTCCGTCCGGGCTTCCGCGAACCGGCTGAGCTGGAGCGCCGTGAGGCGCTGGGCCTCCGTGCGGCACCAGAAGGCGAACGCGTCGGCCGGAAGTTCCGTCTCCGCCAGGAGGGCGTCGGGGCCCGCTTCGGCGCGCTGGCGACCGCCCCGGGCGAGGTAGAGGTCGTCCAGAGGAGACGAGACGCCCCGCGCCCGCAACGCGGCCTGGACCTTCTGGAGGTTCTCCTCCAGGCCCGTGTGCTGGGCGGCGAAGCCGGGATCCTTCTGCTGGCGGAGGCGCTCCTGCCGCAGGGATTCGAGCAGGCCCTCCTCCTGGGTCAGGAGGGCGTCGACGCTGGTGGGGCCCTGGGCGGTTTCGAGATCCTCGGGATAGGTGTGGCCGAAGAGGGCGCGGGCCAGCAGATCCGTGGCGCCCGCCAGGGCCGGGGGCTCCTCCGCCCGCCCGCCGCGGAAGACCAGGGTCGCGTGGAAGGCGGACAGGCCCCGGCGCTCCACCACCAGCAGCCGCATCCCGTTCGCCAGCCGCCGCTCCTGGACGTCCGGCAGGCGCTCCTGCGCCGTCAGTCCCGCGCTGAGGACGAACCCGCAGGCGGCGGCGAGGAACGGGACCGGAAGTCGCATGGCCTCAGGTTAGCCGGGCCCGCGCTATTTGACGCGGATGCTGCCGTTGGTGGTTTCCAGGCGGATCGACTGGCTGCGGCCCGGCACCTTCACGTGGACGTTGTGCTTGGTCAGTTCGATGACCTGGGCCCCGGGGACCTTGACGTCCAGCGAACCGTTGCTGTTCTCGGCCAGCAGATCGCCGGTGGCCTTCCCCAGCTCCACTTCGATGCTGCCGTTGGTGGATTCCAGATGGATGCCCTCGCCCCAGCCGTCGAGGTTGCGGGCCTTGATGGTTCCGTTGGTGGTCTCCAGGCGGATGCCGCCCAGCACGTCCTCCAGGACGATGCGGCCGTTGGTGGTGCTGCCTTGGATGCGGGCGGCCAGGTTGCGCGCCTCGATGGGGCCGTTGGTGGTGTCCACGTGGACTTCGCCCTTCACGTCCACCACCTGGATGCTGCCGTTGGTGGCCTCGCACCGGGCGTAGCCCTCCAGGTGCTCCACGGCCACGGTTCCGTTGGTGGTGCGGAAGTGGCCCAGGACCCTGCGCGGCACCTGCAGGGTCATCTCGCAGCGGGGGCTGACGTAGACCCCGAAGCTCCAGGAGGGCTGCTGGAACAGCGCCTCGATGTCCAGATCCTGCCCCTTGCGCTGGAGGACCAGCTCGACGCGGCGCTTTTCGCTGTCGCGGATCTGGGCGGTGAGGGAGACCTCGTCGCGCTCCCAGCCGGTGACGCGGATCCCGCCGTTGCGGTTCTTCACCCACAGCTTGGAGCCGGGCGCCAGCTTCTCGGTCCGTTGCTCCGTCCGGGAACCCGTGGGCAGATCGATGCCGATGGAGGGTGCCGGAGGCGCGGGCGGCGCCGGGGGCGGGGGGGGAGGCGGCACCTGAGCCAGAAGGGCGCTCCCGGCCAGGAACAGGGGGATCCAGCGGCTGGAAACGGTCATGGGGGACTCCCGTGGGAGAAAGAGCCGGGGCGGGCCCGGAATGAGAAGTTCACGCCTGCGGGGCTCGAACGTTTAGTCACGATACCCTGGAAGGTCCCTCCGGAGCCCCCATGTCCGTGTATATCCTCGCTTCTGCCCGCACCGCCGTCGGGACCTTCGGCGGCGCCCTCAAGCCCTTGAACGCCGTCCAGTTGGGCGCCCTGGCCATCGGGGAGGCCCTGGCCCGCGCGGGCGTGGCCGCCGACCGGGTGGAGGAGGTGGTGCTGGGCAATGTTCTCCAGGCGGGCAGCGGGCAGAACGTGGCCCGGCTGGCGGCCCTCAAGGCGGGCCTTCCCCAGGCCGCGCCGGCGCACACGCCCAATCAGGTCTGCGGATCGGGGCTCAAGGCCGTGGCCCTCGGCGCCCAGTCCATCCGCCTGGGCGATGCGGAACTCACGGTGGCGGGCGGGACCGAGAGCATGTCCAACGCTCCCTACCTGCTGCCCGCTGCCCGGTGGGGCGCCCGCATGGGGAACGCCCAGCTCATCGACAGCATGATCCAGGACGGCCTGTGGTGCGGCCACGGCGATACCCACATGGGCATCACCGCCGAGAGCGTGGCCGCGAAGCACGGCGTCACCCGCGAAGCGCAGGACGCCTTCGCCCTGCAGAGCCAGCGGAAGGCCGCCGCCGCCCAGGCCGCGGGCGCCTTCGACCGCGAGACCTTCACCGTGACCCTTCCCGGCAAAAAGGGCGACGTGGCCTTCAGCCGCGACGAGTACATCAAGACCGACGCCTCTACCGAGGGCCTGGCCAAGCTGAAGCCCGCCTTCCGGAAGGACGGCACCGTGACCGCCGGGAACGCCAGCGGAATCAATGACGGCGCCGCCGCCGTGGTGCTGGCGTCCGAAGCCGCCGCGAAGGATCACCGCCCCGTCGCCCGCATCCTCGGGTTCGCCCAGGCCGGCGTGGATCCCGCGCTGATGGGACTGGGCCCCGTCCCCGCTATCCGGAAGCTGTTGGCGAAGACCGGCGTGAAGCTCCAGGACATCGACCTGTTCGAGCTGAACGAGGCCTTCGCCGCCCAGAGCCTGGGCGTTCTCGCCGAACTGCCGGAGCTGGATCCCGCCAAGGTCAACCTTCGCGGCGGCGCCATCGCCCTGGGCCACCCCATCGGTGCCAGCGGCACCCGCATCCTCGTCACCCTCCTCCATCTGCTCCAGGACGAGAACAAGAAGCTGGGCCTCGCGGCCCTCTGCGTCGGCGGCGGCCAGGGCGTGGCCATGCTGGTGGAAAGGCTCTAAGGTTGGAACCGCGAAAGGTGCGAAAGGGCGCGAAAAAAGAGAAGGCTTCTTTCGCGGATTTCCGCGTCTTTCGCGGTTAGCTTTTTCTCATGATCACCCTCACCCACGTCGGCAAGCAGTACGACCGCATCCACACGGCTCTGACGGACGTGAGCTTCGGCATCGAGGCGGGGGAGTTCGTGTTCCTGACGGGGCCCAGCGGGGCGGGGAAGTCCACCCTGCTGAAGCTGCTGTTCCGGGAGCAGGTCCCGAGCAGCGGCGAGATCCAGTTGGCGGGGCACCGGCTGGCCGCCATGCCGGAGAAGGAGATGCCCCTCCTGCGGCGGAAGCTGGGCGTGGTGTTCCAGGACTTCAAGCTCATCCGCAGCCGCACCATCTTCGAGAATGTGGCCTTCGTCCTGAAGGTCCTGGGCGTGAGCGCCGCCGAGCAGAAGCAGCGCACCTTCCGCGCCCTCAAGATGGTGGGTCTCCAGCACAAGCTGAGCAGCTATCCCCTGCAGCTCTCCGGCGGCGAGCAGCAGCGCGTGGCCATCGCCCGGGCGCTGGTGAATGATCCGCTGGTCCTCCTGGCGGACGAGCCCACCGGCAACCTGGATCCGGACCTCGCGCAGGAGATCATGGCGCTGTTCGAGCGGATCAACGGCCAGGGCACCACGGTCGTCGTGGCCACCCACGACCGCAGCCTGATCCAGCGCATGAAGAAGCGGGTCATCGGCCTCGACCACGGCCGCGTGGCGTTCGACCAGCCGGCTCCCACGAGCCTCGTGACGGTGTGAAGGCGGAAGGCAGGAGCCCGCATTCCGTTACTCTGGAATCCGCGGTCCGCTCCGCCCTTCCCGAGTCCCCATGCCCCAGCCCCTCACCGACGCCCGCTTCGTCACGTCCGCTTCCGACGCCCGGACGCTGGGCGTGTGCCACGCGGAGGTGGCCTTCGTGGGGCGCAGCAACGTGGGGAAGTCCTCGCTGCTGAACGCGCTCGCCAACCAGAAGCAGCTGGCCCGCGTCTCGAAGACGCCCGGTCGCACGCGGCTGATCAACGTGTTCCTCACGGGCCCCGACCGCTGGATCGTGGACCTGCCCGGCTACGGCTTCGCCACGGGCCCGGCCTCGGAGCGGGCCGGCTGGCAGAAGATGGTGGAGGGCTACCTCACGGGCCGTTCCACCCTGCGGATGGTCTTCGTCCTGGTGGACGCCGAGGTGGGTCCCACGAAGCTGGACCACCAGATGATCGAGTGGCTGCGGTCCGAGGGCCTGCCCCATCGGGTGGTGGCCACCAAGGCCGACCAGGTGAAGCCGAGCAAGGCCCTCAAGCAGCGCAAGGACGTGGCCACCGATCTGGGCCTGCACGCCGGCGACATCGCCTGGGTGAGCGCCGGCAAGGGCACCGGCATCCAGGAGTTGCGGCGGGAAGTGGCGGACCTGCTAGGCCTCTAGGGGCTGGACCTTCCGCCGCCGCCAGACCATGAACCGGCCCTCGTGGGCCCAGGGCAGGGCGATGCCGTTGGCCTCGACTTCATGGGTATGGAAGTGGCCGGTGAGGAAGGTCTTTCCGGGATGGGCCTGGGCCGCGGCGCGGAAGGCCTCCCGGGGGAACGTCAGCTTGTAGGCGGCGTTGGTGGTGCGGAGCTTCCGCTCCATCCAGGCGGAGACCTTTCGGGCGGTGCCCGCCGGCAACAGGCGGAACAGCAGCCACACCGGTCCCGAACGGGAGATGAGGTTCCACAGCCGGTACTGCCGGTCCGCCGCGTTGACGAGGTCCCCGTGCTCCCACACCAGGCCCTCCTCTTCCAGCGCTCCGCCGGTGCCCTCGCCCATCAGGTCGAAGCGGGCGGCGTGGGAATCTAGGAAGTACTCGCGGTTGCCCAGCCACAGGCCCACCCAGCGGCCCGCGGCGCGCCGGGCGTCTACCCAGGCGAGGAAGGCCCGCTGGGCGTCGCTCTCCATCCCGGGCAAGCCCACCCACACGTCGAAGACGTCCCCCAGGAACAGCCAGTCGGCATCCGGATGGGCGGCGGCCGCCGCCTCCAGCCCCGTCAGGGTCGCGCCCCAGTGGGGATCGGCCACCAGGATCAGATCCCGGGAGGGATCCAGCCGGCGCTTCGGCCCGCGCCACCAGGAGAGGGCCGCCAGCCGGCGGGTCGTGAGGAGGTGCAGCGAGGCCGCCGCCAGGGCCAGCGCGCCTCCGACGGTGTCCGCCGCCCAGTCCGCGACCTCGCAGGAGCGGCCTGGCACGAAGGCCTGGTGCCACTCATCCGAGGCGCCGTAGAGCGACACCGCGGCCAAAACCAGCAGGTGGCGGCGGTAGATGGGCATCCCCGGGGCGACATGGCGGAGCGCCAGTTCCAGGGCCAGCGCCAGCGCGCCGAAGACCGTCGCGTGGGCGAACTTGTCGAGGGGCGGCGGCAGCTCCACGCCGCCCGGATAGTGCGACTGCGCGCTCAGGTAGAAGATGGCCGCCGCCACCGCCACGGGAAAGAACCACCACCATCGCATTCGCATGCTTCATCCAAGCACAGGTTTTCAGCCCGCAGGAAGAAGCCCTGGCGGAGGAGGCGCGTGGAGGGCCTGGCACGTCGGGCAGTGGCCGCGGCAGGTCCAGGAACAGGGCAGGGCGGGCATGCGGGGCGCGGGAGTACTCATTGCGGGCGCCGGAAGGGCACGATGTTGCCGGCGAGCGGAGGCTCGCTCTCCTCAGCCTCCGGCGCCGCCTCCAGGTCCTCGGCGCGGTAGCTGTTCTCCGTGCCGTTGTCCCAGCGGACGTAGTAGGGGCGGGGAGCGGCGCCCGGTTTGTGCGGGCGGTCTCCGGCGACCAGCACCGTTCCCGGGGTGCCTCCTCCCTGGGCCTGGGGCACGAAGTGGGGCCACGCCCCGCCGTACAGCGCCACGCCGGCGCGGGTGAGCTGCACGCGGTCCCCGGGCTTGAACTCCCACTCCATGGCGACCTCCCGTACGAGCCTACGAAAAAAGGCCCGGCGTGAGCCGGGCCGCTTGGTAGTCCCAAGGGGAATCGAACCCCTGTTCCCGCCGTGAGAGGGCGGTGTACTAACCGCTATACGATGGGACCATCGTCCAAGTTGTGGATGGTTGGGGAGGAAGGATTTGAACCCTCACCTGACGGTACCAGAAACCGTTGTCCTACCATTAGACCACTCCCCAACGAGTGGAAGATCCACTGTATCAGGTGCGGGACAAAAGGCAAGGGGGAGTTCCGCCGAAGGGAGGGGTAGCCTTCGGGAAGAGGAACCACAATGGCCGAACCGATCAAGCTGGCGTACTTCATGGCAGTCAAGGAGGGCGCGAGCTACCTCGGGGGGCTGCTGGTGACGGATACGTCCGGCATTCCGCTGGACTTCCGCTACACGGAGCCGATCACGCCCACGCGCCTGCAGGGAATCCTCTACGGCAAGTCGCTGGAGCCGCACCTGAAGGAAGAGGTCATCCAGAAGACGCTGCTCAAGGAGCTGAAGGCGCAGCCGGACCTGTTCATCGTCGGGCCCGCGGAACTGGCGGGAGGCTGGTCGGGGGATGCGAAGTGGCCGGTGCTCGCGGTCCAGAAGAGCCAGGAACCGCCCCTGGCGCGGGTCGGCGAGGTGTTCCGCGCCGGCGCCCGCGACCTCCTGATCCAGCTCGCCGAAGGCGCCGCTCCCCTGCGCGTGATGTTCGCCGGCTCGGTGGAAGCCGCGGCCCAGGAGCAGGCGGTGCCGAAACTTCTGGAGGCCGGCTATCACATGGATCTTACGGAACCCCTCGAACGCGTGGGGGCGGCGCTGCAGAGCCTGGTGGTGAAGGGAAGCTGATGCTCGGACGGATGAAGGAGGCGATGGCGGACGCCGCCGAGACGCTGCGTCGCACCTTTGCGGGGGCGACGGTGGTGGCGGCTCCGCCGGAGGCCTTCCTCCTCCAGACCCGGGGCTCGGAGATGGTGGGCGCCGTCGGGCGGGACGGACTGGAGGTCCTCCGCGGAGAGGACCGCGCCATGCCGCTTTTCCGGGATGCGGCGAAGGTCGGAGGGCTGGAGCCCTTCTCGGCGCGGGTGGAGGCCGAAGCGGGCTGGGCCCGGTGGGGCGCGGAAGCCACGGTCCTGGGGATGACCCCGCTGGCGGCGGGCCGCGCGACCCGGATGGCGGTGCCGCCCCTTCCTCGCCGCGTGGGCGTCGCGGGCAGGGTGGATGCGCCGGCCCGGCCCGCGGTGGCGCGGCTCCACGAGCCCCTGGCGCGTCCCGGCACCCGGCGGTTGGATCCGACGCTTTCCGGCGGTTCGGCCCTCCGGGACCTGGAGGCCGTGTTCGCCCAACCCATCGCCATCCGGGGCGAGGACATCCAGCATCTGCCCAAGGGCCTGTGGATGCGCTACAGCCTCCAGCTCGTGCGGGAGACCGGCGAGAACGTGCGGAATCTGGAAGTGCTCGGCCTGTTCCGGATCCCGCGCAAGGGCGTGGGCGATCTCCGGCACGACCCGCGCCTGGGGCGGATCCTCGTGCGCCTCGAGCCCAGCGCGGCCGCGGCGGCGCGCGCGCCATTCATCCTGGCGCGGCGAAAGGACGATGGAACCCTCGTCAGCTGTTTCGTGGAGGACCGGTGATGCCGAAACCCGCTCCCGCTCCTGAAGATGCGCCGGGCCGCGCCGGGGTCGCGCCGGAAATGCCCACGAAGATCCGCGCCAAGATGGAGGGAGAGATCCTGCCGGTGCCCGTGGAGTGGGCGCTCGTGGCCTACGCGGGCACCGCCCTCGGCCGCATCTTCCCGCTGCCCGCGGGCGAGGCGCTGGTCGGCCGGGCCCCGCAGGCCCAGGTCGTCCTCCTCGACAGCGAGGTGAGCCGCCACCATGCCCGCCTCGCCCTGGAGGACGGCCGGATCCGGGTGGAGGATCTCGGATCCACCAATGGAACCCACGTGAACGGCGAGCGGCTGCGAGGCGTTCGTATCCTGGATGCGGGCGATCGCCTGGCCATCGGAGGTCACGTCCTCAAGCTGGTGGCGCTGGATTCGCTGGAGCGGGCCTTCCACGAGACGCTGCTGGACCTCAGCACCAAGGACCCGCTCACGGGCCTGTCCAACCGCGCCAGCACGCTGTCGGAACTCCAGACGCGCTTCGGGATGAGCATGCGCTACGACCGCCCTTTGGCGGTGGTGGTGTGCGACCTGGACCGCTTCAAGCAGGTGAACGACACCTATGGGCACGGAGCCGGCGACCTGGTGCTGGCGAACTTCGGGGAGCGGCTGCGCGCCACCCTGCGGGAGACGGATCTGGCGGGGCGCATCGGCGGAGAGGAGTTCCTGATGGTCCTCCCCGAGACCGACCTCAGCGGCGCCGTTCCCTTCGCCGAGCGGCTCCGGCAGGCCCTGGCGGCCGCGCCGGTGCTCCTGCCCAGCGGACCCCTGCAGGTCACGTGCAGCCTGGGCCTGGCGGAGCGCCAGCCGGGCGACGTGGAGGCCGGCCAGCTCCTGTCCCGGGCGGACGCGGCGCTCTACCGCGCCAAGGCCGAGGGCCGGAACCGCGCCTGCCACGGCTGAGCCGACGCCGGGACCCTGGGCTAGACTGAGAGGGATGTGGTCTGCCTTCCGAGCGCTGGAGCCGAGGTCCGCCGATCCGGCGGCAGGCCTGGCCTTGCGCGGACGGGAGTGGCGATGAGTTCCCTGCGTCTCCCCGTCCAGATCGGCAGCGTCCGCCTCATGGAGCCCCTGGGCGAGGGCGGGATGGCGCTCGTCTTCCGGGGAGAGGACCGCTTCCGGGGCGAGTCGTCGGCGGTGAAGCTGCTCCGTCCGGAGGTCCACGGGGACACCGAACTGGTCCGCCGCTTCCTGCGGGAAGGGGAGGTGCTGACGCGCCTTTCCCATCCCCACCTGGTGGAGATCCAGGCCTACGGACGCAGCGGCTCCTGGCCCTACCTCGTGATGGAGCTGCTTCCCGGCGGCAGCCTGAAGGCCTGCCGCGGCGAGGCCCCCGCTTCCATCGCACGCCGGCTGGTGCCCGTGTGCGAGGCCCTGGCGCTGGCCCACGGCGCGGGCGTGATCCACCGCGACCTGAAGCCCTCCAACCTGCTGTTCGCCGCCGACGGCCGCCTCAAGGTGACGGATTTCGGCGTCTGCCTGTGGGAGGGGGAAGAAGGACGGACCCGCGTCACCCGCAGCCAGATGGTGGTGGGGACGGTGGGCTACATGGCCCCCGAACAGCACGGCGATCCCCGCCGCGTGGACGGCCGCTGCGACGTCTACGCCCTCGGCGCCATCCTCTACGAATTCACCACCGGCCAGGCCTACGCCCAGATCCAGCTCCCACCGGCCGCCGCCCGCCCCGGCTTCCCTCCCCGCTTTGCGGGGCTGATCCTGCGGGCCCTGCAGCCCGATCCCGCGCGGCGGATCCCGGACATGGCGACGTTCGGACAGGAGCTGTCCACGTGGCTGGAGAGCGCCGAAGCCGCCGGCTGGGGCGAGGAGCCGCTGCCCGGCTACCGGGGCGTGGACCGGGAGATCGCCACCGTGACCATGCCGCGGGGGGAGCTGCCCGAGGAGAGCGGCCCCGAGGTTCGACTGGGCCCCTATCTGGATGCCCTGGCCACCGGCCCCGTGGGCATCCGCCGCTCCGCCGCGGAAGGCCTCTATGTGGCCGCCCGGCCCGCGGACGGCCCCTGGCTGCTGGAAGCCCTGGGCCAGGGGCCGGAGGGCTCGCGGTTCGCCCTGGCGAGAACCCTCGGCAAGGTGGGAAACGACGAAGCCCTGGGCGCGCTCCTCTCGTTGGTGCCCGATCCTTTCGCCCAGCGGGAGGCGGCGGAAGCGGCGGCCCACCTGGCCCGGCGCACGAACCGGGAGGCGGAGGCCCTGGCGGTCCTCAAGGAAGCCGGGTTGGGTACCGTCTGGCGGTGGCTCCCTCGGGCGCTCCTGGGCGACGCGAGTTGGGCAGAGGCGGTGGTCGCGGCCTGGCCGGACCTGGCGCAGCCCTTCAAGGTCCAGGCCCTGGAGGCCGCCCGCAGCCTGCCGCCGGAGCTCCGCGCGCGGGTGAAGGGCGGGACGGGGGACGCCACCGGCAGCGCCCGGCAGGCCTGGGACGCCCTCTGAGACGGGGGAGCGGGCGCCGGGCTACCATCGCAGCTTCTCGCGGGGAGGGCCCATGCTCCTGATGTTCATCCTCATGGCCTTCGCCATCGGGCTGGTGATCCCGCTCCAGTCCGCCATCAACGGGGCCCTCCGGATCACGCTCAGCA
Source organism: Geothrix sp. 21YS21S-4 (assembly GCF_030845995.1). Taxonomy (NCBI): domain Bacteria; kingdom Pseudomonadati; phylum Acidobacteriota; class Holophagae; order Holophagales; family Holophagaceae; genus Geothrix; species Geothrix sp. 21YS21S-4. The sequence goes on from NZ_CP132719.1 coordinate 520,985, forward strand.
GCGGATCCGTGCTGGCGGCCTTGGTCTCCTTCGCGGTGGGCACGGTGGTCCTCGGCCTGGCGTCCTGGCTCACGGGCCAGCCCTTCGCCACCCTGGGCGGCCTGTCCCGGATTCCCCTCTGGCAGTGGGTGGGCGGCGCCCTCGGGGCCTTCTTCGTGTTCGGGTCCACCCTGCTGGCCCCGCGCATCGGAATGGCGGCGATGATCTCGCTGATCGTGGCGGGGCAAGTGTGCTCATCCCTGGCCTTCGACCACTTCGGCTGGGTGGGCCTGCCCGTGCGCGGCATCTCGGGCGTCCGGATCGCCGGGGCGGCCCTGATCCTGGCGGGGGTCCTCCTCGTGAACTTCGGGGACCGCTGGCTGGGCGCGCGGCCCTAGGCCAGGAGGGGGACGGGCAGGGGAGTGCGGCGGTCCCAGGTCCGGGCGGGCACCGCCACGGGGACGGACGGGGCGAAGGACCCGACCAGGCCCAGTTCGGGGAACTCCAGAGGCACGTCGAACCAGGGCGTCATCCAGTCCCGCGCGAACACCCACAGCCCGTCCGACGCCAGCCCCGCACTCCCCCGATCCAGGAGGAGCCGCAGGTCCGCGTGCATCCGACCGCAGCGAGGGGCGTGCAGGTTGACGATGGAAGTGGCCTTGAGGTCCGCCAGGAGGGCGGGCCGGTCCAGCAGCAGGTGGGCCACCTTGCGGCCCTCCACCCGCTCCGGAAGCGAAACCAGGTGGAATCCGGCCGCCCGCTGGGGAAGCCCGGCGCGGAAGGTCAGGTCCGCCTCGGCTCCCGCCTGCTCGAACTGACGCCCGAAGAAGGCCTCCATGGCGGGCCAGGCGGTCCGGTCCGCCTCCACCACGAGGACCCTCACGCGTCCCACGCGGACCCGCGGGTCAGGCCGTCCGGCCGCGCTGGGCCACGCGGTCCAGCACGTCCCAGACCTCGTGGCACTCCTCGCAGGCGGACTGGGGATCGCCGCAGGGGAAACCCTCCACGCCCATGCCCTGGCAGCGGGGGTTCCGGAAGAAGAAGAGCAGCCCGTCGAGCGAGGCGTGCATCCGCTCCCGCAGGGCCGGATCGGGCAGGGCGCGCAGGCTCTCGATGAGCTTCCACTCCGCGGGGCTGAGGTCGATGGTCGGCATGGGGGACTCCGGCGCCCCAAGTATACGGAGATCCTGGATTTTTGCGGCGCCCCGCGAGCTCTAAACGCGGGCCCGAAACCTTTCGTATCCTCCTCGCGATCTCTGACATCCAGGAGGCTCCCATGGCCCTTCCCCGTTTCCTTTCCGCGGCCGTCGCCGCGATTTCCCTCTGCGCGCCCGCGATGGCCCAGACGCTGGTGATCCAGCCCGCCAAGGCGGAGAAGGTCACCGAGACGCGGACGGTCGCCCTGCCTGCGGGTTCTTCGCTCAAGGTGAAGAACGTCAACGGCTTCATCCGCGTGGAAGCCTGGGACAAGGAGGAAGTCCAGTTCACCGGCGAGTTCAAGCCCGGCAGCAAGGACGAGCAGGTGAAGGTGGTCCTGGAATCCGGGAAAAACAGTCTGGAAATTCGCGGGGAATACCCCAAGCGCGAGGAGCGGGATTCCTCCCGCCCGCCCGTGTGCCAGATGACGCTGAAGGTGCCCCGGCGGGTGTCGCCCACCCTGGAGAACGTGAACGGCGAGATCGCCCTCACGGGCACGCGAGGGACCGCCAACCTGACCACGGTGAACGGCGGGATCCGCGCCGTGGATCTCCAGGATTCCCTGAAGGCCACCACCGTCAACGGCGGCATCGCGCTGGAGCGCGTCCATGGCGCCCTGAACCTCCAGACCGTCAACGGCGGCATCAAGGGCTCGGCGCTGGACGGCCAGGGCAAGGGCCTGAAGGCGGAGACGGTGAACGGGGGGATCCGCCTCCAGATGGCGGGACTCAAAGGCCGTTTGAAGGCGTCCACCCACAACGGCGGCATCACCTTCAACGCCAAGGGCGCGGAGCAGGTGGAGGCCACCCGCCGCCGCGTCACCGCGGTCTTCCCCGGCAGCGACGAGGAACTGCGGCTGGAGACCGTGAACGGCGGAATTACCTTGGATTGAAAGGAAAAGCGATCCGTAAGGGGCCGGTTTAGCCGGCCCCTTTTCATGGGCCCACATCAAATCCCGGCGCGGGTTTTTGATATTCGGATTGACTTGTCTTTATTTTGATCCATGCTGTTCCGGGTGCGGGATCGGACCCCGCACGCCGGATGGATACCCCCGTGAGCGGAAAGCGTCGCCTGTTCCTGTTGAGCGTTCTGGCCAGCGTCTTCGCGGGCGTGTTCCTGGGCTCCGGCACCTACACCTTCCTGACCGCCCATGGGACCTCCTACTTGTCCAACGATCCTTCGGTCTGCGTGAACTGCCACATCATGCGCGAGGAATACGACGGCTGGCGCCACGGCTCCCATCACGCGGTGGCCGTGTGCAACGACTGCCATCTGCCCCACGACAACCCCGTCAGCAAGCTGTTCGTGAAGGCCAGCAACGGCTACCACCATTCCAAGGCCTTCACCCTCCAGAACTTCCCCGAGCCCATCCGCATCAAGCCCTCCAACGCCGAGGTGCTGGAGAGCAACTGCCTGCGCTGCCACGGCGGGCTGGTGGGCGAGATCACCGCGCATGGGACCCTCGGCGTCCCCACGGATCCCACCCAGAAGGCGGACCTCTACGGCTGCGTCCGCTGCCACCAGGAGGTGGGCCATGGGCCGACGCGCTGACAGGCGAACCTGCCGTACCCTTTTCCGATCCACCCTTTGACGCGTAGCCCCCACGCGGGAGGACCCCTCCGATGACCGACAATCCCACTCCCCTGCTCTCCCGGCCGGTGGTCCGGATGGGCCTGCTCGCCGCCGGCGCCGCGCTGGCGACCGTCCTGGTGATGTCCCTCTACGCCAACATCTCCACCCGCAAGGCCGAGGCGCTCCAGACCAGCCTCAAGCTGGTGGACCTGGACGAGAAGACCGTCGATCCCGCCGTGTGGGGGAAGAACTTCCCGCGCCAGTACGACGCCTACCTGCGCACCGCCGAGAAATACAGCACCAAGTACGGCGGCGCCGGGAGCGAGGGGCTGCCCAAGAGCCGGATCCTGGAGGATCCCCGCCTGGTGACGATCTTCGACGGCTACGCCTTCGCCATCGACTTCAACCAGCGCCGAGGCCACGCCTACATGCTGGACGACCAGCGCACCACCAAGCGCGTCACGGATCGCCCGCAGCCGGGCTCCTGCCTCCACTGCCACGCGTCCAACACCGTGGCTTTCCGCGAGCTGGGTCTGAAGGGCGGCGCGCCGGGCACCCTGGACGAGGCCTTCGGCAGCCCCAACGCCCAGGCCCAGTTGATGGCGGGATTCGAAGCCCTCTGCAAGATGCCCTACCAGGAGGCCACGGCCCTCGTGAAGCATCCGGTGGCCTGCATCGACTGCCACGAGCCCAAGACCATGGCCCTCCGCGTCACCAAGCCGGGCTTCATCCGGGGCATCGACGCCCTGGCCCGCAGCGGCGAGCCCGTCCCGCACCTGCCCTCCATCGAGAAGTGGCGGAAGGGCGACCGTACCACCGCCTACGACGCCAACCGCGACGCCTCCCGCCAGGAACTGCGCTCCATGGTGTGCGGGCAGTGCCACGTCGAGTACTACTGCGGCCCCAAGGTCACGCTGTTCTTCCCCTGGAACAAGGGCCTGAAGGTCGAGCAGATCGAGGCCACCTACGACGACTACAAGTTCCCCGACGGCCACCGCTTCTTCGACTGGAAGCACGGCCGGACCGGCGCCGAGGTCCTCAAGGCCCAGCATCCCGAATTCGAGATGTGGAGCCAGGGCATCCACGCCCGCTCCGGGGTCTCCTGCGCCGACTGCCACATGCCCTACAAGCGCGAAGGCGCCCTCAAGATCAGCGACCATCAGGTACGCAGCCCGCTCCTCGACATCTCGCGGTCCTGCCAGACCTGCCACCGGTTCCCCGAGGACGAGCTGAAGGCCCGCGTCACCGCCATCCAGGACCGCACCAAGGCCCTGATGGACCGGGCGGAGGACGCCGTGGTGAACCTCATCAACGACATCGACGCCGCCAAGAAGGCCGGCGTGGACGACGCCAAGCTCAAGCCCGTGCTCGAACTCCAGCGCAAGGCCCAGTGGCGCGTGGACTTCGTCAACGCCGAGAACTCCATGGGCTTCCACGCCCCCCAGGAGGTCGCGCGCATCCTCGGCGAATCGATCGACTACGGCCGCCAGGGCCAGGTGCTCCTCCGCGACCTACAGGGCGGCAAGGTGGCGAAGAAGTAGGGAGAAGGGGGAACCGCAAAAGGGCCGGCTTTGCCGGCCCTTTTGCTATCGGTACCTTCCCGCCATCTCCTTCAAGACCCCCGTCAAATGGGTCCGCAGCGCGGGCGGCTCCAGGACTTCCGCGTCGGCGCCCAGCTGGAGGATGAAGCGCGCGGGGCCGGAGGGCTCGGTGGCCTGGAAGGCGAGGAGGACCGTGCCGCCCTTCTCCTTGTGGACGGTGACGGAGGGCAGGGCGGGGGGCGCGTCCAGGAGGGCCTGGGGCCAGTTGGATCCGCCCACGCGGACCTTCACGTGGAACGGGGCGCCGGGGCCGAACCAGCCGCCGATCTGAAGGTCGCGGGCCTGTTCCAGCGGGCGCTTGTCGGGGATGAGCCCGCGCTTGGCGAGGCTCCGGGCCTCGGCGATGCGGGCCAGGCGGAAGGAGCGGACTTCCTGCTTGGCCGCGTCCCAGGCCAGGAGGAACGCCCCGCCGGAGAACACGTCGTGGGTGAGGGTGAAGGGGACCGCGGTCCGCGTCGTGGTGCGGCCTGTGGACGCCGCGCGGTAGGTCAGCTCCAGCTCCCGCGGGCCGTCCGAATGGCCCAGGGCGAGGAGGACCTGCGTGAGCATCACGGTGTCCAGGGCCTGCTGGTCGTCGGCGCCGCCGCGGACGCACACGTGCGTCTGGAGGGTGCGGAACAGCTCCCGGTCCCGGGTGCTCAGGTGGCTGTCGGCCAGCGCCCGCAGCCCCTCCAAGTGGTCGAACCACAGCTCGGTGGCGGTGCCCTCCAGCGCCATCAGCGCCACCTCCATCGCCAGGCGGGCGTGGGGCGTGATCCGGCTGTCCCAGGAGGGGCCCTTCTCCAGGGTGAAGTGGATGACGGGAGGACGGCCCTGGCGGCCCTTCCCGAAGCGCGCGCCCTGTTCCTCCAGCAGGCCGATGGCCCGGTCCACGGTGCGCAGCGCGGCGCCGCCCAGCTTGCGGCTGAGCGCGGCCTTGGTGATGCCGGCCTCGCCCGCGTCGCGGACAGCGTCTAGGACGGCCTGGACCCGCTCCGGCTTCACCAGGCGGCTGCCGTCCGGACGGGCGGATTCGGGAACCTTGCGGGGGGAGATCCGGGCCATGGCAGCCTCCGGGACCATGATTGGTCAGCCACTGTCCAGAGGCAAGGCGTCAAGCGGACCCGGGAGCCCCATCGCCGCTACTCTGGAGGCCCATGGCCCGGCTCCACTATTCCAACCGCACCGAGGCGCTGCTGGAGCGGCTGGCCGAAGGCGCCGCCGCCCATCGGGCCGCGGAGGGCCCCTGGGAGCCCCTGACGATCGTGGTGCCCAACCGCAACGTCCAGCTGTGGCTCCAGCGGGGGCTGGCGGACCTCCTGGGGATTGCGGCCAACCTCCGCTTCCTGTTCCTGGACCAGCTGTGGCGGGACTCCCTTCCCGTCCAGGAGCCGCCCCTGCGCCTCTTGGATCGTCCCGCCATCCAGGGCCAGCTTCTCGTCCTGTTGGGGGAGGCCGACGTCCTGGCGGGAACGGCGTTCGGCGCCTACCTGGAAGGCGATCCCGGCGGCCGCAAAGCCGTCCAGCTCAGCGGGCGGCTGGCGCGGCTCTTCGAGGAATACCTGCTGTCGCGCCCGGACTGGATGGCCCGCTGGGAACAGGGTCGGGCGGTGGGCGAGGATCCTCGCGAGGCGTCCCAGCGGCGGTTGTGGCAGGCCCTCCGGACCCGGCTGGCGGGCGCGCAGGAGCGATGGCTCGCCCTGCCGGAGTACGTGGGCTCGGACCTGTTCCCGCGGGGGCGGTTTCCCGCCACCATCCACGTCTTTGGTCTGTCCCAGATGGCGCGCGCCTACCACTTGGCGCTCCGCCGCTTGAGCCTCCTCCGGCCCCTGGATCTCTACATCCTGAATCCCTGCGAGGAGCTGTGGGAGGACGTCGTCGATCCCCGGGAGGCCGCGCGGATGGCGCGGGAGGAATCGGAGGATCCCTACGGCCTCCTGGCGGCGGATCACCTCGGACTGCAGCGCTGGGGGCGGCCGGGCCGCGAGAACATCCGCCTGCTCAACGACCTCGTGGACTGCGATTTCGAGGACCACTTCCGGGAGCCGGACGACCCCACCCTCCTGGCGCGCCTCCAGTCGGACCTGCTCCATCGGGCGCCCACGGTTTCCGCGGAGCCTCCGCTGCCTGCGGACGACAGCGTGCGCGTGCAGGCCTGCGCCAGCGAGCGACGGGAAGCGGAGGCGGTGGCGTCCGCGGTGTGGGAGCGGGTCCGGACCGGCGGCGTGCGGTTCTCCGACCTCGCCGTGATCGTCCCGCCGGGACGGAAGGCGGAGTACCTGGACCATCTGAAGGCCGCTTTCGAGGCCTGCCACCGCATCCCCTGGGTGGCCGGCGACGAGGCCACTCTGCGAATGGCGGAGCTGGTGGACGGGGCCGCGAGCCTTCTGCGGCTTCCCCTGTCGGATTTCACGCGGGCCGAGGTCCTGGAGCTGGTGGGCCATCCGGCCCTGGCGGCCCGGCATCCCGGTGCGGCCGGGGACTGGGCGGGCCTCTGCGAGGAGCTCGGCGTCATCCGCGGACTGGAGGCCTGCGGGGCCGCGGAGGCGCCCGGCGACCTGTGGACCTGGTCCATGGCCGCGCGGCGCCTGGCGCTGGGCGCGGTGCTGCCGCCGGGCGAGGTGGATTTGGATGGGCGGATGTCCGATCCCGTCCTCCCGCCCGAGCAGGGCGCCGCCTTCCTGGCGCGGGTGGAAGGGCTGCTGGCCGACGCGCGGCGGCTGCGGGATCAGCGCCTGTCGCCTTCGGCGTGGGCCGCCCAGCTGGCCCTCGTGATGGGAGCCCACATCGGCGATCTCCAGGCCGATGCGGCGTCGGTGGCCCGCATCCAGCGGGGACTGCTGGGGCTGGCCTCTTTGGAAATCGCCGGACTGCCGGTTCCCGTCCTTCCCTACGCCGCGGCGCTGGACCTGGCCCTGGAGGCGCTCGAAGGGCTGAAGGCCGACCGCGCCGCCTTCGGGCAGGGCGTGATGGTGGCCAGCTACGCGCCCATGCGGGCCCTGCCCTTCGACGCCATCTTCCTCATGGGGCTGGGGGAGGGCGTCTTCCCCGGGCAGGACGCGCGCAACCCCCTGGACCTGCGCAGCGGCGGGCGCCGCGCGGGGGATGTCTCCCGGCCCGAGCAGGACCGCTACCTCTTCCTCGAGAGCCTGCTGTGCGCGCGTCGGCACCTGCACCTCTCCTTCGTGCGCCGCGACGTGCTGGACGGTGCTCCGTTGGAACCCTCGCCGCTGCTCGACGATCTGAAGGAACTGGTGACGGCCGCGGCGGGACCGAAGGGCTGGGCGGCGCTGGGACACGCACCGCCCGTGGACCGCCACGATCCCAAAGCTTTCGCGCCAGGCGGTCTCCCCGAGTTCAATCCGGAGGCCCTGCGCGAGGCGCGGGCGGCGGAACGGGGCAAGATCCATCGGCCGGAAGCGCCGCCTGTCACCGCGCCCTTCATTCCGGACCTTGCCTCGCGGCGCCTCACCTTCGGTCAGCTCCGCAAGTGGCTGTGCTGTCCCCTCCAGGGCAGCGCCGCCGTCCGCCTCGACCTGCGGGCCGAGGACGAGGGCGCGGAGGAGGCCGCTGCCCGCGAGGAGACGCCCTTCGAGTCGTCCCTGTTCGACCGCCGCGCGTGGGTGCGGGAGGCGTTCTGGGAAACCCTGGCCGGCGAGGACGCGGATCGCGCCCTGCTGCGGGGGTGGCGCCGCCGCGTCGCCGCGGCGCGGGCGCCGGTGGGGCCCTTCGCCGAGGCGGAGCTCGTCCGCGCCCGGGTTCTCCTGGGCGGATGGCGGGCGCTGTGGGCCGGCGGGCTTCCCCGCGTGCCACGCTTTGGAAGCGGGCCTTCGGGGGGGCTGCCCGCGGAGGACCATCCGCCGTTCCGCTGGGGCCTGGACGGATCGGAAGGGAGCTTCCGGATGGAGCTGGAAGGCGCCCTGCCGCCGCTGGGTGAGGAGGGCTTCCTCTTCCTTTCCGAGTCCGAGCCCCCCAAACCCGGGCGCCCACCCCAGGACGGCGACGCCCGCGCCCTGCTGTCGGCCTGGGTGGGCCAGGCTGCGCTCCGGGCGCAGGGACTTCCGGGCGCGGCCCGGGCGGTGGTCCTGAGCGTCCGCGAAGGCCGGGCGGCGCGGTGGAGCCTGCCGCTCCCGGACTGGACTCCGGAGACGGCGGAAGCGAAGCTGCGCGGGTGGTGCGGGGACCTGCTGGCGGGCGATCCCGGGCCGCTTCCTCTGGAAGCCCTCCTGGCCGGAACGGAGGATTTGGAAGCGTGGATCGGGAAGGCCCTGGAGGAACCGGAACCGCGCTTCTCCAGCCTGTGGGGGCCGATCCCCGCGGCGGCGCTTTCGCCTCCCGCGGCCGACTGGGCGGACCGCGCCGAGCGGCGGCTGGGGGATTTCCTCCGGGCGTGCCGGCAGGCGGGAGGCGACGCGTGAGCGTCCCGTTCCGCTTCGCCCGGCCCGCGGTCCTGGATCGCATTCCCGCTCCCTTCGCCGTGCTGGAAGCCAGCGCGGGGACGGGGAAGACCTACACGCTGGAGCACCTCGTGGCGGACCGGGTGCTGGCGGGCATTCCGCTCGAGCGCATCCTGGTCGTCACCTTCACGGAAAAGGCGGCCCTGGAGCTGCGGAGCCGCATCCGCGCCCTGTGGAATCGGCTGCTTTCGGAGGAGGCACCCGAGGCGCCGGAAGATGCGCCCTGCTGGATCCTGGATGGCGCGGCGGGGGAGCGCGTGAAGGCCGCGCGGGCGGCCATGGAGCGGGCCACCGTCGCCACCATCCACGGCTTCTGCCAGCGGGTGCTGCAGGAGAGCGCCCTGGAGCGCCGCAGCCTCTTCGATCAGACCCAGGCCGACGCCCGCCAACTCTTCGACTGCGCGTGGCGGGACCTCCTGCGGGGGGAGCAGGAGGCCGAGCTTCGGAGCCTCCTGGCGCGGGCGCTGGGGGCGGGCTGGAGCGTGGAGGCCCTGGGGCACCTGCTATGGGAGGTCCACCGCGAGCGGGCGGAGTTGGTTCCGGGACCCGACGCGCTCTCCCGATTCCGCCGGAGCTTTCCCGCCGCAACGCCGGAAGTCAGGGACGAGATCCGCGCCGCCTGGGCCGCGGCGAAGGTCCGGAAGGACGTGGCCGAGCGGGCGGGAACGGCGCTGGATGCCGTGGCGGCGCTGCTGGCCGCTCCGCTGGAGCCCTGGGAGTTCGTGCGGGAATGGGATGCCCTCAAGCTCACCAGCCTGCGATCCGCAATGGCCAAGGCGGTTGGAGAAGGACCGGCAGCTCAACTCGCCGCATGGCTGGCGGAGGCACCACCCACGGAGGAATCGGTGCTGGCGAACGCCTTCCTGGAGCCGGTGCGGGCGCGGCTGGAGGCCATCAAGGCGGCGGAGGGGCTGTTCGACTTCGATGACATGATCCTCCGTGTCCGGGACGCGCTGGCGGGCCCCGGCGGCGAGGCCCTCGCGGATCGGCTGCGGGAGCGGTTCCAGGTGGCCCTCATCGACGAGTGCCAGGACACGGACGCCGCCCAGTGGGAGATCTTCCGGACCCTCTTCCACCGCGAGGGCCACGAGCTGGTGCTGGTGGGCGATCCCAAGCAGGCCATCTACGGCTTCCGCGGCGGCGACCTGCCCACCTACCTGGGGGCCCGCGAGCTGCTTGCTCCAAGGGGATCCGCCGTGGAGCTGGGCGAGAACTTCCGTTCCACGGCGCCCCTGCTGGCCGCCTGCGAGCGGATCTTCGCCCATGAAGGGTTCTTCACCGGGCCGGTGGGCTTCCGGCCCGTGGCCTGCGGCCGTCCGGATCTGGGACTGGAGGACGCGCAGGGCGCATCCCTGCCCCCTTTGCGCGTGATCCGCGTGGAGACTCTGGACGGCGGAACGCGCCTGTGGCGCCGGGTGGCCGCGGGGCTGGCCCGCGAACTGCGCGATCTGCTCGCCTCCGGCGCGTGCTTCGGACCCGGAGGAAATCGACAGCCGTTGTCGAACCGGCATGTCTTCGTTCTGGTGGGCAACGCGTCCGAGGGACGGCTGATGGCGGAGGCCCTCGGTGCCGCTGGGCTTCCCTTCGCGTTCTTCAAGCAGCGCGGGCTGTTCGGAGGGCCGGAAGCACTCGCCTGGCTTCACCTGCTCCGCGCGGTGGAGGCTCCCCGCGACCGGGGCCGTCTCGCCCGAGCCCTGCTCACGCCCTTCTTCGGCGCGAGCGTGGCGGACCTGGACGCGCTCCGCGACTTGCGGGAGGACCATCCCGCCCTCCAGCGGCTCCGCGCTTGGGGCGAGACCGCCCGGCGGCGGCGCTTCGCGGACCTGGTGGAGCAGGTGCTGCGGGAGAGCGCCGTGGCGGAGCGCGTGCTGCTGCGCAACGACGAGCGCACCCTCGTGAACCTCCGCCACCTCGGCGAGCTGCTGGTCCGCGCGGCGGCGGAACGCCACGGCGACCTGGCCCTCCTCATCCGCCAGCTCTCGCGGTGGCGGAAGGGGCTGGACTTTCCGCCGGGCGAGAACGGCGACGAGCAGCGGCTGGAAGGCCGCTCCGACGCGGTGCAGATCCTCACGCTCCACGCCGCCAAGGGACTGGAGGCGCCGGTGGTGGCGGTCTTCGCGCCCAAGGCGGGCCGGGCCTCCGCCCTCCATCGGTTCCATGGCCCTGACGGCGCGCGCCGGCTCCACCTGGGTCGTTCGCCCGAGGGCTCGGACGCCGAAGCCCGGATCGAAGCGGAAGAGGCCCAGGAGCAAGAGCGCCTGATGTACGTGGCCCTCACCCGCGCCCAGGCTCAGCTGGTGGTCCCCTGCTTCGTCGTGGACGGCGCGAAGGGGAGCGGCCCCGTCCACCCCAAGGGCCCGTTGCGGGTCCTTAACCGCGTCCTGAGGCCTCTTCTGGAGGCAGGGGAGGATCCGGCGTTTTCCGTGGTGCCGCTCGCCGAGCCCCAGGGCGACGCTTTCGCCGAGGCGGAAGAGCGGCCTGCCGCCGAACCCGCCTCCGCCCTGCATCCGCCCCGCCTCGATCCGGAGGCCCTTCGGGCCGCCGCGCGGCCTCGGCGCGCCACCAGCTTCACCGCGCTCCAGCGGCGGCTGGAGGAGGTCCGCGCCCCGGAGCCGGAGGATCCCGAGCCGGACGCTCCGGACGCGGCGCCCGACGGCCTGCCGCGGGGCCGGACCGTGGGGACCCTGCTCCACGAGCTGCTGGAGGCTCTGGATCCTGCGGCCCTCCCCGGAGACTTCGACGGCTGGTGGGGCGATCCGGGCGTTCGGGAATCCGTCCTCCGCCGCGCGGCGCTGGCGGGACTGGGGCCCGACGCCGCGCGGGAGGCCGCCCGGCGGGCCTTCCTAGGGTTCACCACGCCGCTGCCGCTGCACGAAGGCGCCGCGCCCCTCGCCGCCGCGGACCGCCTGCTGCGGGAGCTGGACTTCCTGACGGGACTGCCGGGCAGCGCGGATTTCCTCGGCGGTAGCCTGGACGCCCTGTTCGAGAAGGACGGCCTGGCCTATGTCCTCGACTGGAAGAGCAACGGGCTGGCGGACTACGGCTCGGCGGCGCTGGAGGCCTGCGTCGCCGAGCACTACGCCCTCCAGGTCCGCATCTACACCCTCGCCGCCCTGCGCTTCCTGGACATCCGCGACGAGGCCACCTACGAGGCCCGGTTCGGCGGGGTGCGCTACGTATTCCTGCGGGGCCTGCCGGCGGCAGGCGTGTGGACCTGCCGGCCCACGTGGACCGAGGTGGGGACATGGGAGCGGGACCTGGCCGCAACGGCGGCGGAGGCGTTCCGTGGCTGAGTTCCCCAATCCCCTGGGCGCCCTCGCGGGCCGCGGCTTCGCGCCGGAAGCGTGGCTGCGCGCCGCGGGGGATCCGGCGCCGATCCTGTTCGCCTGGGAGTTGGCGCGGATTCCCGCGGACCTCGACGCCCGGGAGCGACGGAAGCTGCACCTCCTCCTGAGCCTGCTGCTGACGGCTCAGGCCCAGGGCAGCACCCGCCTGCCGCTGACCGGATCGCAGATGGAGGAACTGCACCGGGCCTTTGGCGAGGCGCCCGTGGACTGGGCCGCCTTCCTGGACGACCCGCGCCTGGAGGTTTTGGTGGGCGGGCCGGAGGCGGGGCGGCCCCTGGTCCGTTGGGATGGCGCTCTCGCCACCCGTCGTCTCGTGACCGCGGAAGCCCGGGTTCGGGAGGTCCTCCGCGCGCGGGCGGCCCGGCCCGCGCTCTCCGTCGCGGTATCGGACGCGGTCCTCGCCGCGCCCGTGCCCCTCAATGCCGAACAGCGCACCGCGGTGGCTGCCGCCGCCCAACTGCCCCTTGCCGTGATCACCGGCGGGCCGGGGACGGGCAAGACCTCCATCCTGGCGGCGCTGCTCCGGACCCTGCTGGAAGCGGGGCTCGAGCCGGAGGCCATCGTCCTGGCCGCGCCCACCGGGAAGGCGGTCCAGCGCATGGGGGAGGCCGTGCGGCGCGTCCGACCGGGCGGGGAATTGCCCGAGCCCCTCACCCTCCACCGCCTGCTGGGCTGGGATCCGCGGTTGCGGCGCTTCCGGCGCGATGCCGAGAACCCCCTGCGGGTGGACGTCCTGGTGGTGGACGAGGCCAGCATGATCGGGCTGGAGCTGATGGACGCCCTCTTGGCCGCGCTTCCCGCCGCCGCGCGGCTGGTGTTGGTGGGCGACGCGGACCAGTTGCCCTCGGTGGAGGCGGGAACCGTGTTCCGCGATCTCGTGGCCGGGCTGCCCCAGGCCGTATCCCGTCTCCTCCACAGCCACCGGCTGGATGCCGCCGATCCCGGAGGTCGCGCCATCCTCGAAGCTGCCCGCGCCATCGGCGAAGGCCGGGGACCGGACCTGCCGATGGACGGCGGGGATCCGGAAGCGCCGGGCATTCGCGTCGCTTCCGGCGACGATGCGGGACTTCGTCTGTTCCTGCGGAGTTGGTCCGAGCGGCGGCCGGGAGAGCTGCCCCTCCTGCAGGGCGAAGGAGGCGGCCTGGACGCGGCCTCCGTCGCCTTGCTCGAGCGCCAAGTTACGGGCTGGGAGGCCGCGCGGCTGCTGTGCCTGCTGCGGGAAGGCGGACTCCGATCCGTGGCGGGCCTCAACGCCCACCTCCACGCGGAGCGGACGCGGGCTGCCGGACCGCGGGGAACCGACGCGCCGTTCCTTCCCGGCGAACCCGTCCTGGCGCGGCGGAACGACTACGGCCGCGGCCTGTTCAACGGCGATCAGGGGATCGTGGGCCTCGTGCGCCGCGACGGCGCGCCCCGCCTGGAGGCCCTGTTCCTGCGGCCGGATGGTCCGGCGTGTTTCCCCCTGGACGCGATCCAGGGGAGCCTGGAGCACGCCTACGCCCTCACCGTGCACCAGGCCCAGGGCTCGGAGTACGACCACATCGCGCTCGTCCTGCCCGGGGGCGATCACCCGCTGCTCACCCGGGAGATCCTCTACACCGCCCTCACCCGCGCCCGGCGGAGCGTGGCCGTCCTGGGGAACCCCGGGCTCCTGGCCATCGGCGCCGCGAGGCCGCTCCAGCGCGCCGGCTCCCTCGACCTGGAGGGCTGATCCCCCAAGCACGGGTGTCGTCCGAGAGACACCAGACACACCCCGAACCGCGTGAATCGTGCACAGAGCTTTTCTTGGTGTCTTCGCGCCTTGGTGGTGATCCTTAGTCTTTTAATGCAACGCGGGATCAGCGCTCCGGAAGCCACAGCTCTTCGAAGGGCGTGGGATTCCACACCGGGAGGGACTGCAGGATCGCGTGGCCGCCGGCGTAGAGAAGGCTCCACAGGGCCGCGCGAAGCGGGGGTTCTCCGAGGCGGGCCAACGGCAGTTCCACGGCGGACTCGTGATCCCATTCCAGGATCCGGTTCAACCGGCGGAGGCGGGTCATGAATTCGCCGTGGGCGAGGCCGGCGGCGAAGGGCGTGTCCTCGGCGACCGTTTGCTCCCGGGCGTGGTAGAGGCCGCGCCCCGCGTCGAGGTTGAAGCGGGAGCCCCCCAGGATCTCGGGTGGGACTGGCATCCCCGCCGGATCCCAGGCCAGTCCCGAAGCCGCGACGGCCAGTTCCGCCATCCAGTCCCAGGGCGTGCCCGTGCTGCTGAACCAGCCGGCGGTTGGGTGCGGCTCCGCCAGCAGACCGAAGGCCACACCCTCCGCGCGATTGCGGAGCCGGGCGTAGCTCAGGGTCCCCCAGTCGGGCGCGGTCAGGGCGGGCCGGTCCTGGAGCCTCGCGGCCCGCTGGATGAGGAGGTCCCGGAGGGTGGAAGCCATGGGTGAGTGTCGCAAGGCGAGGTTGAGATTCGCAAAATTCCTTCTTCAACCCCTCGTGGAGAGGCGGGGTCAGTGGGGATGTCCGCGGCCTTTTCCGTTCCTGGAGGTTCCCATGCGCCCTGCGCCTCGCCCCCGCTCCGTCCTCGCGTCCCCCTTCGGCCTTTCCGCGCTGGCCCTCGTCCTGGCCTGCGGTGGGGGCGGCGGTTCCTCCGCCCCCACCGTCCCCGCGTCGGGTTCCGCGGCGATCATCCTCACGGACGCGCCCTCGGAACAGTGGTCGGCGGTGGAGGTGGTCGTCACCCAGGTGGCCCTGCTCAACAAGGCGGACCACACGAAGGAGGTGGTGGCCTTCCAGGGCGCCACGGCGAAGCTCAATCTCGTGGACCTGGACAGCGTGGGCGAGCTGCTGGCCTCGGCCTCCCTGCCCATCGGCACCTACGACGCGGTGCGGATCACCATCGATCCGGCCAGCGTCAACCTGGTGAAGGCCGACGGCACCGCCGTGCCCGCCGCCCAGGTCCACGTCCAGGGCGCCAGCGCGGTGGTGAGCCTGAGCTCCGACCTGGTGGTCACCGCCTCGGGAAGCAATGCCGTCCAGCTGGACTTCGATCTGGCCCACCCGCTGTTCCTGGTGCAGCTCCCCGACGGGAGCTGGGTCCTCACCCTCCAGGTGAAGCACCGTCCCAACGACGGGGGGATAGCGGGCGTGGCTCAGCTGGTGTTCCGCCACCGCCGCGGGACGGTCGCCTCCGTGGGCGCGTCGAGCTTCGTGCTGCATACGGACAGCGGCAACGACCTCACGGTGAACGCCGACGCTGGGAGCTTGTTCTTCAACGCGGACGCGAAGGCCGCGGGCAGCCTGGCGGGCCTGTCCGCCGGGAAATCCGCGCTGGTGTCCCTGCGGATGCAGCCCGACGGCAGCCTGTGGGCCGTGCGGGTGTGGTACAGCGCCGCCGCGCTTCCCGCCTGGACGCCCGAAGGGCACGTCTACGGCGTGGACCGCGCCGCCGGCCGCCTGCTGGTGAGCACCAACGCGGCCCTGCCGCGGCCCATCCTGATCGATGCCGACACCGCCTTCACCTTCCGGAGCGGCTCGGCGCTCGGTACGGGGACCGCCGCCCTGGCGAACCTGTGGACCGGCTTCAAGGTCCAGGTGGAGGTGAAGGATCCGCTCCAGGCGCCCATGCACGCCCAGTCCGTGACCGTCCAGCGGGCAGTGGACGGCGGGGCGATTGCGGCGGCGGGCGGGACGGGCTTCACCTACCAGCACCCCCTGGCAGGGGACCGGACCTACGCCTATGCGCCCTCTTTCAGCTGGTGGTACCTCGGTCTTCCCGGCGCGGCGTCCTCCAGCTCCGCCGCTTTCGCCGCGGCGGTGACGGGGGCCGGGGACGTGCGCTCCCAGGGGCTCAGCGACCTGGCGTGGAACGCCGGCACCGGGGCCTGGGATGCCGCCGCCACCGTCCTGGTGCCTGTGGCGCTTCCGCCGGGGACGCTCAGCACGTCCTACAGTGGCGGGCAGGTGGGCTTCACCTTCACCAATTCCGCCTCCGTCGCGCAGACCGTCACCGTCAGCTTCAACCCCACGCCCGGCCTCCAGCCTGCTGTGGTGGAAGTGGCCAAGCAGGGGAGCGCGATCACCGTCTCGCCCGTGGCCGTCGACGCCTGGGCCGCCAAGCTGGTGAGCCCGGCCAAGGCCCGCGTGGCCGTCGTCCCCAAGCCCGACGGCACCTTCGCCGCCTACAGCGTGGCCGTGTTCACCGGGTTCTGAGGCCGCTTCGCCTCACGCGAAGGCCGTCAGGGCGCCCACGGTGAAGGCGGGGTGGCGATCCATGAGGGGGCGCGGTGGCGGGAGATGGTCGACGCTCGCGAAGCCCGCGTGGCGCAGGGCCGCGGCCCAGGCCTCGGGCGTCAGGAATCCGTGGCGGGGCCGCCAATCGGGATCCAGGGCCACCTCCGTGAAGCTTGCGACAAAGGTGAAGAAGAACTCCAGGTAGAGCGGCGCGTCCAGATTCGGCTTCAGGCACTCGCCGAGGATGAGCCGCCCGCCGGGCTTCAGGCGGCTACGGAGGTCGCGGAGGGTGGCGCCCAGGTCCTGGGCCGCGTGGACCACGTTCACGCCCACGATGGCGTCCAGGCTTTCCGCCGCGATGCCCTGATCGCCGCAGGGGCGGTTCAGGTCCAGGGACTGGAAAACCAAGGGCAGGCCCGGCGCTCCGGCCTCCAGGTCGCGCTGGGCGCGGCGGAGGAAGGCCGGCGCCACGTCCGTGAAACGGTATTCGCCGATGCGCCCCAGCCAGTTCTCCTCGGCGGCGCGGGCGGCCACCAGGCGCGCGAAGGATCCGCCGCCGCCGCCCACTTCGAGGATCCGCGCTCCGAGGGGCAGGCCGTCCCGCAGGGCGAGGAGGGTGAGCAGGTTGTTGGGGAAGTAGATCCGGTTCTCGTTCCGGAAGTAGGCCAGCCACAGGGGAAAGAGGGACAGCCCGAACAGCAGCTCGTCGCCGTTCTTCCCTTCGGTGAAGAAGGGGCGGATGCGGGTCCGGACGCCGTCCAGGAGGTCGAAGTTGGCGCCGTGGCCCGGCGCCTCCGCTTCCGCCGCGGCCCGGAGGCCCGCGAGGTCCAGGTCCGGCCGCCCGTCCAGGACGTAGGTCTCCCCTTCCCGGCGGAGCAGGCCCTCCGCCGCGAGAAAGGGCAGCATCCACGCGAGGGGCTTCCGCACCTGCGCCGGAAACCCCTCGCACAGGGCATCGAGAGAGGCGCCCCGCCGGAGCGCCTCTTCCCAGCCCAGGTCGAGCAGGAGCAACAGGCAGGTGCGGGCGGTGTACCGCTCCGACGCGCGGTGCAGCACGAGGAAGGGGCGATCGAAAAGGGGGGCGATCTCCGCGCCGCGCGGCCCCAGCAGATCGGGGCCCGGCGGGGCCGCGATGGGGCCGAGGCGGCGGGGCATCAGTCCATCATCTCGCTGATGCTGCGGCCTCCGTGGATGCGCAGGATCGCGTCGCCGAAGAGGGCGGCGGTGGAGAGCACCTTGAGGTTCGGCAGGGCCTTGGCGCGCTCCGCGGAAATGGGCACGCTGTCCGTGACCACCAGCTCGTCCAGGCCCGCGGAGGTGAGCGTCTCCACGGCATTTCCGGAGAACACGGGATGGGTGACGCCGACGCGGACGGTGCGGGCGCCGAACTCGCGCAGGATGCGGGCGGCCTCCTTGATGGATCCGCCGGTGGCGATCTCGTCGTCGTAGATGATCGCGTCCTTGCCCTTCACGTCGCCGATGAGGGCCACGCTCTGGGCCTTCTCGGAGTCGTCGAAGCGGCGCTTGTCGATGATGGCCATGGGCACGGACAGGCGCTTGGCGAAGTGGCCCGCGAACTTGGCGGCCCCGGCGTCCGTGGCCACCACCACGGCGTTGGAGAGGTCCTTGGTCCGGAAGTAGTTGGTGAGGATGGGCGTGGCCAGGAGCTGGTCCGCGGGCTTCCGGAAGAAGCCCAGGATCTGCGGGGCGTGCAGGGTCATGGTCAGCACGCGGTCGGCGCCGGCGGTCTCCAGCAGGTCCGCTACCAGCCGGGCGGTGATGGAGATTCGCGCCTCGTCCTTCTTGTCGCTGCGGGCGTAGGGGAAGTAGGGCAGCACCGCCGTGATGCGCGCCGCGGACGCGAACTTCAGCGCGTCGATGAGGATCAGCAGCTCCAGCAGGTTGTCGCTGACGGGCGGACAGGAGGTCTGGATCACGAAGACGTCGGACTCGCGGACGTTCTCCTCGATCTTCACCTTGATGTTCTCGTTGGAGAACCGCGTGACCTTCAGGCGCCCCAGCGGCATGCCCATGTGCGTGGCGATGCCCCTCGCCAAGTCCGGGTGGCTGCTCCCGGAAAAGACCTTCATCTCGCCGAACATGGATCCCCCGATCTCGAATCCAGTGTAGCCGACCGCTCCCGTGGAGGTCGTCACAGCGAATGCTGTCGGAACCGCGAAAGGCGCGAAAAAACGCGAAAGACGGGCTGCGGAAGCGCCGCCGCAGCGGGCGTTTCCCCTTTTCGCGCCCTTTCGCGTTTTTCGCGGTTCCGGTGCTCTAGACCTTTCCGCCGCCGACGCGCTCGATGCGGGCGCCGACTTCCTGGAGTTTCCGCTCCAGGCCGGCGTAGCCGCGGTCCAGGTGGTAGATGCGGTCCACGATGGTCTCGCCCTTGGCGACGAGGCCGGCGATGACGAGGGCGGCGCTGGCGCGGAGGTCCGTGGCCATCACGGTGCAGCCGGTGAGGTCCGCGGGGCCGGCGATGATGGCGGTGTGCCCGTCGGTGCGGAGGTTGGCGCCCAGGCGCTCCAGCTCCATGGCGTGCTGGAAGCGGTTCTCGAAGATCCCCTCGTTGATGACGCTGATCCCGCAGGCCTGGGTCATCACGGCCATGAACTGGGCCTGGAGGTCCGTGGGGAAGCCGGGGAAGGGCAGGGTGGTGGCGTCCTTGGAGCGGAGCTTCTGGCCGGGCTCGCGCTGGATGCGGAGCTGGCGGCCGTCCTGCCCCTCGCGCTCGGTGATCACGCAGCCCGCCCGCTCCAGCAGGTCCAGCAGGGCTCGGAGGTGATCCGGCTCGCAGCGGTCCAGGACCACGTCGCCGCCCGCGGAGGCCACGGCGCAGAGGTAGGTGCCCGCCTCGATACGGTCGGCGATCACGGCGTGGTCGCAGCCGCGGAGGACCTCGACACCCGTGACGGTCAGCGTCCCGGTTCCGATGCCCTCGATCTTGGCGCCCATCTTCACGAGCAGGGCGGCCAGGTCGGCGATCTCCGGCTCTTGGGCGGCGTTCCGCAGAACGGTGACGCCGTCGGCCAGGGCCGCGGCCATCAGGATGTTTTCCGTGGCGCCCACGCTCACCTTCTCGAAGGCGTGGTCGATGGCCTTCAGCCGGCCCTTCACCGAGGCGTGGATGTAGCCGTGGCTGATCTCGAGGGTGGCGCCCATCCGCTCCAGGGCCTCCAGGTGGAGATTCACAGGGCGGGCGCCGATGGCGCAGCCGCCGGGGAGGCTGACGGTGGCCTTCCCGAAGCGGGCGAGCAGCGGGCCCAGCACCAGGATGGAGGCCCGCATGGTCTTCACCAGGTCATAGGGAGCCTTGGGATCGTCGCTTCCGGCGCAGGCGAGATCGGCCTTCAACTCGAAGCCCTCGCCTTCGGAGGCCAAGGTGGCGGCGGTGCCCAGGGCCTGGAGGACCTTCACCATGGTGCGGATGTCCGCCACCGCGGGCAGGTTGGACAGGACCACCGGTTCCGCGGTCAGCAGGGCCGCCGCGAGGCAGGGCAGGGCCGCGTTTTTCGCCCCCGACACCCGGATGCGCCCCCGCAGGGGATGTCCACCTTGGATCACCAGTCGGTCCATCGAAACTCCAGCCTTCCAGCGTAGCCCAACCCCGTCGCGGAGCGGGCCGGGGCTCAGTGGGCCAGCCGCCGCAGCCGCTCCAGCCAGAAGCGGTATTCCAGGCTGGACACGGCGGAATCCCAGTAGCCGGTGGCCATGGCGAGGAACACGGCGGCCCAGAAGACGCAGAACAGCGCCAGGGCGAGGCGGCGGTAGTCCACCCGCCCCGTCTTCAGGCAGCGGTCGTTGGCCCGCACCCGGACGCAGTCGTGGCAGCCGATGCACTCGGGGCTGTGGATGGTGCCGGCCTGGTGCACCTGGATTCCGGCGGGGCAGGCGCGGGTGCACTTCAGGCAATCGATGCAGGCCTCGGCGTCGCGCTGCACCTTGAATGGGGAGAGCAGCGAGGCCAGGCCCATCAGGGCGCCGTAGGGGCACAGGAATCGGCACCAGAAATTGCGGACCAGATACCCGAGGACGGCCAGCACGGCGAGAACGACCAGGGTGACGGTGGACGGGGCGGTGAAGAAATCCATCAGCTTCGCGTCCGACACCTTGTTGAAGGGCGCGTTCAGGAAGCCGTCGATGGCCTCGAGGGGCATCATCCACACGATGCTGTACAGGAAGAACGCCAGTAGCACGTATTTCAGGGCCGACAGCGTCCGCGCCGCCCACTGGGGTAGCGGAAGATCCTTGCCCGCGAAGCCCACCACCTCGGACACCAGCCCCACTGGGCAGATGTAGCCGCAGAACCCCCGCTTGAAGACGAGGCTGATGGCGAGGAAGACCAGCAGCAGCGTCAATCCCGCGGGGTGGATCAGGTCGTACCGGCCGGTGAGGAGCAGGCGCTTCAGCCCCAGGAGGGCGCTGATCGGCAGGAAGGCCTCGACGCCGCCGGGCTTCGTCAGGGATGCGTCGCCCCGCCCCAGGGCGGAGAGGAAGAAATGAAAGCTCGCGCCCACGTACGCCGTGACCGCGAGGAAGAACACCTGGACCGCCCGCCGGACCTGGGTCCGGTGGCTGGAAAGGAATGACAGCGAATGGGTGAAGGCGGCCATGGGGATCCCCTGCTCGCGGAGGCAAAGAGCCGGGACGGTGTCCCTGCCCCGAGCATGGCAGCCGGGGATCCGGCAGGCGGTCACATTTCGGAGGCTGCGGTCCCGTTCGGGATCAGGCCTGGGGCGGGGTGCGGGAAGCGACCATCAGCCGGTTCCAGGCGTTGATTTCGGCCACGGCGAAGGACAGGTCCGCCAGCTCCTTGGGGGCGAACTGCTCCGCCGCCTGGGCGTAGATCGCGTCGGGGACTTCGCCTTCGAGGTGGGTCAGCGCTTCCGCCCATTCCAGGGCCGCGCGGACGCGGGCGTCGAACACCGGCGCCTCGCGCCAGGCGGCGAGCAGGTGCAGCTGCATCTCGCTGACGCCGTGCTGGCGGGCCAGGGGAACGTGCATCGCCAGGCAGAAGGCGCAGGCGTTGAGCTGGGAGACGCGGATCTTCACGAGTTCGAGCAGGCCCAGGTCGAGGCCGCTGCCCTGGACGTAGCTGTGGACGCCCAGCATGGCCTTGTAGCCCGCGGGGGTGAGGGTGGTGAGGTCGAAGCGCTGATGCATGGAGGGCTCCAGGTCAGGAACGGGAATGGGCCGCGCGGGCGGCGGCGGGCAGGTTGCGGGCACTGACGCTGAGGCGGTTGTAGGCGTTCATCAGCGAGATCGCGACGGTGAGGTCGGACAGCTCTTTTTCGTCGAACAGTGCGGCCACGGCGGCGTATTCGGCGTCCGGAACGGCGGTCTGGGCCACGCAGGTGACCGTCTCCGCCCAGGCCAGGGCCGCGCGCTCGCGCGCATCGAACAACGGCTCAGCCTCCCGCCAGACGCCGACGAGCATGAGCTTCTCCACGGACAGCCCGTGCTTCAGCAGGTCCCGGGAGTGCATGTCGATGCAGAAGGCGCAGCCGTTGATCTGCGACACGCGGAGGTAGACCAGCTCCACCAGCGCGGGGGCCAGGCCGCAGCCGGCCAGATAGGCGTGGACGGAACCCAGGCCCTGGACGGCGGCGGGGGCGAGGCGGGCGTAATCGAAGCGGGGGCTCATGGCGGCTCCGGAGAAGGTGTTCGAACAGATCTAGCCTCGCCCGGCGCATGGTGCATGCGATAGACCCAAGAATTGCCCATTCATGGGTACCATCGATCATGGCCGCCGTTTTTTCCCTCCAGCTCGATCGCCACGGATCGGCTCCGCTGGCGGAGCAGATCCGCGCGGGCATCCGCGCCGCCATCGGCGATGGCCGTTTGGCGCCCGGCGCGCGCCTGCCGTCCTGGCGGGACCTGGCCGCCCAGCTGGGCGTGGCCCGGGGCACGGTGCGGATCGCCTACGAGCGGCTCATCGACGACCAACTCGTGGCCAGCGCCGGGGCCGCGGGCACCTACGTGGCCGCCCGGCCCGCGGCTCCCCTGCCGCCCGCGCCTCCCGCGGACGAGGCGCCCCTTCTGAGCGCGGGGATCCTCGCGGAGCCCAACGTCTTCCAGCTGGGGGTGCCCGCGCAGGACGCCTTTCCGGCCAAGGTCTGGTCCCGCATCCTGCTCCGCGCCACCCGCGCGGCGGCGGGCCGGTCCGTGGGCTATCCGGACGCCCGGGGCGAGTTGGCCCTGCGCCAGGAAATCGCCGCCAGCCTGGCCCTCACCCGGGGGATCGCCTGCTCGCCGGCCCAGGTGTTCATCACGGCCGGGTACGCGGGCGGGCTGGGCCTGGCGCTGCGGGTCCTGCGGACCGAAGGAGCGGAGGCCTGGATGGAGGATCCCGGCTACCTGTTCGCCCGGCGGGCCCTCGAACTGGCGGGCGTCCGGCCCGTGGCCGTGCCCGTCGATGCGGAGGGTCTGGACGTGGCCGCGGGCGTCCGCGCCGCCCCACGCGCGGCCCTGGCGCTGGTGACGCCGGGCCAGCAGGCGCCCCTGGGAATGACCCTCTCCCTCGCGCGCCGCCACGCCCTGCTCGACTGGGCGGAACGGGCGGGCGCGTGGATCCTGGAGGACGACTACCTCGGCGAACTCCAGCTCAAGGGCCGCGCCGCGCCCGCCCTGGCTTCCCTGGACCGCGCCGGGCGGGTGATCCACTTCGGCACCTTCAGCAAGACCATCAGCCCCGCTTTGCGGCTGGGCTTCCTGGTGGTGCCGCCGGCGCTCGTCACCCCCTTCGCGGAAGTCGCCGCCCTCCTGGCCCCGGCGCCGGCCGCGCCGATCCAGCACGCGGTGGCCGAGTTCCTGCGGGACGGCCACTACCTGCGCCACCTCCGCCACATGAAGCGCGTCTACGCCCATCGGCGGCAGATGCTGGCCGCATGCCTGGCGGAGGCGGGGGAGGATCCGGTCCTCGCCGGATTGGCGGTGCTCCAGCGGCTGCCCGCGGGAAGCGACGACGCGGCGGTCGTCCGCGAGGCCAATCGCGCGGGTCTGTTCCCCATGCCGCTCTCCGTGTGGTACGCGGATCCCGCCGCGGCGCCCCGGGGCCTGCTGCTGGGCGTCACCAACCTGCCCGAGGCCCGCGTGGCGGAGTGCTGCGCGGCGCTGGCCGCCGCCATCGACCGGGCGGTGGGGACGGACCAATAGGCGATCAAACCCAAGATCTTCTTTTCACCACCAAGACACCAAGAAAAGCTCTATTCACTCGGGGGGGCCTTCGCCTCTTGGTGAGGATCCTTATCTTCTGAATGCTTTCCTGCCGGGGATGTCACATCTCGCCGCGCTGGCTCGTCATGTGTTATCGAGGAGGAAAACCATGACCCCGAACCCCCGCGCGCAGATCACTCCCGGCGGCGAAGCCGTCGTCCTGATCAATGTCTACGAGGTGGCCCCGGAGCGGCAGGACGAACTGGCCCAGCTGCTGGGCGAGGTGACGGAGGCCGCCATCCGGGACCGGCCGGGCTTCGTCTCGGTCTGCATCCACAAGAGCCTCGATGGCACGCAGGTGGTGAACTACGCGCAATGGGCGTCCAAGCCGCACTTCGACCAGATGCTGAAGGATCCGGCGGCCCAGGCCCAGTTCCGGCGCCTCGCGGGCGTCGCCCGGGGCGTGGCGCCGGTGCTGTACCAGGTCGCGGCCGTCCACCTTCCGGGTACGGCCGGCTGATGACGGAGCAGCCCGAGGACCCGTTCACCCTCGCCCGCCCTTGGCTGCTCCGCATCGCCTATCGGATGCTGGGCTCGGTGGGCGATGCGGAGGGCGTGGTCCAGGAGTCCTATCTCCGCTTCCAGGACCAGGCTCCGGGATCGATCCTGAACCCCGGGGCCTTCCTCCGCCGCGTCGTCATCCGCCTCTGCCTCGACCACCTGAAGTCGGCCCGGCGCACGCGGGAGATCTACGTGGGCACCTGGCTGCCGGAGCCGGTGGTGGAGCCAGCCGAGGGCGAGGTGGACGACTTCGTGATGCCGCTGCTGCTGGCCCTGGAGCGCCTGACGCCCCTGGAGCGGGCGGCCTTCCTGCTGCACGACATCTTCGGCGTGGCCTTCGACGAAGTGGCCGCCACGATCCGCCGGGAACCCGCCGCCTGCCGCCAGCTGGCGCGGCGGGCCCGGGAGAGCGTGCGGGCGGACCGGCCCCGGTTCCCGGTGGCGCGGGCGCGGGGCCTGGAGCTCGCCGCGGCCTTCTTCGCGGCCTCCCGGAACGGGGAACTTGATCGTCTCCAGTCCCTGCTCTCCGAGGACGTGGTCGTCTACTCGGACGGCGGGGGGAAGGCCTCCTCCCTGGAGCATCCCTGCGCCGGCCTTCAGCCCGCCCTGGAGCTCTTCGCGTCCCTCCAGCCCCTGTTCGCGGAGTGTCCCTCCACGCTGGTGCGCTACGCCTTCGTGAACGGCCTGCCCGGCTTCGTCACCCGGGAGGCGGGCGGCCTCCTCCAGACGACGGGCCTGGAGGTCGACGGGGACCGCATCCGCCGCATCTACGTCACGCGGAATCCCGACAAGGTCCGCCACCTGGACCGGTCCAGCCCCTAGGACGATCCGCCCAGGAGACGGGCCTTGAGCGCCGCTTTCGGCAGGCTGCCCCAGGCGCGCCCGTCCCGGCTGTCGGGGCGGTTGTCGCCCAGCACCAGGTAGCCTTCGCCGCAGGCCTGCCGCCCTTCGCCGCTCCGCTCGGGGTGGACCACCCAGGGCTCGTCCAGGCGCCGGTCGCCGATCCACAGGTCCGGTCCGTTCCAGGCCACCACTTCGCCCGGGAGGCCGATCACCCGCTTGATTGAAGAGCCAGAGGGGCCTTCCACCACCCATACCTCGCCACGCTTCGGCGAAGGCGCTGCCCAGGCCCGCACCGCCCATCGCAGGTCCCCGCCGCGGAGGACCGGCTCCATGCTGCGTCCTTCGATCCGCACGGGATGCACCGCGACGAGGGGCGACAGGGTGAGGGCGACAGCAGCGACGGGGAGCCAGGGCCTCATCGGGAAGACCTCACCCGCCGACCACCATCCGCCGTCCCCGGCCGTCCGTGAGGGTGACTTCCTTGAGGCGGGCCGGGGCGGGGACGAAGGGCGCGAGGTCGGCGAGCAGGCGCTGGGCCAGGGCCAAGGGCCCGTCCAGTCCCAGATCGGACAGGAGCTGGCCCTGCAGGGGCGCGAGGCTGCGGTCCAGGGCCGCTTCCAGGTCCCGGAAGTCCACCACCACGTCGAAGCCGTCCAGTCCCCGGCGCGCAGCCACCACTTCCACCGTGTAGTCGTGGCCCTCCCAGGCCTCGCCCGCGCGGAACACCACCGACAGCGGGCGGGCCACGGCGGCTTCGAACAGCAGGGGAACATCCGGGGACAAGGCTGACTCCAGGTCGGGTCTCTCAGTTTGTCATGCCCATCGCTACACTGTCCCTTCGACACCGCATACTTGATCATCGGGTGAGACAATGCCGGACCGCGCGCCCGGCGGGTTCCATCCGGGTCCGGCGGCGAGGAGGAATCCCATGAAGGCCCTGGAAATCGCATTGTTCTGGATCATGACCCTGGGCGCCGGCGGGTTCTTCGCATGGACCATGCGGAAGCGGTTCGAGACGCTGAAGGCGGGCCTGCCGGACAACCGCTTCGACCAGCCCTGGGAGCGGCTGAAGGGCGTGTTCACCCTGGCGCTCGCGCAGAAGCGGATGGTGCGCGATCCCTACGCGGGCTTCTACCACATCCTGATCTTCTGGGGCTTCTGCGTCCTGTCGCTGCGCTCCATCGGCCTGGTGGTGGAGGGCCTCTTTCCCGCCTTCCACATGACCGAGGCCCTGGGCGGGTTCGGCTACGGCTACCAGGCCACGAAGGACCTATTCGAGGTGCTGGTGCTGCTGGGCCTGGGCCTCGCCGCCTTCCGCCGCGTCGCCGCGAAGCCCTGGCGGCTGGAGAACTCCCTCGACGCGTGGGCGACGCTGAGCCTCATCGGCAGCCTGATGGTCACGGACCTGCTGGCGGACGGCGCCTTCGTGGCGCTGCACCATCCCGCCTGGGCCGCCTGGTCCCCCGCGGGCGTGGCGGTGGCGCGGTGGCTGGGCGGAATGAGCGAGACGGGCCTCACCGTGCTCTACAAGAGCATGTGGTGGCTGCACCTGGCGATGCTCTACTTCTTCGCCAACTTCCTGCCCTACTCCAAGCACTTCCACGTGTTCACGTCGCTGTTCAACATCTACTTCCGCGACCTGGAGCCCCGGAAGAACCTCAAGCCCATGGATCTGGAGAACTCCGAGCACTTCGGTGTCAACCGGATCCAGGACTTCACGTGGAAGCAGATGCTCGACTTCTACACCTGCGTGGAGTGCGGGCGCTGCCTGGAGAACTGCCCGACCACCCTCACGGGCAAGCCCCTGCGGCCCAAGAACTACGGCACCGACCTGCGCGACTACCTGAAGGCCACGCCCCTGGAGCAGATGGCCCAGGACAAGCCCGTGCCCGAGGACCGCAAGCTGATCGGCGGGCTCGTTCCCGAAGGCGCCTATTGGAAGCGCGACGACGAGGAGGCGCCCTGGAGCAAGGCCCAGCTCGAAGGCTGGATCAGCCAGGACACCATCTGGGCCTGCACCAGCTGCGGTTACTGCGAGTGGGCCTGCCCCCTCCAGATCACCTTCGTGGACAAGCTCGTGGGGATGCGCCGCTACCTCACCCTGGAGGAGAGCGACTTCCCGGCGGAGGCCCAGACGGCCTTCAAGGGCATGGAGCGCCAGGGCAACCCCTGGAACCTGCCCCAGGCCGACCGCGCCAAGTGGGCCGAGGGCCTGGAGGTGCCCACCGTGGAGGAGAAGCCCGACGCCGAGTACCTGTTCTGGGTGGGCTGCGCGGGCAGCTACGACGCCGCCGGCCAGAAGGTGTCCAAGTCCCTGGTGAAGCTGCTGCAGGCCGCGGACGTGTCCTTCGCCATCCTGGGCACGGAGGAGAGCTGCACCTGCGAGTCCGCCCGGCGCCTGGGGAACGAGTACCTGTTCCAGTCCGCCACCGAGGCCAACGTGGAGACCCTCAAGGGTCACGGCGTGAAGAAGGTCGTCACCAACTGCCCCCACTGCCTCAACACCCTGAAGAACGAGTACCCGGCCTTCGGCGGCGAGTTCGAGGTGGTCCACGGTACGGAGCTGGTGGCCAAGCTGATG
Source organism: Geothrix sp. 21YS21S-4 (assembly GCF_030845995.1). Classification (NCBI taxonomy): domain Bacteria; kingdom Pseudomonadati; phylum Acidobacteriota; class Holophagae; order Holophagales; family Holophagaceae; genus Geothrix; species Geothrix sp. 21YS21S-4. Next base: position 548,472 of record NZ_CP132719.1, read on the forward strand.
GCCGACGGCAAGCTGAAGCTGGACCAGACCGTGGAGACGGACCTCACCTACCACGACCCCTGCTACCTCAGCCGCATCAACGGCCAGGTGGCGGCGCCCCGGGCCATCCTGGACGCCATTCCCGGCGTGAAGCTCACCGAGATGGAAAAGCACGGCGAGGCCACCATGTGCTGCGGCGCCGGCGGCGGCCGGTTCTGGCTGGAGGAGCACCTGGGCAAGCGCATCAACCACGAGCGCTTCGAGCAGGCGATGGAGACCAAGGCCACCACCATCGCCGTGGGTTGCCCCTTCTGCAACGTCATGCTGAACAACGCCGCGGGCGAGACGGGCCACGAGGGCGTCGCCACCACCGACGTGCTGGAGCTGGCGGCCAAGGCGCTGAAGGCCTGAGCGGGTGGACTGGGCGCAGCGGCAATGGCGTTGCCATTGGGAATTCCGAGTCATTGGGAAGGAGAGAGGCATGCATTGTATTTTCTGGCTTGGTGCCCAGCGGTCCGCGTTCCGGCAGGGGTATTTCCTCGCTGCTGCGCTCTTGACTCTGTTCGTGGCAATCGGCTGTGGCGGTGGTGGAGGCGCTGCCCCACCGTCATCTGCGACGGCTCCTCGGATTACGGTGGCAACCATGGCCTGCCCGCCGGATACACCCTCCTTTCTCTTGACGGTGCCAGGCTCGAACTTCAACAGCAGCTCCGTGATCCTTCTCAATGGTCGCGAACTTCCCACCACCTTCTTGGGGCCAGATCGTCTATCGACCTTTGTCAACGCCCAGGAGTTGGCTTCCGGCGGAAATTGCCAAGTTCGGAATACCTCGCCGGCGCGAGAAACGTCAGAACTAAAGACAATCTCCTCCGCCAATTTTAAAGCGGGCTATCTCACTCCGATTACATCTCCGACGCAAGTCGTGGCAGGGTCACCATCGTTTCGGCTGGCCATGTGGGGCCTTCCGGTGGACGATAAATCCGTCATCATCTGGAATGGGCTTTCCCTGCCAACCACTGTTGATGTGGCGACTGGCTATGCATTCACCACCATTCCCGCTTCTGAAGTTGCTCGGCCAGGTTATGCGGTGGTCGCTCTCTACAGCCCGAGTGGTTGGATTACGCCTGCCCAGATTGTGAACATCACAATCAACCAGCAGGTAACTGGAATCATGGAAAGTCCCGATGGCGGCCAACTTCTGGCCATTGTTCCGGAGACGAGCTCTACATATGCTGGTCAGTTGATCCGAATCGATCCTGAGACAGGATCGGTGTCTCCACTGCTTGCTTTGGGTAAGCCGACATCGATGGTAGCTGCGAGCGACAAGAGATCCCTCTACGTGGGGTCCCGATGGTCGAGCCGGATCCGCCGATTAGCGTGGCCGGGGCTGGCGGAGGTCATGGCCTTTGATCTGCCTTCGGAGGGGGCTTTGACCCTTCTTGCCGTCCCGGGCGCGCCCGGCTCCATTCTGGTAGGACAGCCCGCATTATTGGGTGGCCAGGAGATCGTGATCTACGATGGAAATGTGGGAAGGCCCGGACACGGGGCTGTCTATGGCTACGGGGATTGTGTTGCCTTCGACACAAGTGGAAGCAGGTTCTACATCCTGAACAACGGCCTTTCTTCCTTTGATCTGGCGGCCTACTCCGTGGATGCAGGCGGTCTCCTCCTGCTCGGTCGGTCGCAAACTTTAAATGTCACCTACGGAACTGGGCTGGCTGCATGGGGGGGTGCGCTATATACCAGTAATGGCCTCGTCATTGATCCCACTCAATTTATCGTACGGCCGAAATCTATCGGGACAGGATTCCAGTCCCAGTTTTTTCTGGATCCCCCAAATAATCGAATGTACTTCGTGGGTGATTCAGGGCAGTACGGAACCGTATACCTGATGGTTTATGACCTCACTACTTTGAACCGAGTGGGGGCCCTGGTGCTCCATGGCATCCGAAACCTACCTGTTCGGATCGTGCGATGGGGGCGCAATGGCTTGGCGGTAGCCCAGGATGCCGGTATTGGAAGTGACTCCTCAATGTATATCTTCCAAACCGATTTGGTTAGGGCGTTTTAGGAGAAATCTCGCCTCCTTACTGCCTAGTGGCCTCATGTCTCATTCCGAGGAAGGGGTAATCTGGTCGGCGTCCGGAAGGAATCATTTATGAGACTGAGGCTGCTGGTCCTACTCCTAGCTTGCACTCTATTGTCCGCCCAATCTCGGCGCGTGGACAGCGTGGATCCGTTCATCGGCACGAAGGACATGGGCCACTGCTATCCCGGCGCCACGGTGCCCTTCGGGTTCGTCCAGCTGAGCCCCGATACGGACACGGCGATGTACTCCACGGACGGGAAGACCTACCGGAAGGAGGTCTACGCCTACTGCGCGGGCTACCAGCACGGCGATCCGACCATCGTGGGCTTCAGCCACACGCACCTCCACGGCACGGGCCACTCGGACCTGGGCGACCTGCTGGTGATGCCCACGGTGGGGCCGCTGAAGCTGGAGCCCGGCGATGCCGCGAAGCCCGGCAGCGGCTACCGCTCCCACTACGCCGGCGAGGTCGCGCGCCCCGGCTACTACGGAGTGACGCTCACGGACCCGGGCGTGAAGGCCGAATTGACGGCCACCACCCGCGTGGGCGTCCACCGCTACACCTTCCCCAAGAGCGCGGACAGCCGCGTGGTGCTGGACCTCGTCCATTCCATCTACAACTACGAGGGCAAGGTCCTGTGGTCCCGCGTCCAGGTGAAGGGCCCCGACCTGGTCACGGGCTACCGCCACGTCCGCGGCTGGGCGCGGGACCGCCACCTCTACTTCGCCATGGCCTTCAGCAAGCCCTTCAAGAGCTACGGTCAGCAGGGCGAGCCGGCCTCGGTCTACCGCGGCTTCTGGCGGAAGTGGGACCAGACCGCGAACTTCCCCGAAATGGCCGGCACGAAGCTTCGCCTGCACTTCGATTTCGACACGGCGGAGGGCGAGCGGATCCTGGTGAAGGTGGCCCTGTCCGCCGTCAGCGAAGAAGGGGCTCTGGCGAACCTGAAAGCCGAAACCCCCGATTGGGACTTCGACGGAACCGCCGCGGCCGCCTCGAACGCCTGGGAGAAGGGACTGTCGCGCCTCGACTTCGCGGGCACGGTCTCGCAGCGGAGCACCTTCTACACGGCCTTCTACCACAGCCTGCTGGGGCCGGTGGAATTCCAGGACGTGGACGGACGCTACCGCGGCCTGGACGGGGCGATCCACGAGGCCAAGGGCTTCACGAACCACACCGTGTTCAGCCTGTGGGACACCCACCGGGCGCTGCACCCGCTCTACACCTTGATCGAGCCCCGCCGCGCCGGCGACATGGTCCAGTCCATGCTCGCCCACTACGACCAGTCGCCGTGGAAGATGCTGCCGGTGTGGAGCCACCACGGCCAGGAGAACTGGTGCATGACCGGCTATCACGCCGTGAGCGTCCTCGCCGACGCCTGGGCGAAGGGGATCCGCTCCTTCGACGGCGAGAAGGCCTTCGCGGCCATGAAGGCCACCGCCACCCACGGCGCTTACGACGGGCTGGACGGCTACATGAAGCTGGGCTGGGTGCCTGACGAGGGGAACAGCTCCAGCGCCTCCAAGACCCTGGAATACGCCTACGACGACTGGGCCATCGCCCGCATGGCGGGGGCTCTCGGCAAGAAGGCCGATGAAGTCGAGTTCCTGCGGCGGGCCCGCTTCGGACGCAACCTGTGGGACCCGAAAACGGGCTTCATGCGGGCGCGGAAGGCGGACGGAAGCTGGCGCGAGCCCTTCGATCCCCTCCAGACCCACGACCAGGGCTACATCGAGGGGAACGCCTGGAACTACAGCCTGTACATGCCCCACGACGCCGGGTGGCTGGTGAAGCAGTGCGGCGGCCCGGAGGCCTTCGGCCGCCGCCTCGACGAGCTGTTCACCATGCACCTGGACGACAAGTTCTTCGCCGAGACCGAGGACCTGGCGCGGGTCTCCATGATGGGGAACTACGCCCACGGCAACGAGCCCAGCCACCACGTGCCCTACCTCTACGTCTGGGCCGGGCAGCCCTGGAAGACCCAGGCGCGGGTGCGGGCCATCCGGGAACAGATGTACCTGGACCGTCCGGACGGCCTCTGCGGCAACGACGACGTGGGCCAGATGTCCGCCTGGTACCTGTTCAGCGCCCTGGGCTTCTATCCCGTGGCGCCGGGCAGTGACCAGTACGTGATCGGCGCCCCCGCCAGCCGCGAGATGGCGATCGCCTTCGAGGACGGCCGGCGCCTCATGCTGCGCGCCCCCAAGCTGGACGAAAAGAACATCTACGTCCAGGGCGTCCTCCTGAACGGCCGGCGCTGGGACAAGGCCTACTTCCGCCACGGCGACCTCGTCCGGGGCGGCGAGATCGTCTACGAAATGGGGCCGAAGCCCAACAAGGCCTGGGGGACCGGCCCCGGCGCCCTGCCGGAGTCCCTGCCTGTGGATTGAAGCCCCGCCGGGGACCGCAGGATCAAGGATTGAACCGCAGATGACGCAGATGGCCGCAGACCCTGTCTTTTCATCTGCGCGATCTGCGTCATCTGCGGTTCCCAGTTTTTTCCGCCGAGATTCACCGCCAAGCAGGTTCCGCTAATCTGTCCCCATGCCGCTCGACCCGCGCCTCCTCGAGATCCTCTGCTGTCCGGCCTGCCACGGCGACCTCGTGGAACGGCCCGAGGCCCTCCGCTGCCAGAGCTGCGGCCTGGCCTATCCCATTGAGGACGGCATTCCCGTGATGCTGGTGGACCGCGCGCGGAAGGACGAGGCATGAGGCTGGGCCGCGTCGAAGCCGAATCCCTCCTGCAGCGGATGGAGGGCCGGAAGGTGGCCGTCCTGGGCGACGTGATGCTGGACGAGTACCTGTTCGGCGAGGTCAGCCGCATCTCGCCGGAAGCGCCCGTGCCCATCGTGCGCGTGGTGGGCGAGCGCGCCGTGCTGGGCGGCGCCGCCAACGTGGCCGCCAACCTCCGGGCGCTGGGGGCGGAGCCGCTGCTCATCGGCACCCTTCAGAAGGACGCGGCGGGCGACCGGGTGCTCGGCCTCCTGAGCGATCTGGGGATCTCCATCTCCAGCCTCGTGTTGGACGCCTCCCGCCCCACCATCATCAAGACCCGCGTCATGGGCCAGCAGCAGCAGATGCTCCGCATCGACCGGGAGGAGATCGGGCCGCCCGATCCCGCCGTCCTCCTGGGCCTGAAGACCCGCCTGGAGCAGGCCCTGGACGAGGCCTCGGCCCTGATCGTGTCCGACTACGCCAAGGGCGCGGTCAACGAGCCGGTGATGGACGCCGTCCGGGAGCTCTGCGCCGCGCGGAACCTGCCCTGGATCGTGGATCCCAAGCCCGCCCACAAGGCGCTCTACCGCGGCGCGACGCTGATGACGCCCAACACCAAGGAGGCCGCGGAACTGGCCCACCGGCCCGCCAAGACGGACGCGGAGATGGCCGCGGCGGGCGCGGCGCTGATGGCCGAACTGGATTTGAAGGGCCTCCTCGTGACCCGCAGCGAGCGGGGAATGGCGCTCTTCTCCACCGACGCCGGCCACCGCGCGCCGTGGATGATCCCCACCGAGGCCCAGGAGGTCTTCGACGTCAGCGGCGCCGGCGACACCGTGATCGCCGCCTTCGGAGCCGCCGTGGCCGCCGGGGCGGACTGGCGCGACGCCGCCATGCTGGCCAACGCCGCCGCGGGCCTGGTGGTCGCCAAGGCCGGGACCGCCACCGTCACGCCCGCCGAACTCCTCGCCCACTACTGCGAGCAGGAAGCGGTCTAGGTCCGGCGCGGGATTGCCTGGAGGGACGGGCCTAGTTCCGCAGTTCGATCGCCAGGACGAACCGGTCGCCGCGGGCGAGGCGCTCTTTCACCTGGGTGAAGTTCAGGTCGAAGGTCTCGGTCTCGCCGGGCTTCACCGTGCCCAGCTTGGTGCCGCCGGAGGCCACGCCCAGCAGCTTTCCTTCGCGGTCGAGCACGGCCACGGCGAAGCCGGGGATCTTGGGGTACTTTCCGGTGTTGGTGACTTCCACCTGGGCGCGGGTGCCGAATTCGGCGCCCTTCAGGATGTTGAAGAACCCCGATTCCACCACGCGCTTGTTGAAGAAGATGCGCGTGACCTTCAGCCCATCCAGGTTCACCGACAGGGGAATGGTGCGGTCCCAGGAGAAGGGGAAGGATTCGGAGAAGTAGGAGAGGGAGGTCTCCCCGGCCGGAGCTGGGGCGGCCGGGGTGGTGACGGCGGGCGCCGGGGCCGGCGGAGGCTCCTGGGCGGGCGTCTGGGGCAGGGCGAGGAGGGCGGCGAGCAGCAGGGCGGGCATGGGATCAGTTCTTTCCGAAGAGGCCGCCGAAGAGGCTCTTCTTGGGGGCGATGTCGAGGACGGGGCTGCTGAGGGTGGCGCTTCCGCCGCTGCGCTCCCGGCGCAGGCGGTCGAAGACGGGACGCAGGCCGGGCACCTTGTGGGCCTCCAGCCAGTTCTCGCTGTGCTGGCGCGCCACGAGGTGGCCTTCGAGGATGCGGCCCTCCTCCACCCACGCGGTGAGCTGGCCCATGGTCAGGCCGGGGTAGATCTCCTCCCCGATCTTGAGGCGCAGGAGTTCGCCGCCGGAATCGGCCGCTGCCACGGGCGCCGCGGCGCGGACCACGGGCTGGGAAGGGGCCGGGGCGGAAGCCTGGGGCGCCGAATCCAGGATCGCCTGGAGGTCCTCCTGGGAGAGGCGGACCGTGGTGCTGCTGGCGGCCTGGGCGTCCCGGCCGATGCGGGGGGAGATGCGGCTCGATTCCGTGGGGCCGTCGCCCGCCCACGCCGGATCCGTGCCGGCGGGCTGGGGGGCCTCGGGAGAAGGCGTGGCCGGCACGCCGCCGAGGGTCGCTTCCAGCGCCGACAGCGTGGCTTCCATGTCCATGGACGACGGATCCGGCGAGGCCTTCAGCCCCGGCGACGACACGGGCGCGTCCCCGAACAGCTTGTCGATGGCGTCGCGGGCGGAGGTGTAGCCGGAGAGGGTCGTCTCGGTGATCTCGGGCGGGAAGGCCGGCGGCGGAAGCGGAGCCTCGGTTTCCGGCTCGTCTTCCAGGTCGCCGAGATGGAGCGAGTGCAGGGGCTCCAGCTCCTCGGCGGACGCGGGCGGCGCGAGCAGGCGGGCCACGACGTCGCCCACGGGGAACACGCTGCCGCAGGAGAAGCACTTGGCCCGGCGGATGGCGGGGCGGAGCCGCTCGGAGCGCAGGCGATAGCGGGTGGAGCAGCTGGGGCAATGGATCGCTTCGGCCACCTGGAACTCCTGGAGTTTCGAGCAGGATAGCACCCGGGGCAGGCCGGGCCAACGCGGCCGTGGGGCCGGAAAAGCCCCGCCGCGGGGTATCCTCAACGGAGCGGGAGGCGGCGTTGAGGGGCGTGTTCATCACCATCGAAGGGGTGGAGGGGTCGGGCAAGTCCACCCAGCTCCTGCGGCTCTCCGAGCGGCTGCGGCGGCTCGGCCTGCCCCTGGTGGTGTCCAAGGAGCCCGGAGGGACCCCTCTGGGTCGCGAGCTGCGCCGGCTGCTGCTGGAGCCCCACGCCAGCGGCGACGCCTGGTGCCCGGATTCGGAACTTCTGCTCTTCTATGCCGACCGGGCCCAGCACCTCTATGCGGTGATCCGCCCGGCCCTGGCGGCCAAGCAGGTGGTCCTGGTGGACCGCTTCGAGGATTCCAGCCGGGCCTACCAGGGCGCCAGCGGGGTGCCGGACGCGTCCCTCGACCGGCTCAGCGACCTGGTGCTGAAGGGCCTCCGTCCCGACCTCACGGTGATCCTGGACGTGGATCCCGAGGTTTCCCTCCAGCGGGTGGAAGTGCGGAACCTGTCGCTGGGGACCGAGTTCGCGGAGACGCGCTTCGACCACGCGGCGCTCGCCTTCCACCGCCAGGTGCGGGAGCGCTTCCTCCAGATCGCCCGCAGCCACCCCGACCGCGTGGCCCTGGTGCCCGCCCGCGACCCCGTGGAGCAGGTGGAGGCGGCCATCTGGGCCCGCGTGGCTCCCAAGCTGCGCCACGCCGGGTTCGAGGTTTCCTGATGTTCTCGCCGCACCTCGCCGGCCACCGCGCCCTCCGGCAGCGCCTGCTGGACCGCCTGCGGGACGGGCGGATCCGCGGGTCGCTCCTGTTCACGGGCCCCGAGGGAATCGGCAAGCGCCGGGTGGCCCTCGAACTCGCCCAGCGGGAGATCTGCCTGCGCCGGACCGCCTGCGGCGAGTGCGAGGGCTGCCGGATGCTGCAGGGCGAGGACCTGCCCTTCGAACTGCCCAACCTCCTGCGGATCGCGCCGGAGGGGAAGGCCGGGGTCATCCGCATCGATCAGATCCGCGAGGGCCTGGATTCCAGCAACCAGCCCCGGTTCAGCCGGGGCGTCATCGAGTGGGCCTCGCTGGCGCCGCCCCTGGGCTGCCACCGCTGGATCATCATCGAGGAGGCGCACCGCCTGAACGAATCCAGCGGGAACATCCTGCTGAAGACCCTGGAGGAGCCGCCGGAGGGCACCCACTTCATCCTGGTCACCCACCGGCCCGAGGCGCTGCTCCAGACCATCCGCAGCCGCTGCGAGCGGATCCCCTTCGCCCCCCTTCCACCCGAGGAGGCCTGGGCCGTGGCCCGGCGCCAGGGATGGGACGAGGCCGATCGCCCGCGGTGGGAGGCTTTGGGCGACGGGAGCCTCCGTTTCCTTGATGAGGCGATCTTCCGCCGCGCCGAAGCCCAGGTGGATGCCTGGATCGCGCTGCTGGGCGGCCGTCCCTTCACCGAGGCCGGCGACGCCCTCCTGCCCGAGCGCGAGTCCCCGCTGGCCCAGGGGGAGCAGCTCCGACAGCCCCTGGAACTGCTGCTCCGGGTGCTCGCGGATCTGGCGCGGATCCGGGCGGGCGAGGCCCCGTCCCTGGAGCCCTGGCGCGGCGCCCTGGAAGCCCTGGCCGCGCGCTCCGGCGACCTGAAAGCGCCCCAGGAGGCCGCCCTCGACGCCCTGCGCCACCTGCCGCGGAACCTGAGTCCCGAGCCCCTCCTGCGGGAAGTGGCCCTGGCGCTGCCCAGGGCGTGATCCCGGTCAAGCCGGACCGGGCTAGACTTGATTTGGGAGTTGCAGCTCCTGAAAGGGAAACCCATGTCCGAACCCCTCTACGGCCACGATTTGTTGTCCCTCCTCCTGGCGCGGGGCGGCTCGGCCTCTCTGGCGGACCTGCGGGCCGCGTCCATCGCCGCCCACGGGCCCGACGCCGTCTACCACAACTGCCACGGGGGCGCCTTCGACTTCGACGGCGTGGTGGCCTTCCTGGGGAGCAAGGGGAAGGTCAGCGTCGAGCACGGCACCATCAGCCTGGGGAACGCCCCCGCCTGCCAGCACTGAGACCGCTCTGCATTCAAAAGATTAAAGATCACCGCCAAGACACCAAGGACGCCAAGAAGAACAAACCAAGTCCGGATACTTTTCTTGGCGGTGAATGAGAACCTTGGGTCTTGATCGCCCTTTGCTATGAGGCCCAGTCGGGGAGGGGGCCGGGAGTACACTGGTCCCATGAGACTCCTGCGGATCAACCACCTGGGGATCGCGGCGCCGGGCCTCGACGAGGCCGTGGCCCGCATGGCGCGGCTGTTCGGCATGGCCGCCGACCACACCGAGGCCGTGCCCGATCAGAAGGTGAAGACGGCGTTCTTCCCCGTGGGCGAGAGCACCCTGGAATTCCTGGAGAGCACTGATCCGGACGGCCCCGTCGGAAAGTTCCTCGCCAAGCGCGGCCCGGGCATCCACCACGTCTGCTTCGAGGTGGACGACATCGACGTCGCCGTGGCCCAGCTCCTGGCCAAGGGCGTCCGGATGATCGATCAAGCGCCCCGCAACGGCGCCCACGGCTGCCGCGTGGCCTTCATCCACCCCGCCGAGACCGGCGGCGTGCTGATGGAGCTGAGCCAGGGTGGCGGGCACTGAGATTCACGAGCAGAGCATTCCTCCAGCGGGTGGAGGAATGCTAAGGGGCCTCTTCAGGGGGCAGGGACTCCAGCAGCCGTCTGGCCGCTTGGGTGAGGGCTGGCAACTCGTGGATCACCACGTCCCATACGGTGTCGTCATCAATGCCGAAATAGGGGTGAGCCAGATGATCTCGGAATCCGCAGACCATTCGCCACGGAACCTCCGGGGCAGCTTCCTTCATGGACTCCGGAAGGCGCTTGGCCGCCTCTCCGAGGATCTCCAGGTTGCGGATCACCGCATCGTAGACCATCCCATGGGTCTCGAATTCCGCGCGGGGGAGATCCCGGACGTAAACGGATGCTTTCTCCGCAGCTTCCAGGATGTCCTGCAGGAAGAGGCGCGGATCACGCGACACGGATGAGATCCCGATCGATCCGCGGCCGCAGCGCGGGTTTCACAGCTCCTATGGTCACCAGGTCCACTCGGGTTCCAAGCAGATCTTCCAGTTCAAACTGGAGACCCATGAAGGCGCGGAATCGCGCGGGACCCTCGAAGGTCACCAGCAGATCCACGTCGCTTTCCGGGCCCGATTCGTCCCGGGCCGTGGACCCGAAGAGGGCGAGTTCCTTCACGGCGTAGCGCTGCCTCAGGTCCGGGAGGGCCTGGCGGAGAATCTGCAATGCCCGCTGACGATCCATGGAGAGCGCCTCCGGCCCATTGTAGGCGAAGAGGCGCAGCGGCCCTCAGCCGATCCACCCCAGGTACCCCAGCCACAGGGCCCGGCCGAAGAACACGACCAGGGGCGTGGCCAGGGCCAGGAAGCAGCCGAAGGGGAGCATGGTCTGGGCGCCGGAGCGGCGCGTCAGCATGAGGGGGACGCCGACGGCGGTGCCCAGGGCGGCGCCGACGAACAGGATGCCGAGCATGGGAGCCCAGCCCCAGAAGGCGCCCAGCCAGGCCAGCATCTTGAAGTCGCCCATTCCCAGGCCATCGGTCTTGCGGAGGGCCTTGTAGGCGAGGTTCAGGAGGGCCGGGGCGCCATAGCCGATGACGAGACCCAGGAGGCTCTGCTGCCAGGTGACAGTGGCCTCGAATCGCGGGAAGGCGGGCGCGGGCTGCAGCCCGTTGTGGAAGGTCAGGACCTGGAGGAGGCTGCCGTCGCGGCTCCACACCTTCATCAGCGATTCGGGCCACGCCAGCTGGGGCAGGGCGGCGAGGACGCCCAGGACCATCAGAGGAAACTGGATCGCGTCCGGCAGGATCATCTCGGTGAAGTCCGTGAAGAACAGCACCACCAGCGCGAAGGCGCACAGGACGGCCTTGAGCCAGATCAGCGTCCCGAAGGGAAAGAGCCAATGGGCGGCGCCCAGGATGAGGCCGCCCAGCAGCTCCACCAGCGGGTAGCGGAAGGGGATGGCCCACCCGCAGGCGGCGCACTTCCCCCGCAGCCACAGCCAGCCGAAGACCGGGACGTTGTGCCAGGGCTTGACCTTCGCTTTGCAGGAAGGGCAGTGGCTGGCCTTCGTGACCACGTCGCGGTCCTCGGGCGCCTCCTGGGGAAGGCGGTGGATGAGCACATTGCAGAACGAGCCCAGCAGCAGCCCGAAGGGCGCCAGGAAGAGGCTGAGAAGCCAGGGCGGAAGGTCCAGAAAGGGCATGGAGACCACCATACCGGGGACTTCCCTCCCGTTCGCGGCAGAATGGAGGGGAACGCCCTGGGAGCATCCGTGATCCGTTTCGCCCTCGCCCTTTCCGTCAGCCTGTCCCTGGCCGCCCAGGCACCCGCCCCCGCGCCGGCTCCCCCCTCGACGCCCGCGCCCGTCGCGGCTCCCGCGCCGGTCCCCGTGACGAAGCCCCGGGTCCAGGTGCTCACCAGCTACGGGCCGATCGTGCTGGAGCTGGAGCCGGAACTCGCCCCCAAGACCGTGGAGAACTTCCTCCAGTACGTGAAGGACGGCCACTACAAGGGCACCATCTTCCACCGCGTCATCGACGGGTTCATGGTCCAGGGCGGCGGGCTGCTGGAGAACATGGAGGAGAAGCCCACCCGCGCGCCCATCCTCAACGAAGCGCCGCAGACGTTCCGCGCCGGGCTGAAGAACACCCGCGGGACCGTGGCCATGGCGCGGACGGGCTCGCCCCACAGCGCCACGGCCCAGTTCTACATCAACACCGTGGACAACAAGGCGCTGGACCACCGCGACATGAGCGACGACAACTACGGCTACTGCGTGTTCGGCCGGGTGGTGTCGGGCATGGAGGTCGTGGACAAGATCGAAAAGGTGCGGACCGAATGGCGCAAGGGCCAGAGCGCGGTGCCGCAGTATCCCGTCCGGCTCAAGGACGCGGTTCTGCTCCCCCAGTAGGAAGCGGCTTCATTTAATTGATGATCTTGATGGGCGGCGGCGGTCCCTGGGGCCGCCGGCGGTCGTTGGGGATGAAGATCGCGCCGAGGGCCGAGGCCACCACGCTGGTCACCAGAGCCCCGAAGAAGCCCGCCCAGAACCCGCTGACGGTGAACGCGAGGCCCAGCCGCGCGGACAGGCTCCCCGCCAGCCAGAAGACCAGCCCGTTGATGACCAGGCTGAAGCACCCGAAGGAGCAGGCCATCGGGACGAAGGCGACGATCTTCAGGAAGATCCCCACGGTGGCGTTGAGGGCGGCCAGGATGACGGCCACGATCACCAGGTCCAGGAAGGACCCGTGGCCCAGGCCGGGGACCAGGGCGCTGGCCACCAGCAGGCCCACGGCGGAAAACAGAAAGCGGAGCGCGGTGTTCATCGGATCTCCTGGATCAGGCGGGCATCCCGTCCTTCTCGTTGGCCTGGGTGATCACGCTGCCCGGCGACACGCTGCGGGTGAGCCATACGTTCCCGCCGATGGCCGACCCCTTGCCCAGGGTGATCCGGCCCAGGACCGTGGCATTGGAGTAGATGATCACGTCGTCCTCCACCACCGGATGGCGGGGGACGCCCTTCACGGGATGGCCGTCGACGTCCAGCGGGAAGCTCTTGGCGCCCAGAGTCACGCCTTGGTAGATGCGGACGTTGCGCCCGATCACGCAGGTCTCGCCGATGACGACGCCCGTCCCGTGGTCGATGAAGAACCGCTCGCCGATCTGCGCGCCGGGATGGATGTCGATCCCGGTCAGGCCGTGGGCGTGCTCGGTGATCATCCGGGGGAGCAGCGGAACGCCCAGCTTCAGCAGTTCGTGGGCCAGGCGCTGGCTGGTGATCGCGACCATCCCCGGATAGCAGAACAGCACCTCGTCGGGGCTGGTGGCCGCCGGGTCGCCCTCGAAGCCCGCCTGGACGTCCGTGGCCAGCAGCCGCCGCACTTCCGGCAGCCGCGCGAGGAAGGCCTGGGCCAGGTCGCGGGAGCGCTCCCCGCATTCGCCGCAGGTGGGATCCGACACCATCAGGCCCCGCTGGATCTGGTCGCACAGCCCGTGGAGGGCCCGGTCCATCCGCGCGCCCAGGTGGTAGCGCAGGGTGTCGGCCTTCAGGTCCGACGCGCCGAAATAGCCCGGAAAGAGGAGGGCGCGAAGTTCTTCCACCAGCCCCGCCACGGCGGTGCGGGAGGGGAACTGGCGGCGGCCCAGCGGCATGCCCGTCAGTGCGGTGGACGCGGCGGCGAGGGATTCCACGACGCCGTGCAGGTCGGACCCGCGGTCGGGAGTGGGCTCGCTGGGCATGGGAACTCCGAATCCGTCCGGGCGCGGAGCCCGTGGAATCAGGATGCCGCAGAACCTCGGATCAGTCGCGGGGTCAGTCGCGCACGTAGTGGCAGGTGTAGCCGCCAGGGTGCTTCACCAGGTAGTCCTGGTGGTATTCCTCCGCGCGCCACCAGGCTCCGGCGGGCGCGATCTCGGTGACGATCGGGCGCTTCCATTTGCCGCTGGCGTCGACCTCGGCCTTCACGCGCTCCGCGGTCTGCCGCTGCGCTTCCGAGTGGAAGAAGATCGCGCTGCGGTACGACGTGCCCATGTCGTTGCCCTGGCGGTTCAGGGTGGTGGGATCGTGCATCCGGAAGAAGAAGCGCAGCAGCGCCTCGTAGCTCGTCTTCGAGGGGTCGAAGCGGATCTGCACGGATTCGGCATGGCCGTCGTGGTGCTCGTAGGTGGCGTTGGGCACCTTCCCGCCGGTGTAGCCCACCTCGATGCCGGTCACGCCGGGCTGCTGGCGGAGGAGATCCTCCATGCCCCAGAAGCAGCCGCCGGCCAGGGTGGCGGTCTCTTCCTTGGCGGGCGCCTCCTGGGGCGCTGGCGCCGTCTTTCCGAAGAGGGGAAGCAGGCGGCCCAGGCCCTCCTTCTCCAGATCAGCCACAGGCACGAACCGGAGGGCGGCGGAATTGATGCAGTAGCGGAGGCCGCCCTGGTCCCGGGGACCGTCGTCGAAGACGTGGCCCAGATGGGAATTCGCCTCGGTGGAGCGGACTTCGGTGCGGATCATCCCGTGGGTGGTGTCCCGCCGCTCCACCACGTCCTTTTCCTCCAAAGGCTTGGTGAAGCTGGGCCATCCGCAGCCCGAGTCGAACTTGTCCTTGGAGGAGAAAAGAGGCCGCCCGCTCACGACGTCCACATAGACGCCCTCCCGGTGCTCGTTCCAGTACTCGTTGCGGAAGGGAGGCTCGGTCCCCGCCTCCTGCGTGACGTGGAACTGCATGGACGTGAGCTTTTGCTTGAGGGCTTCGGGGGCGGGCTTGCTGGGGGCGGTCACCTTCACCTCGCTGGATCGAGCCGGGGCGTCGCCGCCGTGGAGGCGCGGAAGGGCCAGCGCCGCGCAGACGATCATCCCGACCCCCGCCGCCGTCAACCACATTCCCAATTTCGCCATGGGCTTCACTCCCGGTCGAAGGCTTGGATGCCGCCGGGCAGGAAAGCGTTGGGCGAAAAGGGAGGCGCGATCAGCGGGCCGCCTGGACGGTCCGGGTGGCCCGGCGGCGGCGCAGCCAGAGCAGGACGCCGGTGGCGCTGAAGGTGGCGATGACCAGGCCCATGAGGGAGATCAGCACCCGGCCCGGGGTGCCCAGGATCCGCCCCGAGTGGAGGGGGAACATGGCCTGGAGGAAGATGTCGCCGGCGGTGCCGGTGCCGGGGACGTCGGCCCCCAGCGGGGCCCCGGTCTGGGCGTCGAAGTAGAGCCAGGGATTCCCGAGGCCGCCGTCGCCGTGGCTGCGGCCCGCCTCGAAGAAGCCCACGCCCCACACGCCGAATTCCGCGGACAGGAACACCCCGCCGGCGGGTGCGGTCCAGCCCCGGCGCTGGGCTTCGGCCCGCCCCAGCTCGATGGCCTGGGGCAGGGAGACCTTGGGCTCGGCGGGCGTGGCGGAGCGGGCTGCCATGCGGGCTTCAAAAGGAGAAGGGGTCAGCTTGGAGAACAGGGACACCACCGGCCGCATGACCTGGGGGCCCAGGTTCATGCTGACGGAGGTGACCGCCAGGGTCAGGACCAGCAGCCAGGTCCACACGCCGCCGGAACGGTGCAGGTCGAAGACCAGCTTGGGCCCGCCCTGGCGCCACCGGAACGCGAAGGAGCGGCGCCAGGCGGCGAAGGACGGAAACGAAATCCCCAGGGCGATGAAGCTGTCGAACACCCAGAAGATGGCGAGGACGCCCATCAGGAGGATTCCCAGCTCGATGCCCCAGGCCTTGGGGATGTGCATGCTGTAGTGGAGCTTGTAGAGGAAGGGGAGCAGGTTCTCCCGCGACAGGGAAGCGCGGCCCCATTCGCGCCGGCCCTGGATCTCGCCGGTGGCGGGATCCACCGCGACCTGGTTGTAGCCCAGGTCGTAGGGCTTGCCGGTGGTGGGGTCGAGGCGGGGTTCCACCGATACGGACAGGGTGTGGCCCGGATCCGCTTCGAGGGGCATGAAGCGGATCCGGGCGCGGGAATCCGCGGCTTCCACCGCCGCGGCCAGCTCCTGGGCCGGCTTGGCCGGGCCCGCGGTGCGGGCCGCGAACAGGCGCGGGTTGAGCCAGGCGTCCAGCTCGTGGTCCCAGGAGATGACCGCGCCGGTCAATCCGGCGATGAAGAGAAAGGCCGCCGCACCCAATCCGAACCAGCGGTGCAGCTTGACGAACCATCCACGGAGCACGGCGGCCCTCCCTCGGCTAGAAACGGGCTAGAAGCGGTACGTGACGCTGGCGATGACGTTCCGCCGCGCGCCGTACCACGCGTCGCCCCGGCTCAGGATCGTCGTGGTGTAGATCTTGTCCGTGAGGTTGGTGCCGTTGAGCGCGAACCGCCAGTGGCCGGTCTCCAGGGCGAGCATCGCGTCCAGGAGGTTGGTGGCGGCCACTTCGGGCGCGGCGGGATTGGCGAACGCCGCGGTGTGGCGGAAGCCCAGGCCCGCGGACCAGCCGTCCATGCCGGCGAGGGAGAAGCGGACGCGGCCCCACAGGGAGCCCTGGTTGGCGGGCGCGCCCTCGAGCTGCTCATCAAGGTCGATATGGTCGAAGTTGGCCACCAGCTCGAAGTTGCGGCCCAGGCGGGTCTTCAGCTCCGCCTCGAATCCCTTGCTCTTGGTCTCGCCCGCCTGCAGGTTGTTGAGGGGCTGGACCGGATCGGGGATCTGGCGGTTCTTCTCCTTCAGGTCGTAGTAGGCGGCGTTGAAGGTGGTGGCGCCCGAGGCGCTCTGGAACTTCACGCCCGCTTCCCACTGCTCGCCGCGGAGGGGCTTGTAGCGCTGGTTGTAGAAGTTGCTGCCGGCCACTGGCTGGAAGGACTCGGCGTAGCTCACGTAGGGCGACCAGCCGGAGTCGGACAGGTACATGAAGGCCCCGCGCACCGTGGTGGCGTTGTCGCGGTCCGTGGGGGAGCCCTCGGATGCGTTGGTGGCGTGATCCCGGCGCGCGCCCAGCAGGATGGAGAAGCGGGACGCGATCTTGATCTGGTCCTGGAGGTAGATGCCCGTCTGCCGCAGTTCGGTCGAGGGGTTGGGCGTCAGGTCCGGCGCCGTGAAGTTCCCGTAGACCGGGTTGTAGAGGTCGAAGGTGGGGCTGAACCCGAAGGCGGAGGCGGCGTTCTCGCTGTAGCGGATGTGGTCGAAGCCGAACAGGATGCGGTTCTCCACCACGCCCGTCTTGATGTTGCCTTCGAGGGACTGGTCCGCCGCGAAGGCGTGGCCGTCGCGCTTGTTGGCCCAGATGTAGCGGCTGATGATCCGCTGGTCGGGGTCGAGGTAGGGGTTCAGGGGATCCGAGAAGTTGCTGGCGGGGTAGAGCGACTGGTAGCTGCCCCGGTTGGCGGCGTAGCGGACGTTCTGGCGCACGGTCCAGGTGTCGGAGAACCGGTGCTCGAACTGGTAGCCCAGGCTGGCCTGGCGCATGTTGTATTCGTCGTAGCCGGGCTCGCTGACGAAGCGGCTGGTGGGGATCCGGCCGTTGGGGTTGGGCAGGACGGTGCCGGACCAGGGCAGGAACGTGGCGCTGGAGCCGCTCTCGTCCTTCTGCCAGTAGCCGAGGAAGGTGAGGCTGGTGTTGGCGTCGGGCCGCCAGGAGACAGAGGGCGCGATGGCGTAGCGGTTGTCGGGGACGAAGTCCACCTGGGTGTCGCTCTTGCGGCCCACGCCCACCACGCGGTAGGACCAGCGGCCGTCGTCGGTGAGGGCGCCGGTCACGTCGCCCTGGATCTGGCGGCGGTCGTAGGTGCCCAGCTGGAGGCCGATCTCCGCCTGCTGCTCGGCCTGGGGCCGCTTGCTCTGGAGGTTGATGACGCCGCCGGTGCTGCCCTGGCCGTACAGCATGGAGGAGGGCCCGCGGAGGACCTCGACGCGCTCCAGGAGGTAGGGATCGGGGCGGACGTTGTTGTTGTAGCCGTAGATCTGGAGCAGGCCGTCCATGAACTGGGTGGGCTCGGTGCCGCGCACCCGCGTCCAGTCGCCGCGACTGTCCACGCCGTAGGCGTTCGAGCGCACGCCGGACGCGTAGTTCAGGACGTCGCTCACGGAGATGGCGCCCTGGTCCTCGATCTGCTCGCGGCTGACCACGGACACGGATTGGGGGGTCTCGGAGAGGGGCGTGTCCGTCTTGGTGCCCGTGAGGGAGCGCTTGGGCCGGTAGCCGGTGGTGGCGCTGGTGGCGGTCTCGCGCACGGCGGCGCCCTTGACGCGCACCTCGGCGAGGACGGCTTCCCCGCCCGCCCGCTGGATGGTGGCCGTTCCGCCGGCGATCCGGGCCTCGAGGCCGGTGCCCTGGAGCAGGACCTTCAGGGCGGCTTCGGGCGTGTAGGATCCCTTCACCTCGGGCACCGTGCGGCCGGCCACGAGGGCGGGATCGACGGCGACCCGCAGGCCGGCCTGGCGACCCAGGGCTTCAAGGGCCTGCGCCAGGGGCTGGGCCGGAAGATTGACGGAGACCGCCTGGGGGGCCTGGGCTCGGGCAGCGGGGGCGACGGCCGACACCGCCAGGGCGAGGGTCAGTCCGCCCAGGCGGGCGTGCGGCCTCAGGCTCGAGGCGCGGGAGAGCAGGGTTCCGAGGAGCATGGACATCCTTCCTGGCTGAGATCCCACCCCGCGCGGGGACGGAATCGAAAGAGGAAACGGCGCGCCGGTGGGACCGGGACCGGAAAGAGCGCCGGGGAGGCCGAAGCCCCGCACCGGGGAAAGAGAAATATATGATAATGAGACTAAGTCTCATAGCTAAATTGTTGACAATCACACCTTCTGTGATCGCTGTCACGGCATCTATGTTTTTAATTTATTGATAATAAATATGTTGATTACATGATGATCTCCCGCGGAACCTCCGGAGAGGTTCGCGGGACCTGCGTTCCCCGGGGCGCCGCGCTACTTCCGCAGCAGCCGCAGCCCGTTGCCGACCACCAGCAGGCTGGTGCCCATGTCGGCGAAGACGGCCATCCACATGGTGCCCCTCCCGGCGAGGGTCAGCGCCAGGAAGACCGCCTTGATGCCCAGGGCGAGGGCGATGTTCTGGACGAGCACCGCGTGGGTGGCCTGGGAGAGGCGCACGAAGGCGGGGACCTTCCGCAGGTCGTCGTCCATCAGGGCCACGTCGGCGGCCTCGATGGCGACGTCCGTGCCCATGGCGCCCATGGAGAACCCGATGTCGGCCCGGGCCAGCGCCGGGGCGTCGTTGATCCCGTCGCCCGCCATCCCCACGGGACCTTCGGCAGCGAGGCCTTCGATCAGGGCCAGCTTGTCCGCGGGCAGGAGGTTGCCTTGGATCCGGTCGATGCCGACCTGCTCCCCGATGGCCTGGGCCGTGTGGGGGTTGTCGCCCGTCAGCATCATCGTGCGGATGCCCAGCCGATGCAGGTCCGCCACCGCCTCGCGGCTGTGCTCCCTCACCGTGTCGGCCACGGCGAACACGGCGAGGATCCGCCGCGCGTCCCCCAGGACGACCGCGGTCTTGCCCTGCCGTTCGAGGGCGTCCAGGCGCGCTTCCAGCTCCGGCGAGCAGCGGCCCAGCTCCTCCACCAGCCGGTGGTTCCCCAGGAAGTGGGCGTCCCCGTCCACGAGTCCGCGTACCCCGCGGCCGGGCAGGGCCTCGAAGGCCTCGACGGCGAAGGGGACCACGTCCGCCTCCTCCGCGGCCCGGGCCACGGCCTCGGAGACCGGATGGTCCGACCGCGCGGCGAGGCCGGCGGCGAGGCGCCGGCTCTGTCCAGGATCCGCGTCGCCCCAGGGCTCGAAGTCAGTCTGGACGGGCTTTCCGTGGGTGAGGGTGCCGGTCTTGTCGAGGGCCAGCCAGGCCAGCTTGCGGCCCTCCTCCAGGTGGACGCCGCCCTTGATCAGGATCCCGCGCCGGGCGGCCGCGGCCAGGCCGCTGACGATGGTCACGGGGGTGGAGATGACGAGGGCGCAGGGGCACGCGATGACCAGCAGCACCAGCGCGCGGTAGATCCACGCGGACCAGGCGCCGCCCGCCAGCAGCGGGGGAAGGACCGCCACCGCCACGGCGAGGGCGAACACCGCGGGCGTATAGGTCTTCGCGAACCGGTCCACGAAGCGCTGGGTCGGCGCCTTCGCGCCCTGGGCGTCCTCCACCGCGTGGATGATGTGGGCCAGGGTGCTGTCGGAGGCCACCGCGGTGACGCGGCACTCCAGGGCGCCGGATCCGTTGATCGTCCCGGCGAAGACCGGATCGCCCTCAGCCTTGTCCACGGGCAGGCTCTCGCCCGTGATGGGGGCCTGGTCCACGGCGGACCGGCCGCCGAGCACTTCGCCATCCAAGGCGATGCGCTCGCCCGGCTTGATCCGCACCACGCTGCCCACCGGCACCGCCGCCGCCGGCACGTCGCGCCAGGAGCCGTCCGCCTGCCGCAGGGTGGCCGTGTCGGGAATCAGGCGGAGCAGGCCCTGGATGGCGCGGCGGGCACGGTCCAGCGATCGGGCTTCCAGCCGCTCCGCCACCGCGAACAGGACCATCACCATGGCCGCCTCCGGCCACTGGCCCAGGGCCATGGCGCCGGTCACCGCCAGGCTCATCAGGGCGTTGATGTTCAGGTTGCCGTGGTACAGGGCCGTCCAGCCCTTGCGGTAGGTGGGCAGCCCGCCGATGGCCACCGCCAGGATGCCGAGGACGGCGGCCGTCCAGGGGGGCAGGCCCGCCCATCCCGCGGCTTCGGATCCCAGGGCGGCGATGGCCGACAGCACGAGGGGCCACCAGGCCTTGGCCCGTTCGGCCCCGGGGGGGGCGGCATCCTCCTCTGGCCGAGGATGGAACCCCAGGGCCCGCACCGCCTCCAGGATGGAATCGAGCGAACCGGGAGCGTGGATCACCGTCAGGATCCGCCCGAGGAGGTTGAACTCCAGGTGCTCGACGGCGGCCATGCTTCCGAGCTGCTTGCGGATCATGGCCTCTTCCGTGGGGCAGTCCATCTCCAGGATCCGCAGCCGGGTCCGGATGCCGGTGCCGCTGAGGACGGGCGGCGGAGCGGGGGCGGGAGCCGCGTCTTTCCGCCCCGTGCAGCCCTCCTGTCCGTCGCAGCAGCCCATGGCGGAACGCCCCTTTCCTCCGTATCCTCGACCATTCAAAACCCTGAAGCTGCTCCAGGGTCAAGGGGAGGCCCCATGAAGATCGGAGAGTTGGCGGCCCAGGCCGGTTGCACCGTGGAGACGGTGCGCTACTACGAGCGGGAGGGGCTGCTGCCGGTGGCGGTCCGGGACGGGGCGAACTACCGGCGCTACGACCGCGGCCACCTGGAGCGGCTGTCCTTCATCCGCCGCTGCCGGGCCCTGGACATGGCCCACGACGAGATCCGCGCCCTGCTGTTGGCCCGCCTCGATCCCGAACGCACCTGCGATTCCGTCAACGCCCTGGTCGAAGTCCACCTGGCCCACGTCCGGGCCCGGATCTCGGAACTGGGGGCGCTCGAAGCCCAGCTCAGCGAGCTGCGCGGCCAGTGCCGCGGCGCGCAGCCCACCCGGGACTGCGGCATCCTGCGGGAGCTGGACCTTCCCCCGGGCCCCGATTTGGAGCCGGCGCCACGGAGTCCCGCCAGCCATGTCGCCCGCCACGCCTGCGGGAGCGAAGGCCGCCTCCACCCGTGAAGGCGGGATCGCTCAGCCGATCTCGACGACCACCTTTCCGCGGGCTGCTCCGGAGGCCAGGTGCCGGTGGGCGTCCGGCGCCGTCTCCAGCGTGAAGCGGGCCGGATCCACCAGGGGCCGCAGCCGCCCGGCGTCCACCAGGGCGGCCACCTCGCGCAGGATGCGCCCGTGGGCCTCGCGGCCGGGCCCCTCCAGCATGGGCAGCAGCATGAACACCACGTGGAGCGACAGCGCCTTGGCGTGGAGGGGCGACAGGTCCGCCGTGGTGCGGGCATTGGTGGTCGCCACCCGTCCGCCGGAGGCCGCTGCGGCGAAGGACGGCGCCAGGTTGGGGCCGCCGATGGTGTCGAACACCACGTCGAATCCCCGGCCCTGGGTGAGGCGCCCCACGTAGTCCGCCACCGCCTCTTCGCGGAACAGGACGGCCTCGTCCGCGCCCAGCTCGCGGACCACGTCGGCATCCTCCGCCCCCACCGTGGCCGCCACGCGGGCGCCCCGGGCCTTGGCGAGCTGCACGCCGACGTGACCCACGCCCCCCGCGCCGCCATGCACGAGGACGTGATCTCGGGCCGAGACCTGCGCGCGTTCCAGGGCTTCCCACGCCGTGATGGCCACCAGCGGCAGGGCCGCGGCGTCGCGCATGGACAGCGATTGCGGCTTGGGGGCCACCAGCCGCGCGTCCGCCACGATCCACTCCGCCAGCGTTCCGCCGTGGCCCCGCACGCCGCCCGCGCATCCGTAGACCTCGTCGCCGGGCCGGAGATCCGTCACGCCGTCGCCCACGGCTTCCACCGTTCCCGCCAAATCCGCCCCCAGGATCGCCGGCAGGGCGGGCCCGATGGGCAGCCCCTCGCGGATCTTGAGGTCCACCTGGTTCACCGCCGCCGCCGCGATGCGGACCAGGACCGTTCCCGGCCGCACCTCTGGCCGGGGCACGTCCCGCAGTTCCAGCCGCTCCGGTCCCCCGAACTCCGTCAGCACCTGCGCGCGCATGCGAGCCTCCTCTTTGGATGGTCAGCTTCGGAGAGGGCTGGAAATGAGTCAAATAGGCACTTTCATGGCGGTTCGGAACCACGTGGTTTGTATTTTTTGAATGACCAAATGACAAAAGGGGCTGGGGTTTGTACGATTTGCTACAAACTTAATTAAATAAATATTTAAATCTTAACAAAAATTAACAAGAGCTTCCGGCTTGAAACCCTACCGCAGGGTTGTTTAAACTGCGTTTTTCCTTTCAAAGAATTTGGGTCGTGCTTTGCGCATCGCCCATGGAGGTTTTACGTGGGCGTGGATAAGAGTCGAACTGCATCACCCTTTGGGGTTTCTTTGCTGAGTGCTGCTTTGGTGGTGGCTGTGGTGGCGGGAGGCTTGGGGTTCTGGATGGGATCCAGACTGCGGCGTGCCGACATGGTGTTCGTCAAGACCAATGAACTCATGAGCCGGGCAAGGGTTCTCATTCAGGCGCGGGAACAGTTTCAAAAGGATTCGGCAGCCTGGGCCGAGGAATCCAAACAACTGGAGATCAAGCTGCAGGAGGTCCTCAAGTCAGGCTCGCTCCAGCAGCCGAAGGTCCGTGAACAGGCATCGCAGCTGAGGTCACGGTTGGAGTTCCTCAGAGAGAAGGGAGGCCACCGGGAGCAGGAGTTGATGGGGCCTGCTCTGGCGGAGATCAATTCCGGTATCAAGAAATTCGCCCAGAAGAATGGCTATCGCATGGTCCTGGGGACGCTCAATGGAGGTGTGGTACTTCACGGCGACGATACCGTGGACGTCACGGAAGCGCTGCTATCCGATTTGAATCGTTGATGCGTCGGTCGGTTCTTCCCTTTCTATCTGCCATGGCTCTGCTCCTGGGCTGCGGCGCTCGGAGTGCCGCAGAACGAGAGCGGGAAGTTTCCACGCGTACAGCCGTGGAGGTCGAGGGCGGGGCTGCTCCTCTCAGAGCGGCTCTTTCATTCAGGTCGGATGAAGCCATGGCGATTCAGTTGGTGCCTTTTGCCGAGGGAACACAGGCCGAGCGCGAATTGGAAGAAGCGCTAGAACGTCTTCGTCGACAGTGGACTTTTCAACTCGTCATTGGTCCCAAGCGGACGACTGGACTTACTGAGCAAGAGCGCCTTTCCGTTGATATCGAAAACAACGGCGGCATGTGGGGAGACCATGCTCGCAACTTGCAGCGCGTTTTGTTCGAGATGGATGGTTTCATTCGATTGAGGCTTTCAGGAGGAAAGGAAGTGCCCCCGCTGGAGGTTGCTTATCAGCGGAGTTTCGGGATGGGGCTTGATCGCCGCTTCTTCCTCGTGTTTCCCAAAGTGTTCGAAGGGCGACCCGTTCAACCTCCCTTCGAAGTGATTGTTCGCGAATTTGGTCAGGGGATGGGGATGCTTCGTTTCCAGATGGAACAGGCTCCTCCTGTCCTGGCTGCATGGCGTATCAAGCGCCTTTGGAAGCAGTCCGCGCAGAAAGACAAATTCTGAGGGTGGAGTAGGAAATGATGGGCATGGAACAATTCCAGGGGACCAGAACTTTTGCGGCAAGGCTTTGTGGCCGCGCAGAAAGGCTCTGGCGGTTGACGCTATGCGACCGGCCTGTTCGGAGGCTGATCGCGTTGGTGCTTGTGGTCCTGATGATTCAAGACCAAGGCAGTCTCCTTTGGCAGAGCCTGCGAGCGGAAACTGGTGGGGCCACAGCTCCAGAGGTAACGAAATTCGAGCCAGTAAACACCACTGACCTGGTAAATCTCGCGTCTGGGGATTTCGCATATACCATCCCCGTCATCAATGTTCCAGGGCCCGAAGGGGGCTATCCCCTGGCCTTGAGCTACCATGCTGGTATCCAGCATGGAGAAGATGCCTCCTGGGTTGGGCTGGGATGGAACCTGCAGCCTGGAAGCATCTCTCGCGCCGTTCGTGGTTATCCCGATGATTTCAAAGGCGTGGGGATCGATACCAATTATCGTTCCAACGTCTATGAGACCTATTCTGTTGGCGTCACTTTCTGCTTTATTGAGGCGGGAGTCAGTTACACCAGCTTTAAAGGATTTGGGGGAAGCATCGGCCTT
Source organism: Geothrix sp. 21YS21S-4 (assembly GCF_030845995.1). Lineage (NCBI taxonomy): Bacteria > Pseudomonadati > Acidobacteriota > Holophagae > Holophagales > Holophagaceae > Geothrix > Geothrix sp. 21YS21S-4. The sequence continues at coordinate 572,981 of NZ_CP132719.1, forward strand.
TCGGTCGGAGTTGGTGTATACGCAGGCCCCTTCAGCGCCTCTGCCAGCGTGGGAGTGAGCGTCAACTTCGCCCCGGGAGGAGGCGTGAGTTATACGGCGAGCGCCAATGCGAGCGTATCTGGTCCAGGTTTTTCCGCAGGACTCAACGCGAGTATGGACCTGGCGAGTGGAGGCGTGAGCTTAAGCAAGAATGCGGGTGTGTCATTGAATCTCGATTCCTTTAAAAGGAGCGGATCTGGTCCTACTTCGACTCAAACGAACTTGTCCGAAGCGGCCAGCAGTCTGGCCACAAAGAATGACTTCGGGGGAGCCTCCGGAAGCTTTGGATCCTATTCCGGAGGAGGTCAGCATAGTCAGACGATCGGCATCGGGTTCAGCATCGGAGTGGTTGGGATTCACGCAAGTTACACGCGATCCTGGCTAGATAAGACCGATACCGAAAAGGCGTACGGCTATTACTATCACACCGAGATCAATGCCGAAGACGAACGCGTTAATGAATGGACGATGGAATCTGACCCGGCAGCCATGCGAGATGATTCTGAAAAGCATGCTTTGGCCTCTGGACTGCACTATCTCCCGAGCAATGATGGCTATGCCGTCATGGCGGAGGGAACCGGGGGAGGATTGAAGCTCACGCGAGGAGAAGACCGTGTCTATCGCCCTCGTCGTGTCGTGAAGGACAAGTGGGACGAAGGAAGAGACTGGCCCTGGGGAACAGAGACTCCTGTTCCTGCTAAATTCAAACCTCGCTTTGTGTTCCTTGGCGATAATACGGAGTCAATTCAGCCTGATTATGTCGGCATGGACCAAGTTGGCTTCAAAAGCTTGCTCAATCAGCGCCTGGCTGAGTCTCAACGACTCTCTTTGGGTGATCTAGATGCTCTTCAACAACTGGTCTTGGGAAAGACCTTTAAGAAGGGATCTCGATTCGTCAAGGAGAGTCTGGATGGAAGCGGTCATTTTGCAGCCTTTGATGTGTGGGAGACTGATGGGAAACGGTACACCTTTGGTGAGCCTGTATGGCACTGGGAAAGCGAATCACTCAGTGCGAATAAGCAGGACCTGGTGGGGGAATGGTTACGTTCCAAGGTAAATAACCCTGGCAACTACGCCTATGCATGGTACCTCTCCGAATTAAAGTATCCCGATTACTGGGATGCAGACGAGGACGGGAAGCTCTCGGATGGAGACCACGGCGGCTGGGTTCGATTCAGTTATGCATTAGCCGCTAACCGGTACAAATGGAGTTCTTCGGTCGATGGGCGAATGAATGACGGACCGGTCAATCGCATTGACGCCTTGGGGAAGGACAAGGCCGGGATGATGTTCTCCATGCAATCCGGCTTTAAACAAATCAAGTACCTTAGCCGAATCGAAACGGCGACTCATGTGGCTCATTTCGTGACCAGCCCGCGCAAGGACGGCCAACAGATCGGCGGAAGCACCACTCCCCTGAGCATCGGAACGGTTTCAGGAAACTCCGGGACCTATACGCTGTCAACGTCATCGGATGGGCTTGAGCGCTTGGGTGTCCAGCTCAATTTTGCCGATGCGGTGTGGCATGTGGATGCTTCCGATGTCCACACGGTCACGAGTGGAATCTGCGAGGGAGAGCTGACCGGTACAGAGACGTCAACCTACCTAGGAACATCCGTGACGATGGTGCTGAATGGGGTGCCGGTCAAAACGGCTGCCATACGCCGAAGCCGCACCTTCGCCGCGGGTGCGAGTCACCCTGGGCCCCAAACCCCGACTCCCTTGAAGGCGAAGCTGGAGGCGGATGGGAAACGTGCCCTGAGCGACCAGGAGCCTCCTGTCTGCGAGACCAGCGTTACGACTCGTTTCGAAGTCCAGATTCTGAGAAAGGACCAATTTTGGGGAGATCCGGTCAGCCAGGAGGGCTTCCGGGATCTTGCCCGTCAATGGGACGAGCAGGTGGTGGGAAAGCCGGCCCTGGTATCCGATGGCGCCATGCAGCGGCTCGACGACATCTACCTTGTGGAAAAGGCCACCGGCCAAGTGGTCAAGCAGGTGCATTTCGATTACACCTACGAGCTGCAGCAAGGGGTTCCCAATAGCAGTGGTGGAGGAAAACTGACCCTGAAAGCCGTGTGGACGTACGGGCGGGACGGGAAAGCCGGCAGCGCAGTCCTTCCTCCCTATCGCTTCGAATATGCTTTCAACCCGGCTTGGGGAGACAAGTACAAATACGACCGTTGGGGTTTCTACAAGCGGGATGGAGGGCTATGGAACCACCGAGACGTCAATGGAGACGATCAGGCAGCTTGGTCGTTGACGCGCGTCACCCTACCCAGTGGGGGCACGCTCGACGTGCAATACGAACCCAAGGATTACACCTACGTCCAGGACCGAATTCCTCAAAACTCTCGGGCCTACGCGGCTCAGGACGTATCTTATACCGTCGATATGGAGGCTTGGCTCCAAGAGGCGACTCAAGATCCCGATCCCTCCCTTCAGCTCCCAACCGGCTGGCCAGTCTCGCCGGAAGAATGGGAGATTTTCCGGCGACGCGTTCAGCTCCGCCCCCTCAAGGTCCTGGGAACCGTGGACCTGAGTCAGACTGCCCTTAAGAAAACAGCGTCCATATCCCAGTCGAAAGCAAATGGCCGCATCCCCATCGAGAGTGCACCCAATCCTGTCGACCTGAAGCGGCACTATGCCGTGAAGGCGCTGAAAGAAAAAGGGAGTTCCCAGTCCATCGCGGCCAAGAAATGGCTGGCGGACTTGGCCCCGCAGACGAAGGCCGCTGCTACGGTGGCAGCGGCAGCGGTAGACCGAATGGTGATGCTGCGCATGGGATACAACTCCAGCCCTGATGAGAACCGGAAAGACGTGCTTCACCGGGCGGCCCTCGTGCATCTCGCCAGTACGTCGAGTGGGGCAGATTTGACGGTCACCGATCCCGCCATGCTATGGCCGGCACGGCCACCAGCGACAATGACCGTGAGTTGGAATCGCGCCCAGGCCACTCCGAAACTGGGAGGCGGAGTTCGTGTGAAGCGCATCATCAGCTTTGATGGACAGCGGCGCTACACCACCGGCTATAGCTATACAGATTTTGTGGACGGTGTGTGGACCTCCAGCGGCGTAGCTGCGCAGGAACCGCCCCCATTCGGCTTCTCCCTGCAGGATGACCGCGTGATCCAGACGGAGAAAGGCGGCTGGGCCAATGAAGGAGGAGGAGGCATCACTCACAGCCGCGTGATCGTGAGGCATTCCTGGACGGACGATCCCTATCCCGCCGGGGTTCAGCCGATCCAGCGGGGTGGAAACGCACAGCGGGTTTCCACGCCCATGGGAGAAACGGTCTATCGCTTTCTCTCTCCTCGTGATCTTCCTCATTTTCAGCGTGAAGCTGAATTTGTGAATACCGTACGCGCAAACGGAAAAGTCATGACCAATAGCGTGCGGATGACCGAAATCTTCAACGTGGGTTCGTGGTGGGGCCAGTTGCTGTGGAGAGAGGATCGAGATGCGCTGGGTCGTCCGCTCACCCGGACCGAAAACCGTTTCACACAGTTGGAAGGCTATCTCCGCGCTTTGCCTGTCGGCATGAGCGCAGGGACGGACGAGGATCGGGAGCGGCTGGGGGGTAATGCTCCTCGGCCCGACATGACCTATTCCTGGTCTGGAGATCCGGCCTTAGGAAACACTCTGCCCCGCTTGGTGGAACGTAATCCAGCCCATCCGGAAGGGACCGTCGGGCAATCCTTCCCCAGCGACTCTCCAGGCTACTTGAATGCCTCTATTAACGTGACGGTCATGAACGCCCAGACCTCGTCCACGACGCGGGTGATCACCTCCCGCGACACCGTAACACCTACGTTAAGCCAGCAGGTCCAGAACAATCGCCGTTCCCTCTGGATGGGCGACGATCCACCGGAAAGAGAAGTGGTGGAAACGGGATGGCACAGCTCGCTTGTGGGTGTGCGGGAGATCAGTTTGGCTCCTCTGATCTCCGAAGTTCGGACGTATGGTGAAGGGCTGCGCCTTCTCACCGTGCTTCGCCATACCCGCTTCGATCGCCGTACGGGCGCGTCTCTAGAAACCTGGCAGCGCGGACGCCGGGTCGAGACCGTGCCCTCTTCGGAGCGCTCGACGGAGATGATTCCGAATCCCCGTGGGGGGCAATCCCTTCCCTTTATCCGGAATCGGTTCGAGAAGGACGGTGGAGATCCTTTCAATTACCACGAGAAGATCGTGAACCGCATCTGGCCAGCGTACTGGGTCTATCCCGCCATGGATCAGGACCCTGAGCCTGACCAGGCGATCGCGGGCTGGAATCCACCCGTGAAGGGTTTCGGTCACGCCCTCAGCCAGATTGCCCAGAGAACGACCCTTCGGATCTCCCCCACTGGTGCGGAAACATTCCTGAACAGCAAGATCGATACTTGGCAGCAGCCGGAGGACGTAGACCGGAAGCCCGGAGCTTGGTTCAAGGGTGGGGAGTTCGTGTGGAATGGTATGGGAACGGGAGCTGCGCCCCCTGTCTTTGGGGAAGCGAGCTCTCCGAGGTGGGGCTGGACTCCAAAGGACCTGGATTCAGGAAGCGGAAGCTGGGCATCGCGGGTCCAGCCTTTCAAGGATGCCAACTGGTTGATGGCAGGAGCCACCACCATCTATGACGCCTTTGCCCATGCGTTGGAGGCGATCGATGGGGATGGTGTCTTCGGATGCAGCGTCTATGGATACCCCTACGGAGAGGCGACATTGCCTGCTGGGAACCTCCCCATTGCAAAATTCGGAAACGCCCGGTATCAAGAGGTCCGCTACTACAACTTCGAAGATCCGAAGGGTCGCCAAGTAGGCGCTCCTGCTTGCAATCGCCGGAGCGATGACGCGGATCCAAGAGTGCGGTTGGCCACTGCCTATACGGGAGGGGGTGCGTATTTTGGCACCCACACTTTTGGCATTCCCGCTGCCCCGAGTGGCATGGCTGATGAAGGCTATGAATTCCGAGCCTTCGTCAAAGTGGCGACGGCTTCAGCCGCCGAGGGGGCCCTCAGTGGGGCGGCGATCCATTGGAAGAAGGCTGTTCCCGCCGAAGGCGGCTGGTGGCTCCTTCGAGCACGGGTGGATTCGGGCGCAACCGCCACGCTGTCCAATGTGCTGATGGACGATGTGTCTATTTTCCCGTGGCGTCGAAACGGGGCACCCGTCTCCATAAGCCACTTCACGTACGATCCAACCTGCGGCCTCGTGACGAGCATTACCGGTTCCAATGGACGAACGACTCGCTATCGCTATGACGGTCTCGGTCGTCTGATCGCGACCTACGACCCCTATGGGCAGGCCTCTTCGGCCACCCAATACCGCCATGCCGCGCAGCAGTAGGCGCAGGAGAAGATGATGAGAACCCGCATTCGGCCTCTCCCTTCGTTCCTGTGCTTCCTGGTCGCCCAGACCGTCGTGGGGCAGGTGGCCTTCGAGCCGCGGAGAATTTGTCGGGAATTCGCCGGTGACGTTCCAATGCTGTGGACGCTCGAAGGCACCGGCAGTTTGAAGTCGGTGACGCTTCGCATTGTGGATGAAGCAGGGAGGGAGGTCGCTCCCAGTCGAAACCTGGTGCCTGTGCGCATGGGATCCAACCGTTATCAGGTCACCGACCTGTGGCGGCCTGCGGAGGCATGCAAGACCTGGCTCGAAGGAAGCTATGTCTTGGAATGGGACCTCCGCTGGGAACGAGAGGGCGGCGGTGTTCGTCCAGAGCGCCTAGAAACAGGATTCCGCTTGGAGGAGACGGGAGGAGGATGGCTCCAAAGGGCCTATCTCACCCAGGATGGAAGTGAGCGCTTGGTGGGAAGCGGCGATTGGCCGTCGACAGGCGCCTACGCGCTTCGGTTGGAACAAGCATCGACGCTGCGGCGAGTCCGTTATCAGGTCATTGATGGGGATACGGAAAAACCATTGCGCGCTTGGACGGAGCTTCCGCTCGACAAGGGAAGCGTCTGGAGCCTTCCGGGAGACGGTCGGTGGGGGAATGGGGCCAAGGTCCTGTGGCTCTGGATCGAGCGCGGGGATGGAAGCTCCACTGTACTGACTCAGGAAATCGGCGGGAAGGGACAGGGGGGCATTACGGGAGGTGCGGGCACCATCAGCATCCAGCCCGTGTCGGCTTCTGCGGTGCTCCAGGGAGGCCGGGCGTCCTTGGTGAAACGTTCCCTCGCGGCGACTGCTTCCGAGTTGATCGAAAAGATGGATTCTCCGTCGCTTCCTGGTGGATGGGCTGCTTCCAACCGGGTGGCCACGGTCCAGGTGGGTTACCTCGATGAGGAACGGGGGACGAAAAATCCGGATGGTTCCGTTCGTCTGTGGCCATCTTTGGACAATCGGCCCATCAGCTTGTCTGTGGAAGGAAGCGATCTTTTAGCTAAGCCGGTCTTTAGCGTTTCCTACCTCCTGGACGAGCGGGCCGGAAGCGCGGGACGAGACCCGCTCGACATCGCGTTCCTCGCGGTGGGTACTGCCAGTGGACCGAGTTTCCCCCCTGGTGCCAAGCAGCTTCAGGTAGGGGGCGTCACCACGCCGGTGGTGTTCAAGGCTGGGCATATGGAGGATTTCCTGGGCAAGCCTCTGGTGGGGGGCTACGGTTGGGCTGCTTCGGATGCGAGCGGTGTCGTCCAAAGCGCTCAGGGTTGGGTGCGTAGCCTACCGGGAGAGCCTTCTGTCGGCTTGGATGCCATCAAAAAAGCCGCGGTCCTTCGTGCTCGGATCATCGAGGATGCCATGAGCGATGCGGCCTATGCGGGCGACAAAGCGCAGGTTCGCCTGAACGAACAGCGTCAGCCCTTTGGCATCACCCTGGCCTCCCAGGATCCGACGGGTCGCCCTGTTCTTTCCCGGCCCTTGGGAGCCCGCTTCGAACCCGGGGAAGTTCTTCCCTTTGGGGAGATCAAAGCGCAGAAGCAACAGTGGACACAGACTTTTGATGGGTCGACGCTTCCTCTTGGGATAACGGCAGATGGGCATTGGGGTTGGGACACCACCGATTCTCAACCGGCCCTCGTTCTGCAGCCGCAGGAGAGCTATCTCGCCTCATGGGACGACCGTGACGAGAATGGCCAGACCCACCCTTACACACAGACCTACGAAGAACCTTGCGGCCAGGTTCAGTTGCCCATCGGGCTGGTCTATCCCCAGGCTCAAATCAGTTTGAGCATCCAGATCAGTGGTCCTTTCGAGGCCAAATGGGTGGTAGACGGCCAGGAGCAGACCGCTGCTGTGGATTCGGGGGGGCATCTTGACACGGCTTGGCTGACGACTCGGGATATTCCTGTTCGGCTTGCTCTGCGCATTCGGAACAGTCGTGTCATCGACCAGAACGGAGCTGTCCGTCCCGAGGATGCGGTCCGAATCAATCAATTCAGCATGGATTCTAATTTGGGCATGGCCGGCCTCGAAATTGACGAGGACCGCCTCGATGCTCTGACCTCCTCTCGAGTGCCGGGATTTACATACACCCAGTACGGAACGGTGGAGATCGAGGGGCAGGGGACATGCACGGTCAGCATGGTGACGGACCCCGACGGGTCCGCCGTTGCGGAAGTGAAAGATCCGGAAGGAAGGACGGTCTACAAGATCGTGAACCCGACCCGGACCTACACGGATCAATTCCGGGATTTCCGGGGAAAGGCATTTCTTCCCGCCGCTCCCCGTCATCGCGGAGCCGTCGTTCAGGCGGAGCCTATGCGGGCCGATGTCCAGCAGGACTTGGTGACCCAATATGTGTTTGATTCGGAAGGTCATTTGAGGGTGGTGATTCCTCCCAAGGGCCTCACCTGGATAAGTGGGGAATGGGGATATGCCCCCGATCATGCTTTGCTCGTCGCGAGCCTTGCCTGGAATCCTTCGGCATCTGCTTCTCCCTCATTAACACCGCTCCCCTACGCCACTCACAATGCCTACGACGCTTCCGGTCACCTTGTCGCCACGCACAATCCGGACGAAGGCATCACTCGCTTTTGGGTCGATCAGAAGGGGCGGGCCTATTACAGCCAGACCGAAGGGCAGCGCAGAAAATCTCCCCAAACCTGGACCCGGACCTACTACGACCAGATCTTCCGCGTGGTGGCGGTGGGAGAGACGACAGGAGCCCCTGGTACGAATTTCGAGATTGAAGGAGTGGTTCCGGCGAACGAAAGTGGCACGTCCTTTTCCGCATTGGCGACCGAAGGACTTTCACGAAACCTGTACGATGCCTACGTGACCGGAGAGGACGACCCGTTGGCGGCCGCTTCGAATCTTCCACAGGCGGTGCGGGATCTACTCCCTGCCAAAGAGTTGTGGGAGCGCTTTCCGGATGGGCATCTGACGCTCACATTCGACGGAGCGACGCGCGAACGCTATTTCTACGATCAGGATGGTCGAGTCGTCATTCGGTGGGTAAGTCTCCTGGACGGCCGTGGTGCGTGGCAGCATCACGCCGTCGGTATCTACTATGACTTTGCCGGGCGTGTGAAGCGGATCGTGTATCCGTCGGGCCCTAGCGGAGATCCGTTGCAAGTGGTCTATACCTACGATGAATTGGGCCGTTTGTTCGCCGTAGGCACTCTACAGGACAAAGCCTATTTCGCCCGCTATGCCTACCAGCCGACGGGAGAAATCCGGTCGGTGATCTACGGGCCGGGCGAAGGTTTTGTCGCCAAGCGCATGGTCCAGGACCCGCAGGGCTGGCTGCGTTCGTTGACCATCCAGGGCAAGTGAGGGCGCGATGAAGATGATGCGATTGGGATTGCGGGCTGCGGTCCTCACGTTGATTGGATTCCTCGGAACTGCTCTGGCGGCAGAACCTCTTCCTGTTTCCAGGATCGCAGTGATGCCTCCCGATCCCGGAGATGCCGAACCGGTCGGAGCCGATATCGAACCCCCAGGCCCCATCACAGTCAATGTAGGCCAGGCCATTTCGTTCTGGGGGGGCACGGACTACGGAAATGTCTTCAACTGGAATTTTGGGGATGGAACGACCGCGGTCGGTTCCACCGTCACCAAGACTTATGGCACGGGAGGGACCTACACCGTGACGTTGAGCGTCCGGCGTACGCCGGCCAATGTGAATTTCGTGGCTTCTTCGGCGACTGCGCGGGTGACCGTCATCGCTCCGGCCCCGCCTACCATCGGTAGCTTTGGCGCATCCCCTTCCGCCATTCTCCAAGGGCAATCTGCTACCTTGAGTTGGTCGGTGAGTGGCGCAACCTCCCTCAGCATTTCCGGGGTTGGAAGCGTGAGCGGGAGTTCGGTTTCCGTCGCGCCGGCGAATACCACCACTTATCGCCTTTCCGCGAGTAACGCCTATGGAACCGTCACGGCGGATGCTACGGTGACGGTGAATCACTCCCCCGTGATCGGCGGGGGGCTGTCGGGGCGAACTCTCCCCGCTCTGGTTCCCGTCGACATCACCTTGGCTGCGGCCTCGGATCCGGATGGGGACGGCGTCTCCTACAGTGCATGGGGATTGCCGCCGGGTTTGGCCTTCGATCCCGGAAGCCGCCGCATCACGGGGACGCCCACCACCCTCGCCTCCTATCCCAGTGGTTACACCATCACCTATTACGTGAGCGATGGGCGAGGGGGAACCGCTTCCCAGTCTGCCGTTTACTACGTGGACGTTCCCCCACCTTCCATCAGCAGTTTCACGGCATCGCCCTCCCTCGTGCTGCTGGGCAATGGCACCACCCTCCAGTGGGGTGCGCAGTACGTCAGCAGTGCCTACGGAGGAAGTTATTCCGTCCAGATTCAAGGGGGCGGTTCCACTGGGATGGGTTTGGGACAGAGCGTGGTGATGACGCCTTCCCAGGCGACCACCTACGTGCTTACCGCTTCCAACCGGTCCGGCTCTGCCACCGCCGCCGTTTCCGTGCAGGTAAACCGACCTCCCACATGGACGGCGATCCAGTCAGCCCAGGATTGGCCCGCAATGATTTCCATCGACCTCACGCTCCCTGCGGCGAGCGATCCGGATGGAGATGGAATTGGCTACGCCCTCTCCGGCACCCTTCCCCCGGGATTGACCTTTGATCCAGGCAGCCGCCGGATCACGGGAACGCTGGGGGGGACCAGCCCTTATCCGAGAACCTTTCCTCTCAGCTACCTCGCGACGGACACCCGTGGAGCGCAGATCTCCCAGTTGGTCTATTTGACAGTACATGCTCCCGCGCCGGTGATCACCTCGTTCACGGCTTCAGCCCCGGGCGTATCTGCCGGCACTTCCATCAGCGTCCAGAGCGGTCAGACCGTCAGTTTCAACTGGGCCGCCCAAAACGTGTCTAGCGCCACCGGCGGTAACTATAGCCTGGGTGAAGAGTCCCTGGCAGGTCTGCGCAGCCACCTCATTTCGGTTCCCATCGATGATCCTGGGGGAGGCGGGGGAGGTGGCGGTGGTGGCGGAGGGGGGACTACGGAACCTGGTACCTCTGCGAGCGCCATTCCCACCCGCAGCACGCGCTATATTTTGACGGCGCGGAACGACTCGGCCAGCGCTACCGCCCAGGTGATCGTCTACGTCAACCGGGCTCCCTCCTTCAATGGAACCGTGTCCGCTCAAACCTGGCCAGGGCTTTCCGGTGTGGATGTCACGCTTCCTTCGGCGTCTGATCCGGATGGTGACGGAATCGCCTATGGGCTTTCCGGCACCCTGCCGCCCGGGTTGGCCTTTGATCCTGCTTCTCGCAGGGTCTACGGCACGTTGAGCGCTTTGGGCAGTTATCCCTCCACCTTCTCTCTGACCTATTCCGCCAGCGACGGGAAAGGCGGCGGTGTCGCCCAGACGGCCACTTTCGTGGTCGACGTGCCAAAACCCATCATCACGGCTTTCACGGCCCTCCCTTCGACGGTGGTCCAAGGGGGGGCATCCACGCTCCAGTGGAATGCCCAGTACGTGTCGACCTCTTATGGGGGGAACTACAGCGTCCAGGTCCAAGGTCAGGGTGGCTCCACCAATGCCGGGATTGCGGTCAGCATGGGGGTGGCGCCCTCCCAGGCGACCACGTACGTACTCACGGCTTCCAATCGTTCCGGTTCGGCCACAGCCACCGTATTGGTCCAGGTGAATCGGCCCCCTATTTGGAACGCCACACTTCCCGCGCAAGCTTGGCCCGGCCAGACCTTCGTGGATCTCACGCTGCCGGGTGCGACGGATCCGGATGGGGATGCCATTTCCTATGCTCTGTCCGGAAGCCTGCCTGGCGGATTGACGTTCGACTCAGCCAACCGCCGCGTGTACGGCACCCTATCCACCCAATCTGCTTATCCGGCGGGGTTCGCGCTGACTTATATCGCGACGGATGTCCGTGGCGCGCAGATTAGTCAATCTCTTTCCTTTACGGTCAAGGCTCCCCTTCCCGTGATCACTTGGTTCGTGGCTTCGGCTTCGGGCGTTTCGGCCGCTCCCGCGATCACCATCAATGCGGGGCAAGCCGTCAACCTGGCCTGGGCCGCCCAGAATGTGTCACTGGCGACCGGTGGGGGCTATGGTCTGGGAGAAGAGGCGCTGTCCACGCTGAAGGCGACAATCATCAACGTTCCCATCGACGATCCCGGCGGGGGAGGAAGTGGCGGCGGAGGGGGAGGCACGACCCCCACGGAGCCCAGCACGTCCACGACCGTCACACCTTCAAGGAGCAGCCGCTACATTCTGACGGCCAGCAACGCGTCCGGTTCCGCCACAGCCCAAGTCACGGTTAACGTCAACCGTCCTCCGAGCTGGAACGTCACACCTGCAGGAATGACCTGGACGGGGCTGACGGGGGTGGATGCGACGCTGCCATCCGCGACGGATCCCGATGGGGATGCCGTCAGCTACTCCATCGTGGGAACTTTGCCCGTCGGATTGAGCTTTGATCCTGCCACCCGGCGGATTACAGGGGTTCTCGCGGCCCAGGCCAGCTATCCGGCCAGTTTCTCGGTCACCTATGTCGCCACCGACACGCGAGGGGCCCAGCTTGGTCAAAGTCTGACGTTCCGAGTGAACGTTCCGCTTCCGGTGATCACCTCTTTCACGGCCACCCCTGCGGGAGGAACGGCAGGAACCACGGTTCAGGCGCAGGCGGGACAAGCCGTCACGCTCCGTTGGACGGCGCAGTACGTTTCCGCCAACACGGATGGGAATTACTCGCTTTCCGATCAGGCGCTCACGACCTTGCGAGCTACGATGATTCCCATTGATGGAGGTGAAGGAGGGGGTGGCGGGAATTCCCTGGGCACCTCGGCGACGGTCACGCCCGGTGTGGGGACGCGCTACATTCTGAGTGCCAGCAACAGTTCGGGGACGACGACAGCCCAAGTGGTCATCAACATCAATCGTCCCCCGGTTTGGACCAGTCTGCCGGTGGATCAGTTGTGGACGGGGTTGACTGCGGTTGATACCACCCTACCTGCCGCCACGGATCCCGATGGGGACGGACTCAGCTACTCCCTGTCGGGGAACCTCCCCGCGGGAGTGACCTTCAATGCCGCCACTCGCCGGATCAGCGGCACCCTGGCGGCCCAAGCCGATTATCCTGTCGCATTCCCCGTGGTTTATACGGCGACGGATCCCAAAGGCGGACAGGTCTCCCAGTCGCTCACCCTGACCGTAAAGTTCCCTCCTCCAGTCATTACCACATTTCAGGCATCTGCTCCGGGGGTATCCTCTGCTTCGGCCATCACCGTCAAAGCAGGTCAGACGGTGACTCTGAATTGGGGAGCGCTGTTTGTGTCTTCCGCTTCGCTAGGCCGTTACGAGCTCGGCGAAGAGGCGCTGTCCACACTGAAGGCGACGATCATCAACGTTCCCATTCAGGACCCTGGCGAAGGAGGTGGCGGTGGGGGCGGAACAGGCGGCAATCCTGTGGAGCCGCGAACTTCCACGGCCGTTTCTCCGTCGAGGAACACCCGTTACGTCTTGACGGCCATCAACCAGTCCGGTTCCGTGAGCGCCGAGCTCAGGGTCAACGTCAACCGTTTCCCGACCTGGACCACAGCACCCATAAACCTGGCCTGGACCGGCCTCACGCCGGTGAATGCAACGCTCCCACCGGCGGCCGATCCCGATGGCGATGCAATCACGTATTCATTGACGGGCACGCTACCCGCCGGGTTGAGCTTCGACGCGGCCAACCACCGGATCATCGGGACCCTGGGGCTCCAGGCCAGCTATCCTGCCTTCTTCACAGTGACCTATGCCGCCACTGATTCCGGAGGAGCCCAGCTCAGCCAGTCGTTGACTTTGACGGTGAATGTGCCGCTGCCTGTGATCAATTCCTTCCTTGGCACGGTTTCTGGGGGGAGCCCGACGGCGGATCTCAACATCCAGGCGGGCCAGCCCGTGTCCCTTCATTGGGATGCCCAGTTCGTTTCGGCGCAGTATGACGGAAACTACGCAGTCCTTGAGGAACCCTTTACCGCGCTTCGCGCCAGCATGATTCCCACCGACGATCCGCCGGAAGGCGGAGGTGGGAATTTGGGGACTTCGGCGACCAAGAATCCAACCCAGAGTACGCGGTATACCTTGAGGGCGACCAACGCGTCCGGTTCTACAACGGCCCAGGTCGTGGTTCACCTCAATCGCCCGCCCGTCTTTACGGTAGATCCGGTGCCGCAGACCTTCCCTACCAATACGGCCCAGTCCTTCGTGCTGCCGGCCGCGACGGATCCGGATGGCGACGCTTTGACCTATGAGGTGAGTTTCCCCGCGGATGGGCTGTCGTTCACGTTCGATCCCGCCACCCGCGTCTTCCAGGGCACCTCGGGAAAGGTGGGAACGTATTCCATTACCTACACCGTCAAAGATGGAAAGGGCGGCGTAGCCATCAAGACGACGACGTACACCACCACCCTTCCCACCGATGCTCCCTCCATCGGAATTTTTTCAGTGGATGCCGCCCGGCTCAGCCCCGGTCAGACCGCCAAGCTGAATTGGCAGGTGGATGGGCCGCTTAGTGCCTTGTTGGTCGAAGTGGTCGGGGGCCCCACCCTGCAGGTTGGATTGCCGGCCTCCGGCAGCCTTACCGTGACTCCTTCCACGGACGCGCAGAGCCAGTCCTCTGTGGCCTACCATCTGGTGGCCACCAACCTCAAAGGGACCACTGACAAGACGGTGATGGTCTCCATTAACCGGCCTCCGGTGATCGGAACATGGACGCTCCCCGCATTGCGAGCTGGCACGTATGTGGTGGTCGATCTGCCACTTCTGAGCGATCCGGATGGAGATCCTCTCGGAGCGCCGATGCTTGCAGGCTTGCCCGTGGGACTCACGTTCGACGTATCCAGCCGACGGCTGATGGGAATCCCCACGGCGGCGGGAAGCGCCTCGCTGACTTTGAGCGTGACGGACCAACCACCGGCGCCGGCCGCGGCTTTGACGACCACCCAGTCGTTCTCTTGGTCGGTGCAGGGGCTGGGCGACGGCACTACACCGGCACCTACGCCCTCATTGCCGGCGGATGACACGGTGTTCAAGAAGCCCCGTTTTGTCGAGAACCTGGAGTATGCCGACAGCGATACGGGGCTGATCACCTCCGTAGAGGTGAACCGGCAGCTTCAGGAGAACGTGTCGGCATTGTTGGCGACGACGCCCAAGGCCCGGGATGCCGCCACGCGCAGCATTTATCAGTACGGTTACGATCCTCTGGGCCAGTTGGTCAGAGCCGAAGGCATCTTCAAGAACGCGGGGGGGACGGGCGTCTTCACGGACCATACGTCCTACACCTACGACGCCCATGGAAATCGCGAGACGCACGCGGTGGCGTCCTACGATTCGGATCCCTCCCAAGCTAAGGGCGCGACGTGGACCTACCGCTACAAGAGCGGAACCAACCAGCTGCTGCGGACGGAAGGAGGACTCTTTCAAGGCGCCAGCGGTGGGGACGCCAGCGCGGGCGACGGGTTCGCCTACACGGCGGATGGCGCCGCCAGCGAGATCTGGAGGGATGGAAAGAAGCAGTCCCTGACCTACGGGGACTCGCGGTTCATGCGGCTGCCGACCGGGATGGCGCGGGCGGCCGCGGACGGCCGGACAGTGGAGAGCAGCCTGCGCTACGACATGAGCGGGACGCGCATCTACAAGCGGGACAAGGTGACGCAGGGGGCGAAGGTGGTCTCGGACCGCGAGACGTCCTATCTGGCGAACGGGACGGAAGTCCTGATGGAGATGGAGCAGCGGAGCGGAGGCGGCAACTTGTGGCAAGGGGCCGGTTCGGTCGCGCTCACCGCGGACCCCACGGGATGGGGAGGAAGCTACTATACGGTCCCCTGCCAGGGGGGGGACGTGCTTTCGGGAGAGTGCCGGGCCAGAACGATCGGCATGACCTCCGGAGACGCGATCCTGGGGATCCGATTCGATTCGGACAGTCAGACGGCGCTGGGTTGGGGGGCTTCCGGCCTGACGCACGGGACGGACTGGGTGAAGCTGACGACGACGGGAACCGCGCCTGCGGGCGCCACGAAGGCCCTGATCTTCATCAACGTGGGGCAGTGCCCGGCCGGAGCTCAGGGATTCTTTGAAGGGTTGCGGTTCTGGGGGGGCGGTCCCGGCGAAGGCGGAGGCGCGTCCAGGCGGTATACGGCCTACGTGTTCGGCGCAGGATCGCGACTGGCTCGCGTTTCCTGGGACGAGGACGGCCAGCCGGTGAAGTCCGTAGGGCTCCTGAATGGGGGCTTCGAGGCGGCCGCAGCCGGAGGGAACCTGGGCGGATGGCGCGCGGGGATTTCGGCGGGATCGATGATGCAGGTGGTCGCCGACACCGCGACAGGGTCGGTTCAGGGGCAGGTGCTGGCGATGACGAAGGGGTCGGGGACCGGCTATGTGGAGCAGTCCCTGGGGAGTTTCGGCATCAACGACAAGGTGGAGGTCTCCGCGAAGGTGCGGAGCGAGACAGGGGTGGCGTCGGGACAGATCCAGTTGGTGAGAGCCGATGGAACGGTGCTGGCGCAGAGCCCCTTGAGTGCTGCGACTGCATGGACGCCCATCAAAGCTGGGGCCACCCTGACGGCAGGCTCGGAGTTGAAGGTTCGTCTGCTGATTCCCGATGTGGATGGGCCGAAGGTCTATTTCGATGAAGTAGCTGTGAGAAGCCTGCCGGCGTCAGCGACGATCAGCGGCCAGGCGAACCTGTGGCCGGATCCTGGGTTTGAATACACCTTGGGAACCGGTGGAGGTGTCATGGCTGGCGGCGCCGAGGTGGCGGATGTCGGCCCGGGCATCTCCCGGGAGGGCCTGCATGCGCTGAAGGTCAGCGCGGGCGGCAGCTACGAGCGGACCGTCAGCGGATTGGACCCAGGCAAGCAGTATCTCTTCAGCATCTGGAAGAACCTGGGAGCGGGATGGACGCCGGAGGTTCAGCGGGGACTCTCGGCTCCCGGAGGGAACCTGAGAATTGTTTTGAATGAGGCCGGGACTTACGACCAGGCGGAACTCGTGGAGGATACGGGGCAGACCCTTCCGGATTCGTGGATTCCCGAAAACAGACTCGGGCGCGTAGATTGGTTCATCACCGACCACCTGGGCAGCACCAAACTCCTCATCGACCAGAACGGGCAGCACCGATTCACGGGAGATGATGATCCGTTTGGGATCAACCTGCGGTCATTCGGGGAGAAGGACAGCCACCGCTACACAGGGCAGATGCTGGATGAGGAGCAGGGGCTTTACTACTACGGGGCGCGGTATTACTTGCCGGAGATCGGTCGATTCCTGAGTGAGGACCCAGCAGGACAATATCCGAATCCATATATGTATGCAGGTAATTATCCTATTGGGAAACAAGATCCGACGGGGAAATTTGACATCCCGACTCATATGGGTATTACAGAGAAAGCATTGCAAAATACTCTTCCTCAGGCCAATTGGATGTGGACAAAAATTGTAGTGCTATGGTCGGGTGTTATTGATGTTTTCACGCAAACAAAACCATCTCAACATTTTGACGATATGGATTACAAAGGAATTGTTAGTAATTGGAACGCAAAAATAGATAGGGCAAATTTGAACAATCCTTTTAGTCTTGCCTCGACCAGTCATAGAGTCGGTGATCTCTACTCTCATAGTAACTACATTGAGTTGTATGTCCGAGAACATCCTGGGGTCAGCCCGGAAAGCATACCTACTTTCACTGAGGTTATAAAAGGCGGGGTGGATCCACAGTTTAAATCTGTGCTTGAGAAGGAGATGCGAACTGGATCATTTAGTATTTTAAACCCACATGATAAGAGCCCCGGCACCCATGAGGTAATGAATCATGATAAACCTACTAGTATGCGTGGATCTGAACTGATTGGAGATAAGACAAAATATGAGATAGCGACGGGATTAGCTCAAAAGGAAGTTGAAGGACTGATAAAGAGCGGAACACAAGTTGAAATTCCGGAATTAGCCCAGTCCCCCCAACCCGCCGATGTTAAATCTGAGTAAGGATCCGAAATGAGACGAATTGCTGCTTTTCTCTTTGGGCTGACTTCCTTATTTGGCGGCATCGAATGTACGCATTTTGAATGGAAGGGAGTGCGCTATTCAATTACTTATTTAGGAGAGCAATGTCCACACTCGGGATTTTTTACATATAAGCCGTCTAAAGGTGACATTGTTAAAATTCAAGATTGTACATCTCAACTGGTCTCAGATGGAAGAATGTTGCCTATTGATGGTTTTAAATTGTTGGCTAGGCTATTGTCCAATAATAATTTTAAAAAGAGAGGGTTATTTTTTGCCCGAGAACCCTCTGATCGAGAAACCTATAGTTTAGCTCTTTTTACATTTATTAAAATTGAAGATATTGTTAGGCATGCTACTCATAAACCCGATCTTTATATAGATGATGCGGAAAAGCAACTGATAGGATTTGGTATTATGAATGCTAGAGGCACAGATGAGGAATTGTTTAAAAAAAAGATATTAAGTAGAGATGATTTTAAAAAATTTATATCGGTGGTTAAAAATATGGAGGAGAAAATCAAGACGGATGATCGTTTTGATAGATTTGAAAATCGTTCAATAGCTCCATTGACGGAAGTAGCCAGTAAGAATTTGTGTCCGCTCAAAGTGCTTCCATAGCTCATCGGGGGATGTTAGCGGGGATCCGATTCGATTCGGACAGTCAGACGGCGCTGGGCTGGGGGGTTTCCGGCCTGACGCACGGGACGGACTGGGTGAAGCTGACGACGACGGGATATTCCGTCCCCTGTAGTGCTCCCCTGATTGTTGGACAAGTTTGAGGGTTATCAGGCAGCGGGTTGGGGGTTGAGGAACGCCTCTCGGGGCGTCCGGTAGGCCAAGGCCTGGTGGGGCCTCTGGGTGTTGAAGTGGTCGATGTATCGGGCGATGACGGCGCGGGCTTCGCGGATGTCCTGGAACCGGTGGAGCCAGGCGCACTCTTCCTTGAACGAACGGATGAACCGCTCGCACAAGCCGTTCTGCTCGGGGGTATAGGGCGTGATGTATTCCTGCTTCAGGCCGTAGTCCTTGACCAGAGCCCGGTAGGCCCGGGAGCCGAACACGAGGCCATTGTCATGGCGGAGGGCGAGGCCCGGCGGTGCGCCGTGGGTCCATCCGAACCGGTGGATCAGGGCTTCTTCCAGAGCGCGTTCCGCATTCTGGGCCCTGGCCGTTCGATCCAGGCTCCAGCCCAGGACTTCGCGGGTGCAGCAGTCCAGGACGGGCACGAACGCGCACCAACCATCAACCCCGCATTCCACCAGGGCGATGTCCGTGGACCAGCGCTGGTTGGGGAACGGGGCAATGGATTTCGACCCCGGCACCCTTGGGCGCTTCCCCACGGCCCGCTGGCGGCAGCTCCAGCCCTTGATCCGCATGAGGCGGTGGATCTTCTTGCGATTGGTGGACTGACCCAGGCGATACCTCAACCAGGCCCATACCCGCCGGATGCCGAAGGTCGGGTGGGCCTGGATGATCTCGTGGACGGTCCTGGCCAGGGCCTCGTCCACCGGGCGATGCAGCTTCTCCACCTTGGGCTGGTGGTAGACCGTGGAGCGCGGCACACCGAGCACCCGGCAGAGGCGAGTCATCGGGATCTCCATCCCCGCCTCCAGCACATCGCACCGCACCGCATTCACGAGATCCCTTCCGGCAAGTCCTTGCCGAGAATGCGATGCGCTTTTTTTAGGATGTCCACCTCCAGCGCCAGCTCGCCGACCTTGGCTTGCAGGCGCTGCTTCTCGGCCTCCCACTGGGCCTCGCGGTCCCGTGGGTGGGTGCGCAGGGCCTCCGTGCCCTGGCTGAGGAAGTCGTCCTTCCACTGCTCCAACTCGGCCACGGTCAGCCCGTGCTGGCGGGCGGCATCGGCGGCCGTGATCTTTCCCTTGATCAGGTCCAGAACGACGGCGGCCTTCCTTTTGGCCGTCCATCGCTGGATATTCCCTTCGGGGAGGGGTTGGGTTTGGGACATAGGGGTTCTCCTGGTGAAGGACCTGAGCCCTCCGGAGCCGCCGCGCCAGGGTGCTTCGCTTCGGTCGGCCTACGGCCTCCCATCGCTTCGCACCCTGGCGGCTGGATATCATCCTTCTCGGCTCCTTATTGCCTGTCCAACCTCAGAGGGGGACGGAATAGGACGGCCAAAAGGAAGGCCGCCGTCGTTCTGGACCTGATCAAGGGAAAGATCACGGCCGCCGATGCCGCCCGTCAGCACGGGCTGACCGTGGCCGAGTTGGAGCAGTGGAAGGACGACTTCCTCAGCCAGGGCACGGATGTAATGACCCAGTGAAAAGCTGCTCAGGGGATACTCCAAAGGAGACCCCCATGAGTGGAGCCATGGAAGACGAGATCAAACGATGGACGGCACGCCGGAAGGCGGCATTGGTGCTGGAGATCATCCAGGGGAAGACGACGGTGGCGGAAGCCAGCCGGGCCTTCGACCTTCCCCCCTCGGAGATCGAGGGATGGATGGAGGATGGCAAACGCGGGATGGAGAACGCCCTCCCAAGTCCTTCTCCCATCAGACGTCTAATCGCTGGAGATCGATAACGCCGTCGTGGTCCAATGGATTCATCAGGCACAGGTATGATTCATTCGATTCAATGGATTCTGACTTCTCACGGTGCAATGCGGGGGCGCCACCGGCAGGTGGCGAGCGGGGCGCATGCGCTTCGGTGAGCACGCCCTTGCGAGAGGTTGGATCACGGCGCTGGATTTGGACAGGGCTTTGGCTGTCCAAGCTCAAGGCGGTGAGCGGCTGGGAATGCTATTGGTGCGCATGGGAAGTCTCAGCCGACGCCAGCGGTTGGAGATTCTCGGGCAGATGTCCGGTATGGCTTTTCTAGAGCGCCTGCCAGTTCTCTTCCTGCCTATGGAAGGCGCGTTTGGTGAGCGGACTCGAACCTATGTCGCTCGCCGGGGACCCTGGCGGCGGAGAAATTTTCGGACGATTCGGCTGAGCGGTCGTGTGTGCTCCCGTTCTCGCATTCGCCGGCCCATGGAATGGGTGGCTCTGCCCGATCCTTTCGATTTTGAGACGAGAACCAACCTACGGGTATGGCGCCCGGCGGCGAAGCAGATCTTCTATGATTTCCCGCCTCAGGCTGCGGGGACGATCGCGGTTTCCCTGGGGGAACAGGCAGGCGGAGGCCTCTCCAGCCCGGTCGTGGACTGGCTGGATGAATCCCTGGCCGAAGGCGTTCGTCTGGGCGCATCGGACCTGCATTTTGTGCGAGAGCAAGGAATCATGGTGCTTCGCTATAGAATCCATGGTCGTTTCAGGCCGGGACCTGCGGTGCCCGCCGCCTTCCAGGAAGCCTTGATCCCGAGGCTCAAAGTGATGTCGGGTCTGGATGTGGCGGAGGAGCGTCTTCCCCAGGACGGCAGCTTCGAACGCAGGCTATCGGGGTATCGCCATGATTTTCGCGTGAGTCTGTTGCCCGGCGTGGAGGGAGAAGGGGCGGTCCTGCGCATTCTCGGGGGAACGACCCGTCAGGACGCCGGGCTTTCGCTGGATGAGATGGGAATGCCCCCCATCCTCCTCGCTCAACTTCGCGGATGGGCTCAGCGCCGGGCAGGCATCGTCCTCATCACCGGTCCCACCGGAAGCGGAAAGACCACCACGCTTTATTCCCTGCTTCAGGAACTGGACCGGAGCCAACTGAAGATTGTGACCCTCGAGGATCCGGTGGAGTATGCCCTAGAAGGAGCCCACCAGGTGCAGGTGAATCCGGAAATCGGCCTTACTTTCGCTCAGGGGCTGAGAGCCATTCTTCGCCATGATCCGGATGTCATCCTGGTGGGGGAGATTCGCGACCGGGAAACCGCCGAAATTGCTCTGAGGGCCAGTCTCACGGGGCATCTTGTTCTTTCCACATTGCACACCAATTCGGCGGTTGGGGCCTTCACCCGCCTGCACGATATGGGCATCCCCGCCTATCTCACCGCGGACGCTGTTCTGGGCGTGCTCGCCCAGCGGCTTTTGGGGCGCACTTGCCGAGCCTGTGGAGCGTCGGATTCCGCCTGTCCTATTTGCCGGGGTGGGGGGGTGGATGGCCGACTGGCCATCTTTGAGGGGGGACCTGCAGAGCCGCTTCGGACCCTGGTTCGAGGACAGGCCTCCGAAGAAGAGCTGTCAGCCTGTCTTAGGGATCGAGGGTACCCGCTTCTGATCCACGAGGCCCATCGGGCCGTGGAAGAAGGAAGGGTGCCTGCCTTCGAATTGCGAGCAGCGGGGTTGGGCACATGATCGAGGTCACGGTCCTCGAACGCGGAGAAGTGCGCGTAGTGCGACTTCAGGCAGAGGCTTTGGACGACTTCGAAGCCGCCCTGCAGGCAAGGGGCGGTACTCTTCTCGATCAGCGACGCACACGGGGCGGGCCTCCGAGGAGACTGTCCCGTCCCAGTGCTGAGGCTTGGGCCCCTTGGTTCAGCGCCTTGGCGCGTACGTTACAGGGAGGGGTTCCTCTCGATCGGACGTTGGACCTGCTGGCAGAAGCGGCGCCGGAACCCGACAGCGCACGGCGCCTGCATCAGGCGGTGGTGGGGGGCCGGCGTTTCAGCGAAGCCGTCGCGCAGCATCTCGAGTCGATCCCCGATCTCATTCCGGCATTGCTCCGGACCGGCGAAGCGGCGGGCGACTTGGCTCGGGGGGCCCGATTGGCCCACCGGGGGCTGGTGGAACGGGCGAAATTCCGCCGGGAACTCAGGGGCCGCCTTGCTTATCCGGTGGTGGTGGTGAGTGCTGCAACATTGGCGCTGGTCGTCCTTCTTCTCAAGGTATTTCCCGCCCTGACGGGTATGTGGACGAACCTTGGCCGGCCGCTGCCTCCTCGCCTGCAGGTCCTGCAGTGGAGCGGCTGGGCATCGGTTGGGCTCCTGGCAGGTCTGACAGGAGGGTTGAGCTGGCTGATGGCTGGCAAGGAGGGTGCTCATCGCTTGCCTGGTTTCCGCCGGCTGGGGTTGCATCGCACCCGAACGGAAGCATGGTCGGCTCTGGCCATGGCGCTTGGAGGCGGGGTGTCTCTTCTGGAGGCCCTGAATCTTCTCGGGGAGCGCTGGGAAGCGGCGGAGCTTCGCCGGGCGATTCAGGAAGGGGGACGACCGGAACAGGTACTGGATGCCTGGGTGGCGGATGCTCCTGGGCAAAGGGCGGTCTTGTTGGCTGGCCTCCGCGTGGGTGATCTGGCTGGCGGAGCCGCATCCGTCGCCGAGGGATACCGTGAGATGCTGGAGGAAGATCTTCAGAGGCTTCAACGCTGGTTGGAACCGGCGGTTCTCATCCTGCTCGGCACCATTCTCTTGGGCTTGGCCTGGAGCCTCTTCTCGCTGATGGGAGAAATGGAGCATGGCCTCGTTCGTTGAACCTATGTCCGCCCGCCTGCGCAGAGGGCGCGGATTCACATTGCTGGAACTGGTGGTGGTCCTCGTCATCCTGGGGACCTTGGCCGCGCTTGTGGGACCGAGGCTCGTCGGGCATTCCAGCGAGGCAAGGATGACGGCTGCGAAAACCCAGATCGAATTGTTCCGCCAAGGGATTGAGACGTTCCGCATGCACATGGGGCGTTATCCCACCACGCAGGAGGGCCTGGAGGCTCTGCAGGTCGCACCCGCCAACAGCTCCAATTGGCGCGGCCCCTACCTTACAAAAGGGGTGCCCAAGGATCCCTGGGGAAACGCGTATGCCTACCGCTGCCCTGGTGAGCAAGGGCGGGATTACGACCTCGTCAGTTTCGGAGCGGATGCCCAGCCGGGTGGCAGCGGAGAAGCCGCCGACATCGTGAGTTGGCAGTGAGGGAGAGCCGGGGGTTCACCTTGCTTGAGGTCATTGTGGCCCTGGCAGTGGTTGGCCTCGGCGTGACGGCCCTGATGGGAGCGTTGAGCCAGAATGCGCGCGCTCGTTGGATGACACGGAGTTGGGCCGAAGAAGAGAGCCGAGCGGCTGACCTGCTGATGGACGAATTGAATCGATGGCAGCATCTGCGCTCGAATGTCGCTCGCAGACAGTTTCTGCGGAATGCAGGGGACGATGCGAAGCTGGGGGACTGGACCTTCGAGGCGGTTGTGAAGGAATCACAGGCCGATCAGGCTCTGGCCCTCTATCACCTGACTCTCCGCTGGCAGAAGGATGGCCGGGGGCGAGAAGTGAGCACTGATGCTGTCTTACGAATCCCCCAGGGCCTGTAGAGGATTCACTCTTCTCGAACTCACCGTGGCGCTGGCCTCGGCCGCCCTTCTTGTCGCGCTACTGGTTGGGGTGTGGTTGCAGGTGGTGCGGAGTGCCGAGAAGCAGGCACATGATGCGGAAGTGAGCAGGACCCGCGCCGAACTCCACAGGACGCTTGAATCGGTGGTGGCGGGCGCCCAGTGGACGGCAAACTCCCAGGCACCGCAAGGCTCGCTCGTTTGGGAGCAGGGTGAGGGAAAGCTCGTCCTCTGGAGCCGGGAGGGGTTGGGGCGCTTCGCGGGACCCACCCGCTGGTGGTTCCAATGCGACGCGGAAGGACTCCAGGCAGTGGTGGAAGATCCTCAGGAAGGTGGTCGAGTGATCCGACGATGGTCCGGTGTGCGGCGCGTTCAGCTCGAGTGTTGTCGAGTGGAGAGCGGCCTCGAGGGAGAGACAATCCGCTGGCTTCCCTTTGATCAGTGGGACGTCGCATGGCCCTTCCGCCCGGTGGGGCTGCGTCTGGTGGTCGAGGACGCGAGCGGTCTCTCCTGGAAAGTGGTCTCGTGGACATGAGAAGGCCGCAGGAGCGCGGATTCATTGCTTTGTTCGCGGTGCTGAGCCTTGCGCTGTTGGTGGGGGTGGTGGCGCTGATCCTGGCTCGTTCGGGAGGACTGCTGAACAGGGACCGGCAGGAAGGAGGGGGGGCGCAGGCTCGCCTCGCCGCTCATGCTGCGTTGAGCCGGGTACTGTTGCAGGAGCGTCTTCGTACGCCTCGTTGGTGGCTTCCACCCCTGGAAGGAAAGGTACTGTTGGAAGATGGGACAGAAGTCCATTGGACCCGTCGACCTTCGGAATCGCGCTGGCGAGTCGGGGCTCGACCCTGGACTCCAGAGGTCCAGACCCGGTGGCGCCAGTTGGGGGCTCAGACGGAAGGGCTGGCTCGGTGGGCAGCTCTGCTGGAAGTGCGACAGCAAGGACGAAACAAAGTCGCGGGTGCGCGCGGAGATCTGATTCAGGACTGCGGCCTGCTGCGGATCTGCTGGCAAGAACTTGGACTGGAAGCCCGTTGGGGAGGTCCGGAGCGTGTCTGGACCGGGGATGACGCTGGCGCCCTTGGACGTCTCAATTTGGCCGGTGCCGATGCGGAGATCCTGGAATCTCTCAGTGGCATCTCTGCCCAGCGCCTCCGGACCATCCAGAACCAAGTGGCGCAGGGCGTGGTTTCCCCAGCGGAGATCGGGGATCTGCTCAGCTATCAGGAGAGCTTGGCGCTTGGGCCTTATGCCACATTGAGGCCCTTCGTAGAAGCGATCTGGACTGTGGATGTACACCTTCCGACGCTTCGTGAGCCCATCGTGCAACATTGGAGAAGCAGCTTGGACGAGGGCTTGCCCGGCAATCCATGGTTCAGGTTGCGACCTCTCCCCGGAGACCATTGGTGACGCGCAGACCGCCCCTTTACTGGCCCATCCTTGGACCCCCTTCTGCTGAAGTCCGGAAAGCGCTGGAGGACCCGCGGCACCCTCTCTGCCTGGAGGTTCCGGAACTGTGGTGTTACCGCATTGTTCGTCCGGCGCCGTTGAGAGGGTGGACGGCCCGTCATTGCGAAGCGTTGAGACAAGGACTGTTTCCTGTGCCCATGGATCAACTGCTTTGGGACGAAGAGCGGGGGGGGAAGCGAAGCTGGCGAGTTTGGGCCTTGGAACGAGCCAAGCTCGACCGATCACTCGGGCTTTGGCGAGACCAGGTCTGGGCTCCCGGGCGCAAAGTTCGAGTGCATCCGCAGGGTCAATTAGGGGATGGTTCGAGCCTGGCGTCTTTCCCTAATTTGGCGCCTCTTCCCCATCGGGCTCGCCGATGGCCTATGGCTGCGCTGCGGAAAGCTGCTTTCTGGGGAACTGTAGGAGTGGGAATGGCGGTATCCGCAGCCATTACCTGTTTTCGGGATGTTCGGGAGGGGCGGTCGCTCCGCCTGGAATCGGATCACCTGGAGCAGCGTGTACAAGCGCTTCAAACGGACCTCGATGGTCTGAAGGGCTCGGTCGAGGCCCTGGGAGGTCTGAGTCGAAGCTCAGAAGAAGCCGGTTGGATCAAGGACCTGGACGGGTTGACTCGGCTGCTGCCCGAGGACAGTCGAGTCGTGGGGCTTGTGTGGAAGCCTTCGGCGATTCATATCGACCTAATCACGCCTCATCCCGAGCTGATCCGGGAGGCACTTGAGGCGTCCCCGGAATTCCGGAACGTGCGCTTTGTGGGGAACCTGGAACGGAGGGATGGCAAGAACCGCCTCACCCTGGAATGTGAGCAGGAGCGTACGCCATGAAAGCCAGGGATCGAAGGGCAGTGGTCGTGCTGGTTGTGTGGCTCGTCGGTGCGGGGCTGTACGTGGGGGGACGGGCCTGGTGGAACCATCGGCAGGCCCGAAGAGCGTTGCAGGCCCGCGTCCAAGGGCTCCGACAAAGGGAGGCGGCTCTTCGCAAGACCTGGGAAGAAACTCGATCCAAGCGGGCCGCCGGCTTTGCGGCGCTATTGTCCGAGGTCGGGCGACTCCCGGAAGACCAACTGCGCCTGCGAGGGCAGGAGGGGCTCCTCAGTGCGGCCGGCCAAGCCGGCCTCCAGGGACTCCGCCTGCGCCCGCAGGCAATGGAGAGCCGGGATGGCATGTGGCATATGAAGTGGGTCCTGGACGGCGAGGGGCCGCTGGGCCAGTGGTTGGCAGGGATGGAGGGGCTCCGAAGTTCCCAGCCCCTCATGGCGATCCAAAGTTTCCAGTTGAATCTTGCAGGTGATCCCTGGTCCCCTGCGGCTGGCGGAGCAGAAGGGCCAACCTTGAAGGGAAGCGTCGATCTTGTTTGGGTCATCCCCCGGCCTTCCGAGACGTGGTAAATTTTAAAAGATCATCTCGTGGTTGGGTTCGACCTCGTGCTTGCGGAGGATGTCTTTTGCGTTCGGGATGGGTGCGTACCATGGCGGCGATGGCGTTGTGGGTGGGAGCAAAGGCTCAGGCTCCGATGCCTGGCACGGAACCGGCCATTGCCTCCCGTCCTGCGGCTCTTCTGGAAGAAAGCCCCAAGGGGCGGATCCTGAAGCGCAATCTTTTCCACCCAACTCGGAACATGGGGGGGCTCGTTTCGGAGGCTGAGGCTGTTCAAGTCCCCTTTCCGATACTGAAAGGCATCGTCTTGGTGGGCTCCGTGAAAGGGGCAATGCTGCAATGGCCGAGCGAAGGAGAGATTCAGTTTCTTGAACTGGGTGCGCTCCACGCAGGCTACCTTCTCGCGAAGGTCGAGTCCGATCGTGTCGAGCTCTTGACCGAAGATAAGAAGAATGGCCGGTGGTTAGGTCTGGACGATGCCGGGAACTCCCGAACTGTCGCCACAGGAGAGTTCGAGAAACTGTTGGCGCTTCCTCAGACCTTCAAATCAGTGGATTCCCCTCCCCGTAAGGTTGCTCCATGAAACCTTTGATTGCCTTTGCGGGGTTGGTTGTTTTTCCTTCCTTCGCTCAAGTGGTACCTCCTCAGCCGGTTCCCCAGCCCGGTCAGGCCCCTGCCCCGAATTCAGGTGCTCCCCCCGTTGCTGGACCGAAGAAGCCGGTGGCCGGCCAGTTAATCGTTCGCGACAAGGCCGGCAAGGACGTCCTCCTCAATTTCGCGAATGCCAAGCTGTACGACGTCATTCAACAAGTGGCTCGGGTCGCGGGACTGAACTACACCGTTGACCCCGCCGTGAAGGACGGTCCCGTTCGTTTGTTCATGAATGGACGCCTTGAAGAAGACGGCTTGTTAGATGTGCTCAGTTTGGCGCTCAAGCTGCATGGCGTGGCGATGGTCCGGAATCGCGACTTTCTGGAATTCGTTCCTTTGAATGCCGCGACGGGGCGTTCCGCTTCCCCATTGTTTGTGGGAACACAACCGCTTGAGGGAATGGGCGAATCCTTTCTGGTGACACAGGTCCTCCCGTTGAAATTCCTGGACGCGGAAGGGTTTGGAGGATTCGCCAAGGATTTTCTCAGCCATGACGGGAAGGCGCTTCCAGACAAGAATCGTAATTTATTGATCTTGATGGACTATGTCCAGAATATCCGCCGCGTAATGGACTTTGCTGACTTGATGGACAAACAGCCTTTCGAGCAGCGCAAGCTGGCATTCTTTCGCCTGAAGAATGCCTCGCCGGATCGGGTCCAGAAAGAACTGGAGCCTCTTCTTAAAGCAGCTGGTGTACCGGTGGGAACCGGAGCGCTTCAGCTTCTCCCCGTAAGCAGCCTTAATGGCCTTCTCTTGATTTCTCAGGCGACGGAATGGATGGGAGAAGTGAAAAGTTGGATCGAGCGGTTTGATGAAGTCCCCCAAACAGAAGATGGGGAGATATTCGTCCTTCCTGTTCGCTACGCAAAGGCCGAGACCCTCTATCCTCTTCTGACTCAGGTTCTTCGGCTTCCAGTCGGGGGAATGTCCATCTCGAAGAACAGCAATTTGACCAATGCGGCCCTGCCGGCTCCACGTTCCTTCGGTTCCCCGACAAATTCACTGGGAGGAACATTGGGCGCCTATCCTCCTTCTCAGACTCAAGGGACGGCGGTTCAAGCCCCTCAGCCAGCGTCGACTTCTACTGCCGTGACCCCCTCGCTTTCCCAGCCAGGCCCCCTTTCTCCAGGCGTTACCATCTCGGTGGATCCGGATAACAATGCATTGGTGATCTTCGGCCCTCGCCGTGACTATGCCCTGATTCAGGCCGCGGTGGAGAAACTGGACCAAGTGCCTCGCCAAGTCCTCATCGAGGCGACCATCCTCGATCTGTCCATGACAGGGGAATTCGAATTGGGGCTGTCGGGGTTCATCCAGTCGCGATTCGCGCCCGCTGATGTGAATGTAAACTCGCTTCCTACGCCGGCCAACAAATACGACTGGCGCGTGGATCGAACCTCCTCGAGCGGGCCTTTCACCTTCTCGGGAGTCGCGGTATCGGGGTCCCAACTGTTGGGTGTGCTGCTCAGCGTCAAAGATAGTAAAAGCAATGTCAACGTGGTGTCCCAGCCCCGTATCTGGGCGTTGGACAACCGGCCTGCGAGGCTCCTGGTGCAGGATCAGATCCCCGTCCCGGTGAACACTTTCATTCCAGGAAGCGGGACGGGCACGGGAAGCTCCGGTTACAGCGTTACCAATGCTCAATACCTGGATACTGGTTTGAATCTCACGGTCACCCCTCACATCAATGGAAGTGGAACCATCCGTTTGGAAATCAACCAGGAAATCAGCTCGTCTTCAGGATTTGAAACCCTCGGAAGCGGGGATTCCGCGATCCAGGCCCCCCGCATTTCCAGGCGAAGTCTTTCTACGGAACTCATCGCGCAAGATGGCGCCACGGTGATCCTTGGGGGACTCGTTCGTCAGGACAGCACGCACACCACCACCGGCGTACCGTTCTTCAATCGCATTCCTTTGCTGAGGAATCTCTTGGGCAGCACGCGGAAGGTTAATACCAAAAGCGAACTGGTCATCATGATGACCCCTCGCGTGATCAGCCAGGCCGAGGACATTGATCGCGTAACCCATGAGATTCGGGAGAGGGTTGATCATGCCATTCGGCGCATGAATGGCATGTTCGAAACCCTCTTGCCACCTTCCCCTTCCGACCCTCGCCATCCTGTGGAAGCTGGGGAAACTATTTGATTTCCAATGTTCCCACGGCGATGTTGATGGCGGTCATGCCCTGGCTCTTCAATTCCTTCGCCTGCTTCACCCGTAGCGGAACGACACTTGCCGCGAGAGGTTGAAGCGGTTTCAAACAGAAACTGAGCACCCTGCCTTGGTCATGGGAAGCGGGGGTTGTGGAAAGTCCTTTCTGGTAGATGCCCAGCATCAACTCTCCTTCCACAACTGCTGTTTTCAAGAAGGGTGTGCCGCTTCCCAGGTCGTAAGCTCCGCATTGCACCAGCTCGGAATCAGAAGAATCTACTGGAGTGAAGGTGGCCTTGGATGCATCCAGTGTCAAATTCAGACCTACGCCGAATCCCGCTCCTCCGTCGGAGGGAGGAATCAGATCCAAGATGAGGTGATCTGGTGTGCTCGTAGGATTCTTCTTCAGTACCCACTGGGATTGGGTGGGCGTGGGATCGGTGTAGGAGAGGCCTGAGAGGGGTGGCTTAGGATCGGAGCAGCCGAAAGCGACAGCCATCGCCAGGCAGGCCAGCGTGAACATGGAGCCAGATGGGCGCATCATTGTGATTTCCTTTGCCCAAATTGCTTCATCAACAGGAGCACATCTGCGGAATCCACCCTTCCGTCGTTGTTGAGGTCCGATAGGGGTGAGGATGTCGGGATGCTTCCTCCGTAAGCTTGGATGAGGATGCCCAGATCAATGCCATCCACAAGGCCATCCCCGTTCTGGTCGGGATCGGACCATTGGCGTCCAAGGAAAAGATCGTCGATGCGGAAAAGGGTTGCGAGAGTATCTGCGTTTTCCTCGGCGACGAACTTGAGGGTTACCGTTTTCCCCTTGAATCGGGATAGGTCCAAAGTGCGCCGTATGAACGCGGGTGTGGAGGAGTCAAGGCTTGTGGCTGCCGCGTCGGCGTTCGTGTAGGTTGCCAGCGTGGTCAGAAGGAGTGAATCCGTTTCATCGAAAAGCTGAATCTTGAGGTTGTCGTGGGGAATGCCGGAGGTGTCCGTTGAGGATGTCCACAACCAGAAGTCTAGGGATAACCCCTCGATATCGGGAAGCAGGATGCGCTGGGCGAACGATCCGGTGACGGGGGATCCCGTACGTCCTTTTCCACCCAATATTCCGAAAGCCTGTCCTGTTCGAGCCAAGGCGGAAGTGATCCCGATCTCTGCGCTTCCTTCCATCTTCCAGAAAGAATTCCCGCCTTCGAAGCCTGGGTTCTGAAGAACCTGGGTGAAGGCGTTGACCACGGAGAAGAACATCACGGCAGAAACCGCGCGATTGCCGGAGCTATCGTAAGCCGCAGCTTGGAGCGAATGATGGCCATTCGCGAAAAGATGGGAGTCGACCTGTACGCTTCCACTGGTGGCATTAAGCTTGGCGACGACAATTCCATCGACCAGGAAATCGATGCGTTCCACTTTAACGTCGTCGGTTGCAGAACCTGTAAAAACGATGGTGTCCGAAGAGCCCGCCACGCCCACGGTGACATTGGCAGGCGCGGATGCGTCGTCCGGAAGTCCGGCGCTGGGTCCCACATTGATGCCGTGGAAGGCATTTTGCACAGCCGCGAGCTCGGAGGAATTGGCTCCATAAAGGGCAGTGGCGGCCGACTGACAGGCGATTCTCGCATCGTGGTAGGTCGCACCGGAGGTCAGGTAGTCTCGGAGAGCCTTGAACCAGATCCGGATGGCCTTGGTGTTTCCGATGCCGGTCATGCCAGAGGGGAGATAGGACGTGAAACCGCTCTGCATGCTGTCTGAACTGGCGCCCGCGCTGAGAAAATAAAAGCAGCGGTTCATGGGGCCGGAAGAATAGTGAGGATCCATGTCGGCCAGGGCGAGGGTCCACGCATCGGGAGAAAGGCCGTCCAGGCTGGGCTTGTCCATGTAGCGTAGAGGCAGGTGGCTCAGCTGCTCCGCAATGGTCCAGTTGCCACCCACATCGGGGACTTCGCTGCCGTGGGTCCCTCCCCGGGCATAGAATTCGACCATCGTTCCATGAATGTCGGAGTTGGCTTCGTTGAGCCCGCCGGCCTCCCCAAAATAGTCGAGGTTGGCGGTGTTGGTGCATACGCCGTGGCTCATCTCGTGGCCGGCGACGTCAAGGGCGGTCACGGTCTTGAATCCCCATGTTCCCGTGGGATCGTCCCCATCCCCGTACGTCATGCAAAAACAGGCATCGCTCCAGAAAGCGTTCGCATAGCCGTGGCCGTAATGGACGCGGTTCAGTGTCGCAGTGCCTTTCCCGTCGATGCCTTCCCATGCGTGGACGTTAAGGTAGTAGTCCCACGTGGATTGAAGTCCAAAGTGCGCGTCCACTGCCGCGGTTTGACCGTTTTCCGAAGCGGTTGCCCCGCCACCGAAGTTGAGGCCGTCCCCCCAACTGTCGTCAGCATCCGTGAAGATGGATCCGCTTTGGAAGGGCGTAGCGTCATCTTCGGGCTCGGCACCTGCGAGGTCGTAGGTTGCGTTTCCTCGCTGCGCGGTTGCGGGATGAGGCAGGGCTGAACCTCGGGTCACATCCCTTAGCTCCGCTCCTCCGGACGAAAGTGGATTGGTTTTGAGAAGAACTGTCCCGCTGTACTGGGATTTGCCAGTGCTGTTCGTGGCGCCTTTGAGAGTGGACCACCGCTGGAGGATCGTCCCTGTATGGGCATCCACCAAGTAGTCCCAGTGCCGGGTATCTATGGTCCCTCGCTCGATCTCCAAATGAAGGTGATAGACGAGGGTGGCACCTTCCACGATCGTGGTGACATCTGCTGCATTGACTGTATCCGGAAGTATTCCAGGCCTGACCGCTCGTCGGCGTGTGGGGTAGATCGCCAGTTCGCACGTGGGAGTGCGTGTGAAAGCTCCCTGGGGGTTCATGTCGGCTGCGGCAACAGCGAGCGCCTCGGAAGAGCCCAGGGTTGGGAAGGGAGAGAGTTGTAGGCCGCGAATCAATCGATCCGTGGGGGGCTGGGATGGGACCTCTCCGGCCATGTGGTAGATGGTTTGACCACCCCAGACCCGGAGTCCACGGAATGTCTGATCAAGGCGGAGATGAAGTTTTCCCTGTTCGTCGCGGCTTTCGTTGCGGAATCGAAGATCATCCTCTTCCTGAAGGTTGAGGGCTGCCTTGGTGCTTCGGAAGAGCTTGACTGCTGCGTCTCGCGCGGACGTGGAGGGCGGCGCATTTGATAAGGCTCCTGCCACCAGACTCGGAGCAATGAGCAATGAAAGCTCATTCCGCATTTGAAAACTCCCATAAGCGCAAGGAATTTCCATCATATCTGGCAGGCGTTCGCCTGGCCATGATCGTCTGCGGGCAAGGGACCCGAAGGGCCGGAGTATTCTCGCGGCCTAGCCGCAGACCTCCGCGGGCTGCCGCGGGGCGGTGGAAGGGAAGAGCATGCGGAAGCGGGTGCCCTTTCCGGGTTCCGACGCGCAGAGCAGCAGGCCGTCGTGGCCCTTCACGATGGCCTGGACCATGGCCAGGCCCAGGCCGGTGCCCTTGCCGGGGGGCTTGGTGGTGAAGAACGGGTCGAAGATCTTCTGCAGGATCTCCTCCGGAATGCCGGTGCCGGTGTCCTCCACTTCGACGTAGGTGTAGGGCCCGGGCAGGCGGCCCTGCTGCTCGGCTTCCGCGGCGCTCAGCACCTGCTGGCCGGTGCGGAGGGTGATGGAGCCCTCGCTCGGGATGGCGTCCTGGGCGTTGATGCCGAGGTTCATGATCGTCTGGACGATCTGGCCGGGATCGCCGCAGACCTCGGGAAGGGAGACGAGGCAGGCGGTCTCCAGCCGGATCTCCGGGCGCAGGATGTGCCTCATCAGCCCGGCGGCCTCGTTCACCAGGCCGTTGAGGTCCTGCTGCGACCGCTCGAACTCCTGGTTCTTGCGGGCGAAGCCCAGCAGCTGGCGCACCATGTCCCGGGAGCGCTCGCCGGCCCGGCGGATGTTGGCCACGAACCGGCGCTGGGAGTCGAGCAGCGGCCCGCCGTCCAGCAGCTCCGTGTTCGCCAGGATCACCATGATGTGGTTGTTGAAGTCGTGGCTGAGCCCGCTCACCATCACGCCGGCCGTCTCAGCCTTCTGGCTGAGGATGAGCTGTTCCTGCGTGGCGTGGAGTTCGGACACGTCCTGGAGCACGCCGCGGTACATCCCGGGGCTCTGTACCAGGGTCCAGCGCGTCCAGATCCACGACCCGCCCGCGTGGCGCATGCGGCAGTCGAAGCCCACGGCCTGGCCCGAGGCGCTGCGGGCGCGGGCGGAGACGAAGCGGTGGACGTCCTCGGCGTGGATGAGCGCCTCCACCAGCCCGGGGTTCACCCGGAACTCCAGCGGGCCGTAGCCCAGCACCATGGCGGCGGAATCCCCGAATACCCACACGTTGGAGGCGATGTCCTGCTTCCACGGGACCACCTTGGCGATGCTGGCGGCTTCGAGAAGGGCCTGGCGCTCCTTGTCCGCGCGGACCCGCGCGGCGCGCTCCTCCACCTCCGCCAGGGCCCGGGTGATGACCATGGGCAGGCGGCGCAGGTTCGCTTTCAGGACGTAGTCCGTGGCGCCGCGCCGCACGCATTCGACAGCCTTCTCCTCGCCGATGGTCCCCGAGATCAGGATGAAGGGAAGGAGGGGCCGGGCCGCGCGGCACAGGTCCAGGGCCTCCAGCCCGTCGAAGGCCGGCAGGTTGAAGTCGGAGAGGACCAGATCCAGGTCCGGATCCTGAAGGCGCTCCAGGAATTCCTCCCGGTGGGGGGCCCAGCGCACCTCGCAGGCCCCGAGCTCCCGCTGGAGGGCCGCCCGGGTGAGCTTCAGGTCCAGTTCCGAGTCTTCGAGATAGAGGATCTTCAGGGGCATGGCTCGGCCTCCTCCTGGGGAAGGGCCACGTGGAAGGTGGCGCCCTCGCCGGGGCGGCCCTCCGCCCACACCCGGCCCCCGTGCCGCTGGATGATGCGCTGGACGTTCGCCAGCCCGATGCCGGTGCCTTTGAACTCGTCGTAGGTGTGCAGCCGCTGGAACACGCGGAACAGGCGGTGGGCGTAGGCGGGCTCGAAGCCGGCGCCGTTGTCCTTCACGAAGATCTCCACCTCGGTCGGGCGCTCCTCCGTCCCCACTTCGATCACCGCCTCGGGCCGCCGGGAGGTGAACTTCACGGCGTTGCTCAGCAGGTTCTCGAACGCGGCGGTGAGCAGGGCCTCGTCCCCCTGGACCGTGGGCAGCGGACCGCGGACCCAGCGGAGGGACCGGCCCGCCAGATCCGGCGCCAAGTGGCCCACGACCTTGTCCACCACGGCGTTCAGGTCCACGGGGGACCGGCGCAGGGTCTGGCGGGACAGCCGGGAGAAGGCCAGAAGGTCGTCGATGAGCCGCTCCATGCGATTCGAGGCGCCGAGGATGCCTTCCAGGTGCTCGCGGGCCGCCTCGTTCAGGACCAGCCCGCTCTCCTCCTCCAGCAATTCGGAGAAGCCGCGGATGTGGCGCAGCGGAGCCCGCAGGTCGTGGGAGACGGAATAGGAGAAGGCCTCCAGCTCGCGGTTCGCCGCCTCCAGCTCCTGGGTGCGGTCCTCCACCCGCTGCTCCAGTTCGTTGTAGACCTTCACGTTCTCCATGGCCACCGCGGTGGTGTCCGCCAGGGCCTGGAGCAGCGCCACTTCCTCCGGCGGGGCCTCGTGGCGGGTGGCCCAGTAGTTCCCGATGGCGCCGAGGGGGGCGTCCTGGCGGATGGGGACCATCACCAGGCTCTTCACGAACGTGGGCCGGTAGGCCTCCACCGGGATGCGCGGATCCACGTAGATGTCGGGGATCACGGTGGATCGCCCGTTCGTCATGGCCCACCCGCTGATGCAGATGGAGATGGGGAAGCGGAGGCCCTTCCAGAGGGGGGAAATGGAATCCTCGTCCACGTAGTGGCACTTGTCCCCATCGCGCAGGACGAAGGTGGCTCCGTCCGCCCCGGTCAGCTCGCGGGCGGCGTGGCGGACGATCTCCTGGATCGTCTCCACGTCCCGCGCCTGGGAAAGGTCCTGGACCGCGCGCACCAGCCGGGCCATGCCTTTGTTGAGGGCCTCCAGGAAGGCCACCCGGTCGGGACTCGTGATCGACGTTGTGGGGGATATGTTGCTCAGGGTCATAGAAAGCCTCGGAACAAATCGACAGCACCTCATCGGAATGCGGATGGAATACTTCAGCAATAAAAAGAGTGCATATAAAACCTATTAAAATATTGAATATGATCTTTTAAATACCAATAAGTCCCTTTGTGTGGGAAAGAAAGGCCGGGAAAAAGACGGCTTGACTTCCAGGCTGAAGGGCAAATACTCCCTTTTGCCTTCCCATTGTTTTTTCTTGGTCGATTCCAGGCATCACGCTGATCGCAGCTCGATTCCCGCGGAGGGATGGATGCGGCCCGATCCACCACTGCTTAAAGGCCACGGCGCGGAATATCCCGAGGAGTTCGCCCGGGAGGAGGGGGAGCGGATCGCCGTCCGCCGGCGCGCCGTCCGGAAGGAACTCGGAGACGCGGCCGCAGGCCCGGCGGACGCCCGCCCGGTGGGGTTGGCCCTGTCGGGAGGCGGCATCCGCAGCGCGACCTTCTGCCTGGGCGTGCTCCGCGGGCTGGCCCGCCACGGGGTGCTGCCGCGGGTGGACCTGCTGAGCACGGTCTCCGGCGGCGGCTACATCGGCAGCTTCCTCGGCGCGCTCATCCATCGCGAGGGCCTGAAGGCGGCGACGGACTGCCTGGAGCAGGACCCGCCCCCCTTGGCCGGATCCGCGCCGGTCCTCGCTTCTCCCGTCCGGTGGCTGCGGGAGAATGGGCGCTACCTGGCGCCCAGCGGAAGCGGCGACCTCCTGCTGATGATGGCGATCCTCTTCCGGAACTGGGTCGCGGTCCACGTGGTGCTGGGGACCCTCCTGCTGTCGGTGATGCTCCTCCTGAAGGGGGTTTGGGCCCTCTCCCTTCCCGCGTCCTGGCTGGCCTGGACGGTGGCCCCCGCCGCGGGCCTGTGGTGGAGCCCGTGGATCGCGGGCGCGGGGGTGCTGTTCCTTACGTTGGTGGTGCCTCCGGGCTGGGCCTATTGGCTGGTGGAAGCCGTGGGGGAGGACTATTCCTCCCGCTGGTTCTCGCCGGTATGGGCGGCGGCGGCGAGCGTCGCGCTCTTCGGCGGCCTGGGGCTGGCGGGACTGCACGTGCCCTGGATCGCGGCGACGACGTGCTCCATCCGCGGCGTGTCCTGGGTCGCATGGGTCTGTTTCGGGTTCGCCCTGGAAGGGCTGCAGGCCCTGATCTGGTTCGTCGTCCTCGCCTGGGGGCCCGAAGGCGAGTGGGGCGCCCGCAGGGGCGAGGCCTTCGATCCCCTGCCGGGCAAGCGCGCCGCCTGCCTCCGGTGGCGGCTGTCGCGCCTGCTGTCGGCGGGAATCATCGCCACCCTGGCCATGGCCCTGCTCGCCCTGGCCGACAGCCTGGGGCAGTCCGTCTATGCCGTCCTCCGGGAGAAAGGCGCCTCGGGTCTGGCCCTGTGGGCCGCGGGGCTGTCGTCGGTCACGGCGTTCCTCGCCGCGTGGGGCCCCAAGCTGGCGGCCGTCCTGCCGAAGCGCCGGGAGGACGTCCACCTTCCCGTCAGCCTGCTGGCCGGGGCCGCCGCGGTCCTGCTCATCGGCGTCCTGTTCGTCGGCCAGGCGGCCTTCGCCACGGGCCTCGCCTGGGGCTTCCGGCCCGTCGCCATTCCCGCGGAGGAAGGCGGCCTGCGGCCCGTGGGGGCCGCTTTGACGAAGCCCCCTGCCAAGGCGGAGAAGCCGACGGCGCCGGTCTCCCCGCCGAAGACGCCGCCGGCGCCCTTCGCGCCCGGGGTGTGGCTGGGCAGCTTCGCGCTTTGCGCCGGCCTGACCCTCTTCGCCTTCGGGCGCAACCGCGCCTTCCTGAACCTCAGCGCCATGGGCGCCTTCTACCAGAAGCGCCTCTCCCGGACCTACCTCGGCGCGAGCAATCCCCGCCGCCAGGAGAAGGGAACCAGTCCGCGGGACGAAGCGCCTGGCGACGACTTCCGCTTCGAGACCTACCGGCTCTGGGAGAAGGGCGGTCCCCTGCACTTCATCAACGTCACCATCAACGAGACCCTGGACGGCGCCACCGGAATCCAGAACCAGGACCGCAAGGGCACGCCCCTGGCCGTGGGCCCCCTGGGGGTGAGCGTCGGGGTCTCCCACCACGCGCAGTGGACCGACCCGGCGCGGCGCCAGCTCCTGCCCGAGAGCCTGGAGGGCGCGGGGCGGTGGCCGGTCTTCTTCGCGTCCCCGGGCAAAGCGCTGGAGCCGCAGCCCCTCACCCTCGGCCAATGGATGGGCATCTCGGGCGCCGCGTTCAGCACGGGGATGGGCTCCCGCACGAGCTTCGGCCTCAGCTTCCTCTGCGGCTTCTTCAATGTGCGGACGGGCTACTGGTGGTACAGCGGCATGGATCCCGAGGCGCGCCCTACCAAGGTCACGTCGCAGGCGGGCGGGTGGTACCACTTCTCGCGGGCCCTGCCGGTGCAGGCCCACCTCCTGGACGAATGGATGGCGCGCTTCCGCGGCACCCTCCAGCGCTACTGGTACCTGAGTGACGGCGGCCACTTCGAAAACACCGCCGTGTACGAGCTGGCCCGGAGGCGCATTCCGTACCTGATCCTGTGCGACGCCGGGGCGGACCCGGACTACGCCTTCGACGACCTGGCGAACCTCACCCTGAAGTTGCGGAACGACTTCGGCGCGGAACTGCGGTTCCTCGACGGTGCCGACCTGGCGGCGGCCTGGAAGACCTTCCGCGCCGGCGTGGGACTGGAGGAGGGCGGCCTGTGCCCCGCCCTCGGGCCGGTGGAATCCCTGCGCCGGGGCGATTGGGAGGTGAAGGGGCAGGGGGTCGACCCGACCCTGGTGAAGGCCGCGCTGGAAGGGCGCTCCCGGGCCCATGCCGCACTGGCCCGGATCGACTATCCCTGCTGCACCGGCGAGGGGCCGGAGCATTCCCTCCTGCTGGTCCTCAAGCCCACGCTCACGGGGGACGAGCCCATGGATGTGCGCTTCTACCACGAGCGGCAGCCCGCGTTTCCCCACGAGCCCACCCTGGACCAGTTCTTCGACGAGGCGCAGTGGGAAGCCTACCGCCGGCTGGGCGAGCACACCGTGGATGCGGCCTTCGAATGCTCCAAGCCGGTCCGTCCTACCGTGGGAGGAACGTCCGCATGAACCGCGCCTGCGCCATCGCCCTCGCCGCGCTCCTGGGGGGCCCCTTCCTCGCGGCCCAGCCCGCCGGCGCGCTCCAGGCCGACGTGAACCTCGGGTTCCAGGCCTCCAACTATTTCCGGGATCGCGAGGGCGGCGACAACTTTTTCGGGATCCGGGGGATGCTCCAGGTGGAGACGGTGCGGACCTGGAGCCTCCGCGATCCGGGACGCCAATCCTTCAAGGAGCTCCAGCTGTTCGGGTCCGTGCTGGTCAACGGGAAGAACGAGTCCGCCTTCTCCACCCAGGAGGGCGATTCCGCGCAGACCTACGTGAAGCGGGTGGTGAAGGAGACCTCCAACTACAGCGCCGAAGTCGGATTGCGGCTGCACCTCTACCAGTGGTCCGACGCCGCGAAGCTCGCGGCGGTGGGCTCCTGGACCTTCCGCAACGCCAGCCAGACCGCCCAGCGGTTCCAGGCGGACGGCGTGACGCCCATCGACGCGGATCCGAAGATCGAATACTCGGACCAGTCCAAGGCCACGGACAAGCTGGGTCTCCGCCTGAGCGACGGCACGCCCCGCAGCGCCGGCCCCCTGGGCGGTTCCTTCCTGGAATTGGCCCACCTCTACGACCGCTTCTACACCTTCGAGAAGGACCGCTTCCAGCTTCGGGGCCGCCTGTGCGTCGGCGCCAAGACGCCCGCGTCGGCGTCCTCCCTGGGCTTCCTCCTGCCCGACGGGTTCTACATCGAGGGCGTCATCAGCCGGGCCTGGCGCGCGAAGACGTCGCGGGAGAAGGACGAGTCCGCGATCATCTTCGGCCTCTGCTACCACGTGGGCGGAGCGGGCTGAGACGATCCGCCGGCCTCCTCGGAGGTTTGGGAAAGGATTTCAGAGGAATGAGCAAGTCCTGAGCCGGGCTGGTTCCTAGACTTCATTCCGTGGCCGGTGATCGAAGCCTGCCGCGGACCGGAGGAATCATGCCCTTTCCCGCGCTCGGCTATGCCGCAGAGTCCCCCACGGCGGAGCTGGCCCCGTTCCATTTCGAGCGCCGCGATCCGCGCCCCGATGATGTGGTGATCGACATCCTGTACTGCGGGGTCTGCCACTCCGATCTGCACACCGCGCGAAACGACTGGGGCTGGACCACGTATCCCATCGTTCCGGGCCACGAGATCATCGGCCGCGTCCGCGAGGTGGGCGCCGGCGTGACCCGCTTCCAGCCCGGCGACGCCGTCGGGGTGGGCTGCATGGTGGACGCCTGCCGCCACTGCAAACCCTGCGAGCGGGGCGAGGAGCAGTACTGCGCCGAGGGTTCCACCTTCACCTACGGCGGCCAGGACCGCCACGACGGCACCCCCACGCAGGGCGGCTACTCCGATCAGGTCGTGGTGTCCGACCGCTTCGTGCTGAAGGTTCCGGCCGGGCTGGACCTGAAGGGCGCCGCGCCGCTGCTCTGCGCGGGCATCACCACCTGGTCGCCCCTGCGGCGCTGGAAGGTGGGCCCGGGCAGCCAGGTGGTCGTGGTGGGCCTCGGAGGGCTGGGGCACATGGGCCTGAAGCTGGCCAAGGCCCTGGGCGCCGAGGTGACGCTGTTCACCCGGTCCAAGGGCAAGGAGGCCGATGCCCGCCGCCTGGGCGCGGATCACGTCGTGCTGTCCACGGACGCCGCGCAGATGGCCGCCGTCTCGGACCGCTTCGATCTCATCGTCGACACCGTGCCCTACGTCCACGACCTGAATCCCTACGTCCCGACCCTCGCCTCGGACGGCACCCTGGTGCTGGTGGGCTACCTGGGCGCACTGGAGCCCATGCTGGACACCACCCCCCTGGTCCTGGGCCGGAAGTCCGTGGCGGGCTCCCTGATCGGCGGCATCCCGGAGACCCAGGAGCTGCTGGATTTCTGCGGCGAGCACGGCATCGCCTCCGACGTGGAGGTGATCTCCGTCCAGGAGATCAACGCCGCCTACGAGCGCCTGCTGAAGAGCGATGTGAAGTACCGCTTCGTGCTCGACATGGCCTCGCTGAAGGGCTGAGCCATGGGAAAGAAGGTGCTCATCCTGTCCTCCAGCCCCCGCAAGGGCGGCAACTCGGACCTCCTCTCCGACCGTTTCCTCGCGGGCGCCCGGGAGGGCGGCCATGCCGCCGAGAAGGTCTTCCTCCGGGACCGGGCGATCGGCTACTGCACGGGCTGCGGCGCCTGCAGTAAAGGAGGGAAGCCCTGTCCCCAGAAGGACGACATGGCGGAAATGCTCGACCAGATGGTTCGCGCCGACGTCATCGTCATGGCCACGCCCGTCTACTTCTACGCCATGGCCGGCCAGATGAAGACCTTCATCGACCGCACCTGCGCCCGCTACCAGGAGCTCCGCGACAAGGAGTTCTACTTCATCCTGGCCGCGGCGGACGGCAGCCGGAAGGCGATGCACCGCACCCTCGAAGGGTTCCGGGGCTTCACCTCCTGCCTGGATGGCGCCCGGGAAAGGGGCGTCGTCTACGGCACCGGCGCCTGGGAGGTGGGGGACATCAAGGGCGCCCCCGCCATGAAAGAGGCCTACCAGATGGGCCTGTCCCTCTAGGCGCCGTCCGCGCGCTCACGCCCTCCCATTACCTCATTTCCCAAGGAGCACCCCCATGAAGATGCGAACGCTAGGCACCCGCGGCCTGAATGTCTCGGCCCTCGGCCTCGGCTGCATGGGCCTGAGCTTCGGGCTCGGCCCCGCCGTCGACAAACAGGAAGGCATCGCCCTGATCCGGGCCGCCGTGGAGAAGGGGATCACCTTCTTCGACACCGCCGAAGTCTACGGTCCCTGGGCCAACGAGGAGCTGGTGGGCGAAGCCCTCGCTCCCTTCCGCGGCCGCGTGGCCATCGCCACGAAGTTCGGATTCGACATCGCCCAGCAGGGCGGCGTCAACCTGGGCGGCGTGAACAGTCGCCCGGCGCAGATCAAGGCCGTGGCCGAAGCCTCCCTGAAGCGGCTGCGCGTGGAGCGCATCGACCTCTTCTACCAGCACCGCGTGGATCCCGAAGTCCCCATCGAGGACGTCGCGGGCGCCGTGAAGGAGCTCATCCAGGAGGGCAAGGTCCAGCACTTCGGACTGTCGGAAGCCGGCGCCAAGACCATCCGCCGCGCCCACGCCGTCCAGCCAGTGACCGCGCTCCAGAGCGAGTACTCCCTGTTCTGGCGGGAGCCGGAAGCGGAGATCCTCCCCACCCTGGAGGAACTGGGCATCGGGTTCGTCCCCTTCAGCCCGCTGGGGAAGGGCTTCCTCACGGGGAAGATCGATGAGACCACCACCTTCGATCCCTCCGATTTCCGCAACATCGTCCCGCGGTTTACCCCCGAGGCGCGCAAGGCGAACCTCGCCCTGGTCGAGGTGCTGAAAGCCCTCGCGGCCGAGAAGGGCGCGACGCCCGCGCAGCTCGCCCTGGCCTGGCTGCTGGCCCAGAAGCCGTGGATCGTTCCGATTCCCGGCACGACCAAGCTCCATCGGCTGGAGGAGAACCTGGGAGGCGCCGCCCTCGAACTCACCGCGGAAGACCTGCGGAAGATCGACGAGGCTTCCGCGAAGATCACGATTCAGGGCGCGCGGTACCCGGAGCACCTGCAGAAGCTGGTGGGCCGCTAAACATCCAGTGGGACGGCAGGGCCGCGGTTTCATCGTGGCCCTGCCGTCCCTTCCTCGTCAGCCGATCCTGCATTTGTGAGTGGCCTTCATCCAAGGAGACGAATCTTTGAACGTGCTCATCATCAACGCCCACCTTTCCTATCCCGGCTGGTCCGAGGGCAAGCTGAACCTCGCCTTCATGGACTTCGCCAAGACGTTCTTCGCCGAGCGCGGACACCAGGTCGCCGAGACCTTCGTGGAGCGCGGCTATGACCCCGAAGAGGAAGTTAACAAGCATGTGGCGGCGGATCTGGTGATTCTCCAGATGCCCGTGAATTGGTTCTCGGCGCCGTGGATCTACAAGAAATACGTGGATGAGGTCTTCAACGCCGGGCTGAACACCAAGACCCTGCTGGAAGGGGACGGCCGCACGCGCCAGGATCCGACCCGGCAGTACGGGATGGGCGGCCACATGCAGGGACGGAAATTCATGATCTCCGCCACCTGGAATGCCCCCAGGGACGCCTTCGACAACCCCAACGGCGCACTCTACGGCGGCAAGGGAACGGCGGACGTGTTCCTCCCTCTCACCTCGAACTACAAATTCGTGGGGTTCGACATTCTCCCGGATTTTGGGGTGTTCGATATTTTCAAGAGCCCGGACATTCCCGGGGCGCTCGAAGAGTACCGAGGGCATCTGGAGAAACATTGCCTCTGATCTTTGCCTCCGTGGCGCTCCGGCACCTCTCCCGCCGGTCGCGAGGAGGCGTGACGAACGCGATCCCGCGCATTCATCACGCCTCCTGCGCGGGGTGGCCCAGGGCGAGGAACGCCATTCGGGTCGCCACGGAATGCTTCGCGGTGGAAGATGTTCCTCCGGCCTAGGCTTCGGCTCCGAGGCGCCCATCGGCGTTCTTCGGCCCGCGCCGGCGCGGAACTCCGGAGCGGACATCCCATCACCTGCGATCTCGTCCTAGGGACCCTTCCCATGAACAGAAGCCATCCCCTCCCGCGCCCCACCGATCCCGAGGAAGCTCCGACCGACCTGGCCCGGCTCGCGCGCATGATGATGGCCCACGCGCCCTACGACGGGAGCTTCGACCTGCGGCTGCCCGGCGTCCATGTGTCGAAGGCCTCGCGGATCGAGAAGGACATGCACCACGCCCTGGCATGCCCGGCCCTCTGTCTGGTGGCCCAGGGGGCGAAGCGGGTGATCCTCGGGAAGGAAATCTACGAATACGACGCGTCGCGGATGCTGGTCTACTCCGTGGACGTGCCGATCACCGCACAGGTGACCCAGGCCAGCCTGGATTCCCCCTACCTCGGCCTGCGGCTGGACATCGACGCCGGCCGGGTCGCGGAGTTGACGGCCAAGGTCTATCCCCACGGCCTTCCGAAGCAGGGCGGCGGCCACGCGATCTGCGTGGACCAGGTGGACGATCACGTGATCAACGCGGTCGTCCGGCTCATGGGGCTCGCGTCCCAGCCGGGGGAAGCGGAGCTGCTGGCGCCCCTCGTCATGGACGAGATCCTGATCCGGCTGCTGAAGAGCTCCCTGGGCCTGCGGCTCGCGATGATCGGCCAGGAGGAGAGCAAGGTCCACCGCATCTCCAAGGCGGTGTCGTGGGTCCG
This sequence comes from Geothrix sp. 21YS21S-4, assembly GCF_030845995.1. NCBI lineage: Bacteria > Pseudomonadati > Acidobacteriota > Holophagae > Holophagales > Holophagaceae > Geothrix > Geothrix sp. 21YS21S-4. The sequence continues at coordinate 616,657 of NZ_CP132719.1, forward strand.
CTCCAACTTCGACAAGCCGCTGGACGTCGAGCGCCTCGCGACGCTGGTCCACATGAGCCCCTCCTCCTTCCACCAGCACTTCAAGGCCGTCACCGAAATGAGCCCGCTTCAGTACCAGAAGGCCCTGCGGCTTCAGGAGGCCCGCCGCCTCATGCTGCTGACGAAACTGGACGCCGGCTCCGCCGGCCGGAAAGTGGGCTACCAGAGCGTCCCCCAGTTCACCCGGGAGTACGGCCGGTACTTCGGGAACGCCCCGACCAAGGACATCGCGATGCTGCTCCAAAAGGCCGGCGTGGACCGCCCCGCTTCTGAAAACTAGACGGTCCTGGCAACGCTTGCGCTGCCAGGACCGGATTCCAGACCTACACGTTCGGTGAGCGCGTCAGAAGCTCATGCTGACGGTCGCGCTCACCGTGCGCGGCGCGCCCAGCGTGGCGATGGGGGTGCTGTCGCTGAAGCTGCCGGAGTAGTAGTGGCGATCGAACAGATTCGCCACGTTCAGGTGCACGGCGAGTTTGCGGCCGCCCACGCGCGTGGTGTAGCGGGCGCCGAAGTCGTACTGGCTCCAGCCGGGAATCTCCTGGGTGTTCGCGGCGTCCAGGTACTGGCTGGTGCTGGCGAAGACGCGCCCGCTCAGCGTGAAGCCCTGGATCCACGGAAGGTCCCATTCCGCCCCGAGGTTGCCCTGCCAGCGGGGAGCGCCGACCGCCACCTTGCCGTTGTTCCGGTTGTAGGCGGTCTTCGTCAGCACGCCCTGGGTGTAGGTCGCGCCGCCGAGCAGCCGCACATGGGGCACCACCTCGCCGAAGGTGTTCCACTCGATGCCCCGGACGCGCTTCTCGCCTTCGTCCGTGTAGGTGGGGCGCGTGCTGGTTCCCAGGGCGACTAGTGTGGGCTTGGTGATCTCGAACAGGCTGGCGGTGTTGCTGAAGCCGCGGACGCTCCACTTGGCGCCCAGCTCCTTCTGCTCGGTCTTGTAGGGCGCGAACACCTGCTGGTAGTTCGTCGCCGCCGCATCCGTCACGCTGTCGCCCTTGCTCAGCCCCTGCACGTAGTTGGCGTAGAGGGAAACGCCCGCTCCCCAGGGCTTGACCACCACGGCGACGCTGGGCGTCACGGCGTGCTCGTCATATTTGCCGGTCACGGCTCCCGCGGTGTTGTAGCTGGTGGTGTCGACTTCCTGGTCGCGCAGGCCGAGGGTCAGCCGCACGGCCTCGCCCATGAAGGACATGGTGTCGACCAGGGCCCAGCTCGACAGGGTCGACTCGCCGGTCTTGGGAGCCGTGGTCGGAAGGGCCACCATCACCGGGGTCACGGGCCGATAGATGTTCGAGGTGAAGGACGACGAGGTGGTGTTGGAGCTGTCCTCCTGCTTCAGGTTGGTGGCGTGGAGCACCAGCTCGTGCTGTACCCCGCCCGTCCCGAAGCGGCCGCGGATGCCCGCTTCGGAGGAGACGCTGTCGCTGCTGCCCAGCTGCCCGACCATCATGCCGGTGTAGTTGCCCACCGCGTTGATCTGGCGCGCATGGGTGCCGTTGATGAAGCCGGAGTAGTCGTAGTTCCGGAATCCCGCTCCCACGAAGGCCGAGAGGTGCCGGTTGAACTCGTATTCGGCCCGCCCGATCACGGCGTCGCTCTTCAGTTCGCCGTAGCCGGTGCGGAACTGGTTGATCCGCGGATCCGGAGCCTCCGGAATGCTGGGCGTGGAGAACCAGAACATGGCGGGGGTGCCGCCCTCGAACGACTCCTTGCTGTGGTAGGCGTCAAGGGAGGCCGTCAGGGATTCGCCCTGGTAGTCGAACGCGGTGGACAGGAATTCGCGCTTCTTGGACTGGCCGTCCAGTTCGGTGTCCCCATCGCTGTAGGCGCCGTTCACGCGAACGCCCCACTGCTTGGCATCGCCGAAGCGGTGGCCGACGTCGACGGTGCCGCCCAGCTGGCCTTTCGACTGGTAGCCGAGGGACACCTCGGTCAGGGGATCGTTGGCCGCGCGCTTGGGCACGAGGTTGATCACGCCGCCGATGCCGCCGCCGGGCGCCATGCCGCTGAAGAGCGCGCTGGGGCCCTTGAGGACTTCCACCCGCTCGACGAATTCCACCGGCGAGTGGCCCACGGGCGCGAGCCCGAACATGCCGTTGATCGCCAGCTCGGAGGCGTTGACGTCGAAGCCGCGCACGCGGAAGTTCTCGTACATGTGCCCGTTCGACGTGGTGAAGCGCACGGAGGGGTCGTTGACGAGCACGTCCGCCACCGTCCGCGCCTGCTGATCCTCGATCAGCTCGGCGGTGTAGCTGGTGATGTTGAAGGGCGTGTCCATGACGGACAGGTTGCCCAGCGCGCCGAGGCGCGCGCCCTTGGCGACTTGCTGGCCGGCGTGGGCTTTCGGCAACTCCGACGGGGCGGTGCTGGTGGCCGAGACCTTGACCGTGGGCAGGGTCGCTTCGGAAGCCGCGGGCGCTTCCTTCACCGTCACCGAGGTCCCCTCGACGGTCGCCACCAGTCCGCTTCCGGCCAGCAGCCGGTCCAGTGTCTGTTTGACCGTGAACTGGCCCGACACGGCGGGCGCCAACTTGCCGGCCACCAGCCCCTCCGGATACGCGATCTGCAGGTTGGCCTGCCGCGCCAGCTTGTCGAGCGCCTGGCGCAGGGGCTGCGAGGGAAGGTTGACGGTCATGGGCGCCGCCGGGGCAGGAACCCCTTGGGCGGCCGCCAGGGAGGTGAAGCCGGCGGCCAGGGCAAAGGCGCGGGCGGTCGCCAGGCTCAATTGGGCACGGCTGGATTTCCGTGAATGCATGGGTGCGTACTCCTACGTGGATGGCGGATCCAGGCGGCCTTGGCGATCAAGGCTGCGTCCGGAACCCGGAAGAATGGGGAGACTGCGTGTGTCGGCTAGATGGCGTTGGGAAGGCCGGAATGCTTTGACCAGATGCTGTCCGCCGGTCCCGACTGCACCCGCTTCGACGTGACGCGGGCCATCCATGCGAAGCAGAGGCTCCCGGCCAGGGCGGTGAGGTCCACACCGAGCGCGGGAGCGCTGGCATGAGCCCAGAGGCCCAGGGCGGGGAAGAGCCACGCCAGCAGCGTCGTCACCGGAATCAGCAGGGTGAAGGCGGCAGCCACCCACAGGAGGTCGACGGAGGCCCTGGCCGCGCCGCGCAGGAAGGCCCAGGCGAGGCTGGCGAAAAAGACGGAATAGTAGATGGCCCGCGGCCCGCCGCTGAGCTGGGGAGCGAGGCTGTGGAGCCCTTTGCTGGCGGCGATGGTCAAGGAGAGGCCGCAGATGCAGCCCAGGCAGACGCCCACGGTGGCCGCGGCCAGCGCCCGCGTGTCGCGGCGCCGGGCGGGCGGCGTCTGATCCTTGCCCGGGATCTTGCGGCGGGATTCGAGCCACAGCAGGTTCCCGCTGTAGAACAGCCACGCTCCGCCCATGGCCAGCACGAAGTAGAGCCACTTGGCCGGCGCGCCGCCGTAGGTTCCGAAGTGCAGCGCGAAGAAGCTGGCGATCGTCGTGTTGGGCCCGTCCTGGCGACCCGGGAGGAAGTCCGTGCGGAGCACCTCGCCTCCGTAGGGATTCAGGGCGACGAAGCCGCCCACGGGCCTGGGCGAGAGGGCTTTGGGATCATGGCCCCACACCTGCACCACGGCTTTGGGCGTGAAGACCTGCTTGTACTGCAGGCGGGTCGGTTCGAAGGTCGGCGACAGGGCCTTCACCTTCGCCAGCAGCTCCTCGGGCGGCAGCATGGCCGAGGGCTGGCGCGGAGCCGCCGGCTTCGGCGGCGCCTGGGGAGGCGCCCAGGCGCTGGACAGGCGGCCCCGGTGGATCAGCTTGTTCTGGAGGTCGTAGATCTCGTCGTGGAAGGCGAACACCACTGCCGTGGTGGCGATCACGATGTGGAAGGGAAGGCTCGCCAATCCGACCACGCTGTGGGCATCCAGCCAGAGGCGCTTCGGGCCCTTGTCCGTGCGCAGGGCGAAGAAGTTCTTCACGAACGTGGGCACCAGCAGGATCACGCCGGAAACCAGGGCCAGGGCGTAGAGCGTGGCGGCCACGCCCATGAACCAGCGGCTGGGATCGTTGTCGAAGGGCAGGCCCACGACCCGGTGGAGGGTGTCGATGAACGCGGCGAGCTGGTGCGGGCGGGCCTGGTCGATCCGCACGCCGTCGGCGTCCAGGGTGGCGACGTACTGGCGGCCCGACGCGGCGTCATGATCATCGCCGCCCTCCCTCCAGGTCAGGCGGCTGGGCACGTCTTCGGCGGGCTTCAGGTGGAGCTGGAAGTCCTTCCCGGCCGCCGGATGCGCCGCCAGGGCGCGGTTGATGAGGGCGGGGGCGTCGGCGAGGGGCACCGCCGCCGCGCCGATGGAGGGCGGCGAAGCCCAGCGGGCCAGCGGCTCCTTGAACAGGGTCAGGCCGCCCGCATAGAAGGCGATGAACAGGAGCATCCCCGCCAGGACGCCGGTCCAGGTGTGCAGGACTTTGTAGGTGCGGATGAGGTCGACGCGCATGGTCAGTGGGATCCGATGGGGCAGAACAGGCGCAGGGCGCCGAGAACCAGGAACAGCAGGCCATTGGCGGCGCCCAGGCAGGCCCAGGCGCGCTTGCCGCTGCGGAAGGCGTAGCAGCCGGCGAGGATGGCGAGCCAGATCGGGGCGACCATCCACATGACGAGCTGGGCCCGCGCGCTCGCCTTCAGGCCGTGCAGCGCCAGCGCCATGAGGCCGCTGGCCCCCAGGGCGAAGGTGAAGCCGAGCAGCGCGCCGGCCAGGGTTTTGGAGATCCAGTCGGGCCGGATCGGGGGATGTTGGGCTGGGGTCATGTCACCGGATCCGAAGACTGACCGCGAGGGCGCTGACGTAGGGCAGGAGCATCAGGAACGCCATCACGCCCGCGCAGAACAGGAAGACGGCCGGCAGGACGCGCAGGGCGAGGCCCAGGTCGGCCAGGCTGCACGCCAGAAGCAGCCCGCCGCCCACCCGGGCCGGTTTGGCCGGCCAGGGGGCGCGCAGCAGCCCCTGATGGGGCGAGGCGAGGTAGAAGCAGGCGCAGCCGGCCAGCGCGAGGGCCAAGCCCAGAAGAAGAATTCCGCCCATCTCAAAACCCCATCGAGGCGGCGCAGGGAAAACCGGAAGGAGAGGGCCCGACCTGGGCGCCGCCTTCCTCCGTGCGCGTCCGGACGGGATGGCCCTCCCAGAACTGGCCTGTTGTCTTCACGATCCGCGACGCGGTTCGACGGGGGTTGGGTCGTGGCTCGGCCATTTCAAAGGGCTCCAAGGAAGAGATGCTTGTCGGAGCCAACTATTATTGCGAATGCGTCTCAGAATCTCAAAATGTTTTTTGACTTATGTATCGGCATCTCTCGCTTTCCGGCATTTCAAGGCGCTGTCCTTGAAATAACCGTCTGCGCGTTCGCTGGACCGAGGCTTTCCCGGACGGGATTGTCGAAGAAGGGTCGACCTTCAGCCCCGCGCCCAGAACCGCGTCACGTCCGCCAGGATCCGGTCGGACACGCCCTCCCAGGGAGAGTCCTGGAACCAGTCCCGCGGGAAGCACTCGGCGAAGGCGGGCTCCAGAAAACGGGGATCGAGGAACGCGAGCAGGCCCCGCTCTTCGGGCCCGCGGATCACGCGGCCGGCGGCCTGGACGGCCTTCGCCATGGCGGGGTAGACGTAGGTGTAGGCCTCCCCCTGGCCGCAGGAGCGATCGAAGTACTCCTTGGTGAGCCTCCGCTCCAGATCGAAGGGCGGGATGGGGGGGCCGACGATGACCGAGCCGATGAGGGCGTCGCCGGGCAGGTCGATGCCCTCGGACAGGGAGCCTCCCTGGACGGCGAGAACGACGAGGCCACGCTCGCTCGCGAGGGCGGCGAGGATCCGGTCCAGAGCTTCCGGCGTGGCCCGGCGCGGCTGGGCGAGAATGCGGAATTCCGGCAGATCCAGGAAGGGAAGGGTCTTTTCCAGAAACTCGAAACTGGGGAAGAAGACCAGGTAATTGCCGTGGCGCAGGGGCAGCACCCGGGACAGGAACTCCGCGATGCGGGGCGTCTCCTGGTCGCGGCGGCGGTAGAGCGTCGAGACCTGGGGAACCATCAGCAGGCGGCGGTGCTCGGCTGGAAAGGGCGAGGGGATCTCCTCGCAGCGGGGCTCCGCCAGGCCCGAGAGGCGCGCATAGAAATCGAAGGGCTTCAGCGTTCCGGAGAAGAGCACCGCGCCCGCGAGGGATTCGAAACGGTCGGCGAGGTGGGAGGATGCGTCGACGCAGGTGATCTGGAGCCGCCCCGGCGGCGTCCAGGTGAGCAGATGCGCGTCGGTGCGCTCGCGCAGGACGGCGCAGAAGTCCGACCACAGGCGGAAGAGCTGAACGAGGGCGTGACCGGGTGCCAGTTCCACGCCGTCGGAGGTGGCCTTGGCGATGAGCTCCCGGATCCGCTTCTCCTCCGCGGTGAAGGGGAGAGGATCCAGATCCAGTTTCCGGTTGGGCCCCTCGTGCGCGGCCACCAGCGCGAGACAGCGGTCCACCTGGCGGGTGAAACGGCCTTTCAGGGATGTGCGTTTCCCCTTCCAGGCCTTCTTCAGACCTTGCAACTGGGCCAGCTCCAGCGCGGGCGAAAACCACGCCGTGGCGCGGTTCGGCAGGTTGTGGGCCTCGTCAATCAGAAGCAGGTTTCGCGCCTCGGCTTCCTTCTCCCCGAAGAACCGCATCAACGTGGCCGAGGGCGAGAGCGCGTAGTTGTAGTCCCCGATGATGACGTCCGCATTCCGGGCCGCGTCCAGCGACAGCTCGAAGGGGCAAAGGGCGTGCTCGTCCGCCAGGGCCTGGATGGCGGGTGAATCCGCGCAGCCGAGGCCGGCGATCCGGTCCAGCGCTTTCGATTCCTTCAGCCGGTCGTAGTAGCCCTTGGCCCGGGGACAGGCGTCGGGATGGCAATGGACTTCGTCCTGGGGACAGACGCGCTCCTTGGCGCGCAAGGTGACCGAGCGGACGGGATGGCCGGCCTGCACCAGGCGGCGCACGAACGCTTCCGCCACGGCGTGCTGGCTGTTGCGGGGCGTGAGGTAGAAGGCGCGCAGGTCTTCGGCCAGGGCCTTCTGGAGTCCGGGGTAGAGCACGGCCGCGGTCTTGCCCAGCCCCGTGGGAGCCTGGACCAGGAGGGGCTCGCCGGCCTCCAGGGCCTCTTCCACCACATGGAGAAGCCTCGTCTGACCGGGGCGGGGCGCCTCGAAGGGGAACGCCAGCCCTTCGCCCACGGCCTTCCGTTCGGCGGCCCGCGCCAAGGCCCGCAGATGCTGCGCATGAAGCCCTTCCACTTGGGCCTCCACCCACGTGGTGAACGACGCCAGATCGAAGGGAACGTCCACGAGCGTTTCGGCCTCATCCAGCAGCGAGATCACGCGCAGGCGGCAGGTGGGGGCGGTGTCGCTGGTCCGCGCGTGGATCCAGGCGTACATCCGCACCTGCTGCGCGAAGGGATGCGCGGGATCCGCCGCCAGCGCGCGCAGCAGCCGCTGGGGCTGGAAGGTGGTCTTGATCTCCTCCAGGATCGGCGGAGGGCCGGGAAGCAGCACGTCGATCCGCCCCCGCACCACGCACTCGAAGCCCTCCCGTTCGAGGGTGGCCAGTACGGCCCGCTCGCTCTGCACGTCCGGATGCTCACGGCCGAGGCGTTTCTGGACCTTGGCGTGGAGGCGCGTGCCCTGGGCGGCGGCATCCTCCTCCAGCTGGAAGGAAAGGGACGCGTCCAGGCTGCCGCTGGGTTCGAGCGGAAGCACGAAATCGCGCACGGAGCGGGTGATCCGTTCCATCAGGAGACCGGCCTGTCGAAGAGACCCGGTTCGGACACCCGGTCGGGTTGCGCCGGAGGCGCTTGCCAGTCCGCTTCCTTCACGAGGGACCCTGCGCGGATGCCCAGGAGGCGCAGCTTCCGGTCCAGCGGAACGCGCTTCAGGCTGTCGCGCGCGGCATCGCGGAGGGACGCCGCATCGGCGATGGGTGCCGAGAGCGAATGGTCCCGCGTCACGGTGGAGAAATCCTCATAGCGCAGCTTGATGCCCACGCTTCGGGCCAGGTAGCCCTTGCGGGCGAGATCCTGGGCCAGGCGCTCGCAGAGGGCGAGGAGGATGCGGGTCAGCTCCTCGCGATCCTGCCGGGGGTGCAGATCGCGCTCGAAGGTCGTCTCCCGGCTGATGGATTTGGGTTCCCGGGAGAGGGCCAGGGGGCGGTCGTCCCTGCCGTGGGCGGCCTCGTGGAGCCAGGCGCCGTAGCTGCGGCCGAAGTGCTCGATGAGGAAGTCGGGATCAGCCTCGGCCAGTTCGCCGATGGTGCGGATCCGGAAGCCCTCCAACTTGACGGAGGCCTTCGGCCCGATGCCGTTGATCGCCGCGCACGGCAGCGGCCAGATTTGCGAGGGAATGTCCTCGAAACCCAGGATCGTCAGCCCGTCCGGCTTCTGGAGCTCCGACGCGAGCTTGGACAGCAGCTTGTTGGGCGTCACCCCGATGGAACAGGAGAGCCCCGTGGCCCGCCGCACCGCGTCCTTGAGCCGCTGGGCAAGATCCCGCGTCTCGCCCGGCACGTCGGTCAGGTCGACATAGATCTCGTCGATGCCCCGATCCTCGATGCAGGGAGCCACCTCCGCCACCGCCGCCTTGAACGCGCGGGAAACCCGGCTGTAGGTCTCGTAGTCCCCCGGCAGCAGGATCGCATCCGGAGCCAGCGCCGCTGCCTTCATCAACCCCATCCCCGACCGCACCCCGAACACCCGCGCCTCGTAGGTCGCCGTCGTGACCACGCCCCGGCCCGCGTAGCCGCTGAGGCGCTGAAATTCCCCGGACGCCATCGCCTGGCGGCGCCCTCCAATCACGAGAGGCCGACCCCTCAGTTCCGGATAGCGCAGCAACTCCACGGACGCGAAGTAGGCGTCCATGTCCAGGTGGGCGATGCGGCGGAGCCGGTCCTCGACAGGTCCGTTTGAACTCATCCCCGAATCCCTTTCGGATTCCAGCCCATGCGGATAAATCGATGTGGGGCCATGCTGATTTCCCCAAGAAAGCATTAGGCGAAATTATAGCGAAAAACATGAGCACCATGACACTCGATCGGCAGTGCTTGAATCTCAGACCGTCTGCTTTTCTCCGTAGTTCTCATTGCGAGAAAACGTCGGAGCAAGACTCTCTACATGCCAGACGGCAAGAGGGAAATTTTAAAGATCGCTTTTATCTGCTTCCAAGATCGGAATTCGCAGAATTGAGCTAATACCAAGATGATTTTGGCTTTAAAAGAAAAAGCGCTTGACCGTAGTCAAGCGCACTTCTGGTAGGGCTAACGGGATTCGAACCCGTGTTACCGCCGTGAAAGGGCGGTGTCCTGACCCCTAGACGATAGCCCCCTGGGGTGGAACTTGGTGGGCCCTGCGGGATTTGAACCCGCGGCCAACGGCTTAAAAGGCCGCTGCTCTACCGCTGAGCTAAGGGCCCTTGCCGGTGGTCCCAGGCCCTCGCGCCCTCGAGCGCGCGGTGCACGCGAGCGTGCGGGTGCCTGGATGGGCAGGACGATCAGTGTGCCCGCGAACGGGCGCAGGGTCAAGCCAGGAGCGGCTCGAGGAAGGTTCCGGGGTAGACGCAGCCTTCGTGGCGGTCGGGGCCGGTGCTGAGGTAGGCGACGGGAACCTCCACGCTTTCCGCGAGGGCTTCGAGGTAGGCCTGGGCTTCGGCGGGGAGTTGGCGGTGGTCGGTGATCCCGCGGGTGCTGGCCCAGCCCTTGAAGCGCTTCACTTCGGCTTTCAGGCCCTTCCAGTCGGCGGCGCAACTGGGGAGCTTCGTGGTGACCGTGCCTTCGCCGGTGCGGTAGCCCACGATGAGGCCCACCTCATCCAGGCCGTCGAGGACGTCCAGCTTCATGATGGCGAGGCCGTCGACGCCGTTGGTCCGGCAGGCGTGGGCGGTGATGGGGGCATCGAACCAGCCGCAGCGGCGCGGCCGGCCGGTGGTGGTGCCGAACTCCCGGCCCACTTCGCGCAGGCGGTCGCCCAGCGCGTCGTGCAGCTCGGCGGGGAAGGGGCCGGCGCCCACCCGGGTGGTGTAGGCCTTGGCGATCCCCAGGATGCGGTCGAGGGCCTTGGGGGGCAGGCCGGTGCCTGTGAACAGGCCGCCCAGGCTGCAGTTGCTGGAGGTGACGAAGGGATACGTTCCGTGGTCGATGTCCAGGAGCGTCGCCTGGGCGCCTTCGAACAGGATGCTGTCGCCGCGCTCCCAGGCCGTGAGGAGGTGGCCCTGGGTGTCGCCGATGAAGGACAGGAAGGGCTCCGCGGTGCGGAGGAGGGCGTCGACGATGGCCTCGAGGGAGGACAGGCCGCTCCCTTCGCCGAGGCGCAGGCGGACTTCCTCGTAGCCGGGACGGATCCGGTCGGCCAGGGTCTCGGGGTGGAGCAGGTCGCCGAGGCGCACGCCCATCCGGCCGGCCTTCATCTCATAGGCGGGGCCGATGCCGCGACCGGTGGTGCCGATCTTGTTGGCGCCGCCTTCGCGCCACAGGTCCAGGGCGATGTGGTGGGGCAGGATCAGGTGGGCCTTGTCGGAAAGGAGAAGGCGGCCGGCCAAGTCGAAGCCCCGCGCGCGGAGGCGGTCCAGCTCCTGCTGGAAGACCTCCAGGTTCAGGACGACGCCGTTGCCCACCACCAGGAAGCATCCGGGGTGGAGGGCGCCGCTGGGCACCTGGTGGAGGGCGATGCTCTGGCCGTCGACGACGACGGTGTGGCCGGCATTGTTGCCGCCCTGAAAGCGCACCACCTGCTGGAAGCGGGGGCTGAGCAGGTCCACGACCTTGCCTTTGCCTTCGTCACCCCACTGGAGGCCCAGGATCGCCAGGTTGGTCCTAGTCAGGCTCATGTCTCCCTCCGACCCTCCAGTCTACCGGCGGCGGGGGGATCTGTCGCCGCCGGGGATGGCCGGATGGGTCCTCCCGCGGGACAAGGCTGGCGGAAGGCGCTACCCTGGTAGACCGCCCCGGAACCATCCCGGCTTCGGAGCCATCCTAATGACCCGTAAGGGTTATCCCGCTACCCCGGAAGGGTGTCCCGTGTTCGAGAAGTTCACCGAAAAAGCCCGCCGTGTGATGTTCTTCGCCCGCTACGAGGCGAGCCAGTTCGGTGCGGAAAGCATCCAGAGCGGCCACCTCCTGCTGGGGCTTCTCCGCGAGTCGGAGAAAACCAGCACCCAGTTGCTCGAACGCATGGGCGTGCACGTCAGCGCCCTGCGGGAGCGGCTGGTGGCGGCCCTGACGCCGAAGGACCGGAAGATCACCCCCAGCAGCACCAGCATCGACATCCCCATGGAGGAGGAGGTCAAGCGCATCCTCCAGCACGCCACGGCGGAGAGCGGGAAGCTCAATCACAAGCACGTGGGAGCTGAGCACCTGCTCTTGGGCATGCTGAAGGAAGAGGGCTGCCTGGCGGGCCGCCTCCTGAAGGAATCCGGCGCGGACCTGATCGCGGCCAAGGAGATCCTGCTGGAGAGCAGCAAGGAAGAGAAGATCGCCAAGAAGAAGAAGGAGCACCCCCTCCTGTCGGAGTTCGCCCGCAACCTGTCCGAGATGGCCGAGCGCGGAATCTTCGACAACCTGATCGGCCGCGACCAGGAAGTGGAGCGGATCATCCAGATCCTCAGCCGCCGCCGGAAGAACAACCCGATCCTCCTGGGCGAGGCGGGCGTGGGCAAGACGGCCATCGTGGAGGGCCTGGCCCAGAAGATCCACGAAGGGCTGGTGCCCCCGAGCCTGGCGGACAAGCGGATCTACGCTCTGGACCTCAGCCTGGTGGTGGCGGGCACGAAGTACCGCGGTCAGTTCGAGGAGCGGCTGAAGTCCATCATCGCGGAGGCCAGCAAGGACCCCAGCGTGGTCCTGTTCATCGACGAGATCCACAGCCTCATCGGAACCGGCGCCGCCGAGGGCAGCCTGGACGCCGCCAACATCCTGAAGCCAGCCCTCAGCCGCGGCGAGATCCAGTGCATCGGCGCCACGACGCACAAGGAGTACGCCAAGTACATCGACAAGGACCGCAGCCTGGTGCGCCGCTTCCAGCCGGTGACGGTGAATCCGCCGGACGAGTCGGAGAGCCTCCGCATCATCGAGGGGATCCGCAGCCGCTACGAGCTGTTCCACCGCGTCCGCTACACGCCGAAGACCATGGAGGCGGCGGTCTACCTGTCGAACCGCTACATCACGGACCGCTTCCTGCCCGACAAGGCCATCGACCTTCTGGACGAGGCCGGCGCCCGCGTGAAGCTGCGGATGGGTCCGGGCGGCGCCTCCGCGGAGGGCCAGACCCAGGAAGAGGAACTGCACCGCGTCATCAACGAGATGAACGAGGCCGTCCTCAGCCGCGATTTCGAGAAGGCCGTCCTCCTCCGCCAGAAGGAGCTCCAGCTCCGGGACGAGATCCAGAAGGACCGCACGGAACTGACGGACGAGGATTATGCCCGCTTCCCCGAGGTGGGCGAGCAGGACATCGAGGATGTGGTGGCGAGCTGGACGGGCATTCCCGTGAAGGCCCTGAAGGGCGACGAGAAGGCCAACCTGGTGAACATGGAGCCCAAGCTCAACGAGCGGGTCATCGGCCAGCCGGAGGCGGTGAGCGCCGTCGTCCGCGCCGTCCGCCGGGCCCGCACGGGCCTCAAGAATCCCAACCGGCCCATGGGCTCGTTCCTGTTCCTCGGCCCCACGGGCGTGGGCAAGACCGAACTGGCCAAAACCCTGGCGGCCTTCCTGTTCGGCGATCCCAAGAAGATGATCCGCTTCGACATGTCCGAGTACATGGAGAAGCACGAGGTCTCCAAGCTGCTCGGGGCCCCTCCGGGGTACGTGGGCTACGAGGAAGGCGGGATGCTCACAGACCGCATCCGGCGGAATCCGTACTGCGTCCTGCTGTTCGACGAGATCGAAAAGGCCCATCCCGACCTGATCAACATCCTGCTCCAGATCTTCGACGACGGGCAGGCATCGGACGCCTTCGGGAACCTGGTCGACTTCAAGAACACGATCATCATCATGACCTCCAACGTGGGCAGCCGCGAACTCCTGTCGGACAAGAACCTCGGTTTCGTCGAGCAGGACGGCCGTCCCGACGCCAAGACCGGCGACGCGATGAAGGTCCTCAAGCGGACCTTCCCGCCCGAGTTCCTGAACCGCATCGACGAGATCGTGGTGTTCAACCGCCTGGGCGACGACGAACTGCGCAAGATCGTCCGCCTGCTGGTGGAGGACCTGAACATCACCCTCCAGAAGCACAAGCTGTCGGTCACCCTGACGGACGCCGCGTGCGACTGGCTGGTGAAGACCACCCTGCGGGATCGCGCCTACGGCGCGCGTCCGCTCCGCCGGGCCATCCAGAAGCAGGTCGAGGATCCCCTCGCCGAGCTGATGGTGGGCCAGGAGATGATGCCCTCCGGCGCGGTGAATTTCGAGTTGGTGGACGGCAAGCTCGTTCCCACCCTGTCTGATTCCGGAGACGTGGCCCCTGGCCAGGAAACCCATCTGGTCGGAGCGCCTGAATGACGCATCCAAACATGGTTCGGAACCGGGTTCGGCCCCGGTGGCGCAGGGGTGTGCTGCCTCTGGCCCTGGTGGCGGGCTTCGCCCTGCCCCTCGCGGCCCAGGAGATCGAGCCGATCAGCCAGATCGAAGTGGTCGGCGCCCAGAAGCAGACGGCGGAGACGGTGATCTTCAAGTCGGGCGTGAAGGTGGGCGACGACCTGCGGAGCCTGGACTTCACGGCGGTGCTGGAGAAGTTGTGGGCCACCGGCGGATTCGACGACGTGAAGCTGGAGCTGGAGGACACCAAGGACGGCAAGAAGCTGGTGATCCGGATCCGCGAGCGGCCCCTCATCAAGGAAGTGGACTTCCGGGGTGGCACGGAGCTGGGCCTCACGAACATCAAGGACAAGGTGAAGGAGAAGAAGCTCACCATCAATCCGGACACGGTCTACGATCCGGAAGCGGCGCGGAAGATCAAGGACCTGATCGTGGATCAGGCCGGCGAGAAGGGCTTCCGCAATCCCGTGGTGGACATCACTCTGGAGCCCATGAGCCCCGGCGTGGCGCGCTTGGTCTTCGAGATCAAGGAGGGCGGCAAGGCCCGGATCTACCGGGTGGAGTTCCGCGGGAACAAGGTGTTCTCCAGCCCCCAGCTCCGCAGCGTGATGAAGAAGACGCGCAAGCACTGGATGTTCAGCTGGCTCACCACGCACGACCTCCTGGTGGACAAGAACCTGGACGAGGACGTGGAGAACCTCAAGAAGGCCTACTGGCAGCGCGGCTACAAGGACGTCTTCATCGGAAAGCCCCTCATCGAGGTGGAGGACCGGACCACCGCCAAGCAGAAGCGGAAGAACGAGAAGCGCCTGCAGGAGGCCAAGTCCCCCAAGTACGACCTGCGGGCGACCCTCACCATCCCCATTCTGGAAGGCGAGCAGTTCTTCGAAGGCACCTTCAAGACGGAAGGCGGGAAGCTCTTCCACGAGCAGTTCTACCCCGCGAAGTACGCCGAGGTGAAGCGCGACAACCGCTCGTTCCTGCGGAAGTTCTTCAATATCCGGCCCTCCACCGAAGGCCCCAAGGCCGAGGCCAAGCCCGTGCCCTTCGACCTGGACGCGGTAAACCAGACCGTGGACAAGCTGAAGGAGGCCTACAGCAACCAGGCCTACATCATGTTCCGCGCGGAGAAGAAGCTCGACATCCGCGAGGAAGGCGGCGTCAAGAAGGTGGACACCACCCTCAAGTTGGACGAGGGCGAAGCCTACACCGTCCGCAGGATCGAGTTCGAGGGCAACCTCACCACCAAGGACAAGGTGCTCCGCCGCAGCATGCTCCTCCGTGAGGGTGACCCCTTCCGCACGGACATCTTCAAGGATTCGATCCTGGGCATCAGCCAGCTCAGCTTCTTCGACGTGAAGAATTCGGAGCCCAAGGTGGACCTGGTGCCGGACAAGCCCCAGGTGGACGTGGTGGTCCGCGGCGAAGAGGCGGGTGTCAACGAGGTCCTGTTCCAGGGCGGCTACGGGTCGCTGTTCGGGTTCTCGCTGGGCGTCAGTTTCTCCACGCGCAACCTGGGCGGCGGCGGCGAGACGCTCTCCGTGAGCTACAACGGGGGCAAGTTCGCCAAGAGCGTGACGGTCGGCTTCACCGAGCCCTTCGTGTTCGACCTGCCGTACTCCTTCTCGACTTCGGTGTCGAACGGATCTGCGGACTACGACGCCTCCCGCGTGGGCGTGGCCAACGCCTACAAGCAGTTCACCCGCAGCCTGGGCCTGTCCGTGGGCGCCCGCCTCAGCAACTGGTTCCCCAATCAGCCGTGGGCCTTCTTCACCACCTATTCCACCGGCTACACCTTCCGCCTCATCCGCATCGAGGGCGGGCAGAACTACTATTTCCGCGACCTGGGCAACCAGCTCACGTCCACCTTCAGCCAGAGCCTGAGCTACAGCACCGTGAACCACCAGTTCAAGCCCACCCAGGGCACGCGGCTGGGCTTCGGACTGGAATATGGCGGCTGGCAGTTCGGCGGCGACCGGCCCTTCCTGCGCGCCAGCTGGGACTTCGCGAAGTACGCCAACATCGCGGACCGGCACATCTTCGCGATCAACATGAACTACGGCTACCTGCAGAACATGGGCCGCGAAGAACTCCCGCTCTACGACCTGTACCGGCCCGGCGGCGAGAACACCATCCGCGGCTACCGCTACGGCCAGGTGGGCAGCGTCCTGCTGGACAACAGCGGCTATCCCGTGGTGGTGGGCGGCAACAAGCAGTTCATCGCGAACCTCGAGTACCAGTTCAAGATCGCCGACCAGTTCCGCATCGTGGCCTTCTACGACGCGGGGAACGCCTGGGGCAGCGGCACGAAGGTCTTCAGCAAGGATCAGGTGACGTACACGCCGGTGGGCGGTAGCACCCAGGTCTCCTATACCAATCCCAGCCTGATCCGTTCCGCGGGTCTGGAGTTCCGCTTCTTCCTGCCCATCAGCCCGGCGCCCCTACGTCTGATCTGGGCCCGGAAGCTGAACCCCTATCCCTTCGATTCGGAGAGCCGCACGGACTTCCAGTTCTCCATCGGAACCACCTTCTGATTTGAGGGCGGAAGGCCCAGGAGTCCCGCGCTACAATGGTTCCTTTCGTCCTGGAGCCCTTCATGCGCCTGTTCGCCCCTACGATGGCCGCCCTCTGCCTGTCCTCCGCCCTCGCCGTGCCCGCGGCGGCGCAGGAGGCGCCCCGCTTTGCCTTCTTCAGCATCAACCAGCTGGTGCGGATCTCCAAAAAGGCCGGCGCCATTTTCTCTGAACTGGAAGTCACCGGAAAGAATCTGCAGGAGAAGCTCCAGGCCAAGGGCCAGGAACTGCAGACCCTCCAGCAGCAGCTGAATTCCCCCAGCCTCGACCCCGACAAGAAGGAGGCCCTGGCCAAGCGCTTCCGCGACCTGGAATTCGAGGCGAAGAAGATGCAGGAGGACAGCCAGCAGGAGTACCAGCGCGTGGAGAAGAAGGTGGGTGAGGCCATCACCAAGCTGGCGGGCCCCATCGTCGAGCAGCTGGCCAAGGAGCAGAAGCTCCAGCTCGTGCTGTCCGACCAGGCGGTCCAGGTCCTTTCCTGGGGCGACCCCGAGTGGATGAAGACTTTCACCACGGAAGTGGCCACCCGCCTCGACGCCAGCGAGACGGGCGCCGCGGCCAAGCCGGCAGCCCCCAAGCCCGCCGCGCCGAAGCCGGCCGCGCCTCCCAAGAAGTAGGCCCGAGCGCCTCCGCGGCGCAGGGCCCTCGGCAATGACCGCGACGCGACGGCTCCTCCTGCTGCTCACCGGGATCAACCTGGTGAACTACCTGGATCGCTACGTCGTGGCGGCGGTCCTGGAGCCCCTGGGCCGGGAGCTGCGGTTGTCGGACGCCGAACTGGGGCGGCTGACCTTCGTCTTCATCGCGGTCTACATGTGCGCCGCGCCCCTGTTCGGCTACCTGGCCGACCGCTTCCACCGCCCCCGGCTCGTCGCCGGGGGCGTCGTGTTGTGGAGCCTCGCCACGGTGGGCGCCGCCTTTGTCCATAACTATCCGGCCCTGCTCGTCACCCGAGCGCTGGTGGGCGTGGGCGAAGCGGCCTACGCCAGCCTCGGCCCCGCCATGCTGGCGGACGGGTTTCCTGAATCGGCGCGCGCGAAGAGTTTCACGTGGTTCTACCTGGCCATTCCGGTGGGCAGCGCCTTCGGCTACGGGCTGGGCGGACTCGTGGCCGGCGCCTGGGGATGGCGGGCCTCCTTCCTGGTGGCGGGGCTTCCGGGGCTGGCTCTTGCTCTGTGGATGGCGTTCCAGCCCGATCCTGTGCGCGGCGGGATGGATGCCGTGCCGGATCAGGAGGCTGCGGCCCCCTACCTGCAGCGGCTGAGGCACCTGTTCCTCAATCGGGTGTGGCTCGCCTGCACGGCCAGCTACATCGCCTACACCTTCGCCATGGGTGCGCTCAGCACCTGGGCTCCCACCCTTCTCCAGCGCCGGTTCGGGGTTTCCACCGCCAGCGCGGGGATGGTGTTCGGGGGCCTGGCCGTGGTGACGGGCATCCTGGGCACCCTGCTCGGCGGCTGGCTCACCGATCGCTGGCAGCGGCGATGGCCGGATGCCGGGGCCTGGCTCTCCAGCGCGACGCTTCTGGCCGCGGCTCCCGCCGTGGCGTGGGGGCTGAAGAGCCCGGCTCTCGGCGCCGTCTACGCCCTGTTCTTCGTGGGCATGTTCCTGCTGTTCGTCAACACCAGTCCCGTGAACGCCCTCACGGTCAGCAGCCTGCCCGCGGGCATCCGCGCCACGGGTGTGGCCGTGAACGTCCTGCTGATCCACCTCCTGGGGGATGCCATCAGCCCCGAGCTGGTGGGCCGCCGGGCCGATGCTCTCCACGCGGCAGGGATGGCGGGAGGCGACGCCCTGGCCCGCGCCCTGACCTGGGTGCTCCCGGCCATCGTGCTCAGCGGCGCGGCCCTGTGGTGGGCCCGGCGAGGCCCTTCCCGGGCCTGATGCCGCGTGCATTCAAAAAGATAAGGATCACCACCAAGGCACGAAGACACCAAGAAGGACTCGGTCCACTGGTGACGCGGTTCTTGGTGGTGAGCAGAAGACTTGGTTCTTGATCGCTTGAGGAGGCGGGCCGAATGAAAAGGGCGGGACCGAGGTCCCGCCCTTCTGTCGTTCCCGCTCGGCTATCGGGCGGCGGGATAGCGGATGGCCAGGCTTTCGGGACCGTAGAGGGCGGGGAGCACCATGGGAAGAAGATCCTCCTCAGTGACCTGGCGGTAGCCGTTGCCGGTCGCGGCTCCGTCCGCCACGACGCCGGCGGCCACCCAGATCGCCAACTGGCGCTGGGCCGCGGCGGTGTTCGCGGGCGTGGCCGTGTCCTGGAGAAGCAGGCCGTGGGCGGCTGCGGTGGCCGTGGTGCCGTACTGCATCACGCCCTGGGTGGGATTGGCGGTGCCGGTGGCCGTGGCCGCGGCCACGGGCGTCTTGAAGGCCGCGAACGTGGCGCCGTAGACGAAGGGAGCCGCCGGGGCCGTCTGGCCCGCGCGCAGGATCTGGGTGAACCCGCCGCTGACGTCGCCGCCCAGTTGGCCCTGGCGGCCGGCGAAGGCGTTGACGAAGTAGCGGCCGTTGGCGTTGGGGATCACGGTATCGCCCACCGCTTCCTGCACCAGGACGCGGCCCGCGAGGCGAGAGGCGGTCTGGCCGGACAGGGGCGTTCCCATGGTGGCGGGATCGACGGGATCGAGGACCGCCTGGGCCAGGGCGAAGAACTGGTAGTAGGCCGCGCTGCCCGTGGGCACGCCCGCGGCGGCGAGGCCGGAGTTCACCGTGGAGGCGAAGGCGGGGCTGTCCTTGAGGACCGTGGCCACGCGACCGCCCGGGACGCTCAGCAGGCCCTTCATGTTTCCGCCGCCGGTCTGGGAGCTGTTCCCCGCCAGGAAGTAGGCGCCCACGATGCTGCCGAGGCTCTGGCCCACGTACTGGGTGGCGCCCGCGGTGGCCAGGGGCTTGCCGGCGGTGGTGAAGGCGGCCTGCAGGCTGGTGGGATCGACGGTCGGCTGCTTGAGGATCCGCTCCAGGCGCCACAGGTTGAAGGCGCTGTTCTGGCCGTTGGTCCGGGCGGTGAGCATGGACGGCAGCATGAAGAAGTTGCTGGCCCAATCCCCTACGGGCTGGCTGTCGGCGAGGGCGCCGTGGCGCACCTGATCGATGGCGATCACGGCGTAGCCCGCCGCACACAGGGTGTTGGCGAGGCCGAGCACCTGTTCCTTCTGGCCGCCGATCCCGTGCATGAAGACGGCGACGGGATAGGAGCCGCCTGCGGGCGCGGCCTTGGGGGCCAGGGCGATGAAGGGCACGGTGCGGGTGGTGTGGTAGAACCCGCGCAGCTTGCCGGTGGCGTTCCGCGCGGCCTGCAGGACGCCGCTGCCGGGAACGGTGGCGGTGCCGGGGTTGTAGACGCCCGTCACCGACGTGAGGTTGCCGCTGATGCTGGCGTTCTGCTTGACGGTATAGGGATCGAGCTGGAGGTTGGCGCTCTCGAAGGCGCCCGTAGCGACCAGTCCGATGGCGCTGTTGGGGGCGGTGGCCAGGCCAGCGACGCTGTAGAACGCGGCCACGGAACCCGGAGAGGCGGCCTCACTGGCCTGGACGGTGAACGAGCTGGCGGCATTGCTCCAGGCGCGGCTCTCGGAGGTGCTGAAGTCCACGGTGGAAGGCACGGCGGCGTTGTTGGCCCACGCCCACAGCGCCATCTCCACGGGGATGCGGGTGGCGGGAGTCGCAATGGGATCGGGCGGGATGTAGCCGGCACCGGTGGTGATGAAGCGGCCCATCAGGGCGATGTCGGTACGGGAGGACACGGTGGTGGTGGCGCTGGCGGCGATGAGGTCGTTCATCACCTTGGCGTAGCCGGAAAGTTGGATGTTGCTTCCGCCGGCAACCAGGGCGTTGGCGCGCACCGGCTCCAGCGCGGCGAAGGAGGTGGTCAGGGCGGTGGTGGACTTCAGGGCCTCGAAGTAGGGCGAGGCGCTCACGGACTTGCCGTCGGGATCCTTCACGCGGTTGGTCACGACGTACAGGTAGCGGCTGCCCGGGAGCAGCGGCACCTTCGGCATGGCGTAGACGCCGGTTCCGCCGGCGGCGAGGGTGAAGGCGCTGAAGTCGAACAGCCCCGAGATGTCCACGAAGCCCAGGGCGTTGTTCTCGGTGCTGGAGGGGTTGGTGGGCGCGTCCGGCACCACCTGGAATATCTTGATGTTGGCACCCGTGACGGTGGTCGTGTCCACGCTGCCGCTGAAGCCGATGTAGATGGGCGCGTTCACGCCGGCGACGGCGTGCGTGTTGCCCATCTCCTGCAGGTTGACGTAGGCCAGGGCCTTGTCGGGAGTGAGGGGCAGGCCGGGGGTGAGGTTGAGGGTGCCGGCGGCGGGCGTGGCCGTGGCGGTGAAGGTGACACTGGTCGTGGCGGCGGTCAGGAGCACGTTCGGAAGGGGCACCGCGCCCGCGGCCGGATCGAAGGTCGCGGTGGTCGCGCTGGGCGTGAGGGCGGTTCCCGCGACGATGGTGGGAGCCTTGGAATCGCCGCCGCCGCCGCAGGCCAGGAGCGCCAGCAGCGAGGCGCCGAGAACCGTCGGTGGGACCGCTCGGGTCAAGCGTGGATGCATCGCATCACCTCATGGTGGGAGTGGGAAGAAACGGAGGAAGGTCCCAAGACGATAGGCGGCCCCGCGACGAATTGCCATATAAAAGCGAAGGGCCCCTTGCGGGGCCCCTCCAGGCGCGTGAATGCTCATTCCGCGACGGCAAAGACGACCTTGTCGTTCTTAAAACGGCTGACCGTGATGAGCTCGATCGTGGCCGTCGTGCGGTCCTCGCTGAGGGTCAGTTTGTAGTGCTCATCCTTGATGTAGGACCCGGGCACGACGTTCACTTTCCCGATCTTCTTCAGGCCCAGGTCGGCGGCCCGGATGGTGATGGTCTTGCCGGAACGGAGGTCGAGGCTCTGCGTGAACACCTCGTCGCGCCAGTTCTTGCCCGCGCGGTCCTTGGCGAAGACGGGGATCTCGATGACGCCTTCGGTCTTGAGGGCGTCGCGCTTCCCGACCACGTAGTGCAGCGAGTTCAGCTTGGCGAGCTGGCCGGCGTTGTCGGTCTGGAGCTTGGTGCGCTCTTCGATGAGGTTGGCCCGCTCGGTGCGGAGGCCGGCGATCTCCTCCTCGATCTCCCGCTTGCGGTTCTCCAGCACGCCGATGTCCTCCTGCAGCTTCTCGTTCTGGGCCACGGCCTCGTCCCGCTCGCCTTCGACCTTCTCGCGTTCCTGGCGGACCAGGTCATTGGGGGTGATCTTTGCGCGGCCCTGGGAGACCCACGTGCCGTAGGAACCGTTGGCGTAGAAGTGGTAGACCTCGAAGCCGGGCGCCAGCTTGTCCATGATGGCGACGCGGCTCACCAGCTTGCGGGCTTCGGCTTCGGCCACGCCCTTCTTCCGCAGGAAGCGGATGGCCATCCCGTAGTGGCTGTCATTGGGCCGGGCGACGTCGGGCTTGGGAAGGTCGGCCTTGAGCTTGTTCAGGCGGGCGTTGACCTCCTGGATCTCCTTGTCCTTGTCCAGCACCTCCTGGAGGAGGGCCTGGTAGGAGCTGTTCTTCTCATTCTTGATGCGCTCCTCCAGCGCCTTCTTCTGCTCGTCGGTGAGCTGGAGCGTCTCGGCGTTGGGACGGATGTCGTTCACCCCCGCCTGGGCCAGCTTCTTCTGCTGGTCGGCGCCGGCCTGGTTGAGCTGCTGCCCGGCCTTGTCGGCTTCGGCGGCCTTCTCGGTCAGCTCGCGGATCTGCGGGTCCTCCCGCTTGCAGGCGGTGGAGACCGTCAGGAGGGAAGAGGCCGTCAGGGCCAACGCGAGGGCCAGCGGCGAAGTCGGACGGCGGAAAAAACTCATGGGTTCCTCCATGGTGGACGTCGGGAATGTCGCTTCGGGGAACAGGGAACTCCCCACCTTAGACCTCAGGCTAAGGCAGGACAAGGATCTGCGCGTCATCCGAAAGGTGTAGGAGCGGCGATCCCCGCGATATACTCACCGTTCCCTCCGGACGGGACGTCCTGGCGGGAGGCTGAGGAGTCCTGCATGGCCACCCAGGGGCGTCACCTGTTCACTTCCGAGAGCGTCACTGAAGGCCACCCGGACAAGATGGCGGACCAGATCTCCGACGCGGTCCTCGACGCGGCCCTCAAGGACGATCCCCGCAGCCGCGTGGCCTGCGAGACCCTCCTGACCACGGGCCTGGTGCTGGTGGCGGGCGAGATCACCACCGAGACCTACATCCCCGTGGCCTCGCTGGTCCGGGAGGTGGTGAAGGACATCGGCTACGACCACCACATCAAGGGCTTCGACTACAACACCTGCGCGGTGATGGTGACCATCGACCAGCAGAGCCCCGACATCGCCATGGGCGTGGACACCGGCGGCGCCGGCGACCAGGGCCTGATGTTCGGCTACGCCTGCCGCGAGACGCCGGAACTGATGCCCGCGCCGGTCCACTTCAGCCACCTGCTCACCCGCAAGCTCGCCGGCGTCCGCAAGAGCGGCCAGCTTCCCTGGCTGCGCCCCGACGGCAAGTCCCAGGTGACGGTGGAATTCGAGGGCGACCAGGTGCGGCGCATCCACACGGTGGTCATCTCCACCCAGCACGACGAGCACCTCACCCAGAACGCCATCCGCGACGCCGTGCTCGAAGAGGTCATCAAGGCGGCGCTGCCCGCGGAGCTGCTGGACGACCGCACGGTCTACCATGTGAATCCCACCGGCCGGTTCGTGGTGGGCGGTCCCATGGGCGACACGGGTCTGACGGGCCGCAAGATCATCGTCGACACCTACGGTGGCAGCGGCCACCACGGCGGCGGCGCCTTCTCCGGCAAGGATCCCAGCAAGGTGGACCGCAGCGCCGCCTACATGGGCCGCTACATCGCCAAGAACATCGTGGCCGCGGGCCTCGCTGACCGCTGCGAGATCCAGCTGGCCTACGCGATCGGGGTGGCCGAGCCCGTCTCCATCGCCGTGGACACCTTCGGCACCGGCCAGGTTTCCGACGAGGCCATCGTCCGCGCGGTCCGCGAGGTGTTCAGCTGCACGCCCAAGGCCATGATCGAGGCTCTGGACCTGCGCCGGCCCATCTACCGCGCCACCGCCGCCTACGGCCACTTCGGCCGGCCCGAGTTCAGCTGGGAGAACACGGACAAAGTGGACGCCCTGCGCGCCGGAGCGAAGTAGGCTTCATTCCGCTTTGCATTCCAAAAGATAAAGGATCACCACCAAGGCGCCAAGGACACCAAGAACCGCATCCGCCGTGGATGGAGCTTTTCTTGGTGCCTTGGTGGTGAAAAGAGAATCTTGGATCTTGAGCGCACCTGGGTATAAGGCGCGAGCTACTTCTCCGCCACTTCCACCCGGTTCCGTCCGCCCTGTTTGGCGCGGTAGAGGGCTTCGTCGGCGTGCTTGAGAAGTTCCTCGGCGTCGGGCATCTCCCCTTGGCCGTCGCGGGCGGCGAGGCCCATGCTGGCGGTCTTGCGGATGGTGATCCCGTCGACGGTGTGCTCCATCTCGGCGAACTTCTCCCGCAGGTTCTCGGCGACCTGGAGGGCCGCGGGAATGTCGGTGTGCGGCAGGACCAGGGTCAACTCCTCCCCGCCGTAGCGGGCGGCGAGGTCCGTCGCCCGCAGGCTGGCCTTCAGCATGGCGCCGATGTTCCGCAGTACCTCGTCCCCCATGGCGTGGCCGTGGGTGTCGTTCACCTGCTTGAAGTGGTCGATGTCGATCATCACCACGGTGAGCGGGGTCTTGTAGCGCCGGGCCCGCTGGACCTCCTCCTCGAGGCGCGCCATCAGGCGGCGGCGGTTGGCCAGCCCCGTGAGCGCGTCGGTGACGGACAGGGCCTCCAGCTGGGCGTTCTTCTCCCGCAGCTCGTCCTGGAGCAGCTTCAGCTTGGTGTGGATCCGGACCCGGGCCAGCAGCTCCTTCTCGTGGAAGGGCTTGGTGACGTAGTCGGAGGCGCCGCGCTCCAGGATCTCCGCCTTGCGGTCCAGGTCGTCCTCGGCGGTGAGGATGATCACCGGAATCTGCGCCAGCTCCTTGCGGCTGGCCTTGAGCCCCAGGAACTTCAGCCCGTCGAAGCCGGGCATCACGAGGTCGCACAGGACGAGGTCCGGGGGCGTCTCCATGATCGTCTTGAACGCGGTCAGCCCGTCCGCGGCTTCCATGAAGTGGGTGAAGCCGCCGTCCTTCATGAGGACCGCCTTGATCTCGCTCCGGATCATGGTGTTGTCGTCGACGATGAGGATGCGGCCCGCCATTACGCCTCCTCGGCGGCGGTCCGGAGGCGCATGAGCCACTCGTCCCAGGCGTGGGCGTCGAAGGGACGCACCGGACGCGAAAGCTGGCGCCGGAGGGTCCGGGAAGCGGCGAGGGGCGGCTCCCACAATTCCGGGGGCAGGGTTTCCGCCGCGGCGGCGCAGGCGGCGGCCCCTTCCGGCGTCTGGCACACCAGCAGCCACTGGTGGCCGGCTTCCAGGGAGAGGCGCACCCGCTCCTCCCAGGTCCAGTCCGCGCAGCCGCCCATCTCCAGGTCGTCCGGGAGGAAGCGGCCCTGGACGCCCCAGGGGTTCTCGCCCACGGAGCCCCGATGGAAGCTCGCGGGGAAATCGCCGGAAGCCGGCGTCCGGAGATGGGCCACCATCACCAGCCGGTCGGGATGGGCCAGAGGGACGAACGCCGAGGCATTGCGGTCCACCAGGTCCGCGTCCGCCAGAGCGGGGAGTCCCACGTGGCTGTCCAGGGTGGTGCCGCCGAGGCCGGGGAAGTGCTTGAGGCACCCGCGCACGCCGGTGGATTCGAGGCCGTGGAGGAAGGCTCCCGCCGCCGCGGCGGCCTCCGCGGGATCAGGACCCGCGGCCCGGTCCCCGATGCCGGCGTCCGGATGGCCGTCCCACAGGTCGACCACGGGCGCGAAGTCCACGTTGAAGCCGAGCAGACTCAGCCCTTCGCCCCACAGGCGGCCCCAGGCGGAGCAGGCCTCGGCCCCGCCGCGGGTCCACAGCCGGCGCAGCGGTGGGGTGGGGCCGGTCCAGGGGCGCAGCCGGCTGACCGGTCCCCCTTCCTGGTCGAGGGCCACGGCCAGGGGCAGGTCGATTCCCAAGCGGTGCTGGAGGCCGTCGATCAGGGCGCGACAGCGGGCCGGCCCCTTCTCGGGATCCGGATCCAGGTTCCGGGCGAACAGCACGATGCCGCCCGGCTCGAAGGGAAGGTCGACCTCCCCGGCGTCAAAGCCTCGGAAGCCGGTCCAGAGGAGACCGTGAGCCTGGTGCATTCCCTACCTTACCCGGAGGGCGAGCTCCAGGTGGCGGGTGAGGAGGAGGAAGCCCGGATCGGCCTCGCTGAAGGTGGAGCGGTCGCCGAAGCCCAGGTAGAGCCAGCCGGCGTCGCCCAGCGGGACGAAGCGCGCCTCGGGGTAGCCCAGTTCCGGCGCCCGCAGGGGCCCCGGGTAGGGGATGTCGAGGGAGGCGGGAAGGGGGCGGGGGCCCCGGCGGACGACGGCCCGGAGGCCGTCCCCATCCCGCCGATAGCACCCCAGGCCATCGGGGGACCAGCGGGTGGCGAGGCGGTCGAGCAGGGACTCCAGAAGGGCCTCCTGCCCCGGGGCGTCGAGGTTCTGGAGGGTCAGGTCGCAGAGGGCCAGGGCCTCCCGGTGGGCCTCCTGGAGATCCCGGGTGCGGTCGAGGATCCGGGTCTCCAGCTCCGTCTGGTAGGCGTGGACCTTCCGCAGCAGGCGGGCGTGATCCAGCGCGCGGTCCAGCACGACCTCCACTTCCGAGGCCCGGAAGGGCTTCTGGATGAGGTCGTAGGCGCCGCGCTTCAGGGCCTCGATGCTGGTGTCCAGGGTGGCGTGGGCCGTGATCAGGATGGAGAGGGTCTCGGGATGGCGCTGCTTGACGGCGGCGATGAGATCCAGCCCCGTCATGCCGCCGGGCATCTGGAAATCCGTGAGCACGACGGGAAACGGATTCGCGCCCATCCGCGTCAGGGCCTCCTGTCCGCTGGCCGCGCTCTCCACGGTGTAGCCCCGCATCCGCAGCACTTCCGTGAGGGAATCCCGGACGTCGCGCTCGTCGTCGACGAGGAGGATGGGCTCGGAGATCACGGCGCGGCCCGCATAGAGACGAGGGTGCGCTCGAAGATCCGGGCGTCGATGAAGATCCGCAGGACTTCGGAATCCAGCAGGTTCACCTTGGCTTCCTGCTCCAGGATCTCCAGGCTGCGCTCCACGCTGACCGCGGCCTTGTAGGGGCGGTCCGCGGCGGTGAGCGCGTCGTAGACGTCCGCGACGGCCATCAGCTTGCTCTGGACGGGGATGTCCGGCTCCTTGAGCTGCCGGGGGTAGCCCTTCCCGTTCAGCCGCTCGTGGTGGGCCCAGGCGATCTCCGGCACGCCGGCCAGCTCGCTCGTCCACGGGATCTGGCGGAGGAAGCGGTAGGTGTGGGTGACGTGGCTCTGGATCTCCTCCCGCTCCTGCGCCGACAGGCTGCCCTTGGGGATCCGCAGCAGGTCCAGGTCGCCGGGCGCGATGAGGGGTCGCCGCTCGCCGGACCAGTGCTGGTAGGTGAGCCGGTCGAGCTGGTCGAGCCCCTGGGCCACTTCCTGGGGCAGGACGGAGGGTTCGTTGCTGCGGGTGACCAGTTCCACCAGGCGGCGGGTCTCCTCGTCCTGCTCGCGCAACAGCGCGGCGGCCTGGTCCGAATCCAGGCTTCCGCCGCGGCTCCAGGCCTCCAGCAGCCGATCGCGCATGGATTCCAGCGTCCGCTGGTGGAGCCGCTGGAAGATGCTCTCCAGGCGCTCCCCCTCGATCTTCTTGGCCTTCACCAGCACCTGCTCGCGGACGCCCACCTTGCCGAAATCGTGGAGGAGGCTGGCGTAGCGGATCTCCCGGACCTGGGTGGGGGTGAAGTGGAGCGCGCCGTAGGGGCCGTTGGGCGTCTGGTTGACGGCTTCCGCCAGTCCGACGGTGAGGTCCGCCACCCGGCTGGAATGGCCGGAGGTGCTGGGGTCGCGGGCTTCGATCGCGGTCACGGACGCGTTCACGAAGCCCTCGAACAGCCGCTCGATGTCGTTCTTCAATCCCAGGATCTCCTGGGTGCGGGCCGCCACCATCCGCTCCAGGTTCTCCTGGTATTCCTCGTTCTCCCGCAGCAGCCGGTAGTGCTCCAGGGCCCGCTCCAGCCCGGCTTCGATCTCCGCCAGCTTGAAGGGCTTCTGGATGAAGTCGTAGGCGCCGCGCTTGAGGGCTTGGATGGCGGATTCCGTCGTCGCATAGCCCGTCATCAGGATCCCGAGGCTGCGCGAGTCCTCCTCGTGGATGGCCCGCAGCAGCTCGAGCCCGGACAGCCCGCCGGGCATGTTCAGGTCCGTGAAGATCACGGGGAAGTGCTGCTTCCGGACCTTGGCCAGGGCCTGCGCCCCGCCGTCCGCCCCTTCGGCGGCGTAGCCCTGGTCTTCCAGGGCCTCCACCAGCAGGTTCCGCAGGTCCGCTTCGTCGTCGACGATCAGGATGGGGATGGGAGAAGGGAGGGGCACGCGAACTCCAGCGTCCCCGACATCATCGGACGGGAAGCTCCGGATGGAAAGTTTCGATCCTTCTCCCGCAGACTGCCCGGGTTTCCACCCCCCCCCTCAGTCAGTCTACTGGACGGCCTCCACTTCCACATCCAGTTGGCCGTCCCGGACCTTGAGACGGGCCAGGCCGCCGGGCTGGAGCTGGCCCTGGAGGACCAGACGGGAGAGGGGGTTCACGACGGCCTGCTGGATGAGGCGCTTGAGGGGCCGGGCTCCATATTGGGGGTCGAAGCCCTCCGCCGCCAGCCAGTCCAGGGCCGGTTCCGGCACTTCCAGTTCCAGCCGCTGGGCCTGGAGCAGGAGTTCCACCCGCTTGAGCTGGATGCGGGCCACGGCCTTCATGTCCGCCGCGGTCAGGGACCGGAAGATCACCACTTCGTCCAGGCGGTTGAGGAACTCGGGCCGGAAATGGCCGTGAAGCGCCATTTGGACGGCGGCCTCGGCCTTGGCCGGATCGCCCCCCGCCGCGAAGATGGCCTGGCTGCCCAGGTTGGTGGTCATCAGGACCACGGTGTTCCGGAAGTCCACGGTCCGGCCCTGGCCGTCCGTGAGGCGGCCGTCCTCCAGCACCTGGAGGAACAGGTCGAAGGTCCGCGGATGGGCCTTCTCCATCTCGTCCAGGAGGATCACGGCGTAGGGCCGGCGGCGGATGGCCTCCGTGAGGCGGCCGCCCTCCTCGTAGCCCACGTAGCCGGGCGCCGCGCCGATCAGCCGGGTGGCGTCCGCTTCGTGGGTGAACTCGCTCATGTCGATCCGGACCAGGGCGTTGTCGTCGTCGAACAGGAACTCGGCCAGGGCTCGCGCCACTTCCGTCTTGCCCACGCCCGTGGGCCCCAGGAACAGGAAGCTGCCGATGGGGCGCTTGGGATCGCCCAGCCCCGCGCGGTTGCGGCGGAGGGCGTCGGCGATGGCCACCAGGGCGGCGTCCTGGCCCACCACTCGGCCGCGCAGGCGCTCCTCCATGTGGAGCAGCTTTTCCACCTCGCCTTCGAGGATGCGGCTGACCGGGATGCCGGTCCACCGGCTGACGATGGCCGCCACATCCTGCTCGCCCACCTCCAGCCGCAGCATCCCGCTGTCGTGCGGGGACACCGCCGCCAGCTGCTTCTCGATGGCGGGAATCTCGCCGTACTCCAGGCGGGAGGCCCGCTCGTACTCGCCCTTGGTCTTGGCCTGGTCCAGTTCGATTCGCAGGTCGTCCAGCTTCTTCTGGAGGGTGCGGGCCCCTTCGATCACCTTCTTCTCGTTCTCCCACTGGGCGCGGAGGCGGCCCAGCTCCTCGTTCAGCTCCGCCAGCTCCTGGTCCAGGTCGGCCAGCCGGGCGCGGCTGGCGGCGTCCTTCTCCTTGGTGAGGGAATGGCGCTCCAGCTGGAGCTGCATCTCCCGGCGCTCCCGGACGTCGATCTCCGTGGGCCGGCTGTCGATCTGCATGCGGATCGCGCTGGCGGCCTCGTCCATGAGGTCCACGGCCTTGTCGGGCAGGAAGCGGTCGGCGATGTAGCGGTGGCTGAGCTGGGCGGCGGCCACCAGCGCCGCGTCCTGGATGCGCACCCCGTGGTGCAGTTCGTAGCGCTCCTTCAGGCCGCGGAGGATGGAGATGGCGTCCTCCACGTCCGGCTCCTCCACGAAGACGGGCTGGAAGCGGCGCTCCAGGGCCGCGTCCTTCTCGATGTGCTTGCGGTACTCGTCCAGGGTGGTGGCGCCGATGCAGCGCAGCTCGCCGCGGGCCAGGGCCGGCTTCAGCAGGTTGGCGGCGTCCATTCCGCCCGACACGGCGCCCGCCCCCACCAGGAGGTGCAGCTCGTCGATGAACAGGACGATTTCCCCGTCGGCCTTCTCCACTTCCTCGATGACGCCCTTCAGCCGCTCCTCGAACTGGCCCCGATATTGGGTTCCTGCCACGAGGGAACCCATGTCCAGGCCCATGACCCGCAGCCCCTTCAGGCTCTCGGGCACGTCGCGCTTGTGGATGCGCTGGGCCAGGCCCTCCACGATGGCGGTCTTGCCCACGCCCGGCTCCCCGATGAGCACGGGGTTGTTCTTGGTGCGCCGGGACAGCACCTGGAGGACGCGGCGAATCTCCTCGTCCCGGCCGATGACCGGATCGAGCTTCCCGGCCTCCGCGAGGGCGGTGTAGTCCTTGGCGTACTTCTCCAGGCTGGCGAACTTCTCCTCCGCCTTCTCGTCCTCCACCCGGGAACCCTTCCGCAGGTCCCGGATGGCGGTTTCCAGGGCCTTGCGGTCCAGCCCGAAGCGCTCCAGCACCTTCTTGGCGTCCGTGTGGGCGTTGGCGAGGGCCAGCAGGAGGGCGTCCGTCGCCAGGAAACGGTCGCCCAGGCCCCGGGCGGTATCGCTGGCCACCTCCAGGAAATGGCGGAACGCGGAGCCCACCTGGGGCTCGGCTCCGCCCACGGCGCGCGGGAGCTTGGCCACGATCTCCTCGGCGGCGTCGCTCAGTCCCTGGATGGTTTCGGGGGCCAGCCCGGCCCGCTCCAGGAGGGGCCGCAGGCCCGCCTCGGAGGCCGTCAGCGCGCCCAGCAGGTGCTGGGGCAC
Organism: Geothrix sp. 21YS21S-4; assembly: GCF_030845995.1. Lineage (NCBI taxonomy): Bacteria > Pseudomonadati > Acidobacteriota > Holophagae > Holophagales > Holophagaceae > Geothrix > Geothrix sp. 21YS21S-4. Next base: position 646,907 of record NZ_CP132719.1, read on the forward strand.
CAGTTCCGGATGCTGATCCTGGGCCGCCCGCTGACGGGCCGCCACCAGGACATCGTTGGCTTTCTGGGTGAAGGGAAGGAGGGACATGAACCACCTCGATCTTCAGGATGAATCAAATATGATGTGAATGCACTAAAATTTTATTATAAATTTGAATCCATCTGATTTTTCAAGCCGTGCCTTCGCTGCCGCCCGCCAGCATAAAGGAGAGAGCGATTCCTGAAAACCTTCCTGCATGAAAATGGCCCTCCCCGGACATCGGGGAGGGCCATCGGAAAGAGTCGGATTACCAGATCTTGATGCGGTCTTCCGGCTTCAGGTAGAGGGCCTGCCCCGGCTTCACGGAGAAGGTGTCGTACCAGGCGTCCAGGTTGCGCACCACGTTGGGACGCAGGAACCCGGGGGTGTGCTCGTTGGTGGTGAGCTGCTGCAGCAGGGAGGCGTCCCGGTATTTCTGGCGCCACACCTGGGCGAAGCCCAGGAAGAAGCGCTGGTCGCCGGTGAACCCGTCGATGACCGGAGCGGGCTTGCCGTTCAGGGACTTGTGGTAGGCGTCGAAGGAGACGCACAGTCCCGCCAGGTCGGCCATGTTCTCGCCCAGGGTCAGCTCGCCGTTCACGTGGGTGCCGGGCAGGGGCTCGTAGGCGGCGTACTGCTTCACCACCTTGTCCGTGAGGGCGGTGAACCGCTTGACGTCCTCGGGCGTCCACCAGTCGGACAACTTGCCGTCCTTGTCGAACTTCCGGCCCTGGTCGTCGAAGTGGTGGCTGATCTCGTGGCCGATCACCAGGCCGATGCCGCCGTAGTTGATGGCGGTGTCGGCGTGGGCATCGAAGAACGGCGGCTGGAGGATCGCCGCGGGGAACACGATCTCGTTCCAGAAGGGGTTGGCGTAGGCGTTGACGGTCATGGGCGTCATGCCCCATTCCGTCCGGTCGATGGGCTTGCCGATCTTGTCCAGCTCGCGCTGGAAGGCGAATTCAGCGGCGCGGAAGGCGTTGCCCAGGGCGTCGCCGCGGCGCACTTCCAGCCGGGAGTAGTCCCGCCACGTGGCCGGGTAGCCGATCTTGGGGGTGAACTTCGCCAGCTTGGCCCGGGCCTCGGCCTTGGTCTTGGGGTCCATCCAGGTCAGGCGGGACAGCCGCTCATCCATGGCCGCGATGATGTTCTTCACCAGCAGGTCGGCCTCGCGCTTGGCTTCCGGGGGGAAGTACTTCGCCACGTACAGCTTGCCGACCGCCTCGCCCAGGGCCGCGGTGGTGGTGTCCACGCCCCGCTTCCAGCGCGGCTGGATCTCCGGCTGGCCGGAGACGACCTTGCCGCTGAAGGCGAAGTCCTCGTCGACGAAGGCCTTGGGCAGGTAGGGCGAGGCGGCCTTGAGGACGTGGAAGGTGAGGTAGTCCTTCCAGATGTCGAGGGGCTCCTCCGCGATCAGCTTGGCGGTGCCCGCGATGGCGCTGGGATGGAGGATCACCAGCTCCTTCTCGTTCTGAACCCCGATGGCGGTGAGGAGGGAGGTCCAGTCCAGGCCGGGATAGGTGGTGTCGATGGCGGCGCGCTTGATGGGGTTGTACAGCTTCTCGATCTGGCGCTCTTCAACCTTGCTCCAGTGGATCCCGGCCAGCTTGGTCTCCAGGGCGAGGATCTTCTGGGCGCGGGCCTCGGCCCCCTCCACCCCGGCCAGGCGCAGCATGGCGGCGATGTGGGCGACGTACTTCCCGCGGATCTCCGCGAACTTGGGGTTCTTGGTGTCGAGGTAGTAGTCCCGGTCGGGCAGGCCCAGCCCGCCCTGGCCCACATAGACGGCGTAGATGTCGGGGTTCTTCAGGTCCTGCTGGGGGCCGGCGCCCACGGGGAGGGTCACCCCCAGGCGCGACGCCTGCCCGAAGGCCTGCGCGAGCTGGCGGCGGTCGGCGATGGCGGAGATGAGCCGGAGGTGTGGCTTCAGCGGCGCCAGGCCCTTGGCCTCGATGGCGGCCTCGTCCAGGAAGCTGCCGTAGAAGTCGCCCACCTTCTGGGCCTCGGAGCCGGGCTTCACGTCCTTGGCGGCGGCGGCCGTCTCGATGATGGTGCGGGTGCGCTCCTGGCTGAGGTCCCGGAGCTTGGTGAACATCCCGTAGTTGGAGCGGTCGGCGGGGATGACCAGGTTGGTCAGGTAGGTGCCGCTGGCGTAGCGCCCGAAGTCCTCGCCGGGGGCCACGGTGCGGTCCATCCCGGCCACGTCGAACCCGAAGGTGCCGTAGGCGGGCTGGACGGCGGCGGCCTTTCCGGCCGCCGGGGCGGGAGCGGGTTTGGCGGCCTGGGCCGCGGCGGGCAGGGCGCACGCCAGCGCCCCCGCCGCGAGAATGGCGAATTGCCTGTGTCTGAGCATGGGAACTCCTCGGTGGATCCCTGGTTCACGCGGGATCGGCCTGCCCAGGTTATTCCCCTTATTCGCCCGCGGCGGTGACGCGGGCTACAGTGCCGTCCGCGGCTGGACCGCCGCCTGGGCCAGAAGGAGGCCCGTCAGCAGGGCGATCGCCACGAACAGGGCCTGGAAGGCTGTGTCCAATCCCATCACCAGCTGCTTCTGGATGATGAATTCCAGGCCCTTGAGCCCCAGGCCCCCGGGCACCAGCACCATCAGCCCCGGCAGGAGGGTCACGATGGACGGCCGGCGCCGGAAGCGGGTGTAGATGTTGCTGCCCAGGCCCAGGGCGAAGGCCCCGAGCCCCACCCCGAACTGGGGCCCCAGGAGGACGGCGCCCTGCCGCGCCCCGTAGAAGGCCAGGACGCAGGCGGCGAAGATGGCCGGCAGGTCCCGGGGCCGGGCCTTGAAGATCACCACCAGGGCCGCGGCCGCCACCAGCAGCACGGGCGGGGCGGTCCAGGCGGGCAGCGGAAGGGGCGTCCCCTGGAGGGCGCGGTCCACCAGGGGCCCGGCCAGCCGCTGGCCCAGGGCCACCCCGAAGCCCAGGGAGAGGAAGGTCATGGCCGTGTCCACCAGCCGGGCCGTGCCCGCCACCAGGTTGCCCGTGGCCAGCTCGTTCATGGACACCACCAGGCGCAGCCCCGGCACCAGGACGATCAGCCCCGCCACCGTCAGGACCTGGGGCGAGACGTGGGGAAAGCGCCAGGCCGCGGCCACGGCGAGGAAGCCCACCAGGACGCCCGCCACCGGGTGGACCAGCCGGGCCAGCCCCGCCCGGCGCCCCAGGAGCGTGACCGTCAGCCCCACCCCGGCGCCCAGCAGGGCGGTGAGGGCCATCTCCCGCCAGCCGCCCCCGAAGAACATGGCCGCCGGCGCCGAGCCCAGCCCGAAGCACAGGACCGTCAGGAGGGCGCCCCAGCGGTCCGGCGCGGACAGGATGGCGCGGACGCGGTCCCGGGCCTCGGGGGCGTCCATGCGGCCGTCGATGAGGGCGTCCGTCATCTCCTGCAGGTCGGACAGTTTTTCCAGGTTCGTCTCGCCCGCGGGACTGCGCTGGATGAACGTCCAGTGGTGTTCGCCCTGGCCGAGGGACGCGAAGAACGCCGTGGGCAGGCCGAAGAACTGGCCGTCCAGCCCCAGCCGGGCGCAGACCCGCGACAGGGCATCCTCGAACCGGTGGGCGGGGATTCCATAGGCCTGGAAGGCCCGGCCCAGCTCCAGGCAGAAGGCCACCTCCGGGGGAGGGGCGGAGGTCGAAGGAGAAGGCGGTTCGGGAAGGCTCACTCGGCCACCTCCTCCGCCAGGGCCAGGCTGGCCGTGAGGCCCGGCGATTCGATTCCGAACAGGTTCACGAAGCCCGAAAGGCCGTGGACGTCCTCCCGCTGGATGGTGAAATCCGGCATGGGCTCGCCGGGGCCGTGCAGCTTGGGACGGATCCCCGCGTAGGCCGGCTGGAGGGCGCCGTCCCGCAGCCCCGGCCAATACTTCCGCACCTCCGCGTAGAACCCGTCCGCGCGGCGGGGGTCCACGCCGTAGTCCTCGCGGTCGATCCATTCCACGTCGGGCCCGAACCGCGCCTGGCCCGCCAGGTCCAAGGTGAGGTGGACGCCCAGGGCGCCCTGGGAAGGGATGGGGTAGACCAGATGGGAGAAGGGCGCCCTTCCGGAGAGGGAGAAGTAATTGCCCTTGGAGAGATGCCGGGGCGGCACCGCGCCGGGGCGGATGCCCTCGAAGCCCGCGGCGACGGCCTGGGCGCCGAGGCCCGCGCAGTTGAACACCCGTTCCGCCCGGAGGGCCATGGGCTCCGCGCCGCCGACCTCGACGACGAGGCCGCCGCGTTCGCGCCGCCCGCCGGTGACGGGACTCTTGAGGACCACCGCCGCGCCGCGGCTCTCCGCGTCGCTCCGCAGGGCGCGCATCAGGCCGTGGCTGTCCACGATGCCCGTGCCCGGCGACAGGAGGGCGGCGACGGCGTTCAGTTCGGGCTCCATCTGCTGGATTTCTTCGTGGTCCAGCCACCGGAGGTCGTCGACGCCGTTGGCTTCCGCGCGGGCGCGGATCTCCCGCAGGGCGCCGATCTGCCCTTCGTCCGTCGCGACGATCAGCTTGCCGCAGCGGCGGTGATCCACGCCCCGCGCTTCGCAGTAGGTATAGAGGGCGCGGTTTCCGGCGACGCAGGTCCGGGCCTTTCGCGAACCGGCCGGATAGTAGATGCCCGCATGGATCACTTCGCTGTTGCGGGAGCTGATGCCGGTGCCGATGCGATCCTCCGCTTCGAGGACCACCACCTCGCGGCCCCGCAGGGCGAGGGTCCGCGCGAGGGCGAGGCCGACCACGCCCGCCCCGACGACCACATCCTCCGTGCGTTCCATGCCTACCCCTTGTCTAAAAACAAAATTGAGAATTAATTCTCACATCCGGCATCCAAGAACTCGATACGGCCTCGTGGATGTGTAAGCGCCGGCAATAGGTTGCCGACGCAGGGGTCACTTTCGGGAGTCATTCGTACCATGCGGACCAATCTTCCCATCACCCAGCACGAGCACCACATCCAGGAGGGGGCGTTCGTCGTCTCCAAGACGGATCTGGCGGGGGTGATCACCTACGTGAACGAGGAATTCCTCCGCATCAGCGGGTTCCAAGAACGCGAGTTGATCGGCGCTCCCCAGAACATCGTCCGCCACCCCGACATGCCCGCCGCGGCCTTCACCGACCTGTGGAAGACGGTGAAAGATGGAAAACATTGGCACGGGATGGTGAAGAACCGTTGCAAGAACGGCGACTTCTACTGGGTGGACGCGGCGGTGTCGCCCATCATCGACGGCGGCCGGCCCGTGGGCTACGTCTCCATCCGCAGCCGGCCGACCCGCGCCCAGATCGAGCAGGCAGAGCACACCTACCGGCTGCTGAACCAGGGGATGTCCCTCGAATCCACCTATCACCAGCCCTACATCCCCCTTTCCGGCCTCGACTTCCGCCAGCGGATCTTCGCCTCTTTCGGTGCCGCCACGGGCGTGCTCCTGCTGGGGGGCATCCTGGGGTGGGCCGTCGGAGGCGCGCTGTGGGCCTTCGGCTTGGCCGCGCTCCTGGGCCTTCCCGTCGCCTTCGGCGCGGGCCTGCTGCTGGTCCGCGCCCAGGAGGTGCAGTTCGGCGGCGATCCGGGCCAGGCCATGGCCGTCATCCGCGCCATGGCGGAGGGCGACCTGTCCACCAGCATCACCACCCGCCATGGGGACGTGCAGAGCCTGCTGGCCCATACCCGGGCTCTCCAGCAGCGGGTGAAGAGCATGGTGAACCGCATGCGCTTCGAGGCCACCGAAGTGGCGTCCGGCGCCCAGAGCCTGTCGGCCACCACCCTCCAGATGGCGGGGGCGACGGAGGAGATCGCGCGGAGCACCGAAGGCCAGCGCACCACGTCCGAGAACCTGGCCTCGGCCATCACCGAACTCTCTGCTTCCGTCAGCGAGGTCGCTTCCAACGTCCGCCTGGGACAGAGCCAGGCGAAGGAGGCGGTGCAGGCCGCGGTCGAAGGCGACCGGGCGGGCGAGGCGGCCATGGCGGCCATGTCCGACGTGGAAGCGGCGACCTCCAAAGTGGTGGCCGCGGTCCAGGTGATCCAGGAGATCGCCGGCCAGACCAACCTCCTCAGCCTGAACGCCGCCATCGAAGCGGCCCACGCGGGCCAGGTGGGCAAGGGCTTCGCCGTGGTGGCCGAGGAAGTCCGCAAGCTGGCGGAGCGTTCCGCCGCCGCAGCGGAGGAGATCGGCCAGCTCATCGACGCCTCCAACCGCGCCGTCCAGAGCGGGCGCGCCACCGTGCAGGAGGCGGTGAATTCCCTCGACCAGATCCGCACGCGGATCGGCACGCTCCAGTCGCTGACCCTGGAGATCGCCGGCGCCACCGAAGAGCAGGCCCGCACCAGCGCCGAAGTGGCGGACCAGGTGGAGCACGGCGCGCAGGTGGCCATCAAGAATGCCGCCTCGACCCTCCAGCTCTCCGTCACCGTGGAGGCCTCCTCCCGCACCACCCACGACCAGGCCCGCATCGCCAACGGCCTGCTGGATCTGGTGGATCAGTTCAAGGTCTAAGGCGTCACGCCTGAGAAAGGCCTTTCACCACCAAGACACCAAGGCACCAAGAAAAGCGAAAAGCGGTTCTTGGTGCCTTGGTGGTGAGTTTTTATCTTTTCCCCTCGACCCCCGAGGGCCGACCCTGGTTGCGACTCGGCCGAGAACCTGATCGAGCGGTCGGCCGCGGCGGGGTGAATGTGGGAAGATCGAGGATTCGGGTGCTTCTTCTTCCGAGAGGGACCGGGGAAAAGATGGCTGAAAGCGGAGGGAAGCGGAGTGGGGGAGTGCAGCGGAGAGCTGGAGTGGGAAGCCCTGACGGAGACGATCCTGGGGTGCGCCATCAAGGTTCAACGTAGCCTGGGGCCCGGCCTGCTGGAAAGCGCCTACGAGACCTGCCTCGCCTATGAACTGGAGCAGGCCGGGCTGGACGTCCACCGGCAGGTGCCGCTCGACATCACCTATGGGGAGATCCTGGTCCCCGCGGCGTATCGGCTCGATCTGCTGGTGGAGAATCGGGTCGTCCTGGAACTGAAGACGGTCGACCGGCTCACGGATTTCCATGAGGCGCAGCTTCTGACTTACCTGCGGTTTTCGGGCAAGCGGATCGGGCTCCTTCTGAACTTCTGGCGCTGGCCCATGAAGGACGGCGGCATCAAGCGCCTCCTGAATCCCAAGGCCCCTCCGCTTGCCTCCGGCCTTCCGCTGCCCTCCGCTTTCTGAACTTCCGATCCGCGAGCCGCCCATGTCCACTCCGATGATGCAGCAGATCGCCGGCCTCAAGCGCGAGGCGGGCGAGGCCGTGCTGCTCACGCGGATGGGGGACTTCTACGAGATCCTGGGCGAGGACGCGGTCCGGGCGGCGCCGGTCCTGGAGATCGCGCTCACCTTGCGGGGGAAGGGGACGGACGCCGAGGCGCCCATGTGCGGCGTGCCCCACTTCGCGCTGGAATCCTACCTGCCCAAGTTGCTGGCGGCGGGCTTCTCCGCGGCCATCGCCGAGCCCACCGCCAAGGCCGAGGAGGTCAAGGGGCTGCTGCCCCGGGCCATCAAGCGGATCATCACCCCGGGCACCTGGCTGGACGACGACGCCCGCTGGCTGTGCGCCTTCCACCGCGTGGGCCCCATCTGGGGCGCGGCGCTCCTCCAACTGGCCTCCGGCGCCCTGCGCGTCCTGCCGGGCGAGGGCGAGGAAGCGCTGCGGGCCACCCTGGAGCGGCTGGGGCCGCAGGAAGTGATCCTCGCCGAGGGCGCCGACGACGTTCCCGATCTGGAGGCGGCCCGCACGCGGCTGCCCGCCTGGCGCTTCGAGGCCTCCCGGGCGAAGCAGCAGGTCCTCGCCTTCTTCGGATGGCAGCACTTGGAGGGCGTGGGCCTGGATCCGCATCCCGCGGCGCTCGGCGCCCTGGCGGCGCTGCTGGATCATGTGGAGGCGACGCAGAAGGGCCGCCCCGCCCACCTCCAGGGCGTCAGCCTCGAACTCGGCGCCGCCGGTCCCCTGCTGGATGCCACCAGCGCGCGCCACCTGGACGTGTTCGCCAACAGCCTGGACGGCGGGCGCCAGGGCTCGCTCCTCGCGCTGCTGGACCAGTGCCGCACGCGGATGGGTTCCCGCCTGCTGAAGGCCTGGCTGGAGCAGCCGCTGCGGGACCGCCCCGCGCTGGAGCGGCGCTGGTCCCAGGTGGGCTGGCTGACCGAGGACCGCCGCCGCCTGCCCATCCGCAGCCTCTTGGACCAGGTGCCGGACCTCGACCGCCTGCTGGGTCGCGTGGCCCTGGGCCTCGCCGCGCCGCCGGAGCTGGGGCAGATCCGCCAGGGCCTCGCCGCCCTCCAGAAATTGCCGGGCCGTATCCAGGACGAGGGCTGGGCTTCGGAGGTGGCGGAGCTGGGCCTGTGGCCGGCGGACACGCCCCTCTGTGGGCCGCTGCTCGCCGAGTTGCAGCGCTGCCTGGAGGAGGCGCCTCCGCTGGACCTCGACAAGGGCGGGGTGATCCGCGAGGGCGTGGACGGGGAGCTGGACGCCGTCCGCCGCCTCGCCCGGGACGCCAAGCAGGTGATGCTGGAGCTGGAGGAGGAGGAGCGGGCCGCCTCCGGGATCAACAGCCTGAAGATCAAGTACAACCGCGTGTTCGGGTACTACTTCGAGATCACCAAGGCGAACCTCGGCGCCGTCCCCGCCCACTTCCTGCGGAAGCAGACGCTGGCCAACGCCGAGCGCTTTACCACGGAGAAACTGGTGGCCTTCGAGCAGCGGCTGCTCAGCGCCGAGAGCGACCAGGCCCGGCTGGAGGCCCTCCAGTTCCAGCGGCTGCTGGCCCTGGTACTGGAGCACCGCGCGGACCTCACCTGCTTGGCCCGCGCCGCGGCGGGGCTGGATGTCCTGGCGGCCCTGGCGGAGCGGGCGCGGCTCTCCGGCTGGATCCGCCCGGAATTGGGCGAGGACCGGGAGCTGCTCCTGGCCTCCGCCCGCCACCCCATGCTGGAATCGCGCCTGGGCCGCGAGTGCATCCCCAACGACCTCCAGTTCAGCGCCGCCCAGCTCATGGCCGTGGTGACCGGCCCCAACATGGGCGGCAAATCCACGTTCCTGCGCACGGTGGCCCTGCTCGTCGTCCTGGCCCAGACGGGCTCTTTCGTCCCCGCGGAGCTGATGCGCTTCGGGCTGGTGGACCGGATCTTCACGCGCATCGGCGCCTCGGACCAGCTCGCCAAGGGCCAATCGACGTTCATGGTGGAGATGACGGAGACCGCGCGGATCCTCAACCAGGTCACGTCCGCCAGCCTGGTGATTCTCGACGAGATCGGACGCGGGACGTCCACCCGCGACGGGTTGGCCCTGGCGGAGGCCATCGCCGGATTCCTCCGCGATTTAAAGGGCGGAACGAAGGCCGGCGGGACCCCGCGGACCCTGTTCGCCACGCACTACTTCGAGATGACCAAGCTGGCGGACGACTCCCGCATCCAGAACCTCCACGTCGAGGTGCAGGAGTGGGAGGAGCAGCTGCACTTCCTCCACCGCGTGGCGCCCGGCCCCGCCGACCGCAGCTACGGCATCCAGGTGGCCCGGCTGGCGGGCCTGCCCAAGGCCGTCATCCAGAAGGCCCAGCGCCTCCTGGCCCAGGCCCCCGAAGCGCCCCCGCGCGCGCCCACGGCCCAGCAGCCCCTTCTCCCGCTGTTCGAGCCCGAACCCGATCCCCTCCGCGCGGAGCTGGACGCCCTGGACCTGGGCCGGATGACGCCGCTGGAAGCGCTGAACTGGCTGGCGGCGAAGCAGGGACGCGCATAAACGTTCCCGGAAAAATCGTTTTAGCCACGGATGAACTCGGATAGACACGGATGACGTGCGCGCGAGAGCTCCATCGTTTCCATCCGCGTTCATCAGTGTTCATCCGTGGCTTCTTCCTCGCGCGTTCTGACCCGGGCGTAGACTGTGGGGATGCCCCAGACCCCCCTCAGCCGGACGCGGATCCGCCTTGCGTGGGCGATCGCGCTGGTGGTGGATGCGATCCAGATTCCCGCGGAGGCCACCGGCCCTGTCGGGTGGTTCCTGGGGGCGGGGCTGGACCTGATCACCATGGCCGTGATGTGCGCCCTGCTCGGGTTCCACTGGGCCTTCCTGCCCTCGTTCCTCACGGAGTGGATCCCCTACCTCAACCTTGCGCCCCTGTGGACCCTGGCCGTGGTGCTCGCCACCCGAGGCCGGGGAGAAGCGGGGCTCCCCAAACCCCCGGAGCTGACATGAATGCTGGTGTTCGCGGTCTCGGCGGGATCTTCCTGTACGCGGAGGATCCCGAAGCCCTCTCCAAGTGGTACGCGGCCCACTTCGGCCTCAGCTTCAACGAGTGGGAACCCGGTCGCTGCTACGGCCTGGAGTTCCCGTACACGGACCCGGACGGACAGAAGGCCTCCACCGTGTTCTCGTTCAACAAGGCCAAGGCTCCGCTCGGCGAGGGCCGGCCCGAGTGCATGGTGAACTGGCGGGTGGCGGACCTCGACGCCTTCTGCGCACGGCTGGAGGCGGCGGGCATCCCCGTGGAGCCGCGCGAGGACTACAGCTACGGCCGCTTCGCGTGGATCCGGGATCCGGAAGGCCACCGCATCGAGTTGTACCAGCCGCATCAGGAACCGGACGGCCTTTGAGGCGAAGGGGGCTTGTCAGCGGCACATTGAAGCTTCCATCTCCTCAATGAACATGCAAAAGCTGTAATGCATGAGTTTGATTTTTAATAAAACTATGTTCAGCTGCCTTAAAGTGCATGGCAACCCTATTTTGCCCCGTATCAGTTCAATAAAAACCGACCCGGCGCGTGGAGTGGCTCCCTGAAGTAACCAGATCGCCCGTGATCTCCGTCCTAACGCGAGGGTACCCGCGTTTCAAGAGGTGGCACTGACACTGACACGTGCAACTTGGCTTCATCGCTCTTGGCTCGTTTTGCCGTATCAAAGTCGATTGTTACGACTCCCAAAGTGGATGCATTCCTAGACGGCCCTTCTTGGATTAACTTCCCATTAATTAATGTTCCCCAATAAGCAATCCCTTTTGCAGCTCCTCCGCACAATCCAATCAAAAAGAGTCCATAACTAAGTACTTTTACGAATTGGCCAAGATCCTTTTCTTTAAAAATTGCATATGTAATCACTCCCAAACTAAAAAGAGTATAGGCTGATATAACACCCAAAAACACACTTGAAACACTAAGCAGTACTCCAAGCGTAAATAATCCAAAAAATGGCGCATATTGAAGAAAAGCCATAGAGTATTTCAGCGATTTTAATTTTTGTGCGATCACACATTGAATGACCAGCTGATCCTGTCTTCGAATCGCAATTTCTAATATCTCCAAAAAACTAAATTTTTCTGCCACCAATGCAACATAGGAACGTCTTCCGGATTCCCACCCCTTCAGAGAAAGCCGGGATTGAAGTTCACCCACGAGATCATTCATAGAGGATCCAACCTGAAGGCCGTCTTCATCGTCTCTTGGCGATCCGGTCTTGGCGATGCTCTCGGACCACCGTTTCGCCCAGATTCGGTCGAAGGGGCGTGCCTCCGTTCCCTCAGCCCAATTGCTAATAAGGAGAATCAGAAGGCCCCAACAAAACGTGCAGAGAAAATAGGCCGGAAATATTTTGTCATGAGCGATCAATTTTGATAAATGTTCTGAAGATTTATGAATCAAATAAAGAAATATGAGTAAACATATAAACTGAAGATTGAACCATATCATCCTCCACATAAAAATTCGTATACTATCTCGATTATATATCTGATAATCCGTACTCGCTTCTAGGACAGGATTCAGCAAAGATTTATTCAACTTATTGGAAGTCCAAATAGAAGGGTGCATCCAATTAATCAAATTCTTTATTAAGGGTAAAAATGTTAAATTTTTAAACTGCATTTTAACTCCTATTATTTATAGTTGGGAACTACAAAGGGCGATTTTCGCCCAAATATAACAATTATTGCGTTAAATACATGAATACTCGGAATTTCTGCAACTGTATCAATTGGTGCTTTGCTCTCAAAGAGGGGATGCCGGTTTGGCTTCAATTTCAAGAATACCTCCATTCTTCGATAGAAGTTGAGGGAGAGCCTGATTGCAGACCGCTTTCGCGATCGATGGTATCGACTCAATGAGATATTCCCGAGCATCCCTTGGAGCCTGACCGGATGAATCCCGACTTCTTCCACAAGGTCACCGCCAAGGCGCCAAGAAACCAAGAACTGTAAAAGCAATTGTTCTTGGTTTTTCTTGGCGCGCTGCTCAGCATCCGCTTTGCGGATGCGCGAGACAAAGGCGCATCTGGCTTCTTGGCGGTGAATGTCTTTCCCATCGAACTGAGTGGACGTGGATGTGACTCGGCTTTTTGAAGGCCGGGCCTGCGCCTAGTCCACCGCCGCGCCCCGGAATTCGTCGCGGGTGTGGCGGTCCTGCTCCTCCATCAGAAGCTGTGACAGTTCCTTCTTCAGGGCGTTGAAGGCGGGGCTGGCGACGTCGCGGGGGCGGGGGAGGTCCACGGCGAGGTCGCGCTTGAGGGTGCCGGGGCGGTAGGTCATCACCACGGTGCGGTCGGCGAGGTAGAGGGCCTCCTCGATGCTGTGGGTGACGAACAGGATGGTCTTCTTCAGCTCCAGCCACAGGCGCAGCAGCTCGTCCTGGAGGGTGCGGCGGGTGAGGGCGTCCAGGGCGCCGAAGGGCTCGTCCATGAGCATGATGGGCGAATCCAGGGCCAGCACCCGGGCGATGGCGACGCGCTGGCGCATCCCGCCGCTGAGGTCTTTGGGATAGCGCTTCCGGAAGTCCTGGAGGTTGAGCAGGCGCAGCAGGTCGTCCACCTTGGCACGGGCGGCATCCTTGGGCTCGCCCTTGATCTGCAGGCCGAAGCCCACGTTCTGTTCCACGGTCATCCAGGGGAACAGCGCGTACTCCTGGAACACCATGCCCCGGTCGGGGCCCGGCGCGACGATGGGCAGGCCTTCCACCGTGATCGTGCCGGCGCTGGGCAGGCTGAACCCCGCCACGGCGTTCAGGAGGGTGGATTTGCCGCAACCCGACGGCCCCAGCAGGCAGACGAATTCGCCGCGGCGGACCTCCAGGTCGATGTCTTTGAGGGCGTAGACGTCCTGGCCTCCGCTCTGGAAGACCTTGTGGACGCCCCGGATGGAGATGTGGCCGGCGGCGTCGCTCATCCCTGCTCCAGACCGCGGTGCCACCGCAGCATCCAGGTGCTGAGGCGGCTCATCAGGGTGTCGATGCCCAGCCCCAGCAGGCCGATGGTGAACATCCCCGCGATGATCTTGTCGGACCAGAGGTACTCGCGGGCCTCCAGGATGCGGTAGCCCAGCCCGTTGTTCACGGCGATCATCTCGGAGACGATCACGACGATGAACGCCGTGCCCATCCCGATCCGCGCGCCGGTGAAGATGTAGGGCGTGGCCGCGGGCAGGATGATGTGCGTGAACTGGGTGAGCCGCGAGGCGCCCAGGTTGCGCCCCACCCGGAGGTAGATGCTGTCCACGTTCTGGACGCCCGTCACCGTGTTCATCAGGACGGGAAAGAAGGCGCCGATGGCGATCAGGAACACCGCGGGCGGGTTGCCCAGACCGAACCACAGGATGGACAGCGGAATGTAGGCGATGGGCGGGATGGGCCGCAGCACCTGGACCAGCGGGTTGAACAGCCCGTAGGCCAGCCGGCTGTAGCCCATGGCCAGGCCCAGCGGCAGCGCCAGCCCGCCGCCGATAACGAAGCCCAGCAGCACGCGGTAGAGGCTTCCCAGGGCGTCGTGGACCATCTCGCCGGAGAAGCACCACGCCAGGTAGGAGCCCTGCGCGGGATCGAAGGGCTCCATCGGGCGGAGGTAGGCCCACCACTTGATGAGGACCTGCATGGGCGACGGCAGGATGGTGGCGTTCACCCAGCCTTCGCTGGACAGCAGCTGCCACAGCGCGAGGGCCGCCAGCGGGACGAGGATGCCGGAGGCGGCGGTGCGGTAGCGGGTCATCCCTTCTTCGCCTTGGGGGACTTGATGGGCGTGGGCTTGGGAGCGACGGGCTTCGGCTGGTCGATTCCGAGCTGCTTCTTCGCTTCGGTCAGCAGGTCGAGCTTCACCCAGTCGGGAGCCTTGGGCGGCGCGGCCATCTTGCCCACGCCGTACTTGGCCATCAGGTCGGTGGTGATCTGGACGTGCTCCACGCTGATGTCGTAGCTGAAGGGCGAGTTGTCGATGGCGTCCTGGTAGTCGTCGGACGTGATCTGGTTCTTGAACATGGATTCGCGGACGTACTTCTCCGCGGTCTTGGGCTCGTCGATGAACTTCTTGGTGGCCTCCACGAAGCACAGCAGGAACCGCTGGGCCACGTCGCGCCGCTCCTTGTACAGCTTCTCCGTGATGACGAGGGCGCGGATGGGGACGCCCATGGGCGTGTCGTAGGGCTTGATCACCTCGATGCCGAACTTCTTGTTGATGGCCTGGGAGCTATAGGGCTCGCTCTGGCACATGGCGTGGATGTTCCCGGCCATGAGCGCCTGGTTGAGGTCGGCGAAGGGCAGGTACAGCACCAGGACGTCCTTCCCGGGCTTGTCGGACCAGGTGAGCCCCGCCTTGGCCAGCTCCGCCAGCAGCAGCAGTTCCTGCGCGCCGCCCCGGGCCACGCCCACCTTCTTGCCCTTGAGATCGGCGAGCGACTTGATGCCCGCGTTGGCCCCCGCCACGATCCGCGCCCCGCCCTTGGCGAAGCCCGCCACCACGACAATGGGCACGCCCTGGGCCCGCCCCGCGATGGCCGCGTCCAGGGCCGCCGCGCTGGCGTCGATCTCGCCCGCCACGATCGCGGGATTGATGTCGATCCCCTTGGCGAACATCCGCTCTTCGATCTTCAGGCGGTACTTCGGGGCGATCTCCTTCATGTAGGACACCGCGCCGTAGTGGGCGAACTTGAGGTTGCCGAGCCGCACCACGTCCTGGGCGGACAGCGCCAGGCTCGACAGGAGTAACAGCGACAGGAAGGATTTCGCGCGCATGGTTCGCTCCGGATTGGGAAGGGTGGGCACTATTCTAGGCCACGGAGCGCCCCGCGCACGGCTTCAATCGCCGGTCCCCAGTTTGCGCCGCGCTACCAGCAGGAATTCCCGTCCCGCCCGCCTCGGGTGGCTGCGTAGGGCCGGGCCGAGGTGCAGGACGTCGAACCGCGGCTCCGCGAGCGCGCGCATCTCGCCCGGCGAGACCGCATGGGGTGGCCCGGGTCGCCCGCTCACGTCGTGGAACAGGACTGCCATCCACAGGCCGCCGGAGTGGAGATGGTCCGCGCAGGCGGCGACGTAGGCCGGGCGGCGCGGCGGATCCATCGCCACGAAGCAGGTGTGGTCGAAGATCGCGTCCCAGGGGCCCAGGTCGGGCGAGAACCAGTCCGCCTGCATCCACGTGGCGCGATCGCCGTAGCGGGCCCGGGCTCCCTCGATCGCGAAGGGCGCGAAATCGATGCCCGTGACCGCGAAGCCCCGCGCGGCCAGCTCCGCCGCGTCGTGGCCGTACCCGCACCCCGGCACCGCCAGCTCGCCGCCCGGCCGCAGGCCCTGCGGGAGCGCGAGATCCAAGACCTCCGCCAGCACCGGCGTGGCGCGGTCCATGTCCCACTCGGGCCTTGCCGCGTCCGCGTAGTACCGGTTCCAGTCGTCGGCGTGGGTGAGCATGGCCCCAGGATAGCGGGGCTTCCCTTCGCGGTCGGCGGGAGCGGAGGTCGACGATTCAGGAAGGGAGGCTCACCGCCTCGGCTCCCACGAATTCCGCCAGCCGCGCCAGGGCCTCGTCCAGGCCGCGACGGCGGGCCTTGGTGGCTTTCACGCCCGGCTCCCACCACAGGCCCTTCACGTCGAGAAGGCCGCGGTCCCGGTGGAGCTTGGGGTCCAGGCGGCCCACGAGGCGCTCGCCTTCGAGGATCGGCAGGACGAAGTAGCCGTAGCGGCGCTGGGGCTCCGGAACGAAGGCCTCGAACCGGTAGTCGAACCCGAAGCGGCGCAGGGCGCGGGCCCGATCCCGAAGAACGGGGTCGAAGGGGCAGAGTAGGCGCGTCCGTTCCGGCGCCTCCGGCAGCTTGGCGAGGCGCGCCTCCCAGTCCGCGACGGCGTAGGCGGGACGGATCTCCCCGTCGGCGCCCTCTACCTGCACCGGCACGATCCGGCCCTCCCGCTCCGCGGACGCGCACCAGGCCTTGGCCTCGGAGGCCTCGATGCTGTGCCAGAACTCCGCCAGCTCCTTGGGCGTGAAGATTCCCAGGCGCTCGGCCGCGGTGGCGCAGGCCCAGGCCACGTGATCGGCGGGGGCCGGGCAGGCGTGGCCGTGGCATTCCGGCAGCACCCGCTCGGTGAGGTCATACAGTTTTTGGAATCCCTCGCGCCGCGGAACCATCAGCTCCCCGCTGCGCCACAGGAAGTCCAGGGCCGCCTTCTGGGGCTTCCACCCCCACCAGGGACCGCGCTTCTCGGGATGCTCGAAGTCGGAGGACTTCAGCGGTCCCTCGCGCTCGATGCGGGCCTTCACGGCGGCGACGATCGCGGCGCCCTCGGTGCCCTTGAAGTGATTCTGCCACCAGGCGTTCCCCTGCATCCGCGCCCGATCCCGGTCGAAGCGGGGCTTCCAGTGGGCGAACCACGCGGTGGGCACGGCGGAGGCGTCGTGGGTGAACGCTTCGAACAGGCTACGCTTTCCCTCCAGCAGCTTTCTCAGGTGCTCCGGCCGGTAGCCGTCCAGCCGCGTGGCGAGGGTCAGGTCGTGGGCCCGGGCCACCACGTTGATGGTGTCCACCTGGACGAAGCCCAGCCGCTCGATCAGCGCCTGGAGCGATGCTGCCGTGACGCGCCGCCCCGGATCGTCCAGCAGCCCCTGGGCGCCCATGAACAGCCGCCGCGCGGCGGAAGCGGAAACGAGAGGAAGGAGGTTGGCCACGGATGAACTCGCAGGAACGCGGATGAATGAGTATCTGCGTTCATCCGCGTTTAGCCGCGGCAAAAATTCAGACCCTGCCCGTTCCTCCATCCATGCCCCGCGGCGGCGAGCGACATGAAAGGGTCTTGGCCACGGGTGAACTCAGATGAACGCGGATGAATGACCATCTGTGTTCATCCGTGTTTATCCGTGGCCAATCCTCAGATTTTCGCGGCCAGTTCGGCGCCCTGGCGGATGGCGCGCTGGGCGTCCAGTTCGGTGGCGACGTCGGCGCCGCCGATGAGGTGGACGCTCCGTCCCAGGGCCTCCAGAGGTTCGGCCAGGCCGCGCTCGGAGACCTGGCCCGCGCACAGGATCACGCTGTCCACGGGCAGGCAGCGGGCGCCGGCGTCCTTGCCGTCCCGGATCCACAGGCCCTCGTCGTCGATCCGCTCGTAGTGGATGCCGCCCTGCATCTTCACCTTCAGGGCCTTGAGGGTGGCGCGGTGGATCCAGCCGGTGGTCTTTCCCAGCTCCGCGCCCATGCGGTCCGTCTTCCGCTGCAGGAGGTGGACGGTCCGGGCGGGTTGCGGCGGCTGCGGAGCGGGCAGCAGGCCGCCGCGGTGCGCGTGGGCGCCGTCGACGCCCCACTCGGCCAGGTAGCGGTCGACCGCCGGAGCGTGGTCCGGCTGCGCCAGGAATTCGGCCACGTCGAACCCGATCCCGCCCGCGCCGATGACGGCCACGGTGCGTCCCGCCACCTTCCGGCCCGACAGCAGGTCGGGATAGCTGATCACCTTGGGATGGTCCACGCCGGAAATGTCGGGCCGCCGCGGACGGACGCCGGTGGCGAGCACCACGTCGTCGAAATCCTTCAAATCCTCCACTCCCGCCCGCTGACCGAGGCGCACGGTCACGCCCGCGGCGGCCAGGCGCCGACCGAAGTAGCGCAGCGTCTCGAAGAATTCCTCCTTGCCCGGCACGCGCTTGGCGTAGTTGAGCTGGCCGCCCAGCTCGGTCTCGGCCTCGAAGAGGGTGACGACGTGGCCGCGCTCGGCGGCGTGGCAGGCGAAGCTGAGGCCCGCGGCGCCGCCGCCCACCACGGCGATCCGCTTGGGCGCGTAGGCGGGCTGGAACACCAGTTCCGTCTCGAAGCAGGCGCGGGGATTCACCAGGCAGGTGGCGCGCTTCTGCTCGAAGACGTGGTCGAGGCAGCCCTGGTTGCAGGCGATGCAGGTGTTGATGTCCTCAGCCCGGCCCTCCTCGGCCTTCTTCACGAAATCCGCGTCCGCCAGCAGGGGGCGCGCCATGCTCACCATGTCGGCGCACCCGGAGGCCAGGACTTCCTCGGCCACCTCGGGCGTGTTGATGCGGTTGGTGGTGATCAGGGGGATGCCCACCTCGCCCTTCAGCTTCTGCGTCACCCACGCGTAGGCGCCGCGGGGCACCATCGCGCCGATGGTGGGCACCCGCGCCTCGTGCCAGCCGATGCCCGTGTTGAGGATCGTCGCGCCCGCCGCCTCCACGGCCTTGGCCAGCTGGATGACCTCCTCCCAGGTGCTGCCGTCGGGCACCAAGTCCAGCATGGACAGGCGGAAGATCACGATGAAATCCGGCCCCACCGCCTCGCGCACAGCCTTCACCACCGCCACGGGGAAGCGCATCCGGTGTTCGTAGCTGCCGCCCCAGGCGTCCGTGCGGCGGTTGGTGCGGGCGGCGATGAACTGGTTGATGAGGTAGCCCTCGCTGCCCATCACCTCCACGCCGTCGTAGCCCGCCCGCTTGGCCAGGGCCGCGCAGCGGGCGTAATCCCGGATGGTGGCGCGGATGCCCCGCTCCGACAGGGCCCGTGGCTTGAACGGCGTGATGGGGCTCTTGACCGCGGAGGGCGCCACGCTGAGCGGGTGGTAGCTGTAGCGCCCGCCGTGGAGGATCTGGAGGGCGATCTTCCCGCCCGCGGCGTGGACCGCGTCCGTCACCAGCCGGTGCTTCCCCACCTGCCACGGCCAGGAGAGCTGCGACCCGAAGGGCGTCAGGCGCCCGCGCAGGCTCGGCGCGATGCCCCCCGTGACGATGAGCCCGACGCCGCCGCGGGCGCGCTCGGCGTAGAAGGCCGCCAGCTTGGCGAACCCGCCCTTGGCCTCCTCCAGGTTGGTGTGCATGGAGCCCATCAGCACGCGGTTGCGGAGGGTGGTGAACCCGAGGTCGAGGGGGGCCAGCAGGTGGGGATAGGACACGGGCGCTCCGGGGGGTGCGGCCAGTGTAGAGCCTCGCCGGGCCTACCCGGAGGCAGAGTGGCTGGAGGGCCGGCCCCTGCGGTTTGTCTCTAAAGAAAAAAAGCTCACCACCAAGACGCGAAGACACCAAGAAAGAAAAGGACGCTTTTCTTGGTGCCCTTGGTGTCTTGGTGGTGAGGCTTTTCCGGTCTGAGGTCGGTTCTCCACCTTCTCCACGGCGATCACCATGCGGGTGGCGACGGCGGCGAGGGCGCCCACGGCTGCGAAGACGGGCAGCAGCGCCGCGCCCACCACGCCCAGGGTCAGGGGGATCTCGATGAAGGTCTTGCCCTCTTCGTTCTTGAGGATGATCCGGCGGATGTTCCCCTGGTGGATCAGGTCCTTGATGGTGTCGAGGACCTTGCCGCCGTCGACTTTGAACTCCTCGTTGCGAGAGCGATCGGACTCGGTCATGGCTCCTCCCTTCACGCCCGGACCAGCAGGTGCCGGGCTAGCCAAGTCTGGAAGCGGCCCAGCGCCAGGGCCAGGTGGAACGTGAGGGGCAGCAGCGCCAGGCCCGCGAGGGCGCACAGGACGCCCGCCGAGCCGGGATGGGCGGCGAGCCAGGCCGGCGCTCCCAGGTCCAGGCTGGCGGTGGCGCCGAACAGGGGCGCGAAGGGCGCGGCGATCAGGCTCAGCCCCACGGACAGCAGCGTGGCGAAGGCGGTGAAGTAGGCGATCCCCAGCGGCAGGTGGAGCAGGAAGTAGAGCAGGCTCGTCCAGGTGCGCCGGTCCGCCGCCAGGGCCTTCGTCCGCGCCAGGAAGCCCGTTCCCGGCGGCAGGGGGTCGGGGATCGGGGCCGCCTCCATCCCATCGTCCACCAGCAGCCGGAGAAGGTGCAGTTCCGCCACGGACAGGAGCCTCGTCCCCAGCAGGAAGAGGAGGGCCACCGGCAGCCCCACGATCAGGATGGCGAGGCCCAGGCTGAGGGAGAGGCCCGTCACCGCGAAGGTGAAAGCGAGGATGCCCGTCCCCAGGGACAGCAGCAGGTAGAGCAGGGTGGTGTAGGCCCGCCGTACGGCGAGCACCTCGAAGAAGCCGGGATGGGATGGGGACGACATGGGACCTCCGGATGCCCCAACCTACGGCGGGTTCCTGTCCCATTTCGCCGGCAATCGGCGAACGGCAGCCTTCCGCCGGTAAGGATCCCCGCCAAGGCGCCAACAAAGAACGTCATTCAGGTCTTTCTTGGCGCCTTGGCGGTGGATTTTTTTCAGTTGCCCAGGTGCGGCACCCGCCACAGGGCCAGTTCCTCGCCCAGCGCGGGGACGGGCAGCAGGCCGTTCTCCACGGCGCCGTCGTCGCTCTCGGCTTCGCACAGGTAGGCGGCGATGGCCCCCAGGGGCTGGTCCGTGGGCACCAGCGACCACCCGGCGGGAGCCGCGCGGGGGCCGCGGCGCCAGGAGACTTCGAGCTCGCCCACGGCGGCGGCCTCCAGGATGGCCCGGCCGCCCTCGGAGCCGAGGCTCTCCACCACGGGGACTTCCGCCTCGAAGGTGCCGCGGGCGTCCTCCACGCGCAGGCCGTGCAGGCGCAGGTGATCGGCCACGGACGGGGCCACCAGGTAGGCCGCAGGGCGGTCCACCACCAGGGTGCCCACGAAGCGCCCGAAGTGCGGGAGGGTCACCGTGCTGGGTGCGCCCTCCAGCGTCCGGGGCGTGCGGGTGAGGATCTCCACGGGGCGGTCGAAGGGCTCCAGCTTGGAGCGGACGGCGATGCGCTGCCGCGGCGTCCGGCTCTGGGCCACGGTCTGAACCACCTCGTCCCGGTGGGCGGCCACGAATTTCAGGGTCTCCAGCATGAAGGCGTAGGCGGTGCGGACGCGCTCGGCGAAGGGGATGTAGCTGTAGCACTCCAGCAGCAGGTCCATGTGGCTGGTGAGCCCGCGGTAGTTGCTGCCGAAGCGGGGGTGGTGTGGGTAGGTCATCCACCCTTCGCGCACCGGCGCGCCGGGCTCCGCGTCGCGGTCGGCGTCCAGGGCCCGCTCGTCTTCCACGAAGTTGCCGTACCAGCCGGCGTCGAGGCCGTGGTTGGCCTTGAGCGCGGCGGTGACGGGCGGCAGCAGGCGGTTCCGCATGTACTCGATGGGCTCGGGCCGGCCGCTCTCCCCGGTGTGGGGGATGTCGTAGGTCATGGAGAAGCGGTGGACGGAGCCGTTGGTGGCGTGGTTGTCGATGGTGAGATCTGCCGCCCAGGGCTGGCACACGCGCTGCTGGAGCAGGCGCATCTCCGCGCCCTCGTAGCGCAGGTAATCGCGGTTCAGGTTGATCTTCGCGGCGTTCACGCGGGTGCCCACGCCGCTGTCGGGGCCGAGCTGGCCGCTGAGCTTGGGCAGGTGCAGCTTGCGGTTGCCGGGGTCGATGGCGTCGTTCCCGTCGGGGTTGAACAGCGGCGCCACCACCAGGGTGAGGTTCTCTAGGATCTGGCCGGCGTCGAGGCTGGGCTTGCCGTCCAGCAGGTCGCGCACCAGCATCAGGCAGCCCTCCTTGCCCTCCACCTCGCCGGCGTGGATCCCGCTGATCACCAGCACCACAGGCAGCCCCAGGCGCCGGGCTTCTTCGGGCGTCTTCACGCCCCGCGACGACACCACCAGCAGGGGCAGGTCCCGGCCCTGGGGGCTCGCGCCGAAGCTGGTGACGTGCAGGCGCGTGTCGCCCTTGGCTTCCAGGGCGGCGATGAAGGCCATCACGTCCGCGTGGCGGCTGGTCTCCTCGTAGCGGGTGGCTTCGGCGCGGGTGAGCGGGGTCATGGGGGCTCCTTGTCAGGTGCGCGAGGGGAGGTGCTGGAAATCTTCGGTGCGGCCCATGGCGTCCATGGCCTCCACCAGGGCGGCGGGGGGCGCCACCAGCTTCCGGGCGGCCAGGTCCAGCCAGCCGCCGCGCGTGAACAGGCGCGCCGCGGGCCGGCCGTCGGCCTTGAAAAACTCGTTCCGCAGGAGGAAGCGGCTGCCGTCCGCCGACTGGCCCGCCACCGCCAGGGTGACGCGGAAGGATTCCATCAGCCCGATCTCGCGGAGGTATTCGACCTCGTCCTTCATCACGACGGGGCCGAGGCGCAGCCGCGAGAACTCCGACACGGGGAACCCGTGCGTCTCGAAGAACCGCATCCGTGTGTCCCCGGCCTTGTCCAGGTAGGCGGTGTTCCGCATGTGGCCGTTGAAGTCCATGTCACCCCAGCCGGCGTAGAGGGTGGTTTCGAACATGCGGGACTCCGGACAGGCGGGGCTCCATCATCCCCGGTCGGGCAGGGGCGCGGAACCCGGAAAAGGGCCGCGGATGAACGCGGATCGACACGGATGGGAAGCCCAATGCCGTTCCATCTGGGTTCATCCGTGGCTCATCCTGCATTCAAAGAATACGGATCACCACCAAGACACCAAGAACACCAAGAAAGGCAAAAGCGGTGTCTTTATGCGGTTCTTGGCGCGCTTGGCGGTGAAAAAAGTTGAGTCTTGATCGCCATTGGCATGAGGCCGCCCTACGGCCGGAAAAAGGCCACGGATGAACACGGATCGACACGGATAAGAAGTCCAACGCCGTTTTATCTGTGTTCATCCGCGTTCATCCGGGGCTGATCTCCTTCCCTAGATCCGCTTCAGGACCTGCTGTCCCAGGTGGGAGACGCGGTAGTGCCCGACCTCGCGCTCGCGGATCAGGTCCTGGCGCTCCAGGTAGACGAGGTCCGCCTCCGCCGCGCCGGCCTTCAACAGGTGGTCCCGGGCTACGTCCGGGTGCTTGGCCACCAGTTGCAGCAGCACTTTCTGGCGGGAGGTGATGGGATCGGTCATGAAGTCGGTCTCCTACCCGCTGGTCTGGCGGCGGTAGCTGGGGGCGTGCAGGTCGCTGATCTGGACGGTCAGGTTGAGCCGCATCCCCGCGGAACTGAGCGGAAAGGCCCCCGCCAGGACGCCCATCAGCGCGTCGCTGACCCGGGACTTCACCTCGTCGGGGCGGCCCGCCAGGATCTGCAGGTTCAGGGCGACGAAGGCCCGGTCCGGCGCGCCGTCGGCCACCCGGAAGGCCTCGGGCCGGATCACCCGGCTCTTGATGTCGGCCTCCTGGAAGAGGCCCGTCGCCGCCAAGGTCCGGTGGATCTCCCGCAGCAGCGCCCCCCAGTCCGGCTGGTCCAGGAGGTTGTCGGAGGCTTCGAGGATGCAGTGGGGCATGGGGACACCGTCAGGGGCAGGTTCCACGGTGGGCGGAGACGGGAGTCCCGTCCACCTGAGATGTGGAAGGCCTCAGCCTCGGAGCGGCTTGCGGGCCACGGTCCGCTTTGTCCCCTTGTCCCAGTAGCCCGTCTCCTCGGCGAAGCAGATGTTCTCCAGGTCGCTGACGCGCTCCTGGATGCAGGCCTGGGCATCGCTCACGGCGCGGTTGTAGATGGCGGGGCCGATCTCCTTCAGGCAGAAGCGCAGGAAGGTGGCGGAGCCCAGCTCGCCCAGGCTCTCGCCGTACTCCTCGGCCACGAAGCGCTGGATGGCGCCGTAGAGCTTCTTTTCGACGTCGGGGGCGAGCTGGATGTCCATGCGGCTTCTTCCTCTTGCCTCTATTCTCCGCCCTCGGGCGCCGGAGGCGGCGCGGCCTTCTCCCCCGGCTTGGCGAAGCGCTGGGCGCGGAGATGAAGGTCGTCGACGAACACGCGGCGGACCGGAGGAAGCGGCGCGGCCTCCGCTTCCTGCCGCGCCTTCCGCAGGCGCCAGAGCCCCCAGGCGATGGGCAGCAGCAGGAGGCCGGGGTACTCCAGCAGGATCCGCTGGGGGGTGAGGCGGAACTGGGTGGGCCGCAGCCCGTCGGCGTACCAGGCGTCCAGGATCCACACCTCGTCGTCGGCCTGGAGGGCGGCGGCCTCCGCCTTGGCCATCCGCAGGACCTCCTCCGTCTCCCGGCGCTTCACGGTGACGAAATCCGTGATCTGGCTGTCCGGATCCCGGTCCACGCTCTGCACGGCGGCGTGCGTGACGCCCGGGCGCTGCAGGCGGCAGAAGGGGTTCAGGGCGATGAGGAAGGCCTGGACCGCCGTCAGCCACAGGACCGCACCCATGACCGCCCACAGGGCCGCGAGGGCGGACCAGCGCAGGGCGGGGCGGGCGAAAACGGACATGGGGCGAGTATGGCCCACCTGCGAGGGGCGAGTAGTCCCAAAGCCCACCTCCAGGTTTTTTGCCAAGCGCCGGAAAAGGCCTCAGAATGCCCTTCCGATCAGACGTATGCCCCTTGCCGATGCCCCCATGCCCCTCCCCGACGGTCCCATGCCGCCCGACCCCCCCTCCTGGACCGATGGGCCCGCCCGGACCGTTCTGTTCGAAGCCGCCCCCCTCGGGATCGCCGTCAGCCGGAAGGGGGCCTACCTCCGGGCCAATGCCGCCTACCTGAAGCTGTTCGGCTACGGGCAGGAGTCGGAGATCCTGGGCCGCCCCCTCATCGACAACGTGGTCGAAGGGGAGCGCCACCGGGCCCGGGCCCGCAACGAGCTGCGCGAGCGCACCGGCGACGGTCCGCCCTTCTACGAGATCATGGGCCTGCGGAAGGACGGCACGGCCTTTCCCATGCAGGTCCACGTCAGCGCGGTGATGCTCGAGGGCGGCCCCGCGACGCTGGTGTTCGTGTCGGACATCTCCGAGCGGCGGGAGATGGAGGCGCGGCTCCGGGAGCGGGAAGAGGTCTTCCGGTCCTATGTCGAGCAGTCCCTGGACATCATCTTCACCCTGGATGCCGAGGGGGTCTTCACCTTCGTATCCCCCGCCTGGGAGCGCCATTTCGGCCTGCCGGTGACCGCCGTCCTGGACAAGCCCTTCGCGCCCTTCGTGCATCCCGAGGACCGGGAGGCCTCCGCGGCCTACCTCCAGCGGGTCCTGGCTTCGGGGCAGGCCGGAAGCAGCCCCCCCTACCGCATCCGCCACGCCGACGGCAGTTGGCGCTGGTTCGTGGCCAACGGCACCCCCATGGCCGCCCCCGGCGGGGGCCAGCAGTTCATGGGCGTGGCCCACGACATCACCGAGGACCGCCGCGCGGAGAGCGCCCTGCGCGAGAGCGAAGAGCAGATGCGGATCATCTTCGAGGCCTCGGACGCGGGGATCATGCTGGTCTCGCCCGGCGGCGAGATCCACTTCGCCAACCGGCGGATGGGCGAGCTGTTCGGACGCACGGGCGAGGCCATGATCGGCCTCCTCTATCCCACGCTTCTGCACCCTTCCGAGCAGTCCTCCGGCGACGGGCGGATGCGGCAGCTCATCACGGGCGGCATCCAGTCGGTCTCCGTGGAGCGCCGCTACCTGCGGGCCGACGGCGGCGAGTTCTGGGGCCACCTCTCCGGCCGCCGCCTGGAGAACCCCGACGGTAGCCTGCGGGCCCTGGTGGGGATCATCACGGACATCACCCAGCGGCGCCGCGCCGAGGAACAGCAGCGCGTCCTGCAGGACCAGCTCCACCAGGCCCAGAAATTGGAGAGCCTGGGCAGCCTGGCCGGGGGCCTCGCCCACGACATGAACAACGTGCTGGGCGCCATCCTGGGCCTGGCCTCGGCCCACCGCCAGGGCGTGCCCACGGGAAGCGCCGTCCACGCCGCCTTCGGGACGATCATCAAGGCCGCCGAGCGGGGTGGGGCCATGGTCAAGCGGCTCCTCACCTTCGCCCGCCAGAGCCCCGGCGAGGAGCGGGATCTGGACCTGAACGCCATCCTGTGGGAGGAAGCGCATCTCCTGGAGCGCACCACCCTGGCCAAGGTGCGGCTGGTCATGGACCTGGCGCCGGATCTGCGCCCCATCCGCGGCGATGCCGGCGCCCTGACCCACGCGCTCATGAACCTGTGCGTCAACGCCGTGGACGCCATGCCGGAGAACGGCACCCTCACCCTCCGCACCCGCAACGTCGGCGCCGCGCACATCGAGGTGGAGGTGGAGGACACGGGCACCGGCATGAGCCGGGAAGTCCTGGAGCGGGCGCTGGATCCATTCTTCACCACGAAGGAGGTGGGAAAGGGCACCGGCCTGGGCCTGTCCATCGCCTACCGCACCGTGGAGGCCCACCAGGGGAAGCTGGAGATCCGCAGCGAGCCCGGCCGGGGCACCTGCATCACCATGCGCTTCCCCGCCTCCCAGGGGAGCGCCGACGGCGAACTGGCGGGTCCCCATGAATCCGAGGCCCCGCCCAGCACGCTGGACGTGCTCCTGGTGGACGACGACGAGCTGATCCAGGCCTCCATGGCCGCCATCCTCGACCTGCTGGGCCACCGCGCCACCGTGGTGGGCAGCGGCGAGGGCGGCCTGGCGCGGATCGAAGCGGGCTTCCGCCCCGACGTGGTCATCCTCGACATGAACATGCCGGGCCTGGGCGGCGCCGGCACCCTGCCGCGGCTCCGGGCGCTGCTTCCCGCCGTCCCGGTTCTGCTGGCCACCGGCCGCGCCGACCAGACCGCCCAGGACCTCGTCCAGGCCCACCCCCACGTCACCCTGCTGTCGAAGCCCTTCGGGAAGCGGGAACTGGAGGCGCATTTCCAGCGGATCGGCGTGAAAGCCCCGGATGAACGCAGATGAACCCGGATCGCACGGCGATGGGAGGTTCCCATCCGTGTTGATCCGAGTTCATCCATGGCCCTTCCCTAGTCCGTCGGTCGCGACCCCAAGATGAGGATCTCCACCAGCCGGCGGGCGCTCTGGGCCCAGTCGGGGGTGGAGGCCACGTTCGACACGCCGATGAGCGCCCGCAGCAGGTCCAGGGGGTCCAGGTCCGGGCGGATGTCGCCGTTGGCGATGGCCCGTTCCACCAGCGCGTGGATGGCGCCCTTCACCTGCGCGCCCGTGCACTCGAACAGCTTGGAAGGGCCGCCCACCAGCGTGTTGAGGGCCGGCGCGATGATCTGCTTCGCGGCGATGTAGTCCACGAAGAGCAGCATCCACGCGCGCAGGGCCTCGATGGGCGGCAGGGTCTCCGCGAAGGCCCGCTGGGCCTCCGCCAGTTTGGCCACCTCCGTCCGGTAGACGGCCTCCAGCAGCGCCTCCCGGGTGGGGAAGTGGCGGTACAGCGTGCCGGGGCCGATTCCCGCCAGCTTGGCCACCTCGTCCAGGCTGATGCCCGCGCCCGACCGGGTGAACGCGTCCCGGGCGATGTCGAGGATCCGCTCGCGGTTGCGCTGGGCGTCGGCGCGGGGCTTCCGGGCAGAGGGGGATGGCGGTTTGGGCATGGGATCCCGAAAAAGGGGGATTGCAAGCGGAGAAAGTCTCCGCTTATTCTTCCGTAGCGGAGACACTCTCCTCTTTGTACCGGCGGATCGGTCCCCGGGTCAATGGGCGGGCGCCTCGGCGCATCTCCCACATCTGTGGATCAGGAGGATCGACATGACCAAGGGCTTCGGCGCGACCTCGACGACGGACGACGTGCTGTCCGGCGTGGACCTGAAGGGCAAGCGGATCCTGGTGACCGGCGTGTCCGCCGGGCTGGGCGTGGAGACCGCGCGGGCCCTCGCCGCCCACGGCGCGCGGGTGGTGGGCGCGGCGCGGGACCTGGCCAAGGCGGAAGCCGCCACGGCCCAGGTGCGGAAGGACGCGGCGGCTGGGGGCGGAAGCCTCGACCTGGTGGCCCTGGACCTCGCCGACCTCGCCAGCGTGCGGGCCTGCGCCGACGCGCTGGTGGCGCAGGGCGAGCCCTTCGACGTGATCATCGCCAACGCGGGCGTGATGGCCACGCCCTTCGGCCATACCGCGGACGGATTCGAGACCCAGTTCGGCACCAACCACCTGGGCCACTTCGTCCTGGTGAACCGCCTCGCAGGGCTGCTGCGGCCCGGGTCCCGGCTGGTCAACCTGGCGTCCTCGGGCCACCGCTTCGCCAACGTGGACCTGGACGATCCGAACTTCGAGCGCACCCCCTACGAGCCCTTCGCCGCCTACGGCCGATCCAAGACCGCCAACATCCTGTTCGCCGTCGCCTTCGACCGCCGCCACCGGGACCGCGGGATCCGCGCCACCGCCGTCCACCCCGGCGGCATCCAGACCGAGTTGGGCCGCCACATGGGCGAGGAGAAGCTCCAGGCCCTCGTGGACCAGATCAACCAGCAGCGCGCCGCCGAGGGCCAGCCCCCCTTCGAGTGGAAGACCATTCCCCAGGGCGCCGCCACCTCCGTCTGGGCCGCCGTCGTCGCCCCCGCCGACGAGATCGGCGCCCGCTACTGCGAGAACTGCCACGTCGGCCCCGTCGTGCCTGACGACGCCGTGATCACGGCCATCAGCGAGGGCGTGCGGGGGTATGCGCTGGATGGGGAGCTGGCGGAGGCGCTGTGGGGGAAGAGTGAGGAGATGGTGGGGGAGAAGTTCGCGTGAGGTGAGGCGGGAAGGAAGGTTTTTTTGAAATCTAGGAGAGAAAAAGGGATATTGGTCTCTTCATTTCCTCCTAAATCTCTCCCTTATAAAATTTCTTCGCCTGACCTTTTGATAGGTATTGGTGACATTGTGGAAAAGGAGTGCACCTTTAATTATCTATTCGAACTTCGTAGCTCTTGGACCTCCGAAATATAGCGAGGGTGAGAGATCGGGCCGTCACTGTGGGAACTGTCCAATGGTCAAATGTGATTAAAGACTTATGTGATGGGGCATTGATCTAACGAAGTTCGGAAGGCGGACAAACGGAGACTAGGCTTAGAGAATTTCTCTCCTCTCATCATAAATCAACATTCATTCGCACCACGATCAGCCAAGTCTTGAGCCCTTCGTGTGTTTCGGATGGCGTTGATGCTGCATATTGGTTTATGCTGTTCCAGCATCAGGAGGAGAGATGAGCCAATTTCGGATCCCTTCCCTTCTACACGTTCTGTCGCTTTGGTTGACTCTTTTGAGTCAATTAGTTCTATTTGGCAAGATGCCTAAACCCACTCCCACGT
This sequence comes from Geothrix sp. 21YS21S-4, assembly GCF_030845995.1. NCBI lineage: Bacteria > Pseudomonadati > Acidobacteriota > Holophagae > Holophagales > Holophagaceae > Geothrix > Geothrix sp. 21YS21S-4. The sequence continues at coordinate 675,958 of NZ_CP132719.1, forward strand.
TCAACACGCCCCTAGGCGTTGTCGCCATTCAGGGAGCAACAGACTATGAAAAGACGTTGACTCTTAATGGGCATGTGCTGATTCGAGATTATATTATTGATGTATATGGGGTATTTCCAAGTGAGAAAGACCCAAAGATTTTGTTCATCCACAATGCAAGTGGAGGAAATGCGTGTTGTTGGTCCGACAATATATTGGACCTGACGGGTAATGCACCAATCTTACTTAAGGATATTGCACCTCCTCTCAGGGGAGCGGTTAATAAAGTGTTCACGCTCACTCCTCGGGCTGTGATTTATCAGGCAAATGGCAAAACTAATGGTCCCTTAGGAGAGCCCATTTTAGAGCTTTGCCAATACACTTTTGGAGTTGGAAGGGTTGAAACCAAGCGATCTGTTCCTCAGTTCAACAGTCTTCCCATGAAGGAAAAACGATTTGCCCACGAAATTTTCAACGACCCCATTAACCGGAAACCCCTTTTAGACCTCTTGGGTCCAAAGGGGTTCAAGGATCTACGCAGTCATATGGAAGTGTCGTCGGGGTTGATTTGGTTAACTGAGAGCCTCGTATGGGCCACGGGGTGTACCTCGCACTCATGTACTATCAGTGAAGGAGCTTTTCTTCTAGAGACGCGAGCCAATAAGGCCTGGGCAATCTCATTTGATTCAGAGGGGAAAAGGTTTTTCGGCTCCAAGTTAAATCCTAGTTCGCCAGGGATGCGAGCAATTGATGATTGGTTAAAGGTGCGCCATTTGTTTTGGGGATCATTCTCTTTTATAAGGGATCAATCAGGAATTTCTGCTCCGATCAAAGGTGCCAGGCATAGTGTTCCTCTTACGCTTGAAGGAGGTGTACTAACAGTACAAGTTACTCTTAATGACACCATCTTATTGGATTTTATCATTGATAGTGGGGCATCAGATGTTGTGGTGCCTGCTGATGTCGTTCTCACCCTTATGCGAACTGGCACACTCTCTCCTTCCGATTTTATCGGCTCAAAGACATATCGTTTGGCGGATGGAACTTTGGTTCCATCTAAGATTTTTCGCCTTAAAAGAATTAAAATCGGAGATCGAGTAATAGAAAATGTCACCGCGACCCTGACGGGTGTAGAGGGTTCATTACTCTTAGGACAGAGTTTTCTTAGCAGGCTGGGGAAATGGTCGATCGATAACGCACAAAGAATCATCGAGATAGAATAAAATTCTGTTATTAGAGTGGCTCCGATAGATCGTAGATATGGGGTTATATATTTAGGGAATTTTTCTCATGCGGGTATGCCAATAAATGACGAGAAGATCTTGGTTTTCTGATGTATGGAATTGGCGTAAATTATATCATTAGAAGGCGCTATTGAAAAATTGCATTTTTTACTCATTTTTGTTATTTTCTTCTTCCGAAAAAGATGAAAATAATTCATGTCGCAAAAAGAAATCATCGGGTAATTCGATATCGCATGAAATATTTAATTTAAGATCGAAAAGTTCATAAGATTGAGAAAGGTATTTTGAAGATCGGTACATAAAATCCGGCTCCCAAGAAGCTTTCTTAATAGTGGGAATAAGGTGAAATTTATGCATTGCATTTTCACATTGTCTTACATTGTATATTCCAACATGTTGCCACATGTTATGAACTGGACCACTAAATGGCACATATGCGTAATGGTATAGTGATTCTCTTTTTATGGCGATAGCCATTTCTCTAGCAGAATGTCCTGACCACGAACCTAGATTAATTTCTGTTGCCCATTCAGCAAGTTGAGAAGTTAACCATTTTCTTCTTAAATTAATTATTTCATTGAGGCTCTCAGTGTTTTCAGGATCTGTTTCCTCGTGAAGGGATTGCTCCAAATGTTCGAGATATAGTTTTTCTTGGCCTAGACCATATTTTACATATTTCTCGCTCCGATCTATCGGGCTTTCAAAAATCCATGCCATTGTTATATAGGCGTCAATCATGCATCGTAAAAAAAGGGGAGCAACATGTCCGTTCCATATAGATGGGGCTCTCGCTAATTCTATTGAAAGGGTAGCTTGTCTTGCTAATAATCCCCATAGACATTCATGCACATATTTTGTCTGCAGATCAGGTTTTGCCTGGGCAATACGTTGCTCAAAACCCAGATTGACAACATCAGTATATGACTCAACAAAATTGGACATCATTTTATTGAACCTATTAGGCATCTGTATCACCAATATTGAATTGACAGGGGCTGATAAGGAGGTTCTGATTCCAAAACAAATTTGCCCATGAAGGATCAACTTCTCCATGACCGAAATCTGCTAAGGCATGTGATCTTGCGATCCCCGCAGCATATTTTCCTTCCTCAGAATGCAGATCGTTAAAAATACAATTAAAATCAGGTAATTCCATATCGGAAGGGAAATGAATTTTCCCTATCGTGAGCTTATATAGCAACATAGAAAAATTCAGAGCGGTGCCTGGTATCTCGTATTTATCAATTGTTTCCCGGAGACATTTCTCTAGGATGTCAGTTAATATAGTGGGAGATATCATCTCAGTGGGTGGACCAAAAAAGGACAGTGGGCATCCGTCATACAACAATACTAATGGTGCAATTCCGTTTTGGAGGGACTCTAAAATGCCCTTATATTTGCATTCGGTATGAATTTGATTTTTTTGAGGAAGACTTAATCGATTATAACTGGAAATTAACGCAAAATTTCCTGAAGCCTGGGAATTTGTAATCTTGTCAATAGTTAAAAATAGAGATTCGAGAATTCTTGACGTAATTAAATATCCATATTTTTGATTTAATAAGCCAATCCAAATAAGCTCGGGGAGCAAATGGTCGATATAGCTTATAGATTTGAGATTTTTTATACGCATCATGGGTGGCACGAGACGTTTGCCGATTCTCTGATGGCCAGCCAAAAATTGCTTTTTCTTGTCCATCGCCGATAATCCGGAGGAATTCTCTCTGGAACGGAAGATCTTATATTGAATAATATTCAAACTTAACTGCAGGATTCTATCCCATCGGCTCCTCATGCCCACACTTCGGGCACAAGAGCACCTGAATCGGATCCTTCCCCCGGGGCTTCCGCGTCTTCTCGCCCATGCTGGGGTTCTTGCAGGCGGGGCAGGTGACGGGGACGGGCTTGTCCCAGGCGGTGTAGTCGCACTTGGGGTAGTTGGTGCAGCCGTAGAAGATCTTGCCGAAGCGGGTCTTGCGAGGGCTGAGGCCGCCGCCGCACTTGGGGCAGGGGACGGCGAGGATCTCCTTCTTCACGGTCTTGCAGGCGGGGTAGTCCACGCAGCACACGAACTCGCCGTAGCGGCCGTGGCGCTTGACGAAGCCCTTGCCGCAATTGGGGCATTTCTCGCCGGTGGGCTCGTCGGGGGGGACGGGGATACCCTTGGGGTCGGCCTTCACGATGCCCTTGCACTTGGGATAGTTGGGGCAGGCCCAGAAGGGGCCCCACTGACCCTTGCGCAGGCTCATGGGCGTGGTGCCGCACAGCGGGCATTCCGGCGCGTCCTCGGGCTCCTCCATCTTTTCGAGGTCCGCGGTGTAGTCGCACTTGTCCTTCTCGTTCTCGGCGCTGTAGTTGGTACACCCCACGAACAACCCGTTGCGGCCGATGCGCTTGAGCAGCGTGCCCGGGTGCTTCTTGCGGTCGCCGCACTTGGGGCACTTCTCCCCGGTGGGGACGCCGGCCTTGAGGTTCTGCATGTCCTTTCCGGCGGCGGCCAGGGCCTGCTCGAAGGGGCCGTAGAAGTCCGTCATGGCCTTCTTGAAGGTGAGCTTGCCCTCTTCGATGCGGTCGAGGTTGCCCTCCATGCCCGAGGTGTACTTGGGATCCAGCAGATCCTGGAAGCCCTGGAGCAGCAGCTCCGTGACCGTCATCCCCAGGTCCGTGGGCTTGAAGCGGCCCTCGTGCTTCTTGACGTAGTCCCGGTCCTGGATGGTGGCGATGATGCTGGCGTAGGTGGAGGGGCGGCCGATGCCGTCCTCTTCCAACTCCTTCACGAGCGTGGCTTCGTTGAACCGCGCCGGGGGCTTGGTGAACTGCTGGTCGGCGTCGAGTTGCTCCAGCTTCAGGGCCTCGCCCAGCTTGAGGGCGGGCAGGTGGGTGCCGTCCTCGTCCTCGTCGTCCGCCAGCTTGGCGGCGTCGGCGATGCCCTCGGCGTCGGTCTCGGTCTTGTCCGCGCGGTAGACCGCCAGCCAGCCGGGGAAGCGCTCGATCTCGCCCTTGGCCTCGAACAGGGCCACGTCCTTGCCCACTTCGGCCTCGGTCTGGACCACGGTCTCGTCGAAGCGGGCGGCCTCCATCTGGGAGGCCATGGTCCGCCGCCAGATCAGGGCGTAGAGCCGGAACTGGTCGGGCTCCAACTGGCCGCGCAGGCTCTCGGGGGTGCGGGTGATGTCCGTGGGGCGGATGGCTTCGTGGGCGTCCTGGGCGCCGGCCTTGCCGGTGTAGATCCGGGCCTTGGCGGGGATGTGGTCCTTCCCGTACTTCTGGGCGATGAACTCGCGGATGGCCTCCACGGCCTCCGGGGCCATGCGGGGCGAATCCGTGCGCATGTAGGTGATCAGGCCCACGGGGCCCTCGCCGAAGTCCACGCCCTCGTACAGCCGCTGGGCGTTCTGCATGGTGCGGCTGACGCTCATCTTCAGCTTCTGCGCGGCCTCCTGCTGGAGCTTGGCGGTGGTGAAGGGCGCGGCGGGATTCCGCTTCTTCTCCTTGGTCTCCAGGCTGGTGACCTTGTAGGCGGCCTTTTCCAGGGCGGCCTTCAATTCCTTGGCCTGGACGGCGTCGGCCACCCGGCGCTTGGTCTCCTTGTTGCCGAGCTGGAGGCTCTCGCCGCCGAGCTTGACGAGCTTCATCCAGAAGCTGGGCGGCAGCTTGGCGGCGAACTTGCCCTTCAGCACCCAGTATTCGACGGGGTTGAAGGCCTGGATTTCCCGCTCGCGGTCCACGATGATCCGCACGGCGACGCTCTGGACCCGCCCGGCGCTGAGGCCGCGGCGGACCTTGTCCCACAGGACCTGGCTCACCTTGTAGCCCACCAGGCGGTCCAGGACGCGCCGGGCCCGCTGGGCGTCCACCAGCTTCTTATTAATGATGGTGGGCGCCGCCATGGCCTTCTGGATGCCCGAGGCGGTGATCTCGTTGAACAGGACGCGGCTCACGGGCAGGGTCTTGGGGGGCTTGATGGCCTCCAGCAGGTGCCAGCTGATGGCCTCCCCCTCGCGGTCGGGGTCAGTGGCGAGCACGATCTCGTCGGCGCCCTTGGCGGCGGCTTTCAGCTCCTTGACCACCTTCTCCTTGGCCGGGCTGATCTCGTATTCCTCCTGGAATCCGTTCTCCACGTCCACGCCCAGTTTCTTGGGCAGATCCCGGATGTGCCCCACGGACGCCATGACCTTGTACCCCTTGCCGAGGTACTTGGTAATGGTCTTCGCCTTCGACGGGCTTTCGACGATCACGAGCTTCTGACCACGCGATGCGTGCTCAGAACCGTCCGGCGTACTCGAATCGCCCTGATTTGGCTTCCTGGTCACGGCAGATCTCCTATGGGGGCTAAGGATGGAACCAGCCCACGGAGGTTTGTCAAGGGACCCGTCCCGCGGCCAGGTCCTCCAGGAGGTCGGCTGGAGATAGGCAAATATGTGCAGCACCCTCCCTTAGAAGAAAATTCGGCCCTTCGGCCGACGGGTCCTCCGGTGATCCAGGGCACACCCACAGCTCCTTCCCCAGGTCCAGGGCGAGGCGGGCCGTGACCAGGGAGCCCGACTTCCGCCGGGCCTCCACCACCAGGACGCCCTCCGTCCAGGCCGCCAGCAGCCAGTTCCGCCGCGGGAAATGCCAGGCCCGGGGCGGCGCTTCGGGCGGAAAAGGCGTGATCACCCCGCCGCCGGAGGCCGCCATCCGGTCCATCAGGTCGCGGTGCTCGGGCGGATAGGGATGGTCGAGGCCCGAGCCCATCACGCCCCAGGTGGCTCCCGCTTCCAGGGCGCCCCGGTGGGCCGCGCCGTCGATGCCGCGGGCCAGGCCCGAAAGGACGGCCACCCCCGCCTGCGTCAGGTCCTTCGCCCAGGCGCGGGCGCGCTCCACCCCGCGGCGGGAGGCCTGGCGGCTGCCCACCAGGGCGATGCGGGGGCGGGGAGGCGGGAGGGTTCCGCGCACCCACAGGGCCACCGGATAGGGCAAAGGGGCCAGCAGCTCGTCCACGCCCGGATCGCCGGGGAGGAGCAGCCGGGCGCCCCGGACCTGCGCCTCCTCCCGCCGGCGGGGAAGGTCGGCTTCCAGATGGGCCAGGGCGGCGGCCTGCGGGGGAGTCAGCCGCGGTTCTTCACCCGCCTGGAGGGCGGCCCAGATTTCCGCTTTCTGGCGCTCGGGCCAGTCGGCTACGGTGAAGGCGAGGGCCCAGAGGCGCAGGTCCATGGGGAATCCGGGAGATGCTCCATCGTGGCTCTCTCCCCGCGGGGGACGCAAGGCAAGGCAGGTTTTCCCTTGCGTTTCCGACCTGCACGACTACACTGGTTCTCTTGGCTGTTTTCTTCTTCGGCTCGTGAGGTTCCCATGTCCCGTCAGTGCGAAATCTGCGGTAAGAAGCCCCAATTCGGGAACAACGTCTCCCATTCCAACAACGTCACCAAGCGGCGGTGGAATCCGAACATCCAGCGCGTGCGTGCCCTGGTGGGCGGCGCCCCGAAGCGGCTTCGGGTGTGCACCTCCTGCATCCAGTCTGGTAAAATCCTGAAGGCCGTTTAGTCCTTCTCCAAATTTTCATCCACGAGGCGGCCCAGTCGGCCGCCTCGTCTTTTCCATATCGAGCTTCACGTCCGCCCCACCCGCCCCACCACCCTGGAGCACCGAATGGCGCGCATCACGTGGCAGCCCGCCCTGGAAACGGGGCACGACCGGATCGATGAGGAGCACCAGTCCCTGGTGGCGGCCATCAACCGCCTGCGGGACGCGATGGAGGCGGGGAAGGGCCCCGATGAAATCGAGGATCTGCTGGTCTTTCTCCGGGACTACACCGTCCGCCATTTCGCGATGGAGGAGGGCCTGATGATCCAGTACAGCTACCCCGGCACCGCCGCGCATTTCGCCGCCCATTCCAACCTGGTGCTCCAGGTGAGCGATCTTCTGGCCGCCCACCGCGCCGGCCAGCCGCGCCCGCTGGAGGCCGTTCTCGCCTTCCTGGAAACCTGGCTGCTGGGGCACATCCAGAACGTGGACAAGGAACTGGGCAATTTCCTGAAGAACCGCGAGGGCAGCGCCTAAGCCCTACACTGGATCCATGCTGCTCGCCCTCGACACCACCACGGAAATCCTCCATCTGGCGCTGATCCGAGGGGAGCGCGTCTGGTCGCGGCGGGTGGCCTCGGAGGCGGGCCGGGGGCACAGCGAGCGCCTGATTCCGGCCCTGGACGGCCTCATGGCCGAGGCGAGCGCCCGTCCCGGCGATCTTTCCGGCGTGGCGGCCTGCGTGGGACCCGGGGGCTTCACCAGCCTGCGGATCGGCGTGGCCACGGCCGAGGGCCTGGGCCTCACGGGCCTGCCCACCTGGGGCTTCTCGGCCTTCGCCCTCCGGGCGGAGACCTTGCGGCGGGCCGGGGTGGAAGGGCCGTTCTGGATCCTGCTGGACGGCCAGCGGGGCGAGGCCTTCCACCAGCGGTGGGAGGAGGGGGCGCCCGCTTCCGCCGCGGCGAAGAGCCTCCTCGCGGCGCTGGCGGAGCGGGTGAATACGGAGGCCTGGTGGGCGCCGGAGGCGTTCGCTCCCAAGGTGGAAGCCGTCCTTCCCGAGCGGAGGATTCGCCTGGAGGACGAAGGCGAGGCCACCCTGGCCGGGCTCATCGCCGTCGCCCAGCGGGCCTCCCAGGGGCCTCCGGAAGCGCCCCTGGTGCCCTTCTACCTGCGGGAGACGGACGCCGAGGTGAACTTCCCCCACGCGGCGGCCCACCTGTCCGAAGCCCTGCGGAAGGGCGTGGCCCGATGAAGCTGGAGATGGGCCGCCTGGAGGACGGGGCGCCCCTCCCTGAGTGGGTGGCAGCCCTGGACCGCGCGGCCTTCGGCGACGCCTGGCAGAGCCTGGCGCCCCACGAGGCTCTGTGGGCGATCCCGGAAGTGGCCTTCGCCCGCTGGTCCCGGGTGCCCGCCGCCGGCGAGGCCGAGCTGCTGCGGATCGCCGTGGCGCCCGAAGCCCGGGGGCAGGGGCTCGGGCGGGTGCTGCTGGAGGTCTGCCAGCGGGAGCTGGCGGCGGAGGGCCTCGTCCGCCTGTTCCTGGAGGTCCGGCCCTCCAACGCCCCCGCCCTCCGGCTCTACCAGCGCTGCGGCTGGGAGCCCTGCGGCCTGCGCCCCCGCTACTACTCCAACGGCGAGGACGCCCTGGTGTTCGTGCGGACGAGCTGAGCGTCCCTCCGGAAGCGGAGACGTCTTTCAAGTTCACGGTTTGCAAGTTGAACCGCAGATGACGCAGATGGCCGCCGATGCCGCGCCAAGCGGCCTGCGTTCCCTTCGGTTTCGCCCCACCTATGTTCAATCTGTGTGAATCTGCGGAATCTGTGGGCCAGAAGCCCTTTCTGCGGCCATCTGCGACATCTGCGGTTCCAGCTTTCCCAGATTGTTTCGCGTCCTGCGGAGCTGGGCTCAGTCTCGCGTCAGGGCCATCAGGTCTTCGCTGACCTGCTTCAGGTCCAGCACCATCCCCGCGATGGCGCGGGTGGTCTCGGTCTGCTCGTGGGTCTGGGTCGTCAGGTCCTTGGAGAAATCCACCACCCGGCCCATGGATTCGTTCAGGTGGGACTGGGCCACCTTGATGTGCTCCGCCGACTGGTTGGACTGGTCCGACAGCTTGCGGACGGCCTCCGCCACGATGGCGAAGCCGCGCCCGTGGTGCTTGGCGTGGGCCGCCTCGATGGCCGCGTTCAGGCCGAGCATCTGGGTGTTGCTGGCGATGGACTGGATGGTCTCCACCACTTCGCCCGTCGTCTTGATGTCCTCGAAGGAGGCGTTCACCAGCCGCTCCACCTCTTCGACCATGCCCGACACCCGGGCCTGGGAGGCGTTCACCTGCTCCGCGGTGGACACGATGGTGCTGATGGCGGTGTCCATCTGCGCCGCGTGGCCCACCAGGCGTTCGAGCAGCTCCCGCTCCCGCAGTTCCTTGGAGAACAGGCCGGAGGCCATGCGGGTCACCAGCAGCGTCTTCTCGGGATCGCCCGGGATCCCGATGGATCCGATCAGCTCGCCGTTGTGGCGGATGGGCAGGTTGATGCCCGCCCGGACCGTTCCGCCGGACGCTTCCTCTTCTTCCGCGGTGACGATCAGGAAGGGGAGGTCCTCCTGGAGCATCTTGCGGGTGCCGGCGTGGAAGGTGCCGATCCGCGAGGTGACGTGGGCAGCCACGATCGTCCCGTCGAGGTCGCAGACGATCGGATTCATCTCCGTCGCGGTGTGGATGAACTCCACGATCTTTTGGGCGATTTCACGGTCCATCCCAGGTCTCCGGCATTTCCATACCTGATCGGCAGGTCCGCTCCTTCACTTTCTTTCGAACAAGACGATCCGGTTGCTGTTGGTGCCCTGGGCGTTGTTCCCCACGCCCCAGATGTGGGCGGTCTTGGTGAAGGCCTGGGTGTTCACCAGCACGCCGTGGGCGCGGAAGCCTGCGGCGAGGCCCAGGGGCAGCACCACTTCATCCAGCTTGACCTTCCCGCGGCGGACCTCGCCGACCTCGAAGGCCACGAAGCCTCCGGGCCGGGTGACGCGGTGGAGTTCGGCGAACACCTCGCCCATGGTCGCGGCCCAGGCCTCCACCGTCCGGGGCGTGCTGATCCCCTTTCCCACGGCCTCGGCGTCCAGCCCCGCAAACCAGCAGCGGAGCCAGTTGTCGGCGGCGTAGTCCACCACGTCGAGGAAGGGCGGCGACGTGACCGTGAGCTGGACGGCGCCGTCCGCCAAGCCCGGCGTTCGCCGGGCGTCTCCGGTGAGGAACACGGCGTCCTCCGCGGCGGCGGCCAGGTGGCGCCGCTGCTCGGGGCCCAGGTCCGAGAGCAGCCGCTTCGTCTTCCGCAGGATGAGGGCGCGGGTGTCGCGGTAGGGAGGAACCTGGTTCCGCCGGGCGTTGATCTGCCGCTGCTTGTCGGCGCCGAGGGCCTGGTTGGGGGGCAGGGTGTAGACGGAGAAGAAGCCGGGGCTGTGGCCCGTCAGGCGGTTCGTCGCCACCATGCGGATCCAGGCGTCCAGCGCGTCCAGTTCCCCGGAGGCCGCGCGGTCCAGGAACCATCGGCGGAGCCCGCGGATCTCGGCTTCCGTGTCCAGATGGAAGAACATCCCCAGGTCCGGGCCGCCGGTTTCCGTCGCGGGGGAAATGGCTTCCAGGCGTTGCGCCACGGCTTTGGGATCGGGCGGCGCGAGCCGTGGTTCCGCCAGCATCCGGGACAGCGGATTGACGTCGTTGGCGGCCACCCGGCGGCCCATCAGCGCCGCTTCCAGGGCCGTGGTGCCCCGTCCGCTGAAGGGATCGTAGACGCGGTCGCCGGGCCGCGTGAGGCGCTCGATGAAGTGGCGCGGGAGCTGGGGCTTGTAGCAGGCCCGGTAGGAGATCTCGTGCAGGCTGGAGGCCTGGCGCTGCTTCGCGGTCCAGAACTCCAGCGACAGCCGGGGATAGGTGCCGTTCTCGGATGCCACCGCATCCCAAGCCGCATCGGGCAGCGGCGAGTCGACGTTGGAGAGGCCGGCGCCGGGAATGAATCCCGCCAGGAAGCTCTGCCTCGCCGCTTCCGAATCCGCCGTCGCCATCCGCTTCCGCCTGCCTTTCGAGGATCTTCCAGGATAGCCTGCTGAAGATGAGCCCCGCCTCCAAACGCCATCCCGAGCTGACGCGCCTGTACGTGGCCGTGGGCCTGGGAGTGCTGATCGTGATGATCATCCTGGCCTACAAGGGCGTGGGGAACCGGATCGCGGCGGGGGGGCTGGACGCGCCCTCGCGCTGGGCCCTGGTGGCGGTGGGGACGGCCAACGTCCTCGCCATCGGGACCCTGATGTTCATCGTGGCCCGCAGCCTCGCGAAGCTCTACTTCGAGCGCCGCAGCGGGATCCTGGGCGCCCGGCTCCGGACGCGGCTGGTGCTGACCCTCTTCATCGTCGGCATCGTGCCCAGCCTGATCCTGTTCCTGGTGGGCCGGGACTTCATCAACAAGAACGTGGAGCGCTGGTTCAGTCCCGAGACGGAGGTGGCGATCCGCGAGGGGCAGAAGGCGGCGGAGGACATCCGCGCCGCCGCCGCCGCCCGGCTGACCTTCGGCGCCGAGCGGCTGCTGGCCTCGCCGTCGGCGGAGGCCTCCGCGATGCGGGTGGCGTCGGGCCTCGACCTGGTGGCCTTTCTCGGCCCCAAGGGCGACGGCGTGCGCTCCCTGGATTTGGGCGCGGCGCTGACGCCGCCGGACCTCACCTCCCTGCCCGCCATGGAGACGGCCTGGGAATCCCAGGAGGGCCTGTGGCTGCTCCGCGCCGTTCCCCGCGGCGACGGCCTGTGGGCGGTGGGCGTGTTCATGCCGCGGGCGACGCTGGACCGGGTACTGGCCCTCGAACAGCGCTTCCGGGAGGGCCAGCAGATCCGCGCCAACCGCGACACGCTTCAGACCCTGCCCCAGAGCACCTTCCTGTTCCTGACGCTGCTGACGCTGTTCTTCGCGGTGTGGTCGGGGCTGGCCCTGGCGCGGTCCCTCAGCGAGCCCATCCGCGCCCTGGCGAAGGCCGCCCAGCGCGTGGGCAGCGGCGATCTGGAGGTTCAGTTGCCGGAATTGGGGGAGGACGAACTGGCCTTCCTCGCCCGCACCTTCAACGCCATGACCCGCGACCTCAAGACCAACCAGGCCGCCATCGAGGCCCAGGCCAGCCGCTTGGAGCAGCAGCGGGCGTACCTCGATCAGATCCTTGCCGCCCTGCCCGTGGGCGTGATGAGTTGGCGGGCGGACGGCGAGCTGCGGACCTTCAATGCCGCGTCGCGGACTTGGCTGGGGCTGGAGTCCTTCGACCTGGGCGAGGCCCGCTGGGCGACGGTGGAGACCCTGCCACGCCTGGGCCGCCTGCCGGATCTGCTGGTCGCCGTGCGGGAATCCGGGCGCGGCGTCCAGGAGGAGCTGCGGCTGGGCGGCGAGGGCGAAGGGCGGCCCGTGCGGGCCATCCTGGAACCCCTCAAGAACGGCGGCGTGCTGGCGGTGCTGGAGGACCTGTCGCTGCTGGCCCAGGCCGAGAAGCGGGCCGCCTGGCAGGAGGTGGCGCGGCGGATGGCCCACGAGGTGAAGAACCCCCTCACGCCCATCCAGCTCACCGCCCAGCGCCTCCTCCGCCGCACCCGGGAAGGGCGGCTGGATCTGCAGGCGGTGCAGGAGGGCGCGGAGACCATCCTGGGCGAGGTGGCGAGCCTGTCGCGGCTGGTGGACAGCTTCAGCCGCTTCGCCCGCCTGCCCGTGCCCCAGTTCGCGCCCTGCGACCCCGCGGACCTGCTGCGCCAGGTGCTGGCCCTCTATGAGCCCAACCACCCCGACATCCGGTGGAGCCTGGCGCTCCCCGAGGACGGCGCGGAGGTCCAGTGGGACGGCGACATGGTGAAGCGCGCGCTGATCAACCTGGTGGACAACGCGGTGGCGGCCGTCGAAGGGCGGGGATCCGTGGCCCTCGCCCTCCGATCGGAAGACGGCGCGTGGCGCTACGACGTGGAGGATGACGGGACCGGCATCCCCGAGCCGGACCGCGACCGTTTGTTCGAGCCCTACTTCTCCACCAAGCGGAAGGGCACCGGCCTCGGCCTCGCCATCGTCCGCCGCATCGCCCAGGACCACGGCGGCGACGCCTGGTACGAGCCGCTGGAGCCCGGCAGCCGCTTCAGCCTCGCCCTCCCGTCCCGGCGGTGATCCGGCGCCTCAGCCACAGTCCCAGCGGACCCACCACCAGCCAGGCCAGCAGGACGGCCTTGAACAGCGGAGACACGGCCGGCGGCTTCCGGGATCAGTAGCGCAGGACGCTGAACACCGGCAGTCCCTCGACCTGCTCGCGGCCGGGGAGGGAGGCCAGTTCGATGAATACCGTGAGGCCCACGGCCTGGGCTCCGGTGAGCTTCACGAGGCGTCCCGCAGCGGCGGCGGTGCCGCCGGTGGCCATCACGTCATCCACGATCAGCACCCGGTCGCCGGGGCCGAAGGCGTCGGTGTGGATCTCCAGGGCGTCGGACCCGTACTCCAGCCCGTAGGCCTCATGGTGGGTGGGCCGGGGGAGCTTGCCGGGCTTGCGGGCGGGCACGAAGCCCACGCCCAGCTTCTGCGCCAGGGCGCTGCCGAAGATGAACCCGCGGGATTCCAGTCCCAGGACGTGGGTGGGCTGGAGGGTCAGCGCCGGCTGGGCCATGGCCGCTACGGCTTCGCCGAAGGCCTCGGCATCCGCCAGCAGCGGCGTGATGTCCTTGAACAGGATTCCCGCTTTGGGGAAATCCGGGACGTCCCGGACGAAGGCGGCGAGGGGGGAGGTGAGCGGCGGCATGGCTACCTGCGGACGAAAAGGAAGGGAAGCGAGGATCGCACGCTCCCGCCGCGCCGTCCAGAGGCTAGCCCAGGGAGGATTCCTGCACGCCGGATTCGTTCAGGCTGGGGGCGTTGAAGGCCGCGTCGAAATCCGTCTGCCGCGCCAGGGTGTCGGGGCAGCCCAGGTCCAGGCGCAGGGGCGTGACGCTGGCCCACCCGCTGAAGACCGCCTCGGCATCCGTGCGGGGCGCCCGGGCGTAGGTGGGGCCGGCGTCCCCGCCGATCCAGAAGTAGGGCACCTGGCGGGGATCCATCCGCCGCTCCACCAGGTCGTGGTAGGCGCGGCTGTCCTGGCCCGCCAGCCGGAACCCCAGCGGCTCGCCCTGGGGCAGGTTCACGTTCCAGATGCGGTTGGAGGGCAGCTCCATGGTTTCCCACCGCTCCAGGAAGCGGCCGATCCACCGGCCCGCGGCGTCCAGCGAGCCCTGGGGGTGGAGGGAGAAGGCCGCGGCCCGCGCGCCCTGCAAGCGGCCCTCGAAGGCCGCGCCCACGGTGCCCGAATAGAACACGTCCTCGCCCAGGTTGAACCCGTGGTTGATGCCCGACAGCACCCAGTCCGGCGCGCGGCCCAGGACCTCGCAGACGCCCAGCAGGACGCAGTCCACGGGCGTGCCGTCGCAGGCGTAGCGGTCCGTGCCGGTGGGGTTCAGCCGCAGGATGTTGTGCAGGCTCAGCGCCGACGAGATGGCCGACCGGTTGCGGTCCGGCGCCACCACGACCACCCGCCCGAACGGCGCCGCCGCCTGCGCCAGCGCCTCCAGCCCCGGGGCCCACAGGCCATCGTCGTTGGTGAGAAGGATCAGGCGTTCGGGCATGGATTCAGTGTACCGGGGCGCCGCGTCCGGGCGGTTCCCATTCCGTGACGCGTCGGCACCCGCGCCGGGGTGGCGGTGCGGGTGCCGAAGGACTGCTGGACGGTCAGGACGCCGAGGGCTTCCAGCCGCCGCCGAGGACGCGGTAGAGGCCGACGAGGTTGCCGTGCTTGGCCTGGCGGAGGGAGATGAGACCCTGCTGGGCGGCGTAGAGCGAGCGCTGGGCGTCGAGGACGCCGAGGTAGCCGTCGATCCCCGCGGTGTAGCGGGCCTGGGCGAGGCGGTAGCTCCCCTCCAGGGCCTGGGTGAGGGTCTCCTGGGCGGCGAGCTGCTCCGCCAGGGTGCCGCGCTCGGCCAGGGCGTCGGCCACTTCCTTGAAGGCCATCTGGATCGCCTTTTCGTACTGGGCGAGGTAGATGTCCCGGTCGGCCTGGGCCACCTTCAGGTTCGCCCGCCGGGCCCCCATGTCGAAGATCGGCAGGACGGCCTGGGGCGAGACGCTCCATGCGCGGGAGCCGGACTTGAACAGGCCGGAGAGTTCCGCGTCCATGCTCCCGAAGGTGGACGTGAGCGAGATCCGCGGGAAGAAGGCGGCGCGGGCGGCGCCGATGTTGGCGTTGGCCGCCTTGAGCTGGTTCTCGGCCATCAGGATGTCGGGCCGGTGGGCCAGGACGTCGGAGGGCAGGCCGGGCGCGACGTCCTGCACCGCGGCCACGCTGCCCAGGGCCTGGGGCAGCCACTCCGCGGGCACGGGGGCGCCCGCCAGGAGCGCGAGCGCGTTCTCGTCCAGGGCCACGGCGCGGGTGTAGCGGGCCACATCCGCCCGGGCCGTCTCCGCGCTGACCTGCGCGCGGTAGGCGTCCAGCTCCGAGGAGGCGCCCACTTCGAACCGCCGGCGGACCAGCTTGTGCGAGTCCTCCTGGTTGGTGAGGGTGTCCTGGGCCAGCTTCAGGCTCTCGCGATCCGCCGCCAGGGCGAGGTAGGCGTTGGCCACCTCGGACAGCAGGGCGACCTGGGCGCTGTTCCGGGCCTGTTCGGTGGCGAGGTACTCCTCCAGGGCGCGGTTCTTCAGGCTGCGGACCCGCCCGAAGAAATCCAGCTCCCAGGAGGTGACGGCCACGCTGGCGGAGTACTGCTGGGCGATGATCGACTCGCCCGTGCCGGAGACGCTGGCGGGGAGCCGTTGGCGGCTTCCCTGGCCCACGGCGCTGATCGAGGGGAACAGCTCCGCCCGCTGGATGCGGTAGTAGGCGCGGGCCTTCTCCGTGTTCAGCGCCGCGATCCGCAGATCGCGGTTGTTGCGCAGGGCGAGGTCCAGGACCTTCCGCAGCCGGGCGTCCGTGAAGAAGTCCTGCCAGGGGAGGTCCGCCGCGAGAGCCCCGCTACCTGCGGCCTTGTAGGACGGGCCTTCCGGCCAGGCCTTGGGCACGGGCGGTTCCGGCGTGCGGTAGCGCGGGGCCATGGACACGCAGCCGAGGCCGGCGAGCGCCAGTGGGAGCGCGAAGGGGAGGAGGGTGCGGGAATGGGATGACATCAGGCGTGTCCCTCCTCGGAGGCGGGCCCGGAAATGGGGGGCTCGGCGGTCGCCTTCTTCTTCCGGAACAGCTGGCTGACCAGGACGAAGGACAGGGGGATGTAGAAGATCGCGATGAAGGTGGCGGACAGCATCCCGCCCACCACGCCGGTCCCGATGGCGTTCTGGGCCGCGGCGCCCGCCCCGCGGCTGATGGCCATGGGGAGCACGCCGAAGGTGAAGGCCAGGGAGGTCATCAGGATGGGGCGGAGGCGGAGGCGCGAGGCCTCCAGCGCCGCTTCCATCAGGCCCACGCCCTGCGCCATCTGCTCCTGCGCGAACTGCACGATCAGGATCGCGTTCTTCGCGGTGAGGCCCAGGGTGGTCAGCAGTCCGATCTGGAAGTAGACGTCGCTGGAGAGGCCGCGTCCCCAGGTCGCCAGCGCCGTCCCGAAGACGCCCACGGGGAGCACCAGCAGGATCGAGAACGGGATGGTCCAGCTCTCGTAGAGGGCGGCGAGGCACAGGAAGATGACGAGGATGGACACCGCGTAGAGCGCCGGGGCCTGGGTTCCGGCCTGGCGTTCCTGGTAGGAGAGGCCCGTCCACTCGTAGCCGATGCCGGCCGGGAGCTTCGAGGCGATCTCCTCCATGGCGAGCATCGCGTCGCCGGTGCTCTTGCCCGCGGCGGGCTCGCCCTGGACGTTCACCGCCGGGAAGCTGTTGTAGCGCTGGAGATTGGGCGATCCGTAGCTCCACTCGCCGGTGGAGAAGGCGGAGAAGGGAACCATGGCGCCCTGGGTGTTGCGCACGTAGAGCTTGTTGAGGTCCTCGAGCTGCATGCGGAAGGGTGCGTCGGCCTGGATGTAGACTTTTTTGACGCGGCCGCGGTTGATGAAGTCGTTCACGTAGGAGCCGCCCCACGCGCTGGCGAGGGTGTCGCTGATGACGGGCAGGGGGACGCCCAGGGCGCCGGCGCGATCCTGGTCGAGCCGCACGTTGTACTCCGGCTGGTCGTCCAGTCCGTTGGGGCGCACGGCCTTGAGGTTCTTGTTCTGGGCAGCCATGCCCAGCAGCTGGTTGCGGGCCTCCATGAGCTTGGCGTGGCCCACGCCGCCGCGGTCCTGGAGCTGGAAGTCGAAGCCCGTGGCGTTGCCGAGCTCGAGGATGGCCGGCGGCGCGAAGGCGAACACCATGGCGTCGCGGCGGGCGGAGAAGGCGCGCATGGCGCGGCCCACGACGGCATCCGCCCTCAGCTCCGAGCGGTCGCGGAGCTTCCAGTCCTTGAGCTTGACGAAGGCCATGCCGTTGTTCTGGCCGCGGCCCGCGACGCTGTAGCCGCCGACGGTCATGCAGGATTCGACCGCGTCCTTCTCGCTGTTCTGGAAGTGCTGCTGGACCTCGGTCATGACCTTCTGGGTCTGCTCGAGGGTGGAACCCGCGGGCAGCTGGACGATGGTCATGAGGATGCCCTGGTCCTCCTCGGGCAGGAACGCGGTGGGGAGGCGCAGGAACAGCACGGCCATCCCGCCCACGATGACGAGGTAGACGATGCCGTAGCGCACCCACTTGGACAGTACCTGGCCAAGCTGGGCCACGAAGATCGCGTTGATCTTGTTGTAGAAGCGGTCGAACCAGAGGAAGAACGGACGCGTGACCTTCCACCCGCTCTCGGCGGCCTCGTGGCCCTTGTTCACGGGCTTGAGGAAGCTGACGCACAGCGAGGGCGTGAGGACGAGCGCCACCACCACGGACAGCATCATGGCGGTGATGAGGGTGAAGGAGAACTGGCGGAAGATGATGCCCGTCGATCCGCCGAAGAAGGCCATGGGGCCGAACACCGCGGACAGCACGAGCCCGATGCCCACCAGGGCGCCGGTGATCTGGCCCATGGATTTCCGCGTGGCCTCCAGGGGCGACAGGCCCTCTTCGTGCATGATGCGTTCGACGTTCTCCACCACGACGATGGCGTCGTCCACCAAGAGGCCGATGGCCAGCACCATGGCGAACATCGTGAGCATATTTATGGACATCCCCACGTACTGCAGGATCGCGAAGGTGCCCAGCAGCACCACGGGGACGGCGATGGTGGGGATCAGCGTGGCGCGGAAGTTCCCGAGGAACAGCAGCATCACGAGGAACACGAGGACCACGGCCTCGATCAAAGTCTTGATGACCTCCTCGATGGCCACGGACACGAAGGGGGTGGTCTCGTAGGGGTAGTCGACGCGCACGCTGGGCGGGAAGTAGGGCTCCAGCTCGCCCATCTTGGCCTTGATGAGCTTCGACGTGTCGAGCGCGTTCGCGCCCGAGGCCAGGCGGATGAGCATGCCCGCCGCGGGCTTGCCGTTGAGCTTGGTGTCGCTTTCGTAGGATTCGGTGCCCAGCTCCGTGCGCGCCACGTCGCGGAGGCGGATGGTGGAGCCGTCGGCGTTGATGCGGAGGGGAATGGCCGCGAACTGCTCGGGCGTCTGGAGCAGTTCCTGCACGTTCACCGTGACGTTGAGCTGCTGGCCGTCGACGGCCGGCAGACCGCCCGCCTGGCCGGCGGAGATCTGGGCGTTGTAGGCCTTCAGCGACTGCCGGACGTCGTCGGGGGTGAGGCGGTAGCCCACCATCTTGTCCGGGTTGAGCCAGATCCGCATGGCGTACTGGGTGCCGAAGGACAGCACCTCGCCCACGCCCTCCACGCGGCTGATGACGTTCTCCACGTTGGAGGCGAGGTAGTCGCGCAGGTCCTCGGCGTTCATGCTGCCGTCCGTCGAGGTGATGGACAGGATCATGAAGATGTTCTTGGTGGACTTGGTGACGGCGATGCCCATCTGCTGCACGACCTGGGGCATCAGGGGCTTGGCCAGCTCCAGCTTGTTCTGGACCTTGGCCCAGGCGGCGTCGGGATCGGTGCCGGGCTGGAAGGTCAGCGTCACGCTGCCGTGGCCCGCGGAGTCGCTGGTGGCGGCCATGTACAGCAGCCGGTCCAGGCCCGTCATCTTCTGCTCGATGATCTGGGTGACGGTGTTCTCCACGGTCTTCGCCGAGGCGCCGGGATAGAAGGCGTCCACGGAGATGGAGGGCGGCGCCACGGGCGGGTACTGGGACACCGGCAGCGTCTTGATGGCCAGGAGGCCCGCCAGCATCATCACGATGGCGACGACCCACGCGAAGATGGGCCGGTCGATGAAGAAATTGACCATGTTGGGCGCTCCTCTACTTTGCGGCCGGAGCGGGGGCCGCGGGCTTGGACTCGAACGGCACGACCTTCGGCGTCACGCCGGGCCGTACCTTCTGGAGCCCCTCGACGATCAGGCGGTCCCCGGCATTCAATCCTTCGGTCACCAGCCACTTCGAGCCGACGGCGCGGTCCACCTTCAGGGTGCGCTGCTCGACCTTTCCGGAGCCGTCCAGGACCAGCGCCACGGCGTTCCCCTTGGGATCGCGGGTGACGCCTTGCTGGGGCGCGAGGATGGCCTGCTCGGCCACGCCCTCTTCCACGACGGCGCGGACGTACATGCCGGGGAGGAGGACGTGCTTGGGGTTGGGGAAGACCATCCGCAGGATCTGGGAGCCGGTGGTGGGATCCACGGTCACGTCCGAGAACTTGAGGAGGCCCTGCTGGGGATAGGGCGTGCCGTCCTCGAGGAACAGCTTCACCTTGGCCTGGTCGGGCGTCCCGCCCTTCAGCCGGTTGGAGGCCAGGTTGCGCTGGAGGGCCAGCAGCATGGCGCTGGACTGGGGCGAATCCACGTAGACCTGATCCAGCTGCTGGATGGTGGTGAACGCCGGGCCCTGGTAGGCGGTGGCGAGGGCGCCGGGGGTCACATTGGACTTCCCGATGCGGCCGGAGATCGGCGCGGTGATGCGGGTGTAGCCCAGATTGATCCGGGCGGATTCCACGCCGGCCTTCAGCGACTGGGCCTCGGCCTCGGCCTGCTTCGCGGCCGCGTCGGCGTCCTCGAAATCCTGGTGGCCCACGGCGTTGACCGAGAGCAGCTCCTTGAACCGCTCGGCGCGCTTGCGGATGGCGGGCAGGTTGGCCTCCACCCGCGCCAGGGCGGCGGCGGCGGTGTCGTAGGCCGCCTGGTAGGGCCGGGGATCGATCTGGTAGAGGAGGTCGCCCTGCTTGATGTCGGCGCCCTCGGTGAACACGCGCTGCTGGACGATGCCGTTCACCTGGGGATGGACCTCGGCCACCAGGAACGCCGAGGTGCGGCCCGGCAGCTCGGAGGTGATGGCGACGCGCTCCGGCTGGAGCGTCACCACCGCCACTTCCGGCGTGCCCTTGACCTGCTCCTTCTTGCTGCACGCGATGGTCAGCCCGCAGGCCACGAGCGCGGCTGCGAGAGGGACGGCGCCGCCGCGGTAGGGATGCTGCATGGGAATCTCCTTGAATGAAGGGAAAAAGGAAAGGGCGGGGGAAGGGGATCAGGCCTGTTTCAGGCCGTGGTAGGCGAAGCCGGTCAGGCGATCCGCCATGGCCTCAATGGTCAGGTCGGGATCCAGCGCGGTCCACACGAGGCGGTTGATTTCCGAGGTCAGGGCATGGCCGATGCAGCTTCCCTGGAGGGTGATGCCCAGCAGATCCACGTCCGCCGGCGACAGGTCCGGGCGGATCTCGCGGATGCACTCGCGGATCTCCCGCACGGAGGGTTCCAGCCGCTCCCGCAGCAGGTCCCGCACTTCCTCCTTGGGCGACTGCAGCTCGCTCAGCCACAGGCGCACGGCGGCGTCCCGCAGGGGATCCGGCGAATGGAAGTGGGCGTCCACCTCCACGAGGATGCGTAGGATGAGCGCGCGGAGCCGGGAGCAGGGGGAAGCTGCGGCGGGCTCGGGCCGATCCTCCGCCGGTCGGGGCGTGAACCGCGCCAGCAGGTGCTGGATGACCTCGCGGTAGAGGCCCTCCTTGTTCTTGAAGTAGTAGGCGATGAGGGAGGAATTCTTCCCCGCCATGGAGGCCACCAGCCGGATGGAGGTCGCATCGTAGCCGTAGCGGGCGAAGCAGGTCAGCGCGGCCTCGATGAGGGAATCGCGGGTATCCGACGGCTGGCTGGCACAGATGGGGGTCATGGTCCCGATCTACTCTGGTCGATCGACCGAATCATATGATCGATTCATCGATCGTTTGAGTCAACCATTTTATTTAAGAAGTCAACAATTTGATAAATCATCTATACATAATTTATAAGCATAACAAATGGAGTTGACGAAGATAAAATATTTCCTATGATTTGAATGTTGGTGTTGGTCAATAGACCGATTAATCAACCCTGATGACCTCAGGAGTTCTCATCTTGCTCGCCCCCCGGGGCAAAAAGGAGCTTCCCGTGAAAACGAACATAGGACTGGCGCTCTGCCTGACCGGCGCGGCTCTGGCCAGCGCGCCCCTGACGGCCCAGGACATCCGGTGGGGCCTTCAGGGCACCCTGTCCTTCCCCACCAGCGACCTCGGCGACAAGGGCCTCCTGGACAACGCCCTGGGCTACGGCGTGGGCGCCCACATGCTGATCGCCTTCCCCGGCGGCCACGCCATCGTGCCCCGCCTGGACTACGCCTACTTCGAGAAGAGCAGCCCCACCCGCCGGGTCCAGATGCTGAACGTGGGCGCGGACTATAACTACTTCCTCTCGCAGCAGGTCAACCGGGGCGCCTATGTGGGCGCCGGCCTGGGCCTCGGCATGGCGAAGTTCGAGATGAACCCCCCCGGCGGCAGCGACAACGACACGCCGAACGCCGTCTACGGCTCGGTCTCCGCGGGGTACATGTTCAACGCCCACATGGGCGCGGAACTCCGCTACGTCCACGCCAAGTACGAGCCCGAACTCTTCGGCGCCAAGCCCGAGTTCACCTCGCCCGTCATCCAGGCGAGCTTCCTCTACCGCTTCTGAGCGGGCGCGATCCGAAAGCCGGAGGGCGCTGCTCTCCGGCTTTTTTGTGTCAGGCGATGGGCGCGTCCGCGCGCAGGCCGTGGAGGCAGAAATCCACGAGCAGCTCCGCTTCCTGGAAGTGGCTGCCGAAGGGCGGATGGTCGCCCCACAGGACGCGGTTGAGGCCGGACATCGTCCCGTGGCCGGAGACCTGGCCCATGATCGTGGTGCCCAGGAACGCCACCTGCGCGGCGCTGAGGTCCGGGCGCAGAACGCGGATGCAGGCCGCGATCAGGTCGGCGGTGGGGCTGAGGTACTGGTGAATGAACGGGTGGAGGCTGAGGCGGGGCGACCGGAACTCGCTCATCCACAGGCGGGCCCGGTGATCCTGGAAGGGCTTGGCCCAGGCGGCGTCCGGCGCGGCTTCCTGGTACATGAAGTGGATCTGCTCCCGCAGCAGGCAGATGGCCTTCTGGGGATTGCGGGGATCCAGCCCCTCGGGAGGCACGGTCTGGAGCGCCCGCGGCGCGGCGCTCTCGAACAGGTGCTTGAACACTTCGAGGTAGAGCCCTTCCTTGTTCCCGAAGTAGTGGGAGAGGAGCGACAGGGGCCGGCCCGCCTTCTCCGCGATCATCCGCATGCTCGTTCCGTCGAACCCGTGGTCGGCGAAGCACACCAGGGCGGCCTGGAGGAGGAGCGTGCGGGTGTCGGGGGCTTTGGGTTCCATCGATCCCAGGTTATCCACATGTCGGAAGGGATCGCCGTACGCGGAAAGGCCCTCTTTCGAGGGCCCTTCGTCTGGTGTGTTTTGGTCGGCGCGAGAGGATTCGAACCTCCGACCCCTACCACCCCAAGGTAGTGCGCTACCAGGCTGCGCCACGCGCCGTGAACCTTCGACTGTAGCCCCTTCCAGGGGGGCGGTCAACTCTTCGGTGGCGCGGACAGCCGTTCGTACAGGGCGCGCACGGATTTCAGGATCGGCTGCAGATCGGAGCCGGTGCGGAGCAGGCGCGGAAAGGCGGGCTTGGTCTTCACCGCGGGCGCCGCCGGCAGCTCGTCGCCGTCGAGGCCGAGATCCAGGCGCTGCACCAGGTGGCCGTGGGCCAGCAGCTCGGCGCAGTCGGCCACCGTCAGGCCTTCGGCGAGCCAGCCCTTGATGCGCTTCAGCCGCGGCAGCTCGTCCACGTGGTAGTAGCGGAGGTTGCCTTTGCTCCGCCGGGGGCGGATGTCGGGAATGACCTCCTCCCAGTAGCGGAGGTCCTTGGGCCCCACGCCTACCTGGGTGGCGGCTTCGCCGATCTTGAACCACTTGCGGTCGGTCATGGCCGCACCCCCCTACGTCTCCCTGGGCTCGATGCCCAGGGCTTTGAGGCGCTTGTAGAGGTTGGAGCGATCCACGCCGACGCGCTCGGCCACCCGCGTCATGTTCCCGTTCTGGAGGCGCAGTTCGCGCTGGAGGTACTGGGCCTCGAACCAGTCGCGGGCTTCGCGCAGGCTGGGGAACTCGGGGAAGGAGAAGGGGTCCTGGTCGGCGAGGTGCCGGGTGGCGAGGGGCCCCAGGTCGCGGGGGCCGATCTCCGTCCCGCGGCCGAGGATCACGGCCCGCTCCATCAGATTCTTCAGCTCGCGCACGTTTCCGGGCCAGTCGTGGCGCAGCAGCGTATCCTTGGCCTCCGGTCCCAGGCGGCGCGGGGGACGGCCGTACTGGCGCCCGATGCGGGTGATGAAGGCCTCGGCCAGCGGCAGGATGTCCTCGGGCCGCTCGCGCAGGGGCGGGATGCGCAGGGGCACCACCGCCAAGCGGAAGTAGAGGTCCTCGCGGAAGCGGCCCTTGGCGATCTCCCCGGCCAGGTCCTTGTTGGTGGCGGCGATGACGCGCACGTCCACGCCCACGGCCCCGCCCCCGCCCACGGGCTCCACGCGGCCCTCCTGAAGCGCGCGCAGCACCTTGGCCTGGGTCTTGAGCGACATGTCGCCCACCTCGTCGAGGAACAGCGTCCCGCCGTCCGCCTCGCGGAACTTGCCCTTCTGGTCGCGCACGGCGCCGGTGAACGCGCCCTTCTGGTGGCCGAACAACTCGCTCTCGATCAGCTCCTCGGGGATGGCCGCGCAGTTGACCTCCACGAAGGGGCCTTCCTTGCGGGGGCTCTGGAGATGCAGCAGGCGAGCCACTTCCTCCTTGCCGCTGCCGTTCTCGCCGGTGAGCAGGACGCGGCCTTCCGTCGGCGCCACCAGCGCCACGTCGGCCATCAGCCGCTTCATGGCGGGGCTGTCCGCCAGGAAGAAGCGGCCGCCCTCCACTTCCGCGAGGAGGCGCTGGTTCTCCTGCTCCAGCTTCGACTGCCGCAGGGCGTTCCCGGTGACCAGCAGGAGGCGGTCCAGGTCGATGGGCTTTTCCAGGAAATCGAAGGCGCCCAGCTTGGTGGCCTGGAGGGCGGTCTCGATGCTGGCGTGGCCGGAGATCATCACCACCGGCAGGTCGGGGCGGATCTGCTTCGCCTGCTTGAGCGTCTCCAGCCCGTCCTGCCCGGGGAGCCACACGTCCAGAAGGACCAGCTGGATGCCCTCGCCGTCGGGGTTGTGCAGCAGGTCGATGGCCTGCTCGCCCCGCTCGGCCTTCACCACGTGGTAGCCCTCGTCCTTCAGGGCTTCGCCCAGGGACCGCCGGATCCCGGGCTCGTCATCCACCAGGAGGATGGTCGTGGGGGCGCGCATGGATCCATGCTGGACGGGCGACAAGCCTTTGTCCAGCAATGGATTAGGCGGATTGTTGCCGATGGCTTCAGGGCGCGGGAGGGCCTGCTATGGTGGGGGCGAGGCCGCCATGGACGAGTTCCCTCCGATGCCCACGCCCGAAGACGACGCCGCGCTGAGCCCGGTGATGGGCTCCGCGGTGAAGCGCCAGGTGCTGGTGTGCACCGCCAAGAGTTGCGCGGGGCGGGGCTCCGAAGCCGTCCTAGAGGCGTTCAAAGCACAGTTGGCGGAGGGCGATCTCCTGTTCTCCAAGGCGAACCGCCAGGGCGAGGTGCAGTGCGCGAGCTGCGGTTCCGTGGGCTTCTGCGCCATCGGCCCGGCGGTGCTCGTCTATCCCGAGGGGATCTGGTACGCCCACGTCACCCCCGCCGACGTCCCCGAGATCATCGACAGCCACCTGAAGGGCGGCATCCCGGTGGAACGGCTCGTCCGCAAGCGCCTGGGCTGAGGCCGCTCAGCCGCCGACCTGCTCCAGGGCTCCCGCGAACGCCGCCTCCGGAACTGCGGGGCAGGCGCGCTTCGCCTGGAGGGCACCCCGGATGAGGCGGACCAGTTCCTCGTGGGACGCGCGGTTCCGCAGGGCTCCCGCGAGATCCAGGGCGGGGCCGCCGAGCAGGCAGGGTTTCACCTCGCCGCGGCTGGTGAGGCAGACCCGGCCGCATTGATCGCAGGAATCGCCCGGCGAGGCGGCGGAGATGTCCGGCCCTTCCTCGCCGGCTTCCCGGAGGCGGTCGCGGATCGTTTCGGTGAGAAACTCGCTCCCCACCGGCATCCCGGTGAAGCGCAGAGGCAATCCCTCGACCCGGGCGAGGCGGGCCAGGGGCACGATCTGGTCCTCGTTCCAGCCTCTCCGCACGCGGGCGGTGAGCCCCACCGGCAGGCCCGCGGCGCGCGCGGCGTCCACGCCGGCCAGGACCTGAAGCAGCGCGTCGCGCCCCGCGAGGCGCTGGAAGGCCCGGCGATCCGCGGCTTCCAGGCGGACGCTCACGCCGGAAAGCCCCGCGTCGCGGAGCGACCGGGCCCGCCGCGCCAGGCGCAGGCCGTTGGTGGCGAGGTGGAGATGGCCTTCGACCTCGGGGCTGATGCCCGCCACGAGGATCTCCAGATCCCGGCGGAGAAGGGGCTCGCCGCCGGACAGCCGCACCTGGCGGATCCCCAGGCGGGTGAAGGTCTTCACCAGTTGGAGGAGTTCCCGACGGCCCAGCGGTTGAGTGGGCGCTTCCTGGGGGCAGTGGGCGCAGGGCAGGTTGCACAGGTCCGTCACCGCCACCCGGAGGGACGTGACGCTCCGCCCGGCGCCGTCCGTCAGCGCGTCCCGCAGCCGCAACATGCGGGGAAGCCGGCTGGCGGGGGGCGGGGGAAAGTCGAGCAGCACGGAGCGCTCCTGATATTTACCAGGATGCGTTAGACGGGACGCGGGGTGGCGCAGGTTTTGTCCGGAATCACAGCGGGGGGAAAGGCGCTCGATTTGGCCTCTTTGAGGAGAGGCGTGGGACCATGGACGCCATGCTGGTGGACGCGCATTGCCATCTCACGGGGAGCTACCTGGGCGAGGACCAGGTCGGGGCGACCCTGGACCGGGCCCGGGCCGAGGGCGTGACCGGCTTCATCGCCGTCGGGACGGATCTGGAGGACTCCCGCCGGGTTCTGGCGCTGGCGCACGCCACCCCCGGGATCCAGGCCAGCCTGGGCGTGCATCCCCATGAGGCCAAGGGCTGGAATCCCGAGGTGGACGCCGCGCTGGCCGCCCTGGCCGCGGATCCCGCCGTGCGCTTCGTGGGAGAGACGGGGCTCGACTGGCACTACGACCTCAGCCCGCGCGACGAGCAGGAAGCGGCGTTCCGGGCGCAGATCCGCCTGGCCCTCGCCGTGGGCAAGCCGCTGATGATCCATACGCGGTCGGCTCCGGAAGCCACCGTGCGGATCCTGGCGGAAGAGGGCGCCGACCGGGTGCGCGGGATCATCCACTGCTTCAGCGAGGACCGCGCTTTCGCGGAGAAGGCCCTGGAGCTAGGCTTCTACCTCAGCTTTTCGGGGATCGTCACCTTCCGGAAGGCCGAGGCGGTGCGCGACGTGGCCGCCTGGGCGCCCGCCGACCGGATCCTGGTGGAGACGGACGCGCCCTTCCTGGCGCCCGTGCCCTACCGCGGGAAGCCCAACGAGCCCGGGTTCGTCCGGTACACCGCCGAAGCCGTGGCGGGCCTCCGGGGCCTTTCCGCGCAGGCTCTGGCGGACCTCACCACCCGCAACCTGGAGGCCCTGTGCGGCTGGACGCCCTCTTCCTGACCGGCACGGCCCTGGCGGCCCAGGCGCCTCCCGTGCCGGCGCCCTCGCTTCCTCCGGCCTCGACCGCCCCTGCGACGGCGCCTGCCCAGGAGGAGCGCCGTCACCCCCGGCTTCCCTGGGAGCAGTCGGCGCCCCTGGCGTGGCAGCCGGAACCGGGCGCCCCCGCGCGGGAGACGCCGGCTCCGCCCGAGGCTTCCACGGGCCCCCTGCGGGCGGAACTGGCCGGGGACGGCAGCCTGCGGGTGATCGACGGGCGCGGGCTGGTCCGGCTTCAGGCAGGCCTTCCGGGGCGTCCTCTGCGGGCTTGGCGCGACGGCGGCGTTCCGCTGTCCCAGCCGTTCGGGACCTGGCTGTTTCCCATGGATTCGCCCTTGGCGGGCGGACTCGGCAACCTGCAGTGGGTGGCCCCGGATTTCCGTCCCTACCTGCGCGGCCTGCTATGGCTGCTGGAGGACGGGGAGGCCTTCCTCAGCGTGGCCCATCCCGCCACGGGCCGGATCATCCACCTGCCGCTTCCTCCGGGGCGGGTCTTCGCGGTGCGCTTCCTGGCGGAGCGGCTGGAGATCCGGGCGGACGAAGTGGAGAAGGGCGCCCCGCGCCAGTGGTCCCTGCCGTGGATCGCGCTGCTGCCCCGGCTCGCCGATCTCGGTCCCCATCCGGCGCCGCCGAAGGTGGGAACCGCCCTTTCGCCTTTTCCCAACGGATGAAGGGACCGCAATGTCCTTGAAACCGGGCGGTTCGAGACCTTGCCGGGCTTTGGCATGGGCTTGGCTGTCCCTTTGCGGGAACCGACCCTGAAGGGGGCGGCATCCAATTCCCGGGAGGCTCCATGAACCCGCTTTGCTCTTCCCGCGTTGCCGCGGCGCTGTTGCTTCCCGCGGCCCTCTTCGCCCCTTCCGCGCGGATGGCCGCCGCCCAGGCGCCCCCCGTACAGGCGCCTGCCGATGACGACACCTACCAGGGCGAAGCCCCCGAGCGCTACGCGATGGTGCGCGCCGTGGAAGGCGAGGTCCGCATCCGCAAGGGCGAACTCGACGAGGACCTCAGCCGCGGCACGCCGGTGGCCGAAGGCGATGTCGTGGAAAGCCGCGGTCGTGGCGTTCTGCAACTCGGCGACGGCACCCGCGTGGCCTTTGGCGGCGCCACCCGCTTCACCGTGGCCGCCCTCTTCACGGATCAGAAGAACGAAAAGCAGGTGCTGCTCCGCCTGGATTACGGCCGCGTGCGGATCCTCCTCGGCGGGCAGTCCGACGCCCGGTTCCGGGTGGACACGCCTTCGGGCACGGCCACCTGCCTGGACAAGGGCTCGTTCACCGTGGAGGCCGAGCGCGACAAGGTGGTGCGGGTCAAGGTCCACAGCGGGCGCGTGACCTTCGCCAACGAGCGCGGCGAGGCGCGGGTGAGCGCCGGGGAGCGGATGACCGTCTACAGCCCCCAGGACGGGCTGGACCGCGTGCGTAGCTTCAACACCTACGAGGGTGACGACTTCGACCGCTGGAGCGAACAGGCGGTCGCCATCCGCCGCGGCGAAAGCTGGGACCGCGTTCCCCCGGAGATCCGCTACTACGCCGATGAACTGGACGGCCACGGAACGTGGGTCCAGTCGGAGGAATTCGGATGGGTCTGGCGCCCCAGCGGCGTGGCCGAAGACTGGCGCCCCTACTACGAAGGCCGCTGGGCGCCCTACGCCGGCGGCATGACGTGGATCTCCAGCGAGCCCTGGGGCTACGTCGCCTACCACCACGGCCGCTGGCACTGGAGCGTCGGCGTGGGCTGGTGCTGGATCCCCGGCATGTACTACAGCCCCGCGTGGGTGGCCTGGAACCACACCCCCGGCTACTACGGCTGGGCGCCCCTGGGCTACTACAACACCCCCTGCCATTGGGGCTACGGCGCCTGGGGCGGCGGCTACGCGTGGAACGTCGTGGCCGTCACCAACATCAACGTGATCAACGTCCGGACGCGGGTCTACGCGGATCCGGGCGTCCTGCGCACCTTCAACGGCCCCGGTGGTCGGGACCTGAGGGCGCCCTGGCAGCGCGCGCCGCTCGTCGTCTCCCGCGCGGAGTTCCACAACCCGGGCCAGATGCAAGGGGCCTTCCAGCGGGAGGTCAACCGCGAGCGGCTGGTGGCCTACGAGCGCCACGCCCAGCAGACCACGGGGCGCACCATCATCCGCCGGCCCATGGTCGAACCCCGGCCTGAGGGCCGCCCCGGCGGGCCCGCGGGGGGACCTGGCCCCGGTCCCGTCCGGACGCCCTTCGAGGTTCGCACCCGGCCCCAGGGCGACCGCGGCGTGGCGCTTCCCCGGCCCATCGAGCGCGGACGGGAAGGGGTTCCCGAGCGTGGGCGCGAAGCCGCCCCGCCCGTGGAACGCCGCATCGATCCGGCGCCCCGCGACCGCGGGAATGAGGGCCGCCCCCGGCCCGAGGAACGGCGTCCCGATGCCGGCCCGCAGCCCGTGGCCCCTCGGCCCACGCCGAGAGAGGCGCCCCGCGAGACCCCGCGGGAAGCGCCGCGCCCGGCGCCGGAATCCCGCCCCGAGCGCCGCGTGGATCCCCCGGTCCGGGAGCGCCCCGCGCCCACCGAATCGAGACCTTCGTTCAACCGCGAAGAGCGCCGGCCCGAACCCGCGCCCCAGTCGCGGCCCGTGGAGCGGGAGTCCCGCCCCGCGCCCCGGCCCGAAGCGCCCCGGGAGCGCCCCCGTCCCGAGCGCCGGGAGTCGGCTGCCGAACCCAAGGCCGACATGCCGGCCTTCCGGCCTTCGGGCGGCGAAGGCCGCGGCCGGGAGATCCGGCGCTGACGGAAGAAAGCCAAGAAAAGGGCCCCGGATTTCCGGGGCCCTTTTCTTGGGATCGGCTGGGTCAGATGACTTCCACCGGATAGCTCCCCTTCTGGATCAGTTCGCTGGCGATGCGGCCGCGGAGGCGGGCGCTGCTGGTGGGGTGGAATTCGGTGAAGGCCTTCACGCCCGCCAGGGCGTGGCGCAGGGCCTCGCCTTCCACCACGTCGGCGCACAGCATCCGGGCGTCGCCGTGGACCTTGTGCCAGCTCTCGTTGACGTAGAGCTCGGTGATGTCGCGGGCGAGCTGGGCCCAGCGGTGGCCGGACTCCACCATCCGCTCCGCGCGGACCACGGCGCTCTCCATGGCGTAGATCTCCATGAGCATGTTGCTCATGCGGGCCATGACCTCCTGGTTGTCCACCAGCTTCTGGCCCAGCACTTGGACGGCCAGCCCGGCGGCCAGCATGCACTGGCGCTTGCTGAGCTCCACGCCGTGCTTCAGGCGGGCCAGGGGGCCGGTGAAGGTCTCGGGCTTGGGCGGGTTGGAGATCTCCTTGGCCACCTGCTGGCCGAACTGCATGAGGGGCAGCTCGCCCTTCATGGCGCGCTTCAGCAGCGTCCCCGCGATGAGCAGGCGGTTGATCTCGTTGGTGCCCTCGAAGATGCGGTTGATGCGGCAGTCGCGGAGGGCCTTCTCGGGCGGGTACTCGGCGCTGAAGCCGTAGCCGCCGTAGGCCTGGACGGCCTCGTCCGCCACGAAGAACAGGGCCTCGCTGCCCCACACCTTGGAGATGCTGCACTCGATGGCGAACTCGTCGATGGCGGCCATCTTGTCCGCGCCGGCGGTGGGGCTGTCCCAGCTGGTGGCGTGCAGGGCGTCGTCGAGGTAGCCGATGGTGCGGAAGTTCAGGGCCTCGCACACGAAGATCCGCGCGGCCATGTCGGCCAGCTTCTGCTGGACCAGGCCGAACGAGTTGATGGGTTTCCCGAACTGCTGGCGCTCGGAGGTGTAGCGGATGGTGTATTCGAGGATCCGCTTCATCCCGCCCTGGCTGCCCACGCCCAGCTTGAAGCGGCCGATGTTCAGGATGCCGAACGCGATCTTGTGGCCCTTTCCGATCTCGCCCAGGAGGCGGTCCTTGGGGATGCGGCAGTTCTCCAGGATCACGGTGCGGGTGGAGCTGCCCTTGATCCCCAGCTTCTTCTCTTCCGCGCCAGTGCTGATGCCCGGGTCGGTCTTCTCCACCAGGAAGGCGCTGAACTGCTGGCCGTCCACCTTGGCGAAGATCACGAACAGGTCGGCGAATCCGGCGTTGGTGATCCACATCTTGGTGCCGTTCAGCACCCAGCTGTCGCCGTCCAGGACGGCCGTGGCCTTGGCGCCCAGGGCGTCGGAGCCGCTGCCGGCCTCGGTCAGGGCGTAGGCGGCGAGCCACTCGCCGGTGGCGAGCTTGGGCAGGTAGGCCTGCTTCTGGGCTTCGGTCCCGAAGTACACGATGGGCAGGGTGCCGATCCCGGTGTTGGCGCTGTAGCTCACCGCGAAGCTGCCCTGCTTGCTCATCTCCTCGAGGACGAGCATGGCGGTGCGCTTGTCCACGTCCATCCCGTCGTAGGCCTCGGGGATCTCCAGCCCCAGCAGGCCCAGTTCGCCGGCCTTCTTCATCAGGCCCACGGTGAGGGGCAGGTCCAGTTTGTCGATCTGCTCGTCCTTGGGCAGGACTTCGCCCTGGATGAAATCCTGCGCGGCACGGGCGAATTCCTTGGCGTCGTCGCCGAACTCCTCGGGCGTGAACTGGGGCAGGGCCCCGATGGGGGTCAGCAGGAAACTGCCTCCCTTGACCTGCTCGACGGCGGCGGTGCTCATCTCTGTCCTCCAGTTGGGGGTAGGGATCAAGATGGGGGCCGCCGGCGCTCTTGGCTAGCCTCTACCTTTGGTCAAGCGCGGTGCCCGCGTGGGGCCCCGCTCTGGTTGAATGGAGGATCGGGAGGTCGGATGCCGGAAGGCAGGCAGGTCCAGCAGATGTTCTCGGCCATCGCCGGGAAGTACGACGTCCTCAACCACGTCCTGTCCGGCGGGGCGGATTTCTGGTGGTGGTGGCGCATGGCCCGGCGCTCCGGCGCCGCGCCGGGGAAGCGCTTCCTGGACGTGGCCGCGGGAACCGGCGATTCCAGCGTCGCCCTGGCCCGCCGCGGGGCGGAGGTCGTGAGCACGGACTTCACCCACGCCATGCTGCGGCTGGGTCCGGCCAAATTCCGGCGCAAGGGCCTGGCGGAGCGGATCTGGGCCTCCAGCGACGCCGACGCCCAGCGGCTGCCCTTCCGCGACGGCAGCTTCGACGGGCTCACCATCTGCTACGGCATCCGCAATGTGGAGGACCGCGCCCGGGCCTACGCGGAATTTCTCCGCGTGCTCCGCCCCGGCGGCCAGCTCACCATCCTGGAATTCAGCACGCCCGTCTGGCCCGGCCTCAAGGCGTTCTACGACTGGTACAGCCTGCGGGTGCTGCCTCGCGTCGGCGCCTGGATCAGCGGGGACGCCTCCGCCTACACCTACCTGCCCGAGAGCATCCGCACCTTCCCCAACCAGGGTGCCCTAGCCGGGGAACTGCGGACCGCGGGCTTCCGGGAGGTGGCGTGGACCAACCTCACGGGCGGCATCGTGGCCCTGCACACGGGCGTGAAGTAGGAACCTGAAGAACGGTTAGGCGCGGTGCCGCTCGGCGACCATGCGGTCGATGGCGGACACCACCTCTTCGCTGGCCCTTTCGGCCTGCTCGAAGTGGGCGAGCACCTGCTGCTGGATGGCGGGGTCGGACTGCCAGCGCTGGTCCAGGAGGGAGACTGCCTCGTGGATGTGGCTGTGCACGCGGGCGTGGGGTTCCTCCAGGCGCCCGTAGGAGGGCAGCTGGGCGAACTCCTCGGCGCCCTTTCCGTCGTAGTACCACTCGCCGAGGCGGCAGCTCCGGGAGTCGACTTCGGCCGCCCGCGCCTCGGGGGAACCGGTGCCCTGGTTCACCACGCGGTAGCCGTTCTGCTTGAACAGGAAGTGGTCCACCTTCACCAGCGAGGCGAAGCTGACGTCCTGGGCGCGGGACATCTGGCGCAGCGACGTGCGGGCGGATTCCGCGAAGTGGTGGACCTGGTCGCGGAAGGCCGTGACCGTGTCGCGGGAACTCTCAGTGATCTCCTTGGCGCGCTGGGACTCGTCGCGGATCCGGGCGGTGCCCTGGGCGAAGGATTCCAGCGTCGCCGCGATGCTCGCCGCGGCGTCCTTGGTGTTTTCGGAGAGGGTGCGGACTTCCTCGGCCACCACTGCGAATCCCTTGCCCACTTCGCCGGCGTGGGCGGCTTCGATGGCGGCGTTGAGGGCCAGGAGGTTGGTCCGGTCCGCCACGTCGGTGATCACCTGGACGATCTGGGTGATCTCGGTGCTCTTCTCGTGGATGTGCTCGATCTGGGTGTTGGTGAGGGCCACCATCTCCGCCACGCGGTTGAGGTCGGTGACGATCCGCTCGATGGTCGCGCGGCTGCTGTCGGCCTCGGCGGCGGTGCCCCGGGAGAGGTCGCTCACGGTGCCCAGCTCCTTCGTCATGTCGAGGAGGTAGTCCTGGATGGAGCGGAGGTTCTGGATCAGGTTGCCGCTGTTCAGGTCCGTCACCTGCGCGATCAGCTTCTCCTTGAGCGCCATCCGCTGGACCTGACCGAGGCTCTCCACGGAGACGTTGATCCGCGTCATCCCGTCCTTGAAGGCCCCGTGCAGCCCCTGGTCCATGGCGAGGCGGTAGGTCTGACCGCGGCTGGCGTGGTCGAAGGCGGAGAAGACTTCGCGGAAGTACGCCTCCTGCTGGTCCAGCAGGTCGTTGAGGGCCCAGGACAGGCGCTCGGTGGCGGCGCCCTTCTTGATGCCGGTGATCCGGTGGTCCAGCTCGCCCCGGGCGGCCTCCTCCAGGTTCGAGGCCAGGCGGGCGAGGGCGACCAGGATGCGGTGGGCGGTCCACAGGGTGAACAGCAGCAGGCCCGCGATCACCGCGCCCAGGACGACCAGCGGCAGGTCCATTCCCTTCGACCCGACCGCGTAGGCGAAGCCCAGGAAAAGGACCAGCACCGCCGCGATGAGCAGGTGGATCCTAGAGCCCAAGGACAAATTCTGCATAGCTGATGCCCTTCTCTTCGAGAGTCCGATTGAGGATCGCCAGGGAAGCCTTCATGCCCGCCTGTCCGTCGCCGGCCCGGCGCTCGGCGTCGAGCAGGGTCCGGTAGAGGCCGGAGACGACCTGGACGGCTTCCGGCCGCGGCTTGCGGCGCACGGAGTAGTACCCGATCACGTTCCCCCGGCGGTCGAAGGAGGGCGTGATGTTGGCGAAGACCCAGTAGAAGCTCCCGTCCTTGGCCAGGTTCTTCACGTAGGCGCAGATCTCCTGCTGGGCCTGGAGGGTGTCCCACAGGAGCTTGAACACGACCCGGGGCATGTCCGGGTGGCGGAGGATGTTGTGGGGAGTGCCCAGCAGCTCCGCTTCCGAATAGCCCGACATGGCGATGAAGATCCGGTTGCCGTAGGTGATGATTCCCTTGAGGTCGGTCTTCGAGACGATGAAATCATCCACTCCCAGGACGCGCTCGTTCTGGGTGGGTTCGGGCCTGCTCATGGGTGGGGTCTCCACCTCCACTATCGGTAGTTTTCAGTTTTTTGCATCAGTTTTGACAACTCGAGCCGCTCAGCACAGAGGGTAGCGACCCTGCTCCATCAGGGCGGCGGCGATCCGCGCGCGGAGGCCCGACAGGGGAAGGGGCGCGGGAGCGCGCATCAGCAGCAGATCCGCCACGAGGGCATCCAGGGCCTCGCCGGAGGCCAGCTCCGCCGCCAGCATCCGGGCCTCGCCCTGGACGCGGTTCCAGGCCTCCTGCGCGTAGACCTCGGCCATGTCCCGGGCCAGGTCCGCCCAGCGGTGGCCGGAGGCCGCCATCTTCCCGGCGCGGACGGCGGCGGATTCCATGGCGTAGAGCTCCAGCAGCAGGTTGCTGATCCGGGCGGCGGCCTCCTGGTTGTCGAGGATCCGCGGTCCCTGCGCGGCCTGCGCCAGGGCGACCACCTTCAGGGCCCGGGCCTTGGCCAGGGCGACGGTCCGCAGGAGGCCGTCCTCCGGCAGGACCGGCGTTCCCGCGGCAGCCGCCGCCAGGGGCAGGCCCTCCGTTCCCCCGCAGCGCTTCAAGAACGTGCCGGCGATCAGCAGGCGGTTGATCTCGTTGGTGCCCTCGAAGATGCGGTTGATGCGGCAGTCCCGGTAGATCTTCTCGGCGGGATACTCGGCGCTGAACCCGGCGCCGCCGAAGGTCTGGACGGCGTCGTCCGCGGTGGCGAACAGGGCCTCGCTGCCCCAGACCTTCGCCATGGAGGCTTCGACGGCGTATTCCTCGATGGCCTTCATCTTGTCGGCGCCGCCAGTCTCGCTCTCCCAGCTGGTGCGGGCCAGGGCCTCGTCCAGGTAGCCGATGGTGCGGAAGTTCATGCTCTCGCCCACGAAGATCCGGACGGCCATGTTCGCCAGCTTCTGCTGGATCAGGCCGAAGGCGGCCAGCGGCTTCCCGAACTGGGTGCGTTCGCCCGCGTACTTCAGCGTGTATTCCAGGACGCGCTTCCCGGCGCCGGCGGAACTGGCGCCCAGCTTGAAGCGGCCGATGTTCAGGATCCCGAAGGCGATGCGGGCGCCCTTGCCCTTGCCGCCAAGCAGCCGATCCTCGGGGATGCGGCAGTTCTCCAGGATCACGGTGCGCGTGGAGCTGCCCTTGATCCCCATCTTCTTCTCTTCGGCGCCGGTGCTGACGCCGGGATCGGCGCGCTCCACGATGAAGGCGCTGAAGTGGGTGCCGTTGACCTTCGCGAACACCACGAACACGTCGGCGAAGCCGGCGTTGGTGATCCAGGCCTTGGTGCCGTTCAGGACCCAGTGTCCGTCCTGGAGGACCGCGGTGGTCTTGGCGCCGAGCGCGTCGGACCCGCTGCCGGCCTCGGTCAGGGCGTAGGCCGCCACCCACTCGCCGCTGGCGAGCTTCGGCAGGTACTTCGCCTTCTGGGCCTCGTTCCCGAAATAGACGATGGGCAGGGTGCCGATGCTGGTGTGGGCGCCGTAGCTGGTGGAGAAGCTGGCCTGTCGGGCCATCTCCTCGAGCACCAGGAGGGCGGTCTTCTTCTCCAGGTCCAGCCCGCCGTAGGCCTCGGGGATCTCGATTCCGAGGATGCCCAGCTCGCCCGCCTTGCGGAGCAGGTCGCGGTTCAGGTCGAGGTCCAGGTGGTCGATCTCCTCGTCCCGGGCCATGACTTCGCCGGTGACGAAATCCCGGGCCGCCTCCGCGATGGCGAGCGCTTCCTCGCTGCTCTCCTCGGGGGTGAACTGGGGCAGGGTGCCCGCCGGATGGAACATGAAACTGCCACCGCGGACGATTTCGACGCTGGTCTCGGCCATAGGGGACCTCCCGACCCCCTGATCATCTACCCGGGGTCAGGACCTCCCGACCCCCTGATCATCTACCCGGGGTCAGGGACGTGGGTCACAACCGGAAGCCCCGCCTCAGATCAGGCGCTTCTGGCCCTTCGGATGGTGCAGCACGACTTCCTTCACGCGCTCGATCCAGGTGGACCGGGCGCCCGGCTCCAGGCGCTCGTGGGGGATGGAGCGCTCGTCCAGCAGCTTGTCCACCAGCTGGTCGATGGCCTCGGCGAAGAAGGTGTCCGTATCGCGCACGCCGTCCGCCGCGAGGTGGCCGCCGAAGGGCACCTTGAACAGCAGGTCGTAGCCCTTCATCCAGTGGTGCATGAACCGCTCGATGGGGAGCTGGCGGCCGAAGGCCAGCATCATGTAGGCGTAGTTGTCGAGGACGCTGCGGTCGCAGACCACCGCGTCGTGCTGGCTGCCGGAGCGGATCTCCTCCGCCATCTGCGTCATGAAGATCCAGGTCTGGGCTTCCAGGGAGGTCTTCTGGTTGATGGGAAGGGGCGACAGCCGGGCCACTTCCTTGACGATGTCCACGTGGACGCCCTCCCGCTTGAGGGCCGCGGCCAGTTCGTAGCAGAGGGTGGTCTTGCCCACCCCGTGGGTCCCGATGAACGCGATCTTCATGCGTCCAGTATCCCGTGGGAAGGCCCGCGACGGGATGTGTTCTCCATCACCTTGGGGGCTTGGGACCGTCCCGCTGCTCGCGCCGGGCCTGCATCTCCTGCCGCATGATGGTGGCGCATTCGGGGCACACGCCGTGGGTGAACGTGGCATCGGTGTGCTCGCCCAGGTAGGCCTCGATCTGGTTCCAGTAGCCCTGGTCGTCGCGCACTTTCTTGCAGTGGCTGCAGATGGGGAGCAGGCCCGACAGCGCCCGCACCTGGCCCAGGGCCCCAGTCAGCTCCTGGATCAGCTTGTCGCGCTCCGCCTCCATCCGCCGGCGGTCGGTCACGTCCCGGGACGCGCCCTGGAGCCCCAGCACCCGCCCGTCGGGGCTGCGGACGATGCGGCTGCGCACCTCCACCTCCAGTTCACGGCCGTCCCGGTGGCGGACGGTGGCCTCGAAGGTCTCCATTTCGGGAGTCGGAGCGTCGAGGGGCAGGGTACGGGCTTCGGCGATGCGCTCGCGGAACCGCTGGGCGCCGTGGGCCGAAGGGGCGCGGTCCTCCAGGCTGAGAGCCAGGAATTCGTCCGGAGTCCAGCCCCGCTGCTGGAAGACGGAGGGGCTGATGTAGGTGAGGTTTCCCTCGGAGTCCGAGGTCCAGATGACGTCCAGGGCGTTCTCCGCCAGCAGCCGGTACTTCACCTCCTGGAAGGCCAGCCGCTCCTGGTCGGACAACTGCCGCAACCACGCGGCGCGGGCCAGCCAGCCCATGGCCACGCTGAGGGAGACGAGGGCGGCCACGGCCACGGCGGCGAACAGGGCCTCGTGGCGCCAGGCGCGGAGGTACTCCTGCTGGGCCAGGCCCACCTGCACCTGAAAGGGGGGCGCGTCGAGCTTGCGGACGCTGTAGGTGCGCCGGCGGCCGTCCAGGGTGGAATCGGCGGTGAACTGGGCGCTGCTTCCGGGGGCGAGGGCATTCTCCAGGTAGGGGCCCGCGGGGCGCTGGCCGAGGCTCCGGTCCAGCCCCTCGAAGGCGGGGTAGCGGACCAGCAGGCGCAGGTTCTCGTCCCGCAGAGAGACCGAGCCCCAGCGGCCCACGTCCACCCGCGCCATGGCCCGGGCCAGCTGCTCCGTGGCCAGGGTGGCGCAGATCGCTCCCCGGAACTCCCCGTGGGGCCCGCTGATGCGCTGGGCCAGGGTGATGGCCGGGGCTCCGCCGGCGCCCTCCCGGGCGGGCGGCGAGATGATCAGGGTGCCGTCGGCGCTCTCGCGCAGGGCGCGGAGGAAATCCGCTCCGCCCGGTGCTTCCGGGGCCGCGGCGGCCGGGACGCGGTGGACGACCCGCCCCTCCGCGTCCACCACCCGCAGGGCGTCGAGCGTGGCGAGGCGGCGGAACCGGATTCCGATGAAGGCGCCCAGCGCCGGGTCCTCGAGCCTGCCGGAGCCCCGCTGGGCTTCGTCCCGGGCGGCGAGCATCCCCAGGTTGATCTGCCGGATGGTGCCCTTGACGTTCTCCTCCAGGACCTGGGCCAGGTTCTGGGTGGTGGCGAAGGCCCGCTCCACGCTGTGCCGGTGGCTGAGATACAGCCCCCAGCCCGCCAGGCCCACGATCAGCAGGTTGAACACCACCATGCCCCACCGCATCCAGCGGGCGAAGGAGGAGGGGCTGAGGGAGTCCGGTGCGGCGGGAAAGAGCATGGTGGCTTCAGAAGAGGCTGGTTCCGTCCATGGCGAGGGGCTGCTCCACCCCCAGGAGCTTCAGAAGGGTGGGGGCCACGTCGCTGAGGGCGCCCCCGGCGCGGAGCTGGCGCGCCTCGAAGCCGGCGGCGACCAGGACCGCCGGAACGGGATTCAGCGTGTGGGCCGTGTGGGGATTGCCCTTCTCATCCCGCATGCACTCGCAGTTGCCGTGGT
Source organism: Geothrix sp. 21YS21S-4 (assembly GCF_030845995.1). NCBI lineage: Bacteria > Pseudomonadati > Acidobacteriota > Holophagae > Holophagales > Holophagaceae > Geothrix > Geothrix sp. 21YS21S-4. Next base: position 714,542 of record NZ_CP132719.1, read on the forward strand.
CCGCGGTGATGAAGAGGGCGCCCCCGGCGGCGAGGGCGGCGTCCGCGAGGCGCCCCACGGCGGCGTCCACGGCCTCGCAGGCGGTGATGGTCGCGGCCAGGTCGCCGGTGTGGCCGATCATGTCGGGGTTGGCCAGGTTGCATACCAGCAGGCGGTAGTCCTTCGATCGGATGGCCGCTTCCAGGCCCGTGGACACGTCCTGGAGGCTCATCTCCGGCTGCAGGTCGTAGGTGGCGACCTTGGGGGAGGGAACCAAGCGCCGCTCCTCCCCGACGAAGGGCGCTTCCTGTCCGCCGTTGAAGAAGTAGGTGACGTGCGCGTACTTCTCCGTCTCGGCGGTGCGGAACTGCTTCCAGCCGCGCTCCGCCACCAGCTCGCCCAGGATGCGGTCGAGGTTCTGGGGCGGGTAGGCCACGGCCGAATAGGGCGCCAGTTCGACGTCGTAGGCGGTGAAGGTGACGAGCTTCACCGCGGGCCGGTGCTTGGCTGCGAACCCGTCGAAGGCGGGATGGACCAGGGCGTGGCACAGCTGGCGGGCGCGGTCGGCGCGGAAGTTGAAGAACAGCACGCCGTCGCCGTCCGCGATGGGATGGAAGGCGTCGAGCCGGGTGGGCGCCACGAATTCGTCGGTCTCCCCCCGGCCGTAGGCGGCGGCCAGGGCGGCGAGGGCATCGGGCGCCCGGTGGGGCGCGTCGCCGTCCACGAACAGCTTCCAGGCCTGCTCGGTGCGGTCCCACCGCTTGTCCCGGTCCATGGCGGTGTAGCGCCCGCAGATGGAGCCGATGGTCACGAGCGGCGCGTCCCGGAGCTGGAAGCCCAGCCACTGGAGGTAGCCGTCGGCGCTCTTCTGGCCCGTGTCCCGCCCGTCCGTGATGGCGTGGATGGTGGTGGGGACGCCCTCCGCCTGGGCCCACTGGGCGAGGGCCGCCAGGTGGTTCTGGTGGCTGTGGACGCCGCCGTCGCTGACCAGCCCCAGCAGGTGCAGCCGCTTGCCGGAAGCCTTGAGCTCCGCGAGCAGGCCCCCGATGACCGCGTTCTCGCGGAAGGTCCCGCGGCGGATGGCGGCGTCGATCCGGGTCAGCTCCTGCCACACCACGCGGCCCGCGCCCAGGTTCATGTGGCCCACTTCGGAGTTGCCGAATTGCCCCGGCGGGAGCCCGACAGCTTCGCCGCTGGTGTGGAGCTGGGTGGTGGCGTAGGTCTTCCGCAGAGCGTTGAACCGGGGCATGTCCGCGGTGAAGGTGGCGTCGAAGGCGTTCCGGGGGCCGTCGCCGAATCCGTCGAGGATGAGGAGGGTGATGGGACCTTGGATCATGGGGCCTTCAATCATGGGTGGGTCATCCCTTTTTTGCCTGGCGCTGCTTGGCTTTCAGTCCTCGGGGAAGGTCGTCGGCCACGAATCCGATGGGGCGGTCGGGGACGCTCTCGGCCTCGTCGGCGCGGAGGGCCTTCTGGACGAGATCCATTTTCTCCTCCAGGGCCGTGATCCGGGCGGAGAGTTCGGCCTGGGCGGTGAGGATCCGCCGGGCGTCGGCGAAGGCCGGAAGTAGGGCCAGGAGCGGGGTCTCCTTCCCGGGCACCAGGCCCGTCAGAAGGGCGGCGCCGGCTTCGGTGAAGGCCATCACCGGCGCGTCGGGGATCTTCTGCCGCTCGGCGGCGGTGAGGTGGAACACCATCGATTCCGGAAAGCGCTCGGGGTGGGCCTGGATCAGGGCGGCCAGGGTGTTGGGCTCCAGCCCAAGCTGGTCCGCCACCACCCGGTCCGGCAGGACCGCCGCGTCCCGGATCCACAGCAGGCGGGACAGGATCTCGACGGGCGTGCTCATGGCACTTCCTCGCCATGGGGGTGGGACAGCAGGAACAGGACGGCCATCCGGACGGGAACGCCGTTGGTGACCTGGTCCAGGATCAGGCTCCGGGGGCCGTCGGCCACGTCGCTGGTGATCTCGAGTCCCCGGTTGATGGGGCCGGGATGGAGGACGGCCACGTCGCGCTTGGCCCGCGCCATGCGGGCGGGGTTGAGCTGGTAGAAGCGGCTGTACTCGCCCTGGCCGGGGATGTAGGCGCCGGTGCCCCGCTCGAACTGGGCGCGGAGCATCATGACGGCGTCCTGGTCGGGGAGGACGGCGTCGAAGTTGTGGCTGATCCCGATGGAGGGCCAGGTGGCCTTCAGGTCCGCCGGGACGAGGGTGGGCGGGCCCACCAGGGTGACGTGGGCGCCCATTTTGGTGAGCAGCCAGAGGTTGGACCGCACCACCCGGCTGTTGCGGATGTCGCCCACGATGGCCACGCGGAGGCCCTCCAGCTTTCCGAAGCGCTTGCGGAGGGTGTAGGCGTCCAGGAGGGCCTGGGTGGGGTGCTCGTGGGCGCCGTCGCCCGCGTTCACGATGCTGGCCTTCATGTGCCGGGCCAGCAGGGCGTGGGCGCCGGGCGCGCTGTGGCGCATGACGACCAGATCCGGATGCATGGCCTGAAGGTTCATGGCCGTGTCGATGAGGGTCTCGCCCTTGTTCAGGCTGCTGGTGTCCGCGTCGAAGTTGATGATCTCGGCGGACAGCCGCTTCTCGGCGATCTCGAAGCTGTTGCGGGTGCGGGTGCTGTTCTCGAAGAACAGGTTCACCACCAGCTTCTTGCGCAGGGCCGGGACGATCTTGATGCTGGGCCGCTCGCAGACCTCCTCGAAGGCCAGGGCCTGGTCCAGCAGGGCGGTGATGTCCCGGGGGCTGAGGGGCTCGATCCCCAGGAGGTGCTTGTGGGGGAAGACGTAGCGTTCGGCGGTCATCAGCAGGCCTCCAGGCTCACGCCGTCCTCGCCGTCGATCTCCTTCAGGCGAACGGCCACCCGGTGGCCGGGGGGCACTTCCACCTTCAGGGCCGCCAGGTCCGGCTGGATGGGCAGCTCGCGGCCGCTGCGGTCGGCCAGGACCAGCAGCATCACCCGGCGGGGCCGGCCGTGGTCGAGCAGGGCGTCGAGGGCCGCGCGGACGGTGCGGCCCGTGTAGAGCACATCGTCCACCAGAACCACCGTCCGGCCCTTGAGCGTGAAGGGAATTTCCGTGGGGCGGACGATGGGGCTGCCCACCATCTCGGTGAGGTCGTCCCGGTAGAGGGTGATGTCCAGGGCCCCGACGGGGACCCGCGCGCCGCTGGCGGCCCGCAGGAGGATCGCCAGGCGCTCGGCCAGGGGCAGCCCCCGGGAGCGGATCCCCAGCAGGACCACCTCCTCCTCCGGCTGCAGGCGGGCGCCCAGCTCCCCGGCCAGGCGGTGGAGCGCGGCGTCCATCTGGCCGGGGTCCATGGAACAGCGGCCTGGGTCGTCGGGCATGGAATCTCCGGAGGGGGATGCGCTCGGAGCCAAGTTTAGCCGAGCCCCGGGGCCGCCCGGAGCCGCGGCCCCCCTTTTCCAAGATTCAAGTCCCCAGGCCACTTCTCCGATGGCCAGATTTGAGGACGCCTCGCAATGACCCAGGACCGGCGACAGTACCGACGAATCCCCATGGAAGCGGCCCTGAGCTTCCAGGAGCTCAGTTTCCACAAGGGAGAAGCCCCTGCGACCAGCAGCTACCGGGACGTGTCCATCGGGGGCCTGCTGGTGGATTCCCCCCGGGCCTACCCCCTGGGGACCCTCCTGAAGCTGGAGATCCGGGTCCCGGGCTGGGGCCGGTTCCAGAACCACTTCGGGCCCGCCCAGGAAGCCGACGTCCGCCCGCTGGTCGCCCTCGGGACCGTCGTCCGGGTGGAACAGTTGGACGAAGGGGGATACGAATTGGGCGTGAAGTTCCAGAATGTATATCCGGACGACCTCGAAGCTCTGATGAAATTCGTGGAGGCCGCCGCGCCCTCGTCCGTCCCCCCGTCCACTCTCTGATCCGATACCCACTCCCAGGAGGCCACCCGTGAAGATCCTCATCGTGGACGATTCCTCGACGATGCGGCGCATCATCATCAACACCCTCTCCCGCATCGGTTACACCGACGTGGTCGAGGGCGAGAACGGCAAGTCCGGGCTCGAGAAGCTCGGTCAGGGCGGCGTGGAGATGATCATCACCGACTGGAACATGCCCGAGATGGACGGCCTGGAGTTCGTGAAGACCGTGCGCGGCCAGAACCCCTCGATCCCCATCCTGATGGTGACTACCAACGCCGCCAAGGAGGACATCGTGGAAGCCCTCCAGGCGGGCGTGAACAACTACGTGGTGAAGCCGTTCACCCCGGAGACCCTCAAGGAAAAGATCGAATCCCTCCTCGGGTAGGGAGGAGCCCCCATGGATCAGTCCGAGATCGACGCCCTCCTCGCCGGAGGCGGCAAGTCACCCAAGAAGCCGAAGGCGACGGCGGCGCCCGCTGCCGCGGCGGCTCCGGCCCCCGCGCCTCCAGCTCCTGCGCCCGCACCGGCCTCCGCGCCCGCCCACGAGGAGCCCCACAAGGACGGCAGCGGCCACGTCATCTCCGAGCTGGACACCGTCACCGCGGTGACCGAGCGCGAGTCCAACAAGGTGATGGACCAGCTGGACCAGATCAGCCGCCTGGTCTCCCGCCAGCAGCAGCTGATCACGGACATGATGCGCCACGAGGGGGCCCAGACCCCGGGCGTCCAGAAGGCCATCCACGAGGTGATGAGCGCGGGCAAGGAGATCCAGGACAAGGTCTTCGAGGCCATGGACCTGATGCAGTTCCAGGACATCACGCGCCAGAAGCTGGAGCGGATCGTCCACCACCTCCGCCAGATCCACGACTACATCGTCGACCTGCTGGGCACGGGCCTGAAGAGCGACACCGAGCGTCCCTCCATCAGCCACACCATCGCCCAGACCGGCACCACCCCGGACGAGAACAAGGCCCACGCGGATTCCGTCATCGAGGCCTTCCGGCAGCAGAAGAAGGGGTAGCACATGGCGGACACCACCCAGGCCCTTCTCGCCGGCGAACTGGTCCCGTCGGGCCAGCTGGTGACCTTCACCCTGGACGGGGTGGAGTTCGGCCTGGACATCGACCGCGTCCAGGAGATCACCCACCGCTCCGACGTGACGCCCGTTCCCGGCAGCCCCAGCTTCATCCTGGGCGTGATCAACCTCCGCGGGCTGATCATCCCCGTGATCGACAGCCGCGTCCGCTTCCACCTGGCGCCCCAGGAGCCCACCTCCAAGACCCGGATCATCGTCCTGCGCCTGGCCAGCGGGCCCACCGGCCTCCAGGTGGATTCCGTGGCCGAAGTGGTGCGCCTGGAGGACCACGCCCTCCGCGAGACCCCGCCGCTCGTCGCCGGCATCCGCGCCGAGTACCTGGCCGGCATGGTCACGGTAGGGAATCGGCTGATCACCCTGATCCATCTCGAGAAGCTGCTGGACAGCAGCGAGCTGAGCCGCCGCGCCGAGCTGGAGGAGCTCAGCATGGAGGGCTCCTTCGGCGGGAACGAGGGCACCGAGGAGGAAATCGAGGCCGACGGGCGGCCCTTCGTCACCTTCCGGCTGGGGACCGAATCCTTCGGGATCGCCCTCCAGCAGGTGGAAGAGATCGTCGAACTGCCCACCGTGACCAAGGTCCCCGACGCTCCGGACTACGTTCTGGGGGTGATCTGCCTGCGGGACCAGGTCATGCCGCTCATCGACCTGTCCGAGATCCTGTCCATCGAGCAGGGCGAAGGCGGGCGCCGCCGCGACATGGTGGTGCTGCTGTCCTTCGGCTCCGCCCGGATCGGCGTGGTGGTGGACGAGATCCAGGAGATCCTGCGCGTGCAGGACGACCAGATGCTGCCGCCGCCCCAGACCCTGTCCGAGGCCGAGCGCGAGCACCTGGAGGGCATCCTCCTGCTTCCCGGCCGGATGGTGAGCCTGATCAACGTCCTCAAGATCATCACCGGCGACGACCAGGAGAAGATCGCCGCCATGGGCCAGGGCCTGGGGTTGGGCGACGCCCGCACCCAGGAGACGCACCCCAGCCTCGAACTGGTGGCCTTCCGGCTCGGCCCCGAGAGCTACGGCCTGCGCCTGCACGAGGTCCGCGAGATCATCATGGTGGGCCAGATCACGCCCGTTCCCCGCGCCCCGCACTTCGTGGACGGCGTCCTGAACCTCCGCGGCGAGGTCATGCCGGTGGTGGATCTCCGCACCCGGTTCGGGCTGGAGCGCGTCGAGGCCACGTCCATCTCCCGGATCCTGATCACCAGCATCGGCGGCGTGTTCACCGGCCTGGTGGTGGACGCGGTGGATGAGGTCCGTCCCGTCGAACTCCACCGCTTCGGGCCTCCCCCCTCGGTCACCGCCGTGGGCGCCAACCGCTATATCGAGAAGGTGGCGCGGCTGGACAACGGAATGATCTTCCTGCTGGAGCTGCAGCAGCTCCTGACGGACGCCGAGACCGAACAGCTCCAGGGCCTCCAGGGGCGCCGGACCACGGCCAACAGGACGGGTGAGCCATGAGCGACTTCGCCCTCGACGATCCCAGCTTCTACGAGGATTTCCTCATCGAGGCGCAGGAGCACTTCGAGCAGATCGAGACCAACTTCCTGGCGCTGGAGGAATCCCCCGGCGACCTGGACCTGCTGAACGCCATCTTCCGCAGCATCCATACCATCAAGGGCGCCGCCGGGTTCCTGGGCCTCCAGAAGGTCCAGGCCCTCGCCCACGTCGGCGAGAGCGTGCTGGACGACCTCCGCAAGGCCCGGATGGAGCTCAACGAGCGGGTGATGGAGCTGCTGTTCGAGACCGTGGACATGCTCAAGGTCCTGGTGGACGACGTCCGCGTCCAGGTCCGGAAGCAGGGCGAGCCCGAGGATCCCGATCCCAGCGAGCTGATCCGCAGCCTGGAGGCGCTCCGCAAGGGCGGCGCCCAGGCCACGGAGGCCGCGCGCGCCGCGGCGCCCAAGGGCGAGCTACACCTCCCCTCCGCCCTCGACGGCCTCGACCCCGCGGGGAAGAAAGCCGCGGAGGCAGCGCTGGCCGAGCACAAGTCCGTCGTGGGCATCCGCGCCGAACTGGACGGCGCCATCTTCGGGACCGCCTTCAATCCCTTCTCCCTGTTCCAGATGGTGGAGCTGGTGGGACGGCTGCTCTACCGCCAAATGGTTCCCCGCCAGCCGCTGGTGGACCTGGACACCTTCGAACCCCGGAGCTTCCATCTGGACCTGGTGCTGGTCATCGAAGCCGCCGAGCCCATCGAGGAGGTCCGCCGGATCTTCGGCGCGGTGACGAACGCCACCATCGGCCTGTTCCCCCTGGGCCTCGCCGAAGCCGAAGCGCCCGCCGAGGCGGAGGCCGCGGCCGGTTCTGACGGCGCGGCCGCCCCGGAGGACCGCCGGAAGACGGGCCGTCGGGCCGCCGACGACAAGAGCGGCGCGGACACCATCCGCGTCAGCCAGGCCAAGCTCGAGCAGTTCATGAACATCGTGGCGGAGCTGATCATCAGCAAGACCATGATCAGCCACCTGGTGGAGCGCCTGACCCCCCTGGTGAACGGCCATCCAGCCGCCGGCGTGGCCAAGGAACTGGCCCACGCCTCCGTCTACCTGGACCACGTCAGCAAGGAGATCCAGGCTTCCGTCCTGGGCATCCGCATGGTGCCGGTGAAGACCGTGTTCTCGAAGTTCCCGCGGATGCTGCGCGACCTCGCCAAGGCCAGCGGGAAGAAGATCGACCTCCAGATGATCGGGGAGGACACCGAGATCGACAAGAGCATCATCGAGGAGCTGGGCGACCCGATGATCCACCTCATCCGCAACAGCGCGGACCACGGGATCGAGATGCCCGAGGTGCGCGTGAAGTCGGGCAAGCCCGAGGTGGGCACCGTCGTCCTGCGCGCCCGCCACGAGGGCGACAGCGTGATCGTGGAGATCGAGGACGACGGCAAGGGCATCGATCCCGCCGTCATCCGCGCCAAGGCCGTCGAAAAGGGGCTGATGTCCCCCGAGCGGGCCGACGCCATGGCCGACGAGGAGGTGATCGAGCTGATCTTCGCGCCGGGCTTCAGCACCGCCGCCAAGGTCACGGACATCTCCGGCCGCGGCGTGGGCATGGACGTGGTCCGCTCCAACGTGCGCAAGCTGAACGGTCGCGTGGGCGTGCGCTCCACCGTGGGCAAGGGCTCGATCTTCACCATCAAGCTGCCCCTCACCCTGGCGATCATCGACGCCCTGCTGGTGAAGAGCGGCGGCCAGGTCTTCGCCATCCCGGGCACGGCGGTGGAAGAGACCCTGATCGTCCCGCAGGAGACCGTGTCCCACCTCACCCGGCGCCAGGCCATCAACCTGCGCGGCGAAGTCCTGGGCGTCTCGCGCCTGCGCCACCTGCTGCGCTCCGCCACCGCGCCCGAGGGCGCCGAGGAAGACGGCCTGTCCGTGGTGGTGATCGCCTCCGGCGGACGCCGGATGGGGATCATCGTGGACAGCTTCGTCCGCCGGCAGGAAGTGGTCATCAAGCCCCTGGCGCCCTACCTGGCGAGCCTGCCCGGGATCAGCGGCGCCTCCATCATGGGCGACGGCGGCGTGGTGCTGATCCTCGATCCCGCCGAACTCCTGCAGCTCGCCGTCCAGGAGGCCGTGTGACCCTGGGCGGTTCTCCGGCGCCCGTGGGGGCGTCCCGGGCTGAGGGCCGGGCGGATGCTCGGGAGGCGGCGCAGCAGCGCTTCCTGACCTTCCACCTGGACGGGCGGACCTACGGCCTGCCCCTGAATCGCGTGGCCGAGATCAGCCCCTTCCGCGAGCTGAACAAGCTGCCCCACATGCCCAAGTCCGTGGAGGGGATCCTGGATCTGCGGGGGCGCGTGATCCCCGTGGTCAACCTGCGCATTCGCATGTCCCTTCCGCCCCTGGACGCTTCCAAGGTCGGGACGATCCTCGTCCTGGACCTGGAGGGCCAGCCCACGGGCCTGCTGGTGGATGGCGTGGAAGGCGTCCTCAGCGTGGGTGAAGGGGAGCTGGTTCCCGCCAGCCCGCTGCTGGCCGGCCTCGACGGCGCCTGGGCGGAGGGCTTCATCGTCCAGGGCGAGCGGGTGGTCACCCTCCTCGACGCCCTGCTGATCACCGCCCAGGGAGCGGGCCGGGCCCACACGCGCCACGCCGTGGCGGAGCGGGGGCTGGAGGAGCGCCTGGACGAGGGCCTCCGGCGGCTCATCGCCATGGCTCCCACCAAGGAGCAGGGGGGGCAGCGGGTCATGCCCCAGATCGAATCCTCCATCTCCTACACCGAGCAGGAAATGGCGAAGGTCCTCGACCGCGTGGAGGCCATGCTGGGCGGCGCCGATCGCACCTTCCGCGGCCTGGCCTACCTCAAGCAGGAGGCCGGCCTGGGCAAACTGAAGGGCCACGAGCGCAGCATCGCCGAGCTGGAGCGCACCAACCAGGAACTCCAGGACACCGTCTTCGCGCTGATCCAGCAGGTCCAGTACCAGGACATCGCCCGCCAGAAGCTGGAGCGCGTCATGGCGCACCTCAAGGGCATGCAGGTGGCGATCTCGGGCAAGTTCAGGGCCACGAAGGCGGAATAGCCGCCGCACGGAAGCGACTCCCGCTCCCCTCCCGCGCCTCCCCCGGGCACAATGGAGGTTTCGGCCCAGGAGCCCCCGTGACCAGCCAGCCCTTCACCGAAGTCCGATTCCTCGCCGGCCAGGTCGGCGAGACCGTCCGGCTGCGGGGCTGGGTCCGCAATGCCCGCACCAGCAAGACCCGCTTCATCGAGCTGCGCGACGGCTCGGGCTTCGTCCAGTGCGTGGTGGGCGCCGCCGAGGCCGATCCCGAGAGCTACGAACTGGCGGGGAAGCTGACCCAGGAAGCCGCCGTCACCGTGACGGGCGTCGTCCAGCAGCATCCCAAGACGGGCCAGCCCGAACTCCTGGTGAAGTCCCTGGAACTCGTCGGGGGCAGCCAGGACTTCCCCATCACGCCCAAGGAGCACGGCACCGAGTTCCTGATGGAGAACCGCCACCTGTGGCTGCGGAGCAAGCGCCAGTGGGCGATCCTGCGCATCCGCCACACCTTGGTGAAGGCCATCCGCGACTTCTTCGACGGCGACGGCTTCACCCTGCTCGACGCGCCCATCCTCACGCCCAGCGCCTGCGAGGGCACCAGCACCCTGTTCGGCACCGAGTATTTCCATGAGGGCATGGCCTTCCTCAGCCAGTCCGGCCAGCTCTACCAGGAGCCGGGCATCGCGGCCTTCGGGAAGGTCTACTGCTTCGGCCCCACCTTCCGCGCCGAGAAGAGCAAGACCCGCCGCCACCTCACCGAGTTCTGGATGGTGGAGCCCGAAGTGGCCTTCGCCCACCTGGACGACGTGATGGCCCTCGGCGAGCGCATGACCAAGTTCCTGATCCAGCGCGTGCTCGAGAGCCGCCAAGAGGAGCTGAAGATCCTGGAGCGGGACATCGCGCCCCTGGAGACCTCGCTGAACACCACCTTCGACCGCATGACCTACACCGAGGCCGTCGAGAAGCTGAAGGCCCTCGGCAGCGACATCCAGTGGGGCGAGGACTTCGGCAACGACGACGAGACCATCCTCATGAACGCCACGGACCGCCCCCTGTGGGTCCACCGCTTCCCGAAGGCCTTCAAGGCCTTCTACATGGAGCCGGATCCCCAGGATGCCCGCCTGGCCCTGGGCGCCGACCTGCTGGCCCCCGAAGGCTACGGCGAGGTCATCGGCGGCGGCGAGCGCGCCTCCAGCCTCCAGTACCTGCTGGACCAGATCGAGCACGAAGGCCTCACCCGCGCCGACTACGAGTGGTACCTCGACGTCCGCAAGTACGGCAGCGTCCCCCACGCCGGCTTCGGCATGGGCCTGGAGCGCGCCGTGGCGTGGATCTGCAAGCTGCCGCATGTCCGCGAAACCATCCCGTACCCCCGCATGATGGGGACGCTGCGGCCGTAAGGCGCCTCGATCGGCTCAAGAGAAAAGGATTCACCACCAAGGCTCCAAGACACCAAGTAAAAGCACTCATGCCGTTCTTGGTGTCTTGGAGCCTTGGTGGTGATTTTGTCGTTTTAGGGGCGCGTTCCCCTCACAGCTGCATCACCACGCCCGGCAGCTTCTGGATGGCTTCGCGCAGCGGGATCTCGACCTGGTCGTCGGGGAGGGTGATCCAGAAGGTGTAGCTGATGAAGGCGCCTTTGCAGTTGGCCTGGTGCTGCTCGTCCCCGTCGGGCTGGGGGCCGAGGTGGGCGAGGATCAGTTCCATCACCATCTCGGGGCGCAGCTCTGCCTGGCGTCCGATGATCTTCATGGGGACGCGGGCGGGGTAGGTGATCTCGGGGCGGCGGGATTCTTCCATCCCGCCATCCTCCCAGTTTTTTCCGTGGGGCTCAATGCGCCCCGAGCGCCCTATTCGACTTCGATTTCCCGCAGGTCCTTGCCGGGCTTGAAGCGGATGCTCTTGCCCTTGGGAATCTGGACGCTGGCGCCGGTCTTGATGTTGCGGCCCATCCCGCGCTTGCGGGGGCGGGGCTCGAAGACGCCGAAGCCGCGGATCTCGATGCGGTGCCCGTTGAGCAGGGCGTCCTTCAGGCGCTCGGTGAGCAGGTCCACCACCTGGAGGGCGGTGGCCCGGGAGCAGGGATGCACCTTCATCAGCGAATTGGCGATGTCGATCTTGATCATCTGCGACCTCGGGCCGGGGTTGGGAGGGTCAGGATACGAGGAAGGACGCCTAGCGTGCCAGCGTGATTTTCACGTCGGGGGGCGGCGGCATCGGCAAGCTGGACCCGGGAGCCGCGGGGGGAGCCGGCGGCGGGGGGGCGGGAGCGGCCGCTTCGCGGCCCAGGCCCTGGGCGATGGCCATTCCGCGCTCCATGTTGCTCCGGGCCATGTCGGCGGTGGCCATCACGCCCTCCAGGCGCAGCTTGAACTCGCCCACGTTGGTGGCCCGCAGCAGCGCCTCCTCCTCCGTGATCAGCCGCTGGCGCAGCAGGAAGTACAGGCTCTGGTCGAAGGTCTGCATCCCGTACTGGGCGGTGCCCGACGCGATGACGTCCTTCAGCATCTTGGTTTTCTCCTTGTCCTCGATGCAGGCGCGGACGGTCTCGGTGGTGACCATCACCTCCACGGCGGGAACGCGCCCCTGGCCGTCGGCGCGGGGAACCAGGCGCTGGGAGATCACGCCCTTCAGCACCGCGGCGAGCTGGAGCCGCACCTGCTTCTGGTGATGGGGCGGGAACACGGAGATGACGCGGTTAATGGTCTCGGTGGCGTCCAGCGTGTGCAGCGTGCTGAAGACCAGGTGACCCGTCTCCGCGGCGTGGAGGGCGGTCTCGATGGTCTCCAGGTCGCGCATCTCGCCCACCAGGATCACGTCCGGATCCTGGCGGAGGGCGGCGCGCAGCGCGGACGAGAAGGTCCGGCAGTCGGCCTCCACTTCCCGCTGGTTCACGATGCTGAGGTTGTCCCGGTGCAGGTACTCGATGGGATCCTCGATGGTGAGGATGTGCTCGGTGCGGCTGGCGTTGATCAGATCGATCATGGCCGCCAGGGTGGTGGACTTGCCCGAGCCCGTGGTCCCCGTCACCAGCACCAGCCCCCGCTGCTCCTCGCAGATGGTCTTCAGGGCCTTGGGCAGCATCAGGTCGTCGATGGTGTAGATCTTCCGCGGGATGACGCGCAGCACCAGGCCCACCGTCCCGCGCTGGTTGAAGATGTTGCAGCGGAAGCGGCCGAGGCTCGGCACCGAGTAGGCGATGTCGAGGTCCAGGTTCTCCTTGAACTTCGCCTTCTGCTTGTCGCTGGCCATGATCGCGTAGGCCATGGCGATGGTGTCCTCCTGAACCAGCCGCTTGAACTGGGTCATGGGGGTGAGGCGGCCCCGGATGCGGGCGATGGGGTGGTTGCCGACCTTGAGGTGGAGGTCGCTGGCGCCCTGCTCGCAGACCACCGTGAGCAGTTCGTTGATGTGCATGGCATCCCCCGCCGTAAGTCCGCTTATCTTAGACCTCCCCACATCCAAGGGAAGGGGTCGCCATCTTCCCTCGGAAATCGGCAGAATCTCTGGTAAAATCGAGGGTTCTGCCCGGGGAATGCCCGGGGCGCCCCAGGAGCCCGATGACCGCCCTCGAGAAGATCCGCAATATCGCCATCATCGCCCACGTGGACCACGGGAAGACGACCCTCGTGGACGCCCTGTTCAAGGGCGCCCACATGTTCCGGGACAACCAGCGCGTCCAGGAACGGGCGATGGACAGCAACGACCAGGAACGCGAGCGCGGCATCACCATCCTCGCCAAGACGACGGCCCTCCACTGGGGCGGCTACCGCTTCAACATCGTGGACACCCCCGGCCACGCCGACTTCGGCGGCGAAGTGGAGCGGGTGCTGTCCATGGTGGATTCGGTCCTTCTGGTGGTGGATGCCTTCGACGGTCCCATGCCTCAGACCAAGTTCGTGACCCGGAAGGCCCTGGCCCTGGGCCTGCGGCCCATCGTGGTCATCAACAAGGTCGACCGCCCCGGCGCCCGCCCCGTGTGGGCGCAGGATCAGGTCTTCGACCTGCTGATCGAGCTGGGCGCCACGGAGGAGCAGCTGGACTTCCCCTGCGTCTTCGCCAGCGCCAAGCAGGGCTACGCCATGCTGGACGTGAACGACGCCAGCGAGAACCTCGACCCGCTGTTCGACACCATCGTCAAGCACTGCCCCCACCCCAAGGGCAGTCCCGACGCCCCCCTCCAGATGCTGGTCACCCTCATGGACTGGAGCGACTTCGTCGGCCAGATCGGGATCGGCCGCATCGTGAACGGCCGGATCAAGGTGGGCGATCAGGTGGCCCTCATCAAGCGGGACGGCACCATCCAGCAGCAGAAGGTCAGCCAGCTCTACGGCTTCGAGGGGCTCACCCGCGTCCAGCTCCCGGAGGCCAGCGCCGGCGAGATCGTGGCCCTGGCGGGCATCAACGACATCCGCGTGGGCGAGACCGTCGCGGACGCGGCGAATCCCCAGGCCCTGGAGTACGTGGACATCGACGAGCCCACCATCTCGATGATGTTCATGGTCAACGCCGGACCCTTCGCGGGCCAGGACGGGAAGCACGTCCAGAGCCGCCGGATCCGCGAGCGCCTCACCAAGGAACTGCAGCACAACGTCGCCCTGCGCGTGGAGGACACGGACAGTCCCGATTCCTTCAAGGTGAGCGGCCGCGGCGAGCTGCACCTCTCCGTGCTCATCGAGACCATGCGCCGCGAGGGCTTCGAGTTGTGCGTCAGCCGGCCCGAAGTGATCCTCCACACCGACCCCGAGACCGGCGAGAAGTTGGAACCCTACGAGGACGTCACCATCGACATCCCCGAGGCCTACATGGGCGTGACCATGGAGCACATGGGCAACCGCAAGGCCGAGATGCAGGACATGGGCAACGAGGGCGGCCGGCTGCGGCTGCACTTCAAGATCCCCAGCCGCGGCCTCATCGGCTTCCGCAGCGAATTCATGACCGACACCCGCGGCGAGGGCATCCTCCACAGCTTGTTCAGCCACTACGGCCCCCACAAGGGCGACCTGCCCGGCCGCAAGAACGGCGTGCTGATCAGCATGGAAGCCTGCGAGGCCGTGGGCTTCGCCCTCATGAACCTGGAGGACCGCGGCATCATCTTCATCCACCCCGGCACCAAGTGCTACGAGGGCATGATCGTGGGCGAGCACGCCCGCGAGAACGACCTGGTGGTGAACGTCGCCAAAGGCAAGAAGCTGTCCAACATGCGCGCCAGCGGCAGCGACGAGGCCACCCGCCTCACCCCGCCGCGGGAGCACACCCTGGAGCAGGCCCTGGAGTACATCGAGGCCGACGAGCTGGTGGAAGTGACCCCCAACTTCATCCGGATGCGCAAGCGGGTGCTCGACACCAACGAGCGCAAGAAGTCCGAGAAGCGCAGCGAAGGCTAAGGGGGCCACGCCCTCTCCGAGTCCCATGGACGCCCCTTTCCAAGCCCCGGCCCGCGCCAGTTTCCGCGAGAAGCTGGGGCCGGGGGGCTTGGTTTCCTTGGGGCTGGCCGCCCTCAGTGGCTTGGCCCTGGCGGGGCTGCCATGGATCTACCGCCTGCGGCAGGTGCTGAAGGGCGCCGCCGGAGACCCGGCGGAACCCGCGGACGCCATCCTCGTCCTGGGCCGGCGCCTGGAGCGGGATCGCCTCACCCCCGTGTTCGAGGCGCGCCTGGCCCATGCGGAGGACCTGTGGCGGCGGGGCCTGGCGCCGCGGATCGTCGTGGCCGGCGGCACCACCGGCGACGCCGCGCGGAGCGAGGCCGAAGCGGGCCGGGAATGGCTCGCCGCCCGGGGCCTGCCCCCCGAGGCCGTCCTGCTGGAGGACCGCAGCCAGCACACTCTGGAGAACCTCTACAACGTCCGTGCCCACCTCCGGGCCGAAGGCTGGCGCACCCTGCTGATGGTGTCCGATCCCCTTCACCTGAGCCGCGCGCGGGCCACCGCCCGGGGTCTGGATCTGGTCGTCCAGTGCAGTCCCGCCCTGGGCTGCCCGCCCCGCGCCGGCAGCCTCCGGTGGTGGAAGCGCGCCGTTCACGAGGCCTTCCTGCTGCACTGGTACCACACCGGCATGGCCTACAGCCGCCTCGTCGGAAGCAAGCGGGCTCTGGAGCGGGTGACCTGAGTCAGCGGAATGCGACGGCGGTCTGCACCAGCACGCGCAGGGTCTCGTCCCGGGCGGAGGGTTTGCCGTTCTTGAGGAACGCGACCTGGACAGGAAACGTCTCCCGCCCCATCTCCACCGTCAGATCGAAGGGCCGTCCCTCGGCCACGCGGCCGGACTCGACGATCCAGGTGGCCCGGCTGTGCGGAGCGTCCTCCTCCACCCGAATGTCGAGGGGCTCCCGGGACACCACGCGGTAGACGCGGTCCCGGTGGGGATTGGGCAGCTCCAGCACCACCTGCCAGCGCCCATCCGGAAGGTGGTTCATCACCCCGCGCAGGCCCGGAACGCCCTGCGGATGAAGGGGCGTGCTGCTGGGCGTGACGCACGCGGACAGAACGGCGAGGGGAGCGAGCCAGAGAAAGGGGCGCATGGCGGAAGCATAACGCCGAGGCGCGCGGACTGAATGTCGCGTCCGATCGAGGGCTGCCAGACTGAATGGCTATGGCCGGCCACCTCATCCTCGTTCCCACCCCCATCGGCAATTTGGGCGACCTCACGGATCGCGCCAAGGAGGCCCTCGCGGAGGCCGACCTGGTGGCCTGCGAGGACACCCGCCGCACCGGAGGACTGCTCAAGCACCTCGGGATCGACAAGCCCCTGCTGCGCTTCGACGATCACGCGGGCGCCGCCGCCTTCGAGCGCCTGGGCCTGGAGCTGATCTCCGGCCGAACCGTGGCCTACTGCAGCGACGCGGGGATGCCCGGCATCAACGACCCCGGCTTCGAGATCGCCCGCGCGGCGCGGGCGGCGGGCGCCAAGGTGACGGTCCTTCCCGGCGCATCCGCGGTCCTGCTGGCGGTGGTGGCCTCGGGCCTCTCCACCCACGCCTTCAGCTTCTGGGGCTACCTCCCCAATCGCAGCGAGCCCCGCCGCACCCTGCTGAAGAAGCTGGGCACCGAGGAGGAGACCGTCGTCGTGTTCGAGACGCCCCACCGAATCCACGAGACCCTCGCCGACCTCGACGACCTCCTGCCCGACCGCGAGATCGCCCTGGGCCGCGAGCTGACCAAGCTGCACGAGACCTGGTACCGCGGGACGCCCGCCCAGGTGAAGACCCAACTCGGCTCCGAAGACCGCGGCGAGATGGTGCTGGTGCTGGCGGGAGCCGGGGCCAAGCGCCTGGTGACCGAAGTGGACACGGCCTTCGACGGCTCCCTCCCCGACTGGGCCCGCGCCTACCTCGCTGCCGCGAGGGAAGGCGGGATGACGCTGCGGGAGGCGGTCAAACCGCTGGCGAAGCACCTGGGCGTGCAGGCGTCGGAGCTCTACCGCATCGCATCGGAACTGTGAATCTCGCAAAGAAGGGTTTGCCACAGATGAACACGGATGAACTCAGATAAAGGACCGGGTTCCTTATCCGTGTCCATCTGGGTTCATCCGTGGCCCTTCTTCCCGCTCATGCGCAAGCGTCGGCGATGGCTTGGGCGAGGCCGGACGGATTCTCCCAGGCCATGGAGTGGCCCGCTTCCGGAACGACGGCGACGGAGATCCCATCTTGGTGCAGGGCGTCGAAGTCAGGATCGGGAAGGGACCTCGCCCCGAATAGCACCGTGCGCGGCATGGACAGGCCGCGAAGCTGCTCGTACCAGGATGGCGAACAGCCCCGAACGAGGGAGGTCGCGGCACGATGGACGGCGAGGGGATCCGTGACCGCCATGGATCCGGCCCACACGAGGTTTCCCGTCTCGGCGGACTCGCGAATCGTGCCCGCATGGCCCCGGGCCACGTAATCGGTCTCGGCCTGCGCGGCGATGGCACGGCTGAAGATGCCGCCGCCGGGATGCAGATTCGACTCCGACAGCACCAGATGCCGCACGCGAGAGTGGAGCAGTCCCGCCGCCTCGATGGCGATGGACCCGCCCATGCTGTGCCCGTAGAGGTCCACCGCCGCGAGGTCCAGGGCATCGAGCACCGCGACGATCGTTTCCGCGTGTTCCCGAATGGATTACCCGAAGTCGGAAGGCCGGTCGCTGAACCCCGACCCCAGCAGGTCCACCAGCACCGTCCTGCGCGAACCCAAAGCAGGATCGCGAACCACGCGCGGATAATCGCAGGAAGAAGCGCAGCCCAGCCCGTGAAGGAAGACGAGCGGAACTCCGCCACCCGGAAGGTCATGGATGCGGATGGTGGCTTTGGGGCTATCGAGGGGGATTGCTCTCATGGGAGGTTCCGAGTTGGATGCTCATTATGCAACTGAGAGCCGATCAGGCCCTTTCACGGCCCCTATCCTGTTCATCCTTGGCTTCTCAGATTTGGGTTTCCCATTGAGTGTGCCTGTCGGACAGTAAAAGCCCATGTCAACCTCCCATCCTCTCTCTCGTCTCCAATGGCTCGTCTTCGCGCTGGTGAGCGCGGTGTTCACGACGGTGTACATCCCGCAGCCGGTACTTCCGGTGCTACGGCGGACGTTCGGGGTGGGGGAGGGGGCGGCGTCGATGGCGGTGTCGGCGGTGGTGCTGGGGATCGCGTTGGCGAACCTGCCGTTCGGGGCGCTGTCGGACCGGGTGGCCATTCGGCCGATCCTGCTGACGGGGGGGCTGGTGGTGGCCGGGGCGGGGGTGGCGTCGGCGCTGGCGCCCACGCTGCCGCTATTGGTGGCGGCACGGTTCGTCCAGGGGCTGTTCGTCCCGGCGTTGACCACCTGCCTGGCGGCCCACCTGGCGCGGGAGGTGCCGGCCGACCGTCTCAACGTGGTGATGGGATCCTACGTGTCGGCCACGGTGGTGGGCGGGCTCGCGGGACGGCTGCTGGGCGGGTTCGTCTTTCCGCCCGAGCACTGGCGCTGGGCCTTCTTCGTGGCGGCGGCGCTGCTCCTGGCGGCGACGCTGGCCGCCTACGCGGGGCTGCCGGCGGAGCGCCAGGGCGGCGCGCGGGCGGCGGAGACGGTGCGCTTCCGCGACGTGCTGCTGCGCCACGACCTGTTCAGGCTCTACTGCGTGAGCGCCGGGGCGTTCTTCGTGTTCTCGTCGGTGTTCAACTACCTGCCGTTCCACCTGCACGGCGCGCCCTTCCACTGGTCCACGCGGGCGGTGACGCTGCTCTACCTGTCCTACGTCGTGGGCATCGCGATGGGGCCGCTGGCGGGCCGCCTCAGCAACCGGATCGGGAACGGCACCGCCATGGTGGCGGGGGCCGTCGTCTTCGGCGGCGGGCTGGCGGTCACCCTGATTCCCGCGGGGTGGGCCATGGCCCTGGCGCTGGGTCTGGTGTGCGCGGGGTTCTTCACCATCCACGCGTCGGCGGCCGGAGCCCTCAACCGCAAGCTGAGCGCGGGTCGGGGCCGGGCCAACGCCTGCTACGTGCTGTTCTACTACCTCGGCGGCGCCGCGGGCATCACCCTCAGCGGCCACGCTTACCACCGCGCCGGATGGCACGGCGTTGTCGCCCTGGCCGCCATGGTTCTGCTCGTGCCGTTGAGCACGGGCGCCATGGAGATGCGGGGGATGGCGAAAGGCTAAAGATCACCGCCAAGAAGGACAAATCAGGTCTTGATGCTTTTCTTGGTGCTCTTGGCGTCTTGGTGGTGATCCTTTTCGAGGTCAGGGTGCGGCCATCTCCTCCGCGGCGCGGGCGAGGTAGGTCTCCAGGAGGTTGGGCACCTGGTTGGGGGTGAGGGGGCCGTGGACTTCGTCGCCGATCATCACGACGGGGGCCAGGCCGCAGGTGCCGACGCAGCGGGTGCTCTCCAGGCTGAAGATCCCGTCCTTGCTGGTCTCGCCGAAGTGGATGCCCAGTTCGTCCATCAGCTTCTGGGCCACCTTCTCGGCGCCCTTCACGTAGCAGGCGGTGCCGAGGCAGACGTTGATCAGGTACTTCCCGCGGGGCTGGAGGCGGAAGTAGTGATAGAAGGTGGCCACGCCCGTGACCTTGGCGAGGGGAATCTGCATCAGCTGGGCCACGGCCTCCAGCTGGCCGGGACCCAGGTGGCCGAAGTGGGCCTGCACCATGTGGAGGGTCGCGATGAGCATGCTCTCGCTCCGCTCGCCGCGCCGGTTGGCGTCGATGAAGGCGAGGACATCCTCGGGGAGCATGGCGCGGTAGCCGCGCTCCAGGTCGGCCCAGTTGTCGGTGGAGCTGGGGCAGCAGGCGCTCATCGGATCCCCCGGGGCGTGCGGGCGGTGTAGTGCGTGTGGAGCAGGTCGTGGGCCACGGGTCCCAGGGGCTCGCCGAGAAACTCGGCGTACAGCTTCTGGACGTCGGGGTTGTCGTGGCTGCAGCGGACGGTCTTCGCCGCGTCGATGCTGTAGAGCGCCTGGGCCCGGGCCTTGGCGAGCTCGCGGTTCAGGACGTAGGTGCCCATGGGCGGATAGGGCTGGCCCCCGCCGCAGATGCACCCGCCGGGACAGGCCATGATCTCCACCAGGTGGTAGTCCTTCTCGCCGCGCTGGATGGCGTCGAGGATGACCTTGGCGTTCTGGAGGCCGTTGGCGACGGCGACGTTGAGGGTCTTCCCTGCGAGGGTGAGGGAGGTCTCCCGGATCTCGCCGGTGACGCCGCGGACTTCGGTCAGCTCCAGGTTTCCGAGGTTCTTCCCGGTCAGCTTGAAGGCCGCCGTCCGCAGGGCCGCCTCCATCACGCCGCCCGTGGCCGCGAAGATGGCGCCGGCGCCCGAGGACGCGCCCAGGGGATGGTCGAAGTCGCTGTCCGGCAGGCGGGTGAAGTCGATGCCGTAGGACTTGATCATCTGGGCCAGCTCGCGGGTGGTGATCACCGCGTCCGTGGTGGGGATGCCGTCCAGAACGTGCTCCGGCCGCGCTGCCTCGAACTTCTTCGCGACGCAGGGCATCACGGACACCACGTAGATGTCCTTGGGGTCCACGCCCTTCTGCTGCGCGTAGTAGGTCTTGATGAGGGTGGACTGCATCTGCATCGGGCTCTTGCAGCTCGACATGTTGGGGATCAGCTCGGGGTAGAACTTCTCCAGGAAGCTGACCCAGCCGGGGCTGCACGAGGTCAGGAGGGGCAGGGGGCCGCCGCTCTCCAGGCGCCTCAGCAGCTCGTGGGCTTCCTCCATGATCGTGACGTCGGCGCTGAAGTTGACGTCGAACACGGCGTCGAAGCCCATCCGGCGCAGGGCGGTGACCATCTTCCCGGTGACGGCGGTGCCCACGGGCAGCCCGAAGGCCTCGCCCAGGGCCGCGCGGATGGCGGGAGCCGTGGTCACCACCACGTGCTTCTCGGGCCGCGGATGGCTGAGCGCCGCCCACACGCGCTCCGTGTGGTCCTGCTCCAGGAACGCGGCGGTGGGGCACACGTTCACGCACTGCCCGCACTGGATGCAGGCGCTCTCGTCCATGGGCGCGAGGTTGGCGGGGCCGACGACCGTGGTGAAGCCGCGCCCGTGCTGGCTGAGGTTGAACACGCCCTGGACTTCGCCGCAGACGCGGATGCAGCGCCCGCACAGGATGCACTTCTCGGCGTTCCGCACCACGGACGCGCCCGTGTCGTCGATGGGGAACTGCTTGCGCTTCCCCTCGAAGTGGCGCTCGCGCACCCCCATGCGGTAGGCCAGGTTCTGAAGCTCGCAGTTGCCGTCCCGGTCGCAGGTCTGGCAGTCCCTGGGGTGGTTGTCCAGGAGCAGCTCCACGATGTCGCGCCGGGCCTGGCGGATGACGGGGCTGTTGGTCTGGACTTCCATGCCCTCCCAGGCCTTCGTGGCGCAGGAGGCCAGGCAGTGGTCGAAGCCCTCCACCTGGACCACGCACACCCGGCAGTTGCCCTCCAGGCTGAGGTCCGGGTGGTAGCAGAGGCGGGGGATGTGGATCCCGAGCCGCTCCGCCGCGTCCATGACGGTGGTGCCCGTCGGCACGAGGATGGGTTCGCCGTCGATGGTGAGGTTGATCATCTGGGACATGGGACGCTCCTACACCCGGTCGATCGCGGCGAACTTGCAGACGTCGAAGCAGTTCCCGCACTTGATGCAGGCGGCCTGGTCGATGACGTGGACCTCCTTGCGGGAGCCGGAGATGCAGGACACCGGGCAGTTGCGGTCGCAGATGGTGCAGCCGATGCACTTTTCCGCGTTGATCTCGTAGCGGATGAGGGCCACGCACTTCTTCGCGGGGCAGTGCTTGTCCGCGATGTGGGCCATGAACTCGTCGCGGAAGTGCTTGAGGCTGGAGAGCACGGGATTCGGCGCGGCGCGGCCCAGGCCGCACAGGCTGGTGCGCTGGCACAGCTTCGACAGGCGCTCCAGCTTGTCCAGGTCCGCCAGCTCGCCCTTGCCCTGGGTGATGCGCTCCAGGATCTCCAGGATGCGGGTGGTGCCCTCCCGGCAGGGCGTGCACTTGCCGCAGCTCTCCTCCTGGCTGAAGGCCATGTAGAACTTGGCGATGTCGACCATGCAGTCGTCCTCGCCCAGGACGATCATCCCGCCCGAGCCCATGATGGAGCCCGCCTTCTGGAGGGGCTCGAAGTCCACCTCCATGTCCTGCCAGGCGGCGGGGATGAAGCCCCCCGCGGGGCCGCCGGTCTGGATGGCCTTGAGCTGCTTCCCGCCGGAGACGCCGCCGCCGATGTCGTTCACCACGCGGGAGAGGGGCGTGCCCAGGGGCACTTCCACGAGGCCCGTGTGCTTCACCTTCCCCGCGAGGGCGAAGACCTTGGTCCCGCCGCTCTTCGCGGTGCCGATGCGGGCGTACCAGTCGCCGCTGAAGCGCAGGATGGCCGAGACGTTGGCGAAGGTCTCCACGTTGTTGATCACCGTGGGATGGCCCCACAGCCCGCGGTCCGTGGGGTAGGGCGGGCGCACCTTGGGCTGGCCGCGCTCGCCCTCGATGGAGCGGATGAGCGCGGTCTCCTCGCCGCAGACGAAGGCCCCCGCGCCCAGGCGGATCTCCAGGTCGAACTCGAAGCCCGAGCCCATGATGTCCCGGCCCAGCAGGCCTGCGGCGCGGCACACGTCGATGGCGTGCTGGATGCGCTTGATGGCCAGGGGGTACTCGGCGCGGACGTAGAAGAAGCCCTTCTGCGCGCCGATGGTGAACCCGCCGATGATCATGCCTTCGACGATGTTGAAGGGGTCGCTCTCCAGCATGGAGCGGTCCATGAACGCGCCGGGATCGCCCTCGTCGCCGTTGCAGATGATGAAGCGCGCGGGATCCGCCTGCTTCCGGGCCAGGCCCCACTTGGCGCCGGTGAGAAATCCGCCGCCGCCCCGTCCTCGCAGCCGGGCCTTGGTCAGCTCGGCGATCACCCACTCCGGATCGCGCCGCCCCAGGACCTCGGCCAGCGCCTTGAAGCCGTCCAGGGCCACGTACTCGTCCAGGCTCTCGGGATCCACCACGCCCGCGTTCCGCAGGGCGATGCGGCTCTGGCGGTTGAAGAAGGCCACGTCGCCGTAGCGCTCCAGGAACTCCAGGGCGATGGGCTCCTCCCGCACCCGCAGGCGGTCGGCCGCGAGTCCCTCCACGACGTGGACGCGAAGCAGTTCGCGGAGATCGTCCTCCGAGGCCACGCGGTACAGGATCTTCTCGGGGCGGGCGAGGACGAAGGTTCCGGTCTCCTCTTCGGAGCCGCAGGCGCCGAAGCAGCCCGTGGCCACGGTGCCCACCCGGCCCGGGTCCACGCCAGCCTCCGCCAGGAGTTCGAGGAAGCGCGTCCGCAAGTCGGTGCCTCGGCCGCAGCGGCCGCCCTCGCAGAACAGCAGCTCCCGCTCCGGCAGCGCGTCCGTGCCGCGGTCCAGGACGTGCTTGGCCACGGGCGAGCCGCCCTGGATGTGCTCCGTGAAGATCCGGTGGACCAGGTTGCGGTCCACGCGCTCGTACTTCACGGGCAGCCGGCCCGGAATGTGGATGCCGAGGATGGGCTCGCGGGAGCAGCGCCCCGTGCAGCCCGTGCGGTGGAGGACGATGTCGTTCCGTCCGGACGCCCGGATGTGCCGGACGAACTCGTCGGCCACGGCCTGGGAACCGGCGGCGTGCTCGCAGGTGGCGGAGCCCACCTGGACGACGATCCGGTGATCCAGGTCCCGTTCGGCGAGGACCTGCCCGGCGCGGTCCGCCAGGGACCCGTAGAAGTCGCTCACGGAAGAAGGCATGGGATCTCCCGCCACCTCCGCGGAGAGGTGGAGTCGAAGAGGTGGAAGAGCGCGGCGGGGAGGGGACCCTGGGCCGCGGACCGGACATCGCCTGCACAGGGAGTCTGGTCATTGATGACCGATTGGTCAGTGATGCGAATCACATGCGGATGAACCTTTGCGCGGGGCCTTTCGGCGGCCGCCGGGACCGGCGCCCACCCGCCGTCCCAGGCTGTGGATCCGGCCTTCCAGACAGCCCTGGCAGGCTGTCGCGGTTTCGTGGACGCAGGCCTTCCCGGGATAGATCTCGTACTGCACGCGGAAGACCGGCGGCGTCACATTCGGCATCACGACGTTGGCCCCCCGCTGGAGGGCCAGCTCGCGGCCCTGCGCCTGGTCGATGGTCGCCAGGGCCGTGGTGCTGGGGAGGTTCGCGTCGGGGCACAGCAGCCGCGTGAGGGCTACGGCCTTGAGGGTGGTCAGTTCGTCGTTGGGGACCTGGTCTTGCGGCGCGCGGTAGCCGGCGGCCTCCGGCCCGCCCATGGGCGTGCGCGGGCTGGGGAGGAAGGGCCCCACGCCGATCATGTCCATGTCGAACTCGCGGAAGCACAGGAGGTCCGCGGCCAGGGTGCGCCAGGTCTGGCCCGGGATGCCCACCATCACGCCGGTGCCGATCTCGTAGCCCATGTCGCGCATGCGGCGCAGCTGCGCGAAGCGGTCGCTGGCTCGGCCCGGAAGGTCCGGGTGGATCCGGCGGTACAGCGCGGGGTCGCTGGTCTCGAAGCGCAGCAGGTAGCGGTCCGCGCCGGCGGCCTTCCACGCGGCCAGTTCCGCGTCGCCGCGTTCGCCCAGGGACAGCGTGACGGCCAGGGGCGTCTCCGCCTTGATGGCCCGAACTGCCTCCGCGATGAAGGCCTCCGTCAGCCCCGGGTCCTCCCCCGCCTGGATCACGACGCTGCCGTAGCCCAGGCGGTGGGCCTCCCGGGCGGCGTCCAGGATCTCGGCGCCCGTCATCCGGTAGCGGGCCAGACCGGAGGGCGCGCGCAGCCCGCAGTAGTGGCAGCTCCGCACGCAGTGGCTGGAGGCTTCGATGAGCCCGCGCAGGTGGACCTCGTCGCCCACGCGCTCCCGCCGCACCCGGTCCGCCTCGGCCCACAGCTGATCCAGCGCCGCGGGCTCCGTCTCGCGCAGCCAAGCCTCCACGGCGCTCCGGTCGAGGTCACGCACGCAGCAGCTCCAGGGCGGCGGGAAAGGGGCGCAGGGCCCGGGCCAGGATGCCCTTGGCGTGGGCGATGGCGAGGCCGTAGTTGGTGATGGGAACGCCCGCGGCTTCGCAGCGGTGGATGCGGGCGAGCATCTCGCGGCGGTTGCCCATGCAGTTGCCGCAGTGGACCACCAGGGCGTAGGGCGAAGGATCCGCCGGGAAATCGCGGCCCTGCACGTGCTCGAAGCGCAGCGGCGCGCCCGCCTGGGCCTCCAGCCACCGCGGGAGCTTCACGCGGCCGATATCCTCCTCGCCCGGATGATGGGTGCAGCCTTCGGCCACCAGGATCCGGTCGCCGCCCTTGAGCCGGTCCACGGCCAGCGTGCCGCGCACCTGGGCGGTGAGGTCCCCGTGAAACCGGCTGAGCAGGATGCTGAAGGAAGTGAGCGGCACGGCGTCGGGCACCACCGCGGCCACGCCCTGGAAGGCCTGGGAGTCCGTCACCACGAGGGCCGGCGGGCGGCGGAGGATCTCCAGAGCCGCGCCCAGTTCCGCCTCCTGCACCACGAGGGACAGGGCGTGGCCGTCCAGGAGGTCGCGGACGGCCATCACCTGGGGAAGGATCAGCCGGCCCTTGGGCGCTTCCGAGTCGATGGGCATGACCAGGATCGCCACCTGGCCGGGCGGCACCAGGTCGGACAGCAGGTCCCGGGAATCCAGGAAGCCCGCGGGCGCGGCCCGCAGGAGGGCCTCCCGCAGCGCGTCCACGCCGTCCCCCCGAAGGGCGGAGAGAGGAACGGCCACCGCGTCCCTTCCGCGGAGCCGCGCCAGCAGCGCGGGCGGCGGCGCGGCCAGGTCCGCCTTGTTCAGGGCCACCACCACGGGCAGGCCGCGGGCCTTCAGCTCAGCCAGGAGGTCCTCCTCGAAGGCGCCCCAGGCGCCGCCGCCGGCCACCACCAGGGCGAGATCCACGCGGTCCAGGACGGCGCGGCTGCGGGCCACCCGCTGCCTTCCCAGGTCGCCCTCGTCGTCCAGGCCCGCGGTGTCCACGAACAGCACCGGGCCGAAGGGCAGCAGCTCCATGGGCTTCTCCACGGGATCCGTCGTGGTGCCCGCCTCGGGCGAGACCAGGGAGACGGCCTGCCGGGTGAGGGCGTTCAGGACCGACGACTTGCCCACGTTGCGCCGGCCGAAGAGGCCGATGTGCAGGCGGAGGGTGCGGGGGGCGGGCTGCATGGATTCTCCGGCCGTTCAGCAGAACACGTCGCGCTCGCCGCGCCGGACGCGGGCCACCATGGCCTCGGCGCGGGTCCGCGCCCCTTCCTCCATCCCCGCCAGGCTGGCGGCCACCAGGGCTTCCGCCGCCTGGCGGGTGGCGGGACCGGCGTGGTCCTCCGCGAACTCCTGGAGGGTGGAGAGGGCGTTGGGCTCGCAGTGGAGCTTGATCTCGCCGGGCTTGGCCAAGTCCATGAAATCGGCGCCGGTGCGGCCCATCCGGTAGCAGCTGGTGCAGAAGCTCGGGATGAAGCCCGTCTCCGCCAGGTCGCGCACCACCTCGTCCAGGCCGCGGTGGTCGCCGAGGGAGAACTGGGCGCTGGTCCCGTCCTCCGCCTGGTAGCCGCCGGGATTGGTGCGGCTGCCGGCGCTGATCTGGCTGATGCCCAGGTGGAAGACCTCGCGGCGGATCTCCGGCCGTTCCCGGGTGCTGAGGATCAGGCCCGTGTAGGGGACGGCCAGGCGGAGGATGGCCACCAGCTTCCGGAAGTCGGCGTCGGTCACCGCGGAAGGCGGCGCCTCGCTGGCGGCGGAGCCCGCGGCGGGCTCGATCCGCGGCACGCTGATGGTATGCGGGCCGCACCCGAAGCGCGCCTCCAGGTGGCGGGCGTGGCGGAGGATCGCCAGCAGTTCGAAGCGCCAGTCGTGCAGCCCGAACAGGGCGCCGATGCCCACGTCGTCGATGCCCGCGAGCATCGCGCGGTCCATGCAGCCCAGCCGCCAGTCGAAGTCGGCCTTCAGTCCCGCGGGGTGCATCCGGGCGTAGGTGCCGCGGTGGTAGGTCTCCTGGAACAGCTGGTAGGTGCCGATCTCGACGTCCCTCAGTCGCCGGAAGCCGTCCACGTCCAGAGGGGCGATGTTGACGTTCACCCGGCGGATGCTCTCGGCGCCCTCGCGGGTGGCGTAGACGGTCCGCACCGCCTTCAGGACGTAGTCGAGGCCCTCCTGGGGATAGGCCTCGCCCGCCACCAGCACCACGCGCTTGTGCCCCTGGCGGAGGAGGTGGCGGACTTCCCCGGCGATCTCGGCCTGGCTGAGGGCCCGGCGCGGCAGTTCCCGGTTGGAGGCGCGGAAGGCGCAGTAGAGGCATTCGTTCCCGCACAGGTTCGACACGTAGAGGGGCGCGAACAGGACGATCCGGCGGCCGTAGATCTCCTCCTTCACCGCTTTGGCCGCCTCGAACAGCTCCGCCAGCAGCGCCGGGTCGCGGAGGGCCATCAGCGAGGGCAGATCCGCCTCGTCCAGGCCGTCCAGCCCCCGGGCGCGGGCCAGGATCTCGCGGATCCGGCCGGCATCGTCCCGGGGCGGGCCCTCCAGCAGCAGGCCGAGGGCGGATTCATCCAGGGGGAACGATTCCGAAGGGCCGTGCATGGAAGGAACCTCCACCGGGGAGCGCCGCTGGCAAAACATAACCCAGAGGTCCTCTTAGGGCCACCCCCGCCGTCCGGATGTTGGTCACAACCGCGCGGGCTCCCGCCGAGGCAGGGCCTGGCCCGTGCTGTACCACACCAGGGTCCCCAGGATGATCAGCCCCCCCGCGAGGGCCCAGGCGGAGGGGCGCTCGCCGATCCCCAGGAACACCCACACCGGGTTGAGGACGGCCTCCAGGGTGCCGATCACCACGGCGCCCGTGGCGGACAGGTGCTTCATGCCGGCATTGAACAGCAGGTAGGCGATCCCGATCTGGAAGACACCCAGGTAGAGGAGGATCCCCGCCTGGGGAAGGGTGGGGACGGGCCCCGCGAGGAGGGCCGGGGCGCCGAGCACGGCCACGATCAGGTTCCCCAGGATGATCGCCCCGATGGGATCGGCCTCCGGGCGGCGCTCCCGCTGGAGCTTGAGGGTGGCGGAGAAGAGGGCCAGGGAGAGGCCCGACAGAACGCCCAGGAGGTTGCCCGCCAGGGTGCCCGTTCCGAGCCTGCCCACGAAGAACAGGCCCATGGCGCCCAGGGAGATCAGGACGGCCGCCAGGTCCCTGCGGACCACGGGGCGGCCCGACAGCCGGGATTCCAGGAACACCAGGTAGATGGGGGCCGAGAACTGGAGGAAGATCGCGTTCGCCGCGGTGGTGAGCTTCGTGGCGGCCACGAAGAAGACCAGGACGCCCGCGTAGGCCCCGGCGCAGAGCAGGGACAGGCCGTCGGGCCGCGGGAAGGGCCGGCCCCCGCGGCGCTTCACCACCCAGGCCATGGTGAGGGCCGCCACCAGGCTACGAGCGCACGATATCTGCAGGGCGCCCAGGGACAGCACCTTGATGAACAGCCCGCTGGAGCTCCACAGCGTGGCCGCCAGGGCCACCAGGGCCGCGCCTCTCATCCGCTCGCGGGATCCGTCCATGGGACCCATTGGAGCATGGGCGGGAGGCTAGCCGATGGCGCCCATCAGGCTCCGCCACCCCGAGAAATGGATGCCCCCCTCGATCCGGATCAGCGCCCAGCATTCCCCTTCGGGACCCGCGGTGGGGCTGTGCTGGCAGTCGGGGCCGTGGGTGATCCAGTCGCCCGCCCGGAGATGGGCGGGACCGTCGTGGAGGGAACCGCACAGGATCAGGGAGGATTCCGTTCCCGCGTGGCGGTGGAAGGGGATGGTGCGGCCCCCGTTCAGCTTGGCGAGGCTGAAGGAGGCCCCGTTCGCCTTGTTCCGGGCGAGGTGCGCCACTTCCATCCCGCCGAGGCCCCGGCGGGCCCAGCGCCACGTCTCCTCCGGCGGGAGCAGCGGCTTGAGGGTCGCCACGGCATCCGGCGCCGCCGGAATGGCCTGGTCCGGCCCGTAGGTCGCGCGGCAACCGGCGCAGTGGCCCAGGTGGACGCGCAGCATCAGGGCGGTGAATGGGTCGCCGCCAGGCTCCAGCGCCTCCCACAGGGCCGGTTCGGGATGGTGCTGGGGACCCTGGGGCACCCGCCCTTCCCGGAGGGCCGCGAGGGCGCCGCTCAGGGCGCGCTCCGCGGGAGCGGGGGAAGCGACCGAGGAAGTGAGGCTGCGAAGCAGGGGGGCCGTCCGCCGGAGGCTCTCCAGAAAGGCCCGGCAGGGGGGGCACACGCTGAGGTGCAGCTTCAGCCCGAACCAGTCAATGGGCCCGAGCGCTCCGTCCTCGTAGTCCGTGAAGAGGGTGATGACGCGCTCGCAGGTGGGCATCAGGGGGGAGGTCATCGGCTCTCCGCCAATCGCCGGGGGGCGAATTCGGGTAGCAGGGCCCGGAGGGCGAGGCGCGCGCGGTGGACCCGCTGGCGGACCAGTTCCCGGGTAATGCCCAGGTGGCGGCTGATCTCATCCGTGTCCCACCCTTCGAGGTCCCTCAGGACGAAGACGGCGCGCTGGTCATCGGACAGCCGATCCAGGCCCGCGCGAACCTTCGCCTTCAGTTCCTCCTCCTCCACCTTCATCAGCGCCTCCGCGTCCTCGCTCCAGTCCAGAACGGTGTCGACCTCCTTGTGATGCCCCTCGTCCCCGAAACGTGGCATCAGATCTTCGATGGCGTCCTCCCGGCGGCGCACTCGCTTCCGGCGGGCCATCAGGGCCTGGTTGACGCAGATCCGGTAGGCCCAAGTGCTGAATTTGCTGGCACCTTGGAATCCGGGCAGCTCCCGGTGGATGGTCAGCAGGGCGTCCTGGAGGGCGTCCTGGCTCTCGGCCTCGTTTCCCAGGATGCGATCGATCACCCGGAACAGCATTCCCAGGTGGGGCCGGACCAGGGCCTCGAAGGCCTCGGGATCGCCCGTGGACGCGGACCGGATCAGGTCCGCTTCGCCCGGGTTCCGCGCGGCTTCGCTCATGCGGCCTCCTCGGCGGACAGGCAGGGCAGGCGGAGGGTGAAGGCGGAGCCGAGGCCCGGCCCGCGGCTGGCGACGCTGACGTGGCCGCCGTGGCGGGCGGTGATGTCCTTCACCAGGAACAGCCCGATGCCCGTGCCCGCGACTTGGCGGGTCATCTCGTCCCCGGCCCGGAAGAAGCGGTGGAAGATGCGCGGCAGATCCTTGGCCTGGATCCCCTGGCCCCGGTCGCTGACCACGATCACGGCGGCGTCGCCGTCCGCGTCCAGGGTGACGGTGGTCTGGCGCGGCTCCGCGGCGTACTTGAAGGCGTTGGAAAGCAGGTTCTCCACCACGGTGCCCAGGGCCTTGGGATCGGCCTTCACCCACAGGGGAGAGGGGGTGATCTCCAACTGGAGCCCCAGTCCGCCGGGCCCCAGCCGCTGGTCCATGGCTTCGCAGACGCCCCGCAGCCAGGGGCCCAGTTCCAGGGGGCCCAAATGAAGGACGAAGCTGCCGGATTCGGCCCGCGCCACGTCCAGGAGGTTGGCCACCAGCTCGTTCAGGCGGTCCAGGTCCTTCTCCATCAGGCTGCGGATCCGCTGGCGCTGCTCGTCGGCGAGCGTCCGGGTGAACAGGGTCTCCGTCCACACCTTCAGCGAGGCGATGGGCGTCTTCAGCTCATGGGTGACCGCCGACGTGAAGTTCCGCTGCCGCAGCTTGAGATCCAGCTCCTCCGCCAGCTTCCGGTAGAGAAGGACGAACCCGAACAGGACGGCCCCCACCATGAAGGTGCCTTCGGCCGCGGCCCGGAAGACGGCGTGCCACTGCTGGTTCTCCAGCTCGACCATGGGCTCGGGGCGGAGGGTGAGGTAGCCGGATCCGTCGAGCAGGGGGGGGTCGTCGGGCGAAATGGGCGCGGGGACGATGCCCACGTGGGGATACAGCGCCTGGATCGACCGCCGCCGCTCGTCCAGCCCCGGCATCGCCATCGGCGCCCGGGAGGGATCCGCCTGGGTCCGCATGTGGGCCAGGAGATGGAGGCTGTCCATCTGCCAGGCTTCGGCCCGGCTCGCCTTCAGGGCCTGGGAGCGCGCCACCAGCAGGCGCCGGGATTCGCGGATCTGGAGGCTCATCCACCACACCACCTGAATGCCCAGCA
The DNA here is from genome assembly GCF_030845995.1 of Geothrix sp. 21YS21S-4. NCBI lineage: Bacteria > Pseudomonadati > Acidobacteriota > Holophagae > Holophagales > Holophagaceae > Geothrix > Geothrix sp. 21YS21S-4. The sequence continues at coordinate 745,557 of NZ_CP132719.1, forward strand.
CCACCGACACGGATAGGAAAATAATCCGCTGGAGCGAGAAGGTCTGGAGGCGGCTTGCCATCCCTCTATCTTGGCAGTCTCGGCCGGGGAGGCCATCCTGGAGTCCGATGTCCGCCTCGAATTCTTCCTCCGGACCCAAGCCGCCCTCTCTTCCTCCGGACGCCAAAGCGGGCTCGGGGCCGAAGCAGGTCCCTTCGCCGGCGCAGCGCCCTCCCGGGGCCGAGCTGCTGGCGGAACTGCTCCAGACCCAGCGGCAGCTGACCCAGGTCACCGCCGAGGGGCGGGACCTGCGGGCGAAGCTGGGCCGCCGCTCCCACCAGATGCAGATGCTCCAGCACGTGTCGGAGATCCTGGCGGCGACGTCGAAGGGGGGCCAGGTCGCCAGCGTCGTCCTGGACGCCCTGGTCCAGGAGTTCCACGCGCCCCGGGCGGCGGTGTGGACCCTGGAGGACGGGGGCGGAGTCTACGTTCCCAAGGAAGCCGTGGGTCTCTCCCGGGCGACCTGGTCCACCATCCGCCTGCCGGCGCCCAATCCCTTTCCCGATGTCCCCCTCGTCCTGTTCCAGAGCCAGTGGCTGGATCCGCCCGTGGGAGAAGATCCCCTGGCCGCCCTCCGCGGCGCCGAGGACGCGCCGCTGTATTTCATCCCCTTCGAGCACCAGTTGCTCCTGCTGGGGTTCATGATCCTGGCCATGCCCGCGGACCGGCGGGTGGACGAGGAGGAGCAGGATTCCATCGCCGTGCTTCAGCGGCAGACGGCGATCTCCCTCTACAACGCGTGGCTGTTCCGCGACCTGTCCGAGCAGCGCGACGCGCTTCAGCGCCAGACCCTGGAACTGGAGCGGGTGAACGACGCCCTCCGCGAAGCCGACCAGCTCAAGAGCGAGTTCCTGGCCCTCACCAGCCACGAGCTGCGCACGCCCCTCACCGGCATCCTGGGTTTCACCCGCCTCGTGATGGAGGGGCTCTACGACGACGCGGAAGAGATGCGGTCCATGCTCCAGGACAGCTACGCCTCGGGCCAGCACCTCCTGGGCCTGCTCAACGACATCCTGGATCTGGCGAAGATCGAATCCGGCCGCCTGGAAGTCCATCCCGAGCCCTGCGCCCTGGGCCCGCTGCTCGACGACGTGCGTCCCATTGCCGAAGCCTATCCGCGCCGGCCCGGCGTCGTCCTGGAATGGCCGGAGCTCGGCGACGTGCCCGAGGTGGTGGTGGATCCCAACCGCTTCAAGCAGGTGCTGCTGAACCTCCTGTCCAACGCCCTCAAGTTCACCAAGGAAGGCCACGTCTCGATCCAGGTGGAGCGCCATCCGGGCGTGGTCACCCTGCTGGTGGTGGACACGGGCATCGGCGTCAGCGCCGAAGCCCAGGCCCGCCTCTTCCAGAAGTTCGCCCAGGCCGAAGGCGGGCACAGCCGCCAGTACGGCGGCACCGGCCTCGGGCTGGTCATCTGCAAGCACCTGATGGAGATGATGGGCGGCGGGATCATCCTCCAGAGCGAGGGCCTGGGGCACGGGAGCACGCTGACCGTCACGATGCCGATCGCGTAGGCGCGGGCCGCGATGTGTGAAAATGGAACCTCCTGATCGGAGTTTCCATGTCCTACCAGCGCCGTTCCGAGTTCCTCCCCTTCACCCGCCCGATGGTGGGCGAAGAGGAGATCGCGGAGATTATCGACACGATCCACAGCGGGTGGATCACCACCGGGCCCAAGTCGGCCAAGTTCGAGGAGGCGCTGAAGGCCTACAACGGGGTGCCCCACTGCCTGGCCATGAACAGCGCCACCACGGCCCAGGAGATCACCATGCAGGTGCTGGGGATCCAGCCCGGCGACGAGGTGATCACGACGTCCCTCACCTGGGTGAGCACCCTCAGCACGGTGGTGCTCCAGGGCGGCGTGCCGGTGCTGGTGGACATCGATCCCGTCACCCTCAACCTCGATCCCGCCAAGCTGGAAGCCGCCATCACGCCCCGGACCAAGGGGATCATCCCCGTGCACCTCACGGGCCTGCCGTGTCCCATGGACGAGATCTGGCGCATCGCGGAGAAGCACGGGCTGTGGGTGATCGAGGACGCGGCCCAGGCCATGGGCGCCCACTACAAGGGCACCAAGATCGGCGGCGACCGGCGCTCGGTGATGAGCGTCTACAGCTTCCATCCCAACAAGAACATGACCACCGGCGAAGGCGGCGCCATCGCGTTCTTCGACGACGACTACGAGAGCCGGATCAAGCGCCTCCGCTTCCACGGCATCGACCGCGACGCGTGGAAGCGCTTCGCCAAGGAGGGCAGCCCCCACACGGAGGTCTACGAGCCGGCCCGCAAGGCCAACTTCATGGATCTCCAGGCGGCCATGGGCCTGCACCAGATCGCCAAGCTGGACGGGTTCAACGCCCGCCGCGGCGTCCTGTTCCACCGCTACCTGGACCTGATGAAGGACATGGAGGAGGTGATGCTCCCGTGGCCCGGCGACGCCGACCACGGCCACTGCTTCCACCTGTTCGTCCTCCGGATCCGCCCCGAGAAGATCGGCCTGGACCGCGACGCGTTCGTGGCCGCGCTGAAAGAGGAGAACATCGGAGCCGGCATCCACTACCGTCCGGCCCACGTCCATCCCTGGTACCGGGACTTCTACGGGGCGAACCCCCGGCACCTGCCCGCGGACGGGCTGCCCCACGCGGAATGGAGCGGGGAGCGCCTCCTCAGCCTTCCGCTGTGGCCCGGCCTCAGCGAGGCGGACCAGGACCAGACGGTGGCCGCCATCCGGCAGGTGATCGCCCGAGCAAAAGCCGATGTTAAAGTCGTCATTTAATCGGCATTTACCTACCGATTGAGGGGCGCCGATAGGGAAAGCGGAGGTCCCCGCCGTGCAGGTTTTCATCCTCATTTTCCTGGCGATGCTGGTGCAAGTGGCAGCGGCGGTCGTCACGTTGAGGATGAGGCGGAGCGCCGGTCCTTCCCTGGCTTGGTTGTGCCTGTTCGCGGCGCTGGTGCTGATGGCCCTCCGCCGGGCCTTTCTGCTGGTGGAGTACGCCCGCAACGGCTTTCCCGCCTACCTCCTTCCCAACGAAGTCATGAGCCTGCTCATCTCCGTCCTGCTGCTCGGGGGCATGTTCCTCGTGCAGGGGATCCTCCGCGACCGGGAGGAACAGGCCAACCGCCTGGAGGAAGCGCGGGAGCGGGCGCGGGAAGAGGCGGACAAACTCACCGCCCTGATGCGCGCCATCCCCGTGCCCCTGTGGATCGCGGAGGACGCCGAGTGCCGCGTGGTCCGGGGCAATCCCGCGGGGGCGGGCCTCCTGCGGATGACCCACGGTCCCGACGGATCCCTGGTCGATTCCAATCAGCCCCGGGCCTTCCGGATGATCCAGGACGGCCATGAGCTGCTTCCCGAGGAGATGCCCCTGCGGCGCGCGGCCCGCGGCGAGGAGGTGCGCGAGGAATCCGTGGATCTGGTCTTCGCCGGCGACGCCGCGCGGCGCCTGATGGCCTACGCCACGCCCCTCCGCCACCCGGACGGGCGGATCCAGGGCGCGATCTGCTGCCTGGTGGACCTCACGGAATTCCGGCGGGTGGAAGGCGCCCTGGCCCGGGCCCACAAGATGGAGAGCCTCGGGATGCTCGCGGGCGGGATCGCCCACGACTTCAACAACATCTTCCAGGCCATGGTGGCGAGCCTCGAACTGATCCGCCGCGGCCTGGCGCCCGCATCTCCCACCCTCGCCCACCTCGATCGCCTGGAGGCCAGCCTGGACCGGGCCTCCCGCCTCAGCCGGGACGTCCTCCACTGTTCGGGAGGCGACCTGCGCCGGCCCGAATTCCTGGACCTGTCCTCCCAGGTGGCCGAGGCCCTGGACGGCCTCGACCTGCCCGTGACCCGGGACCTGCCCGCGGTGCTTCCACGGGTGATGATGGACCCCGTTCTGATCGGCCGCGTGGTGGAGGGACTGGTGCTGAACGCCCTGGAGGCCGACTCCGCGGTGGAGGACGTGCGGGTGCGCACGTTCATGCGGAACCTCAACCGCAGCGACCTCCTGGACGGCCACTGGGCGGAGCCCCTGGGCCCGGGCCTCTATGCCGTCCTGGAAGTCTCCGACCGGGGAGACGGCATCGGAACGACCACCCTTCCCAAGATCTTCGATCCCTTCTTCACCACCCGGAACGTGGGGCGAGGCCTGGGCCTGCCCGCGGCGCTCGGCATCGTCCGCGGCCACCACGGCGGCATCCAGGTGGAGAGCATCGCGGGCGAAGGGAGCGTGTTCCGGGCCTATCTGCCCGTGCCTCACAGCCTGGAGGCGCCGCCGGCTCCGCCGGGGAGGCCGACCTCCGCGCGGAACCTCGTGCTGCTTGCCGACGACGAGCCGGACCTGCGCTTCGTCCTGGCGGAGATGCTGCAGAGCTGGTTCGGCCTGGAGGTGGTGTGCGCCGCCGACGGGCAGGAGGCCCTGGATTTGTTCCGGCAGCGGCCCCACGCCTTCGATCTCGTCATCCTGGACGCCACCATGCCGCGCCTCGGGGGCGTGGAAGCCTTCCGCGCCATGCGGGAGATCCAGCCCGACTTTCCCGGCGTGCTGTGCAGCGGCTACGCCCTGGCCTCCGCGCGGGAACAGGCCGTGGCCCAGGGCTTCGTGGATTTCCTGAAGAAGCCCTTCTCCAGCGGCGACCTGAAGGCCCTGCTGGACCGCGTCCTGGGCGCCCGGGAGCCGGGTTCCGACTCGGGTCGCATCGCGTAGTTCGGAAAAGATTCACCACCAAGACACCAAGAAAAGAGGGGTTCGATCCTCCCGCTCTTCTTGGGGTCTTGGTGGTAAGAGAGGAGCCTGAAGGCGCGTCAGGCCATCCGCTCATGGGGCAGGGTGGGCACGGGCGCGTAGAGCGTGGCGTGGGGGTCGTACATGTACAGGTTCCCCACCCGGCCCGTGTAGGCGCAGGCGAACTGGCGGATCTGGTCGGCGAACCGCGTGGGCTCGTCGCGGTCCCGGAAGATCGGCCCCCACACGGGATTGAAGGCCGCCTCCACCGCCTGCGCGAGGGCGTCGAGATCCTGGCCGTGGGCCTCCGCCTTCCGCTGGAGGGTCTCCGCCTCCGCCGCGAGCTGGACGGCCTCCCGCTCCAGGGCCTGCGCCGCGTCGGGGCTCAGCCGCGGGCCCAGGACGTGGCGCCGTCCGCGATTGCGCTTCCACTGGTCGAGCAGGACCGACGCGCGGCGCAGGGCCCGGCGGCGCTGGGTCTCCAGGTCCAGCATCTCGCGCAGGTCGGCGGCCTTGGCCTCCAGCAGCTTCAGCTCCCGCTCCAGCTCGGGGACCAGCATGAGGGTGCGCCAGGAGGCGTTCTTCTTCGACCGGAGCACGTCGCCGTAGATATGGTCGCCCACGTACAGGATCTGCTCCCCCTGGGCCTCCAGCAGCGATTCCAGCCAGCCGGTATTTCCACCGGAGAAGCACAGTTCCTGCCCTTCGAGTAGGACCGCTTCGGGCGTCTCCAGGAAGAAGGTGGGCTTCCGGCTGCTGACCACCACCAGGTCGAAGTAGTCGCGCCACCGCGGCCGGGCCTCGTCCAGCCCGTCCAGCAGGTGGCTCATCACGCCGTCCGTGAAGCTCCACTCGCTGTTGGTGAGCAGGAACAGCTTCTTGCCCTCGCGCTTCAGGCGATCCAGGGCGAGGCCCACCTGGGGATCGCGGGGGATGAAGAACTCGCGGTGCGCCAGGATCTCGGCCTTCATCTCGCCGTTCCGGTGCGCCATGTCGATGGCCCACCGCACGTCCGCGAAGAGCTCCAGGTAGTTCTCCGCGTCCAGCAGGCCGGCGTCGAACCCGTCCACCATCCGGGCGTAGAGGTAGCTCTCGGGGATCTCGAACAGGGTGTCGATGTTCCGGAAGCCCTTGGCCGCCAGGGACAGCCGCCGCCGGCCGTAGGCCGCGTCCAGCTCGGGGCGCGTCAGGGGGCGGCTGCCGTGGGAGGCGCGCACCACCTGCCGCTCGCGGTTCAGCTTGAGCAGGTTGCCCCGCAGCCCGTCCAGCACCAGGCCGCGGACGGCGAAGGCGGGATCGTAGTCCACCTCCAGCAGCCACGGAGAGTAGCCGCGGTCCCGCACCAGCAGCCGCGCCGACTTCTTGAAAGCCAGTTCGTCGATCTCGGGCGCGCGGTAGCGGGCGAGGGTGTGGTCCATGTCGAACCCCACCGCCCGGATGTCGCCCAGAGGAAGGGTCCGCAGGGCGAAGAGCTTGTGCTCCGGCGGCAGGCGGTCGTCCTCGTCCAGCAGAGGGGGTGCCGAGAACAGAGCAGGATCCCAGTTGGTCATGCAGAGGAGTGTAATCCTCGCGCCTGCCACGGGAAGGGGGGGACAGGGCCCGCGGGGCTCATCCCTCCCCTTCGTTCCCGATGCCGTGGGTGATGCTCTGGTGGCCGAAGGCCTCCCAGGCCAACTGCCGGAACCGCTCCGAATGGCCCCAGTCCCGCTCCCCGTCCATCCACAGCTTGTAGTGGATCAGCTCGTGCTCGAGGATCCTCCGCTGCACCGCTTCGGGATCGTGGCAGTTCATCCCGCACACCTGCTGGGGCCAGGGCCAGTCCCGACGGCGCAGCAGGGGGATCGACAGGCGGATCTCCGGGTGCCACTTTCCGCGCGAATCCCGCTCGATCACGAACAGCCCCGCGCAGCGCGCCATCCGCGGCGACCAGATCACCGGCGGCGGCGTCAGGTCCCACCCCGCCTCGCGGAGGATCGCCTGGGCGCGCTGGCGGAGGGTCACGGTCATGCTTTGATTTTGCGGTGAATCGGACCGGATCAGCTCCTGCCCAGAAAGGCACTGCCTAACGAGGGAATTCTCATGAATGAATTCCTAGGTTATTCCGGCCGTCCCGTCTAACCCCTCTGCTCAATGCGGATCCTCGCCTGCATGCCCTGCCGCTCTCTCATCCTGCTTCCTCGGGTCCGGGAAGTAACCTGCGACGAAGGGCCTCCATCAAAGCGTCTTCGGTCTGAAAGAGAGAGAAAGCATTAATGTTAACTAGATCGAGTTCTTGGAGGACTCGATCGCACTCAGAGGCTGGCAACGTGAACCGCCATAATCGATCTTGGGACGCGAGATTTTGGTCGAAGACGGACTCATGGCGGACGAACTGCCACTTGCTATCGATGAATTGCCAGCAGATGGTGTACTCGGCTTGTTGGAGAAAGTGCCGCGGATGAGTTCGGACGTAGGGACCCTGGGACCGAATCTGAGGGGCATTCGACGATCCAACCTTTCCAATGCCAGCGAATTCCTGGTAGGCGTAGATCGCGATTCGGTCGCCATGAGGTGCCCGGCAGGCGAAATAAGCTGCGATATGGAGGGATCTGGTCCAGTCCAATAAGGGGGAGGGAAATCCGTGGTGCCGAAGGTGTACAAGATAGTCGTAGTTGGGTAATGGAGTGAAGTGCGGTCGCTGGTAATCACTAAAAAGTTTATTGATTTCGATGCAGTTGATGGCATCCCAGCGGCGATCTGTGAATGACTCGATTAGGGGTTTCACTATTTCACCGAGCCGATAGTAGTCGCCAATCGTCCGGATGCTTGGACCATGTCGTTCCAGCGTGGTCTCGAGGCCCCACCTTGCGTCGCCTTGGCCTCGATAAAGGAAAGATGATCGGCTCAGGCGCTCGACAGGACCTGGCGAAAAAATTTCTTGCTGGAGCCCTCGGACTTCATCCTGAAGCATCCGCCAAGACTGGCAATCATACTCACAGAGCATGAAAACTCCTCGGAACTTATGCCTGCGCAGGGTTGCGGTTCACCTTCTGCAAGAAGGATAGAGCAACGCAGAGATGCAAGGTGAGCGCCGTTATTGGCTCAGCCTCCATGAGCAGACTTTCTCTGCATGATTTTTGAGCTGCTCTGGGGCATTCTCTAGATTTTCCTCAGATCGGTAAATATCCCCGGAATTCCGGCGGGTGGTTGGGCCTGCCGATTGTGCCTGTAATCTAGACTGCCCTGGGGCTTCTTATCGAGGCTTAACAGGATGAATCCAATTGAGCTTAAGGTGGGCATAGCTCATGGCAGATCAGCTCTTGCTCCAGGATTTGCCGCTGGATTTGCTCCAGATCGCGGCAGTTGATCCCGCACCCCTTCTGCGCCCACGGCCAGTCGCGGCGACCCCCAGCGGGCTCCCAGGAGAAACATCGCGCGAAGGTACGCTTTCGATGCCGGCATGAATCGAATCCATTTCCCGCCTGTTCACGAAACGAATTTCAGCACGGTGACATAGTGGCTGGTCGTCCCGCCGAGGACGAACAGATGCCAGATGCCATGGCCGTGGGGCACGCGCTTGTCCAGGATGTAGAAAACCACCCCAATCGTGTAGAAGAGGCAGCCGCTCAGCAGCCAAGCCCATCCTTGCCCATGCAGTCCCCGGCTGAGGGGTACGCATACGGCCACGCCGCACCAGCCCATCAGCACGTACATCAACACCTGTGGCGGGGATTCGCGGGCTCGCCACAACTCCTTGAGGATGCCGAGAACGGCCAGGGACCACACCACCCCCAGCAGGCCCCAGCCCAGAGGACCCCGGAGGGACACCATGCAGAAGGGCGTATAGGTTCCGGCGATCAGGATGTAGATGGCAACGTGATCGGCCTTGGCCAGATGTTCCTTGATCGGCCCTCGAAGGCTGTGAAGCAGCGTGGATGCGGCGTAGAGAAGAACCATGGACAGGCCGAAGACACTGAAGCTGACTGTCTTCAGGAGATCACCGTCCTGGAGTGATTGAGCAATCAGAACGGCTGCTCCCGCGATGGCCAAGGCCAACCCCAGCAGATGGGTCAGGCTGTTCAATCGCTCGCCGTGATACATGGGCCCCCCTGGCTAAGGGGTAACGCGCCACGGTGGGGCCCGCAGTGAATTCAATGGAACATCCGATGAGGGGTTGCACGTGGATCTTCACGGCGAAGAAACAGGGATTCCGGATTGATCGCTTCCGCGGGTCATTACACTTGGAACTTGGAGCCGAATACCTTCTAACGGTGAGGCGCGATGCCCTTGCTTTCTCGCATCCGACCGCTGCTTCCCGAAGGGGACGCGCGCGAGTTCAGCCTCCAGGCGGACTACTTCGACGGTCAGATTGACCTGAAGGCCTTTTCCGCAGCCCATCCTCATCACGCCATTCTGAATTCCAATCCCCTGATCTTGGAGCCCCGGCAGGGGAATTACGTATACCTCTCTCGATTCGGAGGGGTCGTATTCTGGAATTGCGCGGGGGACCTGATCCAGCAGGTTCATGATGAACTGAAGCGCCTTCCCGGCCTCAGCCGGATGGAAGAGCAGGCGCGGGACACCCTTCTGGTGCGCGTGGGTTCCACGGAGGATTCCGTGGGATTCAGCGAGGTGAACCTTCGGGGCCTCACCTTGGAGAAGCTGAGCATCGTCAGCCTCGCGCTCGCCCAGAGCGTGGCCCTCGATCACTTCGAGGCGGCTGTCAGTCAAGCCATGGCAAGGTTCCAGCCGGTCGTCCACGCCCTGAGCCGGGATGGAAAGCTGGCGGTCCCCCACCGGGAATTACTGCGCATTGCGGGCTTCGCCATGGAGGTCCGGGCGGTGGTGCTGGAGAATCTGACCTTGTTCGATGACCCTCCCGAGACCTGGGAGAGCGAATCCCTGGCCCACCTTGATGGCGCGCTCTTCGACCAGTTCGACCTTGAGGAACGGCTCGGGGCCATCCGGGAGAAACTCGCCTATCTTCAGGACACAGGCGCCACCTTTTTGGGGCTTCTGGACACCCGCAAGAACCATCGCCTGGAATGGGTGATCATCTTGCTGATTCTTGTCGAAATTCTTCTCGCCGTAGGCAAGGACCTGTTTAACCTGGGAGCCAAGTGAGCAGGATGGGCTCCTCGATTCAAACCGGATGATCAACAGACCTTCGTCGCACGTCTCGATGTTTGAACCTGTGGAGCACGTCTTTGCTGCAGACCCTCCCTCCGCCCGAGTCGCTGACCCATGATTCTTTTGAGGGCTTCCTTAAGACCCTCGAAGGGCAGGTACGGAATTCGGGCTACCTACTGGTTCTTCTCGACGGCCGTCTGCGGCTGGATGTCATGTTGCTGCGCCACGAGAAGAATCCGAGGGTGTACTGGGGGCTGAAGCCCCACCAGGACTGGGCGGTCAAGGCCACGCTGCTCCGGTTCGCCTCCGGGCAAGAACCCGTTCATGTGCTCTTGTCCCAGGAATTGGATGGTTCCTACGACGTGGTCGGATGGCTACTCAAGCGGGCGGAAGGACGCTTTTGGGCGCGCTCCATTCTTCCGGCTCAGGCCCAATCCCACTGGGAACACTGTGTGGCCCCGGCGTCCTCCGACCGGTACGTTTGATCCGTTTCCCTTCATCCTTTCCAGGATGGTGCGGCCGCGATCTTTCCGGTCGGAACGTCCTTGATTTTGGTGCACGCCAGGATCAAGGCCCAGGCTTCAGCCACCCAGGACCGGGATCGCGCGGGGGAAGTCTGAAATCGTGACGTGAACGCGGAGCAGGCTTCCCGCGACCCTTCTCGGTCTTATCGGCGCATCAGTTCAGGGCGCGGTGTACGTCGTCACCACGCCCGCGGGGGTGACGCCGCGGAGGTAGTGGTTGTAGGTGTCGGCCACGACGAGGTTGCCGGCGGGCGTCACGGCGATCCCGCAGGGCAGGTTGAACAGGGCGGCGGTGCCGGAGCCGTCGGCGTTCCCGGAGTTGCCCCCGGAGCCGGCGGGGGTGCTGAGGCTCCCGTCGGCCAGGACGCGGCGGATGGCGTGGTTGTGGGTGTCCGCCACCCACACGGCGCCGGCGCCGTCCACGGCGACGGCCACCGGCCAGTAGAACTGGGCGGAGGTGCCCCGGGCATCGCTGAAGCCGTGGGTGGTCTGGCCCGCCAGGGTCGTCACCTGGGCGCCCGAGGCCACGGTGCGAATGCAGGAATTCCCGTAGTCGGCGACGACCAGGGTGCCATCGGCCTTGAGGGCGAGGCCGCTGGGCTGGTTGAGGCGCGCGGCGGCGCCCGTGGCGTCCAGGAGGCCGGGCGTTCCGGCGGTGCCCGCGAAGGTGGTCACGGTGCCGTTGGCGGCCAGCTTGCGGAGGGTGTGGTTCTGGGTATCCGCCACGTAGATCAGGCCGGTGCTGTCCACGGCCACGCCGCTGGGCGTGTTGAACCGGGCGAGGCTGCCGATGCCGTCCGCCGTGCCCGCCGCGCCGGCGGTGCCCGCCAGCGTGGTGACGGTGCCGTTGGGGGCGATGCGCCGGATGGTGTGGTTGCCGGCGTCGGCCACCACCACGTTGCCCGCGGAATCGAGAGCCAGGCCCGCCGGATTGCGGAACAGGGCCGCGGCGCCCACGCCATCGGCGCTGCCGGCGACCCCTTTGTTTCCGGCCAGGAGGGTCTTGCGGTTGGTGGCGTCCACCTTCCAGATGACGTGGTCCTCGCTGTCGGAGACGAAGATGTTGCCGGAGGCGTCCGCCACGACGCCCATCGGCGCGGTGAGGTCCACGGCCGCGACCACCGTCAGGGCGACCGGCGTGCTGGTGATGGAGCCCAGCGAGTTCGTCACCGTCACCGCGTACGAGCCCGAATCCTGGGCGGTGGGGCTGGAGAGGGTGAGCGTCGCGCTGCGGCCGCCCACGATATTCTGCCCGCCCTTGGTCCACTGGTAGGACAGCGTCACCGCGCCGTCCGCCACCACGGAGAGGCTGACCGACCGCCCGGAGATGACCGAGGTATCGACGGGCTGGGTCTTGATCACCGGCGCCGAGCTTTCGTAGGGCGAGGACTTGCCTTTGGAGCAGCCGGTTCCCAGCGCGACGAAGGCCGCGGACAGGAAGAGGCCCGAGACGAGGGCGCCGGAGCGGACCGCGAACCGCCACCGGCCTGAGATTCCCTGGGGACCGACGGATTCAAGGGACATGGAACCTCACGGGAAAGGGCGCGGAGAGAAGGCAGACCCGCTTCGGGCGGGGGTCGAGCCTCAGAAAAGGATGGAGCGGATGGGGGGAAAGTTCCACGTCATCCGCGGGCCTGAACCTAGAACTCGAAGGTGGGACCGCTGAGGGTCCGCGCGTCCAGGATCTGTCCCTGGGCGTCGAGGGTGACGAGGCCCTGGGCCTGGCGGGGGGTCAACTGGGTGAGCTGCTGGAGAGCCTGGCCGCGGAGTTCGGGATTGCCGTTTTCGGCGCTCTCGAAGAACACGGCGCCCACCCGATAGGTCTGCTGGGTGTCGTGCAGCAGGTGCAGTTCCCGCAACTGGCGCTCGTCCACGGGGCTGGGGGCGTCGGTCATCAGGCAGCGGGCCTGGGCGGTCTTGGGGAAGGCGATGACCTCGCGGATGTTGTCCACGCCCGCCAGGATCATGACCAGGCGATCCAGGCCCAGCGCCAGGCCGCCGTGGGGCGGGGCGCCGTAGCTGAGGGCGTCCAGCAGGAATCCGAACTTGGCGCGGGCTTCGGCCTCGCCGATCCCGATGATCCGGAACATCCGGCTCTGGACTTCCGCGTCGTGGATGCGGATGCTGCCCCCGCCCACCTCGAACCCGTTGAACACCAGGTCGTAGGCCACGGCGCGGCACTTGCCGGGGTCCGTCTCCAGGAGGTCGAGGTCGTCGGGATGGGGGCTGGTGAAGGGATGATGGCAGGCGACGAAGCGCTGCCCCTCCTCGCTCCACTCCAGGAGGGGGAAGTCCACCACCCACAGCAGCTCGAAGCGGGATTCGTCCAGCAGGCCGAACTGCCGGCCCAGGCGCAGGCGCAACTCGCCCAGGACGCGGCTGGTCTGGGCGTCGGGCCCCACCGCGAAGATGGCCAGGCCCTCGCCCTCGATGGCGAGATGGGTCTTGAGCCGGGCTTCGTCCGCGGGCTCCAGGAACTTCTTGAAGCTGCTGGCGAGGCCCTCCTTGCCCCACTTGGCGTAGGGCAGGCCGCCGGCGCCCAGCTGCTTGGCCACTTCCTGCAGCTCGTCCAGCTGCTTGCGGCTCAGGGAACCTGCGGCCTCGCCGGGGAAGAACAGGGCCCTGACCCGGCGCTGGCCCTGGCTCTCGGCGGCGGCGCGGAACAGGTTGAAGCCCGTGTCGGCGAAGACGGCCGTGGCGTCCTGGATCTTCAGGGAGCAGCGGAGGTCGGGCTTGTCGGAGCCGTACCACTCCATGGCGTCCGCGTAGGGCAGGCGGGGGAAGGGCGCCGTCACGTCCTGGCCCACGATCTTGGCCAGCTTGATCATCAGGGGTTCCAGGACGCCCTGGATGTCCTCCTGGCGGACGAAGCTCATCTCCACGTCCACCTGGGTGAACTCGGGCTGGCGGTCGGCGCGCAGGTCCTCGTCCCGGAAGCAGCGGCAGATCTGGACGTAGCGCTCGAAGCCGCTGACCTGGAGCAGCTGCTTGAAGAGCTGGGGGCTCTGGGGCAGGGCGAAGAACTCCCCGGGGTGGACGCGGCTGGGCACCAGGTAGTCGCGGGCGCCTTCCGGCGTGGACTTGGTGAGGATGGGCGTCTCGAGCTCGATGAAATCGTGCTCGCGGAAATGGTTGCGGATGATGTTGGCGGTCTCGCTGCGGAGCAGCATGTTGCGCTGGAGCTTCTCCCGGCGCAGGTCCAGGAAGCGGTAGGTGAGGCGCAGGTCCTCGCCCACGCCCTCGTCCTCCAGGGGGAAGGGCAGGGGCGCGGCGGTGTTGAGGATCCGCAGGCCCGTCAGGCGGACTTCGACGTCGCCCGTGGGCAGGTTGGGATTCTTGCTCTCCCGCTCGGCCACCACGCCCTCGGCGGCCAGCACGAATTCGCTGCGCACGGCCTTGAGCTTGGCCAGGAGTTCCGGATCGGCGGTCTCCTCGTTGGCCACCAGCTGCACCAGGCCCCAGCGGTCGCGCAGGTCCAGGAACACCAGCGAGCCCAGGTTGCGCACCCGGCGGCACCACCCGAACAGGCGCACGGTCTGGCCCGCGTGGTCGAGGCGCAGGTCGCCGTTGCGGTGGGTGCGTTGGAAGTCGCCGAGCTGGTCGAGTCTCATAGCCCTCCAGGATCGCATTCTCCCTGAGGTGGCTCAAGGCGAGGAGAAGGGTCCGGCCGGAAGGGAATGAAAAAAGCGGAGAAAAGCGGAAATACCGAGGAGAGCGGAGATAAATCTGTTTCCGCTTTCCTCAGCTTTTCCGTATCCCTCTGCTTTCTAAATATTTTTCCTGGAGATCTTCCGAACGTGGGGTCAGTGCGCCTCGGCGCTTCGGGAGCGGGAGGCGGCCCGCCACCGCTCCCAGCGCAGGCGGGCGCGGTCCATGTAGAGGTAGATGACGGGGGTGGTGTAGAGGGTGAGGAGCTGGCTGAACAGCAGGCCGCCCACGATGGCGATGCCCAGGGGCCGCCGCAGCTCGGCGCCGGTGCCCATTCCGATGGCCAGGGGCAGGCCGCCCAGGAGGGCCGCCATGGTGGTCATGGTGATGGGCCGGAACCGGAGGAGGCAGGCCTGGAAGATGGCCCGTTCCGGCGTGACGCCCTCGCGCCGCTCCACGTCGATGGCGAAGTCGATCATCAGGATGGCGTTCTTCTTCACGATCCCGATGAGCAGGATGATCCCGATGAAGGCGATGACGCTCAGCTCCGTCCGGCAGGCCAGAAGGGCCAGGAGGGCGCCCACGCCCGCCGAGGGCAGGGTGGACAGGATCGTGAGGGGGTGGATCAGGTTCTCGTACAGCATCCCCAGGACGATGTAGACCGCCAGGAGGGCGGCGGCCACCAGCAGGGGCTGGTTCGACAGCGACGCCTTGAAGGCCTGGGCGGTCCCCATGTAGCTGCCCCGCAGGGTGCCGGGAAGGCGGATCTCCTGCTCGGCCTTGTCGATGGCGGCCACGGCGTCGCCCAGGGCCACGCCCACGGGCAGGTTGAATGAGAGCGTCACCGAGGGCAGCTGGCCCTGGTGGTTGACGGACAGCGGGGTGTTGCGGCGCTCCAGGGTGGTGAAGGCACTGAGGGGCACCATGTCGCCGGTGGTGGAGCGGACGTAGGTGTGGCGCAGTCCGTCCGGCGTCTCCATGAAGGGGGAGTCCACTTCCATCACCACGTGGTACTGGTTCAGCGAGGTGTAGATGGTGGACACGAACCGCTGGCCGAAGGCGTCGTACAGCGTGCTGTCGATGGCCTGGGGCGTGATGCCCAGGCGCGACGCGGTGGCCCGGTCGATGACGAGGGAGGCCTCCAGTCCCTTGTTCTGGAGATCCGAGTTCACGTCCGCCAGCTGGGGCACGGTGCGCAGCTTCTGGAGCACCTTGGGCGCCCAGTCGAACAGCTCCCGGGCGTCGTCCCCCTGAAGGGTGTACTGGTACTGCGAACTGGAAGAGCGTCCGCCCAGGCGGAGGTCCTGCACGGGCTGCATGAACAGGGTGCCGCCCGGGAGGTGGGCGGTCTTGCCCCGGAGCCGGGCGATGATCTGGTCGGCGGTGTCCTTCCGCTCGTCGTTGGGCTTGAGGGACGCGAACAGCCGCCCGGTGTTGCCCCCGCCCACGAAGGCGGTGACGTTCTCGATGCCCGGATCGGCCTGGACGATGGCCACGTACTCGGTCATCAGCTTCTCCATCCCGACGAAGGAGATGTCCTGCGCCGCCTGGATGGCGCCCATGACGCGCCCCGTGTCCTGCTGGGGGAAGAAGCCCTTGGGGATGATCACGTAGAGGCCCACCGTGGCGAGCATGGTCGCGAGGGCCACGCCCAGCGTGAACCGCTGGTGCCGCAGCACCCACGCGAGGGAGGTCTCATAGTGGCGCATGATCCACTCGAAGACGCGCTCGCTGGCCTGGAAGACGCGGCCGTGGGATTCGCCCGCGTGGGGCTTGAGGATGCGGGAGCACATCATCGGCGTCGTGGTGAGCGACACCAGCATGGAGATCAGGATCGAGATCGAGAGGGTGACGGCGAACTCCCGGAAGAGCCGCCCCACGATCCCGCCCATCATCAGGATCGGGATGAACACCGCGATCAGCGAGATGCTGATGGAGATGACCGTGAAGCCGATCTCCTTGGCGCCGTGGAGCGCGGCCTCCATGGGCTCCATCCCGTTTTCCAGGTGGCGCGTGATGTTCTCCACCACCACGATGGCGTCGTCCACCACGAAGCCCGTGGCCACCGTCAGGGCCATCAGCGACAGGTTGTCGATGGTGTAGCCCAGGACATACATGGCGCCGAAGGTCCCGATGAGGGAGATGGGCACCGCGACGGTGGGGATGAGGGTGGAGCGCACGCTCCGCAGAAACACGAAGACGACGAGGATCACCAGGGCGATGGAGATCGCCAGCGCCAGCTGCACATCCTTCACCGAGGCCCGGATGGTGCGGGTGGCGTCGATCAGGACCTTCAACTCCATGGCTGGGGGAAGCGACCCTTGGAGCTGGGGGAGCACGGCCCGCACGCGATCCACCGTTTCGATGATGTTGGCGTCCGGCTGGCGGAAGATGGGCACGATGATGGCCGGGACGCCGTTGGAGAGGCCGCTGTTGCGGACGTTCTCCACGGAATCCGTCACCTGGGCCACGTCCGACAGGCGGACGGCGTTCCCGTTCCGGTAGCGCAGGATGAGCGGCTGGTAGTCGGCGGCGGCCATCAGCTGGTCCGTGGTGGTGATGGACCAGGTGGTGTTCCCGCTGGTGAGGTCGCCCTTCGGCCGGTTGAGGTTGGCCGCAGCGATGGCCACGCGGACGTCCTCCAGGGCGAGGCCCTGGGCGTTGAGCAGCGCGGGGTTCACGTCCACCCGCACCGCGGGCAGGGCGCCGCCCCACACGAAGACCTGGCCCACGCCCTGGATCTGGGACAGCTTCTGCTGGAGCACCGACGAGGCGATGTCGTACATCCGCTCCCGCGGAATCAGGCGGGAGGTCAGCGCCAGCATCATGATCGGCGAGTCCGCCGGGTTCACCTTGCGGTAGGACGGGTTGTTGGGCAGGTTCGTCGGGAGGTCGCCCCGGGCGGCGTTGATGGCGGCCTGGACGTCGCGGGCGGCGGCGTCGATGTTGCGGTTCAGGTCGAACTGGAGGGTGATGTTGGTGGAGCCGAGGGAACTGGCGGAGGTCATCTCCGTGATGCCCGCGATGCGCCCGAACTGGCGCTCCAGGGGCGTGGCCACGGAGGAGGCCATGGTTTCGGGGCTGGCCCCGGGGAGGCCTGCGGAGATCTGGATGGTGGGGAACTCCACCTGGGGCAGGGGCGAGACCGGCAGGAACTGGTAGGCGATGGCCCCCAGCAGCGCCAGGGCCACCGTCAGCAGGGTGGTGGCCACCGGACGGCGGATGAACGGCGTGGAGATGCTCATTTGGCGGGCGCGCCGCGGAGGCCCCGGAGGCGGCGGGCGAGGCGGTCGAACGCCAGGTAGATGACGGGGGTGGTGTAGAGCGTCAGCACCTGGCTGAAGATCAGCCCGCCCACGATCACGATGCCCAGCGGCCGGCGCAGCTCAGCGCCCACGCCGGAACCCAGCGCCAGGGGCACGCCGCCGAGGAGGGCCGCCATGGTGGTCATGATGATCGGCCGGAAGCGCAGCAGCGACGCCTGGTAGATGGCCTCCTCCGGCGGGAGCCCGTCCTTGCGCTCGGCCTCCAGCGCGAAGTCGATCATCATGATCGCGTTCTTCTCCACGATTCCGATCAGCAGGATGATCCCGATGAGCGCGATCACGCTGAAGTCCGTGCGGCAGAGCATCAGGGAGAGCAGCGCGCCCACGCCCGCGGAGGGCAGGGTGGACAGGATCGTGATGGGGTGGATGTAGCTCTCGTAGAGCACGCCGAGGAGGATGTAGACCGTCAGCACCGCCGCCAGGATGAGCAGCGGCGTGTTGGTGAGGGACGCGCCGAAAGCCTGGGCGGTGCCCTGGAACCCGGCTTTGATGCTGGGCGGCAGGTCCATCTCCCGGCGGGCGCCCTGGATCGCCTTCACGGCGTCACCCAGGGATGCCCCCGGCGCCAGATTGAACGACAGCGTGGCGGTGGGGAACTGGCCCTGGTGGTTCACGGCCAGGGGCGCGGTGATGGTCTCGATCCGGGTGAAGGCGCTCAGCGGAACGGAGCCGCCGGAGCCCGACTTGACGTAGATGTCCTGGAGGTCCTGGGGCCGCTGGTACTGCTTGGGGTTGGCCTCCAGCACCACGCGGTACTGATTCAGCTGGGTGAACATGGTGGAGATCTGCCGCTGGCCGAACGCGTCGTAGAGGGCGTCGTCCAGCACCTGGGGCGTGATCCCCAGCCGGGATGCGGTGGTGCGGTCCAGGGTGATCCGGATCTGGAGTCCGGCGTTCTGCTGGTCGCTGGCCACGTCCCGCAGCTCCGGAAGCGCCGACAGGCGGTCCACGAAGCGGGGCACCCATTCGTTCAGCTCCTTCGCGTCCGCGTCCTCCAGGGTGTACTGGTATTGCGTGCGGCTGACGCGGTCCTCCACCGTCAGGTCCTGCACCGGCTGGAGGTAGAGGCGGATGCCCTCGATGGCCGCCAGCTTGGGCTGGAGCCGCCGGATGACTTCCGTAGCGCTCATCCCCCGCGCATCGAGGGGCTTGAGGTTGATCTGGATGCGCCCGCTGTTGAGGGTGGTGTTGGTGCCGTCGATCCCGATGAAGGAGGACAGGCTCTCCACCGCCGGATCCTTCAGGATCTCCGCGGACAGCGCCTGCTGCCGCTCGGCCATGGCGGGGAAGGATACGGTCTGCGGCGCCTCGGAGATGCCGAGGATCACGCCGGTGTCCTGCACGGGGAAGAAGCCCTTGGGGACGGCGAGGTAGAGCAGCACCGTGGACGCCAGGGTGGCGGCGGCCACCAGGAGCGTGCCCGTCTGGTGCTTCAGTACCCACGCCAGGGTCCGGCCGTAGAAGTCGATCACCCGCTGGAACACGCGCTCCGACGACTGGTAGAAGCGGCCCTGCTGCTCGGGCGGCGTGTGCTTCAGCAGCTTGGCGCACATCATCGGCGTCAGCGTCAGCGAGACCACCGCGGAGACCAGGATGGTGACGCTCAAAGTGACGGCGAACTCGCGGAACAGGCGGCCCACGATGTCGCCCATGAACAGCAGCGGGATCAGCACCGCGATCAGCGAGACCGTCAGCGACAGGATGGTGAATCCGATCTGCCCCGAGCCCTTCAGCGCCGCTTCGAGGGGCGATTCGCCCTCCTCGATGTAGCGCATGATGTTCTCGATCATCACGATGGCGTCGTCCACCACGAAGCCCGTGGAGATGGTGAGCGCCATCAAGGTGAGGTTGTTCAGGCTGTAGCCCAGGAGGTACATCACCCCGAAGGTGCCCACCAGGGAGAGCGGCACCGCCACGCTGGGGATCACGGTGGCGGCGAGGGTTCGGAGGAACAGGAAGATCACCATCACCACCAGGGCGATGGTGAGCATCAGCTCGAATTCCACGTCCTCCACCGACGCGCGGATGGTGATGGTGCGGTCCGTCAGGATGGACAGGTCCACCGACGCGGGGAGCGAGCCCCGCAGCTGGGGCAGCAGGTCCTTCACCCGGTCCACCACGGCGATGATGTTGGCGCCGGGCTGCCGCTGGATGTTGAGGATCACCGCGGGGGTGGTGTTCTTCCAGGCGGCGAGGCGGGCGTTCTCCACGTCGTCGGTGACGGTGGCCACGTCGGACAGGACCACGGGCGCGCCGTTCTTGTAGGCGACGATGAGCGGGCGGTAGTCCTCGCTGGACAGGATCTGGTCGTTGGCGCCGATGGCGTAGGCCTGGCGGAGGCCGTCGAAGCTGCCCTTGGCCTGGTTCACGTTGCTCTGGGCCACGGCGGTCCGCACGTCGCTCAGGGCGAGGCCCTTGGCGGCCAGGGCCACGGGATTGGCCTGGATCCGCACGGCGGGCTTCTGGCCGCCGCTGATGCTGACGAGGCCCACGCCCGGAAGCTGGGAGATCTTCTGCGCCAGCCGCGTGTCCGCGAAGTCCTCCACCTTCGACAGGGGCAGGGTCTTCGAGGTGAGCGCCAGGGTGAGGATGGGGGAGTCGGCGGGGTTGATCTTGCTGTAGATCGGCGGATTGGGGAGGTTCGCGGGGAGGTAGGTCCCCGCGGCGTTCACCGCCGCCTGGACCTGCTGTTCCGCCACGTCGATGTTCAGATCCAGCACGAACTGGAGGGTGATGACCGAACTGCCGCCCGAACTGGTGGAGGACATCCGGTTGAGGCCCGGCAGCTGGCCGAACTGGCGCTCCAGGGGCGCGGTGATGGCGGAGGCCATCACGTCCGGGCTGGCGCCCGGATAGAAGGTGACCACCTGGATGGTGGGGTAGTCCACCTGGGGAAGGGCGGAGACGGGCAGCTGGCGGAACGCGAGCAGCCCCACCAGGAGGAGTCCGGCCATCAGCAGCGAGGTGGCGATGGGCCGGAGGATGAACGGCCGGGAGGGATTCATCCGCTCAGCCCTTGGCGCCGGCGGGCTTGGGGAGGGCGACCTTGCTGCCGGGGCGGAGCTTCTCCAGTCCGTCCGTGACCACGGTTTCGCCGCCGGTCAGGCCCTTGCCGATGGCGGTCTCGTCCCCGTCCGTGCCCTGGACCTCGACGGTGCGCAGTTCCGCGGTGCCGTCGGCCTTCACCACGTAGACGAAGACGCCCTGGGGCCCGCGCTGGATGGCGGCGGTGGGGATGATCACCACGCCGCGCAGGGTGTCCACCAGAAGTTGCGCGTTGACGAACTGGTTGGGGAAGAGCGACCGGTCGTCGTTGGCGAACAGGGCCTTCAACCGGACGGTGCCGGTGGCGGGATCCACCTGGTTGTCGATGGCGGCCAAAGCGCCGGAGGCGAGGCGGGTGCGCAGGTCGCGGTCCCAGGCTTCCACGGGCAGTTTGCCCTCCTTGGCGGTCTGGCCCAGCACCTTCTGGATGTTGTCGGCGGGTACGGCGAATACGACGTTGATGGGCTGGAGGGGGGCGACGGTGGCGAGGCCGTTGGTATCCGTGGCGCGCACCATGTTGCCCACGTCCACCAGGCGCAGGCCGACGCGCCCGCTGATGGGCGCGGTGATGCGGCTGTAGACGAGGTTCAGCTTGGCGCTCTCCACCGCGCCCTCGTCCGATTTGAGGGCGGCGGCGTACTGGGCGACGGAGGAGACCTGCGTGTCGAGCTGCTGGCGGGAGATGATCCCGCCCTGCACCAGGCCGTCCAGGCGCTTGAGGTCCGTCGCGGCGTTGTCGTAGGCCGCGCGGTCCTTGGCGAGCTGGCCCTCGGCCTGCATGAGCTGGACCTGGAAGGGGCGGGGATCGATCTCGGCGAGGAGGTCGCCCGCCTTCACCATCTGGCCTTCGGTGAAGGCGACGCGCACCAGCTGGCCGTCCACGCGGCTCCGGACGGTGACATTGTTCAGGGCGGTGACGGTGCCGAGCCCCGTGAGGCGGACCGCCATGTCCCCCTTCCGGGCCTGGGCCACGGCGACGGGGACGGGATGCCCCGCCGGATTCGCGGCCGCATCCTTCTTCCCGCTGCGGGCGTAGAGGACGATGCCGAGGATCAGGACGCCGCCGATCGCCCAGGGGCGCCATCCACGGAGGAGCGCGGGGCGGCCGGCGGCGGGGGTGGAAGAAGGGATGTCGGGAGCGTCCATGAACAGGTCCGGGGCAGGGGGGCGGTGGAGGTCGAAGGTCAGGGGATCAGGAACGGGGGACGCGCGCCGGACCTCGGCCCAGGGCGGCGGAGAAGAGGGTTTCCCAGGTGACGAAGTCGGGTCGGGGCTTCCACTCCGGCCAGGCGGCGGTATCGAAGGAGGCGGCCAGGGCCGCCGCGTCCTTTCCGGGGTTCGCCTTGGCGTGGGCCTGGACGGCCTGGAGGAAGTCGCGGTAGCGGAGCAATTCTTTCTTTCCGCAGACGGGGCCGTGGCCGGGAATGATCCGGGCGCCATCGGGAATCCACGAGGCCACGGAGGCGATCTGGGCGACCAGCCCGTCGAAGCTGCCGCCCCCGCCTTCCAGATCCACGTAGGGCAGGATGCCGAGGAAGAACAGGTCGCCCATGTGCATGACCAGGGCGGCGGGAACTCCCACGATCACGTCGCCGTCCGTGTGGCCGGGGCCCAGGTGCAGCAGGTGGATCTCGGTGCCGTCCAGGTGGATGTTCAGCCGGGCCCGCTCCTTGGGATCCTCGGAGCCGAGGGCCAGTTCCGGCAGGCCGCCGCGCTTGGCGGGCTCCAGCTTCGCCTGTTCCGTCTCCATCCGCTTGCGGACGTTGGCGTGGGCGATGATGGCGCTGACCTGCTTCTCCAGGGCCACGTTGCCGCCCACGTGATCGCCGTGGGCGTGGGTGTTGATCAGGTACTTGATGGGCTTGTCGGTGACGGAGCGGACCGCCTCCACTAGGCCGGGCACGAGCCGCTCGAACTGGTCGTCGATGAGGACGGCATGGCGCGCGGTGACGACGAGGCCGATGTTCCCGCCCTGGCCGAAGATGCAGTAGATGCTGTCCGCGACCTTCTCCACCTTGTGGATCTTCGGCGCTTCCGCCTGCGCCGCGTGATGCGCGGCGTGGGCAGCCAGGGGCAGGGCCGCGGAGGCGACGAGGGCGAGGGCGATCAGAGCGCGCATGCGGAGGCTCCTCCGGGGTCGGCTGCTGATGGTACTCCGAGGAAGGGCTGGCGCGTCACGGGGCCTCGGTCTCGCTGGGCTCCTCGGCCGCGTCCGCGCCGAGCATGCCGTCCAGGTTGCGGATCATGGCGTGCAGTCCGCGGCTCATGGCCGCCTGCTCGGCCGAGTCCATCCCGGCGGCGAGGCCGGTCTTCAGCTCCAGGGCGAGGGCTTCGAGCTCGCGGGCGCGGGGAAGGGTCTCCGGCGCCACTTCGATCAGGATGCGCCGCCCGTGGTGCGGATCCGGCCGCGTGGTGAGCCAGCCGCGGGCCACCATCGCCTTCACCACCCGGCTGGCCGTGGGATCGTCCATCCACACGTGCTGGGCCAGGGGATGAAGGGAACTGGGTCCGCCCCGCAGAAGCACGAGGAGGACCCAGAACTGCTGGGGGCTGAGGCCGTAGGGCGTCAGCCGCGCCCACACCACCTGCTTGAGGCGGCGGCGCACGGCCGCGGCGAGCGTTCCCAGGCCGGCGCCGGAAAGGAGGTCAGAAGGCTGTTCCGGGTGTTCTTGCATAAGCAAGAAGGTTGAAACCGCCTCACCCTCGTGTCAAGGGGTATATCGCGTCCGCCCGCGGCGGCCTTATTTCCCGCGGGCGCCGGGCCGGGAGGGGTGCCGTCCGCGTTCGCCCCGGGGGGCCTGGCCGCCGGCGCCCGAGGGGCGTCCGGGCCGCCGTCCGCTGTCCCGGCGGCCGGTCTGGATGGGCTCGGCGGGAATGGTGGGATCGGGGGCGTAGCCGGGGACGACGCTCTTCGGCAGCTCCTTGCGGAGGAGCTTCTCGATGTCCTTGAGGAGCTTGTGTTCGTCCACGCAGACCAGGGACAGGGCCTCGCCTTCGGACCCGGCCCGGCCCGTGCGGCCGATCCGGTGGATGTAGTCCTCGGGCACCTGGGGCAGTTCGTAGTTCACGACGTGGGGCAGCTGGTCGATGTCCAGGCCCCGAGCGGCGATGTCCGTGGCCACCAGGACCCGCACTTCGCCCTTCTTGAAGGATTCCAGGGCCTTGATCCGCTGGGGCTGGCTCTTGTTCCCGTGGATGGCCATGGAGCTGATGCCGTCCTTGTCGAGCTGCTCCGACAGCCGGTTGGCGCCGTGCTTGGTGCGGGTGAAGACGAGGACCTGCTCCAGTCCGCGGGTCTGGACCAAGTGGGCCAGCAGGGCCCGCTTGCGCTCCCGGTCCACGGGATGGACCACTTGCCGCACCAGCTCCGCGGCGGTGTTGCGCGCGGTGATCTCCACGGAGGCGGGCGTCTTCAGGAAGGTGGAAGCCAGCTGCTTGATCTCGTCCGTGAAGGTGGCCGAGAACAGGAGGCTCTGGCGCTGGGCGGGAAGCAGGGCGAGGATCTTCCGGATGTCCCGGATGAAGCCCATGTCCAGCATCCGGTCAGCCTCGTCCAGGACGAGCACCTCCAGATGGCGGAAGTCGAGGTTCCCCTGCTGGTGGTGGTCCAGCAGCCGGCCGGGGGTGGCGACGAGGATCTCCACGCCCGCCCGGAGGGCCTTGACCTGGGGGTTGATGTTCACGCCGCCGAAGATCACCGCGGAACGCAGCGGCAGGTAGCGGCCGTAGGTGCGGACGCTCTCCTCCACCTGGAGGGCCAGCTCGCGGGTGGGCGTCAGGACCAGGGCGCGGATGGGATGGCGCGCGGGCGAGGCGGAAGTGCTGGCCTGGGGGGCCAGCCGCTGGAGCAGCGGCAGGGTGAAGCCCGCCGTCTTGCCGGTGCCCGTTTGGGCCCGCGCCAGCAGGTCGCGGCCTTCCAGCACCAGGGGAATCGCCTGGGCCTGGATGGGGGTGGGGGCTTCGTAGCCCTGTTCGCGCACGGCGCGCAGAAGCTCGGGCATCAGCCCGAGGGAATCGAAGGACATCATGTGCTCCTGAAAAGGCCCGCCCACGGAGCTTTCCGGGGGCCCGGTCAGGGCGACGAAAGAAGGTTATTCGGACTGAAAAGAGGCGGAGACCGGGGGTCGCCTGCGATCACGAAGCCATTAGTTTATCGGAATGGTCAGGATTTGGCCAGTCGCGCCGCCACTTCATCCGCCGGCCAGCTCTCCTGCTCGCCCGTGGCCATGTGCTTCACGGTGACCGTTCCGGCCTCCAGCTCGCCGTCGCCCAGGATGAGCACCGTCTGGACGCCGGTGCGGTTGGCAGTGGCCATCGCCTTCTTCAGCGCCCCGCCGCGGGTCTCCAACTGCACCGCCGCACCCGCGTCCCACAGCCGGCGCGCCAGTTTCAGGGCCTCGGTCGCCGCGCGTTCCCCCAGGGGGATCAGCAGGGCGGGAACGGCGTGGGGCGCCTCGCCGCGCACCTGCTGGAGGACCATCGCCAGCCGGTCCAGGCCGATGGCCCAGCCGAAGGCGGGAACCTCGGGGCCGCCCAGCTGCTTCACCAGCCCGTCGTAGCGCCCGCCGCCCAGCAGGGCGCTCTGGGCGCCGAGGTCGGAGCTGAGCAGCTCGAAGGCCGTCCGGGTGTAGTAGTCCAGTCCGCGCACCAGGCGCGGGTTCTCCTCGAAGGGAATCTCCAGCTCTGTCAGCAAAGCCTTGAGGCGCACGTGGTGCTTCGCGGAGGCCTCGTCCAAGTGGTCCGTGATGACGGGGTGGCCTTCCAGCGCCGCCTGGCACGCCTCGTTCTTGCAATCCAGGACGCGCAGCGGATTGGTCTCGATGCGCCGGTGGCAATCGGCGCAGAAGCGGTCCGCCCGCTCGGCGAAGAAGGCGCGGAACGCCGCGTGGAAGGCGGGCCGCGACTCCGGCGTGCCCACGCTGTTGATGGAGAAGACCATCCGCTTGAGGCCCAGTTCCTTCAGGAAGCTGTGGAGCAGCAGCAGGCTCTCCGCTTCGCTCTCGGGCGTGGCGACGCCGAAGCTCTCGGCCCCGATCTGCCAGAACTGGCGGTAGCGGCCCGTCTGCATGCGCTCGTAGCGGAACTGCTGGCCGATGTAATAGAACAGGACCGGATCGCTGGAGGCCAGGAGCTTGTGCTGGATGGCCGCGCGGACCACGCCCGCGGTGTTCTCCGGGCGCATCACCACCTGCCGGCCGCCCTTGTCCGTGAACTCGTACATCTCCTTGTTCACGATGTCGGAGCTTTCGCCGACGCTGCGCTTGAAGACCTCCAGCTCTTCGAGGATCGGCGTGCGGATCTCGCCGTAGCCGTGGCGGGCGAACACGCGGCGGGCGGTATCTTCGATATGCTGGAACCAGCGCAGCTCCGCTCCGAACAGATCCCGCATGCCTTTTACCGATTGGGCCATGATCCGACTCCCGAGCCTTCTGCTCGCCACCTTCAGCCTACTGTCTGGCGGCCCCAGCCCCAAATCCGCCGCGGTTCCCGCGCGGCTGAAGGTGATGGTGGATCCGGGCCACGGGGGCGACGACGGAGGCGCGCGGGGACCGAAGGGACTGAAGGAGAAGGCCGCGGCCCTGGACATCGGGAAGGCCGTGGCCGCCCGGCTGGAGGCCGCCGGTTTCGAGGCGCTCCTCACCCGCGACGACGACACCTTCATTCCCCTGTGGGAGCGCGCCCGCGTGGCCAACGTGCGCGGCGCGGACCTGTTCATCAGCCTCCACCTGAACGCCGCCCGCGCCCGCTCCGCCCGGGGCTCCGAGGTCTACTTCCTGAGCCTGGGCAAGGGCGACGATGACGGCCTGGCCGCCGCGGAGAACGCCGGTGCCGGTCCCGAGCCGGGCCCCGACAGCGTGGTCGCCAGCATCCTGGAGGACCTCGCTCAGAAGGCGTTTCTCCAGGATTCCGAGCGCCTGGCCGTGGCGGTCCAGGGCGAGCTCAACCGCCTCGCGGGCATCAAGGAGCGCGGCGTGAAGCAGGCCCCCTTCATCGTCCTGCGCGGCGCCGCCATGCCCGCCGTCCTGGTGGAAGTCGCCTTCATCTCCAACCCCCGCGAAGAAGCGAAGCTGAAGGACCCCGCCTTCCGCGCCAAAGTCGCCGACGCCGTCACCCGCGGCGTCCGTGCCTACTTCGGGCAGGTCAACGGCACGGCGAGGCGGACCGTAGGCGGACCTCAGGGAGCGCTCGCGGCGCCGGTCACACCGTCGGAACCGTCCCGCCGTCGATGACGTACTCCGCGCCGTGGATCGACGCGGCGCGATCCGAGGCCAGGAAGGCCACGAGTTCGGCGATCTCTTCGGGCCAGGCCGGTCTTCCGATCGGGATGCCGCCGAGCGCGTCCATGATGCCCTGGCGAGCCGCATCTTGGCTGGTTCCGCCGCTTTCCGCGAGGCGCTGGACCATCCGGTCGGCCGCCGTGGTCATGATCCAGCCGGGCGAGACCGTATTCACGCGGACGCCCTTGGGGCCCAGTTCCTTCGACAGCGCCTTGCTGTAATTGACGAGGGCGGCTTTCGCCGCCGCATAGGGAATGGTGGATTCGTGGAGCGGCAGCCGGCGCTGGATCGAGGAGATGTGGATCACCCCGCCGGAGCCCCGTTGGATCATGCCGGGCACCAGCAGGCGGTCGAGGCGCACGGCGGCCAGCAGATTCAGGTTCAGCTCTTTCTCCCAGAACGCTTCCGTCGCCGCCGCGAAGCCTCCGCCGGGCGTGCTGGACCCGCCGAGGCAATGGATCAGGATGTCCACACCTCCGAACGTCTCCGTCACCATTGATGCGACCCTTTCCGCGCCTTCCGGCGTCGTGAGGTCCGCCTGGACGAAGAGGTCGCTGGCG
The DNA here is from genome assembly GCF_030845995.1 of Geothrix sp. 21YS21S-4. NCBI lineage: Bacteria > Pseudomonadati > Acidobacteriota > Holophagae > Holophagales > Holophagaceae > Geothrix > Geothrix sp. 21YS21S-4. The sequence continues at coordinate 772,801 of NZ_CP132719.1, forward strand.
CCACCGGAGGGCGGCTCGGACCGGGCGCTGGTCGCGGTCCGCGCGCCGCCCGACGCGAAGCGCCGGACGATGGCTTCACCCGCGCCCTTCGTGCCGCCCGTCACCAGGACCCGCTTCCCGGAAAATTCGGTTGGATCGCTCTTGAAGTGGGGGGCCATCGTCATGACGCGATCTCCAGGCGGCCGATGCGAGATCCGTCGAGCGTGAACTTGAAGCGAAGCGGGACCGGGCTGCCGGGAAACGTGCCCGAGACGAGCGCCGTGACCTGCACGGCGGCACCATCCATGGCGACGTCCTGGATCTCCGCCGTATCCCTGTACTTCCGGCTCGTCTCTTCCATCCAGGCGCGGATGGCGGCCCGTCCTTCATGGCTCTGGCCTTCATCCTTCACGGATGCCGATTCAGAAAAGGCCGACGCGGCGGCGGCAAAGTCCCCGGTGTTCTTTCCGGAGAAATAGCGCTCGATGGATGGCGGCAGTTTTTCGGTCATGGCCTTCTCCTTTGGGAGAGACGCTTCGGCGTGCGCGCTTGTCCCGCCCTCAAGGTGGACGTAGCCTGAGGACGTGACAAGAACCGACGAAAAAGTAAGGCCCTTACTGGAAAGTAAGGACCTCTATCCCACGCCCGGCACCGCCGCGACCGCGGTGGAGAAGATCCTGCGCATGCTCGAAGGCCGCTGGAAATTGGTGATCCTGTTCCGCCTGTTCGGAGGGAAGATCCTCCGCTTCTCGGAACTGGAGCGGGAGATTCCGGGGATCTCCCAGAAGATGCTGATCCAGCAGCTGCGCCAGCTGGAGAAGGACGGGATCGTGCGCCGGGTCGTCTACCCTCAGGTGCCACCGAAGGTGGAATACAGGCTTACCGAGTGGGGGCAGTCGCTTTGTCCGGTCTTGGATGCTCTGTTGAAGTGGGAAGTGAATCGCCCCAATCCATCGGAGAGCGTGGATTTGGAGTAATCGCTTCAATCCGCCCGGTATTACCGAGCCCCCCATAGACCAACCCCCGAAACCGAAGGCTTCAGGGGACTGGATTGGTGCACCCGACTGGAATCGAACCAGCGACCTTTGGCTTCGGAGGCCAACGCTCTATCCAACTGAGCTACGGGTACTTTTTGCCGAAATGATTGGACTTGGTTGCCGATTGTTTGGAAAACATAGCAACATTTTTGAGCTAATGTTGGTTCTTTCTCCTGGCAAAACCCTGGCAATCCCTTCTGCTCTTACATCCTAACCCGAGATCCCAGATCCTAGCTACTCCACCCTACAAGGCACAGTTCAAGGCGTCGTAATTGGTCCTGGAGCCTCTGCCCCATCTGCATCGATTCGGATCGTTCCACCATACCTATCCCAAGGAGGGGGAGATATCCACAAGTCTTGGGTGACCCATGGGTGCCTTGGCCCCGATCCCGATGCGATCCAGTGGGCTCGCGACGCCGTGGCCACCGCGATTCAGCACGTGGGTGTAGGTCATGGTGGTCTCCACGTCCTTGTGGCCGAGTAGTTCCTGGATGGTGTGGATGTCGTAGCCGCTCCCCAGCAGGTGGGTCGTGAAGGAGTGGCGCAGCACATGGGGCGTCACGGGCTTGGCGATGTCGGCTCGCCTAGCGGCCTCGCGAATCGCACGCTGAATACTCTCGGGGTAGATGTGATGGCGCCGGATCACTCCGCTTTCCGGATCGGGTCCTCGCAGTCTGGAAGGGAATACCCACTGCCAGTGCCATTTCTTCCCGAGTCCCCGGTACTTTCGCCCCTAAGGCATGGGGCAGCCAGACCTCGCCGAAGCCAGCCTCCAAGTCCTGGGCGTGGAGCGCCCGCACCTTCAGCAGGTGCTCCTGGAGCGGGCTAACCAGGGCCTCCGGCAGCATGGTCACGCGATCTTTGCCACCCTTGCCTTCTCTTACGATGACCTCGCGCCGCTCGAAATCGAGATCCTTGACGCGAAGGCGGAGGCCTTCCTTCAGGCGCATGCCGGTTCCGTAGAGCAGGCGGGCGAACAGGCCCATGGTGCCGCCCATCTGATCGAGCAGTCTAAACACCTCGGCTGGCGTCAGGACCACGGGAAGGCGGGGCGCCGACTTGGCCTGCACGACCCGGTTCAACCAGGGCAGCTCTGTCTCCAGGACCGCCTTGTAGAGGAAGAGGAGCGCCGCTTTGGCCTGGTTCTGAGTCGAGGGGGCCACCTTCCCCTGGATGGCCAGATGGGAGAGGAAGGCCTCCACCTCATCGGGGCCCATGTCGCGGGGGTACCGTTTCCCGTGGAAGAGGATGAAGCTGCGTATCCACCGGCAGTAGACCGTGTCCGTGGCTGGGCTGAGGTGGCGGATGCTGATGGCCGCGTGGACCTGGTCGAGAAGTCGCGGGGCAGGGGTGGGACCAGGTTCCATATCGCTCCTCGGAGGATTCGGGCTGGCTTCGGAGGCTTGCGGGATGCCTTCAATTAAGGCGAATATTAAGCGAATTTCAACTCAAACTCCGTCCTCCAGGCACCCTGGAAGATCCCGGACATACCAACCTTCCGCCTGGCCAAGGCATCATCTCGGAACGCGGAGCGTTTAGATCGAAGATGACTCACCCATGCGGTATGATTTGCCTGCAAATTTCCTTGAACCCCACCTCATCCGCCAATCATTACGTTTGGAGAATGCCTTCCGAAAATCGGAAATCGTCGCATAGCAGTACATCCCATGCTCCTGTTCCCCCCGTTCTACGACAATTCTTCAAACCCCTCTGTCGCAGAATCTCTAGGTAGGCCGCCATGGACATAAACGCCTACCTTCATGAAATCGAGCATGCTCTAGGAAGCCTACTTGGCTCTATCTGGCATGATCACGAAAGGGCCCAAAAACTCCGGGAGGAGATTCTTCATCTAAAGGAACTCGCGGAAGATCAATACCGAAGAGCAGAGTTCACCCAGATGAATGCAATGGATTCCGAGGATTTGATGGATGGCGTAGGCCTTTACTGGGATACCTATTTTGGCCCTGATAAAGATCAACACTACAAATCCATCTCACTAGAAGAACTCGAAAAAATGTTGGAGGTACGTGAGTTTTCTATCTCGGCACTTTCAGGAAATGTACTTCAACTTGCCAAACAGGGGCTTTCATTGGCCTACGGTTCGCCATCTGATTGGCCTTCTGTTCGCCAAATTGGTTCTCAAACATTAGCTGCAGTTATTCTTCAGGCCCGCAACCAAACCGAGCATTGGGAAGAGGGCAACCCCAAACCGAAAGTGGTGATATGCTTTGATGCGTTGACCGCTGAAATGGGTCCCGAATTCTCACGCTATCGAGAGAAAAATCTTGCCTTTGAAGTTATCTCGCTACTCGGCTGGCATACTCTTGAAGACTTCAATCGAGACTTTCAAACAACGGTTGCAACCAACAGTGATTGATGGGAACTGGCGGCCTAACCCTCAGCTCAACTCGGACCCCGCCTGCATTGCCTCCCGCTCTCTTTCATCTTCCTGCTTCCTCGGCTCCGCTCAGCGCCTCGGTGCAGGCGCGGCCGGTTAGCTTCATTCGTTAGGCCTCGTTCGCCTGTCTATTTCTGTCTTCTGGGCAATCGTGGGCCACACCAGCCCAGCCATCGCGCCACGTTCCATCGCCAAATCGCGCTGTTCGCAGTTCTCCGTCAGTCCAAGAATGGCGTTATTGCTTACTCATCAACCGTCGGCCCATGGATTTCTGCCATCATCGAGGTCGCTTCAGCTTTTGCTCCTTCAGCTTCGCGCAATAACTCCGGCCATTCTCCTTTGGGCTCGTCAGCATGAATGCTCGCTCCCATTCAATCAGGCTCAAATCTCAGCACATCGTGTGCTCGGGTTGCTCCTGCTATGGGCTCGGCCTAACCTTGCGCTCAACTCGGACCCTATCGCTGCGCGCTAGCGTCCTCAAACAATTTAGCATCCCTGTCCCGCAGCAATAGGGCCGGTTAGCTTCATTCGTTAGGCGGCTTCATGAGAATCACTGCCAACCACTAATGTGCAGTTTTACAATTCATCTCGAGGGATCACTATGATATTCGCCCCTTATATACCGCACAATTTACTGAAATACATATATTTGGCAGTTATTCTTAATATGCTTATTTTCTTCTCTCCGCGGGGGTATGCAGCTGATTGCATTTGCCCAACCACAGCTCCATGGTCTGACCCAAATCGTCCTGCGAATGTCAAAGCGGATTTTGGTGCAATGGGAAACGGGGTTGCAAATGACTCCTGCGCCATTATTAATGCCATAAATTCTGGTGCAAAGTACATCCAATTCTCACCTGGGGTATATAAAATTGATTGCGAAATCCCTATAAATACGAGTTGTATTCTCGAGGGAACTGGGCCTGTGAATCAGTACAGCCTCGAATACCCCAATAATTCCACAACAGATCATGGTGCGGTTATTTTGGTTTCACACAATAACTCCGGATTGGGTGGATTCAATGTGGGTGCAGTAAATCCCAATATCCAGGTTACAATTCGAAACCTAGGTTTTGACGCCCCACCTACCTCTTCATCCTTCGCTGCGATTTTATTGCAGTGCACAACGGCCTATTTGTCTGATATTTACACATCTGGAAATCTAAATGGCCTCTTTGTAAATAATTGTTACATTGGTAAAGTGGAACGCTCTATGTTTATGGGAGGGGCTGCCTATGCCATTAAGCAGGTTGGCTCAAATAGTCTGGTGTGGGATACCATTAATTTGGGATCAGGGGCACCAAGCCAGGCACTATGGCAAATTCTTACCACTGGCGGACACACATTAATTAGAAATATTTATCTTGAAGGCCAGAATTGCGCCAATATACATATATTTAATAACTCCGGATCAACCATTACCATTGACGGGGTTTATGCAGAAAATAGCAAGCAATATGATATCTATGCCGATTATGCAAGCGATGTAACAATTCGAAATTATTTAACAAACACAGCTCCAAATGCAATTCTTATTTATAAATCAAATAACATTCGAATTGATGGCATTAGCGCTCAAAGCCCATTCTATTCAAACCCAGTTGTTAATGTGGTCGATTCAACCGGAGTATATATAGAGGGCATAAAATACGTTCCGGGCCTTGGGTACCCCTCATTATCTAGGTCCTATGTAATGATTCGTGGGATGTTTGATGGATGTCCTAGGGTAGGCATGGTGAAATCCTTCCCTCTTATCGAGGGAAGCAGGACAAATCTAATCCCATCAGATCCTCGAGCAATTTTTAGCTCAAATAGCATTCGGGTTTCTCCCGGAGGAAACGTTCAATCGCCGTTTATAAATTGGCGCCCCAGACGAATGGCTGCAATAACTGCGATTTTTAAGTCAAGTACTTTAGGCCCAAATGATTGCTATCTCCTCATTCGTAGTGGTTCTAGTTCTGTAACAATTCTCACGTGTGATTCGATCAATAGTTCTGTCCAAGAAAATGATTTTCAGGTGGTGACTTTGATCACCAAACTTCCAGATTTGCCGCTGACATTCGATGCAAATACCTTCCTAGGATTCTACAACAATTCAAATGCCGACATTCTTCTGCATTACTTGAGCATTCATGAATATGACGGTAGTTCTTTGCCAATGGGTGATTAATTTAAAATCATAAATTAAATTTTATCAACAAAATCAAAAATTCTCGCATTTGTTTAAATTCTATAACCTCCCATGCATACCAGCCGCCTAACCCTCCGCTCAACTCGGACCCCGCCTGCATTGCCTTCCGCTCTCTCTCAACATTTCGCTATTTCGGCTCCGCTCATCGCTTCGGCGCAGGCGCGGCCGGTTAGCCATATTCGTTAGGCCTCTAAGGAAATCCCATGCTCTTCCCCGGTTACATCGCAAAATTGGGCCGGGTTACAGGGGTTACGCTGGCCCTAGTGTCTTGCTCTGCATGCTTCAAATACACTTTGAACGTAAGCAGCAATCCAAAGTACCCGGGAATGGTCGGTTCGTATTACTGTTCATATGTGCTGTGCTTTAGGACTGCCAGAGTTTCCTGGTTGCGAAATAGGTGTTGAACCACTTTTGCCAGGATTCTGGTTCCATTCGTGGCTATTTTGTGGTCACTTTCAGGATGTTTTGTGGCAATTTACATTGGCTCACAGTAAATCATGGGTTGATAAAACATGATTTACCGGTTTTAATCCCCAAGCACTGGAGAGCCTAATCTGGCTTCGGAGGCCAACGCTCTATCCAACTGAGCTACGGGTACTGCGACTTTCCACCATGGCTTCGAACGGCGATTCGTTCAAGCGCGGGTCCGGGTGTCGCGCCTACCCTGGAGGGATATGCGCTTCTCTCCCGTGTCTGCCGCCGCCCGCGTGAATCCATGAGGGCCTGGCTGAAGGCCCGCGTCGGGGAGCCGCTGCTCCGGATGCTGCGGGAGGGATCGAGTCCCCAGCGGTTGGCGTGGAGCCTGGCGGTGGGGCTGGCGCTGGGGGTGACGCCGCTGGTGGGGACGTCCACGCTCCTGTGCGTGGGGGCGGGGTTCCTTTTCCGGTTGAACCAGCCCGCCATGCAGCTCGTCAACTACGCCGCCTATCCGCTCCAGGTGGCGCTGCTGATCCCCTTCATCCGGTTGGGGGAACGGCTGTTCGGCGCACCGCCCCTGCCGCTCTCCCTGTCGGTGCTGCAGGCCGCGCTGAAGGCGGACGCCTGGGGGGCGTTGCACCTGTTCTGGGGCAGCTTCTGGCATGCGGGGGTCGCATGGCTGGTGGTAGTCCCGCTTCCCACGCTGTTTCTCGCATGGCTGCTCACGCCCCTGCTGAGGGCCACCAGCGGGACCTTCCGCCGCTCCTGAGAGGCTGTCGCCTCGTCGAGGTAAGTGGAACCATGACTGGGCCAATTTTTCCTCTCGGGGCGGACGGATCGAATCCTCCTTGCGGAGGGGATGGGAAGCGGGTGAAACCGATCCAAATCGCGGCGGGTTTTGCCCGATGATGGTTCAAACAACTTGACGGACATCACCATGCGATGTATATTCAAGGCCTGGGGACGCACCTAAACCGGAGGGCCTGTGGACCGTGAACTGCTGAAGGGCAGCACCCCGCTGCTGCTGTTGTCGCTGCTCTGCGAGGGGCCCATGTACGGCTACCAGATCATCGAGACGGTCCGCCAGCGCACCGGGGGGACGTACACGCTGAAGGAAGGCGCCCTGTACCCGGCCCTGCACAAGCTGGAGGCCACCGAGTTCATCACCTCCTACTGGGAGACGCAGGAGAACGGCCGCGAGCGCCGTTACTACGCCATCCAGCCCGCGGGGGAGGCCTTCCTGTCGGCCAAGAAGAAGGAATGGAACCAGTTCGTGGACATGGTCCAGGCCTTCGTGGGACCCCGGGCCTAGGAAGCACGATGTCGCGGGCGCTCGAAGCCTATCTCGCCCAGGTAGGCTCAGGCCTGCGGGGCCTGACGCGCTGGCGCCGGACCGCCCTCCTCCGTGAGCTGGAGGCCCACCTCCGGGACGAGGCCGAGGCGCGCGGCGTCGATACCGAATCCGGCATGTCCGCCCTGCTGGCCGAGAAGGAGCACCCCAGCCTTCTGGCGGAGGAACTGGCCGCGGGCGACGGACAGGACGCCAATCACCGGGGCAGCACGGCCCTGGCGGCGGGGATGATCATCGGGCTCGCCACCGGCGGCCACATGTGGTTTGAAGGCTGGCGCTGGTACATCTGCCTGGCCTTTGCCGCCGCCCAGGGCCTGGCGGTCGGAACGGGCTATTTCTGGGCCCGGCGCCATTGGCTGCGGCTCAACCCTTGGGCCCGGACGGCGGTGGCGGTGCTCATCACCTCCCTCCTGTCCATTCCCCTGGGCTTCACCACCCATCACGGCTTCAAGCCCACGCGGCTGCTGTATGGGGCCTACACGGGCTTTCTGCTGGAGCGGCACAGCCAGGAGCGCCCCTGGTGGCAGAGCCTGCTGGAGCCCACCGTCTTCACCATCCTGATGTTCGTCATCGAGGCTGGTTTCCTGGGGCGGGTGCGGTTCCAGTGGTGGAAGGTCCCCCTGGAACTCAGCTTCAACGCCACCTTGCTCCTCAGCGTTCTGGGGGCGCTTAAGCTCAAGCGCATCCTGGCGGAGCGCTGGGTCCTGACGCCCCAGGCCCAGGAGTAGGGACAGGCCGATCGGGGAATCCCCCTTGAGATGAAGGGGATTCGGCGATAGACTGTTGGTCTTGCGTGGACAAGCCGCGTGCAATCACCCCGCTCATGGGGGCATCCGGTCGGTCCCAGGAGGAAAGCGATGCAGGAAAAAATGCACCCCGAGTTGCACGACGTGAAGGTCCACTGCGCCTGCGGGAACGAGTTCATGACCCGTTCCACCAAGAAAGAGCTGCGCGTGGAAATCTGCTCGAACTGCCACCCCTACTTCACCGGCAAGCAGCGCCTGATGGATACCGAAGGCCGCGTGGAGAAGTTCAACAAGAAGTACGCGAAGAAGGAAGTCCCTGCCGCCGCCGCTCCCGAGCCGGTCGCCGAGACGACCGAAGCCTAGCTGCGATGTTCCGAAGGACGGGCCGAGCGATCGGCCCGTCCTTTTGTTTTGGCGTGTCCCAGCATCCGTGAGGCTCCCATGCTCGACCAACTTGAAGCCGTCGATGCCCGCTTCCAGGAAGTGGAGGCGCAGCTGCAGGATCCGTCGGTGGTCTCCGACCCCAAGCGCCTGCGGGAACTGACCAAGCTGCGGGCGGAACTGGAGCCTGTGGTCCTGGCCTTCCAGGCCCAGAAGACGCGCCTCCGGCAGCTGGAGGAAGCAGAGCTGATCCTGGGCGACAAGTCCATGGACGCCGACCTGCGGGAGATGGCGGAACTGGAGATCCCCGACCTGAAGAAGGCCATCGCGGAGGGCGAGGCGGAGATCAAGCGCCTGCTCATCCCCAAGGACCCCGCCGACGCCAAGAACGTGATCCTGGAAGTCCGCGCCGGCACGGGCGGGGAAGAAGCCGCCCTGTTCGCCGCGGAGCTGTTCCGGATGTACATCCGCTTCGCCGAGCGCCGGGGCTTCAAGGTCTCGGTGCTCGACGAGAGCGACGCGGACGCCGGAGGCCTGAAGGAGGCCACCGCCGAGATCCAGGGGGACGGCGCCTACAGCCTCTTCCGCTTCGAGAGCGGCGTCCACCGCGTCCAGCGGGTCCCGAAGACCGAGACCCAGGGCCGGATCCACACCTCCGCCGCCACGGTGGCCGTCATGCCCGAAGCCGAGGAAGTGGACATCGAGATCCATCCCAAGGACCTGCGCATCGACACCTTCTGCTCCGGCGGGAAGGGCGGGCAGAGCGTGAACACCACCTATTCCGCCGTCCGCCTCACCCACCTGCCCACGAATACGGTGGTGAGCTGCCAGGACGAGCGCAGCCAGATCAAGAACATGGCCAAGGCGATGACGGTGCTCCGCTCGCGCCTGCTGCAGAAGGCCCAGGACGAGGCCGACGCCGCCCACTCCGCCCTCCGCAAGTCGCAGGTGGGCAGCGGCGACCGCAGCGAGAAGATCCGCACCTACAACTTCCCCCAGGGCCGCGTCACCGACCACCGCGTGGGCGTCACCATCCACCAGATCGACAGCTTCATGGGCGGCCAGATCGAGCCCATTCTGGAATCCCTCCGCTCGGCCTTCGAGGCGGAGCGGTTGCAGGCCCTGGAGGCATGAAGCTCCGCCGCTGAGCGCTCGCCGCTTCGCGGCTCTGCGCACGCGGCTTTTGGCGGCCCGCGATCGGACGGCCCCCCGGGCCGCCCTCCCGTTCACTTGGCCCTGCGGGCGCTGCGTTCACGGAGCGGGGCCCCCCATGGGCGGCCAGATCGAACCCATTCTGGAATCCCTCCGCGCGGCCTTCGAGGCGGAGCGGTTGCAGGCGCTGGAGGCATGAAGCTCCGCCGCTGAGCGCTCGCCGCTTCGCGGCTCTGCACACGCGGCTTTTGGCGGCCCGCGATCGGACGGCCCCCCGGGCCGCCCTCCCGTTCACTTGGCCCTGCGGGCGCTGCGTTCACGGAGCGGGGCCCCCCATGGGCGGCCAGATCGAACCCATCCTGGAATCCCTCCGCGCGGCCTTCGAGGCCGAGCGGTTGCAGGCTCTGGAGGCCTAAACAAAAGCGGGAGGCTCGCGCCTCCCGCTTTTGCGTTCGCCGAGAGCCGGCGGCTACTTCCTCAGCGTCACCCGCTCGGCGCCCGTGAGGCTGAAGGAGACGGGCTGGGAGGCGGGGATGCGGATCACCGTGTTGGCGGTGGCCGCGGCGGCGGCGGTGCCGGCGGCGGCGCCCACGGCCGCTCCGCCCAAGGCGTGATCGCCCTGGTTCTTCTTGTCGGACAGCAGCCCGATGAGGGCGCCCAGGGCCGCGCCTCCGCCGATGTACTTGGCGTTGCGCTCGCCCCTGGCAGTGGCGACCACCACGTGGGTGTCGGTGTCCACGCCCACGCCGGCGATCTCCGTGAGGCGGATGCCCAGGGCCCCTTGGCCGTTGGCGAGGCGGCCCGCGGCGGCACTCTGGGTCACCACGCCCCGGGCGGCGCTTCCGGCGCTCCACACGAGCTTGCCGTTCACCACCACGTCCGTGGCGAGGGAACCCTCCCAGGCATCCCCGGGCTGGTCTTTGTCGGTGGCCAGCTCGCGCGCCAGGGCGATTTCCAGCTTGGTGCCCACGGGGACGTCCACCACCACCGGCTTGGGCTCCTCCTTGGGAGCGGGGGCGGAGGCCAGGGTGAGGGCCTCCTGCTTCTTGGTCTCCGCCCGTTTCTTGGCATCGGCAACCTGGCGCTCCAGGGCCTTCACCTGGGACCGGGTCACCTGCTGGACGGTCTCCTTGTCGGGGCCTTCGGTCTTGTTCGCCTTGGCCTCGTTCAGCTGCTGTTCGAGCTGGGCCACCTTGGCTTCCGCCGCCTTGGCGGCCTCTTCGGCCTGGACGGCGGCTTCGCTCTTGCGGTTGCACCCCAGGCCTGCGACCAGGACCAGGGATAGGGGGATCAGGATGGTGCGCATGGGACCTCCTTCGAAGGGAATATCCTGCCGTATAGTAGGACCATCCTGCCAGGGACGATCTCAATGGCCCGACCGAACCTCAATCCTCGCGGCGAGTCCGTGCTGCGCACCCTCATTGAGGCCTACTTGGAAGAAGGCGAGCCCGTGGGCTCCCGCCTGCTGGCCAAGCGCTACCCCGAATCCCTGTCCAGCGCCACCATCCGGAACGTCCTGTCGGATCTGGAGGAGGAATCCCTCGTCGCCCAGCCCCACACGTCCGCGGGGCGGGTGCCCACCGAGCGGGCCTACCGCTATTACGTCGACCGCTGCCTGAAGGCCCAGACGCCGGGGCCGGAGGTGGAAGAGCGCCTGTCGGCGGCTCTGGACGGGTGGGACCTGGATCCTGAAGCCTGGGCGCGCCACGCGGGGCGGACCCTGGCGGACGTGATGGGCGGGGTGTGCGTGGCGCTTCCGCTGCCGCTCACCCGGAGCCGCCTAGCGCGGCTGGAGTTCGTGCCCGTCGGCCCCCGCCGGGTGGTGGCGGTATGGGTGGGCACGCGCGGGGAAGTGGAGCATCGGCTGATGGACAACGTCTGGGACTACCCGGACACCGTCCTCACGGAACTGGGGAACTACGCCACGGCCGAGTTCAGCGGCCTCACCCTGGCCGAGATGCGGACGCGGCTGCTGGATGCGCTGGAGGCCGGGGCGCGGGAAGGGGAATCCCTCCAGCTGCGGCTGCAGGATCTCGCGGCCCGCTGGCCCGACGACCGCTCCGACGGGGAACCCCCGGTGCTGGTGTCCGGTCTGGGCCGCCTGGGGGGATTTCCCGAATTCGAGGACATGAGCCGCTTCCGCAGCCTGGTGGCGGCCTTCGAGGAGCACGGGCGCCTGGCGCGGCTGCTGAACGCTTTCGCCGAGCGGGCCGCCGAAGACGTCCAGCTGCTCCTGGGTTCGGAGAATCCCTATCTCGAGGGCTGGCCCCTGGCCACGGCGGTTCGGACTGTGCGGCTGGGCCCCGCGGGCTTCGTGACCTTCGCGCTGGTGGGTCCGCTCCGGATGGACTACGGCCGGCTGATGGGGGGGCTCCGGTGGTGGTCGGGGCAGGTGCAGCGGCGGCAGGAGCGCTGAAATTCCCCGCTCAAAGAAGGCCCCTCCGCTCTCTGCGGGGCTTGTCCGAGTGCGTATACTGCTGCGATGGCCATTGATACCCCGCACGAACCCAATCTCCGCCCCCAGGAGGAGCCGGACGCGCCGCTTTCCGCCGGTGCCGAAGACCTGGTGGACCTCAATCTGGACGAATCCGTCGACGGCGACCTCCAGGCTGTGGCCGACGAGGTGGCCTCGGAATATCCCACCCAGGTCGTGCCTGAAGTGGACCTGGAATCCGCTCTCACCGAGGCGGAGCGCCAGATGGAGGAGATGCTCCGGCGCGAGGCGGAGCTCATGGATCAGCACCGCCGCCTGGCGGCGGACTTCAACAATTTCCGGAACCGCGCGCAGCGGGACGTCGCCCTGGCCGTGGAGCAGGCCGAGCGGAAGCTGCTGCTGGAGTTGCTGCCCGTCCTGGACAACTTCGACCGCGGCCTGAGCGCCAGCTATCAGGACGTGGAATCCTTCCGGTCCGGTGTGGATCTGATCCGCAAGCAGTTCGTGGAGGCCCTCCGGCGGATGAATGTGGAGCCCCTTTCCCTGCAGGTGGGCGACCCCTTCGACGCCCTCCACGCCGAGGCCCTCACGACCTTCACGGATCCCAACCTCCCCGATGGTGCCGTGGCGGCCATCTACGAACGGGGCTTCAACCTGCGGGGCCATCTCCTGAGGGCCGCCCGCGTGGTGGTCAACCGGTTGCCGGAGCCTGGAAAATCCTAGCTTCTCCAGCGCCGAGGCTGGATGCTGCATGGACAACCCATTACCCTGAAGCCGCGAACCCGGAGTTCTCCCATGGCAGGCAAGCTGATCGGCATCGACCTCGGCACCACCAACAGCTGCGTCTGCGTCATGGAGGGCGGGGATTCCCGCGTGATCCCCAACCGGGAAGGGAGCCGCACCACGCCATCGGTGGTGGCGTTCACCGACAAGGGCGACGTCCTCGTGGGCCACATCGCCAAGCGGCAGGCGGTCACCAATCCCCAGCGCACGCTCTTCGCGGTGAAGCGCTTGATCGGGCAGCGGTTCCAGGCGCCGAAGGTGCAGGAGGCGGTGGGTCGGCTGCCCTTCCCCGTGGTGGCCGCGCCCAACGGCGACGTGTGGGTGCGCGTCGGCGAGCGGGACTACGCGCCGCCGGAAGTGACGGCCATCGTCCTCCGGTCGCTCAAGCAGGCGGCGGAAGCGTTCCTCCACGAGGAAGTGGCTGACGCCGTGATCACGGTGCCCGCGTACTTCGACGACGCCCAGCGGCAGGCCACCAAGGACGCGGGCAAGATCGCGGGGCTCAACGTCCAGCGGATCATCAACGAGCCCACGGCCGCCGCCCTCGCCTACGGATTCAACAAGAAGGGCGTGAAGCAGATCCTGGCCATCTACGACTTCGGCGGGGGCACCTTCGACTTCACCCTCATGGAGATGAACGACGGCGTGTTCGAGGTGCTGGCCACCAGCGGCGACACGTTCCTCGGCGGCGAGGACATCGACCTGGCCATCCAGACGTGGCTGGTGGAGCAGTTCAAGGAGCGCACGGGGATCGACCTGTCCTCGGACCGCATGGCGCTCCAGCGCCTGAAGGAAGCCAGCGAGAAGGCCAAGTGCGAGCTGTCCACCCTCGACCGCGTGGACATCCGCCTGCCCTTCATCGCCCAGGGCCCCAGCGGGCCCCAGCACCTGGAGGCCACCCTCAGCCGCGACCAGCTGGAAGAGATGGTGCGGGAACTGGTGGAGCACACCCTCGTTCCGATCCAGGACGCCCTGGAGCAGGGCGGCAAGACCGCCAAGCAGGTGGACGAGGTGATCCTGGTGGGCGGCCAGACGCGGATGCCCCTGGTCCAGCGCCTCGTGAAGGACTTCTTCGGGAAGGAGCCCAACCGCAGCATCAACCCCGACGAGGTGGTGGCCCTCGGCGCCTCCATCCAGGGCGCGGTCCTCAAGGGCGACATCAAGGACCTGGTCCTCCTGGACGTGACGCCCCTGTCGCTGGGCATCGAGACTCAGGGCGGCGGGTTCGTGAAGATCATCCAGCGGAACGCGACCATTCCGATCCGGGACGCCCGCACCTTCACCACGGTCACCGACAACCAGAGCCGGGTGGAGATCCACGTGCTCCAGGGCGAGCGCGAGCTGTCGGAACACAACAAGAGTCTGGGGCGGTTCGACCTCATCAACCTTCCCCCCCTTCCCAAGGGCGTGCCCCAGATCGAAGTGGTCTTCGACATCGATTCCAACGGGATCGTCAAGGTCGCCGCCCGCGACCTGATGACGGGCCTTGAGCAGACCATGAGCATCCGGCCCAGTTCGGGCCTGTCGGAATTGGAGATCCAGCGGATGATCCGCGAGGCCGCCGCCAACGCCGAGACGGACGTGAAGAAGCGCGACGCCCTGAAGTACGTCGCCTCAGCGGAGGGCCTGATCTTCTCCTGCGACAAGAGCTTCGCCGAGTGCGGCAAGTACCTGGCGGAAGAGCAACAGACCATGGTCCGCGAGGTCCTCGCCCGCGCCCGCCAGGCCGTGGCCTCCCAGGATTCCGAAGCCCTGCGCGCCTGTGAAAGCCAGCTCCTTGAGGCGCAGAACCTGCTGACCGATGCGGTCCTGGCCGCCAGCGAGGCGATGATGGCTTCCCTCGACGGCGAAGGCGACGGCGCGGTTCCGCCCAACTAGGTCCCGCACTCCCTGAACGGGGCGTTTTGAGGGAGAATGGCTCCTGGAAGTGGCCATTCGGCAGCATGTCTCGCCGGGGCCTTCCTCCGGTCGCCCGAGCCCGGGCCGGACCGGTGGGGACCAGGCAACGACGACAGAGGACTGACCAGCGATGAAGCGCGACTACTACGAAGTGCTCGGCGTCTCCAAGGATGCCGGGGCCGACGAACTCAAGAAGACCTACCGCAAGCTGGCCCTGGAACTCCATCCCGACCGCAATCCGGGCAACAAGGAAGCGGAGGAGAAGTTCAAGGAGGCTGCCGAGGCCTACAGCGTCCTGTCCGACGCGGAGAAGCGGAAGGTCTACGACCAGTACGGCCACGTCGGTTTGGGCGGTGCGGGCGGCGGCCAGTCCTTCCAGTTCGACCCCAGCCAGTTCGCGGATTTCGAGGACATCCTGGGCAGCTTCTTCGGCGGGGGGATCTTCGGCGACCTGTTCGGCGGGGGACGCCGCCGCTCCGGCGGAGAAGAGCGCGGCTCGGATCTCCAGTACAACCTCAAGCTCAGCTTCCGCGACGCCATCTTCGGGAAGGAATCCGTCGAGCTGAGCATCCCCCGGCTGGAATCCTGCGGGAGCTGCCACGGATCGGGCTGCGAGCCCGGCAGCCGGCCCGAGACCTGCGCCCAGTGCCGGGGCGCGGGCCAGGTCGCCGTCCGCCAGGGCTTCTTCCAGATGCTCGCGCCCTGCCCGCGCTGCGAGGGCCGCGGCCGGATCATCCCCAAGCCCTGCCGCGAATGCCGGGGCGAAGGCCGGATCTCCCGCAAGTCGAAGGTCAGCTTCAAGGTTCCCGCCGGCGTGGACCGGGGCACGCGGCTGCGCCTGCAGAACCAGGGCGAAGCCGGGCGCTTCGGCGGGCGGAGCGGCGACCTGTACGTGGTGTTCGATGTGGAAGCCGATCCCCGCTATGAGCGCGATGGCACCGACCTCCACCAGCGCCTGGAAGTCTCCTGGCCGCTCCTGGTCGCCGGGGGCTCCCTGGACGTCGAGACGCCCTACGGCTCCGACAAGCTGAAGCTGGCCGAGGGAACCCCCGCCGACCATGTGGTGAAGCTGGTGAACGCCGGCGTTCCGCGCCTCCAGGGGAGCGGCCGCGGGGATCTCTATCTGCACCTCCGCGTCGCCGTGCCCAAGTCCCTCACCGCCGAGCAGCGCCAGCTGGTGGACCAGCTCCGCCGCAGCCTGGGCGGAGAGGCCGCCGGCGAGGAGGAGGGCTTTCTGGCCAAGGTGTTCGGCGGGACGGAAAAGAGCGGCAAGAAGAAGCGGAAGTAGGGTCTAGCCGCCCAGGTCCACGCGGCCCTTGCCTTCCCGCTTGGCGCGGAAGAGGGCGCGGTCGGCCTGCTCAAGGAGGCGGCCTGCGCCGTCGGCATGCTCGGGAAAGGCCGCCACGCCCGCGCTGATGGAAACGGCAATGAGGCGGCCGTCCAGCTCCACCGGCTGGGCCTTCAGGGCCTGGAGAAGGCGCTCGCCCAGCTTGTGGGCGCCTTGCGCGGTGGTGGCCGGCATCAGGATGCAGAACTCGTCGCCGCCGTAGCGGTAGAGGCGGTCGTGGGCCCGGCAGATCCGCTGGGCCGTGCGGGCCACCGCCTCCAGGACGAGGCTGCCCGCCGGATGGCCGTGCCGCGTGTTCAGCTGCTTGAGATCGTCCACGTCGAGGAACAGGAGGGCCAGGGGTTCCTTCCGGGCGGCGGCCTCGCGGACGGCGGGGGGCAGCTCCGCCTCCAGGCAGCGGCGGTTCTGCGCCACGGTCAGGTCATCGCGAAAGGAGAGGGCGCGGCTCTCCTCCAGGCGCCACGCATTGAGGAGCAGCGGCTCCACCTCGTCGAAATCCAGCAGGAAGCTGTCGATCCCCTCGCGCGGATCCTGGAGGCGCAGGATGGCGAGCTGCTCCGAGGGCGCCAGAAGGAGCGCCTCGCCGCGGCGCAGCAGGTCCGCGGCTTCGGTCTGGGGAAGGGGGGCTTCCGGGAAGGTGCCGTCGCCCACCCTCTGGTAGAAGAGTTCGTCCTGCCGCAGCCAGATGGCTCCGCCCCGGGCTCCGGACAGCAGCACGGCGCGGTCCAGGATCAGCCGCAGCAGCTCGTCGAGGGTGGCGAGGTGGAGCATCCGGCGCAGCCAGCCCTCGGTTCCCAGGTCGCGGTGGCGGAGGTGGTGGAGGGCCTCCCGCGCCGCCGCCAGAGGCCGGCTCTGCGGCAGCACCCAGCCCGGTTTCAGTCCCAGGACGGCGCTCACCTCTTCCGGCTCCGCCTCCCGCACCCACCACAGGACTTCGGCGCCCTCCGCGGGAACGAGCCGCGGATCCGGGCGGTCCGCCACCAGGATCAGCGTTCCCGTCCCCGGGCCGGGCGTCACGTCGTAGCCCCAGTCGCCCAGCGCCTGCCGCAGAGCCTCGCCCGCGGGCGAGGGGTGCGGTTCCAACCAGTAGATGCGGGACATGGGACTCCGGGAAGGTGCGGGGCGGGGCCGTTCAGCCCAGGGCCGCTTCGAGGCGCAGGGTCAGGTGGCGGAGGTGGGCGGCCAACTGGTCGAGCGCGGGAGCCGGGTCTTCCCGCTGGCTCCGCTCCGCGCGCACCCAGCGCTTGAGCAGGGCCAGGGCCTGCGGATCCCGGCCCCCCAGCCGCTTCGCGGTCTGGATGAGCTTGTGGACGAGGCGCGTCCGCTCCGTTCCTTCCGGGCCGCGGGCGAAGTCGTGAATGATCCCCAGAGCCTGCTGCGCCACGTCGAGATCCTGGCGGATCAGCGGGACGCGGGCGTTCACCCGCAGCAGGAACAGCTCCAGGAACCGCATGGCTTCGGCGAGGGAATCCATGCCCTCCCGCAGGGCCTTGGGCACGTCCTGGGGCGCTTCCAGCACCCATCCCAGCTCCTGGACGAACCGCTCCGCCTCCTCGCGGTCCGGCCGGCGCATCAGCGCGAATTCAGGGCTCTGGCGGAAGGCCAGGAGCTGGCGGTGCGCCTGCGCCAGCCCCAGGGCGAGGCGTGGCCAGTCCCGCAGTTCGAGGTGGAGCAGGAGCTGGCCGTGGAGGGCGGGGATCTGGTCCCACAGCCGCTGGACCCGCACCCGCAGGCGCTCGCCTTCCTCCATGGGGCTGGGGGCTCCGGGAAAGAGGCCGTCCTGGGCCTCCTGGGAGAAGATCCCCACCAGCTCGCCCATCAGCTGCTTCTGGTGGTTCGCCAGCAGGCCGCGCAGGTGCGCGAGGATCCGCGCTTCCTCTTCGGCGGTGGGCGCCGCAAGGATCTCCTGGCGCAGGCCGCGGAGGGTCTCCCCATCCTGCCGGAAGCTGAGCGCCGCCTGGCGGAGGTAGGCGCGGAGGCGCGAGGTTTCGGCGCGGGCGGGATCCAGCAGGGCGCTGCGATCCGGATCGGAAGCCCGCGCGGCGAGACGGGCCAGTTCCGCTTCCATCACGAAAAGGGCGGGGATCGCCTGCGCCGGGGAAGCCTCCGGGAACTCCAGCAGGCCGAGGAGGGAGGCGTGGGCGGCCAGCGCGCGGGCGGTGATCGAAAAGGCGGCGGGATCCGTCTCGCGGAGGGGGACGAGGGCTTGGCGGAGCCGGGGCGGAAGGCGCTTCCGCAGGAGCGGGGGGTCCACCCGCGGCAGCGTCCAGCCCAGGTGCTCCCACACCCAGCGGAGGCTCCCGCGCACCTGTTCCACCGCCGACCAGGGGAAATCCTTCCCGGCGAAGCGCGACAGGCTCATGCGCAGGTTGGCGCCGACGTGCTGGAGCAGGAGAAGCGGGTGGAGCTGGGCGCGGATCTCCTGGGGCAGGCAGGCTTCCAGTTGTTCCGAGAGGCGCCCCAGGGCCTCTTCCGGGCGCCCCTGTCCGCGGATCGCGCGGTTGAAGGCCTTCATCCGCGCGTTCAGTTGCTCCACCGCCGCGGCTCCGGCTTCCGTCCCCTCCAGCGCCGACAGGATCCGGCGGAAGGCTTCGCGGCGCTCCGCCACGAAGGCGGTCCAGCGGTCGCCGCCATCGAGGGAAGCCTCGCCCATCCGCCCCAGGGACGCGAGGAGATCCAGGAGATCCTCCACCCACGGCGGTTGGCCGAGCCCCCGCACCAGCTCGCGTTGCGCGGCTTCCGCCCGCTGGCGCAGATCCTCCAATCCGCGCTGGACCACCGACCCCAGGGCCGCCTGCGCTTCCTCCAGGCGAGCGGGCGAAAGGTGATGGAGGAAGGCGAGGAACAGCCCGAAATGGCGCCGGAGATCCGCCTGAACCGGGGATTCGCCGGCCCCTTCCGTTTCCGCGGGAGCGGTTCCGAACAGCGGTTCAAGGTCTCCCGCGCCCTCCCGCAGCAGGTCTTCCAGCAAGGCAAGATCCGCCTTGGACAGACCCTTCTCCCGGACCAACTGCCGGGCCAGCAGCAGGCGCTGGAGCGGGGATCCTGGGGCAGGCATGGCAAAAGCATACAATGGCTTGGACTTCGGAGCGGGGCGGTGGTGATACCATCCCTTAACCCAGCCGGAGGCAGCCAGTGGTCAGCAAGCTCGGGGAAATGCTCGTCAAGGCCCAGCTCATCACCGACGCCCAGTTGGAAGAAGTCATGAAAATCCAGCGTCGCGAAGGCGGCAAGCTGGGAAGCATTGTGGTGCGCCAGGGCTTCTGTTCGGATCAGGACATCGTCAGTTTTCTGGGAATGCAGTACGGCGTTCCCGCCGCCGACCTGGAGCAGTGGCCGCCCATCGACGCGTCGGTGATCGCGCTGATTCCCAAGGACCTCGCGCAGCGCCACAAGGTGCTTCCGCTCCAGCGCACCGGGAACGTGCTGACCCTCGCCATGTCCGATCCGACGGACATCTTCGCCATGGACGACGTGCGGTTCCATACCGGCTACAACGTGGATCCGGTGGTATCCAGCGAAATGGGGCTGGTGCGGGCCGTGGAGCGGTACTACGGCGGTGCCAGCGCCGTGCGCCTGGCCGATGGTGGCGGGGGACGGAAGGGACCGTCGGCGGGCCCCACCGCCAGCGGTCCGGGAGGAGGCGGGGAACTCGCTCCGTTCAATGAGCAGGACGAGCACTTCGACCTGTCGGAACTGGAGCAGGAGCTGGACGCGGACGCGGAGTACGAAGCCGCGGACGACGACGAGGAGAGCATCAACGTCGGCGCGCTCAAGAAGGGCAGCGAAGACGCGCCGGTGGTCAAGCTGGTGAACATGGTCCTGATCGACGCCATCAAACGCGGCGCCTCGGACATCCACATCGAGCCCTACGAGAAGAACTACCGCATCCGGTTCCGGATCGACGGGATCCTCATGGAGGTCATGAAGCCGAACCTGAAGCTGAAGGATCCCCTCACGTCCCGCGTGAAGATCCTCGCCAAGCTCAACATCGCCGAGAAGCGGCTGCCCCAGGACGGGCGCATCAAGCTCCGCGTGAACATGGGCGGCAAGCAGAAGGTCATCGACTACCGCGTCAGCATCCTGCCCACGCTGTTCGGCGAGAAGATCGTGCTCCGCCTGCTGGACAGCGACAAGCTGATGCTCGACCTCACCAAGCTGGGCTTCGAGCCCGAGAGCCTGGAGCGCTGGGACCGGCAGATCTCCAAGCCCTACGGCATGGTGCTGGTGACGGGGCCCACGGGGTCGGGCAAGACCAACACGCTCTACTCCTCCATCGCCAAGCTGAACACGGTGGACACCAACATCATCACCGCCGAGGATCCCGTGGAGTTCAACTTCCCGGGGATCAACCAGGTGCAGATGAAGGAGCAGATCGGGCTGAACTTCGCCGCGGCGCTGCGCTCCTTCCTCCGCCAGGATCCGAACATCATCCTCGTGGGCGAGATCCGCGACTTCGAGACGGCCGAGATCGCCATCAAGGCCTCGCTCACCGGCCACCTGGTGCTGTCCACCCTCCATACCAACGACGCCCCCAGCACCATCAACCGCCTGATGAACATGGGCGTGGAGCCCTTCCTCGTCGCCACCTCGGTGAACATCATCTGCGCCCAGCGCCTGGTCCGCCGGCTGTGCACCAGCTGCAAGGCCGTGGACACCCACCACCAGCCCGAGGAAGCCCTGCTGAAGGTGGGCTTCACGGCGGAGGAGATCCAGAAGGGCATCACCTTCTACAAGCCCGTGGGCTGTGAACTCTGCAACAAGCGCGGCTACAAGGGGCGCGTGGGCCTCTACGAGGTGCTGGAGATGTCGGAGACCTTGAAGGACATGATCCTCACCGGCGCCTCCGCCATCGAACTGCGCGAGCAGGGCCAGAAGGAGGGGATGATCACCCTCCGCCGGTCGGGCTGCCGCAAGGTTCTCGATGGCATGACGAGCATAGAGGAAATCATCCGCGAGACGGTGCTGTAGCCAGTCTTCCCCTCCATTCGCCTTCCCCGAGGTTCCCATGAGCGAAGTCGGTTCCAACTACGTCGCCTCGCTGCAGCAGCTCCTCAAGACGATGGTGGAGTACGGGGGGACGGACCTCCACATCACCACCGAATCCGCGCCCCAGATCCGCATCGACGGGCGGATGGTGCCCCTCAAGCTGCCGCCCCTGGACGCCTCTCAGACGCGGTGGCTGTGCTACGGCGTGATGACCGACCAGCAGAAGCACCGGCTGGAGGAGGACCTGGAGGTGGACTTCTCCTTCGGCCTTCAGGGGGTCGCGCGGTTCCGCGCCAACGTCTTCAATCAGCGGGGGGCCACCGCCGGCGTGTTCCGCACCATCCCGGAGCAGATCCGCAGCTTCGACCAGCTGGGCCTGCCGCCCTCCGTCGAAGCCCTGTGCAGCAAGCCGCGCGGCCTGGTCCTCGTGACGGGCGTGACGGGCTCCGGCAAATCCACGACCCTCGCCGCCATGGTGGACAAGATCAACGCCGAAGAGCCGGTCCACATCCTCACGATCGAGGATCCGGTGGAATACGTCCACAAGCACCGCCGGGCCCTCGTGAACCAGCGGGAGATCCACGCGGACACCCACAGCTTCAAGAAGGCGCTGCGTTCGGCCCTGCGCCAGGATCCCGACGTGGTGCTGGTGGGCGAGTTGCGCGACCTGGAGACCATCGAATCGGCGCTCACCATCGCCGAGACGGGCCACCTCACCTTCGGCACCCTGCACACCAACAGCACGGTCCAGACCATCAACCGCGTCATCGACGTGTTTCCCGCCCACCAGCAGCCGCAGGTCCGCGCCCAACTCTCATTGGTGCTGGAGGGCGTCATCTGCCAGAGCCTCATTCCCAAGGCGGGCGGGAAGGGGCGGGCCCTGGCCCTCGAGATCATGCTGCCCAACCCTGCCATCCGAAACCTGATCCGGGAGGACAAGATCCACCAGATCTATGGCGTGATGCAGGCCGGGCAGACCAAGTTCGGGATGCAGACGTTCAACCAGAGCCTGTCGGATCTGGTGCTGCGGAAGGAGATCACCCAGGAAGCGGCGTTCGAGTATTCCTCCAACACCGATGAACTGCGGGAGCTCGTCAACCGGGGCGTGGGCGTGGGGGCGGCGGGGGGGCGCAACGCGGCCGCCGCGAACCAGCCCGCGCCGGGCAGTTCCGTGCTCGGGGGGCGCAACCCCAACATCAAGTACACCTGAGCCTTCTCCAACCTGTCCTTCCTGCCTATCCTTGGGTTCAACATCGCCTAGCCGCTCACCGAGGTCCGCATGCCCGCTTACGCATGGAAAGGCAAGAATCGAATGGGGGAGACCCAGGAGGGTGTCCTCATCTCCGATTCCCGGGATGCCGCCGTCAACACCCTGAAGCGCAACGGCATCGAGGTGATGAACGTCCGCACCATGTCGGCGGAGCGCACCAAGTCCTTCGGGAAGGTGAAGCCCAAGGAACTGGCCATCTTCACCCGGCAGTTCAGCGTGATGATCGACGCCGGCCTCCCCCTCGTCCAGTGCCTGGAGATCCTGGGCGCTCAGCAGCAGGACAAGGGCTTCCAGCGCATCATCGAGGCCGTCCGGGAGGACGTGGAGCGGGGGCTCACCCTTCAGGCCGCCCTGGCGAAGCACCCCAAGGCCTTCAACGACCTCTACGTGAACATGGTCGGGGCCGGCGAGAGCGGCGGCATCCTGGACATCATCCTCCAGCGCCTCTCCGGTTACATCGAGAAGGCCGTGAAGCTGACGTCGAAGGTCAAGGGCGCCATGACGTACCCCGTCGCCGTCATCACCATCGCCATCGCGGTGGTGATCATCATCATGGTGAAGGTGATCCCCGTGTTCTCGGCCATGTATGACGGCCTGGGAAGCAAGCTGCCCTTCCCCACGTTGGTGTGCATGGCCCTGTCCAGCGCCCTCATCAACTACAGCTGGGCGTTCATCATCGCCATCGTGGTGATCGTGGTGGGCCTCCGCCAGTACTACAGAACCCCCGCCGGTCGTCTCCAGATCGACGCCCTGATGCTGAAGATCCCCGTCATCGGCGACGTCCTGCGGAAAGTGGCCGTGGCGCGCTTCTGCCGCACCCTGGGAACCCTGATCAGCTCCGGCGTGCCCATCCTCGAAGGCATGGAGATCACCGCCAAGACCGCCGGGAACATGGTCATCCAGAACGCGATCCTCAAGTCCAAGGACGCCGTCGAACAGGGGCGCAACATCAGCGCGCCGCTGGCCGAGACCAAGGTCTTCCCGCCCATGGTCGTCCAGATGGTGGGCGTGGGCGAGGCCACCGGCGCCCTCGACGCCATGCTGTCCAAAGTGGCCGACTTCTACGAGGACGAGGTGGACAACGCCGTCGCCAACCTCACCAGCCTCATGGAGCCCATCATGATCGCCATCCTGGGCGGGATCATCGGGTTCATCGTGGTGGCGATGTACCTCCCGATCTTCAACCTGGCGAATGTGTTCGGGAAGGACTGACGCACGGTCCTTGCAACCCACCCTCAGTCCGGAGGCTTCCATGTTTCGCCCATCCAATGACCGTCCGCGATCCCAGGGGTTCTCGCTGATCGAGCTACTGCTTGTCGTGTTCCTGATTGGCGTCATCAGCGCCATTGCCATTCCCAGCTATCTGGGACAGCGGAAGCGGGCGCGAGTCATTGGGGACGCCATCGCCAACGCCCAGACCCTGCGAATGGGGCTTGAGACGCGCCGGGCGGAAAATGGCCTCTATGGCGTAGCGGGACAGGTTTACACGTGGAAAGCGGATGGCACCGATGCCAGCGGCCCCACACTCATCCCCACCTTCCAGCCCAAGGGTGCGAGCCGCATGAATTACGAGGTCAAGGTGGATGCCAATGGCGTGGCGTACGTGTTGACGGTTACGGATCCCACCATGGGGAATGCAACGGCCTACCAGACCAATCAGGCTGGAGAGATTCTCGCCAAAATGAAGTGAGCGATTGGATCGGGCTCTAGACGCGCGATCGTCCTGCATCCCACCATGCTAAGCACAGCAATGACAAGCCTGCACCCACGCTGAAGAACGCCAGTAGCCATGGCGGAGTCGGAGGTGGGGGCGGAAAGAGTTGTTCGTCCGGAATATTCTGCCAAGTCCGGATCTTCCGTCCACTGGGCAAGCGGAGGACATTTGGCTCCGCTTGGAAAGGCGCTCCGCCCACGTGAGCTTCCTGCTGAATTGGGCCACTACGGATGACTTGTTCGGCAGAAGCGTAGGGCAGCACCCAGGGAATGAGGTCCCGGCGCCACGGTTGAGCCAGTTCCTGGCCAGTAAGCGCCATGGTGAGCAAGAGGCCCACCACCCCGAAAATGAGAGGAACCGCGGCGCTACTGATTCGATCCGAAATCCACAGGTAGATGGCCAGGACGGGCATGCTTCCGATCCACATCCACCCTAGAATTTTCACCACCTGCTGGGTGGGGAACGCCACTGCCAGGGCAGGGTTCAACCACCCCAGAACGGATCGCTCTCCCCAGAGCAATCCGCCCACGACGATCAGCATCACTCCGTTCAGGAGGAATGCCCAGACTGCCTTGGCAAGGAAAAGTCCGCGACGTGATACGGGTTGGGCATGAAGGTGGCGCCATGTCTTGTACCGATGCTCAGGCCGGAAGAGTTGGGCGGGAATCAAGGCCAATGCCACTGGTTGGAGGAAGCCCCCCCAGATGGCCACGGTCATCTTGGGAGGGAGGCTTTCCGCGAGAGCTTGCAGCCGAGGAGAAAGCTCTTTCACTCTCAATAAGGACCGTTCAAAGACGATAAACTCCACGGCGATGAAGAGTAATGGCAGCAACCAAGTTAGGCGCCGGAGGGGAGATCTCCGTAGTTTCAGGGCTTCGGCAGCGAGGAGACGAGGAAAGGCTTTCATGGGGCCTCTATCCATGAACGCGATCCCGGCGCGCGAAATGGGCGATTCCCCCGATGGCGATACCCAGCGCCAGAAGGAGCGCCCCCGGACTGTATCCCCATGGGAGAACCCTCCATCGTTCAAACAGAAGCATCGCCTGGCTTGCAAGGCCCCAGGGGAGAAATTGGGCGGCGACACTGTTGCCCACCATTCTGACGGCAAGCCAACTGCCGATCCCTGCGGTCGCCACGGCGAGCCATAAGCCGGGACTCCACATCGAGAGCCACGTGTGGAATGCCACGATGGCCAGAAGAGCCAGGGCCGAATATCCCAGAAAGCGAAGGAAAAGAGGCCAGGGAAGGGAACCCATGAGAAGGTCCGAATTGGTTTGGAGAACATATCCTCCGGCCACCACCAACAGAGCGAAGAGGATCAGCGACCCCCACGCCAGGACCGCATGACCCACCAGCTTGACCATGAAATGCGCGCTTCGCGGGAAGGGCTGGCACCACAGGTGGTTCCACGCTCGAGCTTCCCGTTCTTGCTCCCATGACAACTCGCTTACCAGTGCGGTTGTCAGGGGCATGACCACCAGATTCCAGGCGATGAAGTTCAATTCCACCCAGAATTGAAAACCAGGCCTGAACATGCGAATCCGGGCATCCGAGAACCAGCAGACGACACCGAGGAAGGCCACCTGGCAGAGAGGAGCGACGATGGTGACGAGCAGCAGCCAACTCTTTCGCCATTTCACGCGCTCTGCTGCGAAAAGAATGCCCAGAACGCTCATGCTTCCTCCAGAAGCGCCAGAAACCGGGCCTCCAGATTGGCTTTGCAAGGCGTGAGTTCAAAAAGAGCACAGCCCTCCTCCACCAGGCACGCGGCAATGGTAGGAGCTTCCTCCCGCGGTGCCCGGATCCTTATCCGTCCTTCCACCTCCCGCAGGGGGAAATGGAAACGATCCAAGGCTGCTAAGGCCTGGGTGGGATTATCGACGCACACGATCAATTCTTCGTTTTCCGCGGTGCCTAGACCTTGGCAGGATCCTTGGTACCGTAACCGCCCCTTGTGGATGATGACGAGATCCTGTGCGACCTGCTCGATCTCGGCCAGCAGGTGACTGGACAGAAAGATCGTCGTTCCGGTTTCCTCAGGGAGGCTTCGGATCAGATTCCGCATATCTTGGATACCCGCGGGATCCAGCCCATTGGTTGGTTCGTCGAGGATCAAGAGCTGCGGGCTGCCCAGTAGCGCCAGGGCCACTCCCAGCCGCTGCCGCATTCCCAGAGAGTATTCCCGGACAGGCCGCCGAGCGTCGCGGATCAAGTCCACTTGCCCCAACACCCGATCTACTTCCGTAAGGGGAAGTCCTCTCAGGATTCGCGTGATCTCAAGGTTTTCCCGACCTGTGAGATGGTCGTAGAGAGAGGGGGATTCCACGAGAGCCCCGATGCGGGCCAGAGCGGCGGGATGGCCCGCCTCGTACCCTAAGACTTCTGCACGTCCAGCGTCGGGTTTGGTGAGGCCGAGCAATAGGGAAATGGTGGTGGTCTTGCCTGCCCCGTTCGGTCCTAAAAATCCCGTAATGGTACGAGTTTGGACGCCCAGGTCAAGCTGATCCACGACGACCTGCGAGCCATAGCGTTTGGTGAGTCCGGACGTAGAAATGGCGAAGTCCATGGGGGAACGATCTCCATCACCAGTCTGCCGTGCTTCGGCTCCCTCTCCGCGTTGGGTGAGTGCAGATTCTTCATGAGAGAGATCTTTGCTTTTTACTTCTCTCTACAGGATGCGGAGACTCAATCCAGATTAGACGTCTTTAGGAACACATTCGTGCTAGCTCCCGATCCATCTTTGAACTGATTTTGGAGATAGACCGCTGAGACGAGTGTGGCCGGAGTGGCTCCGCTAGGGCTGAGCCAGCCGAATTGCACCTGTCCTAATTTGGCAACAGTAGCTGCCGCCTTAGTTGCGGTGCCATCGGAGGAAGTCTCACTGATCGCGGAGGTCGCATAAGCTCCAACCGCGCCTGAGGTATTCCAGGGGTTCTTAGCCTGATAGATGGTAGGGATCATGCTCGTAGCGGTGCTCGTTCCAAATACATTCGTATTGAGCACGGAAAGGGTTTGAACAGCTCCCGTCTGTTCTCGATATTTGTCTGCTGCAGAAATAATGTCCGACAAAATACTCGAGGCATTCTCCTGACATGAACGATCGCGCGCCCGGCTGCGCTGACCAAGGAGGGCTGGGATGGCGATGGCACTAATAATGCCGATGATGGCTAGGACTAGGAGAAGCTCGATAAGTGTAAATCCCTTCTGGTTGGGCATGAGGGGCTCCAGTCTATGGATGATCTTTGATCAAGAAGAATGCCATTTATTAAAAAAATGGGAATCCTGAAATAAATAAAAAAAGAGGGAGACTGAGTCCCCCTCTTTTGGTAGATAATTTCCTACTCTATTCTAGATTGCTGATCTTCATGAAAACATTGGAATTGGCATTGGCCGCATCCTTAAACTGATTCTGCACATACACCGAGGTGACGAAGACGCCTGGTGTGGTGGTCGTAGCAGGAAGAAGGCCCATCTGAACCTGTCCCTGCTTGGCGGCAGTGGCTGCAGCTTTGGTGGCCGTTCCATCCACGGCCGTTTCAGTCACGAGCGTCGTGTTGTAGGCAGGGAGAGCACCACTGGTGTTCCAGGGATTCTTGGACTGCCAAACCGTAGGGATTTTGGAGGTTGCAGCAGTAGTGCCGACAATGTTGGCCTGGACATTGGCGACGGTGTCTGCGGTGATGCCATCTTCCTTGGCCTTATCGATCGCGGCAATGAAATCGCCCACGATGCCGGCGGCATTGTCCTGGCTGCTCTTGTCACGGGCGCGGGAGCGCTGGCCGAGGAGGGCCGGGATGGCGATGGCGCTGATGATGCCGATGATGGCGAGCACGAGCAGCAGCTCGATGAGGGTGA
The DNA here is from genome assembly GCF_030845995.1 of Geothrix sp. 21YS21S-4. Classification (NCBI taxonomy): domain Bacteria; kingdom Pseudomonadati; phylum Acidobacteriota; class Holophagae; order Holophagales; family Holophagaceae; genus Geothrix; species Geothrix sp. 21YS21S-4. The sequence goes on from NZ_CP132719.1 coordinate 800,745, forward strand.
AGCCGGACTGCTTCTTCATGGGCGTCTCCTTAGGAATGGGCCGAGCTTGAGTAATCAAGTCCCGTGCCATGGCGGTGAGTCTGATTCAAGATGCCTTTAGCTCTCTGCAAAGACAAGGGATTTCGGCCTGACGGTTTCTCACGCTCGGGGTGCTGAGGGATCGAGTGCCGGATTGCGTCAGGTGAGGGTGACGCGGTCGGGCCTGGGGGGGGCCTATTCCTTGAGCCCACGCCTCTCGATCAAGCGTCGGAGGGAGGGATTGCGCCCGTACTCGTTGTCCATGTGGTCGATGGTGATGGGCTCGTCGGCCTTCAGGGACTTCACGAGGCGGTCTTCGTTGAAGAGTTCACGGCAGGAGATCTGGCCCTTCTGGAGCGGAACCGCGAGGTAGTAGTCCTCGGCGGTCAGGACGTGGCCTTCGGGCAGGTCGCGGCGGGCGTAGACGCCCCGGACGAGGGCGTCGAGATATTCGACTTCCCGCTCCGGGGGGATTCGCTTCTGGGTGCCCGGGGCGCCGCACATCTCCTTGGCCTTGAGGAACGCCTTGAACCACCGGTCCGCCTGCTCGGGGGTGGAGCAGTAGGGCGAGGGCTTGGGGAAGCCCTCCTGGTCGATGTCGATGTGCCGCTCGAAGGTGCGCGCGCCCTTGGCGTAGGCGATCATCACGCTGGATTCCCAGTCGTGGTACTCGTGGGTGGAGAACCCGATGGTCAGCCCGGGATAGCGGTTCCTCAGGAATTCGATCTGGTTCATCTCGAGCTCCCCATCTTCGCTGGGGTAGAGGGACACGCAGTGGTTCAGGGCCAGGGGGATGCCCCGGTTGCTGAAGAAGGTGACGAGATCATCCACGTCGCGCAGGGAGGAGCCCCCCGTGGAGGCGATGACGGGCTTGCGGGTGCGGGCGATGGCCTCGATGAGGATCCAGTCGTTCAGGTCCGAGCTGGCGAGCTTGATGATGTCCAGTCCCAGGTCCATGCACAGGGCGACGCTGTTCTCGTCGAAGGGCGTGGCCATGGGGATGCAGCCGGAGCGGCGGATCTCGTGGACCAGGGTTTCGAAGCTCTCCCGGTCCAGGCGTGTGTCCACGGTCTTCTTGATGTACCGGATGTCCTTCCGGTCGCGGAAGTCCTTGTGGATGAACGAGTCGACGTCCCGGAACTGGAGCTTGATGGCCGCCCGGACGCTGTTGTAGCGGACCACGCGCCCGAAGTCCCGCACGATCTGGAGCGCGCGGTCGAGGCTGCCCCAGTGGTTGTTGGCGAGCTCGAGGACGAACAGTTCGTCGAAGATGTTCCGATTGATGGATGCGGCCATGGCATGACTCCGGAACAGGGGGGAGGGCAATCGATGTGCCATTTCGTCCAGGCATTTTCGGATGCCTGCTAGCCGATGATCGGCTTTTGAAATAAATGACATGAATGCCGGCGCGATGCCGGAGAAACGCTGACGTGGTTCAGGCCTGCCAGGGCGCGATCAGCAGGTTCTCCGCGAGTTCCTCCCGGCTGAGGAAGGGCGCCAGATCCTCCAGGGGAGAGGTGACCATCCGGCCATCCTCCAGCCGTCGGGAGCTGAGCTTGGGCGCGAAGCCCTGGTCGAGGTCCAGCATCACTTCGCACAGGACGGGGCCCTGGGCGGCCGCGGCCAGGGTCTGGGCGATGGCGGGGGCCATCTCGGCATGGCTCGCCACCCGGAAGTAGGGGATGGCGTAGGCCCCGCACAGGGCCTGGAAATCCGGGAAGCCGAGGCCGCTTTCCGTTCCGCAACCCACGATGTTGTCCGGGAAGAAGGCCCGTTGCGTCTGGCGGATGGAGTGGTAGCCCTGGTTGTTGTAGAGGAAGATCGCCACGGGCAGGCGGTGGGTGGCCAGGGTCTGGAGCTCCTGGAGGTTCATCTGGATGCTGCCGTCCCCCGCCATGCAGATGACGGTTTGGGAGCTGCCGGGTTGATGCCGGGCGGCGACGGCGGCGCCCAGCGCGGCGGGCAGGTCGTAGCCCATGGAGGCGCAGCCCGAGTTGCTGTAGAGGCGCTGCCCCTCCTTCAGGTCGGCGGCCTGGAACGTGGTGACGCACGCTGTTCCGTCCCCGGTGACGATGGTCTGGCCCTCGGGGAGCTGGTGGAACAGCGCCTCCGCGAAGCAGTAGGGATTCACCGGGGCCTCCTTCGCGGAGTACTCCGGCAGGACCACCGGATAGCGGGCCTGGCGGGCCTTGCACCAGGCGAGGAAGTCGCGGTGCGCCGGCGGAATGTCGTGGTTGCCCGCCGCCTCCAGCAGTGCGTCCAGGAAGGCCTTCAGATCAGCTTCCACCGGCAGGTCGATCCGCAGGGTCGGTTTCCGCAGTTCCGCCGGATCGACGTCCACCATCACCTTGAAGGCTGCGCGGGCGAAGGCGTCCCAGTTGTAGCTGATCTGGCGGATGTTCAGCCGGCAGCCCAGGACGAGGAGGAAATCCGAGTTCTGGACGGCAAAATTCCCCGGTCGATCCCCCACCGTTCCGGGCCGCCCCACGTAGCAGGGATGGCTGTTGGGCAGCAGGTCGTGGGCGTTGAAGGCCGTCGCCACGGGGATTCCCAGGCGGTCCACCACGGCTCGGAAGGCCTCATAGGCGCCGGCGATGCGCACGCCCGTTCCCGGCAGGATCACGGGTCGCCGGGCGGCCCGCAGCCGCTGCAGAACCTCTTGAACCTGCGCCTTCAGGGTGGTCGAGGTCCGCGTCGGAGCCTCGACGGCGGGATCGAATCCCTTCAGTGCCGTCTCATCCACCTGCGCGCCCTGGACGTTCATGGGGACGTCGATCCACACCGGTCCCGGCCGCCCCGACTGGGCCAAGTGAATGGCCCGCTCCAAGTGGTAGCGGATCGTGGCGGGATCGGTCACCAGGACCGCGTACTTGGTGATGGGTTCGACGATCCGGACGATGTCCACTTCCTGGTCGCCGAGCTGGCGCAGCTCCGGGTCGCCCTGGCAGGCCACCAGTGTCTCGGTGCGGACCTGTCCCGAGATGACGATCATCGAGATGGAGTCGGTCCAGGCGCCGTGGATGCCCGTGAGCGTGTTCAGCCCCCCCGGTCCCGTCGTGACGTTCACGGCCGCCATGCGCCCCGACAGCCGGGCGTAGCTTTCGGCGGCGATGGCGCAGGCCTGCTCGTGATGGCAGGCCACGTAGCGCATTCCTTCGCAGCGCCCGAAGGCGTCGTTGAGGTGCATGGCCCCGCCGCCGGTGACGAGGAACACGTCGCGGATCCCGTGGGCGGCGAGGGTCTGGGCGATGTAGTCGGCGACGCGGATCATGGGGCCTCCAGGGAGGGAAAGGGAGCGGGCGTCGGGGAGCGGAACTGCCGGTGCCAGGCCAGCGTGCGGGCCACGGCTTCTTCAAGGGTCACGCGGGGACGGAGGTCCAGCTCGCCGGCCATCCGGATCACGGCGGGCACATAGCGGGCGGGCGGCGCCCCGGCCACGGGGACCCGCTCAACCTCCACCGGCAGGCCGGCGGCGGCCCCCACGGTGCGGGCGAGTTCGAGGATGCTGACGCCCCGGTCGCTGCCCACGTGGTAGGCGCCGGATTCCCCCTGGATCAGGAGCGCCCACAGCCAGGCTGCCATCTCCGATGCGTAGAGGTAGGAGCGGAACGGCGTCCCGTCGCCTCCGACGCGGATGGGCCGTCCTTCCAGCGCGTCGCGGATGAAGTTGCCGAAGGCGAAGTGCTGGTCCAGCGGCAGGTGCGGCCCGGCGAAGGCGAAGCAGCGGGCCACGGGGCAGGGGAAGCCGAGGTCCGCGCAGGCGCTTCGGATCAGGCGCTCCGCCTCCCGCTTGCCCTGCGCGTACGCCTGGCCCGGATCATCCGTGTCGGGGGCGAGGGGGAAATCCTCCGGGAAGTGCGTGAGCTCAGGGGGCTGGGGGCCGTAGACGGCGCCGCTGCTGAGGAACAGCACGCGCAATCCGGTCTGGCCTTGCATGGCCTCCATGACGCGCCGGGCGCCGCTGCTGATCGTCTGCCGCATGGCGCGGGGATCTGCGGCGTAGTGGCGGGCGTCGGAGGAGGCCGCGCCGTGGAGCAGATGGGTGAATGGACCCCGCACGGAGGGAAATGAGCAGACGTCTCCCGCGTGGAGTTTCAGCCAGCGGGCCCCTTCGAGGTGGGGCATCGCCTCCAGAAAAGCCCGGGGATTGCGGCTCAGGACGACGGCCTCCACCCCCAGTCCGAAGGTCCGGTCGGCGCGGTCCATTACGTCCAGCAGCCACTTGCCGAAGAAGCCCGTGCCGCCGGTGATGAACAGCCTCGCTCCGCGCAGGCGCTCCCATCCCTGCACCCAGTCCACGGCTTCCCGCAGGTCCGCCTCCGGAAGGGGCGCGCCCATCAGGGGGATCCCAGGCCCGCTTCCAGGGCCGAGGCGATGTGGTCCAGCATCGGAGGGGTGAGGCCGGGGAACACGCCCACCCAGAACGTGCGGTTCATGATCGCGTCGCAGCCGTCGAGGGGTCCCGCCACGCGGTGGGGCACGCCTTTGAAGGCGGGCTGCCGCAGAAGGTTGCCGCCGAAGAGCAGGCGGGTGCCGATCTTCCGGGATTCCAAATACTGGATCAGGCGGTTGCGCGATACCGGCGCGTCCTCCCGCAGCGTGAGGGGAAAGCCGAACCAGCTGGGGTTCGCGTCCGGCAGGCTCTCGGGGAGCATCAGAAAGGATTCCAGGTGGGCGAGCCGGGCGCGCAGGCCGCGGAAGTTCTCCCGGCGGCGGGCGATGAACCCCTCCAGCTTGTCGAGCTGGCTGAGGCCCACGGCAGCCTGCATGTCGGTGAGCTTCAGGTTGTAGCCCAGGTGGCTGTACGTGTACTTGTGGTCGTACCCCGCGGGCAGGTCGCCGAGCTGCCACTCGAAGCGGCGGCGGCAGGTGTTGTCCACGCCGGGTTCGCACCAGCAGTCGCGGCCCCAGTCCCGCAGGGATTCGACGATCTTCTTCAGGGCGGAATCGCGGGTCAGGACGGCGCCGCCCTCTCCCATCGTGAGGTGGTGGGCCGGGTAGAAGCTGACGGTGGCGAGGTGCCCGAAGGTGCCCACCTTGCGGTCGCCGAATTCGGCGCCCACCGCATCGCAGCAGTCCTCCACCACCCAGAGATCATGCTTCTTCGCCAGCGCCATCACCGCGTCCAGGTCGAAGGGATTGCCCAGGGCATGGGCCAGGATGATGGCCCGGGTGCGGGGTCCGACGGCTTCCTCCAAGCGGCTTGGATCGGCGTTGCAGGTGGGCAGGTGGGCGTCCACGAACACGGGGACCAGGCCGTTCTGCAGGATGGGCGTGACCGTGGTGGGGAAGCCCGCCGCGCAGGTGAGCACTTCGTCCCCCGGCACCAGGCGCCGGTCCCCCAACTGGGGCGAGGTGAGGGCGGAGATGGCCAGCAGGTTGGCGCTGGAGCCCGAATTGACCAGCAGGCAGTGGTCCAGGCCCCACCAGACGGCGAAGCGGCGCTCGAATTCCCGGGCGAACCGGCCCGTGGTGAGCCAGAAGTCCAGCGAGGCGTCCACCAGGTTGCGGACGTCGGCCCCGTCGAACACCTTTCCACTGACGGGAACCGGGGTCACGCCGGGCACGAACGGACGCTCCTGCCACCGCTCCGTCGCGTAGGCGGAGACCAATTCCAGGATCTGGGCACGCAGCGCATCGGCGCTCATGGGCGAGCGCCCAGGAAGTCCCGGTACCAGGGGATGGTCCGCGCGAGTCCCGCTTCGAGATCGTGGGCCGGTCGCCACTGGAGGCGCGTGCGGGCCTTTTCGCTGTTCAGGTACTGGTCCTGGATCTCGGCCTTGCCCCCGCCCTGGATCACGGGCTGGAGGTCGGAGCGCCCCATGGCGCGGAGGACGGCCGCGGTCATGTCGAGGACGCTCAGGCGGCTTTCGGGGCTGAAGTTGAAGGCCTCTCCCCGGATGCCTTCCTCGCGGCTCCGCAGCGCGAGCTGCAGGTAGGCGTCCACCACGTCGTCCACGAAGATATAGTCGCGGAGGTTGGTGCCGTTCGAGCGGAGCATAGGCGCCCGCTCCTCCAGGACCGCGCGGATGGTGCCCGGAACGATGCGGCTCCAGTTGAGGTCGCCCCCGCCGTAGATGTTTCCGCAGCGGGCGATGGTCACCGGCAGGCCGTAGGTGTGGGCGTAGGTGTGGGCGATGAGGTCCGTGCAGCTCTTGGAGACGTCGTAGGGGTGGCGCCCCTTGAGCGGCATCTCCTCGACGTAGGGCAGCAGGTCGGAGTCGCCGTAGGCCTTGTCGCTGGACGCCACGACCACGGACTTCACCAGTGCGGAGTGGACGCGGCAGGCCTCCAGGAGGTTGTAGGTGCCCCGAATGTTCGATTCGAACGTGAGGAGCGGACTCCGCAGGGCGACGCCGACGATGGCCTGGGCGCCCAGATGGATGACTGTCTCCACCTCATGCTCGCTGACGGCCCGCTCCACGGCGGCGTAGTCCTCCAGCGCCCCCTGAACCACGCGGCAGGCGCCGATGGTTCCCGCTCGGACCAGTTCGCTCCGCGGATCCCAATCCCGCACGAAGGCAACCACGTCGGCCCCCTCCGCGACCAGGCGCGCGCAGAGGGAGGCGCCGACCACGCCCGTGGCGCCGGTGACAAGAACGGAGGTTCCCCGCCAGCTCATGGCCACACCTTCCAGGGCGCGCGGCCCGATTCCCACAGCGTTTCGAGGAGGTGCTTCTCGCGCAGGGTGTCCATGGGCTGCCAGAACCCTTCGTGGCGGAAGGCGTGGAGCTGGCCGTCCCGGGCGAGCTTCTCGAGGGGATCCAGTTCCCACAGGGTGGCGTCGCCGGAGATGTAGTCGAGAACGCGGCGGTCCAGGACGAAGAACCCCCCGTTGATCCATCCTTCCCCGGTCTGCGGCTTTTCGTCGAACCGGACCACCTCATCGCCCTCCAGCGAGAGTCCGCCGAAGCGGGCGGGGGGGCGGACGGCGGTGATGGTGGCCAGTTTCCCGTGCCGCTTGTGGAAGGCGTACAGCGCCTGTAGGTCGACGTTCCCGAGCCCGTCGCCGTAGGTCATGAAGAAGGTGTCGTCTTCCCCTAGCCACGCCTCGAGCCGCTTGATCCGACCCCCCGTCTGCGTCTGCGCGCCGGTGTCCACCAGGTGCACCACCCAGGGCACGGGAGCGCCGGGCTGGGAGGTGTGGCGGCCCGTTGTGAGATCCACCGTGAGGTTCGCGTTGAGGGCGTGGAAATTCAGGAAGTATTCCTTGATCGCTTCGCCCTTGTAGCCCAGGGCCACGACGAACTCCGCGAACCCGTGCGCGGCGTAGATGTTCATCAGGTGCCAGAGGATGGGCTTCCCACCGATCTCCACCATGGGCTTGGGCCGGATCGCCGTTTCCTCGGCGAGCCTGGTGCCCATGCCGCCGGCGAGGATGAGGGTCTTCACGAAACCTCCGGAACGTGGGGGGAGTCTATCACTTCGGCGCGGCGGGCTCGCGAGGGGGGCGGGCCAGAGCGAGGGTTCCCAGGGTTGTGAGGGTCGCGACGTGGACCACTTCCCCCACCAGGCTCACGGACAGCGCCTCGGCCGGTCCGAATCCGAAGGGGGTCAGGGCGAGGATCACGGCCGCCTGGTGGGATCCCAGCCCGCCGGGCAGGAGGGGGAGGGCGAAGGCCAGCATGACGAAGAGGGCCACGCGCAGAGGGGCGGCGAAGGGCAGGCCGGCGCCGGCGGGAAAGGCGAGAAGGCAACACCAGGCGGACAGGACGTCCACGAAGAAGATCGCCGCCTGCAGCAGTCCGAGTCGGGGCAGCAGGGAGACGTTCCTCAGCGCCGCGGCCTGGTCGTGGATCTCTTCGAAGCGGTCGAGCCAGATGCGCCGACGGGGCTTTCCGGCAGCCCACTGCCTCAGACGCCCGCGCAAGGCGCGACCTGAAATCGCGAGAAAACCCGCCAGAGCCAGGAGGCCCGCGATTCCGAGGGCCAGGGGGACGGTGCCGGGCCTTCCCGTCCATCCGTGACCGGCCACGGCGCCCAGGAGGGCGAGAAGGAGGGCGATGTCGAACATCCGGTCCACGGCCAGGGCCGTTCCCACGCGGGTCAGGGGCAGGCCGAACCGGTGCCGGAGGGCCGCGGCTTTCACGAGCTCTCCGCCCCCCAAAGGCAGGAACAGGCTGGCGAAATAGCCCAGGGACACGCAGCGCCAAGTTCCGGGGAAGGAAAGGCCCTTCCCCAGGACGGCCGAGAGTCGCCAGGCCCGGCAACCCATGCTGATCGCGGTCAGCGCCCCCGCAAGCAGCAGCCAGGGCCAGGCGAGGCCATGAAGGGCCGCCCGCACCTGGCTCCAGGACACCCGGGCGCCGACCCCGACGAGGAGAACGAGTCCCCCCGCCGCCAGGAACCAGGAGCGCCGGGCTTTCCACAGTCCCGCAGGTCCTTCAATCCTGGTCAAAATGTTCAATTCCCGCCCAGCGCTTCCATCAACTCGGCCGCGCCCCGGTGCTTGGGATCGAGTTTGAGGGCTTCGTGTGCAGCGGCGCGGGCTTCGTCCTTGCGGCCGAGGTCGCGGAGGATCTGGCCCTTGCGCCACCAGGCGCCGGGATAGCCGGCGGAGCCGCCTTCCAGGGGCTCCCGCAGGACCTGCTCCAGGGCGGCGAGGCCTTCGGGGCGATGTAGGCCACTGCTCGCGGCGACCTTGCCCAGCTGAAGCCGCAGGAGGCTGGGGGCGTCCACCTGCCCCAACTGGTCCTGGGTGACCTTCCAGGCCATCTCCGGCTGGCCCCCGTGGAGGTAGGCGTCGCTGACGGCGGCGACCCCGTGACCGCGCCCGCGGATGCCGGGCAGCAGGCGGCCGGCTTCGGCCCGGAGGCGGGCGTTCTTCCCCGCCTCGCCGAGCGTTTTCTTGGCCGCGCGGCCGTCGAGGGCGTCCAGCCACTGCGCCACGACTTCCGGATCCTGGGGAGCCTGGGCGAGGGCGCGGCCGAAATAGGGCTCGGCCTCGCGCCACTTGTCCTCCTCCACGAGGATGAGGGCCTGGAGGAGATCCCCGCGGGCGGGCGCCACGCGGCGGAGGCGGTCGGCGCATTCCAGCGCGCGGCGGGTGGAACCCCCCAGCAGGCCGGGCAGCATTTCGTAGGCCAGGCCCAGGCTCGTCCAGGCGGGGGCCAGCCCGGGATCCGCGGCGGTGGCGGCGCGGAGGTCGTCCATGGCGCCCAGGGCGCCCCGCAGGCTCGACAGGTCGCGCTGCCGGATGGCTTCTCCCGCCCGGGCGAGGCCGCGGGCCAGAAGGGCATCCGCCAATCCAGACTGGAGCGCGAGGGCGCGGTCGGCGGCGGCGCGGGCCTCCGCGAACCGCAGGAGGCTGGAGAGCGCCTGGGACTTGGCGGCCCAGGCCGCGGCGTCGTTTCCGTTCTGTCCCAGCCGGCTCTCCGCTGCCGCCAGCACCTTGAGGTAGCGGCCCGCCTCCAGATCCGCGCGGAAGACGGGAGCGGAAGTCTGGGTGAGGAGAAGAAGCGCGGGAACAGGAGCAGCAAGCACGGGAACCCCCAGGCGTGAAGACAGGATGGAGAGGATCCGCGCTCCGTTCCAGCTCGCGGGGGGCCGAGGTCCCGCTCTTGACTCCGGGTATAGCGGGAAATGCGGAGTTGCGCTATGCTGCACGATTGTTTGCACACGACTCTGAAGGAGATCGCATGAGCGCCAAGGGCGGGCTGTTGGAGGGCAAGCGGGGTCTCATCGTCGGCGTGGCGAACAAGCGCTCCATCGCCTGGGGCATCGCCCAGAGGGCGGCGGAAGCGGGCGCCCAGCTCTGCTTGACCTACCAGAACGACCGGCTGGGAGAGAACGTCCGCGAACTGGCGGCGGAACTGGAAGACCCCCTGCTCCTGCCCATGGACGTGGGGAGCGACAGCCAGATCGTGATGGCCTTCGACGAGATCCGCCGGAAGTGGGGCAAGCTCGACTTCGTGGTGCACGCCGTCGCCTACGCGCCCCGTCAGGCGCTGGAAGGCCGCTTCGTGGAGACCAGCCGCGAGGACTTCCGCGTGGCCCACGACATCAGCGCCTACTCGCTCGCCGCCGTCAGCCACGCCGCCGCGCCCCTGATGCCGGAGGGCGGTGCCATCGTGACCCTCAGCTACCTGGGTTCCGAGCGGGTGGTGCCGGGCTACAACGTGATGGGCGTGGCCAAGGCCGCCCTGGAAGCCAGCGTGCGCTACCTGGCCGCCGACCTCGGTCCCCAGGGGATCCGGGTGAACGCCATTTCGGCGGGTCCGATCAAGACGCTGGCCGCGTCGGCCATTCCCGGCATCGGCAGCAAGCTCAAGCAGCACCGCTCCCACACGCCCCTCCAGCGGGACACGGACCAGCTGGAAGTGGGCGACGCGGGCGTGTTCCTGATGAGCGACATGGGTCGCGGCATCACCGGCCAGGTGCTCTACGTGGACGGCGGCTTTAACATCATGGCGGGGTAGGGCTTCACGCCTTCTGCAACCGCGCCAGAACCTCCATCACCTCCGCCACGTGGCCCTTCACGCTGACCTTGGGCCAGACGTGGCGGACGATCCCCTTGGGATCCACCAGGAAGGTGGAGCGGATGATGCCTTCCACTTCCTTCCCGTACATCAGCTTCTTCCCGAACGCGCCCAGCGGCTGCAGGAGCGCGCGTTCCGGATCGGAGAGCAGGCGGAAGGGGAGCTGCTGCTTGGCGATGAATGCCTGGTGGCTCTTGAGGCTGTCGCGGCTGATCCCGTAGACCTGGGCGCCGAGGGACTGCACCCGCGCCAGGTTGTCGCGGAAATCGCAGGCCTCGGTGGTGCAGCCCGGGGTGCTGTCCTTGGGATAGGCGTACAGGACGGTCCACCGCCCCTGGAGATCCTTGTCGGTGACGGTCGCTCCCTGATCGTCCTGGAGGGAGAAAGGGGGAAGCGGGGCGCCGGCTTGGATGGACATGCGGCCAGGGTAGCGGAGGCCTGGATGTGACCCAAGCCCTTCCGTCCGGGGAATGGAATGGAGGACGAGGCCGATCATGCGCTTTTCCGAGTTCCTGGACGCCGAATGGAAGCCCGCCCTGGGCTGCACCGAACCCGCCGCCGTGGCCCACGCGGCCAGTCTCGCCGCCGCTCGGGCTTCGGGTTCCATCCGCCAGGTGCGTCTGGTCCTGGACGTGCGGACCTACAAGAACTGCCACGCGGTAGGCATTCCCAACAGCGGGGGCCGGACCGGCGTGCTGTGGGCCCTCGCCCTGGGCGCCTGCCTTCCGGATTCTTCTCACGGCCTGGCCTGCTTTGGGCACGTGACGCCGGCGGTGCTCGCCGCGGCGGAGGACCTGGTCGCGCGGAAGCTGCTGCGCGTGGAGGTGGACGCCACCCGGCCCGACCTCTACATCGACTGCGCGGTGGAAGGCGAAAGCGGAACGGGCCGGGCGGTGCTGGAGGTGGAGCACACGCACGTGGCCCGGCTGGAGGCGGATGGAGTCCAGGTGGGCGGCACGCCTGCGCCGCGGGGAGACGAACGGCCTTCCGTCAGGGCTGCGGTGGGCGCCCTGGGCCTGGCCGAGATGCGGGATCTGGCGCTGTCCCTCACCGCGGAGGACCGCGGGCGGCTGCGGGAGGGCGCCGCGGCCAACCTGGCCATGGCGGAGCACGGCGTGGGGCTTCTGCCGCCGGGCTTCGTCCCGTCGCCGGGAACGGACCGCCTCGGGCGGATGTCGCGGCTGGTGAGCGCCGGCGTGCTGGCCCGGATGTCCGGGGAGCCCCTCATGGTGGTCTCCCTGGCGGGATCGGGAAACAAGGGGATCACGGTGTCGGTGCCCGTCGCGCTGTGGGGCCGGGAAGGCGGGCACGATCCCGCGAGGATCGACGAGGCCCTCGCCTTCGCCTGCCTGGCGACCTCGGCGACGACTCACCGCCTGGGAACGCTCTCCGCGATGTGCGGTGCGGCCAACGCCGCGGGAATCGGCGTGGCGCTGGGCATCCTCCTGCTCGAAGGGGCGACGCCCGCTCAGATGGACTTGGCGGTGAACACCATGGTCGGCAACCTGGCCGGCATGATCTGCGACGGCGCCAAGATCGGGTGCGCCATGAAGGCGATGACGGGCGTGGAGGCGGCCTTCCGCGCCGCGTCCCTGGCCCTTGCCGATTTCGGGATTCCCGCCACCGACGGAATCGTGGGCGTCGATGGCGACGCGTCGCTCCTCCACCTGGGTCGCCTGGCGCGGAACGGCATGACCGGCGTGGACGCCGAAGTGCTGGAGATCATGCAGGCGAAGCTGTAGTTCCCGCACTGCGCCGAACCGAGAGCCACGCGAGTCCGAGGACCGCCGCCAACGAAGCCCAGCCCAGCGGGCTCGGATCCGTCGCGAGGCGGGGCAGCTCCTCGGCGAGGAGGCGTCCCAGGCTGTCGTGCTGGGGGCCGGGACCCAGTCCCAGGGCGGACAGGGTCGCTTCTCCCCACAGGGCGCCCAGCCAAGCGCTGGGGAATAGCGCCGCGGCCTGCTGCCAGCCCCACGGGCTCCATCGGCGGAGGGTGGAGATCGGAGAGGCGCCCAGGGTGCGCTCTGCGGCCCAGGCGGGAGAGTGACGGAAGGCGTCCAGCCGCGCCCGCAGGGGCGGTTCGAGGTGGGGCGCCAGGAGGAGCCCCAGCACGCAGAACAGGGCGGGCGGTCCCAGTCCGCCCGCCGCGGCGGCCAGGGGCAGGAGGAAGAGAAGGGGCGGCACGCTGCGGAGGGCGGACAGGACGCTCTTCCAACGATCCGCCCGCCAAGCCAGGAGGAGGGCGATCCCCAGGGCGAGGATCGCGCAGGCGCTGGCGAATCCCAGGCTCCGCGATCCGGCCAGAAGGAGGCGGAGCAGGCCGTCGCGCCCGAGGTCGTCGAGCCCCAGCGGGTGGCGGAGGCTGGGCGGTGCGCCGCCCTCGAAAGGCGAGAGCGGCAGCTCGGGGAGGAACAGCGCCAGGAGGAAGAGGAGGCGTCCCTTCACGGCGTTTCCCATTGCGAGGTCTGGGACACCAGCCACAGGAGCGCCAGCGCTCCCACCCACGCGGCGAGGCCCGCCCGATCCCGCGCCGTCACCCTCGCCAGCCAGTCGGTGCCCAGCCCGGGCACGCCCAGGAGCCGCTCCAGGACGAGGGTGGCCGTCAGCCATACCGGCAGACGCGCCGCGAGCCAGCGGCCCCACAGGCGCCGCAGGGCGAGGAACCTCACCCGCCGGACGGCGGCCGGGCCCCAGGCGGCGGGAAAGGGCGATTCCGGGGGGAGGGCCTGGGACAGCCAGCGGATCTCGCCGGGCAGGGCCGATACGAGAAAGGCCGCGAGCCACCCACCCGTCCCCGGCGGACCCCATACGGCGGGCCAGAGGGCGAGCAGGAGCCCCGCCCAGAGGAGGTCCGGAGGCGCTTCCAGCAGCGCGAGGGGCGCCGCCGAGGCCAGGGCCGGTCCCCCGACCCAGGCCGCCAGGGGCGCGACCAGAGCCAGAGCGAACAGGGCCCAGCCGGCGGGGATCAGCGCCGGGAAAGGGAAGGGCGGAGGCGCGGCGGGTTTCCACAGGGCGCCGGGAAGGGCCCAGGCCAGGGCCAGCGCCAAGCCCCACACCGCGAAGCCTCCGGCCAGGGTCGGCAGGCGCCTCATCGCGCCCAGCGCCAGCCCGCGGCCCCCGGCGTGGAGAGGTAGAGACCCTGGGGCCCCGGTTCCACCATCAGGCGCCGGTCCACCCAGATGGCGCTGTGGAAGTCGAGGAGGGGCAGGGCGGCCGGATTCGCGGCCCACAGGGCCTGGAGGCCGCGCCAGCCCGCGTCCCCCGGCTGCTGCGCCTTCGTTGCGAGCTCCCGGAAGCGGGGATGGTGCCAGCCGGTGAAGTTCATGGGTCCCCCGGATTCCAGGTACTCGAACACGGCCCACGGATGGGGATCGAAGACCACCACCGAGCAGGCCAGGTCGAAGTTCCCTTTCTGGAGCCGGTCCACAAGCAGGCCCTGTTCCATCGGGATCAGCTGGAGGTCGTAGCCGTCCCTCCGGGCGCGCTCCCGCAGGGCCAGCAGCAGTTTCTCCACGGATTCCTCGCCCGCGGCGTAGTGCAGTTTCAAGGGCGTTCCGGGCGGAGGCGGCTGAAGACGGTTCTCCCCCGGGTCGATGGCGCGAGGCTCGAAGCCCAGCGTCTCGGGCCACAGGCCGCGGCTGGCCTTCGCGTTGCGGCCCAGGAGGCGGGGCGGGAATGCGTCCTTCCGCCAGCGCTCCAGCAGGAGGAGAGCGCCGGCTCCCGTCCGGCTCCACGCCACCAACTGGGCGTGCATGGGCTGGACCAACAGGCGGTGGGTGGGCGGTGGGTCCCCCTGATGGCGGGGAGGCGGGGCGCCGATGGCGAGCCAGCTCTTTTGGAGCGCCTGGAGGACCGCGTTCGCATCGGGCAGGAGACGGAAGCGGATCCCCTCGATCTGGGGCTTGAGGAAGTGCTCCCGCCGCGTGAAGACCCAGGCCGCGGCCTCCTTGCGGTAGAGGAAGGGACCGGAGCCCCGGTCGGGATGGTTCCTCTGGGCGATGGGGATGCGCGCCAGCTCGAGCAGAAGGCGCGCCGGGGGCCGGGGCGAGCGGAGCCACACGCGCCCATCCTCCACGCCGGTTTCCGCGCCCTCGAGGATGGCCCGCTTGGTGGGGCTGGCGCCGGGGCGCAGCAGTTCGCGAAGGGTCCACACCACGTCCTCTGGCGCCACGGGACTGCCGTCAGGGAACCGCGCGTCGGTCCGCAGGGTGAACAGGAGGGCGCCGTCCTTCCGCAGCTTCCAGGAAGCGGCGAGGCGCGGGACCGTCCGCCCGTCGGCCGCCAGGCCCACCAGCGCGTCTCCCGCGAGGGACTGGAGGATCCACTGCTCGTAGCTGTCGCCGCGGATGAAGTCGAGGGGACCGGGGTCCTGGGGCAGGGACTCCTCCACCATCTGGGCGCGCAGACTCGGCGGACTGAAGGCTGCGAGGAGAGCGAAAAGCAGGGCGGCGAGGCGGTTCCGCATGAATGGGCTCGGAGGTTTCGTCCAGGATGCGCGAGGCCGGCCCCTCTGCCAAGGCGCCTTCGAGGATGGGTGTTGCTACTCTGAATGGCGGAGGCCCCGTGGCGGATCTTTCGGAGTCCAAGGCGTTCTGGTGGTGGCCCCTGCTGGCCCGGCACCGGCGCACGCTGTACACGGGCCTGGTGGCGACGGTGTGGTGCAGCGTGGCCGCTTCGGTGGTGCCCTACTGGTCGGGCAAGGCGGTGCATGCGCTGGAGCGCCACGACTGGCACGGTTCGCGGGTCTTCCTGGCGTGGATGCTGGCCTTCACCGCGGCGGCGGGCGTCGGGCGCTACCTCATGCGCAACATCCTCATCGGCCTCAGCCGCGACGTGGAGCGGGAGCAGCGCGAGTCCCTGTATCTCCACCTGCTGTCCCGGCCCTTCGCCTTCTACGAACAGCAGCGGGTGGGGGATCTCATGTCGCGCCTGGGCGACGACGTGGGCACGGTCCGGATGGCCACGGGGCCGGGCCTGATGAGCTTTCTGCAGGTGCTGTCGATCCTCCCCGTGACGGTGGGACTGATGCTCCACACCAACTGGCGGTTGACCCTGGCCGTCATGCTGCCCTTCTCCCTTCTCGCTTTGGGGTTCTACTTCATCGGGAAGCGGAGTCACGCGGTGCAGCAGAAGCTGCAACTCGCGTTCTCGGCGCTGTCCACCTTCAGCCACGAGACCATCAGCGGCGAGCGCGTGGTCCAGGCCTTCGGGCTGGAGGAGGCCCGCGTGGCGCAGTTCGGCGCGCTCAGCCGCCGCCACGCCTCCCTCAGCATGAAGCAGTCGGTGATCTTCAGCGCCTACGCGCCGCTGTCCGCCTTCATCGGCGGCATGTCCGCGCTGGTGCTCGTCGCCTACGGCGGCCGCCTCGTGGTGCGCGGCGCGCTGAACCTGGGCGATCTCACGGCGTTCACGGGGTTCCTCGCGGCCCTCGCCTGGCCGGTGATGAGCCTGGGGTGGTCCGTGAACCTCTTCCAGCGGGCCAAGGCCGGCCAGGAACGCCTGAACCAGCTGCTCCACAGCCCCGAAGCCCCGCTTCCTCCCGTGGAGGCATGGGCGCTGCCGGCCACGCCCACGGCGCTCTCTCTGGAAGAGGTGACCCATCGGTTCGAGACGGGCCGCGGCGTGGGACCGCTGACCCTGGATTTGGCGCCCGGCGACAGCCTGGCGGTGGTGGGCGGGATCGGGTCGGGCAAGACCCTGCTGCTCCAGATCCTGGCGGGCCTCCGCGAACCCCAGGCCGGGCGGATGCTCGTGGACAGCGAGCCGCTGACGGACGCCAACCTGCGCCGGCACTGGGCGGGCCTCGGCTGGGTTCCCCAGGAGGCCTTCCTCTTCTCGGACACGCTCCGGATGAACCTCGCCATGGGCCGTCCCGATGCCTCCGAGGAGGAGATCTGGGAGATCGCGCGGGTGGTGGCCCTCGACGACCTGATCCGCCGCCTGCCCCAGGGGCTGGATACCGTGGTGGGCGAACGGGGCGTGGCCCTGAGCGGTGGGGAGCGGCAGCGCACGGCCCTGGCGCGCGCCCTCCTCCGCCGGCCGCGGCTGCTGCTGCTGGACGACGCGCTGTCGGCGGTGGATGCCGAGACCGAGAGCCGCATCCTCGAGAACCTGCGGTCCTTCCTGGGAACCTCCACCCTTGTGCTCGCCACGCACCGCGTGTTCGTCGCCGAAACCTGCGGGCGGGTGCTCGTTCTGGAGGAGGGGCGGGCGGTGCAGCTGGGGACTCCCGGGCACTTGGCTGCCGAAGCCGGGCCTTTCGCCCGCCTGCGGGGCCTTCAGAGCCTGGAGCGGGAGTTTCTGGCGCCGGTGGAGCCCGCCTCCTGATTTAGGTTTCATGACATATATTGAAAGCGGCAAAATGCCTGTGAATATAATGGGCATGTAGTATTTTTAATATGAAAAAAATCTTTATTTTATCAAAAACAACCCATTTCAGTTGTATAAATTCATATCCTCTCGGACAATGCCATTATCCTTTGGAGTTTTGAAGGAGAAGCGCAGGATTTATTGGGAGGGCGAAAATGGGCGAACAGAATGTGGGGAGGACCGCGATGGCTGTCGTCAACATTTTGCTGGTCGAGGATGACGATGTCGACGTGATGGCCGTCAAACGGGCCTTCCGGAACCTCAAGATCGCCAATCCCCTTTACGAGGCGAAAGACGGACTGGAAGCCCTGGAGATGCTGCGCGGAACCGGCGGCCAGTCGCCGCTGCCCCGGCCCATCGTGGTCCTGCTCGACCTCAACATGCCGCGGATGGGCGGGCTCGAATTCCTCGACGAGCTGAGGAAGGATCCCGAGCTCCACCGCTGCATCGTCTTCGTGATGACGACCTCCGCCGCCGAGGAGGACCGCGTTCGGGCCTACGACCGGAACGTGGCGGGGTACGTCCTCAAGCACAGTCCGGGCCGCAGCTTCATGGATGCCGTGTCCATGCTCGAGCACTACTGGCGCGTGGTGGAGCTGCCGGACGTTCCATGACGAGTTCCATTCCGACCAATTGCCACATCCTGATCATCGATGACGACAGCGTGGACCGCCGCGCTGCGCATCGGGCCCTGTCGCAGGCGGGGTGGACCGGCGGCATCGCCGAGGCGGCCACGGGCCGCGAGGCGCTGGCCCTGCTGGCGTCCCGCAGCTTCGACTGCATCCTGCTCGACTACCACCTGCCTGGCGAGGACGGCCTGAACCTCCTGAAGAACCTGCAGGGGAGGACGGAAGGGAAAGCGCCGGTGGTGATGCTCACCGGCGAGGGCAACGAGATGGTGGCCGTGGAGGCCATGAAGCGGGGGGCGCTGGACTATCTTCCCAAGTCGATGATGGGCCCGGACCTCCTCTTCCACACCGTGACCACGGCCATCGAGCGGTTCCGCCTCCAGTGGGAACTCGCCCAGGCGGAGGCGCGGCTGGAGCACCTCGCCCTTCACGACGGCCTGACGGGGCTGGGCAACCGCAGCCTGTTCATGCGGGATCTCGCGAGCATGGTCGCGGGCGGCCGACGGCACAGCCAGGGCTTTTGCGTGATGGTGATGGATCTCGACCGCTTCAAGAACGCCAACGACGTCTACGGGCACGAGGCCGGAGACGAGGTGCTGGCGGAGCTGGGGCGCCGTTTCGCGTCCCTGGGGCGCGCCAACGACTTCTTCTACCGCCTGGGTGGGGACGAGTTCACCGCGCTGATCGACGCCGCCGACGTTTCCGCGGCGGCGCGCGTGGGCCACCTGATCGCGCAGGCCGCCTCAGGTCCCGTCCGCTATCAGGAGCACGAGATCTGCGTGGGAATCAGCATCGGAGCGGCTCTCTTTCCCGGTCACGGTGCGGCTTCGGAGACCCTGCTCCGGGCCGCGGACGCGGCTATGTATCGGGCCAAGCGGGGCAGCACGGGCCTCGCGTTCGCCGAAGCCGAGCCGTGAGGCGCCTCGCCCTTTTTACCGCCACCGTCGCGGGGGGCGTTTGGCGGCTCTTCGCCGTCGCGGCGCTTCTCCTCGCCTTCCTCGTGGGAGCGCTCTACTGGAATCTGGAGGCGGCCACGGAGGCCGCCTCCGACGTGGTGCATACCCAGGCCGTCGAGCGGGAACTGCAGGGGCTGGGGGAGGACCTGATCAACGCCGAAACCGGGCAGCGGGGCTATCTCCTGACCGGCCAGGAAAATTACCTGGAGCCCTACAACGCGGGCATCGCTTCCATCGGCGACCGCTTCGCACGGGCGAAGGCGCTGGCCAAGAGCGGAGAAGTGCTGGACGCCCTCCAGAGGATGGAACCCCTGATCAAGGAGAGGCTCGCCATCATGGCGGGGACCCTGGACCTCGCCCGGAAAGGGGATTGGGCGGATGCCCGGGACCTGGTGAAGCAGGGGCAGGGCAAGCAGGTGATGGACGAATTCCGACAGTTGCGGGCGACGGCCATCGAGCATGAGGCCCACCTGCTGGCGGAACGGCGAATCGCGTTCGCGGTGCGGCTCAACCGCCTCCTTCTGGTGGTCGGCGGCGGCGGTCTGCTGGCGGTCGTCCTGCTGGCGATCTCCGCGGCCCGCACGGTGAACCGCCTCAAACAGCCGGTCGTGGCCCTGCTGGGAGGCATCTCGGCCATGTCGGAAGGCGACCTGGGACAGCACGTGGAGGTCACCTCCCACGACGAGATCGGCCGGGTGGCCGAAGCTTTCAACGACATGGCCGCCCGCGTGCAGTCCGCCCACCAGGCGAGGGAAGAGAGCCAGCGGGACCTCGAGCGCAGCAACGCGGAACTGGACAACTTCGCCTATGTGGCTTCCCACGACCTGAAGGCTCCGCTCCGCGGCATCCGCAACCTGGCGGAATGGATCGCGGAGGACCTGGACAATCCGTCCGCGGAGGAGCGGAAGGAGAACCTCCGGCTGCTGCAGACGCGGGTCGATCGTCTCGACGGCCTGCTGGAGAGCCTGCTGACGTATTCTCGCGTGGGCCGGAAGCACAGCGCCGCCGAGAGGCTGGACACCGGCCGGCTGGTTGCGGAAATCGGGGACTATCTGGCGCCGCGGGCCGGCTTCAAAGTGGAAGGCTCCCCCGGCATGCCGATCATCTCCACGCCCCGCGGGCCCCTGGAGCAGGTCTTCATGAACCTCCTCAGCAACGCGCTGAAGCACCACGACGGGCAGACCGGCCGCATCGCCGTCACGGCGCGGGACATGGGCGAGCGGGTGGAATTCCGGGTGAGCGATGACGGCCCCGGAATCCGGCCGGAATTCCATGACCGCGTCTTCCAGATGTTCCAGACCCTCCGTCCCCGCGACGAGGTCGAGGGAAGCGGCATGGGCCTCGCCATCGTCAAGAAGACCGTGGAGTCCTTCGGCGGAACGATCCGCGTGGAGAGCGCCCCGCCGGAGCGGGGAACCACGTTCATCTTCGATTGGCCGAAGGCCGTGATCGCCTGATTTCCGGGGGCGGCCTCAGCTTCCTTCGCGGAACGTGACCTTGTTGATCTCGGTAAAGGTCGTGATCCCCAGGCGCACCTTCTCCACCGCGCTCTCGCGGAGGAACTGCATGCCGCCTCGGCGCGCGGCGGCCTTCACCTCGCGCACGGGCGCGCGCTGGACCAGGAGTTCGCGGATCTCGTCGTTGAGGCCCATGAACTCGATGATGGCCTGCCGGCCCCGGAATCCCGTCCCGTGGCAGTCCACGCAGCCCACCCGGTCGAACAGGGTCGCGCCCCGCAGCCAGGCCTCGTCCACGCCGTTCTCCACCAGCTCCTGGGGGCTGGGAGGCGCGGAGGGCCGCTTGCACTTGGGGCAGAGGACGCGCACCAGGCGCTGGGCCAGGATGCAGTTGAGGGACGAGACGAAGTTGTAGACCTCGACGCCCATGTGCTGGAAGCGGCCGAGCACGTCGAGGACGTTGTTGGCGTGGACGGTGGTGAACACCAGGTGGCCCGTGAGGGCCGACTGGATGGCGATCTGCGCCGTCTCCGGATCGCGGATCTCGCCGACGAGGATCTTGTCGGGATCGTGGCGGAGGA
This sequence comes from Geothrix sp. 21YS21S-4, assembly GCF_030845995.1. Taxonomy (NCBI): domain Bacteria; kingdom Pseudomonadati; phylum Acidobacteriota; class Holophagae; order Holophagales; family Holophagaceae; genus Geothrix; species Geothrix sp. 21YS21S-4. Next base: position 821,233 of record NZ_CP132719.1, read on the forward strand.
TGGAGCGGAGCCCCAGGGCGAAGGTGAGACCCTTTTTCTCGTTCACCGGGATCTGGGTGACCCCTTCGAGCTGGTATTCGACCGGATCCTCGATGGTGATGATCTTGTCCTCGGGGGCCTTGATCTCGCTGAGCACGGCGTAGAGGGTCGTGGTCTTGCCGGAGCCGGTGGGCCCGGTGACCAGGAACATGCCGTAGGGCTCGTGGGCGAAACGGCGGAGCCGCTTCAGCTCGTGCTCGGAGAACCCCAGGATTTCGAGGGTCAAGGCCTGGAACTCCTCGGTGAGGTTCTCCTTGTCGAGGATTCGGATGACCGCGTCCTCGCCGTGGATGGTGGGCATGATGCTCACGCGGAAGTCGATGGCGCGGCCCCGCACCTTGAGCTTGAAGCGGCCGTCCTGGGGCTTGCGCTTCTCGGCGATGTCCAGCTCGGACATCACCTTGATGCGGCTGATGATGGGCGAGGCGAAGCGCCGGTCGATGGGCTCGGCGGCGGGATAGAGGCTGCCGTCGATGCGGTACTTGATCTGGAAGCCCGTGGCCGTGGTTTCCAGGTGGATGTCGGACGCGCGGCGCTGGAGGGCGTTGAAGATCGTGGTGTCCACGAGCCGCACGATGGGCGCCTCGTCCTTGTCCGTGAGGCGCTCCAGGTCGAGGACCTCGTCGTCCCAGTCCTCTTCGTGCAGGACCTGGACCTTGAGGGCCTCGCCGGCCTCGTCCATGACCTTCTGTCCGCTCTCGGACTTCTTCAGGACCTCCTGGATCTGGGCCTGGGGGGCGCCGGCGAACCGGAGGGGCCGCTTCAGGCGGAGGCGGAGCATGTCCTGGGTGGGGATGTCCAGGGGATCGGCCATCGCCAGCCAAAGGGCCCCGTCCCGCTCCTGCACCGGCACGAAATGGTGTTTGAGCATCAAATCCAGGGGCAGGGCCTGGAAGAGGGCGAAATCCACCGGCTCGCGGGTGAGGTCGAGGGTGGGGTACAGCTCCTTGGCCGGGCGGAAATCCTCCAAGGCGGGGGCGCCGGGCTCATTGGGATCCGTGGAGACGGGAGGATTCGTGGACGCCATGGAAGCATCCTAGCGGAACCGTTCCCCGCGGGGGTCCTAGAGCCATTGAAGCCGGTCATGGATCACAAAGGATGCCAAGGTTAGCTTCGAGCGTTGACCTCGCCGGGACCGGGGCTCCACAATGATTTGGTCTTGGAGGCTCCATGCGCGGCTACGCGTCCATTTTGCTGCTGATCCTGGTGGCGGTAGCCCTGCCGATCATCATCTGGAACCTGTCGTGGCTGTTGCGGCCCAGCTGGCCCAGCGCGGCGAAGTACTCCTCCTACGAGTGCGGCATCACCACCACCAGCGAGGCGCGCGAGAAGTTTTCGGTGCGCTACTACTTGATTGCAGTGATGTTCCTGGTGTTCGACGTCGAGACCGTCTTCCTGATGCCCTGGGCCATCCAGATGAAGGAACTCGCCGTGTTCGGGTTCATCGAACTGGGCTTGTTCCTCTTCCTGCTGCTCTTCGGCTACGGCTACATCTGGTCCAAGGGGGCCCTGACATGGGAATGAGCATGAAGCAGGCGTGGAGCGCCCCTTTGCGAAGTGAAGCGCCGCAGGCGTGCGGCACACGAGGTGCCGCATGACGATGAACCAACCCTCCGCCCTTGAGCACGTCCTGATCACCACCAAGGTGGAGAAGCTCATGAACTGGTCCCGCGCCACCAGCGTGTGGCCGGTGACGTTCGGCCTGGCCTGCTGCGCCATCGAGATGATGGCCGCCGGCGCCAGCCGCTTCGACTTCGACCGCTTCGGCGCGGGGATCTTCCGCGCGACGCCGCGCCAGGCCGACCTGATGATCGTGGCCGGCACCGTCACCTACAAGATGGCGCCCATCATTAAGACCCTTTACGACCAGATGCCCGAGCCCAAGTGGGTGATCGCCATGGGCTCCTGCGCCACCGCCGGCGGGCCCTTCGATTCCTACCACACGGTCCAGGGCGTGGACAAAGTGGTGCCCGTGGACGTGTTCATCCCCGGCTGCCCGCCCCGGCCCGAGTCGCTGATCTACGGGTTCATGAAGCTGCAGGACAAGATCATGACCAGCAGCCTGGCCGACCGGTACAAGGACATCTTCGAGGAGGTGGGCTGATGGCGGAAGCGAACGTCCCCCCGGCCGCCGAAGGCCAGCCTGAGGTCGCCGCCGGTCCCTACGTCTACGACTACAAGACCGCGCCCAACCGCCAGATCGCCCTTCCCAAGACCGTGCCCCTTCCGAGCCTCCGGACCTACCTCGCCGAGGTGAAGGCCGCCGCCGAGGCCGACGAGGCCAAGTGGAAGAAGATGCAGGCCGACTACGAGACCGCCAAGGCCAAGGCCGAAGCGGAGGGCAAGGACGCGCCCAAGCCTCCCGTCCGTCCCGTGCCCCGCAAGGATGACAACGACCTGAAGACCCCCTGGCCGCAGGAGGCGAAGGATCCGGATCTGCTCCGGCTCCAGGAGTTGCTGGGCGACAAGGTGGAAGAGGTCTTCGAGCAGGCGGGCGAACTCACCTGCCAGGTGGCGAAGGAAGCCATCCTGGAAGCGCTGCTCCTCTGTCGCGACGACGCGCAGCTGTCCTACGAAATGCTGGCCGACCAGAGTGCCACCCACTATCCGGCGGCGAAGGATTTCGCCTGCAGCGTGGTCTACCACCTGACCAGCATCGCCCGCCGCAAGCGGCTCCGCCTCCGCATCCTCGTGCCCGACGGGTTCGCGCCCAAGAGCGCCTGCGCCGCCTATCCGGGGGCGAACTGGATGGAGCGCGAGATCTACGACATGCTCGGGATCCGCTTCGCCGACCACCCGGACATGACCCGCATCCTCTGTCCCGAGGACTGGGAAGGCTACCCGCTCCGCAAGGACTATCCCGTGGTGGGGTGGGGCCAGCGCGACATCTCGTTCCGCGAAGACCGCGGCGGGATGCTCGAGCGCATCGCCCTCCAGAAGGCCGGCCAGTTGGGCATCAACCTGAAGCAACCCAAGGCTGAGTAGGAGCGGACGGTGTTCAAGAACGAGGAGATGGAAATCAACCTGGGCCCCCAGCACCCGTCCACGCACGGGGTGCTGCGGGTGAAGCTGCGGCTGGACGGCGAGACCATCACGCACTGCCGTCCGATGATCGGCTACCTGCACCGGGGCGTGGAGAAGATCTGCGAGAACCAGACCTTCTTCCAGGGCCAGGTGTGGACGGACCGGATGGACTATTGCTCCGCCGTCGCCAATAACCTGGGCTGGGCCGAAGCCAACGAGAAGCTGTTCGGGATCACCGTGCCCCGCCGGGCGCAGTACATCCGGACGCTGCTGAACGAGTTCAACCGCCTGGCCTCCCACCTCATCTGGCTGGCCACGCACGCCCTCGACATCGGGGCCATGACGGTCTTCCTGTACGCCTTCCGCGAGCGCGAGGACATCCTTGACCTCAACGAGGCCTTCTGCGGCTCGCGTCTCACCACCACCGCCTTCCGCATCGGCGGCCTGCGTGAGGACCTGCCTCCGGGCTTCGAGAAGCTGGCCCGCAAGTTCCTGGCGAAGTTCCCCACCTGCCTCGAGGAGTACGAAAACCTCCTCAACGAGAACCGCATCTGGAAGAAGCGCACAGTGGGCGTCGCCAAGTTCAGCGCCCAGGACGCCATCGCCATGGGCGTCACCGGTCCGGTGCTCCGCGCCGCGGGTGTGCCCTACGACATCCGCAAGGCCTTCCCTTACGCGGCCTACGCGGAGATGGACTTCGAAGTGCCCACCCGCACCGAGGCCGACACCTACGCCCGGTACCTGGTCCGGATGGACGAAATGCGGCAGAGCGCCCGCATCATCCAGCAGTGCCTGGACGGGATGCCCGAAGGCCCCGTCATGGCCAAGCTGCCGAAGATCCTCAAGTCCGAGGTCAACGAGGTCTACCACGCCACCGAGGCCCCCAAGGGCGAGATCGGCTACTACCTCGTGGGCGAGAAGGGCGGGGCGAACCCCTACCGGTTCCACGTGAGGGCGCCCGGATTCATCAACCTCCAATCCCTGCCCAAGATGGCCGAGGGAGGCCTGATCGCCGACATCGTCGCGGCCATCGGCACCCTGGACATCGTGCTCGGCGAGATCGACCGCTAGCCGACGAGGATCCCACCCCATGCCGACTCCGACCCTCATCCAGTCCATCGTGATCACGCTCATCCAGTGCGTGCTGGTGGTCCTCTTCGTATTCGTCGTCGTCCCCCTGACGGTGTTCGCCGAGCGCAAGGTGCTCGGCTACCTCCAGCAGCGCCTGGGCTCCACCCGCATCGCCAGCGGCCATGTGGGCCTGTCGGGCTTCCTGAACCGCGGCATGTGGAAGATGGGCAAGGTGCCCGTCCTCTCCTACTGGCGCGGCATTCCCGGCCTCCTCGCGGACGTACTGAAGCTCATCCTGAAAGAGGACATCATCCCGGCGAAGGCCGACAAGTTCGTGTTCTTCCTCGCCCCGGCCCTCAGCATGGTGTCCGCGGTGGTGGTGTTCGCGGCCATCTCCTTCGTCCCCGGGACCTTCTTCACCTTCCCGACCTGGTTCCCCTTCGTCGGCGGGCTGCCCGTCTCCGGCGGAATCGCGGACATCAACGTGGGCCTGCTGTGGATCCTCGGCGTGGCCAGCGTGGGCGTCTACGGGATCGTGCTGGCGGGTTGGGCGTCCAACTCCAAGTACCCCCTCCTGGGCGGCCTGCGCAGCGCGGCCCAGATGGTGAGCTACGAAGTGCCCCTAGCCCTCAGCCTGCTGGCGCCGGTGGTCCTTTCCGCCAGCCTCAATTTCGGCGAGATGGCCGCGCGCATGGCGACCGGGATGCCCGCCTGGGCCCTGTTCCCCCAAGTGCTGGGCTTCCTGGTCTACCTCACCTGCGGCTTCGCGGAGACCAACCGCCTCCCCTTCGACATGCCCGAGGCGGAAAACGAGCTGGTGGCCGGCTTCCACACCGAGTATTCGGGGATGAAGTTCGGATTCTTCTACCTGGCCGAGTACATCAACATGACCGTGGTCAGCGCGCTGGCGGCGGGCTTCTTCCTGGGCGGCCCCTGGCTCCTGCCTTTCGGCATCCAGGGGCTGGTGAACCCGTACCTCCCGTCCTTCCTGAGTTGGTTCGGCGAGCCCCACGCGATCTTCTTCGTGGCCAAGATCGTCTTCCTCCTGTTTACCTACATCTGGGTCCGCGGCACGATCCCCCGCTACCGCTACGACCAGGTCATGAGCGTGGCCTGGAAGTACCTGATCCCCATGGCGCTGTTCAACCTTCTGTTGGCGGCGGTTGTCCGCTGCTTCGCCGTCTAAGGGAGCGCCGATGAACAAGATCCTGAGGACCCTGATCCCCTTCGACATCGCCAAGGGCCTGTCCATCACCGGCAAGCACTTCAGCAAGGTGTTCTTCACCGCCAACCGCCGGAAGGTGCCGTACCACATCGTGTCGGAATACCCCGAGGTCCCCGTCAAGGTGCAGCCCCGCTACCGCGGCCGCCTCACCCTGCTGAAGGACGACCAGGGCGAGATCAAGTGCGTGTGCTGCCTGGCCTGCGAGAAGATCTGCCCCACGCAGGTGATCACCATCGAGAAGGGCAAGAAGGAGGGGCGCAAGATGCCCTTCCCGGTCCGCTACGACTTCGAGATGGAGCGCTGCATCTTCTGCGAGTTCTGCGTGGAGAGCTGCGGCTTCGATTCCATCATCCTCAACCACCAGTTCGAGCTGGCCGCCTACAACCGGGAGGATTTCTCCCTGGGCATGGAAGGCCTCGAGCAGAACATGTTCGACCCCTCCCCCGTCGGCAAGTTCAGCGTGGCTGAAGACTGACCCATCGCGCATTTCCGAGGACGCCCCATGGAACATCTCATCGAAACGATCGGCCGGAATCTGTTCACGGTCTTCGGCGCCATGGCGCTGGGCGGCGCCGCGTTCATGGTCGCCTCCCGGAGCGCCGTCCACAGCGTGCTCGGGTTCCTCTTCGCGATGCTGAGCATCGCGGGCTGCTTCCTCTCTTTGGAGGCGGAATTCCTCGGCATGGCCCAGATCCTGGTCTACGCGGGCGGCATCGTGGTGCTCTTCCTCTTCGTCGTGATGCTCGTCGAGCTGAGCAAGGCGAAGGAGAATCGTATCTTCCAGAAGCAGACCCGCGCCGGGGTGATCGCCGCCGCCGTGGGAGCTGTCGCCTTCCTGACCATCTTCCGGAAGGCCGTGTTCGGTGCCGCTTCGGTCGACGCGCTGGTGCTGCGCCCGGATCTGGCCCACGGGCTGAACGTGGCGAAGCAGAACGCCCAGGCCGTGAGCCGGGGCCTCTATGCGGACTACCTGCTGCCCTTCGAGATCCTCAGCGTGATCCTCCTCGTCGCGCTCGTGGGCGCGGTGGTCCTGGCCAAGACGGAGCGGGTGTGATGGTCAGCCTCAACACGGTCCTCTTCATCTCCTTCCTCCTGTTCTCCATCGGCGTGGCGGGCGTCCTCATCCGCCGCAACGCCCTGGTGATCCTCATGTGCGTGGAGCTGATGCTCAACGCAGCCAACCTGAACTTCATCGCCTTCGCCCGCCACAGCGGGTCCGTGTCCGGCCAGGCCTTCGCCCTGCTGATCATGGGCTTCGCCGCCGCGGAAGTGGCGGTGGGACTCGCGCTCGTGGTGGCCCTCTACCGCAAGCGCGACACCGTCCAGGTGGACGACATCAATCTGCTGAAGGGATGACGACGACATGACTGCCGACATGACCCTGACGCACGGCGCGAACGCCCTGGCGACCGCCGCGTCCCACCCGAGCAGCCTGCTCTGGCTGATCCCCTTCCTGCCCTTGTTCGGCTTCCTCGTGAACGGCCTCACCGGCCGCCGCCTGAAGCGCACCGGCGTGGTGGACTTCTTCGCCCTCGGCAGCGTGGGCGCGGCCTTCCTGCTCACCCTCTGGCACTTCGCGCAGCTCGTGGGCCTGCCCGCCGAGGGCCGGTCGATCCACCAGCAGCTGTGGACCTGGTTCAGCGTGGGCGGCGCGCAGGTGATGGGCGGGCTCACCACCTACAAGATCGCGTGGGCCTACAAGTTCGACGTCCTCAGCGGCTGCATGGCCCTGCTGGTGACCGGCGCCGGCTTCCTGATCCACCTGTTCAGCACCGGCTACATGGCCGAGGAGCGGAACGACGGCCGCTACTACCGCTTCATGGCCTATCTGAACCTGTTCGTGTTCAGCATGCTCAACCTGATCCTGGGCGCCAACATCATGATGATGTTCCTGGGCTGGGAGGGCGTGGGCCTCTGCTCCTACCTGCTCATCGGGTTCTACTTCGACAAGGAATCCGCCGCCATCGCGGGGAAGAAGGCCTTCGTCACGAACCGCATCGGCGACTTCGGGTTCATGCTTGGGTTCTTCCTGATCTTCCAGGTCTTCGGAAGCCTCGACTACGACACGCTGATGGGCTCCGTCCGCGAAGTGGTGAACCTGCCGGCCATCACCCTCTACGGCCACACCGCCAGCCCCACCTGGTGGTTCAACCTCATCGGCTGCTGCCTGTTCGTGGGCGCTATGGGCAAGTCCGCGCAGATCCCCCTCTACGTCTGGCTGCCGGACGCCATGGCCGGTCCGACGCCCGTCTCCGCCCTGATCCACGCCGCCACCATGGTGACCAGCGGCCTCTACATGATCACGCGGCTGAACTTCATCTACGTCAACGCCCCCACGGCCCTGGCGGTGGTTCTGGCGTTCGGATCGCTGACGGCCTTCGTGGCCGCCACCATGGGTCTGGCCCAGTACGACATCAAGAAGGTGCTGGCCTACTCCACCGTGTCCCAGCTGGGCTTCATGTTCATGGGCATGGGCGCCGGAGCTTTCACCGCGGGCATGTTCCACGTCTTCACCCACGCCTTCTTCAAGGCCAGCCTCTTCCTCGGATCCGGCGCGGTGATCGCGGCCTGCCACCACGAGCAGGACATGCGGAACATGGGCGGCCTCAAGAAGCTGATGCCCATCACCGCCATGAGCATGATCCTGGCGACCTTCGCCATCGCCGGCATCTTCCCCTTCTCGGGCTTCTTCTCGAAGGACGAGATCCTGTGGAAGGTCTTCGAGGGATGGTACAACCACGGCCACTACAACGGTCCCGCCCTGAACCTGGTGGCCTGGATCCTCGGCATGCTGGGCGCCTTCTGCACCGCTTTCTACATGACCCGTCTCATCGCCATGACCTTCTACGGCGAGTATCGCGGAGCAGGGCACGATCCCCACGGCCTGAGTGTGCCCTCGGAGGCTCATGGCCACGGCCATGACGACCACGGGCACGGCGAGCCGGCGCACGGCCACGATGATCACGCGGTCGCGCACGGTCACGGGGCTCACGCCCAGGATTCCCATGGACACGATGCGCACGACGACCACGGCCACGGCCCCACGGAAGTCTCCTGGCGGATGTGGTTCCCCGTTGCGGTTCTCGCGTGCCTGGCGGTGGTCGGCGGATTCCTGAACTACCCGGAGAGCCTGCATCGCATCCTGCCCATCGTGCCCGCCGAGATCTTCAGCAAGTGGCTGGAGCCGCTGCTCTACCAGGCGGCGCCCGCTCACCACGGCGAGCACGTGCCTCCCGCGATCGAGTACGGCCTCATGGCCTGGGCCACCCTGGTGTGGGCGCCGGGCGCCATGCTGCTGGCCTGGTGGATCTACAAGGTGGATCCTACCTGGAGCCGGGCGAGGGCCTTCGTCACCCGCTTCCCGAACCTGTTCCGCTGGGTGAACGCCAAGTACTACGTGGACGAGTTCTACGAGGCCGCCCTCATCGGGCCCATCAAGCGCTTCTCCGCCCAGCTCTGGAGCTTCGATACCTGGGTGGTGGACGGCATGGTGAACGGCGCGGCGCGCGTCACGCTCATCTGGGCGCACATCATGCACTGGGTGGACCAGAAGCTGGTGGACGGCGCGGTCAACCTCACCGCCTTCGTGGTGCAGGAGACCAGCTCGGTCTTCCGCAGCCTGCAGAGCGGCCGCGTCCAGCACTACGCCTTCGTGATGTTCGTCGGCTTCCTCGTCTTCGCCTTCTGGAAATTCCTCGCCTAGCCCTTCCTGGTTGGAGTCCCCCCATGTTCACCGCTAACACGACACTGATGCTGGTGGCGACCTTCCTGCCCCTCCTGGGCGCGCTGGTCCTCCTCCTCGTGCCCAAGGACCAGCGCCGGGTCTTCGAGATCGGCTCCCTGCTGGTGATGCTCGCCAGCCTGCTCCTGAGCCTGCCCTTCTGGTTCGGCTACGACCGCGCCAGCGACGCGGTCCAGTGGGCCGCCGCCTGGAACTGGATCCCCGCCCTCGGGGTGAAGTTCAGCGTGGGCATGGATGGCATCAGCCTCCTGCTCTGGCTCCTCACCACCTTCATCGGGCCCATCGCCGTGGCCTGCTCCTTCACCTCCATCGAGGAGCGGCACAAGGAGTACTACCTCTGGATGCTGGTGCTCCAGACGGCCATGCTCGGCGTGTTCATCACCCAGGACATGTTCCTCTTCTACCTGTTCTGGGAAGTGATGCTGGTGCCCATGTATTTCCTCATTGGCATCTGGGGCGGCCCCCAGAAGCTGTACGCCGCCATCAAGCTCTTCCTCTACACCCTGGCGGGCTCCGTGCTGATGCTGGTGGCGATCCTCGCCATCTACTTCCTGCAGCACAAGACCACCGGCGCCTACGACTTCTCCCTGGCGAGCTTCCAGGCCATGGCGCCCGTGATCGCCCAGCAGTCCAAGGTCTACCAGACCCTCATGGCCCTCGCCTTCTTCATCGGCTTCGCCATCAAGGTGCCGATGTTCCCCTTCCACACCTGGCTGCCTGACGCCCACGTGCAGGCGCCCACCGCCGGCTCCGTGATCCTGGCCGCCATCCTCCTGAAGATGGGCACCTACGGCTTCATCCGGTTCCTGCTGCCCATCCTGCCCACCGCCACGAAGGAGCTGATGCCCTGGCTGATCGCCCTGGCCCTCATCGGGATCATCTACGGCGCGCTGGTGGCCATGATCCAGAAGGACATGAAGAAGCTGGTGGCCTACTCCTCCGTCAGCCACCTCGGCCTCTGCATGCTGGGGATCTTCGCCCTGAACCCCTACGGCATCAAGGGCGGCCTGTTCCAGATGATCAACCACGGAATCAGCACCAGCGGACTCTTCCTCGCGGTGGGCATCGTCTATGAGCGCCGCCACACCCGCATGATCGCGGACTACGGTGGACTTTCGAAGACCATGCCCGTCTACGCCACGATCTTCATGATCATGACCATGAGCAGCATCGGTCTCCCCGTCCTCAACGGGTTCATCGGGGAAGGCGTGATCCTGATGGGCTCCTTCCAGGCCTTCCCCTGGGCGGCCGTCGTGGCGACCCTCGGCATCATCCTCGGCGCCGCCTACATGCTGTGGATGTTCCAGCGCGTGATGTTCGGACCCATCTCTCCCGTGAACGAGAAGATGTCCGACCTGAACCTCCGCGAGGTCCTCTACTTCGCGCCGCTCGTGGCCGCCGCCTTCTGGATCGGCCTCTACCCCAAGCCGATCATGGACGTGATGGACGCCCCCGTCCGGAAGCTCGTCGAGCAGGTCCGCCCCGGCTTCCACGCCGCCGAGAGCCTCGCTGCCAAGCAGGCCGCCGCCGCCAAGCTCGGCATGCAGGGCATGGCCGCCCCGGCCCACGAGGCTGCCGGTCATGAAGCCGCTCCGGCTGGCCACGAGGCCCCCGCCGCCCACGCTCCTGCCCACGGGGGAGGCCACTGATGACCGGCTTCGCTCAGGGGCTTCTGGATGCGCTCCTCCGGGATACGCATCTCATCACGCCCCAACTCTTCCTGATGGCTGTGGCCACGCTGATGCTGTGGCCCGGCGACCTCTTCTTCGACCGGTCGGAGAAGCACAAGTGGGCCTCGATCACCCTGGTGATCCTGGCGGCGACGGCCCTGCTGGTGGGGCGCGTTCCGGACGGCGAGGGCTTCTCCCGGATGTTCCGGATGGACGGCCTCACCCGGGGCTTCCAGATGCTGTGCATCCTCGGCGCCGCCGGCGCCGTGCTCCTCAGCATGAAGGTGCTCGACAGCCTCAAGCAGCAGACGGTGGAGTACTACGCCCTGATCCTGTTTTCCGTGGCGGGGATGCTGTTCCTGTGCGGAGCCTCCGATCTGATCTCCGTCTACTTCAGCATCGAGCTGATGGCCATCTGCATCTACATCCTGGTGGCCTACCTCCGCGACCGCGCCAACAGCGTGGAAGCCGGCATGAAGTACTTTCTGCTCGGGGCCTTCTCCAGCGGGATCCTGGTCTACGGCATCAGCCTGCTCTACGGCGCCGCCGGCGGCGTGACCACCAACCTCGCCGATCTCAACCAGGCCCTGGCCCTCACGCCGACCACCAGCAACCTGCTGGTCTTCGCGGGCGTTCTGATGGTCCTCGTGGGGATGTCCTTCAAGGTGGCTGCGGTGCCCTTCCACATGTGGTCGCCGGACGCCTACGAGGGCGCTCCGACGCCCATCACCGCCTTCATGGCCACCGCGCCCAAGGCCGCGGCCCTGGCGGCCTTCCTCCGCGTTTTCGGCACGGGCTTCCACGGCGTATCCAGCGAGTGGGTCACGCCCCTCGCCTACATCGCCGGCGCCAGCATGATCCTCGGCAACGTGGCCGCCGTGAAGCAGGAGAGCATGAAGCGCCTGCTGGCCTATTCCAGCATCGCCCACGTGGGCTACATGCTGCTGGGCGTCCTGTCCGGCGATCCCAAGGCCGGCGCCCAGGCCGTGTGGCTCTACATGCTCATCTACCTGGTGATGAACACCGGCGCCTTCGCGGTGGTGATCTACCTCCAGGGCAAGGGAGAGGGCGAGCGCATCGAGGATTTCAAGGGCCTGGGCCGCAAGCATCCGGTGTTGGCCTTCGCCATGATGATCTTCCTCCTCAGCCTCGCGGGCATTCCGCCGCTGGTGGGCTTCTTCGGGAAGTTCTACCTGTTCAAGCTGGCCATCGAGCAGGGCTTCGTCACCCTCACCGTCATCGCGCTCCTGACCAGCGCCATCAGCGCCTACTACTACCTGGGCGTGGTGAACCAGATGTACTTCAAGGAGCCCGAGGGCGAAGCCGCCCCCATGAGCTCCGGGCAGATCTTCGTCGTGACCGTGGCCTGCACGCTGGTTCTGGTGGGCACCGCGTTCGGTCCCTGGCTGCTGGATTGGGCCGGCAGGATCTTCTTGATCTGAGGCGGTCCGCGGGACCGCTCCGGTCCCTTGATCCAGGCTTACACTGAACGGCGCGGGGCGACCCGCGCCGTTTCTTTGTCGGAGTGGGCGTGATCTTCAAGCGGGGCGACGGGGTGGATCCCGGAGAGCGGGCGCTGTGGGGGGACCTCATGTCCCTCGGCCTCACGTTCCCCCTGTGCATCGCCCTGGGCTTCTTCCTGGGCCGGTGGATCGGCAGGGGATTCGGACATGCCGCCGTGGGGCAGTGGATCGGTCTGGTGTGGGGCATCGGGGCCGCCTTTTGGGAGTTGTACAAGGTGAACCGCCGGATGGGCCGCCGGGACCAGGAGGAACTGAAGCGCCTCCGCGAAGGGAAGGGGCCGGATGCGCGCGACCAGAGGTGAGGGGGAGGAGCACCTCCGCCGGGTCACGGGCGCCATGGTTGTCCTGGGGTTGGCGGGCATTCCCCTGTGGGGCCTGCTGCGCTCCTGGACCGCCGCCCTCGTCTTCGCCGTGGGAGGGATAGCCAGTCTGGTCTTCTGGAGCCTTCACCGCTTCCTGACCGGCCGGATGCTGACCCCCTCGGTCCGCCGGAGATGGCTGTACGGCTTTCTTTCCCTGGGTAAACTGGCGTTGATCGCGCTGGTGCTGCGTGGGATGATGGCGAAATACCCGGCGGAAGCCCTGCCGCTGGCTGCGGGAATCCTCCTCTTCGTGGCCGGCATCCTCCTGGAAGCCCTGTGCCTGGCCTTCCGGAAACCCGAAGCCGCTCCGCCCGATTGAGGTCCGACCGAAATGGAACACCACGCATCGTTGCTCGCCCAGTGGCTCACCCAGGTGCTGCACCTGGCTCGGCACCCCTGGCCCGGCTTCGCCCATGGCGCGCCCCTGTCGCTTCTGGAGCGCTACGACCACCTCCTGAACGCGACCCTGGCCGCCCTGCTTGCCATGGCGATCACCACCCTCGTGCGGAAGAACCTCGCCCGCATTCCCGGCCCCCTCCAGCAGACCTTCGAAGGCGTGGTCGGCGGGCTGAAGGACATGATCAACGACAACATCGCCCACCACGGCGAGCGCTACCTGCCCTTCATCGGGACCATGGCCCTGTTCGTCTTCTTCAACAACCTCTTCGGTCTCCTGCCCGCCCTCAGCCCCGGCACCAGCAACTGGAACGTCACCCTGGGCGCGGCCCTGGTGGTGTTCGGCTACTACAACTTCCACGGGATGAAGGAGCAGGGCTTCGTCAAGTACTGGGCCCACTTCGCCGGTCCCATCTGGTGGCTGGCGCCCCTGATGTTCCCCCTGGAGATCCTGGGCCTGCTCAGCCGCATTCTCAGCCACTCCCTCCGTCTCTTCGGAAACATCGCCGGCGAGCATGTGGTGGCGGGCATCTTCTTCGGCCTGATGCCCATCCTGCTCCCCGTTCCCATGATGTTCCTGGGGCTGTTCTTCGGCCTGATCCAGACCTTCGTGTTCACGATGCTCGCCACGATCTACCTGAGCGGAGCCGTATCCCACGAGCATTGATGCTGTCCGGGGGGCGCCCGCTTTGCGGGCGGAGGCCCCCCCGGAGCCCCCCGGCGCGTCACCCAGGCAGAGCCTGGTTGCCACGCCAGCCCCCACGACCGCCCTTCGATCCGTCTTTCCCTTAACCGTCCCCGGGATTCCGAACCCCGCGGACACGCTTCAAGGAGCAGTCCCATGAAGAAGTTCCTCACCACCGCCTTCCTGTTCACCCTGGCCGCCGTCGCCTTCGCGCAGGGCGCCCCCGTGGTGGTTCAGAAGAGCCTGTTCGAAGGCCAGTTCGTGGCCCACCTCTCCCTCGCCATCGCGGCCGCCGGCTGCGGTCTGGCCCAGGGCAAGGCCGTGGTCGCCGCCTGCGAGGGCGTGGCCCGCAATCCCCAGGCCGCCGGCAACATCCGCACCACGATGATCATCGGCCTGGCCCTCATCGAGGCCCTCGTGATCTACGTGCTCGTCGCCGCCTTCGCCATCAAGTAGGCCCGATCCGCGCACGCCCAAGGGCGCCCCTCGGGGCGCCCTTTTTTCATGATTTCCCCGCGGGGCCGATCAGAATGCTGGACGCTATGCGAAACGAATCCCTCTTCCCCATGCCCCCGGAGATCACCCAGGTCATCCTGGGGGGCGGGTCCCCCATCGATCTGGATGGCCTGCGGATCCAGTCCCACGACGAGGCCTGGAACTTCGCCCTCAACTACGGCTACGACATGAGCATCCCCAGCCAGTGGGCGCGGGTGGTGAAGGTCTACGAGGACGCCATCGATTTCCTGGAAGGCGTGGTCCTGGAAGGGACGGACCTCCACGTGCCCCACGAGTTGCGGACGCTGGGCGATCCGCTGGATCTCCTCGTATGGGCGTCGGAGCGGCCCCGTACCTTGGACGGGCGCTGGTCCTGCGCCGTCCTGCGGGTGATGCACACCCTCTTCCACGTGGACCACAACGTGAACCTGCGGTATCTCCCGGAGATCCAGCGCCAGGTCTTCGACCGCTACGACCAGTACCTGGTGTGCGAGGACGGGCGGTGGTGCCTGCGGGGGGCCTACGACGTGCCGCTGGTGACGGTGGAGCGGAAGGAGAACAAGGACCGCGTGTCCATGCTCCTGAAGATGCTGCACAAGCCCGAGAACGTGGCGGAGACCATCTACGACCAGATCGGGATCCGCCTGGTGGCCGAGGACCAGCTGGGCGTCCTGATGGTCATCCGCTTCCTGCTGGACCACCACGTCCTGATGCCCACCCACATCAAGCCCAGCCGCAGCCGGAACCTGATGATCGACCTGGAGGCCCTGGCCGCCTGGACCGAGGCCATGCCCCCGCTCTTCCAGGTCTACGACCTCAGTTCCGAGGAGCGCCGGGCCCTCAGCCACACCCTGGCCCTGAAGCCGGGGAGCCAGGAGCAGAATCCCTTTTCCAGCAAGGATTACTCCGCCGTCCAGTTCACGGCCCGCACCCTGATCCGCCTTCCCGGGCCAGCGGCCCCAGCCCTGGAGAGCGTCCAAAAGCGGCTGGAGAGCCTGGGACGATCGGATTTGGTCGATCTTGCCCGCATCCCGGAGTTGATCCAGGAACAGGAGGAGTTTACGTTCTTTTTTGCACATGAAGTCCAAGTGATGGAACAATCGGGGTTTCAAAGCTCACGATCCGGTCCTGCATCCCATTCGGAATACAAACAGCGCCAGCGGGACGCTGCGCGGCGCAGGGTGCTTCAGGGAATTCTTCAGGAGGAACCATGTTGAACATCCAGACCCGCCAAGAGGGCGTCGCCTCGGTGGTGTCGATTCAGGGGAAGGTCAATTTCGAAGTGACCGCCCAGCTGAGGGACGTGATCCGGGAGACCGTCGCGACGGTGCAGCCCAAGCTCCTGGTGATCAACCTGGAGGGCGTCAGCTTCATCGACTCGTCGGGCCTGGGCCTCCTCGTGGCCGCCCGCAACAGCGTGGACAAGTCCGGCGGCAAGCTGCACCTGTGCTGCCTGCCCGCGCCGGTCAAGAAGACCTTCGACCAGACCAACCTCACCAACTACTTCTCCATCTTCTCCACGGAACAGGACGCCCTGCGGGGCGCCTGAGCGGGCACCTTCCCACCTGAGGAACCGGCATGGGCAAGGGCGTAGTCCTGGTCGTGGACGATGAAGCACCGATCCGGGACATTCTGACTTTCTACCTCAAGCGAGCGGGTTACCAGGTCCTGACGGCCGGGCACGGCGTGGAAGCTCTGGAGGAGATGGGCCGGGTGCGGCCCGATCTCATCATCTCGGATCTCCGCATGCCCGAGATGCCCGGGGACGAGCTGTGTAAGCGGGTGAAGAGCGATCCCGCCACCCAGGACGTGTACTTCATCATCCTGTCCGCCCTGGATGGAACGGCCACCCGGATCGGCGGCCTGTCGCTGGGCGCGGACGACATGATCCCCAAGCCCTTCCACGCGCAGGAGGTCCTTGCCAAAGTGGATTCCACCTTCCGCCTCATTGCGATGCAGAAGGAGATCAAGCGCCAGAACAAGGAGCTGACGGCCTTCCAGGAGCGCGTGCGCGAGGAGATGGAACTGGCGGCGGCGCTGCAGATGGGCCTGCTTCCCAAGCTCCCCGGCGAAGCCCCGGGCTCGCACTACACCCACCGCTATTTGCCCGCCGCGGGGATCGGCGGGGACGTCTACGCGATCCTGCCCCTTCCCGACGGATCCACGGCGCTGATGATCGCGGACGTGAGCGGCCACGGCGTCACCGCGGCGCTCATCTCGGCGATGGTGAAGACCTCCTTCGAGAACCAGGTGCGGCTGGGCGGCGAGCCCCTGGCCTGGGCCCAGGGGATGAACGAGGACCTCTGCCGGTCCACGCTGGCGGAGCAGTTCGCCACCGCCTGGCTGGGGCGCCTGGAGCCGACGGCGGACCGCCTGCGCTACGTGGTCGCGGGCCACTGCGCGCCCCTGCGGATCGTCCGGGGCGCCCGCGGCGGGCTCCAGCGGTCCGAGGTGCTGCGCGGGAAGGGCTTCATGCTGGGCCTGGATCCCACGCTTCCCTTCACGGAGCACGAGACGGAGTTTCTGCCGGAAGACCGGCTGGTGCTCTATACCGACGGGCTGGTGGAAGTGGAGCGCGAGGACCGCGTCATGCTGGAGGAGGGCGGCCTGCGCCGCATCTGCGCGGAACTGCCCGTGGGCCCCGAGGAGGCCGCGGACGCCGTCGTCGCCCAGGCGCGGGCCTTCAACAGTCCCGCGCCCTTCGTGGACGACGTCACCCTGGTCGTCCTGGATCGAAAGCCCCGCCCGTAACGCCCGCTACAGCTCCTTGAGGGTGGCCGCGATGCCGGCCTCCAACTCCGTGAAGGGCGCCGTGAAGCCCGCGGCGCGCAGGCTCCGCACGTCCGCCTGGGTGAAGCTCTGGTACTTGCCGCGCAGGACCTCGGGGAACGGGATGTACTCGATGCGTCCCCGGCCCAGGTGGGCGATGAGGGTCCGGGCGATGTCGTTGAAGCTGCGGGCCCGGCCCGTCCCCGCGTTGTGGATGCCCTTCGCCATGGTCCCGCCGCCGAAGTGCAGGTTGATGGCCACCACGTCGCCCACGAAGACGAAGTCGCGCTCCTGGTCGCCGTTCCCGTAGCCGTCGGTTCCCTCGAACAGGCGGCACACGCCCTCCTCCTTGAGCTGGCGGAGAAGCTGGTGGAGGACCGACATCATCCGTCCCTTGTGGTCCTCCCGCGGGCCGAAGACGTTGAAGTAGCGCAGGCCCACCACGGGACTCTGGATGGCGGGAAGGAGGCTACGGACGTGCTGGTCGAAGGCCAGTTTGGAGTAGCCGTAGACGTTGAGGGGCCCCTCGTTCGCGGGGATGGGCTCGAAATCGGGACTGGCGCCGTAGGTGGCCGCGCTGCTGGCGTAGACCAGGGGCGCCTTCCGCGCCAGGCACCAGTGGAGCAGGGCCCTGGAGTCTCCGTAGTTGTTCTCCATCATGTAGCGGCCGTCGGCTTCCATGGTGTCGGAGCAGGCCCCGTTGTGGAACACGGCTTCGGGCTGGAGGTCCAGAGTTCCGGCGTCCAGGCGGGCGCGGAACTCGCGCTTGTCCATGTAGTCCGCCAGCGTGAGGTCCGCCAGGTTCCGGGCTTTCTCGGCGCGCGCCAGGTTGTCCACCACCAGGATGTCCGTGTGCCCGCGCCGGTTCAGCTCCCGCACCAGGTTGCTGCCCACGAATCCCGCGCCGCCCGTGACGATGAACATGCCCACTCCTCTTCCGTTCCAGGATAGCGACTAACCGATGGCCTCTTCGGCGGCGGTCCGCCGGAGGAGTTTGGCGCCCAGTTCCGCCACCAGGGTCGCGCTGAGAATCAACCCGCAGCCCGCGAGCTGGGCGGGCGAGAGGTGTTCGCGAATTCCAGGGACCAGCCCGCTGAGGGCGATGGCGGCGGTCCACACCGGCTCCGTGCTGAACAGGATGGCGCTTTCGGTGGCCCCCAGCCGGGCCTGCATGGTGCTCTGGATGTAGAAGGCGAGGATGGTGGCCAGCAGGCTCATGAAGGCCAGCGCGATCCAGGTTCCGCCTTTGGCGAGGGCCGCGCCCGCGCCGTGGAATCCGTGGGGGGAGGGCAGCGCCAGGGTGATCAGCAGGGAGATGCCCGCGGTGACCGCCACCTGCATGAAGGCCAGGACCCAGCCTTCGGAGCGCCGGGAGAAGTGGGCGGTCATCACGATGTGGAACCCGCAGAGGATGGCCGCAAGGAAGGTCTCCGAATCCCCCCGGTTCCAGCCGCCCCAGCCGGTGCCCGGCTCCCGCACGAGCAGCAGCAGCCCGGCGAGGGCCACCAGCGCCCCCAGGCCGTGGGAAAGGCGCAGCCGGTCCCCCGCCAGCAGGGCCACCGCCGGCGTGAAGATCACGTACAGCCCCGTGATGAACCCGGATTTGGAGGTGGTGGTGAATCGCAGGCCGTCGGTCTGCAGCCAGAACAGGGTGGCCAGGACGAGGCCCAGCCACAGGCCGTCCAGGATGGCCCGGCGGCGGAGGGGCACCCGGAAGGCGAGCAGGAGTAGGCCCAGGCCCACGGTGCCCAGGGTGAATCGCAGGGCCAGGATGGCGCCCACCGAAAGACCCGCCTGAAGGCAGTACTTGGTGGCCGGGAAGCCCCCGCCCCACACCGCCGCAATGGCGCCGAGGGAAACGGCGGCGACCAAATGGGAGCGGCGGGATTCCGGCATCCCTCCAGGCTATCGCCCTCGCCCGGAGAACCGGGACGCAAATGGAGCGGAGTCTTGACGGACTGTCGTTACTTCAACAGCACGGCCACGCGGACCGTCAATTCGGGCTGATCGGGATCGTCCGTGGTGAGGGACAGGAGCTCGCTGTAGCGCCCGGCCTTCAGCGTGGCGGGAACCACCACGGAGAGTTCGTGGTTCGCGGCGCGGGGCCCCATGCCTTCCACCTTCAGCCCGCTGAGGGAGGACCGGCTGCCCGTCACGCGGAAGGCGTGATCGTCCATCTGCTTCAGGACCAGCTTCTGCCGCAGTTCCTTCCCCGGCGCATCCTGGAAGACCAGTTCCACGGGTGAGGCCTGGATGGCGGGCTTCAGCTCCCATTGGATGTTGAGGGGAAGCTGGCCCACGCGGGCATTGGTGAAGCGGACGGTGGCCTGCTCCACGCCGCGCATGCGCCCGGCGGGGACCTTCTTCCCATCGAAGGCCACTTCCAGGACCACGTCCTTCCCTTCGGTCCGGGGGGTGAAGGTGAGGAAGGGCGCGCCGGGGGCCTTGGCGTCGATCAGCTGCACGGCCTCGCCGTTGCCACTGGCATAGCGGACCGTGCTGTGGGCCTGGCCCGATTTGGGCGCCTGGTGGAAGTAGACGGATTCCACCGATGGCATGATCTCCTGCACCACTTCCGCTTCGAGGGTGAGGTGGACCGTGGGGGTCTTGGGGTCGTTGCAGACCACTTCGATGGACTTCCGGACGCCGCCCCGGATGCCCTTGGGATCGAACACGGCTTCCAGATCCGTGCTCTCGCCGGGGGCCATGGACCACTTGCCGAGGACCGTGGCGGTGCACCCGCAACTCGGGCGGACCTGGCTGATGCTGAGGTAGGCGTTGCCGGTGTTGGTCACGCGGTACTTGGCTGCCACCTTGCGGTCCGGCGTGATCCGTCCGAGGGCCACGTGGGTCTTGTCGAAGCTGATGGCGGGCGCCTGGGCCACGAGGGAAACCGCAGCGCAGGCGAGGAAGAGACGTCGGACCATGGCGGGACCTCGGAGAGAGGTTCGATTCTACCCCGAGATGAGGGCGCGGAATTCGCTCCAGACCTGATCCGACCCCAGTTCTGCGAGACACGGGTGGCCGGGGACGAAGCAGTCGGGCTTGAAGCAGGGGGCGCAGAGAATACCCTCCCGCCGCAGCGCGCGGCTCTTGGGCCCCCAGGGCGTCGAGCCGCCGGGGTCCGTCGCGCCGTACAGGGCGAGGACGGGTGCCCCGCAAGCCGCGGCCAGGTGGCTGAGGCCCGAGTCGTTCCCCAGCGCCCCGGCGGAGCCCCGCAGCCAGGCAGCGGCCTCCTTGAGGGTCGTCCGCCCGCAGAGATCCAGCCCTTCGGCACCGGCCACGGCGGCGCAGGTGGCGGCTTCGTCCGGCGAACCCAAGACCGCCACGTCGAAACCCTCCGTGCGGGCCCTCAGCAGCAGCGCGCGGTAGTGCGCCACGGGCCAGGCCTTGGAGGGCCACGTGGAGCCCGGCATCAGACAGATGTAGGGGCCCGCCGGCCGGTCCACGGCCACCCCGGGATCGAAATCCGCGTACGGCATGGGCGGAAGGTCGGGCCAGCGTCGCTTCAGCACCGCGTGGTAGCGGAGGAGGAAGGGGCCGTCCGCTTCCCAGAACGGACCGCTGTGCGTATTGAAGAACCCCGCCAGGCTCTCGTCCACGCCGATGCGCTCGGGCACCCGTGCCAGCCACGCCGCCAGCGCCGGGCGCAGGGACTTGGGGAAGTGGATGCTGCGCGCCGCCCGGTGCCGCCGGAGGAGCTTCGCCATGGCCACGGGCCCAGGCTTGCCCTCGTCGGGCACCGCTGCGTCGCAGAACCAGGTGTCCGCCACCAGCCCCACCGCGGTCTTCGGCCCCCACACCACGAGCGGCCCGGCGTCGATTTCCCGCAGCAGCCGGAGAACGGGGAGCTGCATGGCGGCGTCGCCCACGAAGCGCGGGAAGCGAACCCACGTGGCACCGTTGGGAATCACAGCCACGGGGCAATTACCTCGCGGAACTTGGCCGCGGCATCGTAGTCCCGGGTGAGCGCGGTGCCGAAGGCGTGCGCCCGCGCCCGCTGGGCGTCCCAGGCCGCGGGATCGGCGAGGAGGGGCGCCAGCCGAGCCGCCGCCTCGCGCAACGCGGAATCCTCCACGGGCTTCCGGTCGTCGGTTTTCCGGAGCAGGAAGCCGCCGTCGCCGTCGCGCAGGATGGAGCCGATGCCCCCCACGGGCGGCGCCAGGACGGGGACGCCCCGTTCCAGGGCTTCGATCAGGGCGAGGGGGAAGAAGCCCTCGTTGCGGCTGGTCATCACGTAGAGGTCCAGGGCCGCGAAGGCGTCGCCCAGATCGGGAAGGGCGCCCAGGCGACGGGTCCGCTCGCGCAAGGGGGAGCCCTCCAGAGCGGCCTGGAGCGCGGCGGCGGTCTTATGTTCTTCGCGCCCGGCGAACAGCAGGGCGGGAGCGGAGCCCGTCCTCGCCAGGGCTTCGGCGAACCGCAGGACGGCGACCGGATCCTTGCGCCCGTCGATCTGGCCCACGTAGCCCACCAGGGGGCCGTCCGGAGGAAGGCCGAGGCGCGCGCGGGCGGCGCGGCGGGTTTCAGCGTCCATCGGCTGGGCCTCGGGCCGGGGATAGAGGGGGTGGATGATGGCGCAGGGCGCAGGACTCAGGTGCTCGCGCACGGCGGCGGTGAAATCGTAGGTGCAGATCCAGCGGTCCACCAGTTCCCGGATTCCCCGGTACTTCCGGAGGTGGCGCTCGTAGTGCTCGTGGAGGGTGACCGCGGTGGGGATGCGCCGGCCCAGCCGGGCGAGCCAGGGCAGGGCGCGCTGGACGCCCTTGTGGTTGCACACGACCAGGGCGTCCGGCCGCGCGCGCAGCAGCCACGCGAACGCTCCGAAGGCCCCGGGGATGTGCCGCACGTCGCCCACGTTGGGGTTCCGCGTCCGCAGCTCGGCTTCGATGTCCCGCCGTCCCGGTTCCTTCCGGAAGAGCACCGACACCCGGACGGGCAGTCCGCGCAGGGCCGCGACCTGCTCCAGGAGCACCCGCTCGCCTCCCCCGAAGGACAGCTTCCGGTGGGCGAACACGATGTGCTTCACGGGACTCCAGGAAAGGGTTCAAGATGAGGATAACTGACTCAACGCGTCACTTGCCCAGGGTGCCATGTCCCTCACCTCGACCCAACGGATCCTGCTGGTGGAGGACGAACCCGGCCTTCGGGAGGTGCTTACTCTGGCCCTGGAGGGCGCGGGATTCCGCTGCGAGGCGGTGGCGGGGCTGAAGGACGCGCGGCAGGCGTTGGGAGAAGCGGCCTTCGACGGCGTCCTGTCCGACCTGAAGCTGAAGGACGGCTCGGGGATCGAACTGCTCGGCTGGATGAAGGAGCAGGCTCTTGAGACGCCGGTGGTGATCATGACCGCCTACGCCACGACGGAGACCACCGTCGAAGCCCTGAATCTCGGCGCCGTGGACTTCATCACCAAGCCCTTCCGCCATGAGGACCTCATCGCCACGCTGCAGGGGCTCCTCGCCGCCGCGGGGCCGGAGGCGCCCCCGCCCCAGGATCTGGGCGAGCTGGTGGGCGTGGGGCCGGTGATGCGCAAGATCAACGCCCTGATCGGGAAGGTCTCCCGCGCCGACACCACGGTCCTGCTCACCGGCGAGAGCGGCACGGGCAAGGAGGTGGTGGCCCGGCTGATCCACCGCTATTCCGACCGGGCCCGGGGTCCCTTCGTGGCCGTGAACTGCGGAGCCCTTCCGGAAGCGCTGCTGGAGAGCGAGCTGTTCGGGTTCGAGAAGGGGGCCTTCACCGGCGCCAGCGCCACCAAGCGCGGGCTGTTCGAGGAGGCCGGCGGCGGAATCCTGTTCCTCGATGAGATTGGCGAGATGCCGCCGGCCCTCCAGGTGAAGCTGCTCCGCGTCCTCCAGGAGCGCCGCCTGCGGCGCTTGGGCGCCACGGACGAGCGCCCCGTGGACGTGCGGGTCATCGCCGCCACCAACCGCGACCTGCGGGCCCGGGCCGAGGCGGGGGCCTTCCGGGAGGACCTCTACTACCGCCTGAACATCCTCCAGATCGAGATGCCTCCTCTCCGGGAGCGGCTCGAGGATCTGCCTGTCCTCGCCGAGCACTTCCTCCGCCGCTTCTGCCGGAAGCTGGGGAAGCCCCCCATGCCCCTCCATCCCGAGACCATGGCCGTCCTGGCCGCCCATCGCTTCCCGGGGAACGTCCGGGAGCTGGAGAACCTGATGGAGCGCTGCGTGGCCCTCAATCCCGGCGGCCCCATCACCCGTGACCTGCTTCCCGAGGGACTGGGCGCCCTTCCAGTGGAGGCGGGGGAGCGGAGCGCTCCGCTGGGTATTCCGCCGGAGGGATTCGACCTGGAGGCGTGGCTCACCGCTCTGAAGGGGTATTTCCTCCGCCGCGCGCTGGAAGACGTGGGCGGGGTGAAGACCAAGGCCGGCCGGCGGCTGGGGATGGGCTTCCGGGCCTACCGCTATTGGCTCGCGGAACTGGGGGGCCTCGACGCCCTGCCGGGAGCTTTCCCGTGGCCCGCCGAGTTCCCGCCGCAGGCGGTGGACGAGGGCGGAGGGACCGAGCCCTCGCGGGATCCGTGATGCGCCCGTCGGCGCGTCCCATGCGCCTCAAACCTTGCTTTTCCGGCCATTCCTGGCACACTGGAACGCTCGGGCGCCCCGCGTCCGGGCCCTTTCTGGGGACCCTCCCATGACCTTCCTGACCGCCCGCCGCACGACCCGGGGCTTCTCGCTGCTCGAGCTCCTGGTGGCGCTGATGATCATCGCCATCATCAGCACCCTCGGCTTCAAGAAGTACCAGAACTTCAGCGCCCAGGCCCGCTACGTGAAGGCCCAGGACGACCTCAAGACGGTCGCCGAGGGCCTGGACCAGTACTACCTCAAGCACGCCCGCTACCCGGATTTCGGCAGCTTCGACGCCATGGTGGACGGCAACTCCCCCCTGGTGAAGGAGAACCTGATCAAGGTCGGGATGAGCCCCCTCGATCCCTTCAAGCAGCCGTACGAAGGGAAGTCCAGTCGCGGGGTCTATGAGCTGAAGAGCGCCGGGGATCCTGACCGGCAGGACGAATTCGGGCCCATCACCCGCACGCCGAGCCAGGGCCAGGTGCTCGGCGGATCCGCCGGCGAAGGCACGCCCAAGAGCGAAGCGCCCGCCGCCTCCGGAGCCCCCAAGTGATCGATCTCCACAAGCTGCCCGCCGAGGGGCTCCGCCTGCAGGGCGCCACGGAATCCCTGGCGCTGGAAGGCGGCGTGTCGCTGACGGACGCGACCTGGAGCGTCTTCGCCCTTCCTTCGAACGGCGACGTGTTCCTCGACGTCAAGGGCAAAGCCGTGTGGCAGGGCGCCTGCAGCCGCTGCCTCGCCCCCCTCGACTTGCCTCTTTCAGTAGAAAGTCAGTTCCTGGGGAGCAAGGACGCGGATCTGGTGGCCCGCGGATCGCACACGCTCGGGTCCCAGGATCTGGACGTGGTGTTCCTCCCGGAGGACGCCCTCGACGAGGCGGAGCTGGTGCGGGAGCAGTTCGAGCTGCACGCCCCCATGCATCCCCTGTGCGCCGAGGACTGCAAGGGCCTCTGTCCCACCTGCGGCAAGAACTGGAACAAGGGGCCCTGCCAGTGCCCGTCCGATTCGGGGCGGTCCTCCGTCCTCAACCAGGCCCTCGCGAAGGCCCTGGCGGGAATCAAGCTGGACCCGCAGTCCTGAAACCCTTAACCTGGAACTTTGTGTTCTGTCCCTAGGAGCTAGTCATGCCGAATCCCAAGCGCCGCCATTCCAAGGCCCGCCGCGACCGCCGGCGCACGCACGATTCGCTGGAAGCCATGAGCGCCAGCACCTGCCCCAACTGCCAGACCCCCAAGCTGCCCCACCGCGTGTGCCCCAGCTGCGGCTTCTACCGCGGCAAGCAGGCCATCCGCGTCGCCGAGTCGGTCTAAGGGCCGGCCGGTGGACGGCCATCGCATCGCACTGGACGTCATGGGGGGCGATCACGCGCCCCATGCCACTTTGCAGGGTGCCCGGGAGGCTCTTGAGGCCTGGCCTGGGCTCTTCCTGTTCCTGGTGGGGGACGAGGCGGTTCTGCGCCCGCAATTGGCGCGGCACGGCTTCACGCCCGCGCTGATGGCGCGCGCGGAGGTGGTGCACGCCTCCCAGACGGTGGTCATGGAAGACAAGGCCACCAGCATTCTCAAAGAGAAGAAGGAAAGCTCCATCCGCGTGGCCGCCCAGCTGGTCCGCGAGGGGCGCGCCCACGGCGTCGTCTCCATGGGGCATACGGGCGCCGCGATGGTCGCCTCCAGCCTCGTCATCGGGAAGCTCGACGGCGTGGACCGGCCGGCCCTGGCCAGCGTTCTGCCGAACATGACCGGGGAACCCACCGTCCTGCTGGACGTGGGCGCCAACGTGGACTGCCGCGCGGAGCACATCGCCCAGTTCGCCGTGATGGGTTCCGTCTACGCCGAGGAAGTCCTGGGGCTGGAACGGCCCCGCGTGGGCATCCTCAGCGTCGGGGAAGAGGACGGCAAGGGCACGGACGTGACCAAGGACGCCTCCGCCATGCTGCGGCAGATGGAGATCCGGTTCGAAGGCAACGCCGAAGGCCGGGACATCTGGAACGGCAATTTCGACGTCATCGCCTGCGACGGGTTCGTGGGCAACGTCGTGCTGAAATCGAGCGAGGCTCTGGCGGAAGGCATCCTCGCCGGCCTCCGCGACAGCTTCATGGAAGGCGCGGTCACCAAGCTGGCCGGCCTTCTGGCCAAGCCCGCCATGAAGCGGTTCAAGAAGAAGCTCGACTACGCGGAGTACGGCGGCGCGCCGCTGCTGGGCGTCAAGGGCGTGAGCATCATCGGCCACGGCCGCAGCGACGCCAAGGCCGTCCGCAACGCCATCCGCGCCGCCCTCCGAGCCGCGGAGCACCGCCTCCACGAGCGCATCCAGGAGCGCGTCGCGCTGCTGCTTCCGCAGGACTGAATCCTTCCCGCCGCGGATGAACGCAGATGGACACGGATGGGTTTTTCATCCGCGTTCATCCGTGTTTATCTGTGGCTGATTGTTGCGGGGGTCGAGATGAGCAAGGTGGCGTGGCTGTTTCCGGGGCAGGGATCGCAGGCGGTGGGGATGGGCGTTGCCTTGGCCCAAGCCGAGCCCGCCGCTCGGGCGGCGCTGGCCGAGGCCGATGAGGCCCTGGGATTTCCGCTATCCCGGCTGATGGCGGAGGGGCCGGAAGAGACCCTGAAGCTGACGGAGCACACTCAGCCCGCCATCCTCACGCACAGCACGATGGTGGTCCGCGCCTGGGGCGCCCGGCTGCCGCAGCCCGACTTCGCCGCGGGGCATTCCCTGGGCGAGTACAGCGCCCTCGTCGCCCTGGGGGCGCTGGATTTCCGCGACGCCGTGCGCACGGTGCGCGAGCGGGGCCGCGCCATGCAGGAGGCCGTGCCCGTGGGCGTGGGCGCCATGGCGGCGCTGCTCGGGATGAGCCTCGCCGACGTGGAGGCCAGCTGTGCCGAGGCCGCCGCGGCGACGGGCAAGGTGGTGGTCCCCGCCAACTTCAACGGCCCCGGCCAGATCGTCATCGCGGGCCATGCGGAAGCGGTGGACGCGGCCCTGGAGGCGGCGAAGGCGCGAGGGGGCCGCAAGGCGGTGAAGCTGCCGGTGAGCGCGCCCTTCCATTCGCCTCTGATGGAGCCCGCGAAGGCGCGCATGGAGCCGGTGCTCCGCGCCCTGGCTTTCCACGCGCCCCTCTGCCCGCTCGTGAACAATGTGGACGCGGCGGCGGTGACCGCGCCCGAGGCCCTGCGGGACGGCCTCGTGCGTCAGATCCCGGGCGCCGTGCGCTGGCAGGCCATCCTGGAGCTGCTGCTCGATGAGGGCGTCACCACGTTCGTCGAACTGGGACCGGGGAAGGTGCTCGCCGGGTTGGCGAAGCGTCAAGCCAAGGAGCGGAACGTCGAGGTCTCGACCCTCAGCTTGGGGGCTCCCGAAGACTTGTCGCAGCTCAGCTAAATCCGCGCTGCCACGCTTTTCCGCCGGGAAGGTGTGATGAAAAGCAAGGCCCACCGCGAGTAGGGTGAAGCGAAGGCCCACGTCTTCACAGCGTGCGGCGGCGGAGGTCCGATGGGCATCCGGTCGCTGCCAACCCTCTCCCCCGAGGTGCCCATGCGCAAGGATCTTGTCTTCGGAATGGCCGGTTCAGGAGGGGACGGCATCGTCTCCGCCGGCGAATCCCTTCTGCAGGCCGCGGCAGCCGAGGGCTACCACGGCGTGATGACCAAGAGTTTCGGCTCCCAGATCCGGGGCGGCGAATCCTCCTGCCGCGTCCGCATCAGCACCGAGCCCATCCTGAATCCCGGCGGCAACCTGGACGTGGCCGTGGCCCTCAACTGGGAGGACTTCCTCCGGTTCGGCGCCGAGCTGCCCGTGAGCGGCACGACCGTGGTGATCTACGAGGCCGCCACCGGCGTGCCGGAAAGCCAGATCCCGCTGGTGGGCGTGACGCCCCTGCAGGTGATCGCGGTGCCCATCGCGGAGATGGCGAAGGCCACCGCCGGCACCGAGCGCGCCAAGAACACCGTGGTCCTCGGCGTCATCGCCGGATGGTTCGGAATCGGCGGCGAGGCCGTGATGGCCGGGATCAAGAAGAAGCTGGCCAAGAAGGGCGAGGAGCTGGTGGCGGCCAATCAGCGCGCGTTCGACGCGGGCTTCACCTTCGCCCAGGAGCATCCGCTCAAGGCGGACATGACCGTGGTGCCCTCCACCGCGAAGGGCGCGCCCAAGCTCCTGACCGACGGCAACGACATGTGCGCCGCGGCGGCCATCTTCGCGGGCTGCCAGTTCTTCGGCGGCTACCCCATCACGCCGTCCACCGAGATCATGCAGTTCTTCACCAACCACGTCTGGAAGTACGGTGGCGCCGTGCTCCAGGCCGAGGACGAGATCGCCGGCATCGGCGCCGCGGTGGGCGCGTCCTTCGCCGGCAAGAAGTCCATGACCGCCACCAGCGGCCCCGGCCTCTCCCTGAAGTCCGAGATGATGGGCCTCGCCAGCATCGCGGAACTGCCCCTCGTCATCGTGGACGTGCAGCGCGGCGGCCCTTCCACGGGCCTGCCCACCAAGACCGAGCAGTCCGACCTGTTCGCGGCGGCCTTCTCCGCCCACGGCGACGTGATCCGGCCCGTGCTCGCCCCCACCTCCGTGGCCGACACCTTCCGGATCACCGTGGAGGCCTTCAACATCGCCGAGCGCTACCAGACGCCGGTGATCGTCCTCTCCGACCAGGAGATCTCCCAGCGCAAGGAGACCCTGGATCCCATCGACACCAGCGGGTTCAAGGTGGAGGAGCGGCTGCGCCCCACCGCCGCGGATCTCCAGGACTACAAGCGCTTCAAGCAGACCGAGAACCACATCAGCCCCATCAGCCATCCTGGGATGCCCGGCGGCGCCTACCTGGCGGCGGGCATCGAGCACACGGAATCCGGCTCCCCCACCAACAGCGGGACGGTCCACCAGCGGATGAACGACAAGCGCACGAAGAAGTTCGATCCGCTCAAGGAGCGGAAGGACCTCTTCGAGGTCACGGGCAACCCCGACGCGCCGCTGGCCCTGGTGGCCTGGGGCAGCGTGGCCGGCGTCTGTCGCGAGGCCCTCCGGATGGCGCAGGAACAGGGCCTGGACGTGAAGCTGCTGGTGCCCTACCTGCTCTATCCCGTGGCCGAGCAGACCTACCGCGAATTCTTCGCGTCGGTCCAGAAGGGGCTCATCGTCGAGCAGTCCCACCTGGCGCAGACCTTCAAGGTCCTCCGGATGCACCTGGACCTGCCCAAGGGCGTGCAGTCCCTGGCCCGCAGCGGCGCGAACCCCTTCCTGCCCGGCGAGATCGTCGCGGCCCTCCACCATCTCCTCGCGGAGCTGCAGCGCAGCCACGAGGGCAGCCTCCAGCCCCAGGAGTGAGGTCCACCATGAGCGCCACCATGACCACCGCCTCCGAATTCCAAGCGAAGGACTACAAGAGCGACCTCAAGCCGATCTGGTGCCCCGGCTGCGGCGACTACTCCGTGGTGCAGGGCATCTACCGCGCCCTGGCCGCCATCGGCCGCGCGCCTCACGAGATCGCGTTCATCTCGGGCATCGGCTGCTCCAGCCGCATTCCTGGCTACACCACGGCCTACGGGTTCAATACGGTCCACGGCCGGGCGCTGCCCATCGCCCAGGGAATCAAGCTGGCCAACCCGGATCTGCTGGTGTTGGCGGCGGGCGGCGACGGCGACGGGTTCTCCATCGGCGGCGGCCACATCGCCCACTTGATCCGCCGCAACATCGACATCACCTACATCGTGATGGACAACCAGATCTACGGCCTCACCAAGGGCCAGCTCTCGCCCACCTCCCAGAAGGGCCGGATCACCTGCACCTCCCGCTACGGCAGCCTGGAGGAGCCCGTGAATCCGCTCCTCTACGTCCTGGCCTACGGCGCGGGCTTCGTGGCCCAGGCTTCGCCCACGGATCTGGCGGGGATGTCCGCCGTCATCGAGGAGGCCATCCGCTACCCCGGCTTCGCCTTCGTGAACGTCCAGTCCCCCTGCGTCACCTACGGCGAGGAGGCCCAGCAGATCAAGGGCCTCAAGGCCATCAGCGAGAGCCTCGCGGCCCTGGGCCACGATCCCTCGAACCGACTGGCGGCCATGGATCTCGCCCAGCACTACGGCGAGAAGATGCACTTGGGCGTGCTCTACCGGAACCCCGAGCCGCCGCCCACCTACGACGCGATGGTGCGCGAGCGCCAGGCCGAACTCTCCAAGGACGCGCCGTCCCGGGAGCGGATCCTGGATCTCTTCATCAAGAAGTGACCGCCTTCTCCACTTTTCCACCCCACCCGGGAGGGCCGCCATGGCCACGCGCGGAATCGACTTTGCGAACCTGAGCTTGATCGAGGCCCTCGATCTCGCCGTTCTCATCGAAGCGGAGGCCGAGGAACGCTACCAGGAGTTCGCGGCCCAGATGGACCAGCACCGCACGCCGGACGCGGCCCGCTTCTTCCGCCTGATGGCGGTGAACGAGGCCAAGCACGGCCGCGACCTGGCCGAGCGGCGGACGCAGCGCTTCGGCGACGCCCCTCCCACCGCCACGCGGGCCATGATCTTTGACGTGGAGGCGCCGGACTACGACGCCGCCCGCGCCTTCATGACGCCCAGGCAGGCCATGAAGGCCGCGCTGGCCTCGGAAGTGAAGGCCTACGCCTTCTTCGTGGCCGCGCTTCCCGCCATCCAGGACGCCGAAGTCCGCGCCCTGTTCGAGGAACTGCGGGACGAGGAGATCGAGCACCAGGACCTAGTGAAGGCGGAGCTGGCCAAGCTGCCGCCGGACAGCGGCCTGTCCGACGAGGACTTCGTCGACGAGCCCGCTGCCCAGTAGGTCACCGCGCCGGCCTTCTCCACAGGTCGAGGAGCACCACTGTTCCCAGGACGAGATAGGCGGCGGCCAGCAGCCCGACCGCCGTCCACGTCCATGCAAGATGACCCGGCCGCAACTCCGCCTGGATGAGGTCGAACAGCACCGCCGCCGCGCCCGCCGCGAGGAGGATGCGGCGGCCTCGCCAGGTCGTGCGGCGGAGGTAGCCCGCGCCCGCCGCCAGGAAGACCAGGGGGAAAAGGGCGAAGTGCACGCCCCGCGCACCGAGGGCGGCATAGACGTCGATGCCCGTGGTTTCCAGCGCCAGCGGGCGCAGGTCCTCGAACGCGGTGAGCCGCGGAGGCTGGCCGCCCTCGCCATGGCACGCGGCGCAGTTGCGGGCCACCACGGCCTCCACGGGAGCGTAGGCCTCCCGCGGCGCCGCCTTCGACCCAGCTCCGGAAGACGGCCACTTCCGCAGGGCTGGCGTGGGGGGCCATCACCCCTTCCACGACGGCGATCAGGCGCGACTGGCCGGACTTCGCCGGCCGGTCCGGCTTCAGGACGAAGCCCAGGCCGCCGGCTAAAAGGGCTCCGAGCGCCAGGATCGCCGCGGTGGCGAACAGGCGCTCGGAGAGGGGCAGGGTCCGCAGGCTCACGGCACCCCGCTAATCGATGGGCACGTCGCCGGTGGCCCGGCTGCCCCGCATGAGGAACAGCAGCGGGAAGAGGACGAAGCACATCATCCCCATGAACCAGAACGTGTCCGAGAAGGCCATCATGCTCGACTGCTTGAGCACGGTGCCGTAGACGCTGCCCTGGGCCATGTGGGCCGCGTCCGCGGGAGACAGGCCGCCGCGGAGGACGCCCATCTGGGCCGCGCGGTCCAGGAAGCCCTGGTAGGCGGGATCGCCGGGCGTCAGGTGGCCCATCAGGTTGGCCTGATGGACCTGGGCCCGCCGCGCCAGCATGGTGGTGGCCAGGGCGATCCCGGTGCTGCCGCCGATGTTGCGCACCAGGTTCATGAGGCCCGCGGCGTGGCTGGTCTTCTCCGGAGGGATGTGCTGGAAGGCGGAGACGTTGATGGGGATGAACAGGAAGGCGAAGCCCAGGCTCTGGACGACGCGGGACCACATCGCCGTCTGGAAATCCACCTGGAGGTTGAACCCGGCCATCTGGATCAGCCCCAGCCCGCAGGCGAAGAACCCGATCCCGATGAGCCACCGCGTGTCCACTTTCTTCAGGAGCAGCGCCACCACGGGCATCATCAGCATGATGGCCAAGCCGCCCGGACTCAGCACCCAGCCGCTGAGGAGGGCCGTGTAGCCCAGCAGGGTCTGGAGGAAGATGGGCAGGAGCGCCAGGCTGCCGTAGAGCACGAAGCCCAGGACGAACAGCATCAGGATGGCCACCGCGAACGTGCGGTCCTTCAGCAGGCGGAAGTCCACGATGGGCCGGGCCTTCCGCAATTCGTAGAGAACGGCGAAGACCAGCGCCACCGCCGCCGTGATGGCGAAGAAGACGATGAAATTAGAACTGAACCAATCCTTGCGCTGGCCTTCGTCGAGGACGATCTCCAGCGAGGCGAGGCCCAGGGTGAGGATCCCGATTCCCAGGTAGTCGAACCGCGCGCCCTCCTTGAGGGAGATGCGGTGGAACGTCGGCGGGTCCTGCACCAGCGAGCTGGTGAGCGTGAAGGACAGGAAGCCCACGGGGATGTTGATGAGGAAGATCCAGTGCCAGCTGAAGTTGTCCGTCAGCCAGCCGCCGAGCACGGGGCCGATGATGGGCGCGAGCACCACGCCCATCCCGTAGACGGCCATGGCGGCGCCGCGTTTCTCGTGCGGGAAGGTCTCCACCAGGATGGCCTGGGAGATGGGCTGGAGGCCGCCGCCGCCGAGGCCCTGGAGCACGCGGAAGAAGATCAGCCAGCCCAGCGACGGCGCGATCCCGCAGAGGAACGACGCCACCGTGAACACGGTCACGCAGGTGAGGTAGAACCGCTTCCGGCCGATGAGGCTGGAGAAGTAGCCGCCGAGGGGCAGCACGACGGCGTTCGCCACCAGGTACGACGTCAGCACCCAGGTGGTCTCCTCCACCGTGGCCGACAGGTCCCCCGCGATGTGCGGAAGGGCCACGTTGGCCACACTGGTGTCGAGGACCTCCATGAAGGTCGCGATCATCACCGTAAGGGCGATGACCCAGGGATTGATGGTGCGATGGGAGGAGGTCACTGGGCGGTTCCGGCGCTCACTTCAGGATCACCGTCGCCTCGACGTTCATGCCGGGGCGGAGGATCACCTTCTTGGCGTCCTGCTCGTCGATGTGGATCTTCACGGGGATGCGCTGGACCACCTTCACGAAGTTGCCCACGGCGTTCTCGGGGGGAAGGAGGCTCATCCGCGAGCCGGTGGAGCCGGCGATGGAATCCACGCGGGCCTTCAGCACGACGCCGTTCATGTCCACCTTGATTTCGGCCTCCTGGCCGGGCTGCATCCGGGCAAGCTGCGTCTCCTTGAAGTTCGCGGTGACCCAGGTCTGGTGCAGCGGAATGAGGGTGAGCAGGCCCTGGCCGGGCTGGATGGTCTGGCCCGCTTCCACGATGCGGCGCGTGACCACGCCGTCCACGGGGGCGAGGATCTGGGTGTAGCCGAGCTGCAGCTCCAGCCCTTCCTGGGCGGCGCGGGCCTGCTCCACCTGGGCCTGGGCGGACGCCAGGCGGGCTTCGGCGGCGCCCACGGCCACCTTGCGGATGTCGGCCTCCTGGTGGGAGGAACCGAGGCGCTGCTGGGCGGCGCGCCACTCGCTCTCGGCCACTTCCGCCTGGGTGCGGATGGTGTCGAACTGCTGGGCGGAGATCTCCTCGCGGTCGGCGAGGGGCTTCATCCGCTGGACGTCGCTCTTGGCCTTGTCGAGGTTCGCCTTCCGGGCGTCGAGGGTCGCCTTGACGGTCTCCAGGTCCGAGCCCTTGCCCTGCTGGAAGGCCACCCGGGCGCGGGCCAGATCGGCCTTGGCGCCCTCGACCTGGGCCTGGGCCTGGGAGTAGGCCGCCTTGGCCTGGGCGAGGCGGGCCTGGATGTCGCGGGGATCGACGGCGACGATGGGATCGCCGGCCTTCACCGCCTGGTTGTCCTCCACCAGCACCTTGTCGACGGTGCCGTAGACGCGGCAGGAGATGGGCACGAGGTGACCGTCCACCTGGGCGTCGTCCGTGCTCACGCGGTTGCGGGAGTAGAACCACATCCCGGCGCCGATGAGCAGGACGACGGGCACGCCGATTTTGAGGGCGAGCATGGCTCGGGAGCCGTTGGGGGCCGGTTCCTCCACGGGAGGCACGGCCTGGGCGGGGGCATCTTGGTTCATGGGAGTCTCCATCAGCGGGCGAAGGTCTGTTCGAGCTGCCCCGTGGCCCGGGCCAGGTCCGCGCGGGACTGGTTCAGGCGGTAGAGGGCGCTGATCTGGTTGTCGTTGGCGCGGGCGAGTTCGTCCTGCGCGTTGATCACTTCGATGTTGTTGCTCACCCCCGCCTCGAAGCGGTGGCGGGCCTGGGAGAGGGCCTCGGTGGCGAGGTTGACGGCCAGATCGGCCACTTCCACCTCGTGGGAGCCCGCCTCCAGTTCGGCCTGGGCGACCTGCACCTCGAGGCCCACCTGCGCGCGGATGTCGCGGCGGCTCTCCTGGACGCGGGCTTCCTCGGACTTGGCGCGGGCGATCTGGGAGGAGATCAGGCCGCCGGTGAACAGCGGCACGCGGACGCCCAGGGTCACCTGGTAGGTGTGGGTCCAGGGCTGGGACTGGAGCGTGGTGGAACCGATGACGCCGCTGGCCGTCAGGGTGGGCAGGCGCTGGCTCTGGGCGGCCTGGCGCAGGTTCGCGGCGGCCCGCTCGCGGGCGTCCAGCACCGCCAGTTCCGGGCGCTGGGCCAGGCCGGCCTGGTAGGCCTCCTGGAGCCCGGCGCCGGGAAGGGCGGGGGCGGCCAGGGAATCCGCCAGGTCGATCACCGTCCCGGGGGCCAGATCAAGCAGGCGTCCCAGTCCCGCCAGGGCCGTGAGGCGCTGGGTTTGGGCCTGGATGAGGCGCTGCCGCTCGGTCTGGAGCTGGACCTGGGACCGCAGGCTGTCGAGCTTGGTGCCCACGCCCTCCTTCTGCTGGTTTCCGGCCAACTGTGCGAGGGCTTCGGCCAGTTCGATCCGCGATTCCGCGGCCTTCACGGAAGCGGCGGCCCGCAGGGCGCGCAGGTACTGGCCCACGACCAGCCCGGCCACTTCCTCGCGGACGGCGCGGCCCTGGGCGCGGGCGGCGTCCTCCCCGTGGCGGGCGGCCCGCCACTTCTTCCACAGGCTGAGGTCGAAGAGGGACACCTGGGCCTCTACGCCCACCTGGCCCCAGTTGAAGGGACCCACGACTTCCGGCCCATTGGGCTGGGGCATGCCCATGAGGGCGTCGAGGTTGTACTTGTTGCGCTGGCCCAGGGCCTGGGCCCCCACCTGGGGCATCAGGGCCGCGGCGGCGGAGCGGCGGTCGTCGCCGCTTTCCGCGATGGCCAGCAGCGACTGCTGGACCTTGGGATTCTGATCGAGCGCGATCCGCAGGGCCTGGGACAGGGTGAGCGTCACCGATTTCGCCGGAGCGGCGGCCGGGGCGGGGGCTGAGGGAGGGGCCTGGGCCGCCAGGGGCGTCCCGGAGGCCGCCGAAGCGGCGGCGAGCGCGAGGCAGAGCGCGGATCCCCGGCCTGGGCCCGCGAAGGTGCGTGACATGAAAACCTCCATCCGACGTGAGGAAGCGCCCGCGCGGCTCATAGGGAAGCCCCCGCGTTGGCGCGCATGCGGTTCAGAAATCCTTTGAACTGGTCCAGTTCCTCCCGCGTGAACCCCTTGAGGTACGCGTTCAGCACCTTGATGGCCACCGGGGGGAGGAGAGGATACAGTTCCCGGCCCGCCTCCGTGAGTTCCAGGGTGATGACCCGACGGTCCGAACGGCTCCGGACCCGGTGGATCAGCCCTTTTTCCTCCAGCCGGTCCAGCATCCGCGTCATGGACCCGGTGTCGTAGCGGGTGAAGCGGCAGAGTTCCGAGGCGGTGGAGGCGCAGCCGTTGGCGATCCGCATCAGGATCACCCACTGGGCGCCGGTGATGTCCATCGCGAGGCTGGTCATCTCGTCGTCGAAGGCCATGAGCAGCCTGCGGGAGATGTCGGCGATGGACAGCCCCACATTGTCCTGCGGATTGTAGTTTTCAGCGGTATATAGCGCCTCGACTACCCGGCTTTCCTCGTCCATTGTCGACTCGACCCTATTAAATGCTTAAGCAACCACTGCCAAGGCAGTAATGTATCGGCCGGGGGAAGCCCTTGTCAACCGCCCTTCGGGAAACCGCGAACCTTTCGCCGGTGCCGTCATCCTGGAGGTGGAGGTTCCATGGTCCGCCCCGCCCTGTTTCCCGCCCTGCTGGCCCTGCCTCTGCTGGCCCAGCCCGCTCTGGATCGCCACGTCGGCTTCCCGGGCTTCAACGCGTTTCCCCTCAAAGGGAGCGTGACGCCCAGCGGGAACCACCCCTACTTCGCGGTGATGGTGGCCGGGTCGGGCCCCACCGACCGGGATTGGTCCAATCCCCTGATTCCCCTTTCGAGCCACGGGGGGCGCGACTTCGCCGCGTGGCTCCAGGCGCAGGGCGTGGGCTCCCTCCGGTACGACAAGCGGTTCATCGGGTCCAAGGATCCCAAGCTGGACGTGTCCCTGGACGCGCAGGTGGGGGACATCCGGGCCGCGCTGAAGGCCGCGCGGGACCTGCCGGAAGCGAAGGGGAAGAAGCTGCTGCTGGTGGGCCACAGCGAAGGGGCGCTGCTGTCGCTGCTGGCGGCGGGGGAGGCGGACGCGGTGCTTCTGCTGGCCCTGCCGGGCGCCAGCATGGGCCGCACCATCCTCGCCCAGGTCAAGGGCCAGCTGGACGCCGCCCAGGCTCCTGAAGCCGTGACCCAGGCGAACCTCCAGTTCCTGGAGGCGGCGCTCGACGCCCTCCGTCGCGACCGTCCGCTTCCTCCCGCCGGCGATCAGGTCGCGCCCGGCGTCGCGCGGCTGGCGGCTTCCCTGGCGGTGCCCGCCACGCGCAGTTTCGTGAAGGACACCCTGGACCTGGACCCCTGGACCCTGGCCCAGCGCCTGGCGGTGCCCTGCGCCGTGGCCTGGGGGGACCGCGACATCCAGACGCGAAAACCCGACGGGGTGCCTCCCGGCTTCAAGGGCGCCGTCATCGAGATCCCCGAGGCCAACCACCTATTCAAGCGGGAGACCCGGGCGCGGGCCGGCCTGACCGGACCGGACGCCATCAGCGCCTACGGGGACGGCGCGCCCCTGGCGGATCTGGCGCCCCTGGCGGCCTGGCTGAAGACGCTGAAATAGCTATCGCGTCGGCGGGACGGCGACGAACAGGGTGTGGATTCCGCCGTGGTCGGAGGTCATCCCCGACAGGGTGAGCGTCTGGGCCATGTGCTCGCTGAAATACTTCGCCAGACTGGCCTTGCCGTCGCGCCGGGGATGGTGGGGCTCGGGCATGAGGATGTAGAGCGTCCCGCCGGAGGTCAGGAGCCCCGCGGGCGCCCCTTCGGCCACGCACTTGGACCCGCAGTCCCGGTGGGCGTCCCCGCGCTTTCCCAGCTGGGTGTAGCACGACACGTCCACGATCTCGCCGGTGACCGTCAGGGGCTTGCCTTCGGCCAGGACCTTCTTGTTCGCCTCGGTCGCGGCGGCCTCGTAGGTGGTGGCGGACCAGGCGGGTTTGGCGGGAGCGGGATCCTGGGCCAGGAGCGCCAGGGCAAGGAAGAACATGGAAGCCTCCTGAAAAACCTCAGGGTAGGCGCGCGCCGGTCCTGCACAACGGAGGAAATGGAAAAATGCGGTCCATCGGGTTTCCTCCGGCCGCGGCGGAAGCAAGGAGCCGCTCCGTTGGGCAGGCTAGACTGGCCCTTCATCCGGAGGTCCCATGTTCAGCCTTCAGGGCAAGGTCGCCCTCGTCACCGGCGCCAGCCAGGGCATCGGGGAAGCCATCGCGAAGCAGCTCGCGGCCCAGGGGGCGACGGTGGTCTGCGCGGCCCGGACGCTGAGGAAGCTGCAGGAAGTGGCGGACGCCATCGAAGAGGCCGGCGGCAAGGCGGACGTGGTGGTGGCGGATCTGTCGGATCCCGCTTCCGTGCGGGCCGCGGTGGCGACGACGGTGGAGCGCCACGGCGCCATCCACATCCTGGTGAACAACGCGGGAATCACCCGCGACAAGCTCCTGATCCAGATGAAGGAAGAGGACTGGGACGCGGTCATCGACACCAACCTCAAGGGGGCGTGGACGGCCATCCAGGCGTCCACCAAGCCGATGATGAAGCAGCGCTGGGGCCGGATCATCAACATCGCGTCCGTGGTGGGCCAGATGGGCAATCCGGGCCAGTCCAACTACGTGGCGGCCAAGGCCGGGCTCATCGGCCTCACCAAGTCCGTGGCCCGGGAGCTGGCGAGCCGCAACGTCACCGCCAACGCGGTCACGCCCGGCTACGTGGAGACCGCCATGACCGCCGGCCTGCCCGACGCGGTGAAGGCAGAGTTCACCCAGCAGATCCCGCTGGGACGGATGGGCACGGCGGCCGACATCGCCGCGGCGGTGGCCTTCCTGGCCAGCGAAGAGGCCAGCTACATCACGGGCCAGGTCCTGGGCGTGAACGGCGGCCTGTACATGTAGCTCGGAGGACACCGTGGGTCTGCTTCCGGACGGAGTCCCCGACCGCTTCCGCACCGCCTGGGCGGGGTTCCGCTTCCGGCGCCACTGGCCGTGGGTGGCGGTGGTGTGGGGCATCCTGCTGGCGCTGCCGCCGGGGCGTTCGGGCTGCGCGGCGCTGCTGCTGTGGATCGGCGGGCCCGTGCTCGCCTTCCGCGGGCTGCGGTGGATCTGGGACCGGCTGCTGTTCCGGGTGTCGCGCCGGCTGTGGGTCATCCTCGCGCTGATGTCCGCGCTGCCCGTGGCGGCCCTGGCCCTCGCCTTGATGGCCCTGAGCTGGCTGGGGCTGGGCGCCCAGGTGAGCCGGTCCACGCAGCAGGCGCTGGGCACCTGGGAAGGGGCCCTGAAGATGGCCGCCCGCGAGCCCGGCGACGCCGCGGCGCTGCAGCTCCTGCGGAGCTATGGCGACGCGTGGGTGGAGCATGTCCGCGAGCTGCCTCCGGGCGTTTCCGAGACCTTCCTCGGGATGGTGTGGGCGGACCACCGCGAATCTGATCCCGGCGCGCCCGGGCAGGACACCTACCTCCGCGCGGTGCGGAAGGAGCCCGGCGGCTACCGCGTCCTATCGCTCCCCCTGGGCGTTCTGGGGGATCGCACCCAGGCGCTGGCGGGGGGACAGGTGGCCTTCGGCCTCGCGCCCCGCCAGGGCGAAGACGGCCACAGGATGCGGATCCGGGCCGGGAAGGAAAGCCGCGAATCGGCGGTTCTGGTGGGCCAGGGGGAGGCGCTGGCGGCCTGGACCAAGGGCGTGCCCCTGGAGGGTTCGGGGCTGTTCGCCCCCTTCCGCCTGCCGCCCCTGGCCTTCCCCCTCACCGAGTGGGCCACGGGCCGGCCCCTGGTGCTCACCGCGACGCCGGAGACGAACCTCTACGCCCTGTTCGCGGGCTACCGCAGTGGGGAAGGCCAGGCCCTGTCCGAGGGCATGGTGAAGGCCGTGGTGGTGCTGACCCTGGTGCTCGTCGCCCTGCTTCTCGCGCAGCTGGTGGCGGCGCTGCTGGGGCTCGTCCTGGCCTGGTCCCTCGGGCGGGCCGTGAACGACCTCCACGGCGGCGTGAAGCGCCTCAGCCAGGGCGATTTCACGGCCCGCATCCGGCCCCGGGGCCGCGACCAGGTGGCCCACCTCTCCGCGGCCTTCAACGAGATGGCGGGCCGGCTCCAGACCGCCGCCACGGAGCGGGAGGAGCGGCTGCGGATGGAGGAGGAACTGCGGGTGGCCCGCGAGGTCCAGATGCGCCTCCTCCCCGACCTGGAAGCCCTGCGGATGCCGTCCATCCGCGCGACGATCCTGCCGGCGCGGGAAGTGGCGGGCGACTACTACGACCTGTTCCCCCTGCTGGACGGCGGCCTGGCCTTCCTCATCGCCGACGTCAGCGGGAAGGGCACCAGCGCCGCCTTCTACGCCGCGGAGACGAAGGGCGTCCTGTCTGCCCTGGACAAGCAGGCCCTGGGGCCCGCCGAGGTGGCGGAGCGCCTCAACGCCATCTGGTGCGGGGGCCACGGTCGGAACCTGTTCCTCACCCTCGCCTACGGGACCTTCCATCCCCGCACCGGCCGGTTCGCGTTCGTGCGGGCGGGCCATCCTCCGGCCTACCTCCGCCGCGCCGACGGCACCGTGACGCGCCTCCAGCCGAAGGGCCTGGGCATCGGGCTCACGGCCACCCGCTTCGCCGCCGCCACCGAAGTCTGCGAAGGGAGCCTGGAACCGGGCGACTGCCTGGTGTTC
The DNA here is from genome assembly GCF_030845995.1 of Geothrix sp. 21YS21S-4. Classification (NCBI taxonomy): domain Bacteria; kingdom Pseudomonadati; phylum Acidobacteriota; class Holophagae; order Holophagales; family Holophagaceae; genus Geothrix; species Geothrix sp. 21YS21S-4. The sequence continues at coordinate 861,063 of NZ_CP132719.1, forward strand.
TTCACGGACGGGCTGTCCGAAGCCCAGGACGCCGCGGGCGGGTTCTACGGCGAAGCGCGGCTGGAAGCCCTGCTTCGCGGCCCTGCGGAGAACCTGCAGGCCGCCATCCTCGCCGACGTCGTCGCCTTCACCGCCGGGTGTCCCCTGGCGGACGACCTCACCCTCCTGATCCTCAGCCGCTGATCGCTCAGCGCGCGGCGGTCAGTTCGCGCACGATTTCCGGCGCCTGGACCTTCGCTCCGGCCAGGGCCTTGGCGAAGAGGGCCTGGGCCTCTTCCGTGCGGCCCTCGCTCCGGGCCAGCCAGGCCTGGGCGCGCAGGATGTAGGGGGTTTCCTCGGCGGAGCGGGCGCGGCTGCGCTCCAGCAGGCTGCGGCCCAGGGCGCGCCGGCCTTCCCGGGCGAAGCACTCGGCTTCCCCGGCCAGGCAGTGGGCCTCCATGGAGGCGTCCCCCAGCTCCTGGTGGAGGGCGAGGGACTGGGCGTAGAACCCCCGTGCGGACACGTAGCGGCCGGCGGTGCGGTGGATCTCCCCCAGGTTGTAGAGCGCGAGGCCCTCCTTGGGGCGGAGGCGGGTCTTGCGCGCCTGCTCCAAGAACCGCTCCCCCATTTCCTGGGCGCGGTCCAGGTCGCCCCGGGCCTGGGCGACGCTGGCGAGGCCCATGAAGGAGACGGCCAGCCCCGCCTCGTCTCCCAGCGTCTGCTGGAGGTCGCGGGTCTGGCGGTAGAACGCGTCGGCGCGGTCCAGCCCGCCCTCCTGTGCCAGGGCCAGATCGCCGAGATTGCCCGTCAGCAGGGCTTCCCCCCACCGGTCCCCGTGGGCGCGAACGGTCTTGAGGGCGTTGAGGTAGTGGGCCTCCGCCGCCGGGAGGTTGCCCCGCGACCGTTCCACCACCGCCAGGTTGTTGAGGGCGTGGGTGGCGTTGAGGGCATCGCCGCTGCCCTGGTAGAGGTCGAGGGACTTTCGGTACTCGGCCTCCGCGTCGGACAGCTTGCCCAGCCGCTGGAACTCCATGCCCCACAGGAGGTGGACGCCGGCCTCGAAGGCCGTCTGGCCCAGGGCCTGGGCCAGGGCCATGGTGGCCCGCCCGGTCTCTTTCGAGGCTTCCCACTCGCCGCGGGCGGCCTGGTCGCCGGACAGGTAGTGGAGGGCCTTCATTTCCGAAAGGCGGTCGCCGTGGGCTCGGGCCGCCCAGCGGGCCCACTGGAACACGGGCGCGGCGGGAGCCTCCGTCAGATGGGCCAGGCACCGGGCGTAGCCGAGGACGGCGGGGGCGAAATCCGGCGCCAGGGTGGCCGCGGCCAGGAAGGCCGGGGCGGCTTCCTTGAAGAGCCCCCGGTCCATCAGCTCCGCGCCCCGGGCGTAGGCGTCCAGGATCTCCTCCCGCAGGGCGGGGAGCGAGGTGGACGAGGAGGCGCCCGCCGCCCGGACGAGCTCCGCCGTCAGCCGCCGTGCCAGGGGCAGCGCCACCACCGGGCGGTCGCCGGGCTCGCGAAGCTCGCCGGCCCGGCGCACCCGTCCCTTCGCGTCGACCAGTTCGTAGGTGAGGACGGCCTCTCCGTCCGCGTTCCGGGCGAGTTTCCCGCGCAGGGTGAGCTGCGCGCCCAGCGCCGCGGCCAGGTGCGTCTCGGCATCCCGGGCGAGGGCGCCCCGCGGCGCGAGATGCAGGGAGGCGCGGGCGCGGCCCAGCGTGTCCGCGTCCAGGGGGGCCAGCTTGGGGTGGCCGCTGAGGGCGGTCTCCAGGATCTCCGGCAGGATCAGGTGGGTGGCCGCGTCCAGGCGGGGATCGCCGGTGGCGTTGAGGAAGGGCATCACAGCCAGGCGCGCGGGGCGCTCCCGCGTCAGGTCGGCGATGGCGCCCCGGTTCAGGAAGAGGTGGACGCCCAACCCCCCCGCCAGGGCCGCGGCGGTGCCCACCGCCGTCCAGCGCAGCAGGGTCCGGGGGCGGAGCAGCCGGTCGAGGGTCTCCACCACGCGCCCCGCGGTGGGCCGCTTGAAGGGGTGGGGCTCCAGCATGGCCCGCAGCAGGTCCGCCGTGCCCGAGGGCAGGCCGCGGGTCTTCCATTCCCGGCGATCCCCCGCCAGCGTGGCCTGGAGGCGCGCCCGGCCTTCGCCGGGAAAGGGATGCTCGCCCGCCAGCAGTTCCCAGGCCACCACCCCCAGGGAGAACACGTCGCTGGAGGAACCCGCCGCTTGGCCCTGGATCTGCTCGGGGGAGGCGTAGCCGGGGCTGCCCATGAAGGTGCCCGCCTGGGTGAGGCGCTCCCAGGAGCGGCCGGAGGTCCCCGACGGCGGTGGGTGGGTCGCCCCGTTCCCCGCCGGATCCGAAGCGGCGGGCCGCGCGGGCGCATCGTCGCTCGCCCGGCCATCTCCCAGCCGGGCGAGGCCGAAATCCAGGACCTTCACGTGGAGGGGCTGGGTGGCCGAGCGGGGCACCACCATGATGTTGCTGGGCTTCAGGTCGCGGTGGACCAGGCCCTTCGCGTGGGCCGCCTCCAGGGCGTGGGCCACGGCGCGGATGACCTGGAGCTTTTCCCGCGTGCTGAGCTCCGCCTGATCCAGGGTGGAACCCTCCACCAGCTCCATGGCGATGAAGGCGCCCTGGGGACCGTCCACCCAGTCGTGGATGTGGCAGACGCCGGGATGGTTGAGCTGGGCCAGGGCCAGGGCTTCGCGCCGGAACCGCTCGACGGCGCCCGTGTCCCCGGCTCCCCCCGGATGCAGGGCTTTCAGGGCGACGCTGCGCTCCAGCGCCGAATCCCAGACCCGGTAGACCTCGCCCATTCCGCCGGTGCCAAGCAGCGCCTCCACCCGGAAGCGCCCGATGACGGCCCCGATGGCCAGGATCCGGGACTCGGCGGCGGAGTCGGACGAAGGCGGGAAGTCGTTGGACATTTTGCACCAGTCGTTTTTTTTACCTTAGCACGGGCAGCTAACCTGTCAGGGGCTCCGCGGCGTACCCCGCAGGACCACCCCCACAAGGAGGCTTTCCATGCGCCTGTCTCCCCTCGGCCTCGCCGCCGCCCTCCTGGGCGCGGCGGGCGCCCTTCCGCTTTCGGCCCAGCTTCCGCCCCCCATTCCCCGCGCGGTCCTGTTCGGGAATCCGGAGCGGAGCACTCCGCAGCTCTCCCCGGACGGGAAGCGGATGGCCTACCTCGCGCCGGACAAGGGGGTGCTGAACGTCTGGGTGAGGACCGTCGGGCAGAAGGACGACAAGGTCATCACCAGCGACCGCAAGCGGGGCATCCGGTCCTACTTCTGGCAGCCGGACGGCCAGCACGTCCTGTACGTCCAGGATCAGGACGGCGACGAGAACTGGCACCTCTACCAGACGGGCCTGGACGGCGCGACGACCCGCGACCTGACGCCGTTCAAGGGCGTCGCCGCCCAGATCGTGGCGCTGGACGAGCGGTTCCCCGACACCATGCTGGTGGGCCTGAACCACCGCGATCCCCGGGTCCACGACGTCTACCGCCTGAACCTGAAGAACGGCGCCCTGGACCTGGACACCCAGAACCCCGGCGACGTCCTGGGCTGGGAGACGGACCACACCCTCACCGTGCGCGGGGCGCAGGTGATGAAGCCCGACGGCAGCACGGAGATCCGCGTGCGGGACGACGCCAAGTCGCCCTGGCGGACCTTTCTCACCTGGGGCGCCGACGAGACCAACGGCGGCGTCGCCAGCTTCACGCCCGACAACAAGGGCCTGTGGGTGATGTCCAGCGTGGGCGCGAACGCGACCCGGCTGGTGCAGGTGGATCTCGCCACCGGCAAGCAGACCGTGGTGAGCGAGGACGCCGCCTACGACCTCGGCGGGCTGCTCGTGCATCCCACCAAGCACACCCTGGAGGCCGTGAACTACACCAAGGCCCGCCGCGAGTGGGTGCTGCTGGACAAGGGACTCCAGCCCGATTTCGACGCCCTCCGCAAGGTCCGCGACGGGGATCTCGCCGTGGTGAGCCGCGATCTGGCCGACAAGACGTGGCTCGTGGCCTACACCATGGATGACGGCCCCGTGTACTGGTACGCCTACGACCGCGCGGCGAAGAAGGCCGACCTCCTGTTCAGCAACCAGCCGAAGCTGGAAGAAGCGAAGCTGGCCAAGATGCAGCCCGTGAGCTTCAAGGCCAAGGACGGGATGACCATCCACGGCTACCTCACGCTGCCCGTGGGCCTGCCCCCGAAGAACCTGCCGCTGATCGTCAACGTCCACGGCGGTCCCTGGGCCCGGGACACCTGGGGCTACCGGCCCGAGGTCCAATGGATGGCCAACCGCGGCTACGCCGTCCTCCAGGTGAATTTCCGCGGCAGCACCGGCTACGGCAAGGCCTACCTGAACGCCGGCGATCGGGAGTGGGGCCGGAAGATGCACCAGGACCTGCTCGACGGCCGGGACTGGGCGGTGAAGCAGGGCTACGCCGATCCCAAGAAGGTGGCCATCTATGGGGGGTCCTACGGCGGCTACGCCACCCTGGCGGGGCTCGCCTTCACGCCCACCGAGTTCACCTGCGGCGTCGATATCGTCGGGCCCAGCAACCTGGGAACGCTCCTCGCGTCCATCCCGCCCTATTGGGCACCCATGAAGGCCATGTTCACCAAGCGCATGGGCGATTCGGAGGCCATCCTGACGGAGCGCAGCCCCCTCTACAAGGCCGGCGACATCGCCCGGCCCCTGCTCATCGCCCAGGGCGCCAATGATCCGCGGGTGAAGCAGGCCGAGAGCGACCAGATCGTCGCCGCCATGCGGAAGAACAACCAGCCCGTGGACTACCTCCTGTTCCCCGACGAAGGCCACGGCTTCGCCCGCCCCGAGAACCGGATGAAGTTCTACGCCGCCGCCGAGGCCTTCCTCGCCCAGCACCTGGGCGGCCGGGTGGAAGCGCCCACCGAAGCGGAGAAGTGGGACGCGCTGAAGAAGTAGCCGGCGGCGTCGAAGAAAACGGGCGGCTCCGGCCGCCCGTTTTTCATGCGGGCCGGTGCTTGGCGAGCACGTCCAGGACGGTCTGTTCCAGCGCCCGGACGGTGAACGGCTTCTGAAGGAACGCCGCGAGGCCCCGGCCCAGGAAATCCTGGATGGATTCCTGCGCGTTGTAGCCGCTGGTGAGGATCACGGGCAGGTCGGGGCGGTGGCGGCGGATGGCGCGGAAGGCCTCGCGTCCGTCCATGTGGGGCATGGTGAGGTCCATGAGGATCAGGTCCACCTTCCGGTCCTCGCGGAGCACCGCATCGACGGCCTCGCGCCCGTTGGAGGCGGTGACCACGGACAGCCCGATGGACCGCAGGGCCGCCGCGGCGGAATCGCGGATCATCTCCTCGTCGTCCACCAGCAGCACCGTCACGTTGCGCGCCAGGGCCGGGGGCGGCGCGGGCGTGTCCTCCTCTTCCGTCTTCACGTCGGTGATGGGGAACAGCAGCTTGAAGGTGGTGCCGCCCCCGGGCTCGCTGTAGATGCGCATTCCCGCGCGGTGGCCCTTGAGGATGCCCACGGTGGCCGACAGCCCCAGTCCCCGGCCGGTGACCTTGGTGGTGAAGAAGGGCTCGAAGATGCGCGCCTGGATCTCCGGCGGCATGCCGCAGCCGGTATCACTCACTTCCAGCGTGGCGTAGGTCCCCGTGGGCAGGTCGGATCCGTGGAGGATCTGGTCCAGGTAGCCGCGGTCCGCTTCCATCACCGCGGTGCTGAGGCGGATGGTGCCCTCTGTCTCGCCGATGGCGTCCGCGGCGTTCGTCACCAGGTTCATGATCACCTGCTGGATCTGGGCGGCATCGGCCTCCACGGGCGGCAGGTCGGGGGCCAACTGGAACCGCAGGGTGATCTTCTTGGGGATGGAGACCTCCAGGAGGTGCGTCACTTCCTTGACCACGTGGTTCAGGTCGTAGGAGCGCACCACGAAGCGGCCCTTGCCGGAGTAGGCCAGCATCTGGCGCGTGAGGTCCGCGGCCCGGTGGATGATCCGCTCCAGGCTCTCCAGGTGGGGCCGCGCGGGGGATTCGGGCGCCAGCTTCACCTGGGCCACGTTCAGGTGTCCCAGCATGGCGGTGAGGAGGTTGTTGAAGTCGTGGGCGATGCCGCCCGCCAGGACGCCCAGGCTCTCCAGCTTCTGGGCGTGCTGCATCTGGCGTTCGAGCACCGCGCGGGCGCCTTCGCTGCTGCGCCGTTCCAGCTCGGCGGTAGCCCGGGCGGAGAAGATCCGCAGAAGGGAGGCGACTTCGTTGGGCGCCGTCAGTGGAGTCCGGTGGAGCACCGCGAGGACGCCCCGGGATTTGCCCTGGGAATCCAGCAGCGGCGAGCCCACGTAGCTCTGGGCCCCCATGTGGCGGAGGGGCGCGCAGGTAGGGAAGGCCTCCTGGACGCCCGAGGGGTAGATGCACAGCTCGCCGCGGGCGGTGAGTTCGCAGGGGGTGCCCTCGGGCTCGTAGTCGAAGGCCTCCCCGGGCTTTCCGTCCTCCAGGGACACGGCCAGGGCCTTCATCCGCCACCGGCCCTCCTCGAACACGCTTTCGGCGATGAAAGCCAGGTCTGCTCCCGTGGCGCGGGCGAGGTAGGCCGTCAGCTCGTGGAGGAAGGTCTCGCCCGTGGCCGCGGACACGCCGCTGGCGACGTTCAGGATCCGCTCCTCCACCCGCCGCCGTTCGCCCAGCTCCCGCTCCAGCCCGCGGTTCAGCTCGCGGATCTCCTCGGTGGCGCGCCGCACCCGCCGGCGGAACGCCAGGGCCATGGTCGTGGCCAAGGCGAGGAGGGCCAGGACGGCGAAGCCCGCCCGCCGCACCCAGGGCGGAAGGCTGCGGCCCTGGGGCGCCAGCCAGCGGTTGATCGCCCGCTGGTAGCCCGAATCCGGCGAGCCCTTGCCTTCGGTGAGGTAGGCGTCCAGCGCGGCCAGCAGATCCGGGTTGCGCCCCTTGGCCACGGCGAAATAGGTATCGAACGGGGCGAACACCACTGCGGTGCGCTCGGCCAGGAACCGGCCTTCCTGCGAGTAGCCGAAGGTGCTGGAGGTCACGCCCCCGTCCACCCGTCCCGCCGAGACCGCGCCCAACACGTCATCGAAGGTGTAGAACTCGATGAGCGCGCAGGGCAGGTTGAACCGGGCGCACAGGTCCCGGAAGTGGTCGCCGTTCACGTCGCCGCGGACCACGCCGATCCGCCGGTCCCGGACGTCCAGGATGGTGCGGATCTCCGCGCCCGGCCGGGCGTAGAGGATGGACCAGACCGTGTAGGACGCGGCCTTGCCATAGTCGAGGCCGGCGTCCCCCTCGGGCGAGCGGGCCACGCCGGGAAGGAGGTCCACCTCTCCGGCGCGCGCGCGCTCCAGGCCCTCCTGCCAGGTGCCGGGAACGAAGACCAGGCCCCATCCCTTCCGCCGGGCCACGTCGCGGAGCATGTCCACGTAGAAGCCCTGGGCCTCGCCGCGCGGGCTCAGGAAGATCGCCGGCATGTGGGGGAACACCGCCACCCGCACCGTCCGCTGGGGCGCGGCCCAGAGGTAGGCGGCCGACAGAACCACGACCAGTGTGGCCGCAGAACGGAGCATGAGAAAAAAAGGGGAAGACCGGAATCGGAACATGAACCTGCCTGGGATCCTATCGATCCCTTTACGGTTCATTTGAACTTTGGTCAGCCCAGGGTGGCCCGGCGCTCTCCGTCCTTCCACCGCAGGCGGAGCATCGTCCCTGTTGGCTGCGCTTCCGAGCGGGTCACGGGCTTGCCCTCCGGATCGAGGGCCAGGACGAAGCCCCGCTCCAGGGGACCCGTGGGATCCAGTCCCCGCAGGCGCTCGGCGAGCACCGCCAGGCGGTGGTCGCGCCGCTGGAGACTCCGCAGCGCCGCGGGCCCCAGGCGGCGCTGGGCCTCTCGGACCCGGGGACGATCCGGCTGGCGGGCCGCGACCGCCGCCGCCTCGGCGAGCCGATGGCGGAGGAGCGCCAGGCGCGCGCCCGCGGCGTCCAAACTCCGACTGGGGCGGACCAGCGCCAGCCGCTGGCCGAGGGTCCCGAGGCGGGTCGCGGCCTCGCGCAGGGGATCCGTCCGCTGGAGGCCGTGATCGACCAGGAGGTTGAGGGTGGTTTCCAATCCGCGCAGGCGCCAGGCGGTCCGTGCGGCCAGGGCTTCGGTCCGCCGTCCCAGCTCCGCCGCGAGGGCGCTCCGGTCGGGCGTCGCCAGTTCCGCCGCCTGGCTGGGGGTCGCCGCGCGGCGATCCGCCGCCAGGTCCACGAGCGTGGTGTCGATCTCATGGCCCACGCCCGTGATGACGGGGATGCGGCATTCGGCCACGGCCCGCACAAGCTCGGGGTCATTGAAGGCCCACAGATCTTCGAGGCTGCCGCCGCCGCGCACCAGGAGCAGTGCCTCACAGCCCCAGTGCGGATCCTGCACCTCCTGGAGCGCCAGCAACGTCTCGGGAACGCAGCGGTCGCCCTGGGCCGCGGCGGGCGCGATCAGGAGGTCGATTCCCGGCGCCCGGCGGGCCGTCACCTCCAGCACGTCCCGGAGGGCCGCGCCGCCCAGGGCGGCGACGATGCCGAGCTTCTTGGGGAACCGGGGCAGGGGCCGCTTCGGGCGATCGAACAGCCCCTGGGCGCGCAGGTCCGCCTCCAGGGCCCGCAGCCGCGCCTGAAGGTCGCCCACGCCCGCCAGTTCGCAATGGGTGACGGCCAGCGTGATCGTTCCGCCCCCGACGTAGAGGTTGAGGCTGCCCCGCACCACCACCCGCTGCCCGTCCGCCGGCCGGTGCGACAGGAAGCGCTGCTGGCTCGCCCACACCGCGCAGGACAGCGCCGCGCCCTCCTCCTTCAGGGTGAAGTACCAGTGCTTCCCCGAGCCCCGGAAATTGGACACCTCCCCCACCACGCAGATCGCGGAGAAGGGCGGCTCCAGCTTCGATTTCACCTGCTCCAGCAGGCGCTTGACGGAAAGCGGCGCGTCCATCCCGGCATCATCGCACGGGGGAAAGGCGGGGTTCCCCACGGATGAATCCTGATGAGCGCGGAGGAGCCGGACTTTTTATCGCGCTTATCTGCGTTCATCCGTGGCCTATCCCTTTTGCATCGTCATACAATGCTTCAGCTCTTTCCCACGAGGTGAATGATGCGCGGACGACCGCTCCTTCTCTCCCGCCTGGCCCTGTGCCTGGCGCTGCCCGCGGCTTTGTCGGCCCAGACGAAGCTGCTGCGCTTCCCCGACATCCACGGGGACAAGGTGGCATTCACCTACGGCGGCGACCTCTGGACCGCTCCGGCCTCCGGCGGGACGGCGGCGCGGCTGACGGCCCATCCGGGGCTGGAACTGTTCGCGAAGTTCAGCCCCGACGGGAAGTGGATCGCCTTCACGGGGCAGTACGACGGCGACGAGCAGGTCTACGTGATTCCCAGCGGGGGCGGCGTTCCGCGCCAGCTCACCTTCGATCCCGCCGCCGGCCCGCTGCCGCCGCGGGGCGGCTACGACCACCAGGTGGTGGGCTGGACCCCGGATGGCGCCAGCGTGCTGTTCCGCGCGGCCACCGACGCGGACGGCGTCCTCACCCGCACGGCGCTCTACACCGTGAGCCTCAAGGGCGGCCTGCCCCAGAAGCTGCCCATGCCGACCGCCGGGCCCGGCTCCTTCTCGCCGGACGGCAAGCGCATCGCCTACGCGCCCATGTTCCGCGACTTCCGCCACTGGAAGCGCTACGAGGGCGGCTGGGCGCAGGACCTCTACGTGTTCGATCTGGCCACGAAGCAGCAGAAGAAGCTTGCCGCCACCAAGCGCACGGAGCGCGATCCCATGTGGATCGGCGACAAGGTGTACTTCGCCTCGGACCGCGACGGCACGCTGAACCTCTACGCCGCGGATCCGGCCACGGACGCGGTGAAGCAGCTCACCTTCCAGAAGACCTGGGACGTGCGGTGGCCCTCCAGCGACCACCAGTCGCGGATCGTATATGAACTGAACGGCGAACTGCGGGTGATGAACGTCCAGGACGGCAGCGACCGCGGCATCGCCATCGCGGTGCCCACGGACGGCGGCGCCTCGCGGCCCGCCCGCATCAACGTGGAGCGCAACATCGAGGAGTTCGCCCTGTCGCCCAAGGGCGAGCGGGCGCTGTTCGTGGCCCGCGGCGACCTGTTCACGGTGCCCGTGGAGAAGGGCCCCGTCCGCAACCTCACGGACAGCTCCGGCGCCCACGACCGCCAGGCGCGCTGGTCGCCGGACGGCAAGCGGATCGCCTTCATCTCCGACATGAGCGGCGAGGATCAGGTCTACCTCCTGGACCAGGACGGGAAGGGCAAGCCCGAGGCCCTGACCTCCGGCCTGGCCGTGCAGCTCAACGCGCCCGCCTGGAGCCCCGACGGCAAGCACTTGGCCTTCACCGACAAGGACGGCGTGGTGTACGTCCTGGGCGTGGCCGACCGCAAGCTCGTCAAGGCCGGGAAGGATCCCCTGGCGCGGGTCTACGACCTGTCCTGGTCGCCGGACAGCCAGACCCTGGCATTCTCGCTGTCGAACCTGAACGGCACCCGCAGCCTCCACGCCTGGACCCTGGGAGACCAGCAGCTCCGCCGCCTGACGGGCGACCTGTTCCAGGTGAGCGACCCCGCGTGGGATCCCGACGGCAAGTACCTCTACGCCCTCAGCCGCCGCGACTACGCGCCCCAGATCAGCAATCTGGAGTTCGACTACGCCGGCAACCGCAACATGGACGTGATCGCCTACGCCCTGCGGAAGGACGTGCCCCACCCCTTCCCGCCGGAGAGCGACGAGGTGGGCGCAGCGCCGGAGAAGAAGGAGGACGGCGACAAGAAGGCCGACAAGCCCGAGGCGCCGAAAGCTCCCGCGACCGTGCGCATCGACTGGGACGGATTCGAGCAGCGCGGCACCCGCGTTCCGCTGCCCGCCGACAACCTGGGCGGGCTGGAGGCGTCCAAGGGCTTCCTGCTCTACAGCAAGGGCCAGCCCTTCGTGTACGGCGAGACCAGCGGTCGTCGCGCCGGGAACAGCCTGTGGATCTTCGACCTGAAGAAGCGCCAGGAGAGCGAGCTGCTGCCGGAGATGCAGGGCTGGGTCCTCAGCCAGGACGGGAACAAGGTCCTGGCCCGCGTGGGACAGGGGCCGGCGGCTTCGTTCCAGCTGATCGACGCCAAGCCCAAGGCCACCGAGAAGAAGACCGTCTCCACGAAGGACCTCTACGTGGACCGCATTCCCGCGGAGGAGTGGCGCGAGGTCTACGACGAGACCTGGCGGCGCTTCTGCGACTTCTTCTACGTGAAGAACATGCACGGCTACGACTGGAAGGCCCTGCGCGAGCAGTACCGTCCGTGGCTCCAGCACGTCACGCACCGCTCGGACCTGACCTACGTCCTGACGGAGCTGATCTCCGAGCTGAACATCGGCCACACCTACACCGAGGGCGGCGACTACGTCCTGCCGGAGCGCGCCAAGGTGGGCCTGCCCGGCGCGCGCATCGAACTGGATGCCGCCGCGGGCCGCTACCGCCTCGCCCACATCTACCGCGGGCACAACGAGGAGCCCAAGTACCGCAGCCCGCTGACGGAAGTGGGCGTGGACGCGCGGGAGGGCGACTACCTCCTCGCCATCGACGGCGTGGAGCTGAAGGCCGACGACAGTCCGTACCGGCTGCTGCGGAACAAGACCTTCACCGTGACCCTCACGCTCAATGCCAAGCCCAGCTTCGACGGGGCGCGGCAGGTCACCTACCGGCCCATCGACAGCGACGCGAACCTCCGCTATCTGGACTTCGTGCTGCGCTCGAAGGAGTCGGTGGATCGTCTCAGCGGCGGGAAGGTGGGCTACCTCCACATCCCCGACATGGGCGGCCCCGGACTGTACGAGTTCATCAAGTGGTACTACCCGCAGATCCGCAAGGAAGGGCTGGTGGTGGACGTCCGCGCCAACGGCGGCGGGAACATCAGCCAGATGATTTTGGAGCGCCTCGGCAAGAAGCTGCTGGGCACGCGGTTCGGCTATGCGGGCGAGCATCCCAGCACCTATCCCGGCACCGTCTTCCACGGCCCGATGGTGGCGCTCACCAGCGAGACGAGCGCCAGCGACGGCGACATCTTCCCCTATCACTTCCGCTTCGCGGGCCTCGGTCCCCTCATCGGAAAGCGGACCTGGGGCGGCGTCGTGGGCGGCGGAAACTCGCCCCTCGTCGACGGCGGCAGCGTGTTCGTGCCGCAGTCCGGAACCAACGCGCCCACGGGCGAGTGGATCATCGAAGGCGAAGGCGTGACGCCGGATATCGACGTGGAGAACGATCCCGCTTCGATGCTCGCGGGCCGCGACCTGCAGTTGGAGCGCGGCGTGCAGGAGGTGCTGAAGCGGATGGCCGAGAAGCCGATGGCGCTTCCCAAGCGGCCCGCGGATCCCGTGAAAACCAAATAGGTCTAATGGTCAGACCGCGCAAAAAGCGCACGGAAAAATCCTCACGGAAAGTTGTGGTGACAGGGCCGGAGCCGAGGTGGTTCCGGCCCTCGTTTTTTGATGCGGTTTGCGCTTGGTGAGGCCCTTTTCCGCGGCTACTGTTTGGGCAGTTGATCCGGAGGTAGACAATGTTGTTAGGCGCTCTCGCGGCCATGCTGCCGCTCATCGTCCTGCTCATCGGCATTCCGCTGATGATGAAACCCGCCGCGAAGGTGGCGCCCGTGGCCTGGCTGGTGACGGTGCTCGCGGCCATCTTCGTGTTCCACTTCCCGGCCAAGACGACGTTGCTGGCCGCGGTCCAGGGCGGTCTTACCGGCCTCTTCCCGATCATGTACATCCCCTTCGGCGCGCTGGTGGTCTACAACACGCTGAAAGTCACCGGCTGGATGGACAAGATGCAGAGCGCCATGGCGAGCCTCACCGTGGACCGCCGCGCGCAGGCGCTGCTGATCGCCTTCGGCTTCGGCGCCTTCCTGGAAGGCATCTGCGGCTTCGGCGCGCCCGTCGCCATTCCCGCCAGCATCCTCATCGGACTGGGCTACAACCCGATGATGGCGGCGCTCGTGTGCCTCGTGGCCAACACCGGCCCCGTGCCCTTCGGCTCCCTCGCCATTCCCACCGTGACGCTTGCGAAGACCACGGGCCTCGACCTGATGAAGCTCTCCCAGATGACCGGCCGCTTCATGGCGCCGCTCGCGCTGATCATGGCCTTCGTCACCGTCTACGCCATGTCCAAGTCCAAGGGCATGAAGGGCGCGGTGGGCGCGATCCTGGTGTCGGGCCTCAGCTTCTCCATCACCCAGTACCTCGTGTCCAACTACATCGGCCCCGACCTCACCTCCGTCCTGGCGGCGCTCGTGTGCCTCGTGGCCACCGCCGTCTACCTCAACTTCCAGAAGGGCGCGAAGCCCTGGCTGTTCGAGGACGAAGCGCCCGTCACCGGCGCCACCGCCGAATTCCATCCCAAGGAGCTGTTCCTCTCCTGGCTGCCCTACCTGCTTCTGGCGGTGCTCGTGATCGCCGTGAACCTGCCCAAGACCAAGCCCCTGTTCAGCGGCGCCGCGGCGGGCTGGAACTGGATGCTGATCAAGGCCCAGCTCTACAACCCCGGCAAGCTCTACACCTTCACCTGGATCCAGAGCCCCGGCACCATCATGCTCATCGCCGGCCTCATCGCGTTCCCGTTCATGGGCATCAAATACTCCGTGATGGGCGAGCAGTTCGGCAAGACCTTCAAGCAGATGATCCCGTCCTTCATCGCGGTGGCCTGCATTCTGTCCATCGCCGAGGTGATGAACCTGGCCCTGCCCATCATCGATCCCAAGACCAAGCTGGCCGTGGTGGGCGACCTCGCGACGAAGCAGATCTCCATGGTCGCGACCATGGCGAACGGGCTCGTGGCGCTGGTGAGCAAGCACGTCTATCCGTTCCTCAGCCCGCTGTTCGGCACGCTGGGCGTGTTCCTCACAGGTAGCAACACCTCCGCTAACGCCCTGTTCGGCAACCTCCAGAAGCTCACCGCCCAGGGCATGGGCCTGTCGGACATCCTGATGGCCTCCGCCGGCAGCGCGGGCGCCTCCGCGGGCAAGATGATCTCGCCCCAGAGCATCATCATCGCCGCCACCGCCGTGGGCCTCGCCGGGAAGGAAGGCCTGATCATGCGCCAGACGATCAAGTACACGATCCCCTACGTGATCATCCTGGGCCTCATGGTCTTCGGCTTTGCGTTCTTGTTCCCGGGACTCGTGCCCTGAGTTTCAAAGAGGATCACCACCAAGGCACCAAGACACCAAGAAAAGAGAAAGCAGTTCTTGGCGTCTTCGTGTCTTGGTGGTGAAGTTTTTTTGAGTGAATGAGGTTCGATCTATGCGCATTCTCGTGGCTCCTGATTCCTACAAGGGGAGCGTGTCGGCGCTCGGCGTGGCCGAGGCCATGGAGCGGGGCATCCATGCGGTGTTTCCGGCGGCGGAGGTGATCAAGGTTCCCATCGCCGACGGCGGCGAAGGAACGGTGGAAGCGCTGGTGGCGGCCACCAGCGGGCGGCTGCTGCACACGGAGGTTCGCGGCCCCCTCGGCGAGCCCGTCCGCGCCCACTGGGGCGTCTCCGGCGATGGAAGCACCGCGTTCCTGGAGATGGCCTCGGCCTCGGGTCTTCCGCTGGTTCCCCGAGAGCGGCGCGATCCGCGCGTCACCACCACCTTCGGAACCGGCGAGCTGATGAAGGCCGCCCTGGACGCGGGCCTGCGGAAGCTGGTGATCGGGATCGGCGGCAGCGCCACCAACGACGGCGGCACGGGCATGGCCCGGGCGCTGGGCGCGCGATTCCTCGATGCCGAGGGCCGCGACCTGCCCGAGGGCGGCGCCGCGCTCGCTCGCGTGGCCCGCGTCGATTTGTCGGGTCTGGATCCGCGGCTGGCGGAGACGTCGATCCTCGTCGCCTGCGACGTGGACAATCCCCTGTGCGGCCCCCGCGGCGCGTCCGCCGTCTACGGACCCCAGAAGGGCGCCACGCCGGAGATGGTCCAGGAACTGGACGCGGCCCTGGGCGTCTTCGCGGACGTGGCCACGACGGCGACGGGGCGCGACATCGCGCTCCAGCCAGGAGCTGGCGCCGCTGGCGGCCTGGGCGCGGGGCTGCTGTTCTTTACGCCCGCCAGCCTGCGGCCGGGGGTCTCCATCGTGCTCGAAACCACGGGCTTCGAGACGCTGACGGAAGGCGCCGACCTCGTCATCACGGGCGAGGGCCGCACCGATTTCCAGACGGCCATGGGCAAGGCGCCAGTGGGCGTGGCGGCGGTGGCCAAGCGCCACGGCGTGCCCGTGATCTGCATCGCGGGCGGCCTGGGCGACGGCGCGGACGACGTGCTGGGCCACGGGATCGACGCCCTGGCCACCACCGTTCCCCAGCCCATGACGCTGGAGGCCTGCATGGGCCAGGGCGCCGAACTGGTGGAGGCCGCGGCCGCGCGGGCCTGCCGGCTGGTGAAAGTCGGCATGTCGCTGCGCGGCTGACCCCGCGTCAATCTGTCGCCCTTCCTCGATTTCATCGACACTGGAGGCGCCTGGGCACCGGGCGCCGGATATGGAGACTGCGATGACCACGACCCTCGAATTCCGCGCCGGCGTCCTGGCGGACTACGCCGATGTCTACACGCCGGAAGTCCTCCGCGCTTTGGAGGCGCTGGCGCCCCTGGACGACCGCCGGCGCGGGCGCATGGCCGCTCGGCTCGCCCGCCGGAAGGCCCGCGCCCAGGCCGGCGAGCGCATCGGCTTCCTGGATCCCGCCGCGCTGATTCCCGGTACCCAGATCACCGTGGCGGACGCCCGCGCCGGGAAATTCGACGGGGCGGTCATTCCCGCGGACCTCCAGCGCCAGTGGATCCAGGGCACCGGCCCCGCCACCAAGCCGCGCTCCGACGCGCGCTCGGGCATCCGCAACGCGGCCTACGCCCTGCTGTCCGGCGCCGACGGATGGATGTTCGACGGCGAGGACGCCCTGGGCCAGGTGGACACCATGTCCCTGGACAACCACCGCAACCTCAAGCTGGCCCTGGCCCGCGATCCGCTCTTTCTGGAAGTGGCGGAGGAGGTCTCCCGCGAGATGAACCAGTGGGCCCAGGGCTTCTTCGGGCGGCCCATCGTCGCGGACTGGCGGAAGCAGCTGGACTTCACCACGGTGATCTACCGCGCCCGCGGGCTCCACCTGGAGGATCGCCACATCCGCCGCAACGGCCATGGCTTCTCCGCCTCCATCGCGGACCTGGTCCTCTACGTGGTGAACAACCACGAGCGGCTGCGCGCGGCGGGCCGCAGCATCGTGCTCTACCTCCCCAAGACGCAGACGGCCGAGGACGCCGCGGTGTGGAACGCGATGCTCCTGGCGCTGGAGGCCCACCTCGGCCTGGAGCCCGGCACCATCAAGGTCTACGTCCTGGTGGAGCAGCTGGAGCAGTGCTACCAGCTGATGGAGATCCGCGCCGCCCTGGCGCCGCACTTCGTGGGCTTCAACACCGGCCGCTGGGACTACATCAACAGCGTGTCCGACGCCCTGGCGTGGGACCGGGAGTTCGTGAATCCCGACATCAGCGCCATCACGATGACCTACGGCTACATGCGCACCTACGAGGACCGCGTCCGCCGGGCCATGAACACGCCCGACCGCAACGGCCGCTTCGCCCTGTGGCAGGGGGGGATGGAGCCCAACATCCCCGTGGGCTCCGAGGCGGGCGTCGCCGCCAGCATGAAGCGGGCGGTGGCCGGCGCCGAGCGCGAGCAGCGGGAGGGCGCCTCCGGGAAGTGGGTGGCCCACTGGAAGATGGTCCACATCGTGCGGCCCGTGTGGGAGCGCGTCGGCGAGGCCAACCAGATGGGCCGTGCGTTCCCCGCGCTGGGCTACGGTCCCGAGGACGCCGCGGCCCTCACGCGGCTCGAACCCGCGCCGCGCACCGTGGCCGGCGCCCGCGACCTGCTGTCCGTGGCCCTCCAGTACGGGAACGCCTTCCTGCGCGGCTTCCAGGCCGCCGCCCTGAAGCCCGCCGATTTCTTCGGGAACGACGACGTGCTCTACCTGATGGAAGACATGGCCACGGGCGAGATCCGGCTGTCCATTCTGTGGGAGTGGCTGCACAAGGGCGCCGCCTTCACCGAGGCCGACGCAGGCACCGGCGTCGCCGCGGGAGACCGCCTGACGCCCGCGCTCTTCGCCCGCCTGCTGGAGGAGGAATACGCCAAGCTGCGCGCCGCGGGCAACCGCGACGTCCACGACGACTCCAAGGACACCACCCTGCCCATCGCCCGGGCCATCGTGAAGACCTACGTCCAGAGCGGCGTGAAGGCGCCGTGGTACGTGGACCTGCTGAACCTCAACCTCGGCGTGGAGGGCCTGGCCGAGGCGGAAGCGCGCATCGCCCGCTTCCTCGCGACCTTCGAAAAGGAAGGCACGCGCATCACCGAGAACCTCGACTTCTGACGAAGGCTCTTCGCGGCGATGTATGAAGGCCCTCCTCGCGGGGGCCTTCCTGCGTAAGGGGAGGTCGACGGGGGCTGATATGGTCAGACCACCAGACCAAAATGTGACCACCATCATCGATCCCCAGGCGCCTGTCCCTACAATCAGACATGGCTTCGCCCCGAGCGGGCCGGGCGGTCATTTCCCGGACTCCCGCCGACTTCTCATGCCATCGGTCCGGCCCGCGGGAAACGGCATTCCGCAGGCCGATTCGCAGCGCGGCCGGCTTACCCATGCATTGCATTCCGTCACGCCAACC
Organism: Geothrix sp. 21YS21S-4; assembly: GCF_030845995.1. NCBI lineage: Bacteria > Pseudomonadati > Acidobacteriota > Holophagae > Holophagales > Holophagaceae > Geothrix > Geothrix sp. 21YS21S-4. The sequence continues at coordinate 878,746 of NZ_CP132719.1, forward strand.
ACAGGAGGAGCAGATGCTCGACAAAGGGGTTGTGGAAAAACTTCACGCCATCGTTGGCAAGGACAACGTGCTCACCCGCAAGGTGGAGCTGGTCGCCTACAGCTACGACGCCACCGCCGACATGCCCCGGCAGATGCCCGACGTGGTGGTGATGCCCACCACCAGCGACATGGTCCAGGAAGTCGTCAAGCTGGCGAAGGCCCATGACCTCGCCATCTATCCCCGTGGCGCGGGCTCGAACCTCAGCGGCGGCACCATTCCGTTCAAGAAGGGGATCGTCCTCTCCTTCCAGCGGATGAACCAGATCCTGGAGATCGACACGGCCAACCTCACCGCCACGGTGCAGCCCGGCGTCGTCATCGCGGCGCTGAACGCCGCCATCGCCCAGCACGGCCTCATCTATCCGCCCGATCCCGGCACCGTCGCCACGGCCACCATGGGCGGCTCCAGCGCCGAGAACTCCGGCGGGCTGCGCGGCCTGAAGTACGGCGTGACCAAGAACTACATCATGGGCATGGAAGTGGTCCTGGCCAGCGGCGACAAGGTGCGCTTCGGCGGCAAGACCGTGAAGAACGTCACCGCCTACGACTTCTCGAACCTGTTCATCGGCTCCGAGGGCACCCTCGGGATCACCACCGAGCTGACCTGCAAGCTGATCCCCGCGCCCAAGTTCCGCCGCACCATGATGGGGATCTTCAGCACGCTGGAGGACGCGGGCAACGCCGTCGCCGGGATCATCGCGGCGCACGTCATTCCCGCCACGCTCGAGATCATGGACAACAAGACCATCCGCACCGTCGAGGCCTTCGCCAACATCGGCCTGCCGGTGGACGCCAAGGCCCTGCTGCTGTGCGAAGTGGACGGCATGTCCCAGGACCTCGTGGACTCCGAGGCCCAGGCGGTGGTCGAGGTGCTCAAGCGGAACAACTGCGAGTACAAGGCGGCGAACACCGACGCCGAGCGCGACCAGCTGTGGCTGGCCCGCCGCAACGCCCTGCCGGCGCTCGCGTCGCTGGACAACACCTGCATCGTCGAGGACGCCACCGTGCCCCGCAGCCGCATCACCGAGATGCTGGTGGCCTGCGAGCAGATCGCCGAGCGCCACGGCGTCACCATCGGCACCTTCGGCCACGCCGGCGACGGCAACCTCCACCCGACGATCCTCTACAACATGTACGACGAGGACCTCACCGCCCGCGTCCACCTCGCCATCGACGAGATCTTCGCCACGGCGCTGGCCCTCGGCGGAACCCTGTCCGGCGAGCACGGCATCGGCATGGCGAAGATGAAGTACCTCCGCAACGAGCTGGGCCAGAGCGGGCTCGACCTGATGCGCACCATCAAGGAGGCGCTGGATCCTGACTACCGCCTGAACCCCGGGAAGATGGTGCCCCTGCCCGAGGTCGTGGCATGAGCGCGGACACCGCCCTTTCCGCCGCCTGTACGGCGCCCACGTACCACGACGACCTGCGCCTGGTGCGGGACGAGATCGACAAGTGCATGAAGTGCGGCAACTGCATGGCCGTGTGTCCCGTCTACTCCGTGGACAAGGACGAGATGGCCGTGACCCGCTCCAAGATCGCCGTGGCCGACGCCGTCCTGAAGGGCGACCTGTCCCTGGACGATCCCGAAGTCTCGGACATGGTCTTCAACTGCCTGGTCTGCAAGTCCTGCATGAGCAACTGCCCGACCAAGGTGGGCTACGACCGCATCGCCCTCGGCTTCCGCGCTGCCCTCGTGCGGAAGAACGGCCTGCCGTGGCTGAAGAAGCTGATCTTCTCCGCCCTCAAGAACCCCAAGGCCTTCGGCGCCGCCATGAAGGTGGGCGCGTCGCTGTCCGGCATCGCCTTCAAGGGCGACCGCAAACTGAAGGCCATCTCGCCCCGCTCGCCCTTCGCCCTGGTGGGCGGCAGCGTCGGGTTCGACGCCGAGCGCAAGCTGCCCGAGCTGACCGTCAAGCCGCTCCAGGAGCGCGTCCCCGACGTGGTGCGCCCCGCGGAGGTCAAGGTGAAGGCGGCCTTCTTCACCGGCGATTCGCTCAACCACTTTTATCCCGACACCGGCCAGGACCTGATTGACGTCCTGGTGGAGAACGGCGTGGAGGTCCACATCCCCAAGGCCCAGGCCTGCTGCGGGATTCCGGTGCTGGTCCACGGCGATGCCGAGACCGCGCGCCGCATGGCCCGCCACAACCTCGACACCTTCGAGGCCACCGGCTGCGACTACCTGGTGACGGGCTGCGGCTCCTGCGGCGGCGCCTGGCAGCACGACTACGTGGACCTGCTGGCCGGCGATCCCGTCTACAAGGTCAAGGCGGAGCACTGGGCCAAGCGCACCTACGACGTGTCCACCTTCCTCACCAAGGTGCTGTCGTTCCGCCAGCCCAAGGGCACGGTGGAGACGGTCGTCACCTTCCACGATTCCTGCCACCTGAAGAAGGGCATGAAGGTCTTCGCCGAGCCTCGCGCCATCCTGAAGAGCATTCCCGGCGTGCAGCTCAAGGAGATGTCGGCGCCCGACACCTGCTGCGGCAGCGGCGGCTCCTACGTCCTCTCCCACTACGAGACGGCGGCCACCATCGGGAAGAACAAGGCCGCGGACATCGACCGCACCGGCGCCGACATGGTCTCTACGGGCTGCCCCGCCTGCATGATGCAGCTCCTGGAGAACGTCAACCGCCACGGCCAGAAGCAGACGGTGAGCCACTACATCTCCCTGCTGGCCGAGTCCTACCGCCGCGAGAAGGCCGCCTCCTAGGCGTCCGGATCGGCGCAGACAGGAAGGCCCCGGTCGTCGACCGGGGCCTTCCTGCTTTCCGTCCGCTCAGCCCTTGGCCAGTTCCGCCGCGAAGCCGTCCAGGGCGCGGTAGTAGGGCTCGATGCTGGGGATGTAGTGGCGCTCGCCCGCGGCGTGGGGGCCGATGCCCGTCTGGCCCCACACCACGCCCTGGCCCCCGGGCGCGAATCGCGCGGAGGTGCCCGCGCCCTTGCGGCCCAGGCGCGCCTCGCCGCCCGCGCTGCCGATCCCGGCGAGCAGCGCTTGGAGGTGGGGATTTTGGGGATCGCAGGCGACGCCCGGCTCCCACGCGGAGGGCTGGAATTCCAGCCCCTGTTCCGCGGCCAGGGCCTCGATGTCCGCCCGCAGGCCCGACACGTCGTCCTGGGGGATGGGGCGGATCTCCACGCCAAGGGCGCCCAGGTCGGGCGTGATATTGAAGATGCCGGGCGTCCCCACCTGGATGTAGGCGAAGCGGGCCAGGGACTGCCAGCCGTCGGGCGAGGCCAGCGTCAGGCGTCGGGCGAACAGGCCCCGCAGCGCCTCCCGGGCGGCCAGGAGGCGCTCCGTGAGATCCGCGCCGCCTCCCAGGCCGCTGTGGGCGCGGGCGCCCCGGGCTAGCAGCTCGAAGCGGAGCACGCCGCGGTTCTCGGTGCAGACCTCGCCCCACAGTTCCGTGCCCTTCTCGCCGGTGCGCTCGCCCGCCACGAAGAGCGCCGGAGCGTAGCCCGTCTCCCGCTTCAGGATCTCCAGGACGTGCGGCGTGCCCATGGGCTCCAACTCGCCGTTCTCCTCGTTCCCCACCAGCAGCAGGTTCACGGGCGGATAGGGCGTGCCCTTCTTGAGGACGTCCTTCATCCACACGAGGTAGGTGGCCACCACGGTCTTCATGTCCGCCGCGCCGCGCCCCCACAGGTAGTCGCCCTCCACCTTCGGCTCGAACTGGCTGTCGTCCGGCTCCGGCGCCACCACGTCGAAGTGGCCGCTGAGCATGGCCGGGGCCGTTTCGCCCCCGGGGAAATGGGCGAGCACCGCGGGAAAAGGGCCGTCGTGGAAGACGCGGACAGGGACGCCGTGGTTGCGGAGGTAGTCGCAGATGAAGGTGTGGGCCCGGTGGATCTCGGGTAGCCGCTCCTGGGGGCACGCGGTGACGCTGGGGATGCGCACCAGGCGCTGGGCCAGGGCGACGATCTCGGCGGCCTTGTCGGGGTAGTCCGCGTCCACCACGGTCTCGGGCCGGGGACTGAAGCGCACCGGCGCCGCGGGATCCAGCTCGACCTCGTCCCGGGCCCGCTCGACGAAGTCCTGGAGCTTGCCTTCCTCGCCGCGCAAATCGGCGAGGTGGGCGGTGACGGTCTCCACCTCGTCGCGCACCTGGGCCTTGCGGGCCTCGCCCAGCTCCACGAGCAGCTCGGGAGGCACCACGTCCGAGCTGCCCAGCTTCGCCTGGAGGCGCTGGCGGATCCTCTCGGCGGTGCTGGGCGCGCCCGCGACCTGCTCCCGCAGCGGCTGGAGGTCGTCCCAGTAGCCCAGTGCCTCCGCCAGCGGCCGGAGCTGCTGGAGCGTCCAGTCCAGGAAGGCGCGCAGCGCCACGGGCTTCGCGGTGAGCGGGTCCTCGATGACGGCGCGCAGCCCCTCGCGGGCGGCGAGGTTCTCGTTGCGGCGGGCGCGGGCGATGTCCTCGGCGTCGTAGCGGAACCCCCGCGCGAATTCAGGATCGCCGTAGAAGCGCAGCAGCAGCAGGTGCTTGAGGGTGAGGTTCGCCACGTCCAGCGCCAGTTCGTGGCCCGGGTCGTCGGTGCGCACCTCCACGCGGGCCATGGGCAGGTCGATGCGGGCGAACAGGTTCTGCCGCTCGATCTGGGCGGCCATGTCCTCCACGTTCCGCGTCTCGCCCGCGGCGAACAGGCCCCGCGCGTAGATGTCGTGGAGCTGATCGCTGGTCACCTGGATCAGCCGCTCCACGGGCTCCGCCTGGGAGCGGGCGCGGACGGGGATCCAGTTGTTGTTCCCGAAGCGGACGCCGCTGCGGACCAGGTCGTAGGACAGGCGCAGGTAGTCGGGATGGCTGCGGTTCAGGTCCGCCACGTCCAGGGCCGGCGGGTTGGGGAAGGTGAGGTTCCGCACGGATTCGTAGGGCGTGAGCCGCACCACGGGCCGACCGTTCTCCTCCGAGGCCTGGAGGGGCGTGCTCGCGCTGGTGGCGATGAACAGGGCCGCGAAGGCCCGCATCAGCCGCGTGCCCGTGATGTAGACGCCGTTCTTGTAGTCGTCCAGGTGGCGGTCCCCGCGCTGGGCGTCGGGCAGGTGCATGAAGTCCCAGGCCAGCATGGGCTCGGGCAGGCTGAGGTTGGAGTGGGTGCCGGCGGTCGCGAGTTCCGTCCCGTACATCTCGACGCAGCGCTGGAGGTAGCGGCGCTTGGCCAGGTGCCAGGACTCCGGCACGCAGTCCGGGCCGATTTCGGGCAGGACGAGGAGGTTGCCGTGCCAGTAGTGGAGCGGCTCGCCGAAGGCCCGGCCGGCCTTCGCCAGGGCGTTGATCAGCGCCGCCTCCAGCAGCCGCCCCTCGTAGACCGCGCCCTTGGGCGTGTGGTACGGCCGCGTCACCCACTCGATCATCCAGTGGAAGACTTCGAGCTGGTGGTACTCCTCGGTCCACGGCGCCAGCACCTGCGAGCGCAGGTAGTCCACGAAGGACATCCGATCCGGCCCCGTTCCCACCGTCAGCAGGGGCCGGAACTGCGGATCCACCAGGTTCCACTCCAGCTCCAGCCCGCACAGCCCGCCCCCCGGCCGCGTCTCCAGCGCCGTCTGCCGCGCCAGCTGGAACTTCTCGACGAAAGCGTTCAGGTCGAACACGGATACTCCGGACTCATCGGGAAAGAAACTGCGAACCACCAAGTCACCAAGAACTGCGAAAGAAATTCGATTTGTCTTTCTTGGTGCCTTGGTGGTGATCCTTTTCAGTTCTGAAGGGTCTTCAGGGCTTCCATCAGCCGCTCCGCGGCGCCCTGGGTGCGCTCCACGGGCGTGGCGTAGGAGAAGCGGATCCACTCGGCGCCGTAGGGGCTGAAGAAGGCGCCGGGGACGACGGCCACGCCGTGGTTCTCGGCGAGGTGCTGGCCCAGGGGCTCGGAATCGGCCCAGCCCTGGGCGGCCACGGCGTCCGCCACGCGGATGAAGGCGTAGTAGCCCTGGCCGATGATGTGGGTCAGGCCCTGGTCCTTCAGGAAGCCGCGGAGCCAGGCGCGGCTGGCGCGGGTGGGATCGGCGATGGGCGCGGAGGCCTTCCGGAAGCCCATCTCGTAGGCGGCCATGGCCACGGCCAGGCTGAAGAAGGAAGGGATCACGGTGTGCGAGGCCTGGGCGACGATCACCTTCACCACGGCTTCGTCCGCCAGCAGGTGGCAGTTGCGGACATTGGATCCGCCGAGGCTCTTGGTGATCCCGTCGAGGATCATCAGGCGCTTGCGCAGCTCCGGCTCGAAGGCGCGCAGCAGGACGTTGACGTCGTAGGGCTCGCCGTCGCCCACGGCGTGGTACATCCAGTCGAACAGGACGAAGGCCACGCCCGCTTCCAGCGCCGCGCGGGCCAGGGCGATCTGGCGATCCAGGGTGAGGGTCTGGCCCGTGGGGTTGTCGGGGCTGGTGATGACCAGGCCCGCGACCTTGCGGCCGGATTTCGCGGCCTCGGCCACGCAGGCCCGGATCCCCTCTTCGGAGTAGGCCCAGCCTTCCTCGGCCCGGCCCGGCGCCCACATCACGTTGGCGCCGATGCCGTAGGGGCCCCAGTTGTAGCTGATCCACGGCACGCGGCTCACCACCACCACGTCGCCCTGGCGGCCGTGGCCCAGGGCCAGCATGGCCTGGTAGGCCTTCACCAGCCCGTCGCGCCCGCCCTGGGTGCCGATGACGTTGGCCGGCCCCCAGCCGGTGGCCGCGTCGAGCTTCCAGTACTGCTCCGCCACGGCCCTTCGGTAGGCATCGGTGCCGAAGGGCATGTCGTAGGCCGTGCCGTGCTGCTTCTGGAGCGCGAAGGCCCGGTCCAGCAGCGCCTCGGGCACGCCGGGCAGCGACGCGCCGCCATCGCCCTGGCTGGCGTCGAAGACGGGCACGCCGGGCTGCTTCTCCTGGAACACCTTCAGCGACTTGTTGATGAGGAACATCCGCGACGGCGGGATGGGCGCCAACCGGCCCAGGTGGTCGCCCACGGGGACGAGGTTCCCTTCGGATACAGCGAAGGCAGGCGTCTCGGGAGAGAGCAGCGGCGTCGACACGGAGCCTCCAGGGCGGGCGGGGGACCGATATATGAAAAGGTCGTCCCCGCGGAAGCGCGAGGGACGACGGGCGTTTCGCCAGGATAGCAGGTCAGACCACCCGACCGACACCTCGAATCTCCCGAATGCAACGGGAAAGTCCGGGATTTTGACGGTTCGTCGGAGAAGGGCGGGTTCACTCCGCCTGGGCTGCCTCCACGAGGGCCCGCCACAGCGCCTCGACGTGGCGCCGCTCCGTGGGCTCCGCGCCGATGCTGACGCGGAGCATCTGCGTTCCCTTGAGGACCGACGGCGTGAGGTAGGCGCGGCCGCTCTCGTTCACGCGGCGGGCGATGTCGAGGTTGTGGGCGGCGTGCGCGGCGGCGTCCAGGCCGGGCTTCAGGTGGCGAAGGCAGACGGTCTGGAGGGGCACCGGCGCCAGGCGCTCCCAGTCCGGCGCGGCGTCCACCTGCGCCTTCAGCCACTGGGCGTTGTCCAGGTCGCGGCGGAGGCGGGCCTGGAGGCCCTCCACGCCCACGTCCATCAGGTAGAACCACAGCTTCAGCGCGCGGAAGCGGCGACCCAGCTGGATGTGCCAGTCCCGGAAATTGGTCACCTGGCCGTCCTGCGCGGTGCGCAGGTAGCTGGGATTGGTGCTCATGACCCGGATCAGGTGCTGGGGGTCGCGCACGTAGTAGGCGCTGAGGTCGAAGCCCACGCCCATCCACTTGTGGGGGTTGAACACCACGCTGTCGGCCCGCTCCACGCCGTCCCACATCCAGCGGCACTCGGGCAGGACCATGGCCGTCCCGGCGAGGGCGGCGTCCACGTGCAGCCACATTCCGTGGGCCTCCGCCAAGTCCGCGAGGGCGGCCACGGAATCCACCGCGGTCGTTCCCGTGGTCCCCACGCAGGCCACCAGCGCGCAGGGGCGCAGGCCGATTTCGAGGTCCTTCTCGATGGCCGCGCGCAGGAGGTCCACGCGGATGGCGTGGTCGTCGTCCGTGGGGATCAGCCGGAGGAAGCTGCGGCCGAAGCCCGCGAGGAGGGCCGCCTTCTCGATGGAGCTGTGGCCCTGGTCCGTGGCGTAGACCACCAGCGGCGCCTCGCCGCTCTGGAGGCCCTCGCCGTTCTGGGCGTACTCGGAGGCCCGCTCCCGCGCGCAGAGAAGGGCGGTGAAGGTGGCGGTGCTGGCGGTGTCGTGGATGACGCCGGTGAACGCCGGGCTGAGGCCCACCATCTGCCGGAGCCAATCCATGACCACTTCCTCGACTTCGGTGGCGGCGGGGCTGGTCTGCCAGCTCATTCCCTGCGCGCCCAGCCCCGAGGCGGCCAGATCGCCGAGAATCGACGCGTAGCTGGTGTTGCTGGGGAAATAGGCGAAGAATGACGGGTGATTCCAGTGGGTGATGCCGGGCAGCACGTCGCGCTCGAGCGCCGTGAGGGCCTGGGCCACGCGGCCCCCGTGGAGGGGCGGATGATCCGGGAACGCAGCTCGGATCTCGCCGGGTTGCGCGGGGCTCATGACGGGCAGGCGCTCCAGGCCTTCGCGGTAGTCCGCGATCCAGTCCACGAGCTGATATCCGAGGCGGCGGAATTCTTGGGCGTCCATCCCTCCATGGTGGCCGGAAGCGGAGCGCCGCGCGATCAGCGCCGCGCAAGGCAGGGTTGCTTCCGGCGCGGGGATGCCTAGAATGATGGCAAAGGATGCAATCAATGTTCACCACCACCCTTCGCCTCGACGACGACCTGGGCCGCTTCCTCCGCGAGGCGGCGGACGCCCAGGACATGAGCGTCAACGGCTGGGTGGCGGACCTGCTGCGGCGGGAGCAGGCCGCGGCGGCCCGGCGCAGGTTGGCCGCGGATTGGGCCGCCTATGGCAAGGATGAGGCGGCCCAGGACGTGGACTACGCCTTCTCCGCACAGGCGGACGTGGCCGCCGAGCCTCCCCACCGGACCTACCGCGCCCGGAAATCGAAATGATCCGGGAGGATCTGCCCCGGTGCTCCCGCGGCGAGATCTGGCTGCTGGATTGGAACCCGCGGCGGGGCTCGGAGCAGGGCGGTTTCCGGCCCGGCCTCATCGTCCAGTCGGATCTCGGCAATCACGCGCCGGGAGCGCGCACCACCATCGTGGTCCCTCTGACCACCCAGGCCCGGCCCTACGTCTTCTACGTTCCCCTCCCCAAGGGAAAGGACACCGGCCTGCCCGCGGATTCCTGGGCCAACGCCACGCAGCTCTTCACGGTGGACAAGAGCCGACTGGCGAAGCGCCTGGGCCGGGCCTCCGCTGAACAGCTGGAGAGCCTGGCCCAGGCGCTGGCGGGGGTCCTGGAAATCTAGTGGTGCTGGGCGACGGTGGCCGCCTTCACTTCGACTTCCTTGAAGAACTGGACCTTGCCGGAGGCCAGGTTGTAGACGGCGGGGACCACGCGGATCTTGCCGGCCGCGGCCAGGTCATGCAGCAGGACGGAGCGGTCCAGGATGGAGTGGGCCTGGCGCTTGGCGTTGGCTTCCTCCAGGCGGGCGGTGTGGCCCTTGGCGTCCTCGTTGGGATCCTGGGGCGTGCTCTCCAGCAGGCCCGCCATGCCGGCCTGGAGGGACCACAGGTTGCCCGGCAGGGGCTGGCCGTTGGCCTCGCGGACGGCCTTCACGGCGCCGCAGCTGGTGTGACCCATGACGACGATCAGCTTGGAGCCCAGGTGGGCGGCGGCGTATTCGGCGGAAGCGATGCCCTGCAGGTCGGGGGCGTTGCCCGCTTCGCGGATGGTGAACAGGCGGCCCATCTCCTGATCGAACACCAGGCTGTCGGGCACGCGGCTGTCCGAGCAGGTGATGATGGTGGCGAAGGGGGACTGGCCCTTGGCCAGGGTCGTCCGCAGCGCCGCGTCGTTGCCCGTGTCCACGGTGCGCACGCGCTTGCCGGCGACGAAGCGGCCATTGCCGTCCGTCAGTTCGGCCAGGGCGGCTTCCGGCGTCGCGGGGATGCCCGAGACGGAGGCGGCCGCGGGCGCCGCGGCCTTGGTGGTCGGATGGGCGGCGTGGCTCTGGGCTCCGAGGGAGAGCGGAGCGAGAAGGGCGAGCGTTGTGAAAAGGCGGAGGTTCATGATGGCTCCTGTGGTGTTTTTCCTGGATCGTCCCCCTTAAAGGAAGTCTTAAATTCGTGCGATCCCCAGAAAACACGGCCCATTAAACGCGATCAGGCGCTTAATGAGCCGGCGGAAGAAGCGCTGCGGCGAGGGGAGTTATTCGTAGCGCAGGGCCTCGATGGGATCCTGTTTCGCGGCCTTCAGGGCGGGCCGCGGGTCCCCCTCCGCGAGGCGAAGCCGAGTGGGAGGACGCGCCGGCGGCGCGTCCGTTCGCGGGGGAGCAGGCGCCGTGCGCCGAGCCAAAGGCGAGCGCCCAGGCGCTGGCCCACGGGCGATGGGAAGCCTATTCGTAGCGGAGGGCCTCAATGGGATCCTGTTTGGCCGCCTTCAATGCGGGCCACAGGCCGAAGATCAGCCCGACGGCGGTGCTGACGCCGAAGCCCAGGACGATGCTCCAGATGGGCGCGGCGGCGGGGAATTCGAAGGCGAGCCGCACCAGCATGGCGATCCCCAGCCCCACGGCGATGCCGACGGCGCCGCCCACGCCGGTCAGCGTGACGGCCTCCACCAGGAACTGGGTGGCGATGTCCCGGCGGGTGGCGCCCAGGGCCTTGCGGATGCCGATCTCCCGGGTGCGCTCGGTGACGCTCACCAGCATGATGTTCATGACGCCCACGCCGCCCACCAGCAGCGCGATGGCGGCGATCAGGATCATGGCGCCCGCGATGCCGCCGGTGATCTGCTGGAAGGTCTTGAGCTGGGCCTCGCTGGTGAAGATGGCGAAGTCGTTGGGCTGGTTGGCCCGCAGGCCCCGGCGGGCGCGGAGGATGGCCACTTCCTGGTCCATCATGTCGTACATCCGCTTGGGGTCCTTGGGAACGGTGGCGATGTGGATGGTGTCGCCGGTGCCGTTCTTGATCTGGGGGAACATGTCGTCGAAGGTGCTGATGGGGATCAGCAGGATGTTGTCGGCGTCGCCGCCCAGGAAGCTGCCCTTCTTCTCCAGCAGGCCCACCACGCTGAAGGCGATCCCGTTGATCAGCACCTGGCGGCCGATGGGATCCTTCCGCCCGAACAGGGCGGTGGCGGTCTCGGGCCCGACGACGCAGGCGCGGGAACTGTGGGTGATGTCGGCGTCGCTCAGGAAGCGGCCGTCCTGGACGAAGGCGTTGTTGGAGGGCGCGTAGTCGGAGTTGGTTCCCACCAGGGTGGGGCCGTTGGCCTCGGTGCCTTCGGGGGTCTTGACCGTGAGGGAGGCGCCCGCGGCCCCGAAGAGGTAGCGCTCCTGGGAGACCGCCGCCGCCAGCGTGGCGGTGCGCTTGAGGGCCTCGGCGTCCTCGATGGTGAGGTTCCGCCGGCGCTTCTGGTCCTCGGGCAGGGGACCGCCGCCGCCGAAGCGCGGCTCGTACTTCTGGAACTGGACGAGGGTGGTGCCGAAGGCGCTGAAGCTGTCGGTCACCGCCCCGTTGAACCCCGACACGAAGCTCACCATGGCGATGACGGTGGCGACCCCCGCGACGATTCCCAGCAGCGTGAGGAAGCTCCGCAGCTTCTGGGCCACCATGGCCCGGAAGGCGAACCGCACGTTCTCGCCCCCGATGGCCCCGAATCCCGTTTTCCGGCTGCGCATGGTCACTCCGCCCGGATCGCGTCGATGACGACGAGGTTGGAGGCGCGGTAGGCGGGGAGGAAGCCCGCCAGGAGGCCCACGAGGGTGCTGAGGAGGATGCCCGTCAGCACGATTCCGGGCGTGATCTGGGCGGGGAAGTCCGCCAGGGCCCGGATGGTGAAGGCCCCCGCGGAGCCCACCAGGACGCCGATCACGCCGCCGCCTGCGGAGAGCAGCGCGGCCTCCAGCAGGAACTGGCGGCGGATGTCCTTCTTCTTGGCGCCCAGGGCCATGCGGACGCCGATCTCCTGGGTGCGCTCCACCACGCTCACCAGCATGATGTTCATGATCACGATCCCGCCCACGCCGAGGCTGACGCTGGAGATCAGCATCAGCAGGAGGAAGGCGGCGCTGCTGATGGCCTTCCACAGCTGCTGGAGGCTCTCCTGGGTGAGGATCCCGAAGGGATCGGGGCTCTTGAAGCTGGTGTGGCGCATGGCGCGGAACATGGCCCGCACCTCGTCCATGGAGGCGTCCAACCCTTCGACGCCGCCCCGGGCCTTGATGTGCAGCTCCAGGGTCTCGTTGGCGGCCATGAAGTTCTTCCGGTAGACCTGGAGCGGGATGTAGATCCGGCCGTCCTGGTTGAACCCGATGCTGCGGCCCTGCTTGGGCATCACGCCGATGATCCGGAAGGGCAGGCCCCGGATGAGCAGGATCCGGCCCACGGGGTCCAGGTGGGGGAACAACTCTTCGCGGGTATTGGCCCCGATCACCGCCACGGCCTGGGAGGCCTGGTTCTCGTTGTCGCTGAAGTAGCGGCCCGATTCCATCTCCAGGTTGAACAGCGTCCCGAAGTTGGCCGTGGCGCCGATGACCACCACGTCCGGCAGGCGCTTGTCGCCGTAGTTCACGGGCATGGCGTTGCCCGAGGCGGCGGACACCTGGCTGGCTTCCTTCAGCAGCCCGCTGGACAGGCGCTCGTACTCCGTCCAGGTGATGGGCGGGCGCTTGACGGCGTCCAGGAACTCCTTGCGGCTGCGGATGATCCCGAACTTCTGGACGATGAACACGTCCGGCGCCAGGACGATGATCTTCTCCTTCACGTAGGTGTTCAGGCCGGAGATCACGCCCACCACCGCCACGATGGTGCTCACGCCGATGATGACGCCCAGCAGCGTCAGGAAGCTGCGGAGGGTGTGCGCGCGGATCGCCCGCACGGCGGAGCGGAGGAGTTCGGTGTAGTTCATGGACGGCTCAGCCCTTGGGCTCTTCCTTCTTCTTGGCCTTCTCCACGCGGACGTCCTCGCCGCCCTTCAGGTCCCGGAGCGCGCGGTTGGGGCCGGTGATGAGGGTCTCGCCGCCCTTGAGGCCCGAGAGCACTTCCACGGACAGGTCGCCCATGAGGCCGGTCTTCACCGGGACGAACTTGGCCTTTCCGCCCTCCTGGAGGAACACGCCTTCCTCTTCGCGGGGCGCGCCGGGCTGGCGGGTTTCGCCGGGCTTGAGCTTGATCTCCCGCATCACCAGCGCCTGGAAGGGAATGGCCAGCACCTGGTCGCGGTTGCCGGTAAAGATGTCCGCCTGGGCGGACAGGCCGGGCTTGATGGTGAAGGGCGGATTCTTGATCCAGACCTTGACCTTGAACTTGGTGGCCTCGTTGGCGGTGGTCTTGAGGATGGGGCTGCCGCCCACTTCGGTGACCTGGCCCTGGAAGACCTCGTTGGGATAGGCGTCGATCCGCACTTGGGCCTCCTGGCCCAGCTTCACGCTGGGGATGGAGGCTTCGTCCACTTCCATCTCGGCCTCCACCTTGCTCATGTCCGAGACGGTGAGCAGAACGGTGCCGGCCTGGTTCTGGATGCCGGGGACGGCGGTTTCCCCTATCTCGATCCGGCGGGCGGTGACCACGCCGTCCATGGGGGCGGAGATGGTGGAGTAGCCCAGGCCCACGTTGGACTGGCTGACGTTGGCCCGGGCCTGCTCCGCGCGGCGGCGGGCGGTTTCCTCGGCGGCCTGGGCCGTGTCGAAGGTGGTCTTGGCGCGCTCGAAGTCGGCGGTGGCGATGATGCCGGCGGAGCGGTTGGCCTTGGCGCGCTCGAAATCGGCGCGGGCCTGGACGAGGTTGGCCGTCGCGGAAGCCAGGTCGGACCGGGTGGCGTGGAGGTTGGCCTGCATGGCATCGGCATTGGCCTGCGCGCTGCGGGGATCGATCTCCATCAGGAACTGGCCCTTGGTGACCCGGTCGCCTTCCTTCACGGCGAGGCGCGTCACCTGGCCCATCACGTTGGCCGAGATGTCGGCCTTGGTCACCGCCTGGATCCGGCCGTTGGCGCTCACCTTGGACTGGATGTTCTCCTTGGCCACCGTGGATATCTGGACGGCGGTCCCCTTGTCCTTCGTCCCTGCCACGATGAGGCCCGCGACGAGGACGACCACCAGGCCGCCAGCGATGATCCACACCTTTTTCCGCTTCATCTCGAAAGCCTCCCCGCGCGCTGAACGTATTCATGATCTTCGCGCAGGCCCTTCAAGGGTTTAGTAAAAGGTTGAGGGTCTAAATGAAAAAAAATTCTATTGACGGGATCGCATTTTTTTGGAAATGATTTCCATCTGGAGGCTTTTCCATGGTGCCTAGCGGTTCCCGTCCCCTTGTCCTGGCCCTGCTCGCGGCGGGTTCCGCCTTCGCCGCGGCCACCAGCGGCCAGATGTCCGGCCGCGTATCGGATGACCGGGGACGGCCCGTGGCCGGCGCGACGCTGGTGCTGTCCAACCCCGTGTCGGGCTACCGCCAGCAGGCGAAGACCGACGCCCAGGGTACCTTCACCTTCCGGAACGTGCCCTTCAACGCCTACCACCTCGACACCCGCGCGCCGGGGCTGGTCGCCACCCACCAGGACGTGGACGTCCACAGCCAGTTGCCCCTCCAAGTGGCGGTGGGCCTCAAGCCCGAGGGCGCCGTCGTGGTGGTGGAGGAGAACCTCCGCCTGGTGGAGGACCATCCCTCCACTCACCTCTCCATCGACAAGACCACCATCGAGCGCGCGCCGGCGCCGGTCCAGAGCCGCGCCATGGAGAGCATCTTGCTCACCACTCCGGGCTTCATCGCCGACGAGAACGGCCGCTTCCACTTCCGCGGGAGCCACGGCCAGATGACCTACGTGGTGGACGGAATCCCGGTATCCGACCAGGTCCACGCCACCTTCAGCAACAGCATGGATCCCTCCCAGGTCGAGAGCATGGAGGTGATCACCGGCGGAATCTCCGCGGAGTACGGCGGCAAGCCCGTGGTGGTGGTGAACCTCACCACGAAATCGGGGCTGGGCACCCCCGGCGGCTTTGAGGGCGAGGCCACCTTCGGCGCCTCGCGGTTCCGCACCTCCGAGGCCGGATTCTCCGCGCGCGGCGGGAAGGACGCCTTCGGGTGGTTCGTGAGCGGCGCCGCCAGCGAGAGCGACCGCTTCCTGGATCCCGTCAATTTCGAGAACCTGCACAACCACGGGAAGACCGGCCGGGCCTTCTCGCGCTTCGACTGGATCCTCGGCAGCCAGGACACGCTGCGCTTCTCGCTGTCCGGGGGCCGCACGGACCGGGAGGTGGCGAATCTGGTCTCCCAGCAGGCCCAGGGCCAGGATCAGCGCGCTACGACGTCGGATTTCAACGCGAGCCTGGCCTGGGCGCACCTGTTCAGCGCCGCGCAGAGCCTGGACGCCTCCGTGTTCTACCGGGCCTCCCGGGCGGAGCTGAAGCCCAGCGAGGACCTGGCCGACGGCTTTTCCGCCGCGCCGCGGCCGGATTCCCCCTACTGGGCGAAGCAGGACCGCACCCTCGACAACCTGGGCGTCCAGGTGGCCTTCACCCAGCGGTGGGGCAAGGAGAACCTGCTGAAGGCGGGCGTCCAGCACATCGCCTTCCCCATCCACGAGGACTTCCGCTTCGCGGTCACGGACGACGCCGCCGTGGCCGATCCGTCCGACCCGCTCTATCCCTACACGCCCGCCGGCGGCGGCCGGATCTTCCGGTTCGACGCCCGGATCCGGCCGACGCTCACCTCGGCGTTCATCCAGAACGACATCCACCTCGGTTCCTTCTTCCTCGCCCTGGGCCTGCGCCACGACGCCTACAAGGTGGAGGACCTGTCGGACAACCTGTTCCAGCCCCGCGTGGGCCTGAGCTACCACTTCGAGACGGGGACCGTCCTCCGCGCCAGCTACGACCGCCTGCTGGTTCTCCGCGAGAACGAGAACCTGGCGCTGTCGCTGTCGCAGGAGGCCTGGGATCTCGGCCCCAACGCCGGCACGCCGCGGCAGCCCCTGCGCCCGGAGCGCCAGCACTCCTACAGCTACGGCGTGGAGCAGCAGCTGGGGCGCGCGGGCCGGGTGATGGTGGAGTACTGGGAGAAGCGCAGCCGCAACGCGGGCGACAACGCGCAGTTCCTCAACACGGGGGTGCTGTTTCCTGTGGGCGCCGACCGGGGCCTGTTCCGCGGCATGAACGTCCGCCTCGACCTGGTGCCCGTGAACGGCTGGTCCGCCTACCTCAGCCTGGGCCGCACCCGGGCCATCTTCCAGGCGCCCCTGGTGGGCGGGCTCCAGCTGGAGGCGCCGGAAGCGGCCCCCGGCGAGCGGTTCCTCATCGACCACGACCAGAAGCTCAGCGCCCAGGCGGGCGTGACCTACGAGCACCAGGGATTCACGGCCCAGGTCATCGGCCGCTACGATTCGGGCCTCGTGGCGGGCGATCCCACCGAAGTGGCCGGGAATCCGGACTACGACTTCGGGTCGCGCTACGTGCGGCTGGATTCCGAAGGGACCTGGCGCATTCAGCCGCGCACCACCTGGAACCTCAGCGTGGGCCAGGAGTGGACGCTGGCGGACCACCACCGGCTGGCGGTGGGCCTGGACCTGCTGAACGCCACCGACGAGAAGGGCCTGTACAACTTCCTCAGCACCTTCGGCGGCACCCACGTCATCCCGCCCCGCACCCTGGCCGCCCGCGTGAAGTGGAAGTTCTAGCAGGTGTGATTAAAATCATACTGAGACTTAATCTCAATATGTGTAATCTGGTTCCGGTGGGGTCCGCCGGGCCCATCCCGGACTCGGCGTCACCTTCCGCAGGAGGTTCCGATGATCCGCGTCCGGGGTTCCGTGGAAGCTCTCAAGGCGCTCCTCGCGCCGGGCGATGAGCCCCGGGCGGAGCGGAGGCCGGCGTCGCCGGCGGACCGGAAGGAGGCCCCTCGCGCGGCGGCGGGGCCCGCGGCGGCCGGGGAGGTGCGGAATGCTGAGTGAAGGGAACTGGATCGGATCGTTCACGGCCGGGGAAGCCCGGAGCAGGGAAGGCGGACCTTCGGATCTGGAGGCGCTCCACGCCCGCGAGGACATCCGGCTGATGCCCCTCCAGCGGAACGCCCGGGGCCTCCTGCTGGACCTTCCTTCGCTGGGGCGCGTGGACTACACCACCCGCAACGCCTGCGTCACCTGCACCCGCCGGGAAGCGGTCAAGGTCGTCCTGCCCGGTGACGAGGGCGCCACCCTGTTCGGCGACGCCAGCGGCCTGCGGTGGCTGGATGCCTCCTGGCGGCACACGGTGGCGGTGCTCAGCCGCACCATGGACTTCACCGACACGCCGCCCTGCCTTCTGCTGTTCGGGGAAGGCGGCGACCTCGCCCACCAGGTGACGCTGCCGGATCCCGCCGCCTGGGAGGCGTTCATCACCCTGGTCCGCCGTCACCACGGCTGCTGGAACTGCCTGCGGCACCGCCCCGCCGCCGCGGGCCCCGTGGTCCCGAAATCCCTCGACTGCCCCGTGTGGATGCTGCGCGAGGCGTGGAGCCAGGCGGAATCCGACCGCGACCTGGAGGTCCGGCTGGATGGCCTCGGCATCGACCGCCTTCTCGCGCTGCGGGCCATGGAGGGCCTCTACACCCACCTCGTCCCCCGGCACGACCTGGCGGGCTTCCTCCAGGGATTGGCGGACGCGGGTCTGCCGGTTCACGCCCAGGTGGGCAACCGCCACTGCACCCAGGTTCTCGAATCTCCCGTGGAGGAGCTGGTCCTGGGCTCCCAGGGCTGGACCTTCCGGATGGGCGACGCCGCCCTGGAGCTGGATCCCTCCCGCCTCGACGGGATCTGGTCCGTGACCCAGCCCACCCCTTCCGGCGAGCGCCACCGGCTGGAGTGCTACGACGCGGCCGGGGAGCGGGTCCTGGCCTTCGCCAGTCCCCAGGCGCCGGATGCCCTGGCGCGGCTGGGCTGGCAGCGGCTGCTGGGCCGGTTGGATGGGCTCTCCTTCTGAGCCCTCGCGCTAGACTCTTCTTCATCCCATAGCGGAGAAGGAGGTCATTCGTGATCAGCAAGACCATGCAGGACGCGCTGAACGCTCAGATCAACCTGGAGCAGTATTCCGCCCAGCTGTATCTGGCCATGGGCGCCCATTGCGCCGGCAAGAGCTTCAAGGGCTTCGCCCACTGGCTGGCGGTGCAGGCCTCCGAGGAGACCGCCCACGCCGCCAAGCTGATCACCTTCCTCCTGGACCGCGGCGGCAAGCTGGAGCTGCAGGCCATCGCCGCGCCCCCCAAGGATTTCGGCGGCGTGATCCAGGTCTTCGAGCAGACCCTGGGCCACGAGAAGACCATCACCGCGAGCATCAACGCCTTGTTCGAGCTGGCCCGGGCCGAGAAGGACCACGCCAGCGAGATCGCCCTCCAGTGGTACGTCACCGAGCAGGTGGAGGAAGAGGCGGGCGTGGGCGAGATCGTGGATCACCTGCACGCCGTCGGCGATCAGGGTGGGGCCATCTGGTACCTGGACTCCAAGATGGGCAAGCGCGGGAAGAGGTAAGCCGCCGCCAGCTTCCGGAGGGGCCGCTGCTGCGGCCCCTTCGCTTTCAGGGCGTCCGCGCGGCCTTCCCGAAGGGGTGCTCGAAGCTGAGGTAGAGGAGCAGGGCCGTCTCCCCGCGGGTGGGGCCCACGCCGAAGGGCACCGCCACCCCGGGCACGACCTGGAGGCCGCCGGGAAAGTCGTAGGCCCAGCGGATGCCGGGGCTGAGGTAGGCCGCGCCCTGGCCCTGCACGGATCCGGGGCCCATCACGCGCTGGGTGCGGGTGTAGAGATACTCCAGCATCAGGTTGAACCGGGGGGCCGCCAGCCAGACGAAGCTCTGGCCCAGCTCCCAGTCCCGCGTCGTCGCCCGGGCCGCGGCGGTGCCCGCGCGCGGGGTGAGGGTGCCGCCGGCGTTGAAATGGCCGACCAGGCTTGGACCGAGGGTGAAGCTCACCGGCAGGCTCACCTGATACCCGGCCGCGCCCTTGCCGTAGCCGTCCTCGGCGTCGCCCGTGGGCAGCAGGAGGGAGAACCGGGGCGCCACGGCCAGCGCGGCGTCCCCGTCGCCCACCAGCTGGTAGCGGTAGTTCAGGGCGACGTCCCCGAAGCCCTGCCTCCGGCCCGGCGCCGCGCCGATCCGCTGCCAGGGCAGGGTGTAGCTGAGCTGGTGGGCGATCCCGCCGACCGGCCATTCCTGGGTGAAGACCGCGGTCCAGTCCCCCGTCCGCCGGTCGCGGGTGAAGGTGTTGATGTGCTGCACCACGCCCGGGTCCTGGTTGTAGGCCTCTTCCACCAGGAAGGAGTTGTCCTGGATGGGACCGGGCGGCCGGTCCTGCGCGGCCAGGGAGGCGGCGAGGAGGAGGGCCGGCCAGCCGGCGCGGAGGGGGGAGAGCGTCGCGGACATGGCGCCGATGATGGGTCTCGCGCCGGGGTGAAAGCGATACTTCGTGATACGATGGTCATTTACCGCCGCCAGCCGTTCGTTCGAAGGAGAATCCCATGCAGCCCCGCGCCCTGACCCTGTCCGTGCTCGCCCTGGCCCTGGCCGGATCCGCCCTCCGGGCGGAAGAAGGCATGTGGACTTTCGACAACCTGCCGACCAAGAAGATCTCCGAGAAGTACGGCTGGGCGCCGGACCAGGCCTGGCTCGACCACGTCCGCCTCTCCGCCCTGCGGTTCCCCGGCGGATCGGGCTCCTTCGTCAGCAAGGACGGGCTGGTGCTCACCAACCATCACGTCGGCCGCGGCTGGATCCAGCGCGTCAGCAGCAAGGAGGCCGACTACGTGAAGAACGGCTTCGCCGCCGCCACCCGCGAGCAGGAGATCAAGGTTCCCGGGCTGGAGCTGATGACGCTCATGGCCATGGAGAACGTCACCGCCCGGGTGGCCAAGGCCGTGAAGCCCGGCACGCCCGAGAAGGCCGCCCTGAAGGCCCGGGACGCCGAGATCGAGAAGATCAAGCAGGAGATGCAGGAGAAGAGCGGGCTCACCTGCGAGCACGTCACCCTCTACCAGGGCGGCGAGCACTGGATCTACAGCTACAAGAAGCACACCGACGTGCGCCTGGTGTTCGCGCCCGAGCAGCAGATCGCCTTCTTCGGCGGCGATCCCGACAACTTCACCTACCCCCGCCACAACCTGGACTTCTCCATCTTCCGCGTCTACGAGAACGGCAAGCCCTACGCGCCCTCGCAGTTCCTGAAGTGGACGGACACCGGCCTCAAGGCGGGCGACCTCACCTTCGTCACCGGCCATCCCGGCCGCACCAGCCGCCAGGACACGCTGGCCCAGATGATCTACTCCCGCGACTTCGCCATTCCCATGCGCCTGAAGTCCATGGAGCGCCGCAAGGCCGCGATGGTGGCCTACGGCAAGACCTCGCCCGAGGCCGCCCGCCAGGTCAACACCCAGATCTTCGGGATCGAGAACAGCATCAAGGCCACCACCGGCTACTGGTCCGGGCTGAAGAACAAGGAGGCCATGGCCCGCATCGAGGCCGCCGAGAAGGACCTGCGCGCCCGCGTCGCCAAGGATCCCAACCTCGCCGCCGAGACCGGCCAGAGCTGGACCAAGATCGATCAGGCCACCCAGGTGGCGAAGGGGCTGACCAAGGAATCCCTCAACGTCGGCACGGCCAATTCCGTGCTGCTCGGCCACGCCCTCACCCTCGTGCGGATCGCCGACGAGGAAGGCCTCCCCAGCGAGAAGCGCCTGGCCGAGTACAGCGACGCCAACCTGAAGGCGGCCAAGGCCCGCGTCGGAATTCCCGCGCCCTTCTACAAGGAGCAGGAGATCTTCCTGTTCACGCAGGGACTGGAAGATGCCGTCAAGGAACTGGGGTCTCAGCACCCCTTCGTAAAGGCGATGCTGGGCGGGAAGTCCCCCGCGGAAGCGGCGAAGGCCGCGGTCGAGGGTTCCAAGCTGGCGGATCCCGAAGTCCGCAAGGCGCTGCTGGCCGGCGGGAAGAAGGCCGTCGCCGAGTCCCAGGATCCGATGATCGTGCTCGCCCGCAAGCTCGATCCCCTGAGCCGCTCCCTCCGCAAGAAGCAGGAGGAGCAGGTCCAGAGCGTGATTACCGAGCACGGCACCCGCATCGCCAAGGCCCGCTTCGCCGTCTACGGCAAGAACACCTATCCCGACGCCACCTTCACCCTGCGCCTCTCCTACGGCGCCGTGGCGGAGTACAAGGGCAACGGGACGCTGATCCAGCCCTTCACGACCTTCGGCGGCCTCTTCGACCGCTACGACGGGTGGGGCGGCAACGCGGCCCACGCCCACGAGAACGCCTGGACGCTGCCCCAGCGCTGGGTGGACAAGCGGGCGGAGTTGAACCCCTCGCTGCCGTTCAACTTCGTCCACAAGGTGGACATCATCGGCGGCAACTCCGGCTCCCCCGTCATCGACACCAAGGGCGAGCTGGTGGGCCTGATCTTCGACGGCAACATCGAGAGCCTGCCGGGCAACTACTTCTACGACGAGGCCGTGAACCGCGGCGTCTCCGTGGATGCCCGCGCCATCGTCCACGCCCTGGACAAGGTCTACGGCGCCGCGTCGCTCGTCGCCGAGCTGACGGGCAAGTAGGACTCCGCTAGGGGGAAAGGTCTCTCACCGCAGAGGGCGCAGATAAAAGCAGAGCCTGGGTTTTCATCTGCAAAATCTGCGTCATCTGCGGTTCCTCTTCCTGAATTTCTTCCGGAGTTCCCATGCGCCTGACCGCCGTCGCCCCGTCCCTCGCATTGCTGCTTGCCCTCCCCGCGTTGCGCGCGGACGAGGGGATGTGGACCTTCGACAACCTGCCCCTCGCGCAGCTCAAGGCCGCCCACGGCTTCGAGCCCACGCGGGAATGGCTCGACCACCTGCGCCTCGCCAGTCTGCGCTTCCCCGGCGGGTCGGGCTCCTTCGTCAGCGCCGACGGGCTGGTCCTCACGAACCACCACGTCGTGCGCGGGCTGGTTCAGCGGCTGTCGACGCGGGAGCGGGACCTGCTGAAGGACGGGTTCGTCGCCGCGGACCGCGGCGCGGAGCTGAAGGTCCCCGGGCTCGAACTGATGCAGCTCGTCCAGGCCGTGGACATCACCGCCCGCGTGGCCCAGGCCCCCGGCCGCACGGAGGCCGAGGTGCTACGGGCCCGGGAGCTGGAGAGCCAGAAGGCCCGGGAGGAACTTCGCGTCCGCACCGGGCTCACCGTGGAGATCGTCTCCCTCTACCAGGGCGGCCAGACCTGGCTCTACGGCTACCGGAAGTTCACCGACGTGCGCCTCGTCGTGGCGCCGGAACTGGCGGTGGCGCGGTTCGGCGGGGACTACGACAACTTCACCTATCCGCGCCACCACTTGGATTTCGCGCTGCTGCGGGTCTACGAGCAGGGTCGGCCCTACCGCCCCGAGCACCACCTGGCCTGGACCCGCGGCGGGCTGAAGGCGGGAGATTCCACCTTCGTATCCGGCCATCCGGGCTCCACCAGCCGCCTGTGGACCCTCTCCCAGATGCGCCACGCGCGGGACGCCGGCACTCCGCGCCAGATCAAGACCATGGAGCGCCGCCGCGCCGCCCTGGAGGCCTTCGCCGCCCGCGGGTTCGAAGCCCGCGCCCTGGTGGGCGGCCAGATCTACAGCCTGGACAACGGCCTCAAGGCCACCCGGGGCTACCTCGCCGGCCTGAAGGACGCGGAAGGGATGGCCCAAGTGGAAGCCGCCGAGCGCCGGCTGGTGGCCGCGGTGGCGGCCGATCCGCGGCTGAAGGCCGAGGCGGGCGGGAGCTGGGAGCGGATCGAGGGCGCCCTCCGCGAATCGGAAGCCCTGGCCCCCGAAACCCAGGTGGTCCACGCCCGGAGTTCCGAGCTGTTGGCCACGGCGCTCAACCTCGTGCGGATTCCCGCGGAGGTCGCCAAGCCCGAGAAGGACCGCCTGCCGGAGTTTTCCGACGGCGGCCTGCAGGCCCTCCGCGAGCGCCTGATCAAGCCCCGTCCCGTCCCTTTCGACGCCGCCCTGGAGGTCCACCTCCTGACTGACGGGCTGAAGGAGGCGCAGGAGGTGCTGGGCGCCGACCACCCCTTCGTGAAGGCGATGCTGGGCGGCGCGACGCCGGAGGCCGCGGCGCGGAAGGCGGTGGAAGGCAGCCGCCTTCAGGATCCCGACGAAGTGCGGCGGCTGCTCGACGGGGGCGCCCCGGCCCTGGCCGCCAGCGGCGACGCGATGATCGCCCTGGCGCGGATCCTGGATCCCTTCCAGCGGGACCTCCGCACCCGCACCGAGGCGCGGGTAGAAGGGCCCCTCCGCGATCACGCCGCGCGGATCGCCCGCGCCCGCTTCGCCCTCTACGGCACGTCCACCTATCCGGACGCCACCTTCACGCTCCGCTTCTCCGCGGGCGCCGTCGCCGCCTATCCCGCGAACGGAACCCTGATCCAGCCCTTCACCACCTTCCACGGCCTGATGGATCGCTTCGAGGGTTGGGGCGGAACGGCCTCCGGCCTCGATCGGGACACCTGGCGCCTGCCCGCCCGCTGGCTGGCCCGCCGGGACACCCTCACCCTGACCACGCCCTACAACTTCGTCTCCACCAACGACATCATCGGCGGCAACTCCGGCAGCCCCGTGGTGGACAAGCGCGGCGAGCTGGTGGGCCTGGCCTTCGACGGCAACCTGGAGAGCCTCCCGGCCCGCTACTACTACGACGGCCGAGCCAACCGCACCGTCAGCGTGGATGCCCGCGCCATCCTCGAAGTCCTCGCCAAGATCTACGAGGCCCCGCGCCTCGTGGCCGAGCTGACGGGGAAATGAACTTTCAACCGCAGATGACGCAGATAAAAGCGGATCCTCGGATTTTCATCTGCGAAATCTGCGTCCTCTGCGGTTCCCCTTTCTGAATTTGCTTTCGGAGTTTCCATGCGCCTCACCGCTCTCGCCATGTCCCTTGCCTCGGTCCTCGCCCTTCCCGCGCTGCGGGCGGACGAGGGGATGTGGACCTTCGACAACGTCCCCGCTCCCAAGATCAAGGCCAAGTACGGGTGGGCGCCGGGCCAGGCGTGGCTGGACCACGTGCGCCTGTCGGCGGTGCGCTTTCCCGGCGGGTCGGGCTCCTTCGTCAGCAAGGACGGGCTGGTGCTCACCAACCACCACGTGGGCCACCACTGGACCCAGCTCGTCTCCGACGCCCAGCACGACTACGTGAAGAACGGCTTCGTCGCTGCGGGACGGGACCAGGAGATCAAGGTTCCGGGCCTCGCGCTGCTCACGCTCGTGGAGGTGGAGAACGTCACCGCGCAGGTGGAGAAGGCCGTGCCCAGCGGCGCGGATGACCAGGCCGCCGCCAAGGCCAAGTCGGACGCGCTCGCCGCCCTCGCGAAGGAGCAGACCGCGCGGACGGGCCTGGACTGCCAGCCGGTCATCCTCTACCAGGGCGGCCAGTCCTGGATCTACCGCTACAAGAAGCACACCGACGTGCGCCTGGTGATGTCCCCGGAATACGGCGTGGCCGCCTTCGGCAAGGACTGGGACAACTTCAGCTGGCCGCGCCACGACCTGGATTTCAGCCTCTTCCGCGTCTACGAGAACGGCAAGCCCTACGCGCCGCCCCACCACCTCGCCTGGGGGAAAGGTGCGGGCTACGGCGACCTGGTGTTCACCGTGGGCCACCCCGGCCGCACCTCGCGGCTGGAGACCCTGGCCCAGATGGAGGCCAAGCGCGACGTGACGAATCCTCTCGCTTTGCGCGGGCTGGACCGCGGCCGTACCGCCCTCCACGCCTACGCCGCCCAGGGCGAGGAACAGGCCCGCACGGTCTCCGACCAACTCATGAGCCTGGAGAACGCCTACAAGGTGGTTGCGGGCGAGACCGATGGGCTGAAGGACGTCGCGGCCATGGCCAAGGTGGCGGCGGCGGAGAAGGAGCTGCGGGCCAAGGTCGCGGCGGATCCCAAGCTGCAGGCCCTGGCCGGGGACAGCTGGAGCCGCATCGCGGAGGCCGTCGCCCAGCAGGGCGCCTTCGCCAAGGAGGCGTCCGTGGCGGCCGCGCTCCGCACCAGCGTCCTGGGCATCGCCCTGCCGCTGCACCGCTACGCCTCCGAGCGGGCGAAGCCCGCCGACCAGCGGTCGCCCGAGTACCGCGATGAAAAGGCGCTGGAGGCCCTCAAGGCGACGCTGAAGCGCCAACCCGCGGAGGAAGTGGCCGCTGGGACCCTGGTGCTCCAGATCGCCCTGGCCGGCGCCCTGGACGAGCTGGGCCCGGATCATCCCCTGACCCGCCAGCTGCTCGACGGGAAGACGCCCAAGGCCGCCGCGAAGGCCCTGTCCGCTGGGTCGCGTCTCGCCGATCCCGCCGTCCGGACGGCCCTGGCCGACGGCGATCCCCGCGCGATCCTCGAAAGCGGGGACCCCGCGCTGGTGGTGGCCCGGGGCCTGTCCGCGCGGCTGGAGGAGGTCCAGCGGAAGCAGCGGGCGCTCCAGGCCGTCGTCTCCGAGCACCTGGCGCGGATCGCCAAGGCCCGGTTCGCGGTCTACGGCACCTCGGCCTATCCGGACGCCACCTTCACCCTGCGGCTGTCCTACGGCGCCATCGAGACCTACCCGAGCGCGGGCACCCTGGCCCAGCCCTTCACGACCTTCGCGGGGATGTACGATCGCGCCGCCGCCTGGGGGCCGAAGGCCGAGGGCGGTTCCTGGGAGGTGCCGCAGCGCTGGTTGGCCCGCCGCGCTGCGCTCGACTTGTTCACGCCCTACAACTTCATCTCCACGAACGACATCATCGGCGGCAACTCCGGCAGTCCCGTGGTGGACAAGCGCGGCGAGCTGGTGGGCCTGGCCTTCGACGGCAACATCGAGAGCAACGCCGGCCGCTACTACTTCGACGCCCGCGTGAACCGCTGCCTGTCCGTGGACGTCCGCGCCATCGTCGAAGCCCTCGACAAGGTCTACGACGCCAAGCACCTCGTCGCCGAGCTGACGGGGAAGTGAACCTTCAACCGCAGATGACGCAGAGGGCGCAGATAAGGACAGGTCCTCGATTTTCTATCTGCGAAATCTGCGTCATCTGCGGTTTCCCTTCCTGAATTTGTTTTCGGAGTTCCCATGCGCCTCACCGCCCTTGCCCTGCTCCTGGCCCTGCCCGCGCTGCGCGCGGACGAGGGGATGTGGACCTTCGACAACATCCCCGTGCAGAAGATCAAGGCGAAGTACGGCGTGGCGCTGGAGCCTTCCTGGCTGAAGAACCTCCAGCTCGCCACGGTGCGCTTCCCCAATGGGACGGGGGCGTTCGTCAGCCGCGATGGGCTGGTGGTTACCAACCACCACGTGGGCCGTGACGCCATCGCCCAGATGTCCACCGCGGCGGCGGACCTGGTGCGGGACGGCTTCACCGCCGCCACCCGCGCTCAGGAGATCAAGGTGCCCGGCCTCGAGCTGATGATGCTGGTCTCCATGGAAGACGTGACGGCGAAGGTGAATGGCGCCGTGAAGCCCGGCGCCACGGACCAGGAGGCCCTGACGGCCCGGCGCAACGCCCTGGCGGACCTGCGGAAGGCCGACGAGGCGAAGACCGGCCTCACCTGCGAGCCCGTGACCCTCTACCAGGGCGGCGAATACTGGCTGTACCGCTATCGGAAGTTCACGGACGTGCGCCTGGCCGCGGCTCCCGAGCTGCAGGTGGCGGCCTTCGGCGGCGACCCCGACAACTACACCTACCCGCGCCACAACCTGGACTTCGCGCTGTTCCGCGTCTATGAAGACGGCAAGCCCTACCGCCCCGACGCCATCCTGCCCTTCAGCGCCAAGGGCGCGTCCATGGGTGAGTTGACCTTCATCTCGGGCCATCCCGGCACCACCTACCGCCAGCAGACCCACGCCCAGATGGCCTACGCTCGGGAGACCGGCATCCCCTTCCAGCTGCGCGCCATCGAGCGCCAGAAGCAGGCGCTCCTCGCGCTGTCCGCCACGTCTCCCGAGGCCAGGCGCCTGGCCGCCGAGGCCATCTACAGCCTGGAGAACGGCCACAAGCGCCTGAGCGGCCAGCTGCTGGGCCTCTCCAAGCCCGAGAACCTGGCGAAGGTGGCCGAAGCCGAAGCCGCGCTGAAGGCGGCCGTGGCCAAGGACCCCGCGCTGCAGGCCCGCGTGGGCGGGAGCTGGGACCGTGTGGCCCAGGCCGTGGCGCGCCAGAAGGCGCTGCTCGCGGAGGCCACCTACCTCGATACCGGCCGCGCCACGCTGGTCGGGCGCGTGGCCGCGCTGCGCCACGCCATCGCCCTGGTGCGCCTCGCCGACGAGACCGCCAAGCCCTCCGCCGAGCGCCTGAGCGAATTCAGCGAGGGCAACCTCAAGGCCACCCGGGCCCAGCTGCTCTCCCCCCGGCCCGTGCACAAGGCCATCGACCAGGCCCTCCTGGCCGCGGGCCTCGAAGAGGCGCGGCAGGCGCTGGGCGATGGCCATCCCTTCGTGAAAGCCGTGCTGGGCGGACGGACGCCCGAGGCCGTGGCCAAGGCCGCCGTAGAGGGCACGAAGCTGGATGACGCGGCGGTGCGCCGGCAGCTCGCCGAGGGCGGAAAGGCGGTGCTGGACGCCTCCGCGGATCCCATGATCCGGCTGGCGAAGGCGATCGACCCCTTCAGCCGCGCCATCCGCAAGCAGATGGAAGCCGAGGTCACCGGCGTGTTCAACGAGCAGGGCGGGCGCATCGCCGAGGCGCGGTTCAAGGTCTTCGGCAAGGCCCTCTATCCCGACGCCACTTTCACCCTGCGCCTGGGCTACGGTCCCGTCGCCACCTACGCCAACGGGACGGGCACCCTGGCCCAGCCGTTCACCACCTACATGGGGATGTTCGACCGCCACCTGGGCTGGGGCGGCAACGCGGCCGCGGCCGAAGGCGGCGTGTGGACGCTGCCCCAGCGCTGGCTGGACCGCCAGGTGAAGCTGGACCTCGCCACGCCCTTCAACTTCATCTACGCCTGCGACACCGTGGGCGGCAACAGTGGCAGCCCCGTGGTGAACGTCAAGGGCGAGTTCGTGGGCATCAACTTCGACAGCGTCTACGAAGGGCAGGGCGGGTACTACGTCTACGACGCCGACACCAAGCGCGCCGTCGCCACCGACGTCCGGGCCATCCTCGAAGCCCTCCGCAAGATCATGGACGCCGGGCACCTGGCGGACGAGGCGCTGGGCAAGTAGACGCGGACCGGGCAGGACCTTTCCCGGCGCGGACCCCCTCCGCGCCGGGGAGGCCCCTACCGCGGGAGCCCCGATGGGGCGAGGATGGCGGTGGAAGGACGGAGGAGGTGCCGCCATGCCCGTGCCGATGACGCTCGACCAGATCCGCTCCTTCGCCCTGGCGGAGATCAAGGCCCTGACCCTCGTCCATCCCGAGATCCGGCCGCTCCTCTACCGCGAGGGCGAGTGGCTGTTCCAGGAATCGGACGCCTCCAACAAGGTGTTCATCGTCCTTCGCGGCACCTACGCGGTGGAGAAGGAAGCCTCGGGCCTGGTGCTCGACGAGGTCACCTGCGACGCGGGACATTTCGCCATCGTGGGCGAGATGGCCTACCTGGGCGGGCAGAGCCGCACCGCCTCCGTCCGCGCCCGCACCGAATGCCACGTCCTGGTGTTGGTGCCCGCGCACCTGGAGACAGTTATGGAGCGGTTCCCCATGCTGACGCGCGTCATCTGCCGCCAGTTCGCCCTCCGCTTGAAGGCGGCGAACGAGACCATCCAGGAACTCCGGGCCGACCTCGCCTACCACGGCCACGGCGTCGAGCGCCCCGTGGTGCGGGACGCCAAGGCCCACCTGATCGTCCCCGGCAGCTGGAACCAGAAAGTGGGCCGCAAGGGCACCACCCTCTGCGGCCTGCGGATCCCCAGCAGCGAGTCCCTCCTGAACACCGGCGAACGCGTGGACTACTGCCCCGAATGCGAAGAGGCCCTGGCCCGAGGCGAGCACTGGGGAAAGGTCTGACCTTTCCAAAGGATTCACCACCAAGACACCAAGGCCACCAAGAACTGAATCAAATCTCCTTTTGCCTTTCTTGGTGTCTTCGCGCCTTGGTGGTGAGTTTTTTTCTCTGAATTTCAAATGCCCGGAAAAACCGAGGCCTCCTTTCGGAGCGATACTGGGGTCATCTATCCTCGGAGGCCGCCATGGCCGGCACCACCCGACGCGACCTGTTCAAGCTGGGCGCCGCCGCAGGCGCGGGCCTCGTCGCCGCCCGCCTGGGCGCCGTGGAAGAGGCCCTTGCCCCGTCCCTTTCCCCCGCGCCGGCGGGTGGCGCTCCCTTCAACCCGGCCACCGCCGCGACCATGCCCACCCGCAACCTGGGCCGCACAGGCCACAAGGTGGGCCTTTTCAGCCTGGGCGGCCAGGCGGCCATCGAGAAGCCGGACAACGAGGCGGCCGCCGTCCGGATCATCGAGCGGGCCCTGGACCTGGGCGTGAACTACCTGGACACCTCCGCCCGCTACGGGGGCGACGCGCGGTGGAGCGAGCAGTACTTCGGGAAGGTGATGAAGCGCCGCCGCCGGGAGGCCTTCCTCGCCACCAAGACCCACGACCGCACGGCCGACGGCTCCCTCCGCCTGCTGGAGACCTCCCTGAAGCTGCTCCAGACGGACCACGTCGACCTGTGGCAGCTCCACGCCATGAGCACCCTGGACGACGTGGAGAAGGTCTGCGCCAAGGGCGGCGCCCTGGAGGCCTTCCAGAAAGCCCGTGACCAGAAGCTGGTGCGCTTCCTGGGCCTCAGCGGCCACACCGACCCCGACGTCCTGGCCGAAGCCATCCGCCGCTTCCCCTTCGACTGCGTCCTGATGGCCCTCAACGCCGCCGATGCCTGGCACCTGCCCTTCCAGAAGACCCTCCTCCCCCTCGCCGTGGAAAAGGAGATGGGCATCATCGCCATGAAGATCCCCGCCCGCGGCCGCATCCTTGCCGGCGTCCAGCCTCCGCCCCCCGACCAGCAGCGCGGCCCCGCCAAACACGACCGCCCCGGCACCCTCACCATGCCCGAGGCCCTGCGCTACACCCTCACCCACCCCGTCAGCACCGCCATCATCGGTGTGGACAACCTCGCCCAGCTGGAAGAGAACGTGAGAATCGCTAGAGATTTCTTGCCCCTGAACGCCGCCGAGATGGAGGCCCTGGAGCAGAAGGTGAAACCGGTCTATGGGCAGGCGTCGTGGTACAAGCGGGATGCGCCGGCGAATCCGGGGAAATGAGCTTGTTAGCCACAAATGAGCACTGATAAACGGAGATAAAGCCCCGAGACTACAGGGTGCCGCTTTCAAGAGCGGCCTTTAGATACTGGAAGGGCGCTAAAATCGTCCAACAGCAACATCCGATGGAGGATAGAAATGAAAATTTTAATCCCCTTCATTCTGATTGGGCTTTTTGCCTGTACGGATCATCGGCGCAGTCCGGAGTCGGCTCAGGTCTACGACGCCCTTCAAATCTCGCCTTTGCAGCCGACCATCAAGACCGCTACGACTCAGCAATTCCAAGTCATCGGATTTGCTCCGCTACCAGTTGGAGACTACAACTGGACCAGCGACCACGGCAGCATCACCCCGCAAGGGGTCTATACCGCACCGCCATCCCCAGGCTCAGACAGAGTCATCGCTACTTCCAAGACCCGGAGCAGTGACGTGTATGTTGCCGTCATCACCGTTGCTCCTTGATGGCTTCGCACGAACGCCGTCGATGCCTAACCTCTCGCTCAACTCGGATCCCGCCTGCATTGTCTTCCCCTCACTCTCAATGTCTCGCTACCTCGGCTCCGCTCATCGCCTCGGCGCAGGCGGGGCCGGTTCGCTTCATTCGTTAGGCCGCATCATTATCGTCGCAACTTCCAGGTCAAGGAGATTGGCATGATCAACCAGATTTTCCTTACCCTCCCTGTCGCTGATCTCCAGAGGTCGGTCACCTTCTTCAAGGCGCTCGGATTTACTCACAATCCGCAATTCAGCGATGACACGGCTGCGTGCATCGTCATCAGCGATGCGATTTCTGTCATGTTGGGAACTCACGCCAAGTTCCGTGAGTTCACGCCTAAAGCCGTCTGCGATACCAGTCAGGCCGTCGAGGTTTTGATATCTCTCAGTTGTGAGAGCCGCGAAGAGGTTGATGAATTGGTCGCCAAAGCCCTTGCTGCTGGTGGTTCAACCTACGACAAACCCGAGGATTTTGGGTTCATGTACACCCACAGCTTCGTCGACCTAGATGGCCACGGTTGGGGGGTGCTCCACATGGTTTCCCAGCCTGAATCACAGTGATTTGCATCAACCAAGCCTGGATGTCTTGCGGTCTGACTTCTCGCTCAACTTAGACCCAGCCGCGAGCGGCGGAGTCCTTCTTCCCCTGGCAATCCAGTCGTCTCTTCTTGTAGTGCTCCCCTGATTGTTGGACAAGTTTGAGGGTTATCAGGCAGCGGGTTGGGGGTTGAGGAACGCCTCTCGGGGCGTCCGGTAGGCCAAGGCCTGGTGGGGCCTCTGGGTGTTGAAGTGGTCGATGTATCGGGCGATGACGGCGCGGGCTTCGCGGATGTCCTGGAACCGGTGGAGCCAGGCGCACTCTTCCTTGAACGAACGGATGAACCGCTCGCACAAGCCGTTCTGCTCGGGGGTATAGGGCGTGATGTATTCCTGCTTCAGGCCGTAGTCCTTGACCAGAGCCCGGTAGGCCCGGGAGCCGAACACGAGGCCATTGTCATGGCGGAGGGCGAGGCCCGGCGGTGCGCCGTGGGTCCATCCGAACCGGTGGATCAGGGCTTCTTCCAGAGCGCGTTCCGCATTCTGGGCCCTGGCCGTTCGATCCAGGCTCCAGCCCAGGACTTCGCGGGTGCAGCAGTCCAGGACGGGCACGAACGCGCACCAACCATCAACCCCGCATTCCACCAGGGCGATGTCCGTGGACCAGCGCTGGTTGGGGAACGGGGCAATGGATTTCGACCCCGGCACCCTTGGGCGCTTCCCCACGGCCCGCTGGCGGCAGCTCCAGCCCTTGATCCGCATGAGGCGGTGGATCTTCTTGCGATTGGTGGACTGACCCAGGCGATACCTCAACCAGGCCCATACCCGCCGGATGCCGAAGGTCGGGTGGGCCTGGATGATCTCGTGGACGGTCCTGGCCAGGGCCTCGTCCACCGGGCGATGCAGCTTCTCCACCTTGGGCTGGTGGTAGACCGTGGAGCGCGGCACACCGAGCACCCGGCAGAGGCGAGTCATCGGGATCTCCATCCCCGCCTCCAGCACATCGCACCGCACCGCATTCACGAGATCCCTTCCGGCAAGTCCTTGCCGAGAATGCGATGCGCTTTTTTTAGGATGTCCACCTCCAGCGCCAGCTCGCCGACCTTGGCTTGCAGGCGCTGCTTCTCGGCCTCCCACTGGGCCTCGCGGTCCCGTGGGTGGGTGCGCAGGGCCTCCGTGCCCTGGCTGAGGAAGTCGTCCTTCCACTGCTCCAACTCGGCCACGGTCAGCCCGTGCTGGCGGGCGGCATCGGCGGCCGTGATCTTTCCCTTGATCAGGTCCAGAACGACGGCGGCCTTCCTTTTGGCCGTCCATCGCTGGATATTCCCTTCGGGGAGGGGTTGGGTTTGGGACATAGGGGTTCTCCTGGTGAAGGACCTGAGCCCTCCGGAGCCGCCGCGCCAGGGTGCTTCGCTTCGGTCGGCCTACGGCCTCCCATCGCTTCGCACCCTGGCGGCTGGATATCATCCTTCTCGGCTCCTTATTGCCTGTCCAACCTCAGAGGGGGACGGAATATTCTCCGCTAATCGTCTTCGCTGCGGCTGGTCCGGTTAGCTTCATTCGTTAGGCCTTGCCATGTTACTCACGACCACGCTTGAACCTAAAACTCGGAAGGCTTGGCGCAACTGGCTTGAACAGTATCACGCTAAAGAAAAGGAGATTTGGCTGGTTTTCACAAAAGCCCATGTGGGTCAGCCAGCTTTTTCTTATAAAGATGCCTTGTCGGAGGCCCTTTGTTTCGGCTGGATCGACGGGGTACGCCAGCGAATCGACGACGAGAAGTATGCCCAACGTTTTTCCCCACGAACGAAGTCCTCTAAATGGTCCGCGGTCAATCTCTCGCTGGCCAAAGAACTGCAAGTGGCGGGGCTTCTCGCACCGTCCGGCGTTGCTTCACTCAGCCACGCGGAGTGCTCCCAGGCTGATTCCAGCAATCCCTCTGAACCTTTCCCCCCTGTCTGGTTTATGACCGCCATTCAGGCCGACCCCGTTGCATGGACCCATTTCCAGAACTTGCCTCTCTCCCATCAGCGGCGGTATGTCGGCTGGATCTCAGCGGCCAAGCGCGACGATACGCGAGGAAAGCGGATTTCCGAAGCCATCAGCCTCCTCAGAGAAAACAAGCGCCTCGGGTTGGGCCCAGGGGAAGTGCGGAAATGATTCTCCGGCTCCCGACGGACCTGACCCGGTGCTCGACTTGGGCCCTATCGCTACGCGCCAGTGTCCTCCAACCATTCAGCGCCTGTGTCCCCGCGATAATGGGCCGGTTAGCTTCATTCGTCAGGTCTTGATAAGTAGCGGTAGATCCTGTTCATTCATCATCGGGCTGGAACCTGAGGTGCTTCCGTTCGTTGGAAATCCGGAAACAAGATTTACCCAATCATCTGAGGTTGCTATGTCGACACGCCCCATCTCACAATTGCTGTTCACCACCGTCTATCCGCTCTACGTGCAAAAGGCAGAGCGCAAAAACCGCACAAAGGAAGAGGTGGACGCGATTATCTGCTGGTTGACGGGCTACACCCGTGATGACCTGGTTCGCTATGCGAACGTCAACATCAATTTCCAGGCCTTTTTCGACCAGGCGCCGGCGATCCATCCCAAGAGTTCGGAGATCAAGGGCGTCGTGTGTGGCGTTAGAGTGGAGGAGATCCAGGATCCCATTACCCAAAAAATAAGGTGGCTTGACAAGTTGATCGATGAACTTGCCAAGGGAAAATCCATGGATAAGATTTTGCGCTCATGACCTGCGGCGGGATGGATCGCCTTCCTTCATCGGACGTTGTCGGAGCTTTGCAGCGGCTTCCCAGGTTCAGATCCTAGTCATTCCTGAATGCCAAGGCATCCGTCGGCCGATTCTCGCGCATGGGGAGAATTCGAGCTCCTGATCGGTGTTTATCCGTATTCATCGGCGGCTTATTCTTGCTTTTCAATTTATAAACAATTCGAGGAAGGCTTGGAGGGCCTTCCCCGAATCCTACGCATGTCCCAGTAGACTGATTTTCGGTTGTTGTTTAGATCGCTTCCAAGAACTTGATCAGCGCTGCCCGCTGGCTCTTGGTCATGTTTCGGAAGGCTTCGCGGGAGGCGGTGCCTTCTCCGAAGTGCCAGAGGATGGCTTCTTCGAAGTTCCTTGCGCGGAGGTCGTGGAACATGTCGGTGTGGTTGGCGGCGATCTTCATCAGGCCACGGCCCCAGAGGGGGGTGGTCCGGAACAGGCGGGTGCGGCCTTTGTTCTCCTCGCCCATGTCGTGCATCAGGAGGTCGGTGTAGGGCCAGATCTTCTGGTTGGAGTAGCCGGGCATGGCGGCGTAGGTGCCGGTGGTCCAGGAGGGCTTGTGGCACTCGTTGCACTTGGCGCTGAAGAACAGGTTCTTCCCTTCCTTGACGGTGGCGTCGTCCAGGTTCCGGGCGGCGGGCACGGCCAGGCCGCGGTGCCAGATCATGAAGTCCTTCACGTCGCTCTGGGTGATCTCTTCCGGCTGGTCGGCCAGGAGGTCCGCGGCGCCCGCCGCGTCGACGATGCCCAGCTCCAGCATCTTGTTCACCCACTCGGGCGTGAGGTAGTTCTTGGGCTTGTCCTTCCGGGTGAGGTTGAAAATGCTGTAGAGGGCGTTGATGCCGGGGCCGTTTTCCAGGGTGGCACGGGCGCAGTTGAACGTGAACTTGCCGAGGTGCGGCTTGCCGTCGAAGGGCTCGGTGATCCACGGTCCGTGCTGGCCCTTGATGGAGCCCGGCGCGGCCTGCTGCCGGTCGTATTCGGCCATGATCGTCTCGTCGGCGATGGCGTCCAGCAACGCGGTGCCCGGGATTCCAATGGTCGCTTCCAGGCTGACCCGGTAGTTGTTGGGCAGCGGCAGGATGCAGTTGACCAGGGAGGCGGTCGGGGAGATCAGGGTCCCCTGGTACGGGAGGCCTTCGTTGTAGGGCGTGCCGTCGGGGTACTTGTTGTTGTAGGCGTCGACGAAGAGGTTCCAGGCGACGTCCACGCGCTCCACCGGCGGGATGAAGGGCGCGACGGCGTGGGTCTGCAGCATGTTGGTGAAGCCGGTGCAGATGCTTCCATCGGGGTTGTGGACGAACACGAGGTAGCCGTTGCCGCTCTCCACGTTGAGGTCGGTCTGGCGCCGGCCGCGCCCATAGCCGGGGTGGCAGCTCACGCAGCTCTTCCGGATGTAGACGGGTCCGAGGCCCGAGAAGGGCGTGCCGTTGCCGATGACGTAGGGCGTGTCGAAGAACGCTTCGCCGCGGCGGAAGGCCGCCAGGTCGGTGACGGCGGGGGAGGGCTGCTGATAGCAGCTGGCGGTGGTGTTGAAGACGGTCCCCATGAGCCCGCCCGCGTAGTATTCCTCGGACAGGGCGGCGGGGGGCGCGGCGGGCTTCGCGTCGTCGGACGAATTGCAGGAGACCAGGAGGAGCGGGCCCAGGCACAGCGGAAGCAGAAGGCGCTGATCAAGTTTCATAGCAGAATCCCATCGAGGAAAAGGGAGGGCGGGCCCAGGTTCGGCTCCGCCCTCCTGGATCGCGTTAGATGAGTGCCCGGACCTTGATCAGGGAGGTCCGCAGGTCGTTGCAGGCCGCGATGGCGGCCACCACCTTGGGATCGGTCGCGCTGAGGCGATCCTCGAAGCGGCCCATGGCGCCGATGGCGGTGATGGCGGCGGAGATGCGGGTGCGGATTTCGGCATCCAGCCCCGAGTTCTTCGCGGCCACGAACACGGTCAGCCCCTTGTTGCGGGTGCTTGCGTCCACGCCGCCGAGGTAGGTGTTTTCGACGCTGCGGATGTTGTTCTGGAAGTCGAGGGTGGAGTTCCAGCTGTACCAGGATTCCACGTCGAGGATGTTGCCGGTCGCGGCCGGGCCGGCGATCTTCGCGTTGCCCACTTCCTCGGAGATGTCGATGCAGCCCTGTAGGACGGTTCCCAGGGCGGCCGCGGGGGAGGAGAACCGGCTGACCGCGCTTCCCTGTCCGGCTTTGATCATCTCGTCGCTGTAGGGGAGGCTGGGAATGGAGATGCCCGCCTGGGTCAGGAACGCCTGCTTCTGGGCGGAAACCTTCGTGAAGCCGGCCCAGCTGGCTTCGAGCGTGATGGAGTCGTCCCTCAGCACTTCGGAAACCGCCTTCACGTAGGTGATCTCGGCGGCGGAGGGCAGGCCCGCGTTGGCCGCCGTCCGGGGCGCGCCGTTGCGGAAGAGGACGTACTCGATGGCGTGGAAGCCCTTGAGCGTCTCGTCGTAGTTGTTCCTCACGTAGGCGGCGTTGAAGCCCGTGATGGACCCGTTGGCGATCTTGGCCAATTCCTGGTCCAGCTTGTTCTTGTCCAGAGGCCAGGAATCCAGGGCGGGATCGAGGCTGTAGTAGTCCGCGGGGCCGAACAGGAAGGCCTCGCTCTTCTCCCACTGCTCGCGGGTCGCGGCCCAACGGTCGCAGGCGGTCTGCACGTCGGCCGCGGTGATGCCGGGGCCGAAGGTCTGGCAGGCCGCCGCCAGGGCCGTGGCCTGGTCCGACATGCTGCGGTAGGTGGGGATCACGGTGGTGTTGGTGAAACCATCCAGTAGGGACACGGTGTCGACGGGGGTCTCCGCCGTCTTGGAACTGCTGCTGCAGGCCAGGCCGAACACCAACGAGACTGCGGCCAACGGGGCGAAATAGCGTTTGTGCATGATGAACTCCTTCAATGGGTGAAAAAGGGTTAGAACATTCCTGCGAACATCACTCCAAGCGAAATGGTGTTTTCGGATTTATAGGGTTCTTTGAAAATGCGCTTTGAATATTCGCCCTTCAAAACGATCTTGTCGGTGGCGAAATAGTTGAAGCCGGCGGTGGCGACCTTCCTGGAATAGCGGGAATCCGCGAGGATCCCGGGTTCCGTTTTCTGCATGGAGTTGTAGTACTCGTACCGCACGAAGGGGTAGAGCTGGGAAGGGCCGCGCCCGTAGAACACGTCGTAGCCGGCTTCGATTCCGTAGGTCGTGGCGCCCGACGCCACGTTGTCCCGGGGCGAGGCCGACAGCCCCGGCAGGGATTTGTTGATGGCCGAGATCTCCTTGGAATCCCCCAGGCTTCCGAAGACGGAATTCACCCGCACGATCAGGCCGTGCTTGTTGTACTGCGCGTCGAAGGCGCCGATGGTGACGTTGCCGTCCAGCCCCTTGTACCGGTCGTACTTCAGGCTGTTCGCGGCGCTCTGGCCGGCATACCCGCTGAGCGCAAGGGAGAGGCCGTCCAGGGGGCGGTGCTCCACGCGGAAAGCGGCCGCCCAGCTGGAGGCGATGTTGTATTCGTAGGGCGACCCGCTGCCGCCCTTGATCCACTGGGACGACCCGAAGCCTTCCGCGCGGAGGCCGTTGACCAGGAGGATCTGATATTTGAAATGCTTCGTCTTGCCCCAGAACTCGATGCCGTTCTCGTGCCAGGTGAGGGGCAGGATCCGGTTCTCGCCTTCCGGCCGCAGCACGGTGAAGTACTGGTTCGGCAGATGGTTCGAATTCGTGCGGCCCACGGGGACGACCAGATGGCCGAAGCGGACATGGGCCCGGTCGGAAAAGGTCTTCTCCAGCCAGAACTGCTCCAGCACCACCTCGCCGCCGCGCTCGATCTCGTGTTCGAATTCGCCCGCCTCCTCGTTCTCCATTTCCAGCGCGGAGCCGGAGCCGCCGTGCTCGAATTCCACTTCGGTGGAGAACTTCCAGCTGTTCCCGAAGTCGTAGGAGGCGAACAGCACGAAATGCGGGATATCGGTGATCCCGCGGTTCTCCTTGCCAAACTTTTCCGGGTAGTTGTAGCGGTTCACGTCCGCCGAATAATCGAAGTGCTGGTACACCAGCTCGCCATATCCGCCCAGGATCAGCTTCTTGGCCGGACCTTGCGGTTCGTCCGCAAAAAGGTGGGGAGCGCACAGGAATACGGGCGCGAGCAGCGATAAACGGGCAAAGCGAGTTCTGGGGCCCTCATAAGGGCCTCTCGGCTTTTTCATGTTCAGGTTCCTTCCCAGGCCTTGGATCAGGCGGAATCGTCGTGCGATTGCGGAGGATTTAGGAGGCTGGTCAATAGAGAATGAGACCGAGTCTTAATATCCTCTTGCCGTGTTGGGCATACAAGACCGAGGGGTTGGGATGTGATTTCAATCACCTGATGAATTAAATCTATGGCCCGGCCTTCCCGCCGAGGCGGGCATATCCCGGCGGCCGAACGCGGAAAAGCTCCGGCCCCGCCTCGCGAAAGGGCCGGCTTCCCCGCGTCCGGAAGGCGCGCCGAATTTAGCTCCGGGGCTCGCCCGGGGAAGGGCGCTCCAGCCCCATATAGACTTCCGGCCTCCGGTCCCTCAGCGCCGGGAATCGTTCGCGCCAGGCCCTGAGGGCGGAAAGGTCGATGTCGCCCACCACCAGGCCTTCGGCGGCGTCGCCCTTCGCGACGGCTTCGCCGAAGGCGTCGTGGATGGCGGAGGCACCGGGATAGTCGAGGCCGAGGGCATCGCGTCCCACGCGGTTGGCGCCGCACACGGCCATCTGGTTTTCGATGGCCCGGGCGGCGAGGAGGGTGGACCAGGCGGAGATCCGCCGCGCAGGCCAGTTGGCGGGGATGAAGACGATCTCGGCGCCTTGGGCGGCCAACGCGCGGAAGGGCTCGGGGAAGCGCAGGTCGTAGCAGATCTGGAGGCCGCAGGGGACGCCGTCGAGCTCGAACACGGGGCAGTCGCCGCCGCCGGTGTAGTGCTGATGCTCCTCGCCGTAGGAGAAGGGGTGGATCTTGCGATAGGCCGCCACCAGGGCGCCGTCGGGTCCGGTGACGAAGGCGGCGTTGCGCGGGTGGGGCGCGTGGGCCTCCACCGCGGAGCCCACGAGGTAGAGCCCGAATTCGCGCGACAGCGCGGCTACGGCGTCCGTGGTGGGGCCGGGAATGGATTCGGCGAAGGGCTCCGGCGCCATGGTGAAGCCCAGCGTGAACAGCTCCGGAAACACCGCCACCCGCGCCCCCGCCCGCGCCGCCGCCTCCGCGAAGCCCCGCGCCCGGGTCAGGTTCGCCGCCGGGTTCTGCCAGACCGTAGCCTGCTGGACGAGCGCGACGCGGAGCATGGTCATGGAGAGATCCTAGAGGACAAAGCAACCGCGAAAGACGCGAAAAGGCGCGAAAGGGAAAAAGAAGAAAAGGATCACCGCCAAGGCGCCAAGAACGCCAAGAAATGGCACCGTTGGGGTTCTCGGCAGCCATCCTTTTCTTTTTTTCGCGCCCTTTTTGCGTCTTTCGCGGTTACTTCAGCTTTTGAACCGGGCGGGGTCCAGCGGTCCCGCGGTGGTCTTCCGCAGGTAGCAGTCGGCGGCGAGCTGGCCGACGGCGAGGCCGCTGGTCATGCCGTGGCCGCCGAGGCCGGCGGACCAGAAGAGGCGGGGGTTCCAGGGGTCCCAGCCGATGGCGAAGCGGCGGTCGGGGACGAAGGTCCGCAGGCCGGTCCAGTAGCGGGTGACGGGGCGGTCCGCGAGTTCCGGCGCCAGTTCCCGCAGGCTGGCGTAGAGGCCTTCGAGCACGGTGGGATCCGTATCCGGCTGGCGTCCGCGCGGGGGCAGGGGCGCGGCGGCCTCCTCGCAGGGGCACATCAGGACGCCGCCGCTTTCGGGGCGCAGGTAGAAGGGGCGGTCCACCCACCAAGCCCAGGGATCCTGCTGGGCGTGGGCGGCGGCGCTCCACACCAGGGAGCGGCGGAGGGGCGTGAAGGCGAGCTGCGATTCGGCCTGGGCGCCCAGTTCTCCGGCCCAGGCGCCCGCGGCGATGGCGACGGTCTTCGCGCGAAGGGGGCCGCGGTCGGTGTCCAGGTCGAAGCCGTCTTCCGTCGGCCGCAGGGCGGTGACCGCGCAGCCGAAGCGCAGATCCGCGCCGCCGGCCCGGGCGCCCTCGGCGCAGGTCCGCAGGAGCCCCGCGATGTCGATGACGCCATCCGCGGGGATCGCCAAGTGCTCCGCGGCCTTCAGGCCGGGCAGGGGGATGCCCGCGCCGCGGTGGACCTCCACGCCATGGCGGGCGGCCTCGGCCTCGAAGGCGTCGAGGGGGCCGGCTTCCGCGCTCACCAGCAATCCGCCGCCCTCGGTCATCAGGCCCGCTTCCGCGAGGCGGCGGCGCCCTTCCACCGTGAGGGCCGTGTGCTCGTCCCGGCCGGTGAGGGACCGCGCCACGGCGGCATTGTGCCCGCTGGCGTAGGTGCCGGGCTGATCCTCCCGCTCCAGGAGGACGATGCCGCGCTGGCCCGCCCGGGCCAGGTGGAAGGCGAGGCTCAGGCCGGCGATCCCGCCGCCGATGATCACCACGTCCGCCGATTCCGCCGCGCCCATGCGTTCATCCTAGCGCCCCGGGCCTCTCCCCACGGGACGCCGCGGACCCTGTGACATCGATCAAGGATTCCGTGTTTCCACACGGGTGGCAGGCCTATCATGGGGACTTCGGAGGTTCCTCCGTGCGGTCGATCCTGCGCGCCATCCTGGCCGTCGCGCTGCTCCTGGGCGGCGGGGCGGGGGACTGGGCGCCGGCGGCTTCCCGGGCGGCGCAGGCTCACGATTGCTGCTGCGGAGCGATGCCGCCCGCCGGAGCCGAGGACGCCTGTCCCTGCCCGCGGCCCGAGAATTCCCGCACGCCGCTCCGGGGCGCCTCTTCCGAGCGGTCCACGGTGGCCGTCCAGGCCGCCCTTTCGCAGACGGAACAGGCCGAGCGCCGCGCCGAACCCCGGCCCGAGCCCGCCGGCTGGGACCGTGCCGCCGTGCCGATGGCCGGATCCGCCCTCCTGCCCACGGAGGGTCGGGGGCGCGACCCCGATCTGGGGCGGCATCTGGCCGCGTTGAGCACCTTCCGGATCTGACCGGAACCGAGCGAAGCCATGCCTGCCCGCGGGGCGGGCCGTTCCCTCGTTTCCTCTCGGAGATCCCATGCGCGCCGCGTTGCGCCTGGTCCCGGCCCTGGTGCTCGCCGCGCCGGCCGGGGCGCAGGTCCCCCTTCCCGAATCCCCCTCTCCCGATCCCGTCCTCGAGGGCCTGCTGGCCGAGGCTCTGGGAGCCCATCCCGACCTCCAGAAGGCGGAAGCCGCGGTGCGGATGGAGCAGGAGCGCGTCCCCCAGGCGGGCGTTCTGCCCGATCCGTCGCTGTCCCTGGGCCTCCAGAACGACGGGTTCAAGGAACTGATGATCGGCAAGATGGAGACCAGCTATTACAGCGTGGCCTTCACCCAGCCCTTCCCCTGGCCCGGCAAGCGGGGCCTGCGGAAAGAGGCCGCCGCCCTCGGGGTGGACCTGTCCGAGGCCTCCCGCCGCCGCGTGCAGCTCGGGCTGGAGGCGGAC
Source organism: Geothrix sp. 21YS21S-4 (assembly GCF_030845995.1). Lineage (NCBI taxonomy): Bacteria > Pseudomonadati > Acidobacteriota > Holophagae > Holophagales > Holophagaceae > Geothrix > Geothrix sp. 21YS21S-4. Next base: position 920,337 of record NZ_CP132719.1, read on the forward strand.
GTGCGCCGGGGCTACGCGGCGCTGCTGCTGGTGCGGGACCAGAAGCGGCTGCTGGACCAGCAGGCGGTGTTCCTGGAACAGGCCGAGCAACTGGCCCGCACCCGCTACGAGGTGGGGCAGGGAACCCAGGGCGACCTCCTCCGCGCGCAGTTGGAGCGCACCCGCCTTCAGCAATCCGCCTGGGCGCTGGAGGCGGAGGAGCGCACCGCCCTGGCGGTCCTGAACCGGCTGCGGCAGCATGAGCCCGCCGATCCCATCGCCACCGCTTCCCTTCTCGCCGACCTGCCGGAACCCGCGCTCCTGGCCCCTGCGGACGTGGAGACCCTCAGCCCCGAACTGGCGGGCGCCCGTGCCGGCGTGCGCCAGACGGAAAAGCTGCTGGACCTGGCGAAGCTGGACCGGCGGCCGGACTTTGCCGTCACCGCCGGGATCATGCCCCGGGGCAGCCTGGAGCCCATGTGGCAGGTGGGGGTGAGCATCTCGCTGCCCATCTACGGCCGCCACAAGCAGCAGCGGGCGGTGGCCGAGCACGAGCACCACCGCCAGGGGCAGGGCGCCGAGGTGGAATCCGTCCGCACCCTCCTCCGCCAGCGCACCGAGGAGCGCGCCATCCAGATCCAGCTCCTGCGCCGCACCCGGGACCTCTACCGCCAGGGCCTGCTGGTGCAGAGCGAGGCCGCTTTCAAGGCGGCGCTGGCCCAGTACGAGGGCGGACGCGGCGCCTTCCTGGGGGCCCTGGAGGCCCTGAACGGCTGGGTGGGCGACCAGGGCGCCTATCTCCAGGCCCTGGCCCAACTCCAGGCCCAGCACATCGCCCTGCGGGAAGCCGCCCTCGGCCCCACCGCGCCCGTCACCGGCGGCGCCCTCGCCTCGGCCAGCCTGACCGGCGCCGCCGCCATGCCGTCCGCTTCCCGATCCGCCTCCGCCAAGGCCGGCCAAGCCTCCGAGGCCGGCCCCGCTTCCATGAAGATGTAGGAGATCCGCCATGACTTCCGATCACCCCTCGTTCGACGCGCCCGCCCGCTCCGGATCCCCCCTCCGCACCCTGGGCCTCGTGGCCCTGGGGCTGGCGGCCGGGGTCGGCGGCACGCTCCTCCTGCGGCCCGCTTCCAGCCACGCCCATCTCCCGGAGGCCGCGGCCGCCCCCAAGAAGCAGATGTTCCACTGCCCCATGCACCCCCAGATCATCCAGGACCATCCGGGCACCTGCCCCCTCTGCGGCATGGACCTGGTGCCCATCGAGGGGAACGGCGAGGCCGGGCCAGGACTGGAAGGCCACGCCGCGGTCACCATCGACGCCGAGCGCCAGCAGTTGATCGGCCTGCGGACCGAGACGGCGGCGGAAGGCCAGGTCGGCGGCGAATTGAAGACCCTCGGCCGGGTGGCCGTGGACGAGACCCGGGTCCGCAAGGTGACCGTGAAGGTGGAGGGCTTCGTGGAGAAGCTCTTCGTGGACTTCGTGGGCAAGCCCGTGGCCAAGGGCCAGCCGCTGTTCAGCTTCTACAGCCCCGAATTCGTCAGCGCCCAGCGGGAGTATCTGCTGGCCCTGAAGACGCAGAAGGCCCTGTCCGGCGGCACGCTCCAGCAGTCGGGGGGCGACCTGCTGGAGTCCGCCCGGCGGCGGCTGCTCCTGTGGGACGTGCCGCAAGAAGCGCTCGATCGGCTGGAGCGGACCGGCGAAATCCAGCGGGCCCTTACCCTCCGCAGCCCCATCTCGGGGGTGGTGACCGCGAAGAACGTGGTGGAAGGCGCGCGGCTCACGCCCGCCGACGTGCCCTTCGAGATCACGGACCTCAGCCGGGTGTGGGTCCTCGCGGACATCTACGAGGCGGAATTGGGGCGCGTGAAGGCGGGGCTCCCCGCGGAACTGAGCCTTCCGGCCGCCGCCGGCAAGGCGCTGCAGGGCCGCATCGCCTTCCTGGATCCCGTGATGGATCCCAAGACCCGCACGGCCAAGGCCCGTCTGGAGTTCGCGAATCCGGGCGGCATCCTCAAGCCCGAGATGTTCGGGGACGTGACGATCAAGGGGCAGGCCCGCAAGGGGCTGCTGGTGCCCCTGGACGCGGTGCTGGACGCGGGCGCCACGAAGGTGGTCTTCGTCGCCCTGGGCGGCGGGAAGTTCGCGCCCCGGGAAGTGACCACGGGCACCACCACGGGCGAGAAGGTGGAGATCCGCTCCGGCCTGGCCGCCGGCGACCAGGTGGTCGTCCGGGCCAACTTCCTGGTGGATTCCGAATCGCGCCTCAAAGCCGCCCTGGCGCAGCTGACGCACAAACACTGATTTGGATCGCCACGGATGAACACGGATGAACGCAGATCCGCGCACGAGATGGATGACATGAACCTTACCGACCTGCTTTTCCATCTGTGTCCATCCGTGTTCATCCGTGGCCCCCGACTCTCTTTCGATGGGACATCCCATGACTAGCCACACCGCCTATGATCCCGAGCACCCGACCTTCCTCCAGCGGATCATCCGCTTTTCGGCGGAAAACCGCTGGCTGGTGATGGCCGCGTCGGTGGTCCTCCTGGCCATGTCCTTCTGGACCATGCGCCACATCCCCATGGACGCCCTGCCGGATCTCAGCGACACGCAGGTGATCGTCTACAGCAAGTGGGACCGGAGCCCGGACCTCGTCGAGGACCAGGTCACCTACCCCATCGTCACCAGCCTCCTGGGCGCGCCCAAGGTGAAGGCGGTGCGCGGCCTGTCCGACTTCGGGTTCTCGTACGTCTACGTGATCTTCGAGGACGGGACGGACATCTACTGGGCCCGCAGCCGTGTGATGGAGTACCTCTCCAAGATCACCTCGAACCTCCCGCCGGGCGTCCAGACCTCCATCGGCCCCGACGCCACGTCGGTGGGCTGGATCTACCAGTACGCCCTGGTGGACCGCAGCGGGAAGCACAGCACGGATGAGCTGCGCTCCCTCCAGGATTGGTTCCTGCGCTACGCGGTGCAGAGCACGCCCGGCGTGTCGGAAGTGGCCACCGTGGGCGGCCAGGCCAAGCAGTTCCAGGTGCAGGTGGATCCGCAGAAATTGGCGGCCTACCGCATTCCCCTGGACGCGGTGATCGGCGCCGTGAAGGGCGCCAATTCCGAAGCCGGCGGGCGCCTGGTGGAATACAGCGGGCGGGAGTACATGGTCCGGGGCCGGGGCTACGTCCGTACCACGCAGGATCTGGCGCAGGCGGTCCTCAAGGCTGAGAACGGAACCCCCGTCCGGCTGGGCGAAGTGGCCACCGTCACGCTGGGGCCCGAGATGCGGCGCGGGCTCGCGGACCTGGATGGGCAGGGCGATGTGGTGGGCGGGATCGTGGTCATGCGCCAGGGTGAGAACGCCCTCAACGTGATCGAGCGGGTGAAGGCCAAGCTCGCCGAACTGAAGCCGGGCCTGCCCGAGGGCGTGGAGGTGGTGCCCGTCTACGACCGCTCCGAGCTGATCGAGAACGCCATCCGCACCGTGAAGCACAAGCTGATCGAGGAAATGATCGTGGTCTCGATCATCATCCTGATCTTCCTGTGGCACGTTCCGTCCGCCCTGGTGCCCATCATCACGATCCCCGTGAGCGTGGCGCTGGCCTTCATCCCCATGTACGGCATCGGGCAGAACGCCAACCTGATGAGCCTCGCGGGGATCGCCATCTCCATTGGCGTACTGGTGGACGGGGCCATCGTGGAGGTGGAGAACGCCTACAAGAAGATCCAGCAGTGGATGGACGCCGGCCGGCCGGGCAGTTTCTACGAAGTGCGGCTCGCCGCATTGATGGAGGTGGGACCCAGCGTCTTCTTCTCCCTGCTGGTGGTGGCGGTGAGCTTCATGCCCATCTTCACCCTCCTCGACCAGGAAGGCCGGCTGTTCAAGCCCCTGGCCTACTCCAAGAATCTGGCCATGGCCATCGCCGCGATTCTGGCCCTGACCCTGGATCCGGCCATGCGGATGCTGTTCGCGCGGGTTGAGCCCTTCCAGTTCAAGCCAAGGTGGCTGGCCTGGACGTTCACCCAGGTGGCGGTCGGCAATTACTACGCCGAGGAGCAGCACCCCATCAGCGTGTTCCTCCACCGGATCTACGAGGGGCCCTGCCGCTTCGTGGTGAAGCACGCCAAGGCGACGCTCATCGTGGCCGTGCTGCTGGTGCTCGGGACCATCCCCGCCTTCGTGAGCCTGGGCAGCGAGTTCATGCCGCCCCTGAACGAGGGGACGCTGCTGTACATGCCGTCGACCCTGCCGGGCCTCAGCCAGACCGAGGCCCAGGGCATCCTCCAGGTGCAGGATCGCCTGATCCGCACGGTCCCCGAAGTCGCCCGCGTGTTCGGCAAGGCGGGCCGCGCCGACACCGCCACGGACCCGGCGCCGTTCTCGATGATGGAGACGGTGATCGTGCTCAAGCCCGAGGACCAGTGGCGCGCGAAGCCCCGCTGGTACAGCTCCTGGGCGCCGGATTTCGTGAAGTCCGCCCTCCGGCCCTTCTGGCGGGACCGCGTCACCCAGGAGGAGATCGTGGCCGATCTGGACCGCGCCGTGCGGCTGCCGGCCATTCCCAACGCGTGGACCATGCCCATCAAGGCGCGGCTGGACATGCTGAGCACCGGCATCCGCACGCCGGTGGGCCTCAAGATCAATGGCGCGGATCTCGCCACCATCGAGCGGGTGGCGGTGGACGCCGAGCGCATCCTCCAGGGCGTGGCCGGGACGCGCAGCGCCTTCGCCGAGCGCACGGCCCAGGGCTACTTCCTGGATTTCGTCCTCAAGCGTGAGCAGCTGGCCCGCTACGGGCTCAGCGTGGAGCAGGCCAACATGCTGGTGATGACCGCCATCGGCGGCGACAACCAGAGCACGGTCTTCGAGGGTCGGGCGCGCTACCCCGTGAACGTCCGCTACGCCCGGGATTTCCGCGAGAGCCCCGATGCCCTGAAGCGCGTGCTCATCCCCACGCCGGCGGGCGCGGTGATTCCCATGGAGGAGATCGCGGACCTGAAGTGGGCCCAGGGTCCGGCCATGATCCGCGATGAGAACGGGCAGATGAACGGCTACGTCCTCGTGGACTTCGACACCGCCAAGATCGACGTGGGCAGCTACGTGCAGCACGCCAAAGCCGCGGTGGAGAAGGATCTGAAGCTCCCCGCGGGCTACAGCCTCACCTGGTCCGGCCAGTACGAGAACATGCTGCGCGTGAAGGAGCGGCTCAAGGTGATCCTGCCCATCACACTCGTGCTGATCTTCGGGCTGCTCTACGCCAACACCCGCAGCGCCTTCAAGGCGTCGGTGGTGATGCTGGCCGTGCCGTTCAGCGCCATCGGCGCCTTCTGGCTGCTGTGGGCCCTGGGCTACAACATGAGCATCGCCGTGTGGGTGGGGCTTATCGCCCTCATGGGGCTGGACGCCGAAACCGGCGTGTTCATGCTGCTGTTCCTCGACCTCAGCCACGACGAGGCGAAGCGGGAAGGGCGCCTGCGGACCACCGCGGACCTGGTGGAAGCCATCATCCACGGCGCCGTGAAGCGCGTGCGCCCCAAGGCGATGACGGTCTTCGCGGCATTCATGGGGCTGCTGCCCATCATGTGGAGCACGGGCACCGGCGCCGACGTGATGAAGCGGATCGCCGCGCCCATGGTGGGCGGCCTCGCCACCAGCTTCCTGCTGGAGCTGCTCGTCTATCCCGCCATCTACTATCTCTGGAAGCGGAAGGACGTCGTGGAGGGTCCCCTCACCCCGGCCTCGCCCGCGCCCGTCCTGCCCTGACGCCCCTCTCCCGGGGCAGCGGCCCCGGGACTTTTTCCCCAAGGAGTTTCCATGTTCTCTGCCCTGCTGACCCTGGCCCTCGTGGCCGCTCCCGGCGCCAAGCCGGCGCCCGCCACCAACGCCACCTGTCCCGTCCTGGGCGGGAAGGTGACGGAGACGTCCAAGACCGTGGTCGTCCGCGGCCGCGAGTACCGCTTGTGCTGCGCCGGGTGCGACACCCAGCTGCTGAAGGATCCCGATAAGTATCTGGATAAGAATGGAATGCCGAAAAATACCAAAAAGAAATGAGCAAAATATGGCGTCTATAGATCTTTCTGCCTAAGCGCGGCGGGAGGGCGAGGGGTATGCTGGGCGGGCCCGCAGGTGATCCAGCCTCCGCGGTCTTTTCCAAAGGAGTCACCCATGTTCCATAGCGCCCTCCTCGCCGTCGCTGTCCTCACGGCCCATCCCCAGACCCAGCCCGCGACCAACACCACGGATCCCGTGTGCAAGATGACCGTGGATGCGCAGACCGGCCAGACCGTCACCGTCCGCGGCCGGGAGTACCGCGTGTGCAGCAAGGCCTGCGCGGACGCGCTTCAGAAGGATCCGGACAAGTACCTCGACCGCGACGGCAACCCCCGCGCATCGCACGACGAAACCAAGCCCCACCAGCACGAGTAACCAGCGGCCCGGGTCGAAAGGGGCGGTCCCGTTAGCGCGGGACCGCCCCTTCCATGCAGGCCTTCAGAACGTCCAGCCACCCCTTCAGGACAAAGGCCGTGGCGCCCCACAGCGGCGCCTGGGGCAGTTCCAGCCGGGGCACGTCGAGGGTGACCCCGTGGCGCGTCAGCCGCTCCACCGTCCAAGGGGCGTCCATCAGGGGCGCCAACGGCAGGAGGAGGGCCTGTTCGAGCTCGTGGTCGAGGCAGAACTTCGGGTGCGGGTCCTCCCAGCGGAAGAACACGGGCGTGAAGCGCACCCGGGCCTTGGCCACGCCGTCCGGGAAGCAGCCCAGCTCCCACAAGCCCTCGGTGACGCCGATCTCCTCGGCGACCTCGCGCCGCGCGGTGGCCGGCAAGTCCCGGTCCCGCAGCTCCGCCATTCCGCCCGGAAAGGCGAGTTCCCCCGGATGGTGGGGCGCGCCGAATCCCCGCTGAACGAGCACCAGCTTGCGGGCGCCGGCCGCGTCGCCCCAGAGGATCACCCCCACGGCGGCCCGGCGGGGATCCTCCGGAATGCGGAGGCTCAGCCGATGGGGATTCGGGCCCAGGTGGGGGCGGCGGAGGCTTTCGGAAATGGCAGGCCACGGAACCGGCGGCGCGTCGTCCGGGGGGCGCCAGGCGCTCACTTGATCTTCCCGAAGACCGAGCCCCTCACCCGCTCCACGGTGTAGACGCCGCGGATCCGGCGGAGGCCGGCCATCAGCTCCACGAGGTGCGCCCGGTCCCGGACCCGGAGGGCGATGTGGAACAGGCCCGCGCCCTCTTCCGTGGCCGATCCGTGGAAGCGCTGGACGTTGATGCCCACCCGCTGGATGCCTTCCGAGATCGCGGCCACCATCCCGGGGCGGTCCTCGGTGGTGAGGGCGATCTCCGTGTCGTAGAGCTCGGTGCCGTGCTTGCCCCAGGCCACGTTCACCCGGCGCTCGGGATGGAGGGTGGCGGTGTTCAGCTGGGGACAGTCCGCCCGGTGGATGGCCGTGCCGCGGGCGCGGGTGATGTAGCCCACCACCTCGTCCCCCCAGATGGGCTTGCAGCAGGCGGCCAGGGCGTAGAGGATCCCGGCGGTGTCGCCGACCACCACGGAATCCATCAGGTTGGAGGTGTTCTCCTTGGGCTTGGCCCGCTGGGGCTCGGGCACCAGGGGATCCAGCAGCTTGTGGACGGTCACCCGGCCGAAGCCCAGGGCGGCGTAGGCCGCGTCCCAGTTGGCCAGCTTCAGTTCGGCCAGCCGGACGTCCAGCTTGGCCTGGGATTCGGGATCGTCCAGCCGGATGCCCCGGTTGCGGGCGTCCCGCTCCAGCCGCTCGCGGCCCAGGGTGACGGCGTGGGCGCGCTCCTCCTCGCGGATGAACGCCTGGATGCGGCTCTTGGCGCCCGCGGACTTGACGAAGCCCAGCCAGTCGCGGCTGGGGCGGTGGTCGGGGCGGGTGAGGATCTCCACCCGATCGCCGTTCTGGAGGGTGTGCTTGAGGGGCACCATCCGGCCGTTGACCTTGGCGCCCACGCACCGGTGGCCCACCTGGGTGTGGATGGCGTAGGCGAAATCGACGGGGGTGCTGCCCTCCACCAGGCTGCGGAGGTCGCCCTTGGGCGTGAACACCTGGATGCGGCCGAAGGTGAGCTCCCCCTTGAGGTTGGCCACCAGGTCGCGGCTGTCCTGGGCGTCCTGATGCAGTTCCACCATCCGGCGGAGGAAGGCCACCTGGTTGATCTCGGAGCGGTTGGCGATCCGGCCGTCCTTGTAGGTCCAGTGGCTGGCGATGCCGGCCTCGGCGTGGAGGTGCATCTCCTCCGTGCGGATCTGGACCTCGAAGATGTCGCCCGAGCTCATCAGCACCGTGGTGTGGATGCTCTGGTAGCCGTTCTCCTTGGGCAGGCTGATGTAGTCCTTGAACTTGCCGGGCACCGGCCGGTACAGCCCGTGGACCAGGCCCAGCGCCGTGTAGCAGCTGGCCCGGTCGGGACAGATGATCCGGTAGGCCAGCCAGTCGTGGATGTCCTCGAAGCCCTTGGCCTGGGCGCCCATCTTCTTCCAGATGCCGTACAGGTGCTTGATCCGGCCGTAGACCTGGGCCGAGATCCCCTGCTGGCGGAGGATGGCCTGGAGCGAGCCGTGGATCTCCTGGATGGTGGCGTGGAGCTTGATCCGCTTGGCCTCGACAGCCGCGCGCAGCTCCTCGTGGGCGACGGGCTCCAGCTGGCGGAAGGCCAGATCCTCCAGTTCGAGGCGGACCGCGCCCATGCCCAGGCGGTTGGCCAGCGGGGCGTACAGCTCCAGGGTCTCGCGGGAGATCCGCCGGCGCTTCTCCTCCTCCATGACGCCGAGGGTCTTCATGTTGTGCAGCCGGTCCGCCAGCTTCACCAGCAGGACGCGCACGTCCTTGCCCATGGCCACCAGCAGCTTGCGGACGTTCTCCGCGTTGAGCAGGTGCTTGTCCGTGAAGGCCAGCTTGCTCATCTTGGTGAGGCCGTCGACGATCTCGCCGATCTCCTCCCCGAACTGGGCCTTCAGCTGGGGAAGGGTCATCAGGGTGTCTTCGACCACGTCGTGGAGCAGGCTGCTGGCCACACTCACGGCGTCCAGCCGCCAGTCCGCCAGGCTCTGGGCCACGGCGAGGGGATGGAAGAAATAGGGCTCGCCGCTCCGCCGGAGCTGGGTGGCGTGCATGTCCCGGCCGATGGTGTAGGCCCGGCGGAGCAGGGCCACGTCGCCGTTGGGGTGGTGCCGGAGGAAGGCCGCCTTCACGCGGTCGAACGCCCCATCCAGGGTCAGGCAGGCGTCGCCTTCGCAGGCCAAACCCTCCCCCTCGCGGAAGATGGGTTCCGGGGCTTTCCCAGACACGGCCATGTCCGAGTGTCGCGCAGAGGCCGGGTCGATGCCAGGCGGAAGTGCGGGAAACAGGAGGGAAGGATTTCGAGTTGGAACCGCAGATGCCGCAGATGGCGCAGATGCGTGAAAGACTCTTGGACATGACGCGCCGCGGGACCCCCGACCACGCCCCCAGCTACAAAGGCTGGGCCCGGCCGGGGCCTGTCCCGCCCGGAGGGATGGAACCGGAAGCCGGCGAGACTCTGGACGGCCTCTGCGGGCATTGGCGGATCTTCCAGCTGGCCAAGGGGAACCGCTTCAGCGTCGACGACCTGGTGACGGCCTGGTACGCCACCACGTGGTGTCCCCGGGCGGACCGCATCGCCGACCTGGGCTCGGGAATCGGGAGCGTGGCGCTGCTGTCCGCCTGGCGTTGTCCCGGCGCGGAGGTGCACACCGTCGAGGCCCAGGAGGCGAGCTTCCGGCTGGCGGGCAAAAGCATCCGCTACAACGGCCAGGCGCACCGGATCTTCCCCCGGCTGGGCGACCTGCGGGATCCAGCCCTGTTCGAGGATCAAGCGCCCTTCGACCTGGTGACGGGAACGCCGCCCTACTGGCCGGAGGGCCAGCGGCTGCCCGCCGCCCATCCCCAGTCCGTTCCCGCCCGGTTGGAGGTGCGCGGGAGCATCGCCGACTACGCGGCCGCGGCCGCGCGGATCCTGGCGCCCGGGGGAATCTTCGCCTGCGTCTTCCCCAACGACCAGCGGGAGCGCGCCCTGGCGGCGCTGGGCGACGCCGGCCTGCTCTGCCTCCATCGCCGGGAGATCGTGTTCAAGGAGGGCGAGCCCTACGGCCTGGACGTCTTCGCCGCCGGCCGCCGGGGCGACTATCCGGCGGACTTCGAGATCCGGGCCGCGTGCCCCGAGGTCGAGGCCCCCATCCTCATCCGCCGCGCGGACGGCAGCGTGGATCCCGGGATCGCGAGGGTGAGGCTCGCGGTGGGATTCCCGCCGGGGCTGTGAGGCGGAGTCGGATCCGAAAAATAAAAGATCACCACCAAGGCACCAAGAAAAGCCGGGATCGATTTCCAGGCCGTTCTTGGGGGTGAGACGGGGCTTTGCCCCTCAGCCTTTCAGCGCCGCCAGGAGGTCGTCCAGGGAGACGCTGGCGATGGTGGTGACGCGGTCGCTCATGGCGAAAGGGAGGATCAACTCCCGGCCGTGGACCAGTCCGCCGCAGCTGTAGACGACGTTGGGCACGTAGCCTTCCCGCGTGGTCCCCTCGGGCTCGATGAGGGGCTCGCGGAGGCGCCCGATGACCTTGGTGGGATCGTGCAGATCCAGGAGGGCGGCTCCGATGCAGTACTTCCGCAGGGGGCCCACGCCGTGGGTGAGCACCAGCCAGCCGGCTTCGGTCTCGATGGGCGACCCGCAGTTCCCGATCTTCACGGACTCCCACATTTCGGCCGGGCGCAGGATGACCTGGGAGTCGGACCAGTAATGCGGATTGTCCGAGAACATGAGGAAGAGGTTCTCGTCGTCCTGGCGGGACAGCATCGCGTAGGTGCCGTCGATGCGGCGGGGGAAGAGGGCCATGCCCTTGTTCTGGATGCCCGCGCCGCTCAGGGTCAGCACCCGGAAGTGGAGGAAGTCCTGGGTCTCGATCATCTGCGGGAGGATCGCCTGGCCGTTGTAGGCGGTGTAGGTGGCGTAGTACATCGACGACCCGTCGTCCTCCACCACCCGGACGAAGCGGGCGTCCTCGATGCCGTTGCTCTCGTTGGTGGAGACCGGGAAGATGATCCGCTCGCTCATGGCCAGGCTGGCCGGGAAGGTCATCTCGTAGTTCGAGTCCGCCAGCCACTGGATGCCGCGCAGCGCGTTGTTGAGGTCCGCCGTGACGGGCCGGACCTCCCGGCGGACGCGCAGCATGCTCCGGCTGAGGGCGCTGCGGCTGAAGCTCTCGCCCAGGGGCGCCATCACGGAGGTCGTGTGGCCGTTGTCGAAGCCCATCTCGTGCAGCTTGACCAGGAATCCAGTCTTCCGGTACGTGGGGTCGGCGTTCAGTTCGGGAAGGGTCACGAAGGGGGAGACGGGATCCAGGCGCACCTCCCCCTGGGGATCGATGAGGCCCGTCCGGAACTCGATGGAGGAGATGTGGCCTTCCCCCGTGGCGCGGAGGCTCATGATGAACCGCAGGCCGCCTTCGGGGACGCCCTCCTGGTCCGGGTGGGGCACCAGCGAGGGGTTGAACAGGGCGGCCGATTCCAGGGAGTACTCCCCGGAAAAGAGCGCGCCGATCAGCAGCTTCCGTTCCCGGGAGAGGGGACGCTGGGTGAACACGTGGGGCAGCACGCGCTCGTAGTTCCCCATCAGCGCGGCTTCGAGGCCCAGGTGGCCGGGGGAGAACTCCGCGAGCATGGCCTTGAGGGTGCGCGCGGTCTCCTCCTCGCTCAGCGCCAGGGCCCGCCCGATGATGGCGATGAGGCGGTGGGTGCTGGAGGGGATGAAGGGGCGGACGATGACCCGTCCGCTCTGGGGGACGAGCAGGATGTCGTGGCGACGGATGCGGATGGCGCTCATGGGGCCCTGTCGGGAAGGACGCCGGTCAGGTGGCCGGCGAAGGTCATCTCCGCGCGGGAGAGGTGGAAGGCGAGGGTGGATTCCGCGCCCTGGTTCTCGTTGGCCCGGTCCGGGTGCAGGCCGTCGCTGCATCCGCCGCTGCCCGAGTCGTAGACAGTGATGCCGAGGTCATTGCGGCCCAGGAACCACTCGAACGCCCGCTTCGCCTCGCGCAGCCACAGGGTGTCGTGGGTGGCCCGGTAGGCTTCCAGGCACGCGGAGATCATGGCCTGGGCCTCCACGGGCTGCTGGTCGAAGTAGGCGTGGGCGCCTCCCCTTTCGTAGAAGCCGCGGTTGCCGATGGGGCGGAAGTGGCCCGCCTGGGTCTTCTGGATCGAGGCCAGCCAACGGAGGGACTGGAGCCCGATCTCCATGGCCTCGGTGTGCAGGGGGCCCTGCCCGCCCAGGAACAGGGCCTGGCACAGCCGCGCGTTCTCGTAGGTGGCGGCGGGCTCGAACCAGGGCCAGTCCTCGGAGGCGCAGCCCTTCCACAGGGCGATGAGGCGGCGCGTCAGGAGGTCGCGGGGGCCTTCCAGGTCCGTGCGCTCGGGGTGGAGGCGGAGAAGTTCGTGGATTCCCAGGAGGGTGAAGGCCCAGGCCCGTGGGGAGGTGAACCCTTCCACCGCGCCCAGCCCCGCCTCGAAGAGCTGCGCGGACAGTTTCCGGTGCCCCTCGCTGCGGGAGCGGCAGGCCCCGGTGGCGGTGGCCCACAGCGCGCGTCCGTGGCAGTCCTCGCTTCCCACCTCCTCCATCCACTGCCGGCCGTGGCTCATGAAATTGCGGAAGCGCCCGGTCTTGCGGTCCAGGGCGGCCGACAGGAAGGCGAGGTAAGTGGTGGCGAGGCGGGGCAGGTTCTCCAGCGAGGACCGTCCGCCCAGTTCGTCCAGCAGGATACACAGGAGGAACGCGCGGGCGTTGTCGTCGGTGCAGTAGCCCTCGTGGAAGTTCGGCACGTTGAAGGTGGCGTGCTGCAGGATGCCGGTGGAATCCGTCATGTCCACGATGTGGTCGAACCGGAGCGGCGGCAGGTCGTAGGGCCGGCTGGCGAGCGTCCACGCCGCGAACGCGGAGCGGGACTTGGCCTTCCGGTCGATCCGCGCCCGCCGGAACGACTCCAGGTAGCGCTCGGCCACCGCGGACCAGATCATCTCGCGCCCCCGCCGGTGGGCCGCCTCGCCGGTCTTCTGCAGCCGGACGGGATCGTCGAGGTAGGCGCACACGCCCTCCGCGATGGCGGTGGAATCGCGGAAGGGGACCAAGATCCCCCGCCCGTCGGCCAGCAGTTCCTGGGCGTGCCAGTAGGGCGTGGACACGACGGCCTTGCCCGCGCCGAACACGTAGGACAGGGTGCCGGAGGTGATCTGGGCCTCGTTGAGGTAGGGCGTCAGGTAGATGTCCGTTGCCCCGATGAATTCCTTGAGGTCGTCCAGCGATACGAACCGGTCGTAGAAGATGACGTGTTCCTTCACCCCGCAGTCCTCCGCGAGCCGCTCCAGGCGGAGGCGGTAGCTCTCGCCGTCGCGGGCCACCAGGTGGGGGTGGGTCGCGCCCAGGATGAGGTAGACCACGTTGGGGTGGCGCTTGACGATGGTGGGCAGCGCCTCGATGGCGTATTCGATGCCCTTTCCGGGCCCCAGCAGCCCGAAGGTGAGCAGGACCGTGCGGCCCTCCACCCCGAACTGCGACTTGTAGAAGCTGGAGTCCGTGAAGGGCATGTCGGGGATGCCGTGGGGGATGATGTCCAGCTTGCCCTCGGGCACGTCGTAGACCTCCCGCAGGATCTCCGCGCCCTTCTGGGCCATGACGATCAGCCGGTCGCTGCGCTGGATCAGCTCGTCCATCACCCGGCGCTGCGCGGGATTGGGATCCCGCAGGATGGTGTGCAGCGTCGTCACCACCGGCATCCGGATCTCCCGCAGGAGGGTGAGGAGGTGGCTCCCGGCCGGTCCACCGTAGATTCCGAACTCGTGCTGGATGCACAGCACGTCCGCGTTGTTGAAGTTCAGGAAGTCGGCGGCCCGGCGATAGGAATCCAGGTCCTTCTCCTCCACCTCGAAGCGGACCCGCGGCGGATAGCGGTAGGGATCGGGCTGGTCGTTCATCGCCCCGGCGAAGCACAGGGACGACGGCGCCGCCGCGGCCACCGCTTCGCACAGGTCGTGGGTGAAGGTGGCGATGCCGCACAGCCGGGGGAGATAGCCTCCGAGAAAGGCGATTCGTTCGGGCGGAGTGGAATTCATCAAGCCGTTCCTCTCGTTCGATGCAGGGCCGCACGACGCGCAAATTGTATAAAAAAGATGCTATCACATTCAAGGGGCGCGGTCGGGGAGCAAAGTTGGGCCGGGTCGGGGCCCCGTCCGATAAGCTCAGCCAGAGGCTGATCCATGGATCGAGGGAGTTTCCTGGGAGTGTTGCTGGGGGTGACGCTGCTGGCGGTGGCCATCGGCATCGGCCCGAATCCCCGCATCTTCTTTCATCCCGCCAGCACCATCGTGGTGGTGGGGGGCGTGATCGCCGCCACCCTGATCCGCTTCCCGCTGGAGCACGTGAGCTACGCGTTCTCCATCGCCAGCCGCGCCTTCTTCACCCGGGCGCCGGAGACCCAGGCCCTGGTGAACCAGATCGTGGGCCTTTCGCAGCGGGCGCGCCGGGAAGGGCTGCTGAACATGGAAAAGGCCATGGACGTGGAGGGCTTCCTGGCGAAGGGCCTGCGGATGGTGGTGGACCGCGCCGAGCGGACGCACATCCACGCCGTCCTGGCGCAGGAGCTGCGCGCCACGCAGGACCGCCACCACCAGGGGCAGGAGATCTTCCGGTTCATCGCCCTCAGCGCGCCCTCCTTCGGGATGGTGGGCACCCTCATCGGGATGGTGCAGCTGTTCGCCAGCATCAAGGACCCCTCCAGCATCGGCGGGGCCATGGCCCTGTCCCTCCTGTCCACCCTCTACGGGGCGGTGATCGCCTACCTTCTGGCCATCCCCATCGCGGGAAAGCTGGAACTGCGCAGCAAGGAGGAACTCCAGCTCAAGCAGATCATGCTGGAAGGCGTGATGGGCATCGAGGCCGAGATCCATCCCTCCGCCCTGGAGGCGCAGCTGTCGGCCTTCCTGGCCCCCAAGGAGCGGGGCGCGGATCGGCGGATGCGTGGGTAACCAGGCCCCCGTCCGGTTCGCCCGCCGGAAAGCGGATCTCGAATCCCTCTGGCTGGTGACCTTCGCGGATCTGATGGTCCAGCTGATGGCCTTCTTCGCGCTGCTGTACTCCTTCTCCGTATCCGATCAGGCCAAGCTCCAGCAGGCTCTCCAGTCCGTGCAGAAGGCCCTGGGGGTGAAGCCCGTGGCGGGGGACGGAATCCTCCCCGGCTCCACGGGACTCGATCCGGCCCGGGCCGCCGACCTGGAGAAACTCCTCAACGACGCCCAGGCCGTGGACGGTCCCGAGGTGGGCACGCGCCTCCGCTTCGTCAGCTTCCGCGGCGCGCTGATCTTCGGAGAGGGCAGCGGCGTCCTGGCGCCGGGCAGCGACGTGCTCCTGGTCCGCCTGTCGGAACTGGCGAACCGCTACCAGGGCTTCACCCTCGTGTGCGAAGGCCACGCCGCTCCGGGAGAGCGGAGGCACGGGGGCGGGGATGCCCTCGACCTCAGCGTCCAGCGGGCCCTGGCGGCCCAGCGCTACCTGGTGGATCTGGGGGTTCCGGCGGCCCGGGTGACGTCCGAAGCCCGGGGCGACAGCCAGCCCGAGGGGGACGGCAGCACGCCGGAGGGCCGCGCCCTCCAGCGGCGCGTCATGTTCCGGTTCCAGCGCGTGGCCGAGCGGTAGGCCTCTCCCGAGGCGCCGCGTTCTTATGGACCCAGCTAGGTTCTCGGCCTAAAGTGGCTTAAACCGTTCGTCGCATGTTTTCCGGAGCCCATCCGAAATCCCCTGCTGTGTGGAGGCCCCCGATGCTCAATCGCAGGTTTTTCTATTCTCTCGCCGTGACGGCAGTGGGCATCGTCGGAATGGGTTGCGGCGGAGGCGGCAAGGGCGGCGCCACGCCTGGCTCCGGCCAAGTGCAGAACAACGCCCCGACGGTCAGCGGGTTCACCTGCGCTCCCGCCGACGCGACCCTGAACCCCTACATCAATTATTCGTTCACGGCCAGCGCCTCGGATCCGGACATCGGCGACAGCGTGGCCGTCTACACCTGGGATTTCGGCGACGGCTCCGCCCAGGTCACCAGCGCTTCCGCCACGGTGGCTCACGCCTTCAACAAGGGCACCCTGGATCCCGCCGTCGGCGGCTCCGTGGCCGTGAAGGTCCGGGCCACGGACACGCGGGGATTGAGCGGCGACTGGGTCACGAGGCCTTTCATCGTGACGGGCCAGACGTCTCCGGTGACCGTCACGTTCCTGTCGCCCGCTTCCGCCGTGTCGCTCCAGGTGGCGAACACGGGAACGGTCTCCCAGGCCTTCCAGATCCAGGTGACCGACACCGCCGGCGGCACCGTCAGCGCGTCCGGCATCGCCTTCCAGGTGGGTGATCCCGTGGCCGGGGCCTCGATCGTCAGCACCACCGACGACGGCGGCGGGAAGTTCACCATCACCGCCCAGTATCAGCCCGGCGTCGTGGGAACGAGCCGGACCGCCACGCCCAGCGTGGTGGTGACGGACTCCAACGGACTGTCGAGCCCCTCCGTGACCGGCCCGGTCGTCACCCTGGCGACCACCGGCCCCAACACCGTGCCCACGGTGGCCGTGACCGCCCCCGTTTCGCCCACCACGGCCGTCTATTCCAGCGTCAAGGCGGCCCTGAGCTTCACCCTCACGGACCTGGACGGCGATCCCGTTTCCTATTCCGTGAACTGGGGAGATGGGACCACGGCGGACGCGGGCACCGCCACCACGGGAACCGCCGCCGGCGCCCCCATCAATTTGACCCACGCCTATCCCGACACTTTCACGGCCACCACCCGGAACGCGGTGGTCACCATCGCCGCCCAGGACAACCGGGGCGGCGCCGCGACCTCCCAGACCCGCACCTTCGCGGTGACCTACAACACCTATCCTGTCGCCATCGTGTCGTCGCCCCAGGCCAGCGGCACCTTGCCGAGCCAGACGGAGTTGCCCAGCAACGCCTCCACGGGTCTTTATAACCCCGCCACCAGCACCAGCCCTGACTTGGTGGTGATCCCCGCCGGCGGCAGCCTGGCCTTCAGCGGCTCCGCGACGACTCCGGCCAGCGGCGGAACGATCAGCTACCAGTGGAGCTTCCCCGGCGGCGTGCCCTCCAGCTCCACGCTGGCGACCCCGACCGAGGTGGTGTATCCCGGCGTCGCCGGCCAGATCACGCCCTACCTCGCGACCCTGACCGTCACCGACGACCTCAGCCGCGCGTCCTCCGCGGGATCCCCCGCCAACCTGGCTCCCCCGACCCCCAAGAGCTATCAGAAGTGGGTGATCGTGGACGGGTCGCATACCCAGAACTTCAACCTGAGCTTCCTTTATCGCCAGCGGGTGGAGACGGGATCGGACGTCTTCGCGCCGGCCACCCTCGCCGCCAACGGCTACGGCGCCACCGTGCAGATCTTCCAGGACGGCCAGTTCACCTCCGTCGCCGTCAAGGACCAGACCAGCCACGCCGTGGTCCAGATCCCCGTCCGCTCGAACCTGCCCTTCTACGTCAAGGTGCCCGCCTTCGGTTCCGACACCCACGGCTACCTCGTGCGGATCCCCAACGCCCCCACCGGCCCCTACGCCGATGCCTCCCTCGGCACCACCCTGGGTTCGGGCTCGACCTTTGGCTTCGGCGACGCCGGATCCACCAGCGGACCGTGGAATCCCACGCTGCGGGTGGTGACGGCGCAGGGATTTGGGACGGAAGTCTCGGCCGTGGGGCAGCGGCGGATGCAGGGCAGTGTCCAAGGAGGAGGGCCATTCGCCTTTAATCTGCTCGGGGCCCCGGGCCCGGTGGCACCCAATGTCCGCTGGATGGACCGCCTCTCCATTTCCGGCAGTGACGCCACCGGGGCCACCCAGTGGGTCCAAAACTCCAACAACGCTGGCGCCTTCAGCGGAATCCCGGCCTACCAGGAATTTAGCGAGTGGACCCTCTTCCCCAAGACGTGGACGGACGCGTCGGTGGCGCCCAAGCTCCAGAATTTCGACACCACCCCCGGCACGCCGACGGACATGGGCTTCATCGTCGACTACCCCACCTATTCCGCCACCACGAAGACGTCCGATGCCTATTCGGTCACGGCATTGCAGGCCTTCCGCGTCCCTGCAAGTACCTCCGACCCCTATGACTTCAATGCCGGTGCCAATCCATTCAGCGATCGGAGCCATGAAGTGGGAGATCCGGACGGGCCTCCGACGGGGGGCCTGACCGTGGGCTTGAATGCGACCGACTACACCACGGTGGGTGCAGGGGCGGTTCCCTCCTTCCTGAATGCCATCGTCCATGGCTTTCAGGGCACCGTGCCCCTCGGGGGCGGCATTCAAGGATTTGTGGTTCCCTTCGATGCCAATGATCCGAACCGATTACCGGACAAGAGCTTGGTGGGGAGCTTCAATAACATCATCAGTGTTTTCTCCTACGCGGACTACCTCTGGTCCCGGGTGTGGGCGCGGCCTTTCCCCTTGAACCGCGCTTCTCTCAACGCTTCGGCCACCTATTCCGGGATGGCCGGATTCAGTGGCTTCCTCTACGCCAATCCGCGGGATCCGAATGGCGATCCGATATGGCCGAAGAGCCTTACGGCTATCAGTCCCGACAACAGCAGGATCGACCTCACCGCGAACGGCTACACGACCTTCGACGCCTCTCAGGCGCCGGTGGGGATCGGGGGCACGACACCTTCTTCCGCGGGTGTGGGCCATTTCTACTGGACGGCGTACACGCCCTTCTACTCCGCAGCCGCTGGCTCCGTCATCAGCCGCACATGGCTGGCGGACGGAAATGGCTTGTTCCCTACCGCCTTCGCGGGCGCTTCCACCAACGGGGATGCGCTGAGCGCCTGGGGCTTCACACCGCCCATCAACCTGGTGGTGGACAAGCGGGGCCGCGATGCCACGGGCGCCCTGAGCGGCCAGTCCTCCGGCGGCTACCGCATCACCTGGTTCAACCCCACCAAGGACGCGGGCGGGAACGTGGTGCCGCCCGACTTCTGGGTGGTGGACATCCAGGCCAACGGCGCCACCCAGGACTTCATGCTGCCCGCCAACTACCCCACCACCCAGCTCGTGAGCAACTCGGTGCTGACGGACGCCCGGACCTTCCTGCCGTCCGGCGCCGCCACCTATCAGAGCGGCGATACGGCGGGCCCCGGCTACTGCTGGTTCGACCTGCCTGTTGAGCTCCGGCCGACCAGCGGAACCGCCGTTATCACGGTCTTCGCGGTGAAATCCCTCCACACCAATGCCAGCGTCAACTCCGCCCAGCGCGCGCTCAACCGGACCGACTGGATCGAGGCGGTGAAGACTGCCACGCCCAACGTGAAGGTCCTGACGCTCTCCGGCGACGTGTCCTTCGGCCACAAGATCGTCTTCAACTATCCCTGGGACATCGTGGTCGCGAACAGCGCCCAGACCTTCGTCGCGCCCTGATTCCATCCCATTTTTCTTCCACCGTCCAACGGAGGATCCGTGAATCATTCGAAGTTGCTCGCCTGCCTGTTTGCTGCCGGGGTCCTGTCCGCCCAGACGCCGGGGGAGGAGATGGGGAAGATCCAGGTGTTCGTCGATTCGACGTCGTTCCAGGCCTATGACCTCGCCAGCGTGGGCGGCTACACCTTCTCCGACAAGGCGAAGGAGCAGGTCGGCGTGGGGCTGCGCCTGATCATGCCCTTCCCGGAGGCTCCCAACTGGGATCTCGAACTGGGCGGGCGCTTTCCGGAGAAGTCCAAGTTCCAGCTCAACGCCACCGGCGGCGGGGCCTCCGTGAATAACACCAGCACGGATCTGCACTATTCCTGGTGGGGCGTGGGCGTGGGCTATTCCCTTCGTCCCTCGGCGGCCTTTGAGGTGGGCTTCCATCTGGAAGGTCGGGGCGAGAATCTGAAGGTGGCCGGCACGACCTACGCCACCAACGCGGGAATCCCATCGACCTACCCCGCTGCGCAGAGCGTGACCTTCTGGCGGCCCTGGGCCCGGATCAGCGCGGAATTCGCAATACCTACGCAGAAGACCTGGACGCCCTACTTCGGAGCCGATGTCTCGGGCGCCCTCAAGAAGACCGACCAGAAGGGCATCCAGCTCCTCACCGACAGCATCCACGACGACACGACCCTCAAGTCCATGGCGCCGCGCTGGAACGCCTCCGTCTACGCCGGCCTGCGGTTCTAGAAGCAAAGCTCTTTTTGTGGAAACGAAGGCCTCCGTTCGGAGGCCTTCGTTTCTATTGGAACCTGACGTTCGATTGGGCCAGGGCGTAGGCGAAGGCCGCCAGGGCGGCGGCGTTGTGCGCCAGGTCGTCCTTGTCCACTTTGTCCAGCGTGTCGGCGCGGCTGTGGTGGATGTCGAAGTAGTGGGCGGCGGCGTGGCCCACGCCGATCCCGGGGACGCCTTCGGCCACCATGGGGCTGATGTCGGCGCCGGATCCGCCCAGGCGGAACTCGATGGGGCCGAAGGATTCGAGAGCCGCTCCGACGCCTTTGAGGGACTCCAGCGCGGCCTGCTTGGCTTCGGGCGTGGCTTTCCGCAGTTCCAGGCTGAAGGATTTGATCCGCTCGCTGCCGGAATCGGTTTCGAAGGCGGCGACGATGTTTCCCAGCTCCGCCCGGTGGGCGTCGCGATAGGCCTTGCCGCCGCGGAGGCCGTTCTCTTCGTTGGTCCACAGCACCACGCGGAGGGTGCGGCGGGGCTGGAGGCCGAGGGTTCGGAGGAGCCGGGCGGCTTCCATCACCATCACCGTTCCGGCGCCGTCGTCCTGGGCGCCCTGGCCCACGTCCCAGCTGTCCAGGTGGCCGCTGAGGATCACCACTTCCTCGGGCTTCTCCGTTCCCCGGATCTCGCCGACCACGTTGGCGGAGGGCGCGTCGGGAAGGGTCTTCGCGCCCATCTCCAAGTGGAGGGAGATCCGCTCCCCGCGGGCCTGCATCCGCCGCATCTGGGTCGCGGCTTCCAGGGTGACGGACGCGGTGGGGATCTTGGGGAAGGCCGGATCGTAGTCCATGGCGCCGGTGTGGGGCGTGTCCAGGCTGACGGGCCCCACGGATCGCACCAGGGCCGCGACGGCCCCGTGCTTGGCCGCCCGGGCCGCGCCGTCGTGCCGGTAGACCACCGTGCGGCCGTAGCCCTGGTAGGGCACGTCGAAGAGGACGATCTTCCCCTTCACTGCGGCCCCCAGGCGGTCCAGGTCGTCGAAGGAATCCACCACCACCACGTCCGCCGTGAGCCCGCCCTCCGGCGTTCCCACGCTGCCCCCCAGGCCCAGGATGTTGAGCGGCTGGGGCAGGGGGGAAAGCATCCGGGCGGATTCCTCCCCCCGCACCCAGTGGGGCACCATCGCCGGCTCGGCATGGACGTTCGACAGGCCGGCGGCTTTCATCCGGTCCTGGGCCCAGGCGATGGCTTTGTCCAGCTGGGATGAACCAGACAGGCGATGTCCAATGTGATCGCACAGCCACGTCAGGTCCTCGTGGGCGCCATGGGTGCGGAACGCCTCCGTCCGCAGCCGCTCTGCGGTGGCTCGACCCGCGTCCGGTGCGGGCTGGGCGCCGAGGGTGACCGCGGCGAGACAAAAGAAGAGGCGGTGGGAAAAGTTCATGCCTCATCTTACTTGGTAGTTCGTTCCTTTCCCACCAACTGTAGCTTCACCCGCATGCGGCCGCGGGCGTCGGTCTCCAGGACTTCCCACGCCAGGGGTCCGCTGCGCCCTTTGGGATTCTCGCCGGGGCCGAGGTTGAAGGCCGCGTCGTCGAGCTGCCACAGGCCCAGCGGAAAGCGCGGCTTGGGCGGTTCCGGGGTTCCAGGGTGGGCATCCACCACCCGCATGGGGCCTCGCGGCACGTCGGGGCTGAGAAGAGCGGGGTCGACCAGCGCCACCAATAGCCCTTCGTAGCCGGGACCGAAGCGCCCGCCCACGCGACCCCGCTCGAAGCCCCAGGGCCGGCGGACCTCCAGGCTGAAGAAGCGGCCCTTCTTCCGAGGGTCGGGCACCGTCACCCACTGCGGATCCGCGCCCGGCGCGCGGGAAGCGGGAGCGATCCAGCCCTCCCAGACGCGTCCCTTCAGCGTGACGTGGGGAACGGTGCCGCGGAAGCGGCCGCGGTACCACAGGTCCGACCGCACCCAGGCCGTGGGATGCGAAGGGCTGTAGCCCGTGTCCTCCACCCAGGGCCCTTCGGCGGGATGGGAGCGGTCCCAGCCGCGGTACTGCCCCGCGTCCATCAGGTCCCAGATCCCGGCGGTGAGGGGGCCGCCGTCCTCCAGGTAGAGGTCGTCCACGCGATGCTCGCCCATGGCGTGGAAGGCCTCGTGGACGATATTGCCCAGGGGCACTTCCTCGGTCATGAACAGCAGCGGCCAGCGCCGCATGCGCGCCCAGGGCAGGGGAAGGAGGAGGCTGCCGGCCTTGAGGTGGGCGTCCTCCGCGGTGATCGACTGGGGCGCACCGGGCGTGATGATCCACAGGTGGTCGGGCTTGCCGTCGGGTTTCTCCGCCCCCGTGCGGTTGTCGAGGCGGTCGCAGGCGCCCAGGGCCTCGCCCCGCAGCCGCTCCAGGACCCACTCGGCCATGGCCGCTTTCCGAGCGTTCGTCCGGGGGCCCGGGAAGTCCGCGCTGCGCAGCTTGAGCAAGCGGCCCTCCACCAGCGAAAGGGCGCCCTTGCTCACTTCGTAGAGGTAGTTCGCGGCGCTGGCGACGCCTGGCCGGCGGGAGAAGAGCAGTTCCCGGAGGGCGCCGTCCGGCAGCTTCGAGGGCTCGTCGGGGAAATCGAGGCGCACTAGGAGGACGGCCTCCTCCCGGTGGTCGGGCCGCGGCTGCAGAACGATGTCTTCGCCCCACTCCGCCGCGGGAACGAGGTCGCGCGTCCAGCCGTCCTTCTCCACCACCAGCACGCCGTCCCCGGGATCCAGATCGAGGCGGAAGCGCCCGTCCGGGCCACTGAGGGCCACGGGGAGATCCCCCGCGGGCGAGATCCGGGGCTGGCGATCCGGGTAGATGCGGACGTCCGCCAGACCCCGATGCCCGTCGGTGATGCGGCCCTCGCGGACGGCGGCCTGCGCGACCGTTCCCCAACCCGCGGCGAGGAGCCCGAAGGCGGCCGCCCGCAGGGCGCGGTTCATGCTCCGCCGGCGAGCTGCTGGAGGTGGGCGAGCTTCGCCAGGAGGCCGACGCGGCGGCGGGTCTCCGGCGCGGCCAGGGGCTTCTCCAGGGCATCGGCCAGGGGTGCCTCGGCGCGGGCCCAGGTCTCCAGTTCGCCGGGGCTGTGGAGGAGCAGGATGGGAATGTCGCGCAGGTCCTCGGCTTCGTGCATGGCGACCGCCAGGGCCTCGGCGCTGCCCTCAAGCAGGTCCGTGTCCAGGACGAGGACGTCCGGCCGGTGGGCCAGGATCTGGGCGCGGGCCTGGCTTTCGCCCTGGGCCTCCAGGAACGCGGCCAGATCCTTCCCGAAGTGGTTCTGGACCTGGGAGCGGACGAGGGCGCTGGTGGAGACCACCAGGACCTTGGCCTTGGCCGGAGGAAGCGGCGCGGCGAAGCTCCGCGACAGGCCGCGGATCCGGAGGTGGGTCTGGACCCGCACCTGGAGCAGGAGCGTGTTGGCGGGCTTGCG
Organism: Geothrix sp. 21YS21S-4; assembly: GCF_030845995.1. Classification (NCBI taxonomy): domain Bacteria; kingdom Pseudomonadati; phylum Acidobacteriota; class Holophagae; order Holophagales; family Holophagaceae; genus Geothrix; species Geothrix sp. 21YS21S-4. Next base: position 943,967 of record NZ_CP132719.1, read on the forward strand.
GAGGAAATCGTCGGCGCCCGCCGCGTAGCTGCGGTCCTTGGCGTCGCGGCTGAGGGCCGTGAGCACGATGACGGGAATGTCGGCGGTCGCCGGGTCGGCCTTGATCAGCTCGCAGGCCTTGAACCCATCCATGGAAGGCATCACCGCGTCCATGATCACCAGGTCGTAGTCGCCTTCGCGCAGGCGGTCCAACGCCTCCTGGCCGTTGGCCGCGGCCTCCAGCCGGTGCCCGAGGGGCTGCAGCTGGGCCTCGATCTGGCGGCGCTGAAGGGCGTTGTCCTCCACCATCAGGATGGTCATGGGGGACGCGAACTGGGACAAGCTGGCTCCTTGTTCTCGTGACCTTCGAGGGTAAAGGACGCCGGGGTTGGGAGCAACCGCCGCCTGGGCCGAGATGCCGGGAAAACCCCGAAGACAGCGGGACTTCTCAACGGTAGGATGGAGGGTTCGAGGTTGCCCTAGTGTCCGATCCAGCGCTCATCCGCAATTTTTCCATCGTCGCCCACATCGATCACGGCAAGTCCACGCTGGCGGATCGCCTGCTGGAGTTGACCAAGACCGTGGCCCACCGCGACATGCAGGCCCAGATCCTGGACGACATGGATCTGGAGCGGGAGCGCGGGATCACCATCAAGGCCCACGCGGTGACCTTGAAGTACCTGGCCCAGGATGGAAAGACCTACACCCTGAACCTGATCGACACGCCGGGCCACGTGGATTTCACCTACGAGGTGAGCCGCAGCCTCGCCGCCTGCGAGGGAGCGATCCTGGTGGTGGACGCCACCCAGGGCGTGGAGGCCCAGACCCTGGCGAACACCTACCTGGCCCTGGAGAACGGGCTGGAGGTCTTCCCGGTGCTGAACAAGACCGACCTGCCCAGCGCCGACCCCGAGCGCGTCCTGGAGCAGATCGACACCGTGATCGGGCTGGTGGACACGGCCCACGCCGTCAACGTCAGCGCCAAGACCGGCGCGAACTGCGAGCAGGTGCTCGAGCAGATCGTGAAGTGCGTTCCGCCGCCCCAGGGTGATCCGGCCGCGCCGCTCCAGGCCCTGGTCTTCGACTGCTACTACGATTCCTACCGCGGGGTGGTGAACCTCATCCGGGTGGTCAACGGCACCCTGAAGGCCGGGGACCAGATCCGCTTCATGTCCACGGGCAGCGAGCACCGGGTGGACGAGATCGGGATCTTCGATCCGAAGATGGACAAGCAGGATTCCCTGTCCGTGGGCGAGGTCGGCTACCTGGTGGCCAACATCCGGCAGCTCGCCGACGTGAAGGTCGGCGACACCGTGACCCACGCTGTGACCCTCACGACCAAGCCGGCCACCGAGATGCTGAAGGGGTTCAAGGAGATCCAGCCCGTGGTGTTCGCGGGGATCTTCCCCACCTCCAGCGACGACTTCGAGAACCTGCGCAACGCCATGGACAAGTTGCGGCTGAACGACAGCAGCTTCACCTACGAGCCCGAGACCTCCACGGCGCTCGGCTTCGGCTTCCGGTGCGGCTTCCTGGGCCTGCTCCACATGGAGATCGTGCAGGAGCGGCTGGAGCGGGAATTCGACCTGGATCTCATCACCACGGCCCCCAGCGTGCGGTACCACGTCCACTTGACCGACGGCACCGAGACTTCCGTGGACAATCCCTCCAAGCTGCCCCCGCTCCAGAAGATCGCGAAGATCGACGAGCCCATCATCGAGGCCACGATCCTCACCCGCACGGATTTCGTGGGCGGCCTGATCAAGCTGTGCGAGGAGCGGCGCGGCATCCAGCAGAAGCTGGAATACGTGAGCCAGGATCGCGTGATGCTGGTCTACGAGCTGCCCCTCAACGAGGTGGTGCTGGACTTCTACGACAAGCTCAAGTCCATCTCCAAGGGCTACGCCAGCTTCGACTACCACATGAAGCACTACACGGAGTCCGACCTGGTGAAGATGGACGTCCTGGTGAACGGCGAGGCCGTGGACGCGCTGTCCATCCTCGTCCACCGCACCAAGAGCCAGTCCCTGGGCCTCGCCCTCTGCCAGAAGATGAAGGAAGTGATCCACCAGCAGATGTTCGACGTCGCCATCCAGGCGGCCATCGGCAGCAAGATCATCGCCCGCACCAACGTGAAGGCCCGCCGCAAGGACGTGCTTGCCAAGTGCTACGGCGGCGACATCAGCCGTAAGAAGAAGCTCCTCAACAAGCAGAAAGAGGGCAAGAAGCGCATGAAGTCCATCGGCAGCGTGGAGATCCCCCAGGAGGCCTTCCTGGCGATCCTCAAGGTGGACAGCTAGGAGCCGACCGGTCCCGGAAGCCGCCTTCCGAACTGGACTGACGCCGCTTTTCGGCCGATAGGGATCCATGCGGGAACGACTGGGGAAATTCCACGTGGTGCGCCTTCTGGGGAAGGGGACCATGGGCGAGGTGTACCTGGGCCGGGATCCCAAGCTGGGGCGGGAAGTGGCCCTGAAGATCATCTCGAGCGGAACCGCTTTCGGGGAAGAAGCCCAGGCTCGGTTCGAGCGCGAGGCCCAGGCCGCGGCGATGCTGAACCATCCGCACATCGTCACCGTCCATGAATTCGGCGAGGACGAGGGCCTCCACTACCTGGTCATGGAATACATCGCGGGGGAGGACCTCGACGCCCTCATCCGGCAGGGGCAGGTCTCCAAAGCGGAACTGCTGGAGGCATTGGCCCAGGTCTGCGAGGGCCTGGGCTACGCCCACGCCCAGGGCGTGGTCCACCGGGACATCAAGCCGGCCAACATCATGGTGGCGCGGCATGGGAAGCGGTTGCAGGCCAAGCTGATGGACTTCGGCGTGGCCCGCATGGGGCCGTCGGGCCTGACCCAGGCGGGCACCTGGATGGGAACCGCCAGCTACATGGCGCCGGAGTACCTGGATTCGGGAGCCGCCTCCGCGGAATCGGACCTATTCGCCCTGGGCGTGGTCCTCTACGAGATCCTCGCGGGCGGACGGAAGCCCTTCGAGGGCGAGACGCCCACGGCGGTCCTGAACCGGATCCTGCTCCATCCCCCCGATCCCCTCCAGCCGTCGGACCTGCTGGGCCTTCCCGAAACCCTCGCCGAGGTGGCGGAGCGGGCCCTGGCCAAGAGTCCGGCGGCCCGCTACGAGGGGGCCGAAGCGCTGGGGGCGGCCATCCGCCGCGCCCTCGCCACCCATTCACCCGCTCCGCCCAGCACTGGATCCGAGACCCCCGCTCCGGTTCCCCGGCCGGAGAGCAGCGGCCCGGGGCTTCGGGTGGGCAAGGCGGGGCAGGGGCAGTGCCTCAGCTTGAAGGTGGCGCTTCGCCAGGTCCCGCCCGGCGGCGAGATCCAGATCCTCCCGGGGGTCTATCGCGAATCCGTGGTGGTGGACAAGGCCGTGACCCTCGCCTCCCTGGGCGGTCCCGGGGAAGTGGTGCTGGAGGGCCATGGCGGCCCGGCGGTCCGGATCCAGGCGCCGGACGTGGTCCTGAAGGGCCTGACGCTCCGGGCCCCGGAGGGCGAGGCGGCGGTGCGGCTCACAGGAGGAACCTCAGCCCTGGAGCACTGCGTCCTCGAAGGAGGAGGGGCGGGTGTGGAGATGGAGGGGCCGGGGACGTCAGCCGTCTTCCGGGAATGCGCCTTCACGTCGGGCGCGCGGGGACTGGCGATCGGCGAGGGCGCCCAAGCCCGCGTCGAAGGGGGGAGCTTCTCGGGATTCCGGGAAGTCGGGCTCCTGGTGGGTTCCGGCGCCCAGCTTGCCGCGGCGGGGGTGGACGTGGGCTCCGACGATGGCGTGGCCGTCCGGGTCCAGGCCCGGGGCCGCGCCGCGCTGGAGGCGTGCGGGTTGTCCGCGCCCGCGGGCTCCGTGGAGGTGGAGCCGGAAGGCGACGTCCAGTTGACCCGTTGCCGGCTGATGGGCAGCCGGTTCGCGGGCCTGCTGGCCCTGGAGCGGAGCCATGCGGTTCTGGAGGATTGCGATTTGGGGAACCACGCCTGCGCCGGGGGCCACGTCCTGGCGGGGGCCAACGTGGTCTTTCGCGGGTGCCGGTTGGCGGAGAACGCCGGCTTCGGGCTGTCGGTGATGGATCGGGGCCTGGCCACGCTGGAGGGCTGCGCCGTCCGCGCCAATGGGGGCGCGGGCCTGCTCATCCACCACGGGGCCACGGTCCAGGCGCGCGGATGTTCGTTCTCGGAGGGCCAGTCCCTGGGGGTGGACTGCGCGGAAGGCGGCCAGGGTGTGTTGGACGGGTGCGAGATCCTGGGGAACGCCGGCGCGGGCGTCCAGGTGGAATCCGGCGGCAGCCTGCTCCTGGCCCGCTGCACGCTGAAGGACGGGCGGGACACGGGCCTCCTCCTCCTGGAGGATTCCCAGGTCACCCTGGAGGAGTGCGTGGTCCATCGCAACGCCCGGGGCGGCGTCCTGCTGGCCAAGGACGCGGCGGATCCCGTGATGCGGGGCGCCAACCGGATCGAGGACGGCTTCCAGCGGGTGGACGCCCAGGGGCAGGTCGTGAAAGTCGCGCCCCTCTGATTACCCCGCGGCTCTCAAGAGCTAAAGCACCTGCTCACCACCAAGACACCAAGGGCTCCAAGAAAAGCTGTCGGGACCCGACGCTGCTCTTGGGGCCTGGGTGGTGATCTTTGCCTTTTGAGGGCAGACCCCTCGGAGCACACCGACCTCACCGCCCGAAGGTGTCGCTCCAGCGCCGCGCCATTTCTCCCAGGCCGATGGAATCCAGGTAGAGCTCGTCCATCTTGGCGGTGCCGAACAGGGCGTGGTACGCGTGGCCCCCGGAAAAGCTGTCCGCCAGGTGGACGGCCACCGTGGGGGTGAAGATCCGGGAGCTCTCGAAATTGGGGAGGTGATGCCACACCACGGGGCGGATGACCTCGTCGGGCAGGCCCCACATGCTGAGGAGGTAGGCCCCCACTTCCCCGTGCGACACGCCGAAGACCTCGTACTCGGCGCTGGAGAGCAGCAGCCCTTCATCCTGGATCAGCGCGCTCACCCGCTGGTATTCCTCGGGGAAGCGAGAGCCCATCACCAGGATTCCCGCGTCGTGCAGCAGCCCTCCCGTGAAGGCGGCCTCCTGCACTTCCCGCGGGGCGCCCGCGAGGACGGACAGCTGGCGGGCGGTCTGGGCCACGTGGATCGTGTGGGCCCACATGTGGTTCACGTTGAAAGGAGTGGATTCGAAGCGGCCCAGCCCCTGGAAGAGGCCGGTCTGGAGGAGCAGCCCCTTGAGGGCCTCGGTCCCCAGGTGCATGACGGCGTCCGGGATTCCCACCACCTTCTTCCGCAGGCCGAAATAGGAGGAATTGACGACCTTGAGGATGGCCGAGGCCATTCCCGGGTCCTTCTCCACCAGCCGCCCCAGTTCCTCGGGACCCGCGTCCCCATCCTCCAGGCGGGCGCACACGTCCCGGTACAGCGGCGGGAGGGCGGGCAGGTGGTCGATGCCCGCGGCGAACTCGGCGACGGCCTGATTGGCAAGGGCGTCCCCCAGGGTGCTGGTTTGGATCAGGACGTGCTTCAGGAAGTCGGGGTTGCAGGGCTTGGCGATGAACTGATGGCTCACCCCGACGCATCGGAGGGCCGAGCTGTGGTCCAGGTTGCCGGAGAGGACCAGCCGCACCGTCCCGGGATGGTGCTCCATGACCCACTTCAGGAATTCGGGTCCCTCCATCTCCTCCATCCGGATATCCGTCATCACCACGTCGAAGGGCTCGCGCTCCATCCGCGCCATGGCCTCGCGGGGGGTGGAGACGAACTCCATCTCCCACTGGTGGCGCAGGCCGCGGAGTGCCCGCTGGAGTCCCTGGAGGGTCAGGGGCTCGTCATCCACGATCAGGAATCGCCTTTTCCGGATGGTCATATCCCTGCTTATCGGTAATAGCCGGGTTTGCCAACCCCCCAAATCGCTTTTGACATCCTTCATGCCTGAAAAAGCGGTCCGTTCAGAACCCCGCGAGCTCATCCAGCACGAGCAGCCAGGCGGTTTCGGCGGCGGCGGGCCACTCCACGGGGCGAAGGAAGGGCTCCGCCGTTTCCGGCAGGGGAGCCTCGCGATGAAGGAGCGCGATGCCCAGATCCCCGCGGTCCCCCAGCAGCGCACGCAGCTCCTCGAGGGGCGGTGCGCCTTCCGCCGCTTCCACGAGCAAAAGCCGGCCCGGAGCACCCTGGTTGGCCCGGAGCAGGTCCCGGGCCGCATCGAGGGAGGCCGCGACCTCCAGCCGGAGGTAGCCGGCCCCGGCCAGGACTGCCAGGAGGCCTTCTCGGTCTGTGCCCGGCCGCAGGGCGAGGATGACGGGCGCGCTCCGCCGTCGCAGGCGGAGGAGCGCGTCGGGCGTGAGGGCGCCCGCGGGATCCATGCGGGTGGCGGGCCCCTGGGCCACCTCCGCCTTCGCTCCCGGGCGCGGCGCCGGCGCGGAGGGCCCGGAGACGCTGGAGGCCTTCTGCATCTGCTCGCGGATGGTGATCACGTCCTGGAGCAGCCGCAGTTCCGAATCCTTCAGGTCCATGAACTGGACGCCCACCGTGATCTCTCCGTCCCGTTCCCAGGCGTTGGCCACTCGGCCTCGCCCCTCGAACAGGGGGTGCTTGGGAAGGTCCCGGATCTTCAACTGGGGCAGTTCCTTCCCGCGCTCGAAGAAGCCCGTGCCCGGCGTCACCCGCAGGTGGTCGTCCAGCCGCAGGATCCGGTCCACGCGGAAGGCCAGGCCGCCCAGGGAGAGATTCACGAGGGGCCCCGCCAGCCCGTAGCCCGGCCAGCCCGCGTCCTGGGCCGTGACGTAGGCCTTCTCCCGGGGGCGGAAGGGGTAGCGCTTGTGGGCGCGCCGGTCCGACTGGACCATCTGGGTGGGCAGCGTGAAGCGGTACAGCAGGTAGGATTCCCGGCCCATGAACGTGATGGGGGCCTCGAACCGCTGGTCCCCCAGGGCGAACAGCATCTCGAAGGGCGCCCCGGCCGCCATTTCATGGGGCAGGGGCCGGATGAGCCGAAGGTGGAGCAGCCCATTTTCCTGATCCAGGTGCTTGACGGACGCGGTGTAGGGGAGGGTATGGGTGCCCTCCACCTTGATGGGGAACTCCGCCTCGGCCTGCAGAAGATCGAGCAGAGCCTTGCGGATCTGTGCGGGGTCATCCACGGGGGATCCCCGCCGGGCCTCACCGCTCGATTTGGGCTGATTCATCGATTCCTACCCGCTTTCCAAGAGATCGGGTGCGGGAGAGGGCGGAATGAGTTCAGACGTTGAACAGGAAGTGCATCACGTCGCCGTCCTTCACGACATATTCCTTTCCCTCGGTCCGCATCTTTCCTGCGTCCTTGGCGCCCTGCTCCCCCCGGGCCTGGATGAAATCGTCGTAGGCGATGACCTGGGCCCGGATGAAGCCCTTCTCGAAGTCCGTGTGGATGACGCCCGCGGCCTGGGGGGCCGTGTCGCCCTTGCGGATGGTCCACGCGCGAACCTCCTTCACGCCGGCGGTGAAGTAGGTCTGGAGTCCCAGGAGGTCGTAGCTGGCGTGGATCAGGACGTTGAGGCCCGGCTCCGACAGCCCGGCTTCCTCCAGGAAGAGGGGACGGTCCTCTTCCGGAAGATCCTGGATCTCGGCTTCCAGCTTGGAGCAGATGGGGATGCAGGGGGCGTGGCGCGCGGCGGCCAGTTCCTGGAGCTTCCGGTAGTGGGCATTGCCTTCGGGGTTCCGGATGTCCTCTTCCCCGATGTTCCCCACGAACAGGGTGGGCTTGAGGGTGAGCAGGCCGTAGGACTTCACGAGGGCGCGGTCCTCCGCGGAGAGGCCCGCGGTGCTGGCCCAGTTCCCGTCGTTCAGCGCGGCGTAGAGGCGCTCCAGGACGACCACCAGCGCCTGGGATTCCTTGTTGCCGGTTTTGGCCACCTTGCGATGCCGCTCCAGGCCCTTCTCCACGCCATCGAGATCCTTGATCACCAGCTCGGTTTCGATGATCCCCAGGTCCCGCTCGGGGTTTACGCCGCCCTCCACGTGGGTGACGTTTCCGTCCTCGAAGCAGCGCACCACCTGCACGATGGCGTCCGTCTCCCGGATGTGGCCCAGGAAGGCGTTCCCCAGCCCCTCGCCCTTGCTGGCGCCCCGCACCAGGCCCGCGATGTCCACGAATTCCTGGGCCGCGGGCAGGATGCGCTGGGGCTTCACGATGTCGGCGAGGGCCGCCAGGCGCGGATCCGGCACGTCCACGACGCCGGTGTTGGGCTCGATGGTGCAGAAGGGATAGTTGGCCGACGCCGCGCCCGCGCGGGTGAGGGCATTGAAAAGGGTGGACTTTCCCACGTTGGGTAGACCCACGATGCCACAGGCGACAGCCATGCCTTCCTCCAAGCCCTCCAGTATCCCAGAGAGCAGATGTGACGAAAAGAACGGGTTCCAACCCTTGCGCCGGGCGCGGGGCCGCCATACTCTCCCGGCCAAGGTCGCGGCAAGGCGGAAGGGGGCAGCATGATCGTGCGGGCGGAATGGCCGGGGTATGTGGTGGACGTTCTCGTCCGGCCCGGCCAGGAAGTGGAGGAGGACGAGCCCCTGATGATCCTGGAGGGGACGGACGTCTCCCGGACCTCCTTCTACATCAACGCTCCCGAGGGCGGAAGGGTGCGGGAAGTCCTCATCGAAGAGGGGGATTTCGCCTACGAGGATGACGATCTGGTGGTGATCGGCGACTCCGACAAGGACGAATAGCGGGCTAGACTGGGCCATCGTCTGCGAAGAGGTGACCGATGGCCGTGGTGCGAGCCGAAATGGCGGGCAAAGTCCTGGAAGTCTGCGTCGCGCAAGGCGATGCCGTGTCCGAGGACCAGGATCTGGTGATCATCGAGTCCATGAAAATGCAGATTCCGGTGGGCAGTCCCCAGGATGGAACGGTCCAGAAGGTCTTCGTGGCCGCCGACCAGTTCCTGAATGAAGGGGATCCCATCGTCGAACTTTCGTGAGGCTTTTCGTGCGCGGAATGCTGGATGCCGAGAAGATGCGGATCCCCGTGGGCAGCCCCCAGGAGGGAACGGTCCAGAAGGTCTCCGTGAAGGCCGACCAGTTCCTGAACGAGGGGGATCCCATCGTCGAGCTTTCGTGATGGAAATCCGGGTCGAAGCCCTGGCGGGAGCCGACGCGGGGATCGTTCTTCTGGGCCTCGACCGTCCGGCGGCGAAGAACGCGCTGGGCCGCCAGCTCCTGGCCGAATTCCGGCAGGCCCTCGCGGGCTTTCGCGCGGATCCCGCTGTCCGGATCGTTCTCGCCCATAGCCTGGTTTCCGGCGTCTTCTGCGCGGGGGCGGATCTCAAGGAGCGAGCGGAGATGTCCCCGGAAGAGGCCGCGGCCTTCGTCCAAGGCCTGCGCGACGCCTTCACGGAGCTGGAAGACCTGCCCATGCCCGTGATCGCCGCCCTGGAAGGCGCCGCTTTCGGCGGGGGATTGGAACTGGCGCTGGCGGCGGATCTGCGGGTGGCGGGTTCGGCCGCGAAGTTGGGACTGGTGGAAACCTCGCTCGCCATCATCCCGGGAGCGGGCGGCACCCAGCGTCTCCCGCGGCTGATCGGCGCCGCGCGCGCCAAGGAGCTGATCTTCACCGCCCGGCGCCTGGATGCCGAGGCTGCGGGTCGGTTGGGCATCGTAGACCGCGTCGTGCCCGCGGGCGAGGCCCTGGCCGCGGCGCTGGAATTGGCGCGGGAGATCCTTCCCAATGGTCCTGTGGCCCTGCGGATGGCCAAGCGGGCCGTGGACCGCGGGATGGACCTGGACCGCGACGCCGCCCTGGCCTGGGAGCGGGAATGCTACGCCCAGGTGCTGCCGACGCGGGACCGGCTCGAGGGGCTGGCCGCGTTCCGGGAAAAGCGGAAGCCCCACTACCGCGGGGAATGAGTTCCTAAACGGCCGGGGCGGCTCGCGCCGCCCCGGAACCGAGTGGAATTGGGGGTCTTCAACCCATTCCGTGCTTCTTGAGAACCGCCGTCCGCTGGGTGTCGTACTCGGCCTGGCTGATGAGCTGCCCGTCGAACAGCTCCTTGAGGTCCGTCAGTTCCTCCTTGAGGGACTTTGCGGGTGCCGCCGCCGCGGTCGAGCTTCCGGCGGGGAAGGTCTGCTGCCCCATCTGCTGCTGGGCGCCGGCCATCTGCTGGCCCATCATGTTCCCCATTCCGAAGCCCACGCCCATGCCCATTCCCAGGCCGGCGACGCCGCCGGGGTTCTGGGCGGCGAGGGGGATGCTGTCGGCCACCTGCATCTGGGTGTAGGCGCCCATGACGGGAGCCATCATCCCCACGCCGGTGCGCTTGTCCATCATGGCTTCGACTTCTTCGGGGAGGCTGACGTTCTCCACGAAGAACTTGGACAGCTCCAGGCCCATGGTTTTGAACTCGTCCTGGAGCCGCTGGCGCACCAGGTCCGAGATCTCGTCGTACTTGGCCGCCAGGTCGAGGGCGGGAATCTTGGCCTCGCCCAGGGCATCGGTGAAGCGGCTCATGATGGTCTTGCGGAGCTGCTCGGAGATGTCGGGCACCGTGTAGACGCCGTTGGTGCCCACCAGCTGGCGGATGAAGGTGGCGCTGTCCACCACCTTGATGGAGTAGATCCCGAAGGCCCGGATGCGCAGCATCCCGAAATCGGCGTCCCGCATCATGATGGGATTGGACGTGCCCCACTTCAGGTCGTTGTAGAGCTTCGTCGAGATGAAGTAGACGTCGCTCTTGAAGGGGCTCTCAAAGCCGTACTTCCAGCCCTTGAGGGTGGCGAGGACGGGCAGGTTCTGGGTGGTGAGCCGGTGGGTGCCGGGCTTGAACACGTCCGCGAGCTGGCCTTCGTTGACGAAGACGGCCTCCTGGCCCTCCCGCACCACGAGCTGGCCGCCGTTCTGGATCTCCTGCCCCCGCATGGGGAAGCGCCACGCGAGCGTGTCGTTGGAGTCGTCCAGCCATTCGAGAATGTCGAGGAATTGGGCTTTGCCCCAGTCCATCAGACCCATGTGTGGTTCTCCCTGTGGCATCGGCCACATGTACGATTCTAGGGGGCCCTTCAAGGGGCGCAGGGGCCCGATGCGGAAAAACCGGCGAACGGCCCGCGGGGATCGGCGGTCTACCGGGTTCCCCGGAGCGACCGGATCGGACTTTCTTCCCGGCTTCCGCCCGGCTGGTCGATCCGCGTCTTGCTGTGGACCATCCGGGTATCCGAGTCGAGGACGCACCGCCAGCCGCGCGTTTCGCCCGGGACGCGGAGATCCACCTCCCAGCCGCCGGAGGCCCCATTCAGCGGAATTCGGCGGGCCGTGACCGCCCGGCCCCCGGTCTCACGCTCGGCGATGGCCTTGGCTTCCTTGGCGCTCCGGATGGTGCCGGTGTTCTTTTTGGGGGATTTGGCGGTGCCGGCGCACAGGATAAGGGAAGGGACCGACGCCAGGAGGACGCCGAGGGCCAGGGAACGGGATCGCATGAGGAGCTCCGGGGATTTGGGAGCATGGTACGGCGGATTTCGTCCTATTCGGCGAAGGAAAAGGTCTGCGTTCCCATCACCTGGTTCCGGCCTTCGGCCTTGGCGCGGTACAGGGCCTGGTCCGCCGCGGCGAGGAGGGTGGGATAGTCCGCGGGGCCGTGACCCTCGTAGACGGCCACTCCGAGGCTGACCGTGAGGGGAATGGCCGCCCCATTCCACGCCACCGGTTGCCGCGCGAGCAGCTCCCGCAGCCGTTCGCCGGCGACGAGCGCCGTGGACTCGTCGGCTCCCGGCAGAAGGATGCAGAACCCTCCCCCCCGTAGCGGCCGAACAGGTCCGAAGGGCGCAATTGACTGCCGGCGAGGGCGGCGAAGTGGCGGAGCGCGGCGTCTCCGCCGCCATGGCCGTGGGCGTCGTTGAAGTCCTTGAAGTGATCCAGGTCGGCCATCAGGATGCCGCAGGGAATGCCCTGTCGTCGGCAGGTCCGCAGCAGCTTCTCCGCTTCGGCGTCGAGGGTCCGCCGGGTGAGAAGCCCCGTGAGGCCGTCCGTCCGCGCCGTCCGGCGGAGCTCCTCCACCAGGCGGTGGCTGAGGAGGATCGCCAGCCCCAGGGACTCGAAGGGCCCGAGCATCAGGGCGACGAAATACTGGGCGATGTGCATGCCGTGGAGCAGACTTTCGTGCCCCGGCCTCGCGGCCATCAGCCCGGCGGCGAAGAAGCCCGCTCCCAGGCAGGCGTCCGCCAGGAACAGGATGGACACCAGCCGCGTGCTGGCGGCCAGTCCCTTGGGCGCGTGGCGGTGGAGGGTCCAGGCCGTGGCGAGGCTCCAGAGGCTGCAGGTCACGATGACGTTGAGGGTGCGGATTTCGATGGATGGCCAGCCCCACAGAAAGAGGGCCTGGATGCCGAGAAACACGGCGAGAATCCCCGCCACGGAGACTCGGCGGCGCCCCGGGCGGCCGCAGAACTCCCGGACGCCGAGCCACGTGAACGCGTTGCCGAGGCACACCAGCCCGTTGCCCGCCACGACGGGCACGGCGTCCAGCACCGCGCCGCGCAGGCCGAGGAGGACGGTGGCGCCGGCGAGGAGCCACAGCGCCTGGATCCACTTCCGGAGGCCCGGTTGATCCCCCAGGAAGGCGCCCATGGCCGTGAACGCCAGGACGAGGGCCACGCTCACCGTGAAAGCGGCTGCCGCCAGGGTTTCCAGATGGAAGGTCATGCCGGGACTCAGGCGCGGTAGAGCGCCGCGCCCCAGTGGAGGCCGGAGCCCAGGGCCGTGAATGCCACCAGCATTCCCGGCCGGATCTTTCCCTCTTCCCTGCACTCGTGGAACAGGATGGGCAGCGTCGCGGCGGTGGTGTTGCCGTAGCGCTCGATGTTGTGCGGGACCTTTTCGGGCGGAAGGCCCAGGGCTTTCTGGACGCCTTCGATGATCCGGAGGTTGGCTTGGTGGACCAGGACCAGGTCTAGCTCCTCCACGGCCACGCCCGCCTCCGCGCAGACCGCCCGCACCGCCTGGGGCATGAGGGTGACCGCGGACTTGAACACGTCCTTCCCGGCCATGAAGGGGAGGGTCTCCCCCGCCGCGATCTGCTCGGGCGTGACGAAGGGCCGCCGCTTGAAGCTGGCGCCCGTCATGGTGAGGACGCCCGCTCCCGTGCCGTCCGTGAAGAGGCGGGTCTTGAGAAGGCCGGTGCCTTCCTCCCGGGTTTCGATCACCACGGCCCCCGCTCCGTCCCCGAACAGGACCGTCCGGTCCCGGCTCAGCGTGTTCTCGGCGCGTTCGGCGTCGGTGATCTCGCGCGGGGAGCGGCCGATGAGCGTGTCCCATCCCAGGTGCCAGGGCATGAAGGGCGAATGCACCTCCGCGCCCACCAGCAGGATCCGGCGGTACCGACCGCTCTGGAGGAGCACGTCCGCCAGCTCCAGTCCGTAGAGGAATCCGCTGCACTGCTGGCGGAGGTCGAAGGTGGGGATGTTCGGGAGCCCGAGGGCTGCCTGGAGCAGAGGACCGTTGCCGGGAAGGAGGTAATCCGGCGTCATGGTGGCGAAGATGACCGCGTCGATGTCCTCGGGCCGGAGGCCGGCATCGGCCAGGGCTTGGCTGGCGGCGAGGACGCCCAGATCCGTCGAGCCCTGGCCGGGGTCGGCATAGCGCCGCTCCTCGATGCCGCTGCGGACGCGAATCCACTCATCCGAGGTATCCATCAGTCGGGACAGGGCCTCATTGGTGACGACGTGCGGAGGCAGGCCGATCCCCGTTCCTGTGATGACGCTTCCCATGCGGGCTCCTGGCGTGAGGCAAGAGCCCAGGATAACGGAAAGGGAAAGGCCGCCTGGCTGGGGCGCTATCGGGCGGTTTCGCAGGCTTCCGGAACTTCCCCGACGAAGGCATAGCCTTGGCCGTGCCGGGCCTGGATCGGAAGGGGGACGTCGGGGCTGGCCTTCCGGACTTTGGCGCGGAGGCGACTGAGCATGGTTTCCATCCGGCGCATGGCGTACATGTCCGGAACCTGCTCCAGCGCCCGGGACAGCCGCTCCCGCGGGATGACGGTTCCCGGTTCCTGGAAGAGAGGGGCCAGAAAGCGGAGTTCGTTGTCGGTGAGCGCCACGCTGGCTCCCGAAGGCGTCCGCAGGGCGGATCGCAGGACGTCGAGCTGCCAGTCGGCAGAGGCCGGGGCCGATCGATTCAATCGGAGCCGCCGCTGGAGGCCCCCCATGGCCGAGACCAGTTCGCGCAGGTCCACCGGCTTGGTAAAGTAGAGATCGGCGCCGCAGTCCAGGCCCTGGATCCGGTCGTCCATCTGGTCCCGGGCGGTGAGCATCACGATCCCGAGATGAGGGCGCTCCCGATGGAGGCGGGCCGCGATGGAATAGCCGTCTTCGCCGGGAAGGCCGATGTCCAGGATGAGGATGTCGGGGTCGTGCGAGGCCAGATAGGCCGTGAGCGCCGCGCCATCGGGCACGCCGTGGACCCGGATGCGATAGGTCCCCAGTCCCGCCACCAGGTGATGGCGGGTGAGGGCGTGGTCCTCGCAGACCACCACGGACAGCTCCTGGTCCGGAGTGGGGCGGGAGATATCGGGTTGAGGTTCGCGGGAGGTCATCATGGCCGGCTCTTCCATCGCTGGGCCTGGTCCGGGCCGTTCTGAAGTGTACCAATCTCTCTCTTATTCGGGCGGGAGGGCCTGCGGGGCATCACGGTATTTTACCGTTTTCTATCCTGACTCTTACCTCTTCAGTATAAACGCAGTAAACGCGAAGATTGGCGTTCTGCCTGTGAGAAAGTGTGAGGAAAAGGTGATCCCGAATTACCCAAACTAAAAAAGTCCTACGGCCTTTCCGATCGAGATGCATTGCGCTACGTCCAGGAGCACCCCATGCGTTTTCCCGCCAAACCCCTGCAGCTGACTCTCGCTTTGGCCCTTTCCGCTTCGGTGGTGGGATCCCTCGGCTGCACGAGCAGCTCGTGGTGCGCCGACTGCGACAAGGCGACCCCCATCATGGGGCTGAATTATCAGCCCACCAATACCTACGGAACGGGCACGGCCATCGCCGTGAATCCGCCCAATCCCTCCGGGGGAACGCCGGCGCTCTATGAAGTGGTGTCGGGAACCCTTCCCCCCGGTCTGACGCTGGACCCGGCCACGGGCCGGATCACCGGCACCCCGACCGCGCCCGGCGTCTACGCCATCACCATCCGGGCGACCAACGGTGCCAACGTCGCCACCCAGACCATCGAGATCGTCGTCGCGTCTTCGCTGCCGCTGGTCGTGGAATATCCCACGCCCCAGACCTTCCCCGCCGCAGCGGCGATCGATCCCCAGGCCCCGATCCTGGTGGAGGGGACGCCTGGCATCAGCACGTCCTACGCCGTGACGGGGGGGACCCTGCCCGCGGGTCTCATGCTGAACGCGGATGGCAGCATCACGGGAACGCCCACCGCTCCCGGCATCTATTCCTTCACTGTGACAGCCACCAACGGGGCCCGCACGGCTTCGGAGACGCTCGCCTATACCATTACCCCCGCCGGCAGCCTGGGTCTCGCCTATGGGACGCCCCGCACCTTCCTCGTGGGGACCGCGGTGCCCACCCAGCCCGCCACCCTGATCAATCAGACTCCCGGGATCACCAGCAGCTATGCCGTCACTTCGGGCAGCTTCCCGGCGGGACTCACGCTCAACCCCTCCACCGGCGACATCACCGGAACGCCCAGCGCCATCGGCTCCTATACCTTCGTGGTGACGGCGACCAACGGCAGCCGCTCCATCCAGTCGAGCGTCACCTACATCGTGACTCCGACCGTCGCCGTCACGCTGAGCTATCCCACTCCGCGGACCTTCATCGCCGCCACGGCCATCTCCGCCCAGGCGCCGACCCTCACCAACCTCACCCCGGGTGTCGTCACCACCTTCGTGGTATCGGGCGGCACCTTGCCCGCTGGACTGACGCTGAATGCCGACGGCACCATCAGCGGCACGCCGACCACGCCGGGCGTGTCCACCTTCAGCGTGACCGCCACCAACGGGGCCCGGACTGCGGTTTCCAGCCAGACCTACATCGTGACCTCCGCATCCGCGATGACCGTGAGCTATCCCTCGCCCCAGACCTTCGTCGCCGGGACGGCCATTTCCGGTCAGGCGCCCACCCTGGGCAATGTCACCCCCGGACTCACCACCACGTATGCATTGACCTCCGGCACGCTGCCTGCGGGCCTGACGCTCAATGCCGACGGCACCATCACCGGCACGCCCACCACTTCCGGCGTCTACAGCTTCACCGTGACCGCCACGAACGGCGCCCGGACGGCCGCCATCACTCCGAGTTACATCGTCACTCCCGCCGCGCCTCTGACGGTGGACTACGGCACCCCTGGCCCCTTCACGGCCGGCGGACCCATCAGCCTCCCAGCGCCCGCCGTGACCAACCCCACTCCCGGACTGACCACGACCTACGCCGTGACCTCGGGCACCCTGCCTCCGGGAGTTACGCTGAACGCCGACGGCACCCTCACCGGAACGCCCACCACCCCCGGCGTCTACAACTTCACCGTGACCGCCACCAATGGAGGCCGAACGGCGACTTCGACGCTGAGCTTCGTGGTGCCTCCTGCGGCGGCTCTGACGGTGGGCTACACCACGCCCCAGACCTTCACGGCCGGAACCCCCATCACCGCCCAGAGCCCCAGCGTCGCCAATGAGACGCCGGGAGTGACCACCACGTATGCAGTGACCTCCGGGGCTCTGCCGGCCGGGTTGACGCTCAACGCCGATGGCACCCTCACGGGAACCGCGACGGCAGCCGGCGTCTACGCCTTTACCATCATGGCGACCAACGGGACCCGCACCGCCACCGCCAGCCCCACCTATATCGTGACCCCTGCAGCGGCTCTTGCTGCAAGTTATTCCACGCCTCAGACCTTCACGGCGGGAACGCTCATCACGGGGCAGATTCCCAGCGTCGCCAATGAAACTCCCGGCCTGACCACCACCTATGCGCTGACTGGCGGGGCTCTGCCCGCAGGGCTGACGCTGAATGCCGACGGGAGCATCACGGGGACGCCCACGGTTCCCGGCGTCTACAGCTTCGCCGTGACCGCCACCAATGGCGCTCGGACAGCCCTCGCTTCCTCGAGCTACACCGTCACGCCCGCCGCGGCATTGACGGTCAGCTACACCACGCCCCAGACCTTCCCCGCCAACACCATGATCGCCGCCCAGTCGCCCACCATCGGCAACGCCACACCCGGCGTCAGCACCACCTATGCGGTGACCAGCGGTACCCTCCCGACCGGCCTGACCCTGAATGCCGACGGCACCATCACGGGGATCCCCACTGCGCCGGGTACCTACGCTTTCACTGTGACCGCGACCAACGGAACGCGCACGGCGACGGGCAATGCGAGCTACACCATCAATGTGGCGGCTCCCACCTCCGTGAATTACGCCACTCCCGTCACGTATACCTCCGGATTCGCCATTCCGCAGAATTCCCCTTCGCCTTCGGGCGGAACGCCCAGCAGCTATACGGTGGGGGGCGGCAGTCTTCCGCCGGGGTTGACCCTCGATCCCAATACGGGCGTCATCAGCGGGACTCCCACGGCGTCGGGTTCCTTCTCGGTCACCATCAATGCCACCAATACGGCCGGCGGCGTGAACCAGACCTTGTCCATCACCGTGCTCCAGGCGATGTCGGCTTCGTTCTCCGCGAACCCCTCCCTCGTGTCGGTGGGCCAGTCCTCCTCCCTCACGCCGCTTTTCTCCGGCGGAACCGGGACGGTGGATCAGAGCATCGGTGCAGTCACGTCCGGCGGTGGTATTCCCACCGGCGTCTATTCCGGCACCGGCACCTACACCTACACGCTGACGGTGGTGAATTCCGCGGGCGCCACGCTGACCCGCACGGCCGTCGTCACGGTGGTGAACGCTCCAGTGAATTCCGTCGACATCAACGTCCCCAGTGGGGGAACCACTACCACCGTCAACAACCCCAGTGATCCTCTCAATGGCCTCACCGTGACCGTGCCCAACCAGGGCTCGGCGGTATGCAATCCCACCACCCTCACCGTCACCCGCGAGGTCGGCCAGTCGCTTCCCGGGTCGCTCGCCACGGGCGTGATCGCCGTGTCCGATCCCTGGACCTTCAGCAGCACGGTCGGCTATCCCTTCCGGATTCCCATCACCGTCACGCTGCCCTACGACAACAGCTCCCTTTCGGGCAGCGACCTCCCCGTGCCCTTCTATTGGGACCCTGCCTACGCCAAGTGGGTGTCCACGGGCTTCAAGTCCATCGATACCACCAACCACCTCGTGACTTTCACGACCCTCCTGCCCGGTCAGTACGCGGTTCTCGCCATTCCCGGCCTCAGCGGTGCCCTCTCCACCCAGAGCCTCGGCTTCGCCAACGGGACGGACAGCTGGTTCCAGCCCAACCAGGGTGTCTTTGACATCCCCGGCAGCGCGGGCCTTGGCATGAGCTCCTTCGCCTCCTGGTATTTCAACTTCAAGAAGAGCTCCAACGGGAACGCCGGACTCTTCTCGCAGTTCCTCCAGGGCGTTGCGAATTCCGCGGCGGACGACGTCAACGCCCGCGCCCTCATCAGCCGCCTGGGCAATGGCACCCTGGAGAGTTGGAACCAGCTCTGGACGCAGGGCGCCTATTCCCTCACCAACGTCCAGACCGGCCTGGCGCTCATCACCGGCCTGCGGGTCACCGGTCAGCCCCAGATCTTCTTCATGAGCGAAGCCCGTCCCGCGACGGACAACGCCATGGCCACCCTCATCACCGGTTATGACCTTTCCACGAACAAGTTCGGGGTGCTCGATCCCAACTATCCCGGAATGCCCCTCACCATCACCTGGAACAGCGGCACGGGAGCCTTCACTTCCTACGATCGCGCCGCCGGTTACGTGCCCACCTTCACTCAGTACGCTTTCGATGGCCAGACCAGCATCCACCGCCTGTCCGACTATGAGCGGGTGTTCAACGGCACCAACGAAGGCTGGACGAACCCGCCCTACGCCACCATCGCCGTCGCGGACGTCTCCGCGGTGACGACGCCCACCAGCGGTACCTACAGTGTTCCGAGTGCCTCCAACGTGACGGTCAGCGGTTCGGTCACCAACGGGGACATTAACGCGAGCCACATCTACTGGAGCCAGAACGGCGGCGCCAAGACTCCGGTCGCACTTTCCTCCGGGGCCTTCAGCTTCACGATTCCCGCATTGGCGGATCCCTACGGCACCCGCATCTCCCTGGAGACCACGGCCAATCCCTGCGATCCCACCTTCGCGTCGACGGGCTATACGGAGTTCAATGCGAAGGAGACGGGACGGACGCCCTGGTTCCCCAACATCTGCTTTGAATCAGGATCCACCAATCCCTGGACTCTTCAGCAGGGTGGGAACTCTGGTATAGGCTATCCCGCTTCGGTGTCGTGGAATCCTTCCGGCGATCTCAACAACTATGCGATCAGTTGGACTGGTGGCAGCGTCGATAGCGCCATTGTGAACGTAGGCAATGACGCCAATGTGCCCTCCATCTCGCAGGTCTACGACGGCACCAGTGCGTTCCGTGTGAACAACGCGGCGACGGGGGCCCACATCAGCCGCCTCTATCAGACGATCACCGTGCCCATGGACGTGAGTTGGCCCAAGCTCAGCTTCTTCTGGGCCGCCGTCATGCAGAATGCGGGACACAGTGCCGACCAGCAGCCCTTCGTGGACATCCTGGTGGAGGACATGAGTGTCACCAGTGGGGGCATTCCTGAAGTGGTCTACTACAAGCACTTCTATGCCAATGATCCCAGCTATCCGGGATGGATTCCCGGGAACGGTGCCGGCGCCACGCAGTGGTATGGCATCAACTGGCAGCAAGTCACCCTGGCCAACCTCATCGCTCGGAAGGGACACAACCTCCGAATTCTCATCATGGCGGCTGACTGCAACCAGGGCGGCCACGGCGGCTATGCCTACCTCGACGGCGTGAGCTGCAACTGATCCTTCCGACGGACCACTCTTTCGATTCCCAGGAATTCCCATGAAGAACCTGATTGTCCTGTCCTGTCTCGCCGCTCTGCCGCTGTCGGCGGACCCGGCCCCGCCGCTGGAGCGCTTCGGCTGGGCACAGGTCCAGGGGGCCTTCCTCTCCCAGGAGAACTCGGCCTGCGTCAAGGACGCCACTGGCTTCGGCCTCGGCATCGGCCACTGGGTCTCTCCCCGCTGGGGATGGGAACTCAGCTACCTGAACGCCCGGCTGGAGCGGGAAGGCAACCTGTGGAAGGCCAAGGAGGATCACCTCGACGCCACGGCCCTCTTCCGGCCCTTCCTGGCGACGGGTCGCTGGATTCCCTTCCTGCGGGCGGGGGCCGGTGCTTCCCGCTTGGAAAGTCCTCTGTCCCTGACGGATCGTGCCACCACCCGGCTGAACCTGATGGCCGGCGTGGGGACCCAGGTCCTGTTCGGCTCCCAGGGACTCGGCAGCCTCGAAGTGCGCGCCGTGACGGTGGAGACTTCCACCCGCCGCCAGGAATTCCAGGCACTGGTGGGATTCGGCGTGCGGTGGGGCGCCCCCGTTGCCGTGGCGGCTGCGGTGGTGCCTGCGGCTCCGCCCACTCCTGAGCCCGCTCCGGCCCCCGCGCCGGAACCGGTCGTGGCTCCCGCGCCTCCGCCGGCTCCCGAGCCCGCTCCCGTGGTGCCTGCCCCTGCGCTGGTGGTCGCCCCCGAACCCGCGCCCCTGCCCGCGAAGATCATCCTCGGGGACGCGGTGCTCCACTTCCCCAACAACGGCGATGCCCTGGGAGTGGAAGCCGAGGGCGCCATCCAGGCGGTGGCGAAGCAGCTCAAAGCCTATCCCGGCGACTACACCCTGGTAGTGACGGGCCACACGTCCAGCCTGGGGAGCAAGGCCCACAACAAGACTCTCTCCCTCCGCCGCGCCAAGTCCGTGGCCAAGATTCTGGTGGCGTCGGGCATCCCCGCCGCGAAGATCACCACCGAGGGCGTGGGCCCCGACCAGCCGGTGGCGGACAACGCCACGCGCGAAGGTCAGAGCCGCAATCGCCGCGTGGAGATCGAGGTCAAGACGCCCCAGCCCGTGGAGAAGATCCGCCTGGAAACGGGCGTGGTCGATGCCCCCGCAGCCCGTCCCTGATTCCTGCGGGCTCCATGCGAACGCCAGCTCCGGTTTCCCCGGGCTGGCGTTCGACGTTTAGGCCTCCGGAAGCCTGAGGTTCCGCAGAATCGCGACGTGCTCGCTCGGGCGATCCGTCCTCACGCCGTCGGCCCGGAGGGCGTGGAGCCTGAGGGCGCCGTCGGAGAAGCCCACCAGCACGCCCTCGCCATCGCTTCGGAAATGGCCGGAGGGGCAGGACGCAACGGCGGGCAGGGCCCAGGCGATCCGGACGGTGCCGTCGGGGGTCTCCAGGAAGGCATTAGGCCAAGGATCGGCCACGGCCCGGATCTGGTCGAAGGCCTCCTGGACGGTCATGGCGAAGTCGAGCCGGGAATCCGCGGGCTTCCGCCCTCCGAAATAGCTGGAGGGGCCGAGGGTCCTCTGGTCGACGAGAGACGTGGAGCCGTCCACCAGGCCCGGAAGGGCCTCGCGCACCAGCTTTCGGCCGGCTTCCGCGGCTTTCAGGGTGAGGCTGAGGGCCGTTTCGTCCCACTCGATGGGCAGGTGGGCCTGGGCGACGATGTGGCCGTCGTCGGGCTTGGGCGTCATGGCGTGGAGCGTGACGCCGGTTTCGGCCTCCCCTTTCACCAGCACCCAGTTCAAGGGAGCCCGCCCCCGGTAGCGGGGAAGCAGGCTGCCGTGCAGGTTGTAGGCGCCCAGTCGCGGCACGTCCAGGAACCGGGCCTGGATCATCTCCCGGAAGTAGAAGCTGAACAGGAAGTCGGGCCGCAGCCCGCGGATGGCCTGGAAGACGGCCTCCTCATTGAAGGAGGGCGCCATGTGGATGGGGATGCCGTGGGCTTCGGCCACCGCGGCGGGGGGCGTGAACCACTGTTCGTCGGGTCCCTGGGCATAGGTATAGAGGGCCTTCACGTCGACGCCGGCCTCCAGCAGGCCCTCGAGCGCGGCGGTCCCGACGCTGGAATAGGCGCAGACGACGGCGGTTGGCTTCGGCATGGTTCCCTCCTTTCCCAGGATCGCATAAGCCGTTGAATTCCCTGTCCGTAGGCCTATCGTGGTCCCGGGGGTGGTCCGTGCTCCGTCGCGTCCTTCCTTTCCTCCTCGGCGCCGTCCTGCTGGCGGGGGCGGAAGATCCCTTCGAGCCGCCGCCCGAGCTGGCGGCCTACACCCGCCAGCGGACCTTGGGGCAGCAGGGGAACGCCGGGAAAGTCGCGGTCCTGCTGCGGTCCTTCTTCGCCCCGAAGGAAGAAGGCGGACTGGGCATCGAATACGACAACGCCTATACCCGCACGCCGCGGGAGACCTGGCGGGACCGCAAGGCCAACTGCCTCAGCCTGACGGCCCTTTACGTGGCGGCCTGCCGGTCCATCGGGCTGGAGGCCCGCTACGGCGAGTCCCTGCGGATCAGTCGTTGGCGCCGGGTCGGAAGCACCGTCCGCTACGAGCGCCACGTGGTCGCCGTCGTGGCGGGGGGCACCATCGGGCAGGAGCTGGTGGCGGATTTCCTGCCGGAGGTGCGGAAAGGGGCGCAGCTCATCGCGTACCTGGAGCCCAGGCGCGTGGAGGCGCTCTTCTACAGCAACCGCGCAGTGGAGCTCCTGGCGGAGAGCAAGCCCGAGGAGGCCCTTCAGGCGGCGCATCGGTCCATCGAGGTGGATCCCGGGCTGGGAGTGGGCTGGAACATCCTGGGCGTGGTCCAGCGCACCCAGGGGACCGATGCCGAAGCCGAAGCCTCCTTCCGGAAGGCGCTGGAGGCCGATCCCCGGGATGGCGCTCCCTGCGGGAATCTGGAGAGCCTGATGCGGGCCCAGGGGCGGGATGCGGAGGCGCAGACCTTCCGGGAGCAGGGACTGGAGATCCGCAAGCGCGATCCCTTCTTCAATGCCTTCCTGGCCGAGGAAGCGCTGGGGGACGAACACTGGGCCGAGGCCGACAAGCGCATCCGGCAGGCCATCCGCCTGCTTCCGCAGGAGCCCGAGTTCTACCTGGTCCAGGCCCGGATCCACCTGGCCCAGGGCCAGACCAAGGACGCCATCAAGGCCCTGGAGAAGGCGCGGAAGTGGTCGCTGCCGGACATGCAGTCCCGCTTCGACAGCAAGCTGGCGTTGCTCAAGAACCTGAAGCCGGCCTAAGGATCAGCGTCCCAGCCCCGCCTCGAAGGCCCTGAGAGCCGTCAGGAAGGATTCGGGCGCATCCCACATGATCCAGTGCCTGGCAGAGGGGACATGGATCGCCCGGAAGGTTGGCAGGCCCTTGAATCCATATTGGGCGAGGGTTTCCGCCTCTTTGGCCGGATCGGCCTCCCGGGGGCCCGCCGCCAGGTGGAGCACGGGCAAGCGCAGCTGGGCTTGGCGCGAGGCGAGGGGATCCCGGGTCATGGCCCGCAGGTAGGCCTGGAGGGCCGGCGTGGGCACCAGCTGGGCCTCGGCCACGAGGCGCTGGGTCTGGGCGGGACCGGCGGTCATGCGGCCGAAGAAGGCCGTCAGGGCCGGGGCGGGATCCTTCGCCAGCGCCACGGCGAGCGGTTCCATGTAGGCCTCCGGGACGGCGCCGAGGAAGCTATCCACCAGCAGCACGCCGCGGAAGGCGCTGGGATCGTCGAGGGCGGCGCGGGCCGCGAGGGGGCCTCCCATGGAGTGCCCCACCACCAGGCACGGCACGAGCCCTTTCTTGCGGACCAGGGCGGCCAGGTCCTTCGCGATCGCCCCCATGTCCGCGCGACCGTCCGTCACTGCGGGTCCGGGCGTTCCGCCGCTTCCCGGAAGGTCGACGCTCAGAACCGTGTGATCCCGAGCCAACTCGCCGGTCACCCCCGCCCAGACCTCCTTGTTCCCTCCGAAGCCGTGGATCAGCAGGACACCGGGACCCTGGCCGACCTTTCGGAACGACGGGACGGCGGCATCCAGGCACAGAGCGGTGCAGCACAGCACAAGCGCACGGAACAGCACGGGAGCCTCCGACAGACGATCCAAGAATGGTTTCGGTGGGCTTCTGGACCCGGGGATCAGACCCGCGGAGCCTCCATCCCGAATCCGGCCCAATCCTCCTTGGCGGGGCCGTAGAGGCCCGGCACGCGGAGGCCCGCCTGCCGCATCAGGACGGTCATCTGGCCGCGGTGGTGGGTCTGGTGGGTGACGAGGACGAACAGCGCGAAGGCCCCGGTCCAGGTTTCGCCGTAGAGGGTGAAGTTCCGCCCCAGTTCGGTGTTGCTCCAGCTTCCCAGATGATCGAGCAGGGAATCGCTCACCGCGCGGTAGGCTGCGATGATCTCGGCCATGGTCGGCGGAGGCGGGGCGATGAACCCGTCAGAACCCAGTTCCACGGGACCCTTGACCTTGAGTCCCAGGTTTTGCGGAAGTTCCAGGACCGTCTCCACCAGGTGCCACGCCATCCGCCGCAGGTCGCGGTGCTGGGGATCCACTGCCTGGTGGGCGGCGGCGTCGGGAATGGCCGCGAAAACCGCCAGGGTCTTGTCGGCCTCCTGCTGCCAGATGGTCTTGAAGTCGTCCACGCGACGGAACATGGGGTCTCCTGGGGGGTGCGAAAAGAATAGCGCGCCCGAGGCGGGCTTCAGACGGGTGTGACGCTCCGCCGCTTGAGCGGCCATGGATCGCGGCGGCGGGCGCGGGCGAGGCGGGCGGCGAGTTCGGCGCGGAGGCCCGCGGGGTCCACGATGGCGTCCACGTGCAGCTCGGCGCCCAGCTTCTTCAGGTCGATGTCCTCGTTGTATTCGTCCCGGAGCTGCTGGACGTAGGCGGCGCGCTCGTCTTCGGGCTTCTCGGCGATCTTGTTGGCGAAAACGGCGTTCACGGCGGCCTCGGCGCCCATGACGGCGATGCTGGCGGTGGGCAGGGCGAGGGTGGCGTCAGGATCGAAGCCGGGTCCGCTCATGGCGTAGAGGCCCGCGCCGTAGGCCTTGCGGACGACCACGCAGAAGCGCGGGGTGCTGCATCCGGCCATGGCGCTGATCATCTTGGCGCCGTGGCGGATGATGCCCTGTTTCTCGACGGCGCTCCCGATCATGAAGCCGGGCACGTCGCTGAGGAACACCAGGGGGATCCCGAAGGCGTCGCACAGCGTCATGAACCGCGTGGCCTTGTCCGCGCTGTCCACGAACAGGACGCCGCCCTTGACCCGCGGCTGGTTAGCGAGGATGCCCACGGGCCGGCCGTCCAGCCGCGCCAGGCCGGTGATGATCTCGCCGGCGAACAGCTTCTTCACTTCCAGGAAGCTGCCTTCGTCCACCAGGCCTTCGATGAAGTCCTTCATCTGGAAGGGCGAGTTGATGTCGCGGGGCACGAGGTCGCCGAGGGGCTTGGCCTTCGGCGATACGGCTTTCGGATCGGCCAGGGGCAGCGCGGCTTCGCAGTGTGCGGGGAAATAGGCCAGGTACCGCCGGCACAGGTCGATGGCCTCCTGTTCGGTCTTGCACAGGAAGTCGCCGCAGCCGCTGACGGAGCAGTGCATCTTCGCGCCGCCCAGGTCCTCCAGGCTGATCTTCTCGCCGATGACCATCTCGGCCATGCGGGGCGAGCCCAGGTACATGCTGGCGTTGCCCTCCACCATCACCACCACGTCGCAGAAGGCGGGAATGTAGGCGCCGCCGGCGGCGGACGGTCCGAACAGCAGGCAGACCTGGGGCACGAGGCCCGACAGGGCCACTTCCATGTGGAAGATGGTCCCGGCGTGGCGGCGGCCCGGGAACATGTCGAGCTGGTCCGTGATCCGCGCCCCCGCGCTGTCCACGAGGTAGAGCATGGGGACCTTCATCCGGAGGGCCGTCTCCTGGATGCGGATAATCTTCTCCACGGTGCGGGCGCCCCAACTGCCCGCCTTGATGGTGCTGTCGTTGGCCATCAGCGCCACGGGCCGGCCGCCGACCAGCGCCGTGCCCGTGATCACGCCGTCCGCCGGAAGATCCTTCTGGAGCGCGTTGGCGAACAGCCCGTCCTCCACAAAGCTGCCCTCGTCCACCAGCAGGCGGATGCGCTCCCGGGCGAAGAGCTTGCCGGCCTCGGCATTCTTCTCGTGGGCCTTGGCGGAGCCACCTTTCCGGATGCGCTCGGCCTCGGAATGGAACTGTTCCATCTGCATGCGGACCTCGAAGGAAGGGGATCCCCAGGATAGCGAGGGCGCCGCGCGCCGACGGCGTGCGATCCTGGGAAGGTGCATGACGCGGGCGAATCGGAGCGGGCCGGGTTCCTGACGGGGGCTTTTCTCGTGGTCTGCGCGTTCTACTTTCTGGTGTTCGCCGCGGGCTACCAGCTCTTTCCCGTGGTGCCCCTGCGCCTGCGAGAGTTCGGCGCCAGCTTGGCGGAGAGCGGGCGCTTCCAGACCGCGTTCATGCTGGGCTCGGGGTTCGGCGCCCTCGTGACGGGGCCCCTGGCCGATCGTTTGGGCCCGCGGCGGGTACTGCGGACGGCGTCCCTGGCGGTGGTGGGCATCCTGGTGGCCTACGCGTTCCTGGACGTGCGGTGGATGTTCTACGTCCTGGCGCCCCTCCACGGCCTGCTGTGGTCGGCGCTGCGGACCGCTTCCGTCGCCAAGGTCGGCGGGATCCTTCTGCTGAAGCACCGCGCCCAGGGGCTGTCGCTGTTCGGATTGACCGGTCCCGCAGGGGTGGCGGTGGGGCCGCTGGCGGGGCTGTGGCTCATGCCGCGCGTGGGCTTCTCCTGGATGTTGATCCTGCTGGCGGGCGTCTTCCTGTCGCTGCACCTGCTGATCGGCGTGCTTCCGGCCGAGGCGCCGCGCGAGATCGAGGCCCCGCGCCTGTTCCAGCGGCCCGATCCCCACGTGTGGGGGCCGGTCGCCGGAATGATGCTGCTGGGCCTGGGCTTCGGGCCGCTTCCGCCGTACAGCGCCCAGGAGGCGAAGGTCCTCGCGCTGGCCTGGCCCTCGGCTTTCCTTACCTGCTTCGCCCTGGGGATGATGGCCATCCGCGGCCTGCTCGCGCTGACGGGCATGGGCCGGCGCCCCGTGGCGCTGCTTCCCGCCATGGCGGCCCTCGCCGCCGGGGGCTACGGGCTGCTGGCCTTCCTGCCTGGGGACCTGGGCCGGCACGTGGCGGCGGGCCTGGTCTACGGCGCCGGCTACGGGATGGTGCACACCCTGATGCTCACCCACCTGATGGAGACCACGCCGCCCCACCGCCGGGGGGCGGCCACCGGCGCCTTCTTCTTCGCCTTCGACGCCGCCACGGCGCTGGGGGCGCTCGGGCTCGGCTGGATCATGGAGCACGGCGGGTTCCGCAGGGGCTGGGCGGTCGGCGCGGGGGTGATGCTCCTGGCCGTGCCCGTGGCCCGCCGCATCGCGCAGACCGGCGGGGCGACCGCGCCGGAGCCCTCTGCCATCTTGGAAGGATGAAGGATCTTTCCCAGACCCGACCTCGCCTTCTCACTCGCAGCTTCGTGCTCGTCTGGGCCCTGACGTTCGTGACGTTTTTCTTCGCCCTCCGGGCTCAGAGCTGAATCGCCCATGTCCCGACCCCGCCTCCTCACTCGCGGTTTCCTGCTCGTCTGGGCTCTGACGTTCGTGACGTTTTTTGCGGCGTTCCAGCTCTTTCCCACGGTGCCGCTGCGGCTGCGCGAACTGGGGGCGAGCCTCGCGGAAAGCGGCCGGTTCATGAGTCTCTTCACCGCGGGAAGCGCCCTGGGGGCCCTGTTCACGGGAGCCCTGGGCGATCGTCTGGGCCACCGCCGCCTCGTGGTGGTCTCGGCGCTGCTGTTCGCCCTGTTCCTGGGGGCCTACGGAGGATTGTCCGTGCGCTGGGGCTTCTACGTCCTGGCTTTCCCCCACGGCATCGTGTGGTCCGGACTTCTCACGGCCACCATGGCCTCGCTGTCCCAGGTGCTGCCGGAGGATCGGCGGGCGGACGGCCTCAGCCTCTACGGTCTGGCCAGCCCCGGCGGCGTCATCGTGGGTCCCGTCCTGGGACTGTGGATCCAGCAGCGGTGGGGCTTCGCGCCCATCGGATGGTATCTGGCGGCCCTGTTCGTTCTGCTCGGTGCGCTGGGCAGCGTTCTTCCCAAGGATCATCCCCACGGCCGGGCGAAGGGCTTCCAGTGGCCCGGGAAGGCCGTGCTGATTCCCAGCCTGGTGTTCTTCTGCGTGGCCCTCGGCTACGGCGCGCTCGGGAGCTACACGGCGCAGGAGGGGCTGGCCCTGGGACTGCCGCTGCCTTCGGCTTTCCTCTCCTGCATGGCGCTGGGCATGGTGCTCATGCGGGTGATCATGCTGCGCCGGGGCTTCGGGACGCGTCCCATCCGCCTGCTTCCAGCGATGCTGAGCACCGCGCTGGGGGGCCTGGTGCTGCTGGCGCTTCTTCCCGGCGGGACGCTACGGCACGTCGCCTCCGCCCTGGTCTACGGCGCAGGCTACAGCATGATCCACACCCTCATCAACGCGAAGCTCCTGGAATCGGCCGATCCCCAGCGCCGCGGCTCGGCGTTCGGCGCGCTGCTGTTCGCGTTCGATTCCGGCATCGGCCTCGGCAGCTTCGCCCTGGGCTGGGTCATCGGCCACTCGGGCTATCGGGCGGGGTGGGCCCTCGGGGCCCTCGCGGTGGCCGCGTCCCTGCCTTTGGCGCGGCGGCTGAGCCGGAGCTGATGAGGCGGGAAACCGCGAAAGAGCTAAAGATCACCACCAAGACACCAAGACACCAAGGGCGCCAAGAAAGGCCAGGTCAGGTTTCGACGAGGCTCCTGGTGCTCTTCGTGTCTTGATGGCGAGAATGCGTTTTGGGTGCCTGATCGCCGCCGATCTCAGGCGCGGCGGTGCACCTTCTGGGCGGAGGCCTGGTCCACGCACTTGACCAGCATCTGGTCGATGTTCACGTGATCGGGGAGCATCAGGCACCAGCGCACGCACTCGGCCACGTCGTGGGCGCTGAGGGGCTTCACGCCCTTGTAGACGGCCTCGGCCTTGTTGTCGTCCTTGAGGCGGACGGTGGAGAACTCGGTCTCCGCCATCCCGGGATCCACGGACGTGACGCGGATCTGCTCGCCGTTCACTTCGAGGCGCAGGCTCTGGGCCATGGCCTTCACGGCGAACTTGGTGCCGCAGTAGACGCTGCCGCCCTCGTAGGGCTGGTGGCCGGCCACGGAGCCGATGAAGAAGACGTGGCCCCAGCCCGCTTTGCGGAGGTGCGGCAGGCCGGCGCGGACGGTCTTCACCACACCCTCGATGTTGGTGCGGACCATGGCTTCCAGGTCCGCGTCGGGGGTCTCCCACATCTTGAAGGTGCCGCTGGCGAGGCCGGCGTTGGCGATGAGGACGTGGATGCCGCCCAGGGCCTGGGCCGCGCCCGCCGTGAAGGCGTCCACGCTGGCGCTGTCCTGGACATCCACAGCGGCGGCGTAGGTCTTCACCCCGTGGGCCTCCGCCAGTTCCTCCGCCAGGGCCTGGACGCGGTCCAGGCGGCGGGCGCCCAGGGCGAGGTGGAAGCCTTCGGCGGCGAGCGCGCGGGCCATGGCTTCACCGAAGCCGCTGGACGCGCCGGTGATCAGGACGACGGGATGTTCGGGGCGCATGGGAACTCCTAAAGGCATTGAGCGAGTGTAGGTCAGCGGTAGTTCCGATGGAATTCGGCCAGGGCGTCCACGACTTTCCGGATC
The DNA here is from genome assembly GCF_030845995.1 of Geothrix sp. 21YS21S-4. Classification (NCBI taxonomy): domain Bacteria; kingdom Pseudomonadati; phylum Acidobacteriota; class Holophagae; order Holophagales; family Holophagaceae; genus Geothrix; species Geothrix sp. 21YS21S-4. The sequence continues at coordinate 973,639 of NZ_CP132719.1, forward strand.
TTCTCCGTGGGCGGCAGGATGGTGGTCCGGAAGTGGGCGGTGCCTTCCGCCTGGCCGAAGCCCGAGCCGGGCACCACGCAGATGCCCGTCGCTTCCAGCAGGGCCATGGCGTACTCGGAATCGGTGCGGCCGGCAGGGAGCTCGACGCTGGGAAAGGCATACATCGCGCCCGCGATGACGTTGCACCGGATGCCGTCGATCCGGTTCAGGCCCTCGGCGAGAAGGGTGGCCCGCTGCCGGAGGGCGTCCAGAATGGCGGCCTTCTCCGCCGCGTACTGGGGGTGCGACGGCGTGCCCGACTTGGGGGGGCGCACCATGGCGTAGGTGGCGGCCTGGCCCGCGAGGTTGGCGCACAGGCTCACGCTCTGCAGCTTGAGGATCTGGGCCATCACGTCGTCGGGCACGTTCCGGCACTCGAAGTAGCCGCCGCGGACGCCGCACTCGCCCAGGAAGCCCTTGGAGCAGGAATGAAAGCTGAACAGCGACACGTCCTTCGCGCCGCGCTGGTGGAGGACTTTGGCGAAGGAGGTGAACGCGTCGCCGGGGAGGTAGACGTTCTCCTGGTAGACCTCGTCGGCCAGGATGGACAGGCCGTGGGCCTTCGCGAAGTCGACGATCATCGCGATGTTGGCTTCGTCCAGGACCGCGCCCGTCGGATTGCCGGGGTTGATGACGCAGATGGCCTTCACCCGCGTTCCCTCCGCTTCCGCCTGGGCGAAGGCCGCTTCGAGCAGCGGGCGGCTCAGCTTCCACCCCTCCGCTTCGTCCAGGTAGTAGGGCACCATCCGGCCCTCGTACAGGGTGATGGTCGCCGAGTAGAGGGGGTACTGGGGAATCGGCACCATGATCCCGTCGGCGGGCCCGCCGATCAGGAGGCGGAGGATGGTCTGCACGCCCTTGCTGGCGCCGTCCGTGAGGAAGATGGCGTCGGGATCCGCGTCGATGCCGTCGCGCTCGCGGATGAACTCGGCCACGGCCTCACGGATGAAGCGCACCCCGCGGCTCTCGCTGTACGCGCCGAGCCCGTACCGGGTCCCGGCGAGGATGGCCTGGGCCGCCGCCACCACGTCCGCGGGGAACGCGTCCGGCGCCAGCTCCGCCAGGGCGGGGTATTCGCAGAGGGCGAGGATCTGGCGGTTCCAGCTGAGGGCCTTCTGGCCCAGGGACTGGGGGTTCCCGATGTTGCAGTAGACGATCTCGCGGCCCTGGCGCTCCAGCTCGGCGGCCCGCGCGACGATGGGTCCGCGCACCGCGTATTCGGTCTCGAGGACGGCGGTGCCCAGGTCAGCCAAGCGGATGGTCATGTCAAATCTCCCGCTCCGCAGTGTACCCGCCGGTCCCCTGTGACCTCGATCATCCTGACTTTGCGTCAAGGTGCGCGGCCTTCCGGCCCGGCGATAGACTGGACCTTCCGTTCCCATTCCCAACACCTTCCGCGAGGCGTCCATGCTCGGTTTTTCGCTTTTTCCCGAACAACTGGCCGAAAAAGAGCGGGCCCACACCTTCGCGGAGAAGGTGATGCGCCCCGTGGCCCGCAAGTACGACGAGACGGGGGAGTGGGCCGTGGACGTCTACAAGACGGCCTTCGACTACGGCTACCTCCAGGCCCTGGTGCCCGAGGATTGCGGCGGGCCCGGGGCCTCCCAGATGGAGGAGGCCATCGTGTGCGAGGAACTCGCCTGGGGCTGCGGCGGGCTCTACACGTCCATCATGGCCAACGGCCTGGCGATGACGCCCCTGCTCGTCGCGGCCAGCCCCGAGCAGAAGAAGAAGTGGCTGGGGATGATCGCGGAGGAACCCAAGTTCGCGGCGTTCTCGCTGTCCGAGCCCAACGCGGGGTCCGACGCCGGCGGCATGAGCTGCCGCGCGGAGAAGCGCGGCGACAAGTACATCATCAACGGCACCAAGTGCTACTGCACCAACGGCGGCTACGCCGACTGGTACTCGCTCTTCTGCAGCACCGATCCCACCAAGGGCGCCCGCGGCACCAGCTGCATCGTCGTGCCCCGCGACACGCCGGGCCTGGTGGTGGGCAAGGCCATGGACAAGATGGGCCAGCGCGCCAGCAACCAGGTGGAGCTGTACTTCAACGACGCGGAAGTGCCGGTGGAGAACCTGCTGGGCAAGGAGGGCATGGGCTTCGTGATCGCCATGAAGACCCTCGACCAGACCCGCGCCGCCGTGGCCGCCGGGGGCGTCGGCGTGGCCCGTGCCGCCTACGAGATCGCCCTCCAGTACGCCAAGACCCGCATCCAGTTCGGCCAGCCCATCTTCGCCAACCAGGCCATCAGCTTCATGCTGGCGGACATGGCCAAGAAGATCGAAGCCAGCCGCCTGCTCACCTGGCAGGCCGCGTGGATGACCGACAACGGCATCAAGAACTCCAAGCAGAGCGCCATCGCCAAGACCTTCGCCACCGACACCGCCATGGAAGTCAGCACCGACGCCGTCCAGATCCTCGGCGGCAACGGCTACAGCCGCGAGTACCTGGTGGAGAAGTGCATGCGGGACGCCAAGCTCCTGCAGATCTATGAAGGGACGAACCAGATCCAGCGCCTGGTGATCGCCAAGGAAATCCAGCAGGGGAACTAGGCGCTGGATCGTCCGGGTCGCGAGCGGACGGCGCGGGGCGCCGTTCCGAGCGGGGCCCCGGCGTTCGTCCATAACCAGATCCAGCGCCTGGTGATCGCCAAGGAAATCCAGTAGGGGAACTAGGCGCGGGATCGTCCGGGTCGCGAGCGGACGGCGCGGGGCGCCGTTCCGAGCGGGGCCCCGGCGTTCGTCCATAACCAGATCCAGCGCCTCGTGATCGCCAAGGAGATCCAGCAGGGAAACTAGGCGCGGGATCGTCCGGGTCGCGGACGGCGCGGGGCGCCGTGCCGAGCGGGGCCCCGGCGTTCGTCCATGACCAGATCCAGCAGGGGGATGGACCGTCTCCTGGGATAAGGTTTTCTTCGAGGAAGCGGCCTGGGGCCGCTTCCTCGCATCAGGAGCGCCCATGCGCAGCTGGAGTCTGCTGGTCATCGCGGGATTGCTGGAAACGGCCTGGGCCGTCGGCCTGAAGTACACGCAGGGCTTCACGCGGCCGGTGGCCTCCCTCCTGACGGGCATCGCCCTGGTTGGGAGCATGGCGCTACTGGGGCTCGCGACCAAGGACCTGCCCATCGGAACGGCCTATCCGGTGTGGGTGGGCATCGGCGCTTTCGGGGCCGCCGTTCTGGGCATGGTTCTTTTCAAGGAGCCGGTCACCTTATCCAGGATCTTTTTCCTAATCCTGCTCATGGTGGCCGTGGCTGGACTGAAGGTCTCCTCGGGGGCATGACGCCATTTTGGGTCTTGATGGACGCAATACCGGACCTTAAAATCGTTTCAGCACCCCTTCTTTACCAGCTCAAACCATCGTGAAAGCGGATTTCCCTGCGGAACCCGGTTTCCTCCGGGCGCAAGCCCCCGCGGTCCGCACGCCTGGTGCGTGTCGCGCGATCAACCTCCAGGCGCGAGGGGCCCGTCCCCGGGAAGAAAGTCATGTCCGAAGGCACCGTGAAGTGGTTCAACGCCGAAAAGGGTTTCGGCTTCATCACGCCTGACGAAGGGGGAGGCGACGTTTTCGTCCACTATTCCGCCGTGCAGGCCAAGGGATTCCGCACTTTGGAAGAGAAGCAGCGGGTGAGCTTCGAGGTGGTGCAGGGCCCCAAAGGCCCGCAGGCCGCCAACGTCAGCAAACTCTAGTTTGAACCGTTTTTTTCTGGGCCCCGGTTTTGTCCGGGGCCCGTCGCGTTCCATACTGGCTCCATGACGAAGGTCCTGCCGAACCTGCGCCCGCTTTGGATCCTCCTGCTGGTCCTTCTGGCCGTGTTCTTTTCGATGGAAGGCTTCCGGCAGGAGCCCCGCTTCGGGTGGATCCTGGCGGCCACCCTGGCGGCGGGGACCTGGGCGGGTTGGGCCGTCCGGCAGGCGTGGGTCTATCCCGCCCTGCTGGAGAAGGCGGAGGCTCTCTGGAGCCGCGGAGGACCGGCCTCCGCCGTGGCGGAATCCCTGGCGCGGGCGCCGCTGGCCACCGGCGAATTGGGCTACCGGATTCTCCTCCTGCGCGGGGCCGCGCACCACGCCCTGGGCTACCGCGACCGCGCCTGGCTCGATCTCCTGGAGGCCCAACTGGCCCGCCTTCCGCTGTGGAAGCGGCTGCTGGCGGGATACGCTTTCCGGCGCCTGCCGAAGGTTCCGTCGGCGCGGCGCGTGGCCTGGGGCGAGCGCCTGATCCGCCTGGTGCCCCGCATGGCGCGGCTCCGGCACCTCCAGGGCATCCTCGTCCTGCGGGCCGCCAAGCCCGATTCGCTGACGGAGGCGTGGGCCCACTTCGAGGCCGCCCTTCCCCTGGCCTGGGACGATCCGCTGCTGCTGGAGGACCTGATGCTCGCGGGCTTTCAGCACGGTCGGGAGGACGTGGCCGAGCAGGCCCTGACGGTGCTCATGGCGCGCCACGGGGATCCGCGGCTTCCCTGGGACCGGGGCGCCGCCGCCATGCACCTTCTCCGGAAAGGCCGCCCGGCCGAAGCCCTGGCCCTCATCGGAGGATTGCCGCCCGAACGGCGCGGCCAGCCGCTGCTGTGGTTGGCCGACAGCGTCGCCCGCCGCCGGCTGGGGGATCTGGAGGGCGCGTGGCGGGTGGTGGAAGCCGCCGTGGAGGCCCATCCGAAGGTGTTCCGCCTGTGGATGGAGCGGTACCAGATCGCGCTGGAGCTCCAGCGGGAGGGAGAGGCCCTCAGCAGCCTGGAGCGTGCCTGGAAGGCCGTTCCCGAGGGCACCGAAGGGGAATCCGAGCGGCAGGAGTGGCATCTCCGTCGCGCGGAGTTCGCCTTCTGGTGGGAGGATCTGCCGGGCTTCGCGAAGGAACTGCTGGAGAAGATCCCCGCCAACCAGCGGGGGGAGCACCATCCACCGCTCCTCCTCCAGGTGCGGGCCGCCGTCGGCGAGTACGAGGCGGCCTACGCCGAGGTGACGGAGCTGCTGAAGGCGGCGCCGGACGATGTGGATCTGCTGCTTCTCCAGGCGGACTGTCTGGCGGGGCTGGAAGCCTGGGAGGCGCTCCTGCCCTTTCTCGACGGCCTGGGAGAGGGCTGCCGCGTCCAGTCGGCGTTCTGGCACCTGCGCGGGCTCGCCCAGGCGAACCTGGGCAACCATCTGCCCGCGCGGCTGGACTTGGAGCGCGCCGTGCGGATGGATCCCCGCCGGCCCCGCTACCTGCTGGACGCCGGCCACGGATGCGCGGAGCTGGGCGACTGGGACCGCGCCGAGAGCCACTGGCGCCAGGTCCTCCAGGTGGACGGACATTCCGAGGAGGCCCTCATCCACTTGGCCGAAGCGCGGCGCGAGCTGGAGGACACCGACGGCGCCCGCCGCTACCTCCGCGAGTGCCTGCTGCACCATCCCGACAGCGAGGACGCCCAGGTGCGCCTGGCCGAACTGGAGGCCAACTAGGCCGCGCCTCAGCCGATGTGGTCGTCGTCCCTCAGTTCGCCGGATTCGATCAGGTTGGACAGGAGGCGCTGGAGTTCGTCCTGCCCGATGACGCCGCGGCGCTGGAACAGCTTGATGAGGCCCATCACCAGGGTGCGGGTGTGGTAGGTCTCCAGGCGCGGCACGGTGTCGCGCAGGGTGCGGCTGTGGATGAGCTCCGGCGGCACCGCGGGGATGGCGGGCGGGGGCGGCGGCGCGGGCGAGGCGCCCTCGAACAGGCCGAAGGGATCGATGTTCACCGGCTGAGTGGGCATCCGGTCGCCGCTGAAGAAGGGATCCGGAGAAAAGCCCGATTCCGCGGGAGCGGAAGGCACCGGTAGGGGCTGGAGGCTGAAGGTCACGGGCAGCGCGTCGTCCACCGGAGGATGGGAGTTCACTTCCACGGTGAGGGCTCCGCCCGTCGAAGGGCCGTCCACGCGGCGGTAGAGCTCTCCGATCGCTTTCCGAAGGGCGCTGTGGGAGGCCACCACGGGCTGGATGTGCAGGCCGGAGGCGAACCGGGCGCTGTCGATGGCGTTCAGGTCCGAGGGATCCGACATGGCCAGCACCAGGGCCTTGGGTTCCTTCACCGCCACCGGCAGGACCGTGAACTGGTCCGCCAGGCGGTGGGGCACGAGCTTGAGCACCTGGGGCGGAACGTCGAGGTTGCGGACGTCCATCTGGGGGACGCCCGCCTGGCGGCTGAGGAAGTCCATCAGCACTTCCTCGCTGATGTAGCCCAGGGCCACGAGGTTGCTGCCCAGGCGCCCCCGGGCGATCTTCTGGTGGGTGATCGCGCTCTGGAGCTGCGCCGGGGAGATGAGGCCCGCTTCCACGAGCAGTTCACCCAATCGCTTGATCGTTTGCTGCATGGTGGATCCTGAGGGAGTGGTGCACAGAAGGTCATCTCCAAGGTAACTTCTTTCAAGGCTTTTTGCTCGGCCGGAGGGGGCATGGACACCGAGGAGCTGTGGCGGGCGGCCTTGCACGACTTCAACAACCTCATGGCGGGGCTCCAGGGCGTCCTGGACCTCAGCGATCCCGGCCTTCCGCTGGATTCCCGGAACCGGCTGCGGCTGGGCTCCATCCTCGAGGACGGCAAGACGTTGGTGGCCATGGCCCGTGCCCTCGCGCTGAGCCGCATCCCCGACGCCGGGCTGGCCGCCTGGGGGGAGTGGGAAGCGGGTCTCCGCCATCGCCTGGTGCCCGTGGCCGACCTGTTCCGCTGTCCGGTGGACCTGGTGGATGCGGGGGCGGCCACCTATCCCTGGCCCGCGCCCCTGTTTCAGGACTGGGCCCTGGCCTTCACCCGCCAGCTCCTCCCGTGGGCCGTGCCGGGTCCCCTGCGGCTGGAAGCGGAAGTGGGGGAGAACGGATGGGAGCTGCGGTGGATCACCGACGCGCCGCTGCCCTCGGCCCTCCAGTTGTCGCCGCCCGCGGACGCCCTGCGGAACCTTCCCTCCTTCTGGCTGCGAAGCATGGCTGACCAGCTGCGCCTGACGGTGAAAGCCGAAGGCGGAGCCATCCGGATCCGAATGCCCCTCCCGGTGGTGGACGGCCAGATCCGGGTGTCCTGATGCCGGAGGTTCCCCCACTTCGGATCCTGGTGGTGGAATCCGCGCTTTCCGAGGCCGGTGAGGTCCGCGAGGGCCTCGAAAGGATGGGCCTCGGCGTCCACTGGGCCGACAGCGGCGCGGAAGCGCTCGCGCTGTGCGGAAGCGAACCCTTCGACGCCGCGGTGCTGGATGCGGCGCTCCCCGACATGTCCGGCGTGGTGTGGGTGCGGCGCCTGCGGGAGTCCGGCGATCCCCTGCCGGTGATCTTCCTCTCCGCCCAGGCCGACCTGGACGATCGCCTCCGGGGCCTGGAAGCCGGGGCGGACGATTACCTGGCGCGGCCCTGCGGCCTTCCGGAGATCGCGGCCCGGGTGCGGGCCGTGGCGCGGCGCGGGCGGGGAAGGGCCCCCCAGGGGCTCGTCCATCTGGCGGACCTGGTGTGGGACGCGCGGCGCCGGCACATCAGCCGGGCCGGACGGCGCATCGATCTCACCCTGAAGGAATACGCCCTTCTGGCCCTCCTGCTGGAGCACGTGGGCCGCGTGGTATCCCGCCAGGAGGTGGCGGAGGTGGTCTGGGGAGCCCAGGTGGTGGACGGCAACGCCATCGACGTCCAGATCGCGCGCCTCCGGCGGAAGGTGGACCATGCGCACCCCGTCAAGCTGATCCACACGCGCCGGGGCATCGGCCTCGTCCTGGAAGTCCACCCCGCCTTCGCCTGATGCGGGAAGGCGCTTCCGGAGGCTTGCCGGTACAATTGGAGGTTTGGATGAGGCTATGAAGTTCCACATCGAGACCTGGGGCTGCCAGAACGGGGCCCCCTCCGCGGGCCGGCGCAGCCGGGGCGCGGGAGCGTCGTGCGGGGCACGGCGCGATCGGGGGGTGGTCCCCTTCATCCAGCGGCGCCAGGTTCGAGGCCTCTCATGAAATTTCACATCGAAACCTGGGGCTGCCAGATGAACGACCACGACGGCGAGAAGCTGTCGGGGCTGCTGTCGGCGGAGGGCTTCGAGGCCGTGGATTCGGCGGAGGAAGCGGAGCTGGTGCTGCTCAACACCTGTTCCATCCGCGAGAAGGCGGTCCACAAGGTCTATTCGGAACTGGGCCGGCTGCGCGAGGAGAAGCAGCGGCGGCCCCTGCTGGTGGGCGTGACCGGATGCCTGGCCCAGCAGGAGCAGGCGGCCCTGTTCAAGCGAGCGCCCCACGTGGATTTCGTCCTGGGGACCATGGCCCTCAAGCAGCTGCCGTGGCTGGTGGCCGAGGCCCGCGCCGGCAAGGCCCGGGTGATGGACGCGGGCGAGTATCCGGACAACCACCTCTTCCCCGCGTCGGTGGCGCGGCGGCGGGACACGGCCAAGGCGCTCGTCACCATCACCGAGGGCTGCGATCACGCCTGCACCTACTGCATCGTGCCCACCACCCGCGGCGCCGAGCGCCACCGGCCCTTCCAGGACGTCCTCGCCGAAGTGCGCGGCCTGGTGGAACGGGGCTATCGGGAAGTGGAACTCCTGGGGCAGAACGTCAACAGCTACGCCGGCGGATGCACCTTCGCGGACCTGCTGGACCGCGTCTCGGAAGTGGACGGCCTGGAGTGGATCCGCTTCACCACCAGCCATCCCATGAACTTCACCCGGGACCTGGCGCAGGTCCTGGCGACCAATCCCAAGATCGCGCCCTTCCTCCACCTGCCCCTGCAGAGCGGGAGCGACCGGGTGCTGCGGCGGATGCGGCGCGAGTACACCATCGCCGAATACCTGGAGCGCCTGGGCTACCTGGGGGATCACCGCGCGCGCATCGCCCTCAGCACCGATCTCATCGTGGGCTTTCCTGGCGAGACGGACGAGGACTTCGAGGCGACGATGCGCGTGGTGGATGAGGTGGCCTTCGACACCTCCTTCAGCTTCGTCTATTCCCCGCGGCCAGGCACCGCCTCCCTCCGCCTCAAGGACGACCTGCCTCCGGCGGTGAAATCGGAGCGCCTGGCGCGGCTCCAGCGGCGGCAGGCGGAACTGACCCTGGCCAGCAACCGCCGGTTCGTGGGGCGGGAGATTCCCGTGCGGATCGAGACCCACGGTCCCACCGAACACGGGTGGTGGCTGGCCCGCAGCGGCGATTGGAAGACCATCCACCTGGCGGCCGGACCGGGCCGCGAGCTGCCGTTCGGGGAATTGGTGACGGTCCGGATCGTCCAGGCCAGCCCGCACTTCCTCGGCGCCGAGCTGGTCTAGGCTCCAGCTGAAATCGTGAGCGACCAGCGGCGGACGGCGCCGGCGGGAAGGATGAAACCGCCGGGCTTGTCGGCGAATTCGCCTTCCCAGTCCGCGGGGTCCGCGTAGCCGTCCCAGGGTTCGATGCACAGGAAGGCGGGATCGGGATCCGGCTTGGACCACAGGCCCAGTTGGGAGAAGCCCTCCCAGCGCAGCTCCAGCACGGATCCGCCTTCCGCCTCGAAGCGGAGGGCGCGGCTGCGGAGCTGGTCGAAGATCAGGGCGTCGTCCGCGAACAGGCTTTCGTCGAGGGGCAGCGCCCGCCCTCGAACCGGACTGGGCCGCGGCGCGGGATCCAGCAGGCCCTCCGGGGTGAGCCGGTGGACGAGTGCGGGCTCCTCCGCCTCGAAAACCAGGCGGTGGGCGGCTTTGGGCGTGTCGGGGGCGAGGGGCCAGCGGAAGGCCGGATGCAGGCCGAGACTGGCCGGAAGCGGATCCGACCCCGGGTTGTGGAGGACGATGTCCATTCGGAGAGCGCGTTCCTCCAGCGTCCAATCCACTCCGAGGGCGAAGGCAAAGGGGTAGGCGGCCCGCGTTTCCTCGTCGTCCCGCAGCTCCAGCCCGCAGGCGGCATCCTCGCGGCGGATCCAGGCGAAGGTCCGGTCCCGGGCGAAGCCGTGGCGGGGGAGGGAATAGTCGCGGCCTCCGTGCCGGAAGGCGTTTCCCTTCACCTGGCCCACGATGGGAAAGAGCAGGGGGGCGCACCGGGGCCACAGGGGGCCGCCGTCCCACAGCAGTTCCCGGCCGCCCAGGCGGAGGGAGCGCAATTCGGCGCCCTCGGCGGCGACGGTGGCCGCGGCGGATCCCGCGTGCAATTGGTGGATGTCCATGGGGTCAGGTTATCGGACCGTGGTAGATTTGGCCCCCTAGCCTCCGGGAGCAGACATGCCTTTCACGGCGGACGTCATCGCGGCGACCCTTCACGCGCCTCTCGCGAATGTGGAGCAGCACTGGCCGCTGGTGACGGAGGCGCTGAAAGCCCTCCAGATCCTCGATTCGGGGACGGAAGTGGCGGCCATCGCGCTCATCGGGACGGAGAGCTACCTGTTCGCTCCGGAGCGCCAGGCGGGCAGCGAGGCCTATTTCCGCCGGATGTACGAGTTCAAGCGGGCCCTGGGGAACTCGGAGCCCGGCGACGGGGCGCGGTTCGCGGCCCGGGGATTCATCCCCCTCCGCGGCCGGACGGAGTACGCCCGCTTCGGGAAGCTGGTGGGCGTGGATCTCGTCGCGGATCCCGAGCAGGCGCTGGACCCGGCCGTGGCGGCGCGGATCCTGGCCTACGATTTCATGCTCAAGGGCGTGCCTCCCGCGGCGGCGGACGGCGACTGGGTGAAGGTCCATCGGCTGGTGCGCGGCGACCTTTCCGGGTGGAAGCGCTTCAACGGGATCCTGATCCCCCTGCTGAAGCTCCAGGCGGAGCAGGACTGAAAGCTGGTGCGCCCGGAGGGACTCGAACCCTCACGCCTTGCGGCAAGCGATTTTAAGTCGCTGGCGTCTGCCATTCCGCCACGGGCGCGCCTTTCCAGCCTAACGGGGCGCGGGAGGCCGTGGTAGCGTTCGCCCATGCGTCTTCTTTCCGCCGCGCTGCTGCTCGCGCTCCTGCCCCTCCGCCTGGACGCCCAGGGGCGGGATCTCAGGGCCTTCTACGGCGAGCGGTGCGCCGTCTGCCACGGCGCGGACGGGTCGGGGAAAGGCCCCGGCGGAACGAAGCTGGGCGGCCGCAACCTGGCGGATCCCCGGTGGCTGGCGCGCCAGGAGGACGGCGCCCTGGTGGCTTCCATCCTCAAGGGACGCGGCGCCATGCCCGGCTTCAGCCGCCAGCTCGCGGAGCCCGAGGCGCGGCGCCTGCTGGCGGAAGTGGTCCGGCCCTTCGCCTTGAAGAAGAAGCCCGAGCGCCCCGCCCGTGAGCGGGCCGAAGGGGAGAAACCCCGCGCCGCGGAACCGGAGGCGGGCCGATAGGATGAAGGGATGCTCGACGCCTCCCCCGACCGCTCCGCCCATCCCCTGCTCCACAACCTGAACGAGCCCCAGCGGGAGGCCGTGCAGCACGCCCGGGGACCGCTTCTGCTGCTGGCGGGCGCGGGCTCGGGCAAGACCACGGTGATCACGCGGCGCATCGCCTGGCTGATCGAGGAGGAGGGCGTGTCCCCCGGGTCCATCCTGGCCATGACCTTCACCAACAAGGCCGCGGAGGAGATGCGCGAGCGCGTCCAGCGGCTGGTCTCCGTCCCCGCCTCGCAGATGTGGGTGAGCACCTTCCACAGCTTCTGCACCCGGATCCTGCGGCGCGAAGGCGACCGCACGCCCGTGGGGCGGGATTTCGTCATCTTCGATCCGGCCGACCAGAAGAGCCTGATGAAGCAGGTCCTGGCGGAGCTGAAACTCCCGGAGAAGCAGTTCCATCCCCGCCGGGTGCTGGAGCTGATCTCCGACTTCAAGAACCGCTGCCTGCTGCCGGAAGAGGCGCGGGAAGAGGCCCTGGACCCCTGGACGCGCAAGGCGCTGGAGGCCTATGACCTCTACCAGAAGGGGCTGAAGAACCATCGCGCCTGCGACTTCGACGACCTGCTGCTCCACACGGAGCGCCTGTTCCGCGATCCCGCGATGCAGGCCGTCTACGGCGACCGCTTCCAGTTCATCCTCGTGGACGAATACCAGGACACCAACCGCGCCCAGTACCTCCTGGTGCAGCACCTGGCCCGCCGCCACCACAACCTGTGCGTGGTGGGCGACGAGGATCAGTCGATCTACGGATGGCGCGGCGCCGACATCCGCAACATCCTCGACTTCCAGCGGGACTTCCCTGAGGCCCTCCGCATCGAGCTGCTGCAGAACTATCGCTCCACGAAGAAGATCCTGGACGCAGCGTCGGGCGTGATCTCCAACAATTCCCAGCGCGTGGAGGGCAAAGGTTCGCTCAAGACGGATCTGGGGGAGGGCGAGTCCATTCAGTTCAAGCTGACGGAGGAGGGGCGGCTGGAGGCCGAGTGGGTGGCCCAGCGCATCCAGGAATTGCGCTACCGGGAGCCCGAGGCCAAGGTGGCCGTCCTCTACCGCGCCAACTGGCAGTCCCGGCAGATGGAAGAGGCCCTGCGCGCCCAGAACATGGCCTACCGCCTGGTGGGCGGCGTGAAGTTCTACGAGCGGCAGGAAGTGAAGGACCTGATCTCCTACCTGCGGCTGGTGTCGAACCCCTTCGATCTGGTGAGCTTCCGCCGCTGTGTGAACGCCCCCACCCGCGGCGTGGGGCCCACCACTCTGGGGAAGATCGAGGCGGCCATTCCCGAGGGCGGGACGCCCCTGGAGGGCCTGGGGCTCCTGCTGCGGTCGGGCGACCTGAAGGGCCGCGCCCAGCGCGAGCTGGGCAAGTTCCTCGACTTGTTCCGCCGGGCCGAAAGCGAGCGGGAAGTCCTGGGCCTGGCGGGCATCGTGAAGTGGGTGCTCCAGGAGAGCGGCTACCTGCAGAGCCTGGAGGACGAAGCGACGCTGGAGGCCGAGGGTCGCATCCGCAACCTGGAGGAATTCCTCAGCGCCGCCGCCGAATCCGAATCCCTGGGCCTCCGCCTGTCGGAATTCCTGGACCGCATCACCCTGGCGGCGGACGCGGATCAGTTGGAGGAGGCCGCGCATCTCAGCCTGATGACCATCCACTGCGCCAAGGGGCTGGAGTTCCCCTTCGTGTTCGTCATCGGCATGGAGGAGGACGTCTTCCCCAACCGCAACGCCCGCGAGACCCCGGAGGGCCTCGAGGAGGAGCGGCGGCTGTTCTACGTGGCCATCACCCGCGCCCAGCGCCGCCTGACCCTGAGCGCCGCGCGCCGCCGCCGCGTGATGGGCACCGAGATGCTGGCCATGCCCAGCCGATTCCTGCGGGAACTCCCCCCGGAGGCCCTCACCACGCCCATCCGATGGGGCACCGAGATCTACCAGGCCGGCGAGGGCGTGCGGCCCGGCAGCTCCTTCAGCCGCGGATCCGGCGGCGTCTCCGTCGCCACCGAACTCCAGCGCATCCGCAGTTTCTTCGACCGGGTGAAGGAGCCGTCCCCCGCCGCCGCTTCCGATGACCCGGCGCCGGTGGAGGTCTCCGAGCCCCAGGATCCCAGCGCCTTTTCGCCGGGCACCCGCGTCCGCAGTCCGCGATTCGGCGAGGGTACGATCCTCGCGACCACGGGGCGGGGCGATGGGCTGACCTACACCGTCCGCTTCGACCAGGGCGGCGACAAGCGGATCATGGCCCGGTTCGGAGGGCTGGAGCGGGCCTGAGTTCCGGGATCAGAGGAGATCCTCCAGGGCCGAGAGGGCCGTGGGGAAGCGGAACCGGAAGCCCTGGGCCAGGGCCCGGGAGGGAACCGCGAAGACCCCCCGCAGCAGGAGCTCATCGGCCCTCTCGCCCAGCGCCACCCGGAGGAGCGCAGCGCTGATCGTGCCGGGCACAGGCAGCAGAGGGCGATGGAGGCTCCGGGCGAGGAGGCGCATGAAAGCCGCCTGGGCGAGGGGCTGAGGCGCGACGGCGTTGAAGGCGCCCCGCCAGCCGGGATTGCGCGCGGCCTCCAGCAACAGCGCCACCAGATCATTCCGGTGGATCCAACTGAACCCCTGCTGTCCCGATCCCAAGCGGCAGCCCTGGAACCAGCGCACTGCCCCGGCCATCTTCGGCAGGGCTCCTCCTTCCTCAGCCAGGACCACGCCCAGCCGCATCCGCACCACGCGGATGCCGAGGGCTTCGGCGCCCCGGGCTTCCTCCTCCCAGGCCGCGCAGGTTTCGGCCAGGAAGCCGGTGCCGGCCGGCGTCTCCTCATCCGCGGGGGCCGCGTCGCGGGAGCCGTAGTAGCCCACGGCGGAGGCGTTCACCAGGACAGGAGGCGGGAGGGCGCATTCCGCCAGGGCGGCCACCAGCCGCCGCGTGGGGAGGCTGCGGCTGTCCCGGAGCGCGGCCTTCCGGGTGGGGGTCCACCGTCGGTCCGCGATGCCCTCCCCGGCCAGATTGAAGACCGCATCGGCCCCGCGAAGGACGGCCGGCAGGTCCTCCCAATCCCGGGCTGCGGCTCCGGGTGGAAGGGAAACGCTTTCCGGTCTTCGCGACAGGACCGTGACACGGGCGCCGTGGTCGAGGAGCGCCGTCACCAGAAGCCGGCCCACCAGCCCCGACCCGCCGGCCACCACCGCGCCCTTCAGGCTTGCGGATTCCATGGGACGCTCCGGGAAGGATTGTCACAGGAATAAAAAAACGGCGCGGGAAAACCCGCGCCGTCTCGATTCACCGGGAAGAACTACTTCTTGGTGGTGGTCAGCTTGCCGTCGGCGTAGCCGTGGCAATCCTTGCACTGGTTTTCCTTGTACTTCGCGACCATCTTGGCGGCGGCGGGGATGAACTTCTTGTCCTTGGGCGCGCCCTCGTGGCAGACGGTGCACTTGGCGCCCTTCACGGTGGTGGGCTTGGCCAAGACGGGGACGGCGCAGATGAGCGCGGCGGCGAAGAAGGAAAGCGAACGGCGCATGGGGTCTCCTGAGTGCTTCGAGCCAGAGTTGGAAGGCACGGAAGTCATCGAACTGGAACCACTCTAACCCGATTGTCACGGGTTTGTATCGAAGAGATTCCGTCTCGATTTGGAGGTGCCGGAGTACGCTGGAGGCCTGGCTTTGGGTCCCGGCGACCCCTTCCGCCGAGGCGACCATGCGCTACCTGCTCTCCAACCTGATGCTCAACCTGGGGGAGGAAGCGCTGGACTTGGCGCAGCCCCTCGCGCACGCCCTGGGCGGCGCGGCGCGGGACTACCGCGCCGTGGTCCTGGAGCGCCGCAGCCTGGATGCCCGTCACAAGGGCGCCATCCGCTTCCTGGTGGCCCTCAGCTTCGATTCGGATCGACCGTTGGAACCGGGTGCCTTCCCCGGGGGACTCAAGCTGGATCTCGCGCCGACGGCCGCTCCCTACGCGGTGGCGCCGCCGCCGCGCAGGCCCCGCGTGGTGGTGGTGGGCAGCGGTCCCGCCGGGACTTTCTGCGCCCTGCGCCTCCTGGATTACGGGATCGAGCCCGTGGTGCTGGAGCGCGGGCCCGCCATGGGCGAGCGGGTGAAGGCGGTGGCGGGCCTGT
Organism: Geothrix sp. 21YS21S-4; assembly: GCF_030845995.1. NCBI lineage: Bacteria > Pseudomonadati > Acidobacteriota > Holophagae > Holophagales > Holophagaceae > Geothrix > Geothrix sp. 21YS21S-4. Next base: position 989,050 of record NZ_CP132719.1, read on the forward strand.
GGACCGACGCGATCCTGGATCCCGAGGCCAACGCCCAGTTCGGCGAAGGCGGGGCCGGAACCTTCAGCGACGGCAAGCTCACCACCCGCATCGGCCATCCCGCGACCCGCTACGTCCTGGAGGCCTTCGTCCGCTTCGGGGCGAACCCGCGCATCCTCTACCTCGCGAAGCCTCACGTGGGCACGGACGTGATCCGCCGCTGCGCGGTCCTCATCCGCAAGGAAGCCGAGGCCCGCGGCGCCCAGTACCGCTTTCGCGCGCGCCTGGCGGACATCCGGTTCGATGCGGAAGGCCGCGTCCAGGCCGCGGTTCTGGAGAGCGGGGAGGAGCTCCTGTGCGAGGCCCTGGTCCTGGCGCCGGGCCACAGCGCGCGGGACACCTTCGAGATGCTGCACCGCCACGGCGTGGCCATGCGCCAGAAGGCCTTCGCCATGGGCGTGCGCGTGGAGCATCCCCAGGATCTGATCGATCGCGCCCAGTACGGCCCCAGCAGCGGCCATCCGTCGCTTCCTGCGGCGGACTACAAGCTGGTGTGCAACTTCGGGGTGAACCGCGCCGCCTACAGCTTCTGCATGTGCCCCGGCGGCGAGGTGATCCAGTGCAGCAGCGAGGCCGGCGGCGTGGTCGTGAACGGGATGAGCAACGAGAAGCGCGATTCCGGCTTCGCCAATTCGGGGCTGGTGGCGAAGGTGAACACCGCGGATTTTGGGAGCGACCACCCGCTGGCCGGGATGCGCTTCCAGCGAACCTGGGAGCAGGCCGCCTTCCGCGCGGCGGGAGAGACCTACGGCGCCCCGGCCATGGCGGTCCAGGATTTCCTGAAGGGCCGCGCCACGGGCCGCCTCCCGCGGACCAGCTTCCGGCCTTTCGCGGTGGCGGCCGACCTGCGGACCTGCCTGCCGGAGTTCGTGCGGGAGCAGCTGGCCGGCGCGCTGCCCGTCTTCGACCGGAAGATCCACGGATTCACCAGCCGCGACGCCGTGCTGCTCGCCATCGAAAGCCGCACCAGCAGCCCGCTCCAGCTCCTCCGGAACGAGGACGGCCAGTCCGCGTCGCATCCGGGCCTGTACCCCTGCGGCGAGGGCGCGGGCTTCGCGGGCGGGATCACTTCCGCCGCCGTGGATGGGATCCGCGTGGCCGAATGGATCGCCCAGTCCGCCGGAGCTCCGCCGTTCGCGCCCTTTGAGAAGCAGGTGCGCGCAGGGGACCTGGCCAACGAATATTGAACCCGCGACTCCCGGGGTTCGGCCCGCACGGAATCCGCTATCGTGGCTTCCAAGCGCAGGCCCGGCACTCCCATCCGGAGGAACCATGTTCGAATCCGCGGAACTCGGCCATAGGATCGACAAGGAGGTCTGGGACCGAGAGGTTCCCGCGCTTCGCGAGGCGCTGCTGAACGCCCAGTTCGAGCTGGCGTCCGCCGGGTTTCCGGTGATCCTTTTGGTGGCGGGCGTAGACGGCGCCGGGAAGAGCGAGACGGTCAACACCCTCAACGAATGGATGGACCCCCGCCACATCGAGACCCACGGCCTGGATGCACCCTCCGAGGAGGAGCTGGAGCGGCCCCACATGTGGCGCTACTGGCGCCTGCTGCCGCCCAAGGGGAAGATCGGGATCTTCGACGGCTCCTGGTACACGTGGCCCATCCGGGAGCGGGCCCACGGCCGCACCAAGACCTCGGAACTGGATCAGGACCTGGCGCGGATCGCCCGGTTCGAGCAGATGCTCATCCAGGAGGGCGCCCTGGTCCTGAAGTTCTGGATGCACCTCAGCAAGGACGCCCAGCGGAAGCGGCTGAAGAGCCTGGAGAAGGACCCGCGGACGCGCTGGCGCGTGACCTCCCGGGACTGGAAGCACTTCGAGATGTACGACGCCTTCCGGGGCGTGGCCGAACGGGCCCTCCGGGCCACCAGCACCGGCGAGGCGCCGTGGATCGTGGTGGAGGCCACCCAGGCGCGCTATCAGCGGCTGACCGTGGGGAAGATCCTTCTGGAGCGCCTCCGGGCCCGGCTCGACCAGCCGGCTCCCCCCGTGATCCAGCCCGCGGCGCATCCGCCCGCCCGGCCCGTGGACACGGTCAATGAGCTTCGCGCCCTCGACCTCACGAAGCGCCTGGAGCCGAAGGAATACGAGGACGAACTCCTGACCCTCCAGGGTCGGCTGAACGTCCTGGTCCGGCGGCCGGCCTTCCGCAAGCGCGCGGCGGTCCTGGTGTTCGAAGGCATGGACGCCGCGGGGAAGGGCGGCAGCATCCGGAGGATCACCCAGGCCCTGGACGCCCGGACCTACCGCATCCATCCCATCGCCGCGCCCACGGAAGAGGAACGTGCCCAGCCCTACCTGTGGCGCTTCTGGCGGCAGCTCCCCCGCTGGGGCCGGCTCGCCATCTTCGACCGGAGCTGGTACGGCCGCGTCCTGGTGGAGCGGGTGGAGGGGTTCTGCTCCGAAGCGGACTGGCGCCGGGCCTACGGCGAGATCAACGATTTCGAGGATCAGCTCGCCCGCAGCGGCGACGTGGTGGTCAAGTTCTGGCTCTCCATCAGCCAGGAGGAGCAGCTCCGCCGGTTCGAGGCGCGGCAGGCGACGGCCTTCAAGCACTTCAAGATCACCGACGAGGACTGGCGGAACCGGGAGAAGTGGCCCGCCTACGAAGCCGCCGTCTGCGACATGCTGGACCGCACCAGCACGGAAATCGCGCCGTGGACGCTCGTGGAAAGCGAAGACAAGCGCTACGGCCGCATCAAGATCCTGAAGACGCTGGTCGCGCGGCTGGAGGCGCTGTAATACGAATGCATGTAAATCCGAATCTCCAGGAAAAGCCACATCCAAAGCGGAGGAGAACGGAGTGCCAGAGGAAAGCAGAGATGTTTCTCTCCGCTCTTCTCCGTCCTTCCGTTTACGTGTCTTGGCGGCGCGGATCCTCAACGCTCCATGACAGGGCGATTTACAGGCTGGACGTCAAGGACACCCATAACCGCGTCAGCGGGAAGAGCCCTTTTCTTGGTGTCTTCGCGTCTTGGTGGTGATTCTTATCTTTTGAACGCCAAGCGGCATAAGGTCTAGACGGCGCGTTCCTTCCCGAACACGCGGTCCAGCACGAGGCCGGCGGTCTCCTCGATGCTGCGGCCGGTCACGTCGAGGACGGGCCAGCGGCGATGCAGGCGGAACACCCCGTCGGCGTAGGCGAGTTCTTCCAGGATGCGGCCCAGATCGCTGTAGTTGTCGGCGCTGCCCGTGGCGCCCAGGCGCTTGAGCCGGTAGGCGCGGATCTCCTGCAGGCGGTCGGCCTGGATGGTGAGGCCTACGATCCGGCCCTGGGGGATGTGCTCCAGTTCCGCGGGAAGGGGGATGCCGGGGACCAGGGGCACGTTCATCACCTTGTAGCCCTCCATGGCGAGATACATGGAGAGGGGCGTCTTGCTGGTGCGGCTGATCCCCACCAGCACGATGTCGGCGTCCGCGAGGCCGCCCATGTCGATCCCGTCGTCGTACTTCTGGGCGTATTCGATGGCTTCGATCCGGCGGAAGTACTTGTCGCCCACCGCGTGGAAGCTGCCGGGCCGTTCCTCGGGCCGCTCGCGGAGGTAGAGAGCCAGGGTGTCCAGCAGGTTGCCGAACAGGTCCACCTGGGTGAGGCGCAGCTCCGCGCACCGGTCCGCCAGGTAGACGCGCATCTCCCGCGACACCGTGGTGTGGATGATCACGGCGCGCTTTTCGCCGGCCATCTGGACCACCCGATCCACATCCTCCCGGGACCGCACGTTCTGGAAGCGCCGCACCAGGGCCGAGCTCTCGCCCTTGGAGAACTGGGTCAGGGCCGCCTGCACCATCCGGTAGGCGGTCTCCCCGGAGCCGCCGGACACCACGTAGATGGGCTGTCTGTCCATGGGATTCAGCATACCCTGGGGCCATGGCCCCGCTTTCCCACGTCCTGGCCTGGCTGGCGCTGGTCCTGCCGTTCGCGGCGGTGCTCGCCGCCTTCGTCCTCCTCCTGGTCCGCTGGAGCCGCCTCCGGCGGGCGGCGGATCCCGAATCCCTGCTGCTGACGGCGGTCTCGGGAAGCCTGCGCGAGCGCGGCGAACTGGCGGCATCCCTGGGCGAGCTGCGCACGGTCCACGAGCGGATCCTGGACGCGCTGCCGACCGGCCTCCTGTGGGTGGACCAGCGCCAGCGGGTGGCGGCCCTCAACCGCCACGGACGGGATCTCCTGGGCGTGACGCCCGGCGTGGCGGGCCTGGAGGCGGGCTTCGTCCTGGAGCCCTTTCCGTGGCTGCGCGAAGCGCTTCTGCAGGATCCGGGTCCGCCCCTGCGGCTGGAGGCTGGCGGGCGCCGCTGGCGGGTCCAGCGCATTGAGGCCCCGGATCGCGTGGGAGCGCTCCTCCAGTTCGAGGACATCACCGAGGCGGAGCAGGAGGAGCGCCGGCGGCAGCTGCGGGAGCGGTTCGCGGAACTGGGCGAGATGACCGCCGGCGTGGCCCATCAGTTGAAGAACGGCTTGGCCGTGCTCAAGGGACAGGGCCAGCTCCTCCAGCGGGAAGGACACGGAGCCGCCGAGGTGCTGCTGGAGGAGACGGCCGATCTGGAGCGGCTGGTCCAGCGCTTCCTCCAGTGGGCCAAGCCTCTGGAGTCGGCGGCGGAGCCCCTCCGCCTGGAGGAAGCCGCCGCCCAGGTCGTGGCGGAAATGAAGCGCCGCCCGGTAAGCCAAGGAAGGCAGTTGCTGGTCCAGGGCGAGGGCGGAGCGGTGGGCGATCCGGTGTTGTTGCACCAGGCGCTGGTGAATCTGCTGGAGAACGCCTGCCAGGCGACGCCCGTGGGGGGCCGGATCACGGTGGCCGTCGCCGAAGGCCGGCTGGACATCCTCGACGAGGGGGCAGGACTGGGCGAGGAGACCGCCGTGCGGATGCTCCGCCCCTTCGAGAGCGGACGGCCCGACGGGACGGGGCTGGGCCTGCCCCTCGCCCTCAAGTGGCTCAACGCCCAGGGCGCCGACCTCCGCCTGGCGCCGCGTCCCGAAGGCGGCACCCGCGCGGAGATCCGCTGGTAAGTTGATGCCATGCGCATCGCCCTGCTCCAGCTCAACGCCCGCCTGGGGGATCCCGAAGGGAACGGCCGTCGGCTGGAGGCCGCCTACGCGGAAGCGGTGGCCGGCGGCGCGGAGTTGGCCCTGGCGCCGGAATTGGCGATTCCCGGTTACCTGCTGGAGGACCGCCTGTGGGAACCGGGCCTGCGGCGGCGCGTCGAAGCCGAATCCCACCGGCTGGCCGCGCGATCGGGAACCGTTCCCCTAGTCTTCGGCACGGCCCGGCCCGCGCCGTCCGGGCGGCTGTGGAACGAGCTGTGGTGGTGCGAAGGGGGGGCGCTGCGCCACTGCGCGCGCAAGCGGGTGCTGCCCAGCTACGATGTGTTCGACGAGCACCGCTACTTCGAGCCGGACCTCGCGCCCCAGCCGCTGGTGCCCTTCCGCGGCGAGCGGGTGGGGCTGTCCATCTGCGAGGACCTGTGGGCCGATCCGCAACTGGGCGGCACGCCGGTGGCGTACGGCCTGGATCCCATCGCCGACCTGGCCGCCGCGGGCGCCACGCTGATCCTCAACGCCAGCGCCAGTCCCAGCTTCCTGGGGAGCTGGCTTCCTCCGGGCCGGAGCGCCCCCTGGGCCGTGCCGTCGAAGGACGCCCAGCGCCGCCGCCTCCTGTCGGGGCTGGCGAATAAGCACGGCATTCCCATCGCCTACGTGAGCCGCGTGGGGGCCGAGAGCTGGCTGCTGTTCGATGGCGGCTCGGGCCTGGCCCTGCCGGATGACCGCTGGCAGGGCGGGGAGCCCTTCCAGGAGGGCGCCCTGTTCACCGATCCGGCTGATGCGGGCGACTGGCGGAGCGTGGAGGACGCGCGATGGCTGCGGAAGGCGCTGGTGACCGGGCTGCGCGACAACCTGGCCAAGCAGGGCATCGAGGCTCTGGTGCTGGGGCTCTCCGGCGGGATCGACAGCGCCGTGGCAGCTGCCCTGGCGGTAGAGGCCCTCGGTCCGGATCGAATCCTGGGAGCCGCGCTGCCCACGCGCTTCAGCAGCGCCGAAAGCTCGGCCCTGGCCGAGGAGCAGGCCCGCCATTTGGGATTGGCCTTCCTTAGCCTCGATGCGGACGCCCCCTTCGCGGGGTTCTCGCAGGCCCTGGGCGAGGCGCTCCCGGGCCGGGCCTTCGGCCTCACGGACGAAAACCTCCAGAGCCGCAGCCGCGGCAGCCTGCTGATGGCGCTCACCTCCGAGTTCGAGGTCCATCAGCGGCTCGGCACCGAGCGGATGGCGGTCCTGAATACCGGCAACAAGAGCGAGGCGGCCACGGGCTACTTCACCCTCTACGGCGACGGGATCGGCGCCTTCGCCCCCCTCGGGGACTGCCTGAAGGCGCGCGTCTACGCCCTGGCCGGTGAACTGGGCGCCGCCGTCCCCCGCGGCGTGGTGGAACGGCCTCCCACGGCGGAGCTGCGCCCCGGCCAGACGGACGAGGCCAGTCTCCTGCCCTATGCCCAACTGGACGCCATCCTGGGAGCGGTCCTCGAAGCGCAGCGGCCGGAGGAAGCACTGGCCGACGATCTGACCCTTCTGCTGGAAGGCCCCGCCCTCGAGCAGGCCCGCGCCGCCCTTCCGCGGATCCTGGCCCTCCTCCGCCGCACCGAGTTCAAGCGGCGCCAACTGCCCTTCGCCTTCAAGGTGAGCCCCAAGGCCTTCGGCGTGGGCCGCCGGATCCCGCTCACGGCGCTATGAAAGGGCCCCAGCCTTGCGCTACGCTAGGTCCCAGGCCGGTGTGGCGAAATGGCAGACGCGGCGGACTCAAAATCCGCTTCCCCTTAAAGGAGTGTCGGTTCGAGTCCGACCACCGGTACCAACGGTTTGGCCCTCTTTTGAGGGCCTCGTTTTTTTAGGAGGAATTCCTGGCGGTTACCGCAGGGGAATGAGGGGAACGCGCGCCGGAAAGATGCGCGCCTTGGCTCTGGGTTTCCCTCCGCACGCGAGCGATTCGAGTCATGCCCTGGGCACCGGAAAGATTTCTGCAATAGGGTTGGGCTCTCCGTCTAAAACTTGGGCCGCGCGCTGAGCAGACTTGGAATCTTCGAAGCAGTTCGGCAGGCTGGAGAGAAGACAATACTCTGACCCTTCAATCTGCACCAAACTGCCATTCCCCCTGAAGCCTCAGAATTTTTTTGTCCGGAGATGGCATTCCGGGCTTCACTCTCGGCCTTGTTGCGGCCATGGCCGTGCTCCTGGAATTCACTTCCTTTAAGGGACTGTCCGTTCAAGTTGAGGATCGCCGGCGATTGGACTGCCTTCTTCCTGTATTTCATGAGAGAAATGGGTCAGAATTCACTTGATATTCCGATCTTCAAAGGACTACAGTCAACCGTCGCCGGCATGAGCCGGATCCCCACAGGGGTGCGTCCGGATGGACGCCGCGCCAGCCGATGGACAGGGAAGGGGGTCTGGGGTCATGGATGTTGTGTGGAACACCCGCTACAACACGGGCATTCACATCATCGACGAACAGCACCAGGATCTCTTCGCCACCATGGATCGCCTGCGGAAGGCCGTCCAGGTTGATGCGGGCCGGCAGGCCATGGAGGAGCTCCTGTCGGATCTCATCCTTGCTTCGGAGCAGCACTTCAGCACCGAAGAGGCCTTCATGGCCAAGTACGGGTATCCGGACCTGACGCAGCACGTGGCCGAGCACGCCTCCATGCTCACGAGCCTCCAGGAACTGCGGACCAAATTCCGCGAGAATCCCCAGGCCCTGGCCGTCCTCATCCCGACCTTCATGGAAGGCTGGCTGAAGCACCACATCAGCGACGGCGATTTCGGATTCGTCACCTTCCTCAAGGCGCGGAACCTGGCCTAGCGGCGGCGCCCTCGAATGGGTCGATAAAACCGTCACAGCGGTGAAAAATCTATCGAAATTTGCTAGCACGCATGTGTTCCCAAAAAGGCTCTTGAAGGCTTGATCCGGATTGGTGATCCTGGCCCATTCCCTCCGTCACGGCTTGGGGGCGTGTGCCCACGGATCCCGAGCCCATCCGGCCGAATCGGCCTCAGGAGCAACGCATGAACTCCCGCTGGACCCGCTTTACCTTGACGGCCCTGGCCTGCGCCACGGTCGCCTCGGCCCAGACGTCCTCCACCGCAGGCGCCGTCCGCGGCGCGATCAAGGACAAGAGCGGCCGGCCCGTGGCCGGCGCGAGCCTCTCCCTCCGCAACCGGGAGACGGGCTTTACGCGGACCGCCACGTCCAATGCCCAGGGCGAATACCAGATCGGCCTCCTCCCCGTGGGCAGCTATGAACTGACTGTCGCCGCCTCGGGATTACGGACCCTGAAGGATGCCAATCTGACCGTTTCGCTGGGCCAGAGCACCATCGCCAACTTCAGCCTCGACCGCGCGGACGCCGCGGCCACCGTGGAGGTGGTCGGCGCCTCTACCGGCGTGGACGCCAAGGAAGTGAACGTGATGACCAGCGTGGATTCCGCGGTGATCGAGGCGGTGCCCCTGGTCAGCCGCAACTTCACGGATGTGGCCAAGCTGTCGCCGGGCGTGGTGTCCGGGAACGGGAACCGGCTGGTGGTCGAGGGCGGGCGGCAGATCTTCAACGCCGTCCAGATCGACGGCGCCAGCACCAATTCCGCGTTCTTCAACGAGCAGCGCGGCGGCGTCTACACGCCCTTCATCTTCGGGGCGGACACCATCAAGGAACTCCAGGTCGTGACCAACGGGTACGACGTCCAGTACGGCCAGGCCGGCGCCACCATCAACGCCGTGACCAAGACCGGCACCAACGAGTTCTCCGGCAGCGCCCTCTACCAGATCCGCCGGACCAATTGGAGCGCCGCGCCGCGGGCCGTGCCCTTCGATCCCAACAATACCTTCAACACGCCGGCGAACCTCCAGCGCTTCAACGATTCCACCAACGTGAACTTCAACGTGGGCGGGCCCATCGTGAAGGACAAGCTGTGGTACTTCCTGGGCGTGGAGCGCTACAACAAGAGCATCACCGCCAACCCCATTCCGACGACGATCAGCGCCGGCGCGGGTATGACGCAGACCGACTTCAACAACCTGGTGGCCAGTCCCCTGGGCGGCGTTCTCACGAACCGGAATGGGCTCACGCTGGCTCAGGAGCTGGGCAATCCGGGCGCGGGGATCCCGGCCCACGCCTATCCGATGGAAAACACCAACACGGTGTACTTCGGGCGCCTGGACTACGCGCTGAACGAGAACCACCGGTTCGTCCTCCGCCTCAACTACCAGACGATGACGGACACCCTCAACAACACCAGCGCGAACTCGAACAACGCCGAGAGCAACAACATCCCCACGAAGACGAACTCCATCAGCTGGGTGCTGGAAGCCAACGACATCTGGACGCCCGAGCTGTTCACCGAGAGCCGGCTTCAGCTCGCCCGCGAGGCGCGCCCCATGCGCAACAACTCCGTGGCGGGCGTGCCCTCCCTGGAAGTCCCCACCAGCGCCAGCTTCATGGCCTTCGGCACCAAGACCTCCACGCCCCGCGAGAGCAACGAGAACACGCTGCAGTTCTTCAGCGCGACGACGTGGACCCACGGCGACGTCCAGGTGAAGGGCGGCCTGGACCTCATGAAGGTCGACGTGGACAACCAGTTCTTCCAGAACAACGCCGGCCGCTTCCAGTTCGGAACCTACGGCGCCGCGGCGGACTGGGCCAACGGTACGCTGGGAGCCGCCAACAACGGCGCCATCACCTATTCGGGCGCGGTCAGTCCCTACAATGGCCGCATCCTGATGTGGACCAAGACCAGCAGCTTCTTCGGACAGGTGCAGTACTCGGGCCTCCTCGACAAGCGCCTGACGCTCACCGGCGGCCTGCGGACCATCAACCAGACGTTCTCGAACAACCCGGCTCCCAATCCCAATTTCCAGGGGCTGGACCAGGCCACCAAGGCCGATGCGGTGGATCCGCGGTTCGCCTTCAGCTTCGACGTGGACGGCCAGGGCCGAACCGTGGTGCGCGGCGGCTACGGTTCCTTCAGCAGCCCCACGCCGCTGCTGCTCCACTCCAACACGATGACGGGCAACGGCCAGATCATCACCAACTACAGCTTCTCGCTCAACCGCGCCAACGCCGCGAACCTGGCGCTGTTCAATTCGGGGCTCCTCAGCGCCTCGAACCTGATCAACGGCAGCGCCATGCGCAAGCTGTCGGATTCCGAGCTGTCCACGGTCGCGGCCCTTCCGCTCTTCACCGCGGGAGCGTCGTCCACGTCCCTGTGGGATCCCGACAACAAGCTCTCCCGCTCGAAGAAAGCCAGCCTCGGCGTGGAGCATGACCTGGGCAACAACCTCGTCCTGGGCCTGACCGCCACCTACGTGAGGTACGAGAACCTGCAGCGCTTCGAGAACATCAACCTGGGCCAGACCGGAGGCCACGCCTACGAGGACGGCTACGCCCCCGGCCTCGACGCGTGGAGCACTGCCGCGCGACCCAACTACGCCATCATCCGGGGCCATCGCGTGGACTTCAACCGCGCGTCGGTCACGCCGGGGAATCCCGTCGGGGGCTTCAGCGACGTATACCTGGTCCGTACCGACGGCTGGGGCCACTACCGCGGTCTGAGCTTCTCTGCAAAGAAGATCTGGAACGACAAGACCGGCGTCATCGCCAACGTGACCTACTCCAAGGCCCAGGACACGGGCTCCTTCGAGCGCGGAACCTACACGTCCGCGAATTCGAACTTCAGCAGCGAGCTGGGGGCCTCCCTCACCCCCGATCCCCAGAATCCCGCCTCCAACTACGGCTACGGGGACAGCGACCGCCGCTGGGTCGCCAACCTCGTGGCCTATTTCCCCATCGTGTGGGGGATCGAAGGCTCCGTCCGGGGCCTCTACCAGAGCGGCCTGCCGTATTCCGCCTACCTCGCGGCGGATTCCAACGGCGACGGGATGGCCAACCACTTCGCGCCGGGGCACACCCGCGGCGACGAGCGGCAACCGGGCTATACGCAGTTCGACCTCCGCGTGAGCCGGAATTTCAAGGTCTACGGGCGCTTCGAGATCGAGGGGATCATCGACGTCTACAACGTCTTCAACAAGGCCGACTACAGCGTCCGCTCCCCCAACGGCTACATCGTCTCCAACGCGGAGTACGGCCAGTTGGGAACGGTGAGCAAGGACAAGACCCGCGAGGTCCAGCTGGGCATCCGCCTCAAGTTCTGACCCCGCGCCTCCCAACAAAAAGCCCCGCGTTCGCGGGGCTTTTTGTTGGGCTTTGCCGGTGGTTCAGATCCTGAACCGCGCCACCAGGGAGTTGAGCTGCTCGGCCAGGTGGCTGAGCTCGTCGACGGTGCGGGTGGATTCCTTGATGGTGGCGGCCATCTCCTCCATGGCCGCGGCATTCTGCTCCGCGATGGCGGTGAGGTTGCCCATGGCGGACACCACGGACTGGCTGTCCTGGCTCTGGGCCTGGCTCTGGCCGCCGATGGTCTTCATCCGCTCGGCGGAATCGGTGATGGCGCTCTGGATGCTGTTCAGGGCGTCGCCGGCGGTGTTCACCATCTTGGTGCCGTCGGCGATGGCGCGGTTGGAGGTCTGGATCAGGGCCGTGATCTCCTTGGCGGCCGTGGCGCTGCGCTCGGCCAGCTTGCGGACTTCCTCGGCGACCACCGCGAAGCCCTTGCCGTGCTCGCCGGCCTTGGCGGCCTCGATGGCGGCGTTGAGGGAGAGCAGGTTGGTCTGGTTGGCGATCTCGGTGATCACCGTGAGGATGTTGCCGATCTGCTTGGAGTTCTGGTTGATGGCCTGCATGCCGGAGATGGCGCTGCCGACGGCGGTGCCGCCCTTTCCGGCCGCCTGCTGCGCGCCCTCGAAGACCTGCAGGGCGTCGGAGACGTTGGAGTTGACCACCTGGGACGCGCCGGCGATGCCCTGGACGCTGGAAGTGGTGGTGGAGACGCTGGCCTTCTGGTTCTCCGCGGACTGGGCGATGCTCTGGGCCGTGCTGTGCATCTCCGACATGCCCGCGGACATCTGGAGGGTGCCCGACGCGATGTTGGTGGAGATGGCCATCACCTGCTGGACGATCTGGTGGATGTTGTCCACGAAGCGGTTGAAGTGGCCCGCCAGGGCGGCGATCTCGTCGTCCCCGTGGACGTCGAGCCGCGCGGTGAGGTCGCCCTCGCCTTCGGAGATGTCCCGCATGCGCTTCTGGATGTTCTCCAGCGGCGTGACGATGGCGTTGCCCAGCAGGAACGCCGCGGCCATTCCGGCGCCCAGCATCAGGAGGGCCAGGACGGCCATGCCGAGGAGGGCTCCGGCCTGATCCGTGCGCAGCCGGTCGCGGTTGGCCAGGAGCATCAGGTAGGACTTGGTGGGCGCGCCCTCGATCTTCACGAGCGCCCCGACCACCAGGTAGCCGTTCTTCTCGAAGCTGAGGTTCTCCTTGCTGAGGTCCTTCTTGGCGGCTTCCGCAAGGAAGGCCTCGGCGAAGGGGGTCAGGTCGATCTGGGACGTCTTGGCCTTGGACTTGGTCACGACCTTGGCGGCGCGGGTGGCGGCGTCCTGGGTGATGAGGGCCGCCTGGGTGATGTCGTGGTCGTCCTTCATGCCGTCCAGACCGCGCTCCACCAGCCCCAGATCCTCGAACTGAACGCCGGACTGGATGCCGTCGGACACCAGCGACGCCAAACTGCTGGCCTTCAACTGGAGACCGTCGTTCAGGGCGCTGTTCAGCCGCCAGAGGGAGAAGATCGTCGCCGCGAAACTGAGCACCACCGCCAGCGCGAGGATGGAATACAGCAGCTTCTTGCGGACGTTGAGGTTGTTCCAGAAGGCCATGGACGCCCCTACATGAGGTATGTCTTTATCATCGGGCGATGGGCCGCCCAGGTTGAATTGTGGCCGCTATTTCAGCGTGATGACGGTGGCTCCCGCCCCCCCCTGATTCTGGGGGGCGTCCTCCACCCGCGCGATGCCCGGGTGCCCGCGCAGCGCCTCACGGACCGCGGCTTTCAATTTTCCGGTCCCATGCCCATGGACGATGCGGATAAATCGCCGCCCGGCCGCCAGGGCCTCTTCGACAAAGCGATAAATCTCGCTGTCCACGTCGTCGCTGGCCCGGCCGATGAGGTTGATCTCGGATTCCACGTCCTGGACCTCCGCGCGCACCCTCACCCGGCCCGAGGGCCGGGGGGCGGCTTCCCGGGCGCCGATGGGCTCCAGTTCGCCGAGGCGGCACTCGAGCCGCCGCCCCTGGGGCGTTTCGAGCACGACGCGGTCCCCCTTCAGAGACGCGACCTTGCCTTCGACGCCGAGGCCCCGGTGGCGGGCGTAGCCTCCCTCGCGAACCTCGCGGGGGGGCGCCGGCTGGGATTTGGCGCCCCGGGGCGCCAGCTCGGTCTCGGCGAGGCGGGTGAGCTGCTTCACCCGCTCGTGGGCCTCCGTGCCCAGCCGGTCGGCGTTGATCTCGGCGGCTTTCTGGCGCTCCTTCAACTCCTTCACGAGCCGCTTGCCCTCGTAGTCGAGGAAATCCAGCACCCGCGCCACTTTCTCCTTGGATTCCTTCTGGAAGCTCTCCCGCTCCAGCCGGAGCTTCTCCTCCCGCTGGCGGAGGATCTCGCGGTCCTTCTCGGCCGCCGCCTCGCGCTGGCGCAGGGTTTCGGTCTCCTCCAGCAGGCGGGTGCGCTCGGCCTCCAGCTCGCGCAGGAAGTCCCGCCAGTCCTGCTCGCGCTTGCCCAGCACCCGGTGGGCGTGCTCCAGCACGGGTTCCGGCAGGCCCAGCTTGGCGGCGATGGTGAGGGCGCGGCTCTGGCCGGGCTGGCCCACCAGCAGGCGGTAGGTGGGCGCCAGGCGATCCTCGTCGAACTGGACGGAGGCGTTCTGGAACCGCGCGTGGCGCAGGGCCCACTGGCTGATTTCGCCGAGGTGGGTGGAGCAGAGGATCCAGCAGCGGCGGCGCGACAGCGTCTGGAGAAGGGCGACGCCGAGAGCGGCGCCTTCCTTGGGATCGGTCCCCGTGCCCAGCTCGTCCAGAAGCACCAGCCCGCCGTCGCGGACGTGCTTCAGGATCGCCTTCAGATGCAGGATGTGGCTGCTGAAGGTCGACAGGCTGCCGGTGATGGTCTGGTGGTCGCCGATGTCGGCGTGGAGGCTGGGCAGGGCCGGGAAGCTGGAGCCCTCCCGCGCCGGCACCGCGCACCCGCAGGCGGCCAGGGCGGACAGGAGCCCCACGGTCTTGAGGACCACGGTCTTGCCGCCGGTGTTCGATCCGGAGATGACCAGCCCCGGCTTTTCCGCCTCCAGCACGAGGTTCAGGGGCACGACGGGGTGGGGCAGCGGCTCCAGGCCCATGCTCTCGCGCACCGCGGGCAGGAGCAGCGGATGGCGGGCCTCCAGAAGGCACAGGCGCCCGCGCTTGGGATCCGGCTCAAGGTCCGGCAGGCGGCCGTCGCACAGCGCCGCCCAGCGGAGGAGCGCGATCCCTTGGTCCGCCTGGGCCTGGAGCGCCCGCCAGCGGGCGAAGTCCTCCCGCCGGACGCGCAGGTCCGCCAGGAGTTCGCGCAGAAAGGCCTGCACCGCCTGGGCGTAGTCGCGGTCCGCTTCCACGAAGGCGTTGTTGAGGGGGACGGCCTCCATGGGCTCGATGAACACGGTGGCGCCGCTGCCGCTGCGGTCCAGGACGAGACCGGGCATCAGGCTCCGCCGCTCCTGGCGCACGGGGAGGCAGAACCGGCCGTTGCGCTCGACGACGGTGGCCTCGTTGAAGGCGTCGGGCGAGCTGCGGAGCAGCTTCTGGAGCTTGGCCTGCACGGCCTGGAACGCGTCCTGCCGCGCGCGGTGGAGGCTGGCGAGCGCCGGGATGCGGAGGGGATCCAGCTGGCCGTCGGCGTTGAAGCTCTTGGCGAGGCGGTCCGCCAGCGGCGCGGGATCGGGAAGCAGGGCCGCCGTCACCTGCAGGCGGTCGATGCCCAGGTGGACCCCGTGGGGCGCGGGCCGGGTCTCCGGCCAGGGAAGGGACGCGAGGCTCTGGAGCAGGCGGGACATGGCCTTCAGCCCGTCCCGCAGCTGCCGCCAGTGCTCGGGCAGCAGCCATCCCGCCGGATTGAGCAGCTCGTCGAGGGACTCGTCCATGGCGAGGATGGGCAGGAGGTCCGGCGACTGCGTCCACAGGTTCTGGAGCTCCATCTGGTGCAGCCGGCGCAACCCCGCCAGCCCGTCCCAGGGATGCATCGCCCCGAGGGCCGCCTTCGCCGGCGCCGTCCGCGCCCCCGACTGCACCAGCCGCGCGGCGTCGGGGAATTCCAGGGCATCGAGTTCGCGGTTCATCGGAGCGCCTTCAACCTCCTCTTCCAGTAGAACAAAAAGGCCCGCATCCGCGGGCCTTTCAAGTGCAGTGCGAACGGCTGCGGCGAGTATCAACCGATCAGGCGACGCTCCTGTGCGAGGCGCTTGAGGGTCTTCTTCTCGGTATTCGCTTTGCTCATACGCGAGACCTCACGCTTTTAGCGTGCGGCTGAATCAACCGATCAGACGACGCTCCTGTGCGAGGCGCTTCAGGGTCTTCTTACGGGCGGCAAGCATCTTCCGCTTGCGCTTGGTGCTGGGCTTCTCGTAGTGCTGGCGCTTCTTCAGCTCGCTGAGGATGCCGGACTTTTCGCACTTCCGCTTGAAGCGGCGAAGGGCGAACTCGAAGGTTTCGTCTTCTTTGACCTTGACCAAAGGCATGTGGATGCACCTCCTTTCCCGTGGATTTCGGATCGGGCCTGCCGGGGCAGTCCGGGCCGAACGAACAGCTTACCGCAGGCGGGCGGCGATGGCGAGGCGCAAAACCTCCAGCTACTCTGGATCTTTCACGGGATCTTCCGGAGGACCATGTCGCGCCCCCTGCTTCTCCTTGTGGACGGAGAACCCCTGCGGACTCCGGGCCTGGCGTCCGCCCTGGAGAGCGACGGGTGGACCCCGCGGTGGATCCACGCCTCGGAAGCCGGGGAATTCCTGCGGATGGGCATGGAACCGGCCCTCCTCGTGATGGGTCCCGCCGCGCCGCGCAGTCTGGCCCACCGCCTCCGCGAGCGCCGCCCCCGCCTCCCCGTGGTGACCCTCTCCCACGGTGGGGATGACTCCCTTCCGGACGATCTCGAGATCCAGGGCGCGCTGGACGGCCTCGCGTCGGAGGCGGGCATCCTGGAACTCCTGCGCCGCCATCGCCCGGAACCGGCGGGCCCCGCCGCTCCCGACCTGTTCGGGGACCTTCTGACCGAACTCGAGAGCGAGCCCGGAGGGGCCTTCTCCCCCGGCCCCTTCGCCCTGTTCGAAGGCCCGGGCCGTGCGCCCGGCCTGCCCGCGCCGCCCGCGTTCCAGGCGCCCCTCAGCGCCGCGGACATCTTCGGGTCGGTCCTCGAGGAACTGGATGAGGTGGAAGCCCCTCCCGCCGGAAAGCCGGCCCGGGTTCTGCCTCCGTCCGCTTCCGAGGCGGGGATCACGTCGGACTTCACCCTCAGCGGATTGGCGGGCGTCCACGATCCCTTCGATCGGTCCGGTCTCTCCGTTCCGGTCCAGGCGCCCGCTTCGGCACCCCGTCCCGCCGTTGAGGCACCGGAGGCTCTGGAGGAATACGGGAACTACTTCCTGCTGGAGAAGATCGCCGTCGGGGGGATGGCGGAACTGTTCAAGGCCCAGCAGCGGGGGGTTCAGGGGTTCCAGAAGATCGTGGCGATCAAGCGGATCCTGCCCCACTTCAGCGACAACGAGGACTTCGTCACGATGTTCATCGACGAGGCCAAGCTGGCGGCCCAGCTGACCCATCCGAACATCGTCCAGATCTTCGACCTGGGGAAGGCGGGGAGTTCCTACTACATCGCCATGGAGTACGTGAACGGTCGGGATCTCCGCACGCTTTTGAGGCGGGCACGGGAACACGAGGTCCACATCCCCGAGCAGGTGGCCGCCTTCATCGTGATGAAGGTGGCGGCGGCCCTGGACTACGCGCACCGCAAGCGCGGCTTCGACGACCGGGAGCTGAAGCTGGTCCACCGGGACGTCAGCCCCCAGAACATCCTGCTTTCCAGCGAAGGCGCGGTGAAGCTGGTGGATTTCGGAATCGCCAAGGCCGCCACCAAGGCCAGCCACACGGTATCGGGCGCCCTCAAGGGGAAGCTGCTCTACATGAGCCCCGAGCAGGCCACGGGCCAGTCCCTGGACAACCGCTCGGACGTGTATTCCCTGGGGCTCGTCCTGTTCGAACTGCTCACCCGGGAGCGGTGCTTCCAGGCGGATACCGAATTGGGGGTCCTGGAGAAGGTGCGCCTGGGCCGCATCAGCGACCTCAACACGCTGAATCCTGAGGTCTCCCAGGAAATGGCGGCCATCGTCAACCGCGCCCTGCAGAAGGGCGTCGACCACCGCTACCCCTCGGCCCGGTTCATGGAGCGGGACCTGCGGGACTACCTTCAGCGCCAGGGCTCGCCCCTCGTCGAGCACGACGTGGCCGAGTACGCCAACACCCTCCTCAATGGAACGCGAGAGGACCTGGAGCGCCTGACGGCGGCCCGGTTCCAGGTCAGCGGAAGCACGACCGGAGCCGACCGGACGCTGGGCGCCCGGTCGATGGGATCCGCGCCCCGGCCCGCCGCTCCGGCGCCCGCTCCGGACCTCCCGCTTCCGAAAGCCGCCGTCGCCCGCCCGCGTTGGATGCTGCCCCTCATCGTGGCGCTCGCCGCGCTCCTGGTGGGGCTCCTCCTCCTGGCGCGCATGTCCTGAACGGATCCCGCCGGGTTGTGATGAACCTCAACGCGCCGGTGGAGGTAGACTCGGGATCTCTCTCCCCTTTTCGACCCCATTCCCTGCCGGAGCATCCCATGGATCTGAGCCAGGACCAGAAGGCCTTCTACGAGACCACCCGCGAGCGCTGCCGCTCGGAGGTGACCCAGATCAACAACACCATCGCCTCCGAGGTCCAGCGCGTGAAGGATCTCCTCACCAGCCTGAGCAACCGGAAGACCGCCGTGCTCCAGATGTACGGCGCGGCCTGCGACGTGCTGGGCGAAGGGAACGACCTCGCCGAAGAGTCCATCGACATCGAGTTCTAGCGCTCCGCCGTCGTTGCCGCGGCGGCCCCTATTCGTGGATCTTCATCAGCGGGGCGGCGCACTTCTGGCAGTTGCTCTGGTGCGGCGGGTTCTTCTTGCCGCAGTGGCTGCACACCAGGATGTGGACCTGCTTCCGGCGCCAGATCCGCAGGTACAGGATCCCCAGGATCAGCACCAGCAGGCCGCCCTTCTGCCACGGCTGGAGGAGGATGCCCGTGGGGCTCTCCTTGGGCTTGGGGGGCTGCTCTTCGAGGCTGAGGGTGGGCTGTCTCATGATTCGGGGCTTTCATCCGGCAGGGCGGCGTCCTGGATTCCCGCGCCGAAGAGGCCGTCCTCGGGAAGGGCCGGCTCCAGCGCCGCGAGGGCTTCGGCCTCCAGCCGCCCTTCGCCGAAGTCCGACAGCTGCGGCAGATCGTGGAGGCTCTTCAGTCCGAAGTGGAGGAGGAAGGCCTGGGTGGTGGCGTAGGTCATGGGCCGGCCCACCACGGGCTTGCGGCCCGCGGGCGTGATGAGCTGGCGCTCCATCAGGCTCTTCACCTGGTTGGCGCTGCTGGTGACGCCCCGGATGGCGTTCAGCTCCGTGATGGTGATGGGCTGCCGGTAGGCGACGATGGCCAGGGCCTCGATCTGCGCCGGCGTGAGCCGTCCGCTGCGGGTGGTGGTGACGAGCCGCGCCACCATCTCGCGGTAGATGGGACTGGTGGCCATGCGCCAGCCTCCGCCCACCTCCATCAGCCGCAGTCCCGAGGGACCGTCCAGGCGCTCCTGCAGCTTCTCGATTCCCTGGAGCAGCGCGCCGTCGCCGAGGCCCGTGAGTTCCCGCAGCCGCGCCAGGTCGAGCACCTCGCCCGCGGCGGTGAACAGGGCCTCCAGGGCGCCGGGCAGGTTGCCGCCTTCATCCCACAGGGGCTCGTGATGGAAGATCTCCTGGTCGTTCACCGGCAGGCTCCCAGCCGCTGCCCGACCTGGACCGCGCCTTCCGTCCGGAGGGGCGTCCACGCCTGCGCCCGCGGTCCGCCCACGAGCAGGACCACCGTGGATCCGAACTCGAAGGTGCCGAGGTCGTCGCCGGGAACGCAGGGCAGGGCGTCGACGGGAAAGCCGCCGTCGCGGGGAAGGGTTCGCCCACCCAGCCACCGCGGATCGATGACCACGCCGCCCACGTGGGTGGCGCCCACGAGAACCGCCGCCACCTCCAGCCCCTCGCAGGCGCCGGTGCCTTCCGCCATCCAGACGGCGCGGCGGTTGCGCTCGTAGAGGCGGGGGACGCTGCCGGTGCTGGCGTCGTTCACCGGCCACAGCTCGCCTTCCACCCGGCTGACGGCGGTGACGCGGCCTTCGAGGGGGACGTGGATCCGGTGGTAGTCCTTGGGCGAGAGGTAGAGGGTGAGGAAATGCCCGCCCTCAAACCGTCCGGCGTTGCGCTCGTGCTTCAGCAGCTCCGCCACGCGGTACGGCAGGCCCTTGGCCTGGATTGCGGTGCCCGCGTCGATCCGTCCGCTGGCGATGATCCGCCCGTCCACGGGGCTGTTCAGGTACCCGTCGGTGGGCGCGTCCTGGGGGCGGATGCCGGGCCTCAGCCGCCGCGTGAACAGGGCCTGGAGGCTGGGATAGTCAGCGAGCGGGAATTCCGCGTCGGACAGGGCGATTCCGTAGTGGCGGGCGAAGCCGCCGAGAAGGGGGTCGCGCCAGGACGCGGGCAGGGGGCGCGCCGCGACCCATCCCACCACCCGGGAGCCCAGGCGCTTGGGATAGAACCCGAGCAGGCGGAGACCCAGGGGGCCCGGCGTCCAGACCAGCACGTAGATCGCCCAGAGCAGGGCGAGAACGAGCGCGACGCGCGCGGGCGGAGGCCAGGACAAGTGCATCTCCCCAGAATACCCGCCATGGCCGTCGGTCGCCCCGGGTCGCCCTGGATAGGATGGCCCCATGCGATGGACGCGCCTCACTCCCGCCGACGGCCACTGGATGCCCTGGAAGAACGGGGGCGGCCGGACCCTGGAGCTGGCCGTGGATCCGCTCGGCGCCACCCTCGCCGAAGGCTTCCGGTGGCGGCTCAGCACCGCGGAGGTGGCCGTTTCTGGGCCGTTTTCCGCTTTCCCCGGCGTGGACCGTCTTCTCCTGCTGCTGGAAGGCGAGGGCTTCCATCTGGACTTCGGAGCTCATGGGCAGGTGGCGCTCCGCGAGGTTCTCTCGCCCGTCGCGTTCTCCGGCGATTGGCCCGCATCGGCGGAACTGGTGGACGGGCCCTGCACGGACTTCAACGTGATGGTCGACCGCCGGCGATGCGCGGCGCGGGTCGAGGCTTTCCGCCTGGATGCGCCGCGAGCCCTCGCGCTGGGCGCGGCGACGGTGCTGGTGTTCGTGGCGCGGGGCATCGCGTCGGCACCGGACCTGGGCCTCCACCTGGGGCGCCGCCACACCCTCCGCATCGACGGCGGAGCAGGAACGCTCTCCCTGGCACCGGGCCTGTGTGGCGCCGATGTGGTGGTGACAAGGCTAGATTCCATCAATGCGTAGATTGTAGGTTTCCGGCAGGCGGCTCCGTGGTAGCGTGGCGCCCACACCCACCCACCGGAGGAACCATGAAGATCAGGATCCTGTCGTCGCTGGTGGCGCTCGGAATCGCCCTGCAGGCGCAGACGCCGGTGAAGATCGGCGTCATCAACTGCGTGACGGGCACCCAGGCGCCCATCGGGGAGTACATCGGAAACGGCTACAAGCTCGCCCTGGAGGACCTCCAGAAGAAGGGCATCAAGGTCGAGATCGTGTCGGAGGACGACACGGGCAAACCCCAGGTATCGATGTCGGCCTTCGAGAAGCTGGCCACCCGGGACCGCGTCGCGGCGGTGGTGGGCCCGTACAGCTCCGCCTGCGCCAACGCCGTGTCCAAGCTGGCGGAGAAGTACAAGGTGCCGCTCCTGGTGCCCGTGGCCTCCAAGGAGGACATCACCCGCCAGAACCAGAAGTTCGTGTTCCGCCTGAGCGCCACCACCGAGGACTACGCGTCCATCCTGATCTCCATGGCGCAGAAGCTGGGCAAGCCCAAGACCATGGCCATCCTGAACGAGAACACGGATTTCGGGACCTCCGGCGCCAAGTCCGCCAAGGCCTACGCGGCCCAGGCCGGCCTCCAGGTGGTGATCGAGGAGGCCTACGCCGCCGGTTCGCCCGACTACCGCTCGACCCTGGCGAAGGTCAAGGCCGCCAAGCCCGACCTGGTGTTCATGGTGTCCTACGTCGCCGACGGCATCCTGCTGATGCGGCAGGCGCGGGAAGTGGGCCTTCAGCCGCAGGCCTTCCTCGGCGCCGGCGCCGGCTTCGCGTCCTCCGAGTTCGCCCGGGAGCAGGCCATTTCCCACGGCGTGTTCTCCAGCACCCAGTGGACGGCGGACGTGAATTGGAGCGGGGCCAAGGAGTTCGGGAAGCGCTATAAGGCGAAGTTCGGCAAGGATGAAGTGCCCTACCACGCGGCCAACGCCTACGCCTCCATGATGGTGATGGCAGAAGCCGCCGCGAAGGCGGGCGGCGACCGGGAGAAGCTGCGGGCCGCCCTTCGCGACGGGCAGTGGGACGGGATCATGGGCCCCGTGAAGTTCATCGACTACAACGGCTACACCAACCAGAACCAGCACCAGATGCTGGTGGAGCAGATCCAGAACGGCCGGCACGAGACCGTCTGGCCGCCGAACTACGCGACGAAGAAGCCGCTGTATCCCTTCCAATGGAAGTAGCGGCTTTCTGACCGCTCCGCGGGGCTGTCATCGTAAAGGGATGCACCCCGGACACGCCCTTACCGTCATGGCCGCGGCCTTCACCGCCGGCGCGATCAACTCCATCGCGGGGGGAGGGACGCTCGTCTCCTTTCCCTCGCTCCTGGGCATCGGCCTCACGGGCCAGCAGGCCAATGTCACCAGCACGATCGCCCTGTGGCCGGGCTCCATCGGCGGCTTCTGGGGCCACCGGGAGAACCTGGCGGGCACCCGGGAATTCGCCCTGCGCCTGATGCCCGTCTCCCTTCTGGGCGGGGCGCTGGGCGCCTGGCTGATGCTGGTGACGCCCCAGAAGGTGTTCGATCACCTCGTCCCCTGGCTCATCCTGGCGGCGACCGTGCTGCTGGCCGCCAACGATCCCGTCAACAAGCTGCTGAAGAAGGTGGGCGGCCACGACCGGACCTCCGGCTGGTGGATGGGCGCCATGGTCTTCCAGTTCATCGTGGGGATCTACGGCGGCTACTTCGGCGCGGGCATCGGGATCCTGATGCTGGCGGCCCTCAGCCTCCTGGGGCTCACGGACATCCATCAGATGAATGGCCTCAAGAACCTCCTCGCCCTGTGCATCAACGGGGTGGCGATCTTCGCGTTCCTGCTCACCGAATTCCTGCGCCATCCGGGCAATGTCCAGTGGGTCCTTGTCGGCCTCATGGCGGTGGCTGCGGGCCTGGGCGGGCTGTTCGGATCCCACATGGCCCACCGCGTGGGCCGCACCACGGTCCGGGCGGGCGTTGTCACCATCGGATTCGTCCTGACCGCCTGGTACTTCTACAAGACCTACGGGATCTGAGGCGTCCGGCGAACCTACCCGAGGATGGGGCTTGGAGCAGGGGAATTCCCGGCGAAGAATGGACCATCCCCCCGGAGGTCCCATGAAGTACCTGGACGATTCCCGCGACATCAAGTTCAACCTGTTCGAGTGGCTGGATCTCGACGCGGTGCTCGGCTCGAAGGCCTACCCCGACGTGGACCGCGACCAGCTGGACATGGTTCTGGACGAGGCGCTGAAAGTGAGCCGGGGCAGCGTCGCCGCCTGCAATGAGGCCGGCGACCGGATCGGCGCCCGCTTCGACGGCGGCCGGGTGACCCTCCCCGAGGGGTTTGCCGAGGCCTACCGGGACCTGGCGGAGGGAGGCTGGATCAGCCCCACGGTCAGTCCCGAGTTCGGCGGGATGGGCCTGCCGGAATCCGTGGGCACCGGGATCAGCGAGTACATCCTCGGCGCCAACACGGCCCTGGGCCTCCAGGTTCTCCTCAGCCGCGGCGCCGCCCATCTCATCGAGTCCTTCGGCACCGACGACCTCAAGGCCACCTACTGCGAGCGGATGCTCAGCGGCGAATGGACGGGGACGATGTGCCTCACCGAAGCCGGCGCCGGCAGCGACCTCGGCGAGATCAAGACGAGGGCCGAGCGGCAGCCCGACGGCAGTTACCTGATCACCGGGGAGAAGATCTTCATCACCAGCGGCGACCACGACCTCACGCCCAACATCATCCACGCCGTCCTGGCGCGGGTGCCGGGCGCGCCGACCGGGCCCAAGGGCCTCAGCCTGTTCGTGGTGCCCAAGGTGCGGGTGAACCCCGACGGCTCCCTGGGCGAAGCCAACGACGTGGCCTGCGCCGGGATCGAGCACAAGCTGGGCATCCACGGCTCGCCCACCTGCAGTATCGTGTTCGGCGCCAACGGCGGCAGCCGGGGCTTCCTGCTGGGTGAGGAGGGCCAGGGCCTCAACCTGATGTTCCAGATGATGAATGCCGCCCGCTACGAGGTGGGCGTCCAGGGCCTGGGGATCGCCTCCGCCGCGCACAAAGCGGCCCTGGCCTACGCCCGCGAGCGGCTCCAGGGCAAGCTGTTCTCCGAGAAGGCCGGCGCGCCCGCGCCCATCGTCCAGCATCCGGACGTCCGCCGCTCGCTGCTGACGCAGGCGGCCTACGTCCAGGCCATGCGCGCCATCGTCTCCTTCACCGGCTGGTGCATGGACATGGCCCACGCCGCGGAGGGTGAAGCAGGGATGCGCCACCAGGGCTTCGTGGAGGTCCTCACACCTGTGTGTAAGGCCTGGTGCTCGGATTGGGGCTTCCGCGTCACGGAGTGGGCCCTCCAGACCCTGGGCGGCTACGGCTACACCATGGACTACCCGGCAGAGCAGTACCTGCGCGATTCCAAGATCGCCTCCATCTACGAAGGCACCAACGGCATCCAGGCCCTTGACCTGGTGGGCCGCAAGTTCCGGATGCAGGACGGCCGTCCCCTCAAGCAGCTTCTGGCGATGGCGGGGGAAACGGCCCAGTCTCTGGCCGCGGATCCCGTCCTCGGCGGATCCGCCCGCCAGCTGGGCGCCGCGACGAAGGTCCTGGCGGAGGCGCTCACGGAGATCCCCGCCCGCGAAAACGGCGTCCTGCTCACCGTCCTCAACGCCGTGCCCATCCTCGACATGCTGGGCCACGTGCTGGGCGGCGCCTTCCTCCTCCAGCAGGCCCGCACCGCCGAAGCGCGCCTCGCCGACCTCCTGAAGGCGCGGAACGTCGATCCGGAGGACGCCGCCGCCCGCCGCGCCACCCTCGAAGCCAGCCCCGACGCCGCCTTCTACCACAACAAGATCCAAGCCGCCGTCCTCTTCGCCCACCGCGGCCTCCCGCAGGTCGCCGCCCAGGTGGTGGCGCTCAAAGCGGGCGAGGTCGCGGCGATGGAGGCGGTGCTGTAGAGGTCGGAGCTCCCAGGAGCGGATATGAAAAACGCCCCGGAACCCCCGGGGCGTTTTTATAAAACTGGCGACTTATCCCACGCGCTTCATCATGAGGGGAATACCCCCTTCCTTGGTGAGGATGAGGGAACCATCTTCCTGGAGCTGGGCCGTGATCGCGGCTTTGTCAGGCCCTTCTCCCACGGTGAATTCCACCGCATTGCCAATTTCCTTCACGATGGTCAGCTTCTTATCAAACTTCTCGCCCATCGCGATGCCTTCGTACTTTCCCTGCAGGAGGTCGATCTTGACGGTCATCAGATCGTTTTGCCAGGTCCCTGCAAGTTTGGAAACCACGGCGGAATGAGCCGGCTGGCCGGAGATGCTGCTTGTCTTATCGCAGGCGAAGCTCAACAGCCCGATGAAGGCTGCGGCCAAAACCAACGTCAGGGTGGACTTCTTCATACTGCCTTCTAAAATGCGAAATTATTCTCGTATGCAATGAGTAGATTATCTTTTTGTATGTAATTCGAAATGTTTGTGCTGCATTCCCTTGAAATCCACCTGAAGAGTTACCTTGATCAAACTTTGCCAACCAACTCTTAATGACGCGTGAATTTGCTGATATGGGGAAATCAAAAAATCCGCATATCAGCCTTTTCTTATGGATTCGGTTTGGGTGGGGAAGGAATCCTTGAATGATCGGCAAGCCTCTTTGGACCAGTCGAATGCTTCTTCGTCGCAAGAAAGTCATCAGGGGCGGAAGAAACTGCTTCTGAATGGAATTCAACTGGTCGAATCAATTTTCGTAGCTTCTGCCCATTCCTAGCCAGCCAAGGAAGGGTAATTTCTCTCCTGGAGTCGAGAATGCTGCTGCGTCTGCGCGAGACCGGAAAGGAGCCCAAAGGACGCCAGATCGTGGCGCAGATCCGGCGGCTCATCCAGCGGGGGCATCTGAAGGCCGGCGAACGGCTGCCGTCGACGCGCCGGCTGGCGGAACAGCTCGGCCTGCACCGCGGCACCGTGGCCTCCGCCTACCAGGAACTGTGGGCCCTGGGTTGGCTAGATCTCCGCCCGGGCGTTCAGCCGCGGGTGCGCCTCCGCGAGGCATTGGTGGAGTCGTGCCGCGAGGAAGGGGGCGCCTTTCCCTGGACGGAGCGCCTGGCTTTGCCGCTCCGCCTACGGATTCCGGCAGCCCAGCGCCCCCTGGATGCTGGCACGATCTCCTTCCTCGATTTCAGCATGGACCCGCGCCTGATGCCGGTGGAGCCCTTCGCCCGCTCCCTCCGGGCCGTGGTCCGGCGCGAGGGAACCGAGGCTCTGTCCTATGGCGACCCTCAGGGGCAGCCGGGGCTGCGGGCTTGCCTGGCTCAGCGCCTCGGGCAGCACGGGGTGCGGATACGACCCGAGGAGGTGCTCATCACCCACGGGGCTCAGCAGGCTTTGGATCTGGCGCTGCGGGGTCTGGCGCGGCCCGGGGACGCGGTGGTGGTGGAGTCCCCCACCTACAACCAGATGCTCAGCCTTCTGGAATTGCACGGCCTCCGCGCCCTGGCGATGCCGGAAGGGCCCCGCGGCGTGGATCTTCCGGCGCTGGAGACCCTGATTCAGAAGGAGCGGCCCGTTCTGCTGTACCTCATGCCCAGCTTTCAGAATCCCACGGGCCGATGTCTGGACCAGGCCGCCCGCGAGACGCTGCTGGCCCTCTGCGAGCAGCAGGCGCTTCCCATCCTGGAGGACGGCTTCACCGAGGAGATGAAGTACTTCGGGCGGCCCATCCTGCCCATGAAATCCATGGATCGGACTGGCCTGGTGCTCTACGCAGGCACCTTCTCGAAGGTGCTTTTTCCGGGCCTCCGCCTGGGCTGGCTGGCGGGAGCTCGCCCCTGCGTGGAGGCCCTGGCGGCGATCCGGCGCACGGGCGAACTGGGGCCTTCGCCGCTGCTGCAGGATGCCCTGGAGGACTTCCTGCGGAAGGGGCACTACGACCAGCATCTGGCCCGGCTCCACCGGCGGTTCCGCCGGCGGATGGAAACGGCCCACGCCGCATTGCGGCGGGAACTGGATCCGGCCCATGTGTCCTGGGAGGCGCCCAGCGGCGGCTACCTTCTCTGGCTGGAGGTGCGCGGGCTTCCCGATGGTTTCGACCTGGAGGGCCGGCTCCGGCGCTTCGGCGTGGCGGTCCGCGGCGGGGACGCCTTCTTTCCGGAGCCGCCGAAAGGCCGTCACTTCCTCCGCCTCTCCATCTCCAACCTCGACGAGGAGGAGATCGCCGAGGGCGTGGCTCGCCTGGGCCGCGGCCTGCGGGCCCTGCTGGCGGAGGCCGGGAGCTGATCATGGACCGATGCGACCTCTCCTTCGATCCCGCGCGGTTCCAGTTCGACCGGATCCACGCCCTGCTCAGCCACTCGTACTGGACCCCGGGCCTCGGGCGCGAGCGGGTGGAGCGGGCCTTCGCCCACAGCTTGGCCATCGGCGCCTTTCACGGCACCGAACAGGTGGGCTGCGCTCGTCTGGTGACGGACCGCACCAGCTTCGGCTACCTCGCCGACGTCATGGTCCATGAGGCTCACCGCAGCCGGGGCCTGGGCCGCGCCATGACGCGGGCCCTTCTGGACCATCCGGAGGTCCGTACCCTCCGCCGCATCCTCCTGGTCACTCGGGACGCCCACGGCCTCTACGCCGCTTGCGGGTTTGAGCCCCTGGAGGATCCGGCCGCCTTCATGCAGATCCATCGCCCCTTTCAGGGCTAACACCCTCCTTCCTCCCTTCCGTTCGCGCGGCCCCGCCGCGCCTGGAGCCGCCATGGCCTTCGCCAACGCCTACGACGACGAAACTCGGGCCGCCTCTTATGCCGAGCTGGCCTTTCCCGGCACCTACCACCTGGCCTTCCGCGACCTGCCCGGCCTGCTGGGCATGCCGAACGGACGGGCCCTGGATTTCGGGTGCGGGGCAGGGCGCTCCACCCGTTTCCTTCAGCGACTCGGCTTTGCGGTCGAAGGCGTCGACATCTCCGAGGCCATGCTGGCCGAGGCCCGGAGTCGGGATCCAGAGGGAAGCTACCACCGCGTGCCGGACGGCGACCTCTCTCTGCTAGCGGACGGGCGCTACGCCACGATCCTCTCGGCCTTCACCTTCGACAACGTCAGACCGGAAGCGAAAGGTGCGCTGATCGGTCACCTGGCGCGGTTGCTGGAGCCTGGAGGCCGATTGTTGAACCTCGTGAGTTCCGAGGAGCTCTACCGGATGGAGTGGGCTTCCTTCTCGACGGCGCCTTTCCAAGGGAATCAGCGTCCCTTGCCGGGCGATGAGGTCTTCACCGTGATGAAGGATGTGGCGGATGCCCGCCCGGTGGCTGACATCTTCTGTCCAGAGCGGGACTATCTCGCCCTTTACCGTGCCGCGGGCTTGGTCCGGCTCCAAGCCCACCGGCCCCTGGGCCGCCCTGACGAGCCTTTCGAATGGATCAGCGAGTTGACGACGGCCCCCTGGCGCATCGACGTGCTGGAGCGCCCAGCGGCATCGTCTCGCCCGGCCGCCCTGGGCCGGGTCTGGGGCTCCCGGTTTGGGCCGTGTTGATTTATCCGCCGTATTCCCCTTAACAAGAGAATTTCGCAGAAAGACGAGAAAGCCCGCGAAAGATGGATTCGCGGGCTTCTACTGGCGGAGAGTGGGGGATTCGAACCCCCGAACGGCTTTTGACCGTTACACGATTTCCAATCGTGCTCCTTCAGCCACTCGGACAACTCTCCAGGGCTTCGCGCCGGGGCGCGGGAACGGCAAGGTTAGCACGGCCCCGGGCCTGGGCCAAGGGCCGTGAATGGCGAGCTACACGGCTTCGAGGACGGCCACCAGCAGCTTCCAGAAGTTGCCGACGGAGGGGATGCTGACGTGCTCGTCGGGGGTGTGGACGTCCCACATGTTGGGGCCGAAGGACACCATCTCCATGGCGGGATACTTCTCGCCGATGAGGCCGCATTCCAGTCCGGCGTGGATGGCCTTGATCGCCATGGGCTTGCCGAAGGCTTTCTCGTGGACCCCCGTGACCACCTTCACCAGCGAGGCATTGGGCTCGGGCTTCCAGCCGGGGTAGCCGTCGCCGCGCTTGACGGCGAAGCCTGCGAGGCGGCAGAGGGCCTGGACGCGGTCCGCGATGGCGAACTTGGCGCTTTCGACGGAGGAGCGGTGGCTCAGGCTGACTTCGACCTCGTCGCCATGGGTGGCGATCATGGCCAGGTTGGTGGAGCTCTGCACCAGGCCGGGGATGTCGGGGCTCATGGCGACCACGCCGTGGACCATCCCGAAGAGGAAGTCGGCGACGGCTTCCGCGTCTTCGACGGCGAAGGCCTGGGCGGGAGCCTCGGAGGCGGGGCTCAGGTCGAGGGTCAGGCCCGGATCGAACGCGCCCAGTTCGTCCTGGATCTCCTTCTGGAGGGTGGCCAGCGCGGCGCGGAGCGCGGCTTCCCGCTGGGGGGCCATGAAGACCGTGGCGGAAGCTTCGCGGGGGATGGCGTTCCGCTTGTTTCCGCCGGCGAAGGAGGCGACCTGGAGATCGAAGGCGGGCACGATGCGGAACAGGATCTGGCCCAGGATGCGCAGCGCGTTGCCCCGGCCCTGGTGGATCTCCATGCCGGAGTGCCCGCCCTTGAGCCCGAGCACCTTCACGCGGAAGGGCTTGGAGCCCGGCGCGGGCGCCACCTGACGCAGCCGGCGGGTGGCGACAGTGTCCATCCCGCCCGCGCAGCCGATGGTGAGGTCGCCCTCCTCCTCGCTGTCGAGGTTCAGGAAATAGCGGCCCTTGAGAAGGCCCGGCTGGAGGTTGCCGGCGCCGGTGAGGCCCGTCTCCTCGTCGATGGTGATCAGGAATTCCAGGGGGCCGTGGGCGATGTCCTTGGCGGCCATCACCGCCAGGGCCGCGGCCACGCCGATGCCGTTGTCGGCGCCGAGGGTGGTGCCCTTGGCCCGCAGCACGTCGCCGTCGCGCACCACCTGGATGGGGTCCTTCAGGAAGTCGTGGACGGTACCCTCGTTTTTCTCGCAGACCATGTCCACATGGGCCTGGAGGACCGTGACGGGCGCCTGCTCGCGGCCCGCCGTAGCCGGCTTGCGGACGATGACGTTCCCGATGGCGTCCTGCTCCGCATCGAGCCCCAGGCCCTTCGCCTGGTCCAGCACCCACTGCGCCGCCGCCTGCTCCTGCTTGGATCCGCGCGGGATCTTCGACAGGGCGAGGAAATAGGACCAGATCGTCTTGGGTTCGAGGGTTTCGAGCAGGGCGTCCACAGAGCCTCCATGCGCCGGGCCCCGGGGGCGCCGGACCCTCCCAGGCTACCGGGGGCCCTTCGGCCGCAGGGTGACCGCGGTCACGATGGCGGCTTCAGCGGAGACCGTGCCGGGCTTTGAAAGTCGGCCACTCGGCTTTTAGGCGGATGAAGGCCGCCGCGTCCGCGCACTGGAGGAAGGGGTTGCAGCGCCGCTCCCAGGCCAGGGTGGAGCTGGGCCGGGCGCCGTAGTCGTGGCCGGGCCACACGGTGGTTTCCGGCGGCCACTCCCGCAGCAGGCGCTGGAGGCTGTCCCACTCCGTGCGGGCGTCGGCATCGCTGGCGGTGCCTCCGACCTTGCCCACGAAGAGGAGGTCACCGGTCAGCCCGGCATTCTCTTCTTCTACCAGGAACGCCAGGTGATCCGCGCAGTGCCCCGGGACGTGCCAGACCTTCAGTCCGAAGGCGCCGAACGCGATCCGCTCGCCGCCGCGCAAGAGGACGTCCACGGCGCCGGGATGTCCGGGTCCGCCCATCACCGGCGCCCCGGTGAGCGCCCGGGCCGCCGCGTTGCCGCTCGAGTGATCCGCATGGCCGTGCGTGTTGAGGATCCCCCGGATCCGCAGCCCCTGCGCCTCCGCCCGTCCCACGGCGGCCTCGGGATCGAAGGACGGATCCACCAGCAGGCCCTCTCCCGCCTCCCGGTCCCCCAGCAGGTAGCCGAAGTTGCGATCGCCCCCCAGCCGCAGCTGCTCGAAGATGAACCGCATGGAGCCTCCGCGTGAGAGGCCATTATGCGGCCGGCCCAAGGGGATCTTCGGCGGAGCGGGCTTGACGGATGGCGAATGCGATGTTATGTTGTTATAACGTCATGCCCAGGAGGGCGAGATGCTGGATCCCGAGAGCCGCATGCCGCTGTACCACCAGGTGGAAAACCACCTGCGCGAGGCGATCCGGCGCGGGCGGTGGAAGGTCGGCGAGGCCATCCCCCCGGAGCGGATCCTGATCGAGCAGTACGGCGTCAGCCGGATCACGATCCGCCAAGCCCTGACGAATCTAGTCGCGGCGGGCTGGCTCGTCCGGAAGCACGGGCGGGGCACCTTCGTGGCGGGCGAGGAGGACCGGCCCATCACCGAATCCCTGGC
This sequence comes from Geothrix sp. 21YS21S-4, assembly GCF_030845995.1. Classification (NCBI taxonomy): domain Bacteria; kingdom Pseudomonadati; phylum Acidobacteriota; class Holophagae; order Holophagales; family Holophagaceae; genus Geothrix; species Geothrix sp. 21YS21S-4. The sequence goes on from NZ_CP132719.1 coordinate 1,020,009, forward strand.
CAGCCTGACCGGGCACATCGAGGAGCTGCAGGGGCGGGGGCTGGATCCCCGGATCGAGGTGCTGGCGTTGGAAACCCGGACCATGGACGACGATGTCGCGGAGGCGCTGCAGCGGCGTCCGGGCTCCGAGGGGTGGTACGTGCATCGGCTCGTCTCCGTGGACGACCTGCCGCTCATGCTCTCGACCGTCTGGCTCCCCTGCGACCTCGGGATCGGGCTGACCAGGGCCCTCGCGAAAGCCGAGGGGATGATCCCGCTGCTGATCCGCCACGGCCTCATGCCCCGCTTCGGCCGGCAGAGGATCGGGGCCATGAAGGCCGGGTCCCAGGAGGCCCGTCTCCTGGGCATCCGCAGCGGAGAGGCCGTCCTGCGGGTGAGCCGCATCCTGCACGGGGAGGATTCCCAGCCGCTGGTGTGGTTCCGGACGCTGTATCGCGCGGATCGCTACGAGTACGACATCGAACTGAGACGAATGGGAGCGAGACCATGATCCTGATGACCGTCAGCATCTTCCTCATCGCCATCTTCGCCGGCACGGCCGGCGCGATGCTGGGCCTGGGGGGCGGCATCATCATCGTGCCCGTCCTGACGCTCATCTTCGGCGTCTCCATGCGCACCGCCGTCGCCGCGTCGACCGTCTCCATCATCGCCACGTCCACGGGGGCCGCGGTGGCCTACCTCCAGGACCGCCTGTCGAACGTGCGGGTGGCCATGTGGCTGGAGATGGGCACCGCCACCGGGGCCCTCACGGGCGCGCTGGTCGCTGGCTTCGTCAACCAACGGCTGCTGTTCCTCCTGTTCGGCGGCCTGCTCGCCTATTCGGGCTGGAACATGTTCCGGACGCGCAGCGCCGAGCTGCTCCGGGACGTGGTGCCCGACCGGGTTTCGAAGGCCCTGCGACTGGGCGGGTCGTACCACGACCAGGTGCTCAACCGGCAGGTGGACTACGAGGTCACGCGGAGCATCCCGGGCCTGATCATCATGTACTTCTCGGGGGCCGCCGCCGGCCTCCTGGGGATCGGCGCGGGCATCTTCAAGGTGCCGGCCATGGACCAGGTAATGGGCCTGCCCTTTAAGGTCTCCACCGCCACTTCCAACTTCATGATCGGCGTGACGGCGGCTTCGGGCGCGGTGGTCTACTTCGTCCGTGGCGACGTGGATCCGCTGATCACGGGGCCCGTCGTGCTCGGCGTCCTTCTCGGCGCCCTGATCGGCGCGCGGCTGATGGTCCGGCTGAAGGCGGCCACCGTGCGCAAGCTCTTCATTCCCCTGGTGGCCTATACGGCCGTCGTGATGATCTACAAAGGTCTGGTGCGCCCATGAGCGATTCTGCAAACGCCGCTACCCCTCACATGATGATCGAGCTGATCCTGGCCCGGTGCCTGCGTATCGGTTCCATCGTCGCCGCGGCGCTGCTGGCGCTGGGTCTCGGCGTGATGGCGGCCACCGGCGCCCCCGTCGGGAAGAGCCTGATGACGGCGGGGCTGATCGCCCTGCTCCTGACGCCGGTCCTGCGCGTCCTCGTCGCCGCCATCGTCTTCGTGAAGGAGAAGGACTGGCTGTACGTCGCCTTCTGCCTGGTCGTCCTGTGCTCCCTCGCCGCCGGCGTGAAGTTCGGGCTGGTGGAATAGGGCGCTGAAGCCCATTCGTTCAGGGCTCAGAGCGTTCTCCGGAAGGTGCGGGCGGCGAGGTGCAGCGCTCCCGTTCCGATCAGCGCCAGGACGAGGACATCCAAGCCCACGGTGGCCAGGCCCACGTGCCTGAGCAGCACCGCGCGAAGCCCGTGGACGGCGTAGGTCATGGGGTTGATGCGGGAAATCAGGCGAAGCCAGCCCGGAAAGGCCTCCAGCGGATAGATGGCTCCGCTCGAGAAGTACAGCAGCGTGTTGAGCAGGCCCGAGAGCACCTTGGGCGTCATCGGATCGTCGAGTTGGCCCATCAGCAGGAACATGAGCGCATTGAACGCGAAACCGGCGGTCAGGATCAGCAGCACCACCCACGCCAGCGAGAGGGGATGGAGCAGCAGGTTCACGCCGTCCAGGGCGGAGCCGAAGATGGCGACCAGCAGCCCGCAGATGCTCGCTTTCACCGTGCCCGCGAGCACCATCCCGCCGACCATGTCGATGCTGCGGATAGGCGTCACCAGGAATCCTTCGTGCACGCCCCGCATCCGGTCCTCGTTGTAGAGCATTCCGCCGCCGATCATCACGGACACGAAGATCGACAGGGAGATGATCCCCGGCAGCAGGAACCGGATGTAGCGGATGTAGGGAAAGACCTCCACGGTGTCGAGGGTGATCTCGGAGGACAGCCGCGGCGCGAAAGCCGGCGCATTCAGGGCGGTGACGACCTCCTGCATCTTCTGGCCGAGGGCCGCGCTCACGAAGGCGTCGCTGTTGTCGATGACGAGCCCGAGCCGCGGGGCGTCCCCCTTCAGGGTCCGCGCGCTGAATTGGGCGGGGATGATGATGGCGGCTTTCAGCTTTCCGGTCGCCACTGCCCGTTGGGCGACCTCCTCGTTTTCGATGTCCGTCGTCCGGAACGTGTCGGCGTTGACGGAGACGGATTGCAGCGCCGTCCTGAGTCGGACGGACTGGCTCCCCCGGTCCAGGTCCACGATCCCGACGGGGCACTTGACGACCTTTCCCCCGAAGGCGTTGCCCATCAGGAGGAGCTGAATCAGCGGGCCCAGAAGCGCGACGTAGAGTAGCACCGGCGAATGGAAGAACTTGCGGAGCTCCCGCTCCGCGATGGCGAGCATGCCCATCATGGGCCCTCCTTCCGGCGCCCGTGGGAAGCGCCCTGGCCCTTGTCGGCGATCACGTGCCCTGTGAAGTGGACGAAGACGTCGTCCAGCGTCGTCGGTTTGACCGCGATGGATGCCAGTTCCACGCCCGACCGCAGGGACAGGTCCAGGAGATCGGTGATGGTCTTCGAGCCGTTCCGGGCGCGCAGTTGGAACGTGGCGTCCTCGAGTTGCCTCAGATCCTGAATCTCCGGAAGCCTCCCCAACTCCGACAGCCACTGCGGCGGCGCGGATTTGAACGCCACTTCCACGAGCGTTCCGCCGGGGACGCTCTTTTTGAGGTTGTTCGCCGTATCCAGCGCCACGAGCGTTCCCTGGTCCACGATGGCGATCCGACCGCAGAGGAAGTCCGCCTCGTCCATGTAGTGGGTGGTCAGGAGCATGGTGATGCCGCGCTCCTGATTGAGCCGCTTGAGGAGTTCCCAGACGCGCACGCGCGACACGGGATCCAGGCCGGTGGTGGGCTCGTCGAGGAAGAAGACCTTGGGGCTGTGGATCAGTCCCCGGGCGATCTCCATGCGGCGGCGCATGCCTCCCGACAGCGTCTTCACCATGGCCTTGCGCTTGGGCACCAGGTCGACGGCCTCGAGCAGCTCCTCGATGTTTTTCTTCCGGGGGGCGCTCCCGACGCCGTACAGCTTCGCGTAGATGGAGAGGTTCTCCTCCACGGTGAGATCGGTGTCGCTGGTCATCGCCTGGGGGAGCACGCCGATGCTCTTCCTGACGGCGTCGGGAGCGGCGGTGACGCTGTGCCCGTCGATGAGGACCTCGCCTGCCGTGAGGGGCATCAGCGCTGTCATCATCCGGATCAGGGTGCTCTTGCCCGCGCCGTTGGGGCCAAGCAACCCCAGCACCTCTCCGGGGTTCACGTGGAAGCTCACGCCCTTGACGGCCTCGAACCCCCCGAAGCGCTTCACCACGTGGTTCACGTGAATGGAACCGGGATCGACGGAAGTCATCCCCGCCTCCGCATCGAGGCCGGAATCACCGCTTCCGCGGTCATGCCGGGGACGAACCGGCCGCCCGGGTTGGGAATGAGGAGCTTGAGGCGGATGCAGCGGATGTCCCGTTTCTCGCTGCTCACATCCCGCTGGGTCGCGAACTCCGCTTCCGTCGCCTTGGCGATCACGCGCCCGTCGATGCGCGACCCGCCCGGCATCCGCACCGCCAGCACGTCGCCGACCTTCACGTGGTCGGCTTCGGTCTCGGGAAGGGAGACGTAGACCCAGGTCTGGCTGAGGTCCACGAGCGCGACCACCGGAGCGCCCGCCGAGACCACTTCGCCTTCGCGGACCACCACGGTCGAGATCCGTCCGCTCACGGGGGCGTGGAGCCGCGTGTAGCCCAACCTGGCCTCCGATTCGGAAGTCACGGCCCGGGCCGACCGCAGTTGGCCTTCCACCGAGGTCACGGTCCGCCTGGCCGCCTGGGCCTGGAACTCCCGCGATTTCGCGGCCTGGAGGGCGGCCTTGGCCTGTTCCACGGCCTTCTCCGCGGACCGCTCGCGGGCCTGAAGGGCTTCCAGGCTCTGCTGCGCGGTCTCCTGGTCCTGGAGCGACATCGCCCCCTGCCGAGCGAGGGCGATTGTGCGTTGCGTGAGGCCCTCCTGGCGTTTCCGGTTCGCGGCGGCTTCCGCGGAGGAAGCCACGGCCATGTCCAGGGCGGCCCCGGCATTGGCCACGCCGCTGGTGACTTCCCCCAGGGTGCTCAGGGCCGAAGCCTGGGCCGCCTGCAACTGGCTTTCGAGGCTTCCCGCCTGGGCGCTGCTGGAATCGTGGGCCGCAGCCAACTCGCGGCCTTCCAGGAGGGCGATCAGCTCGCCCGCCTGAACTTCCTGGCCCTCTCCCACGAACAGCTTCTCGACCCGGCCCGTGACTTGGGGACTCACCAGCACCTGGTGGGCGTCCACGGTGCCGACCAGGTTCAGATCCGAGACGTGGAACGCCGTATACGTGCCTGCCGCGACACCAAGCGCGACAAGGGTGAGGGCGATTCCGTACAGACGCTTCCTGTTGCCAAGCAGATTCATGGCTAGCTCCGAACATGGATTGACGGGTGGGTTGTAAGGCTGCCTACGCGAGCCCCAGGCCGCCCACCCCGAATGGAGGGCCGGTGGATCGAGTTGGCGAGAGTCGATGGAGCTTAGGGACGAAGCCCCTTGATGACGCAGGCGAACGCCTTCTCAATGAGGAGGCCATCGACCTGCGCGGGACTTTCATGCAGGGGCTTCGACCGGTCCGGCACCCACCTCAGCATGGAATAGAGGGGCCCGTAGGCGAGCGACCAGTAGAGGTCCCGGGGGAAGTTCTCGTGGACGGACGGGCCCAGGCCGAAATCGGTCAGTTCCCCCCGCTTGATGGCTTCCAGGACGTAGGTCATCGCGATTTCAGCCAGGGCCGCGGGCATCCGGCCCATGTGCTTCTCGTGAAGCGGCGAGTGCCTCACCTGCTGGACGAACTGCCATTCCAGAGGGTGCTGCTGGAAAAAGAGGACTCGGTTGTTCCACTGCCGCCAGAGTTCCGCTTCGAACGGCGCCTCCGGAACGAAGCCCGCCAGCTGGAGTTCGCTCCACGCCGTGACCTGCTCCTGCCAGAGCTGGAAGATCAGGTCCTCTTTGTCCTTGAAGTAGATGTAGAGCGTGGCGGGAGACACCCCCGCGGCCTTGGCCAGCTTCTGCATCGAAAACCCGTCGAAGCCCTCGAGTACGAGCAGCTCAAGCGCGCACCGGCGGATCTTCTCGATTTTGGCTTGGTCTCTGGGGCGCATCGTCTCTCTCGTTCCTCGCTTTATCAATAATAAACGAACATTCGCTCATTTCAAGATGGAGAAAATAAATTTTCAACTCTATTCAAATGAATATTTGTAGGTGGAGAGAGGGGTTCTCGGAGGGCTCAGGGCTGTGCCCCATCCCACGAAAACGCCCCGCAGAGCGGGGCGCAGTCTGGCGGAGAGAGAGGGATTCGAACCCCCGTTGAGGTCACCCCCAAACCTGATTTCGAGTCAGGCGCCTTCAACCGCTCGGCCATCTCTCCGGATCGTCCAGTCTAGCAAACCGGGGGCTAGAATCCAGCGCGGGAGGTCGGGATGGCTTCGAGGTGGCGGCTGGGGCTGGCGGCGGCGGTATGCGTGGCGGCGGCGGGGCAGGGGGACGCGGGGCTGACGGATGGGGCGGCGGACCGGTTCGCGGCGCTGGCGCTGAGGTGCGCGCGGCAGGAATATCCGAACAAGCTGGACCACGTGATGAACGGCGCTGCGGAGGTCCAATCGCCCCGGGCGCTCCATCCGGCCTTCTACGGCTGCTTCGACTGGCATTCTTCGGTGCACGGCCACTGGATGCTGGTCCGGCTGCTGCGGACCCACCCCGGGATGGCGCGCGCGGCCGACATCCGGGCGGTATTGGACGAGAATCTGACGCCGGAATCCATCGCTGCGGAGGTGGCCTATTTCGCGCAGCCGGGCCGCCGCAGTTTCGAGCGCACCTACGGGTGGGCCTGGCTGCTCAAGCTGGCGGCGGAACTGAGGAGCTGGGACGCGCCCGAAGCCCAGCGCTGGGCCGCGGCGCTGCAGCCGCTGGCGGACCGGGTGGCCGCCGTGTACCTGGAGTTCCTGCCGAAGCAGACCTATCCGATCCGCACCGGGGTTCATCCCAATTCGGCCTTCAGTCTGGATCTGGCCCTGGATTACGCGCGGGCGGCGAATGACGGCCCGCTGGAGGCGGTCCTTCTCGACCGGGCGCGGACCTGGTTCGGAAAGGATCGCCGGGGTCCGTTGGTGTGGGAGCCGGGCGGGGAGGACTTCCTGTCGCCCTGCCTGGAAGAGGCGGCCCTGATGGCGAAGGTCCTGCCCCCGCGCCGGTTCGCGGCTTGGCTCGACGGCTTCCTCCCGGGGCTGCCCAGCGGCCTCGCCCCGGCGGAGGTCTCGGACCGCACGGATCCCAAGATCGTGCACCTGGACGGGCTGAATCTCAGCCGGGCGCGGGCCCTGTATGCGCTGGCCCGGACGTTCGGGCCGAAGGATCCCCGGCGGGCGGCCCTGATGCGGTCGGCCGAGCGCCATTCGCAGGCGTCGCTGCCCCACTTGGCCAGCGGCAGCTACGAGGGGGAGCACTGGCTCGCCACCTTCGCGGTCCGGATGCTGGAGGAGGCCCGGGCCGAGGAGAAATGAGCCCTTCGGTGCCCTGGATCACATCGCCGGAAGATTTGCTTGCGCGTCTAGAGACTGTGTCTCATTATTTGGCCCAGCGGGGCCTCCCAATGCGCGATTACATCCATCACATCCCGGGCAGATTGCGTATCAAGGGCGCGGGCCTGCGCCAGCCTCAACGGCATCTCGAAGCCCTGCGCGCCCTCGAGGGCGTGGAGAGCGCCACGTTCAACGCGGCGGCGGGCTCTCTGCTGATCACCTACGTGCCGGCGGAAGGGCGCGGAGAGTGGATCCTCAACGAGATGGTCGCCATGGGCGTTCTGGCCGGCCGGCCCTCCGCCGCGAAGCCCGCGGCGCCGCCGAAACTGGCGTCCCTCCTGTTCAAGACCCTCGCCGGGGAAGTGGTGGGGAAGCGCATTCCGATGGGGTTGGGCAAGGTCCTGATCGCGCTGGTCTGAGCGAAAAAAGAACCTGATAAAGCGTCGCAGATCCAGGAGCGGCGCGGGAAAGCGAGGCTCCGCCTCGCTGGTGGAATTTCCTTAACTCCCGGAATCGGTTTGGACGAAGATGGGGGAGCAACCCCATTCCGCAGGAGCCGCGATCGTTCCTGCGTAGCTCGTCATCCGGAGAGCACGTGAATCCGACCCGTCCCACCCTTGAGAAGGGCGCGCTCCTGGGCCTTCTCATGAAGGCCCGCCGCTACCTGGACATCGCCCATCACGTCCGGGGACGCATCCGCATCACGTTCGATTTCGAGATCCTCGCGCTGGGCCGCACCGTCGATCTGCCGAGCCTCCGCGCCGCCTTCGAGCGGATCCACGGCGTCCGGAACGTGCGCTGGAACCTCATGGCCGGCTCGCTGGTCGTCGAATACGATCCGGCTCTGCTGCTTCCCGCCTGGTGGGAAACGCTCGTCCACGGTTCGTCCGAAGGTGCTGAAACCGTGCTGGAAGCCCTTCTCGGGCTCTCCGGCGCGTCCCCGATTCCACCCGTCCAGAAGGAGGTTCATCGATGAACACCGCCCCCGAGGGCTTCCCGACGGGAAGTCCCATCCCCCCGGGAATCGATCCCGAGCTGTGGGCCGCGTGGGCCCGCGCCGGTTTCCCCCAGCTTCCTCCCAAGGGCTGGCCGCCCCCCGCGCCACCGGCTCCCGCTCCGTGGCAGGCCGGTCCGTGGGGTCCCGCCCCGTGGCCTCCCTATCCTCCGCCGGGCTATTTCCCGCCTCCCCCTCCGCCCATGGCGGCTCCCGCTGCGCCCAAGGGCGGCCTGGGCGCGCTGTTCGGAGGCGACGACGGAGGCCTGCTGAAGAGCCTCGCCCCCTGGTTCGACTTCTCCGACAAGGACTTCCTCAAGGGCGCCCTCCTCGGCGCGGCGGCCCTCTACGTCCTCACCAACGAGGGGACGGAGGACAAGCTGATCCGCGGGGCCGCCAAGGCGGCGGGCAAGGTGAAGGCCAAGGTCAAGAAGGCGCGCGCCGCGTTCCGCGAGGCGGCTGGAGATGAGGATCCGTTCGGTTCCGAGGAAGGAGTGAGCCATGTCCCGTCAGAATGAGTGGCCTTACGGCTATCCCTATCCCTACGGTCCGTGGCACAACCACGGCCAGTATCCGCCCCACCCCTCGTCCTATCCCCACGCCGAGCAGCCGGACACCCTGGCCAACCCCAAGTTCCTCCGGGGCCTGATCACCGGTGCCGTGCTCACCTACCTGGTCACCAACGACAAGGTGCAGGGCGCCGCCATCAAGGGGCTGGTGAAGGCCTGGACCAAGGCCCAGGGCGGGTTCGAGGAGATGAAGGAGCGCTTCCGCGACGCCGAGGCCGAGCTGCGCGCCGAGCAGGAGCAGGAGTGAGCAAGCCGACGGCCCCCTCTGGTCTTTCCGCCGGGGCGGGGCCGTCGATCCTTCACGAGCTGCCGGGGCGCCTCCGCGTCGGCCTGCCCGCCCTCCGGGATCCGGATGTGTCGCGGGTGGCGCTGGAACAGCGCCTGGGCTCGCTGCCGGGGGTCCGCGCCGCGCGGGCCAACCGGCGCGCCGGCTGCGTCGTGGTGGAGCATGACGGGCGCCCTGCCACGCGGCGGGGCGTCCTGTCCGAGATCGAGGCCTGGCACCGGGCGCCGGAGGTGGATTCCCTCCCGGATCCCGACGACGGGCCGGATGGCGTCGAGCTGGCCGCGAGCGGGCTCCTGGCGCTTGCCACGCCGCTGCTTCCGCCCCGCCTGAGGTCGGTGGCCACGGCGGCGAACATCGCGCCGGCGGTGTTCCGGGGCGCCTCCACCCTGATCACCCAGGGGCTCAAGGTGCCCGTGATGGACGCCGCCGCCCTGCTGATGCTCACGCTGGGCCGCGGCGATCATCAGGCGGCCAACACCACGGCCTTCCTCCTCCGGCTGGCGGAGTACCTGGAACACCGCACCGAGCGGCGCTCCGAGGATCTGCTGAAGCGCCTCCTCGCCCCCGTGCCCGGCACGGCGTGGGTGGAGGTGGACGGCGAACTCCAGGCGCGGCCCGCGGGCGAGCTCGCGTCGGGGGACGTGCTGGTGGTGGGTCCCGGCGAGATGATCCTGGCGGATGGGCGCGTCCACTCCGGCGCCGCCACCGTGAACGAATCCGTGATGACCGGCGAAAGCCTGCCCGTGGGCTTGGAGCCCGGCGATGCGGTGCGCGCCGGGACGACCGTGATCGAGGGCCGCATCCACGTCCACGCCGAGCGCGTGGGGCGGGAGACGGGCCTCTCGCGGATCTCCAGCTACATCGAGGAGGCGCTGCGGAACCCCGCGCCCACCCAGCGCCTGGCCACCGAAATGGCCGATCGCCGCCTGGGGTACACCCTGGCGCTGGCCTCCGGGGTCTTCCTGTGGACCGGCAGCGTGGATCGCCTGGCGTCCATGCTCCTGGTGGACTTCTCCTGCGCCCTCAAGATTGGCGTGCCGGTGGCCTTCCGCACCGCCATGAAGCATTCCGCGGAGGCCGGCGCCGTGCCCAAGGGCGCCGCCGCGGTGGAATCGCTGGGCCGGGCGGACACGTTCGTCTTCGACAAGACGGGCACCCTCACCACCGGCAATCTGTCGCTGTCCGGCGTCCACACCCTGGATCCCCGCGACTGGCCGGAGGACCGGTTCCTGGCGGTGATGGCGTCCCTCGAGGAGCACGCCCAGCATCCCATCGCGCGGAGCATCGTGGACCTGTCGTCGTTCCGGAACCTGGACCACGTGTCCCACACGCCGGTGGAATTCGTCGTCGCCCACGGGCTGCGCGCCGAGGTGGAAGGGCGGGCGGTGGTGCTCGGGAACCGCCACTTCCTGGAGGCCCACGAGGGCGTGGACTTCGCGGCGGTGGAGGATCGGATCGCGCCGCTGGAGGCCGAAGGCAAGCTGCTGGTATTCATGGCCTGCGACGCCCGGCTGGTCGGGTTCCTGGCCTTCGAGGACGCCGTGCGGAAGGAGACCCGCGAGGTGCTGAAGGGGCTGAGGGCGGCGGGCGTGCAGCGGCTGGTGATGCTCACTGGCGACCGCCGCGGCCCCGCGGAGGCCCTGGGCGCGCGGCTGGGGATGGACCAGGTGATCGCCGAGGTGGAGCCGGAGGGCAAGGCCCAGGTGGTGAGCGACCTCCAGAAGCGGGGCTACCGCGTCGCGTTCATCGGGGACGGCGTCAACGACGGCCCCGCGCTGGCCCAGGCCCACGTGGGGATCGCCATGCCCAAGGGCACGGATCTCGCTCGCGCCACCGCGGACATGCTGCTCCTGCGGGAGGACCTCCGCACGCTGCTCCAGGCGCGGAAGATCGCCCACGCCACCCTCGAGCGCCTCCAGAATCACTTCCGGGTCGCCATGACCGCGAACACCGCCATCATGGGCGCCGCGGGGCTGGGCCTCCTCACGCCCATGGCCAGCGCCACCCTCCACAACGGCACCACCCTGGCGCTGCTGGCGGAGAGCCTGATGGGAGCCTCGGTCGAGACGTAGGCCGCGGATTAAGCCCGGGATTCCCGCCCGAGCTTGTGGTTCAGGTGGTCGAAGTAGTGGCAGTCCTCGGTGAGGAGGTGCCCCTTCACCAGGTCGGTGGCGAGGTAGGTGACCAGGCGCCCGAAATCCATGCAGCCGGTCCTCAGGTCGGCCTGGAGGTTCCGGGCGGCGCCCAGCAGGCGGGCGTGCTCGCCGCGGTGCTGGTCCAGGTCCGGATAGCCGGCCTTGCGGAGGAGAGCCTCCTCGTCGTGGAAGTGCCGCTCCGCGTGATAGAGCAGCGTGTCCAGGCGGGCCTCGGCCACGGAGATGGGAAGCCCCTCGACGATCGCCGAGAAGAGGGCGTTCGACAGGTCGAACAGGAGGATGTGCTGTTCGTCGATGAGGTGGTGGCCGCTGCCGTAGCCCTCCTCCCAGATCAGTTCCAGCAGACCCGTGCTCGCCGAGACGGTGCGGGGGCTGCGGGCGTGATCGCCCACCACGCGGTTGCGGCCCTGGGTCTTGGCGCGGTAGAGGGCCCCGTCCGTCCGGGCGATCCAGGCATCCAGCGGTTCGTGGGCCAGGTATTCCGCGACGCCGGCGCTGAGGGTGACGGGTTCCGCGTCGGGAAAGGCCGTTGCTTCGAGGGCGAGCCGCAGGCGCTCGGCGAGGTTGATCGCTCCGTCCAGGCCCGTGGCGGGGGTGAGGACGAGGAACTCCTCTCCGCCCCAGCGGACGAGGGCGTCGGAGCTCCGCAGCACCGTCCGGAACACCGCCGCCGCCCCAGCCAGGACGCCGTCTCCCGCGCGGTGGCCGTAGGCGTCGTTGATGTGCTTGAAGTGGTCGAGGTCGAGGCTGATGAGGGCCAGCGGGGCCCGCCGCCGGTGGGCCAGGCCCATTTCCATGGCCACGGCCTCCTCGAAGCGGCGGCGATTCCAGGCGCCCGTCAGGCGGTCCCGGCTGGTGCTCTCCTCGAGGCGCACCATGTCCTCCTGAAGGTGCCGGATCTCCTCCGACAGGTCCTTCGTCTGGCGCACGAGGAAGCGGTTCCGGAGCATCGCCTTCCCCCAGGCCAGGCCTGCCGCGCCGACGAGAAGGATGGGAAAGAGGGAGGTGTGCAGGAAACCCGGGAGGGGCATAGACGTGTCCAAACAGGAATGGGGCGTCATCGGAAGGAAAGCGGCGGCCTTGAGTTATGGAGACCGCGGCTTCCCGGTGTCCCTCAGCTCCGTCGGCGGCGGAAGAAGGCCTGGAGCTGTTGTCGGCATTCCGGTTCGAGGAGGCCTCCCTCGAAGGCGAACCGGTGGTTGAGGGCCGCGCCGTCCAGGCTCGCCAACCAGCGGCTGACGCCCACTTTGGGATCCGACGCGCCGAAGACCACGCGGCCCACCCGGGCGTGCACCAGCGCCCCGAAGCACATCAGGCAGGGTTCCAGGGTCACGTAGAGGGTCGCGCCGGTGAGGCGGTAGTTCTTCGCCCAGGCGCCCGCGCTGCGCAGGGCCTGGATTTCCGCGTGGGCGCTGGGATCGTTCAGCCGCACCGGCTGGTTGTGCCCCCGCCCCAGCAGCGCGCCTTCGGAGACCACCACGGCGCCCACGGGCACCTCGTCCAGGCGATCCGCCCGCTCGGCTTCCTCCAGCGCCAGCTTCATGAAGTAGATGTCGTCGCCCGACCACATGGGGACCAGTGTGGCCTACTTCGCACGGGAGGCTCCGACGGGCCTGATTCCCTTCTCGCCCGGGCGGCCGGAACATCGCCGCCGCTCCACAGGGTGGAGACCGTGAGGGACAGGAGGAGGGAAGCGGTGTGGGGCAAAGGAGCAGTATGGCCCATTTCCCCTTGAATAAAAAGGCTGATCCTCGCGTTTGCCGGTCGATACACTCACCTTTGGTCCTTGATGACCGACGGATATTCCATGCCCCGCGACGGCCCGGCCCTCGCGGGGTTTTTGCAGGGCCGCCGAGGGGGAGGCACATGCGCGCGCACTTGATCCTGAAGGACGGCACCCTCTTCCGCGGGCGGGCCCCCCTGGGCTTCGGCGGGAGCGGCGAAGCGGTGTTCACCACCGCCATGGCCGGCTACCAGGAGATCCTCACCGACCCCAGCTTCGCGGGGCAGATGGTCTGCATGACCTTCCCGGAGCAGGGCATCTACGGGATCCACGCGGACCTCAACGAAGGGACCAGGCCCTGGGCCACGGGCCTGCTGTGCCGGCGGCTGACCTTCGATCCCGACCACACCCGCTCCGAGGGCGACCTGGCGGGCTGGCTCAAGCGCCACCGCGTCCCCGTGATGACCGACCTCGACACGCGCGCCCTGACCCAATACCTGCGCGATGGCGGCGCCCAGCCCTCCCTCCTGTGGACGGAGGTGGACGGCGATCTGGACGCCGGCGTGGCCAAGGCGAAGGCGCTGCCGGAGATGACCGGTCAGGCCCTGTGCGCGGAAGTGAGCTGCCGGGACCGCTACGAGCTGAACGCCGGCGGAACCTTCCGCGTGGCGGTGCTGGACGGCGGCATCAAGCAGAGCATCCTCGACCAGCTGGTGGGGGTGGGGCTGCACCTGGAGGTCTTCCCCTGGGACGCTCCGGCCTCCGAGCTGGCGGATGCCCGCTTCCACGGCCTGTTCCTCAGCAACGGCCCCGGCGATCCCGCGGCCCTGTCCGGCATGCAGAAGGAGATCGAGGCCTGCGTGGGGAAGCTGCCGATCTTCGGCATCTGCCTGGGCCACCAGCTCCTGGGCCAGGCCTTCGGGGGGCGCACCTTCAAGCTGAAGTTCGGCCACCGCGGCGCCAACCAGCCGGTGCATGACCTCACCACCGGCCGCATCGAGATCACCGCCCAGAACCACGGCTTCGCGGTGGACGAGGCCAGCCTCCCGCCGGACATCGAAGTCACCCACCGGCACCTCAGCGACGGTACGGTGGAAGGGCTGCGGCACACGAAGCTGCCCATCTTCTCCTTGCAGCACCATCCCGAAGCCAGCCCTGGCCCCCACGACGCGCATCCGGCGTTCCGGCGGTTCGTCGAGCTGATGGAAACCTTCCACAAATGACTGAATCGAAACCGCAGATGCCGCAGATCGCGCAGATGAAAACCGGCCCTGCTTCGTCTGCGTCATCTGCGACATCTGCGGTTGATCAAGAGGTTCTCTGATGCCGAAGCGAACGGATCTGAAGAGCGTGCTGGTGCTGGGGTCGGGACCGATCCAGATCGGGCAGGCGTGCGAGTTCGACTATTCGGGCACGCAGGCGCTGAAGGCGCTGCGGGAGGAGGGGATCCGCACGGTCCTCCTCAACTCCAACCCGGCGTCGATCATGACGGACCCCGGGCGGGCGGACGCCACCTACATCGAGCCCCTGACGCTGAGCGTGCTGGAGAAGATCATCGAGGCGGAGAAGCCCGACGCCATCCTGCCCACGGTGGGAGGCCAGACCGCGCTGAACCTGGCGATGGAGGCCCACCATTCCGGCCTCCTGGAGCGCAGCGGCGTCATGCTGATCGGCGCCCAGCCCGAGGCCATCAAGCGCGGCGAGGACCGCCAGCTCTTCAAGGCCCTTATGGACGACCTGGGACTGGAGACCTGCCGGGGCGGCTTCGCCCACAACATGGCCGAGGCCCGCGACCTGCTCAAGCTCACGGGCTTTCCCGCGATCATCCGGCCCAGCTTCACGCTCGGCGGCAGCGGCGGCGGGATCGCCTACAACGTGGACGAGTTCGAGACCATCGTCGCCCGCGGCCTGGACCTGAGCCCCACCAAGCAGGTGCTGATCGAAGAGAGCATCCTCGGCTGGAAGGAATTCGAGCTGGAGGTGGTGCGCGACCTGGACGACAACGTCGAGGTGATCTGCTCCATCGAGAACGTGGATCCCATGGGCGTCCACACCGGGGACAGCATCACGGTGGCCCCGGCGCTCACGCTGACGGATCCCGAGTACCAGCGGATGCGCGACGCGGCGCTGGCGGTGATCCGCGCCGTGGGCGTGGAGACCGGCGGCTCCAACATCCAGTTCGCGCTGGACCCCGAGACCAGCCGGATCATCGTCATCGAGATGAATCCCCGCGTGAGCCGCAGCTCCGCCCTGGCGTCGAAGGCCACGGGCTTCCCCATCGCCTGGGTGGCCACGAAGCTGGCGCTGGGCTACCGGCTGTGGGAACTCCCCAACGCCATCACGCGCATGACCAAGGCCGCCTTCGAGCCCGTGCTGGACTACGTCGTGGTGAAGATCCCCCGCTTCACCTTCGAGAAGTTCCCCCAGGCCGAGAAGGTGCTGGGCACGCAGATGAAGAGCGTGGGCGAGGTGATGAGCCTGGGCCGCAGCTTCCAGGAGGCCCTGCAGAAGGCGGTGCGCTCGCTGGAGGAAGGCCACCGCGGGATCTCGGGCGCTCTCGAAGGCAAGCTGGACTTGGGCCGCCTGAAGGAGCACCTGATCACGCCCGGCCCCCAGCGCCTGTTCTGGATCTACCACGCGCTCAAGGCCGGCCACAGCGTGGAGGAACTGCACCGCCTCACGAAGATCACCGCCTGGTTCCTCCGCGAGATCGAGGAGATCGTGGTGCTGGAGGGCCGCCTGCGCAGCTTCCCCGTGGACCGCCTGCCCGAGGAACTGCTGGAGAAGGCCAAGCGCGCCGGGTTCGCGGACGCCCAGATCGGCGTGTTCTGCTCGGGCACCGAGGCCGAGGTCGCCGCGCGGCGCGAGGCGCTGGGCCTGCGTCCCGCCTACAAGCGGGTGGACACCTGCGCCGGCGAGTTCAAGGCGGAGACGCCCTACCTCTACGGCACCTGGGAGGACTACAGCGAAGCCGAACCCACCGACCGGCCCAAGGCCATCGTCCTGGGCAGCGGCCCCAACCGCATCGGGCAGGGCGTGGAGTTCGACTGCTGCTGCGTCCAGGCGGTGGAGGCCATCCGCGCCAGCGGGGTCGAGGCCATCCTGATCAACTGCAACCCCGAGACCGTCAGCACCGATTTCGACACCAGCGACCGCCTCTACTTCGAGCCCCTCACCTTCGAGCACGTGAAGGCGGTGGTGGACCGCGAAGCCAGCACCGGCAAGCTCCTGGGCGTGTTCGCCCAGTTCGGCGGACAGACGCCCCTGAAGCTGGCGTCGCCCCTGGACGCCGCGGGCGTCAAGCTGCTGGGCACGCCGCTGAACACGATCATGGACGCCGAGGACCGCGAGCGCTTCGGCCAGGCCCTCAAGCGCCTGGGCATCCCGGCTCCGGCCTGGGGCATGGCCACCAGCTTCGAGCAGGCCCGCGAGGTCGCCCAGCGGCTGGCCTATCCCGTGATGGTGCGGCCCAGCTTCGTCCTGGGCGGCCGGGCCATGGCCGTGGTCTTCGACGACGCGGGCCTGGAGAAGTACATGCGCGAGGCGGTGGCCGTCAGCGAGGACCAGCCGGTGCTGCTGGACCGCTTCCTGGACGGCGCGCAGGAGCTGGACATCGATGTGGTCTGCGACGGCGAGGAGGTGGCCATCGCGGGCCTCCTGGCCCACATCGAGGAGGCGGGCATCCACAGCGGCGACAGCTACGCCGTGATCCCGGCCCTGGGCGTGCCCCAGGAGATCCTGGAGACCGTCGGAGGCTACGCCCGGAAGCTGGCGCTGGACCTGGGCGTGCGCGGGCTGATGAACCTCCAGTTCGCCGTGAAGGACGGCGTCGCCTACTGTCTGGAGGCCAACCCCCGGGCCAGCCGCACGGTCCCCTTCGTGAGCAAGGCCACGGGCGTGGACTGGGCCGGCGTG
Organism: Geothrix sp. 21YS21S-4; assembly: GCF_030845995.1. Classification (NCBI taxonomy): domain Bacteria; kingdom Pseudomonadati; phylum Acidobacteriota; class Holophagae; order Holophagales; family Holophagaceae; genus Geothrix; species Geothrix sp. 21YS21S-4. The sequence goes on from NZ_CP132719.1 coordinate 1,036,640, forward strand.
GCCGCCCGCATCGGGTTGGGCCAGACCCTGAAGCAGCAGGGCATCACGGACGGCGTGCCGCGGGCGGTCTCGGTGAAGGGCGTAGTCTTCCCCTTCGCCAAGTTCCCCGGCGTGGATCCGATCCTCGGCCCCGAAATGAAGAGCACGGGCGAGGTCATGGGCATCGGCGAGACCTTCGGCGAAGCCTACGCCAAGGCCCTGCTGGCGGCGGGCATCCCCCTGCCGCTGTCGGGCACCGTCTTCCTCACCGTGAACGACGCGGACAAGGCCCGCCTTCCGGATCTGGCCCAGAAGCTGGTGGCGCTCGGCTTTGGGCTGTGCGCCACCGAAGGGACGGCGCGCACCCTCGAATCCGTGGGCCTCAAGGTCCGGCGGATCTTCAAGGTCAACGAAGGCCGGCCCAACGCCGTCGATCTCCTCAAGAACGGCGAGGTCCAGTGGGTGATCAACACCCCCCTGGGCCGCGAGGCCTTCTTCGACGAGAGTTCCATCCGCAAAGAGGCCCTCCGCCTGAAGATCCCCTGCCTCACCAACCTCAGCGCCGCCCTCGCCGCCTGCGAAGCCGTCGAGACCCTGCGCGGCGAGATGAAGGTACGGGCCATCCAGACGCTGGGCTGAAGCAACCGCGAAAGACGCGAAAGGGCGCGAAAAAAGAATTCGTACCGCTGGGCGTTCGGAAGATCAAAGGATCATCGCCAAGGCCCCCCGTGCCCTGCTTTCGCGTCCTTTCGCGCTTTTCGCGGTTACAGTCTTTGGTTCTGGAGGTTCCATGTCCGTCGACGACCGCATCCAGTCCTTCCTCGCGTCCGATTCCTTCGCGGTGGTGGGCGCCAGCTCCGACCGCTCGAAGTTCGGGAACAAGGTCCTGCGCTGCTACCAGGAGCATGGGAAGGAGGTCTATCCCATCAATCCGCGGGCGGAGGAACTGGAAGGGCTGAAGGCCTATCCCTCGCTGGCGGCGCTGCCGGTGAAGGTGCCGGCGATCTCGGTCATCACGCCCCCGGCCATCACCGAACAGGTGGTGCGCGACGCGGCGGCGGCGGGCGTGAAGCACGTCTGGATGCAGCCCGGCGCCGAGAGCGACGCGGCCATCCGCACGGCGGAATCCCTGGGGCTGAGCGTCATCGCCGGCGGCCCCTGCCTGCTGGTGGTCCTGGGCTTCCGGGGCTAGGCCCCGTGTCCGGAGACCGGCCGCCCGTCCTGCTGTTTCCCGGCCAGGGGACGGAGGGCGTGGGCATGTCCGCGGGCTGGGACGGCCACGAACCCTGGGTCCGCACGCTCGAAGCCGCGGAAGCCCATGTGGGCCGCCCCCTGCGGCGCCTGATGGCGGAAGGGCCGGTCGAGGCGCTGCGCGCCCAGGACTGCGCTCCGGCCGCGGTCCTGGCGCATTCCGTGGGCGTCTACCGCGCGTGGCGGGCGACGGTTCCCTTCGAGCCCCTCGCGGGCGCAGGTCACAGCATGGGGTTCTACTCGGCCCTGGTGGCCGCGGAAGTGGTGCCGCTGGAGGCCATCCTGGACCTGTTCGCCGAGGTGGATCGCCTGGGCGCCGCGGCCTTCGAGGCGCCCATGGGGATGGCGTTCGTGATCGGCGCCTCCGAAGCGGAGGTCCGCGGCGCGCTCGCGGAGCGGCCGGATCTGGTGCTGTCCAACCGCAACGGCCGCGCCCAGTTCACGGTGTCGGGTCCCCGCGCGTCGCTGGAGGCCCTGGTGGAGGCGCTCCGTCCCGTGGCGATGAAGGCGGGGCTCCTGCCGGTGCAGCATCCTCTCCACGGCCCCCACATGGCGGCGCTGCTGCCGCCCCTCGCCCGTCGCCTGGCCGCCGTCCGGCCCGCGGCGCCGCGCTTTCCGCTGATCTCCTCCTTCGACGGGCGGCTGATCGCGGAGGGCGCCGCGGCCTGGGACGAAGGCCTCGCCACCGTGGCATTGCCGGTGGATTGGCTGGCCGTGGTGGCGCGGCTGAAGGCCCTTGGCGCGCCTTTGGCGGAGTGCGGCCATGGGAGCCAACTGGCGGGGCTGACCCGCTGGGCGGACCGGGAGCTGGTGGTCCATTCCCTCCAGGCGCCGCGGCCCGTAGCCGAGGGAAAGTAAAAAATCGGCCAATTTTTGGTGACCGCCGCCGGGACATCGCTTCCCTGATCTGGCATCATGCCCCCTGACTCCTTCTCAGGACCGCCCGATGCCGGCCCCTTCTCTCCTCCTCGGTGATGCGCTCGCCAACCGGTGTTCCCAGGTTCTGTACCGCTGCCTGGAGGAGGTTGGAAGCACCAAGGGCGCCCTCTACCTCCGGCCTTCGGGCGGCGGCGGATTCCAGGTGGTGAGCTTCTACGGCTGGCCCCGCGGGACGCGCCCCCCCGTGGCTCTGGCGGAGGATCATCCCCTCGTGGTGAAGGTCCACCGGGAACGGCGGGCCTTCGTGGTGAACGACGCTTCCGGCTCACCCGAGCTGGCCGCGTTCGGGCAGGGCGGGGAATGGCCCCGCTACTTCATCGCGCCGGTCTACCTCCAGGGGGACTGGGTGGGCCTTCTGGTCCAGCGGGACCGGATCAAGGGCGGGACCTTCGACCTGGAGCGCGACGGGCCTCCCACGCTGGCCATCTGCGAGGATCTGGCCGCGGGGCTGAAGGTCTTCCGGTTCGACGGGGGCGGAGAGGCGGTACCCTTCCGGGACCCCCAGCCCGAGGTCACCTCTCCCGGCACGGGCGTGGACTTCGTCCCGACTTCCCCCGGGACGGGGGTCGAGGCGCTGCCCACGGCCGCCGCCTTGATCGACGAGGTGGCGCCTCCGCCGGAGCGCCTGCTTCCTCCGCCGGGGCTGGGCGCCGAGAGCGTGCCGGCGGGCGAGAACCGCCCCCCGGCCAGCGGCCCCGGGCAGCAGGAGCACCTGTTCGGGTTTCTCGGCGGACAGGCGGGCTACGCGCCCCTGCCGTGGGAAGGCGACCGCACCCTCAGCGGCTGGGTGGCGCCCGCGTCCGACGAAGTCCCCCGCCGGCCGGGGATGGTGCCCCCGGAGCAGCGGGCCTACTTCTGGGAGGTGGCCGGGTTGCTGGGCGAGATCCTGTCGGCCAGCGCCGTGGTGCTGTGGATCGAGGATCCGGAGGAGATCCGGCCGCTGCTGGCCTACAGCATGTTTCCCCTGTCCGCGGACCTGCAGCAGCAGATCCTCGCCCACGCCACCTTCCACCTTCCGGAGGTGCGGGAGCCGGAACTGCGCCTGATCACGCGGACGGAGATGCCCGAGGTCCCCGAGCTGAAGGGCGCGTTCGCCACCTACCTCCCGCTGCTGCTCAACGAAGCGCCCCACGGCTACGACCTGCTGATGGTGTTCCGGGTGGAGGACCACTCGTTCTCGCGGACGGAGATCGAGGCCATCCATCAGCTGGCGCGGATGCTGGGCCTCTACCTGCAGGAGGCGCGGCTGCACGAGCGCTACCACCACGCGTTCCTGTCCGTGAGCCACCGCATCCTGAAATCCGGCGAGGCCCGCGTCCCGGCCCTCCGTCCCCACAGCCTGGCCACGGCCCGGCTGGCGCGGGAGCTGGCCCTCCGCCTGGAGCTGCCCACGGAGGAGGTGGAGGCGATCAGCATCGCGGCGATCCTGCACGACGTGGGGATGCTGATGCTCGATCCCGGGATGCTCGCCAAGGCGCAGCTGACGGACGACGAGATGCGGAAGGTGCGGAACCATCCGGAGCTGGCGGCGGTGTTCCTGCGCGACCTCCGCTTCCCCTTCGACGTGGTGCGGATGATCCGGCACCACCACGAGCGCTGGGACGGCCGCGGGTATCCCGAGGGCCTGCGCGAGACCGCCATTCCCATCGGCAGCCGGATCATCGGGCTGATCGAGGCCTACGAGGTGATGACCAGCGGGAAGGGCTACCGGCGCCCCCGGGGCTTCCGGCAAGTCCTGGCGGAGATCCACAACGAGGCGGGCTCCCAGTTCGATCCCACCGTGGTGGAGGCCTTTTCCGACCTGATGACCAGGAAGGATGGGCGGGCCTGATATTTTGAAGGGAGGAGCATCCATGCCCTCTCGCCGTTCCCAGCGCGGATTCACCATGGCCCTCGCCCTCGCCCTGGCGGTGGTGATGGGCCTGATGCTGATGAAGAGCGGGCCGAACATGATCGCCGAGGTCCAGCGGGAGAACGAGGCGGAGCTGATCTTCCGGGGGGAGGCGATGGCCACCGCGCTGCGGATCTACTTCGCCAAGGCCGGGCGCTATCCCACGGACCTGGACGAGCTGATGAAGGTCCGCCCCCGGATCCTCCGGCAGAAGTACAAGGACCCGATGACCGCCGACGGGCAGTGGGAGCTGATCACCCAGGTGCAGCCCGGCGCGTCGGGCAACAAGGACGGGCTGCCCATCGTGGGGGTCCGCAGCCACAGCATGCTGGACAGCTTCCGCATCTACCAGAACAAGACGCTGGTCCACGACTGGATCTTCACGGCGGACCAGAACCTGCTGGGCGTGGCGCCGGTGGTGGACGATGAGAAGGTCCGCTCCCTCCTCAAGGGGACCGTGAGCAAGGGCACCACCGACGCGGCCACGACGACCGCGACCAAACCCTGATGCGCCCTTCCGCGGCTTTGGCCGCCCTGCTCCTGATGCCCGCCCTGGCCGCCCAGGATTTCCAGGCCTGGGCCCGCGGGCTGGAGGCCCGGAACATCGCCGTTTCCGCCGGGATCTGGGACGTGGAGACGGGCAGGGCGCTGGAGCGGTACCTGGACGGCCAGGCCCTCGTTCCCGCCAGCACCACCAAGGTCGTCACCACCTACGCCATCCTCAAGACCCTCAAGCCCGAATCCGTCATCGAGACGGAGGTCTGGGGCGACCTCCGCGACGGCGTGGTCCAGGGGGACCTCACCTTCAAGGGCGACGGCGACCCGCTGTTCACCAGCGAGCGCATCTGGATGTTGGCGCAGAGCCTGAAGCGCCAGGGCGTCCGCCGCGTGACCGGCAGCGTGCGGCTGGACCAGAGCGCCTTCGACGCCCAGCGTCGGCCCGTGGGATGGGAGAACACGTCCGCCGACACGCTGCCCGAGGTGAGGGCCCTCTCCGTCAACTTCAACCGGGACGACAACGGGCGGCCCGTGGCGGATCCCGATCGCGCCGCGCGCGAGACCCTCCAGCGGATCCTGCAGGAATCCGGAATCCCCGTCGAAGGCCGCGTTCCCGCGGTGGAACCCATCGCCGGGCCCGCGCCGCGAAAACTCGCCGCGTGGACCTCGCCTCCCCTGCGGGCGGTGGTCCAGGACGTCAACAAGTGGTCCAACAACTTCATGGCGGAGATGCTGGTGCGCCGCTTCGGCGCCGGCTCCTGGCCCCGGGGCGTCCAGCGCGTCCAGGACTTCTACCGCACGGCCTTCGACCTCGGTCCTGACGCCATCCGCATCACGGACGGCTCGGGGCTGAGCAAGGAGAACCGCCTGTCGGCGCGCATCCTCGCCATCATCCTGCGGGGCGCCTACCACGACTTCGAGGTGGGTCCCGAGTTCGTGTCTTCGCTCAAGATCATCGGAGGCGAGCCCTGGCAGCTGCGGGTGAAGGACGCCAACCTCGCGCGCCGCGTGCGGGTGAAGACCGGCCACCTCGACCGCGTCACCAGCCTGTGCGGCTATCTTCAGACCCTGGACGGCCGGGTGCGCGTCTTCGCGATCCTCCTGAACGGCGCCGCGCGGGAGGAGGACATCTGGGAGCAGGTCTCCCGCTGGGCCAACGAGGCGCCGCCTCCATAGTTGATCTGCAGGTGGGAGTGGAGGATAAAGGGACGGGAGGCTTCATGCCGCGCATCGCCATCGTGGACGACAGCCGCCTCATCCGGGCCTTCACGGCCTCCGCCCTCCAGGCGAGGGGATTCGAGGTCGTGGAAGTGGATCCCACCTCCCTGTTCGACGTGCTGCAGATCCTGCGGGCGGAAGCGGTGGACATGCTGCTGGTGGATCTCCTGATGCCCGCCTGTCCCGGCGAGAAGCTGGTGCGGGCCTGCCGGGCCGACGAACGGCTGAAGGAACTCCCCATCCTGATGGTGTCGGCCCACCGCGACGAGGAGACGGTGCTGTTCCTCCAGTCGCTGGGCGTGTCCGGCTTCCTGTTGAAGCCCGTGGACGCCGCGACGCTGGCGGACCGGGTGACCGAGGTCCTTGCCGCGGGCTGAGCCGCTCCGGGGGAGGTTGGAAGAATGGACGGAACGGAGGCGCGGGACGCCAGGGGGCTGGCGGCCCTGATTCTGGGGGCTTCGCTCCTGGGGTTCGCCGCGATGCTGGTGCGCTGGGCCGCTCCCGCGGGACCGCTGGCGGTGGGCTTCTACCGCATGGCGATCGCCCTGCCGCCCGTGGCATGGCTGGCGTGGAAGGCCCGCCGGCCGGACCGCCCGGAGATCATGCGGGCCCGCGGCTGGTGCGCGCTCGCGGGCGTCTGCTTCGTGGCGGACCTGTGGATGTGGCACTCCGCCCTGCACCACACGAGCGCCGCCAACGCCACCCTCCTGGTGGCCCTGGCGCCCATCTGGGTGGCCGTGGTGTCCGTGGCCTGGATGGGCGCCAAGCTGCGGAAGGGCTTCTGGGCGGGCGTGATCCTGGCGCTCCTGGGCGCTCTGATCCTGGGCTTCGCCAAGGGCGCCCGCTGGGGCACGGGCCGGGGCGAACTGCTGGGTGCCCTGGCTTCCCTGGCCTACGGCGCCTTCACCTTGGCCCTGGGCCGCGCGCGGCGGGACCTCAGCGCACCCGAGGCCCTGTTCTGGGTGATCCTCTGGTGCACGGCGGGCTTCGGGATCCTGGGACTCGCCCACGGCGAGACCTTCGGCGGCTATCCGGTCCGTGCCTGGTGGGCCCTGGCGGGCCTGGGCCTGGTGGTGCAGGTGGCGGCCTGGTGGCTGATCACCTGGGGCATGGGCCACGTGCCCACCAACCTCGGCGCCATGGGCCTCATGGTGCAGCCCGTCGCCACGGTGGCCCTGGGCTGGCTGCTGTTGGGCGAATCCGTGCGGCCCCTGCAGGGGGTGGGGACGCTCCTCGTCCTGGCGGGCATCGCGGCCTGCGCCTTCGCGCGGCCGACCGCTACTCGGGCGTGAGGACGCCCCGCTCCTCGCGATAGGCGAAGAGTTCGCCGAACCGGCCCCACGCGACGATGGTCTCGAAGGTCAGGTCGGAGTTCTCCATGGGCAGGCGGGAGTGGATCTCGGCGAGGACTTCCTCCCGGGACAGCTTGCCCTCGTGGAATTCCAGCAGGTCCCGGATGACGCGGAACAGCTTGAGGTCCAGGAGCCGCTCCTTCCAGATCTCCTTGCGCTCCTCCATCCCCGCGCGGATGAAGCGCGTACCGAGGGGCGTGAGCAGGACCATGCGCTTGGGCGTGTCCACCAGGTCGAGCATTTCCGCGGCCTTCACGGAGGCCAGCACCTTCTCGAAGGGGACGTGGGTGGCGGCCACCACCTGGAAGAGTTCGGAACTGCCCCCCTGGGTTTCCAGATACTCCATCAGGCCCAGGATATCGGTGCTCTGGGCGTTGGGGAGGGGCTCGATGACGTCGGGCCCGAGCGAAGGCTCCACGGTGGTGACCTGGATGTCGGGCAGTTCGGTGGAGGTGATGATGTCGTGCAGCTGGTCCACCAGCCGGAGGAACTCCGGCGAGCGCGTGTCGCGGGGGCGGGGCAGGGTGTTCTCCACGATGGTCCGCACGCGGCCGGGATTCGCGGACAGGACGGCAATGCGGTCGGCCATGTAGGCCACTTCCTTGATGTCGTGGCTGACCATCAGGATGGACGAGGGGTTGCGCTCGGCGTCCTCCCAGATGTCCAGGATTTCCGCCCGGAGGCCTTCCGCGGTGAGGGCGTCCACCTGGCTGAAGGGCTCGTCCATGAACAGGATCTCGGGATCCACGCTCAGCGCCCGGGCCATGCCGACGCGCTGCTTCATCCCGCCGGACAATTCGCGGGGGTAGGCCTCCTCGAAACCCTCCAGGCCCACCAGGGTGATGGCCCGGTCCGCCCGGGACTTGACCTCCTCCTCGGGCAGGCCCTTGGCGCGGAGCACCGTCCGGACGTTCTCCTCCACCGTCATCCACGGGTAGAGGGCGAAGCCCTGGAAGACGATGGACACGCCGGGATTGAGGCTCTCCAGCCGCGCCCCGTGGTACCGCACGTCGCCCTTGGTGGGGCTGATCAGCCCCGCGAAGATCCGCAGGATGGTGGATTTTCCGCAGCCCGAGGGCCCGATGAGGCACAGCACCTCGTTGGGGCGGATGTCGAGGTTGATGTCTTCCAGCACGCGCAGGAGGTTGCCCCCGCCGCGGTCGAAGGACTTCCGGACGGCCTTGAGTTCGCAGATCGGAGCGTCAGCCATGGGGCACCTACTTGGTCAGGGAATAGCGGGTGGAGGCCAGTTTGTAGCAGGGCTTCCACACGAGCCGGTTGAAGACCACCACCAGCGTGGACATCAGCATGACGCCCGCCGCCAGCACGGGCAGGTCCTTGTGGTAGGCGGCGGCGCTGACGGTGGAGCCCAGGCCCCAGGTGCTCAGGACCTGGCCCTTGACCTCGGCGTACTCGGCCACGATGCTCGCGTTCCACGCCCCACCCGCGGCCGTCACCCAGCCCGTCACCAGGTAGGGGAAGATCGCCGGCAGGTAGAGGGCCTTCATCCGGTGCCAGCGCGACAGGCGGAAGCTGGTGGCGGCCTCGCGCAGGTCCCCGGGAATGGCCATGGCGCCCGCGATGACGTTGAACAGGATGTACCACTGGGTGCCCAGGAGCATCAGGAGGACGCAGCCGTAGTTGAGGCCCACGCCCAGGGTGGCGAGGCCGGCGATCACGGCGGGGAACAGCATTGGCGCGGGGAAGGAGGCCGCCACCTGCACCACCGGCTGGAGCAGGCGCGAGAGGCGCGGGGACAGCCCGATGGCGAGGCCCGCGGGAACGGCCCACAGGGTGCCGATCACCGTGGAGACCAGCACGCGGGTGAGGGTCAGGGCTCCGGCCTTGATCAGGTCCCACCACCGCGGCCCGGGGATGGTCTGGAGGAAGCCCAGCAGCCGCGCGGCGGCGAAGATCGACAGGATCAGGAGGATCGCCAGGGCGAGGTTGGAGAGCCACTGTCCCCCGCGGAGGCGGGGCGACATCCGCCGCTCGACGCGGCGCTGGGGCGACTGGAGGCGGCGCGACGAGCCGCGGGTGAGGTGGGCGCGGCGGACTTCCAGCCAGCGGATCAGCCGGGAGCGGCGGATCAGCTTCAGGAGCCAGCTCCGGGGCGGCTCGGCCTGGCCGCTCTCCTCCACCCGGAACCGCTGGGCCCACACGACCACCGGCCGCCAGAGCACCTGGTCCAGGAACACGATCATCAGGACCATGGCCAGGATGGCGTAGACCATGGCCCGGCCGTTCCCCTGCTCCACGGCCACGCTCATGTAGGAGCCCAGCCCGGGCAGGCGGAAGTCCTTGTCGCCGAGCTTGAAGGCCTCCGTGATCATCAGGAAGAACCACCCGCCGGCCATGCTCATCATGCTGTTCCACACCAGGCCGGTGGTGCCGTAGGGCAGCTCGATCCAGCGGAACCGCTGCCACCAGTTGAATCCGTAGACCGTGCCCGCCTCCTGCATGTCCTGGGGCACGGACTTGAGGGAGTGGTAGAGGCTGAAGGTCATGTTCCAGGCCTGGCCCGTGAAGATCATCACCACCGCGGCCAGTTCCAGCCCCAGGTTGCTGTGGGGGAAGAGGGCCACGAGGGCCAGCACGAGCCCGGGCATGAACCCCAGGACGGGGATGCTCTGGAGGATGTCGAGCAGGGGGATCAGCAGCTTTTCCGCCCGGCGGTCCTTGGCGGCCCAGAAGGCGTAGACCAGGGTGAAGGCCAGGCTGATGGCGTAGGCCACCAGGCCCCGCATCATGGAGAAGAAGGTGTACTTGGGGAGCGCCCAGGGCGACAGGCTGATCTCTACCAGGGGGCGATGGACGCCGGTCCACTGGCGGCCCATGACCACCAGCCCGTAGAGGATGGCGCAGCCCGTGAGGAGGACCAGGAGATCCACCCACCGGCGGCGCTTGATGGGGTACATGAGGGCCGTGGCCTGGCCCCACACGGTGTCGAGGAAACGATGGATCATGGCCGGTCCGGTCGGAGGGAGGCGCGGGCGGAAGCGCGGTCCCGTTCAGGGGGCGGATTCGGGGGAGCGGAGATGGGCCGCCTCAGCGGACGGCGGGCCTCGACGGAGGTTCAGCGAGATCGGCATGTCGTCCCATTGGACCTCCTTTCCGGCACCGGGGCCAAAGGGCCAGTCTGACGGGGCGGAAAGGGAGGGTCAACCCGCGGAAATCCCTTCAGGGCGTGCCCCGAAGGAGCCCCTGGAGGCCGCCCCACACGATCTGGACGCCGATGGCGAGCAGGACGAAGGCCGAGATCTGGGTGATGGTGGCGGCGCCGGTCTTCCCCAGCTTCCGGATCACGGTGGTGGAGTAGCGGTAGAAGAGGAAGACCGTCGCTCCCGCCAGGGCGATCCCCGAGGCCGTGGCGAGAAAGGCCATGAGGGTGCCCGGATCGAGGATGCTCCCGGACGGCACCAGGCTGAGTGTCACGGCGATCGCGCCGGGGCCCGCGGTGACGGGCAGGGTGAGGGGGTAGAAAGCCTGGTCCAGCATCGTTCCCGGGGCTTCCTCCGGCGCCGAATCCGGCACGCGGGGCGCGTCGTTGAGCATCTTCCACGCGGAGTGGAAGAGTAGCAGCCCTCCGGCGATGGCGATCACGGGAATGGAGATCCCCAGCAGCTTGAGGATCCAGCCCCCCACGCACAGCAGCAGTGACAGGAAGAGGAAGGTGTACAGCCCGATGAGGAAGGCGAGGTGGTTCCGCTGGGCGACGGTCACGCCCTCCGTCAGCCGGAAGAACACGGGCGCCATGGCCGGCGGGTTGAGGATGGGGAAGAGGGCCAGGTAGGCGAAGAACAGCGTGTTCAGGAACTTCATGGCCGGGGTACGGCCTGGAGGAGGTGGGCGATGGCCTGGTCGGTGGTCGCGCCGTCCGCCTCGCTCTCGAAAGTGAGCAGCAGGCGGTGGCGGAGCACGTCCGGAGCCAGGTCCACCACGTCCTGGGGCAGGACGTGGTCGCGGCCGTGGAGGTAGGCCAGGGCCCGGGACGCGGCCTGGAGGGACAGGGACGCTCGGGGGCTGGCGCCGCAGCGGAGCAGCTCCTTGCCCTTCCAGGGCTTCCCGGAGCTGGGCCGGGTGGCCTGGACCAGCTTCACGATGTAGGTGCGGATGGCCTCGTCGAGGCGCACCTGCTGCGCCTCCCGGCCCGCCGCCAGCAGGGAAGGGCCGTCCGTCACGGCGTGCACGTCCTCGCCGTCCAGGTGGGCGCGGCGGAGGACTTCGATCTCCTCCTCCTGCTTGGGATAGTCCACGCGGAGCTTGAACAGGAAGCGGTCCATCTGCGCTTCGGGCAGGGGAAAGGTGCCCTCCTGCTCCAGCGGATTCTGGGTGGCCATCACCAGGAAGGGATCCGGCAGGCGGAAGCTGTCCTCGCCGAGAGTGACCTGGCGCTCCTCCATGGCCTCCAGGAGCGCGGCCTGGACCTTGGAAGGGGCGCGGTTGATCTCGTCCGCCAGCAGCAGATTCGCGAAGATCGGCCCTTTCTTGGGCGTGAACGTCAGGGCCTTGGGATCGAACACGAGCGTGCCCACCACGTCGCTGGGGAGCAGGTCGGGCGTGAATTGGATGCGGCGGAAGGTCGTGCCGCTCGCGGACGCCAGGGTCTTGACGGTGCGCGTCTTCGCGAGGCCCGGCAGGCCCTCCAGCAGGACGTGCCCCCGGCACAGCAGCGCCACCAGCAGGCGCTCCAGCAACTGGGGCTGGCCCACGATCACCTTCCGGCATTCGGCCAGCAGCGGTTCCAGGGCGTGCGCGGGAGTGGACATGAAGGGTCCTTGCGGAATCCCTCCATCTTGCCTGGAATGGGCGGTCGCGGGGGCGCGCCGTTGACCTACGGTAAGTGTCCGCGGGCCTCCCGGCGGATGCTAGGCTCCTCGGAAACCCTGAGCCCAGCCCTTTCCACATGGAGGCCCCATGCGATCCGCAGTCATCGTCGAAGCCAAGCGCACCCCCATCGGCCGGGGCGTCAAGGGCGCCTACGCCGCCACCCGCCCCGAGCAGCTCGGCGCGGTCGTCATCGAGGCCATCAAGCCCCTGCTGAAGGACTGGTCCGGGCTGGAGGACGTCCTGGTGGGCTGCGCCATGCCCGAGGGCGAACAGGGCATGAACATGGCCCGCATGATCAGCTTCCGCGCCGGCCTTCCCCTCACCGCCGGCGCCGCCACCGTCAACCGCTTCTGCGGCAGCAGCCAGGAAACGATGCTCATGGCCGCCCGCGCCATCCTGGCGAACCAGGGCGACCTGTTCCTCGCGGGCGGCGTGGAGAGCATGTCCAAGGTGCCCATGATGGGCTTCAATCCCAGCGTGGATCCCTTCATCAGCGAGACCTATCCCGAGGCCTACTGCTCCATGGGGATCACGGCGGAGAACCTCGCCAAGGAATACAAGATCAGCCGCAAGGATCAGGACGAGTTCGCCTACCGAAGCCACCAGAAGGCCGCCGCCGCGTGGAAGGCCGGCAAGTTCGAGAAAGAAGTCGTCCGCTTCGAGACCCAGGGCCTGGACGGCAAGCCCGTCACCCTGCAGCAGGACGAGTGCGTCCGCGCCGACACCACCGTGGAGAAGCTGGGCGAGCTGAAGCCCGCGTTCCTCGCGGAGGGGAACGTCACCGCCGGCAACAGCTCGCCCATCACCGACGGCGCCGCGTTCCTGCTGGTGATGGAAGAGGGTCTGGCGAAATCCCTGGGTCTGAAGCCCCGCGCCCGCATCCTGGGCGGCGCCGTGGCGGGGGTGGAGCCCGACCGGATGGGCATCGGCCCCGTTCCCGCCGTGAAGAAGGTGCTGGACCGCTTCGGCCTGAAGCTCGACCAGATCGACGCCATCGAGCTGAACGAGGCCTTCGCCGCCCAGAGCCTCGCCGTCATCCGCGAAGGCGGCTACGATCCGGCCAAGGTGAACGCCTGGGGTGGCGCCATCGCCGTGGGCCACCCCCTCGGCGCCAGCGGCGCGCGCATCCTGACGACCCTCCTCCACCGCCTCGAGACCGACGGCGGCAAGTACGGCCTCGCCACCATGTGCATCGGCGGCGGCCAGGGGATCGCGTCCATCATCGAGAAGATCTGAGTTTTTAACCGCAGATGGCGCAGATGACGCAGATGGATTCTGGAGATCCTCGCACCTACGCCATTCTCGGCGCGGCGATGGAAGTCCATCGCGTGCTGGGACCGGGCTTCCTGGAGGCTGTCTACCAGGAAGCCATGGCCCTGGAGTTCGAGGCTCGAAGGATCCCTTTCCGGCGCGAGGTCGAGTTGCCGGTGCTCTATAAAGGCAAGGCGCTCTGCACCACTTATCGCGCCGATTTCATCTGTTTTGAAAGCGTGATCATCGAGTTGAAAGCCATCACAAGACTGGGGCCCAACGAAGAGGCCCAAATACTCAATTACCTCCGGGCCACCGGATACGAGGTAGGGCTGTTAGTCAACTTCGCGGAACCCCGCCTTGCCTATAAGCGATTCGCGAATTCCAAATCTGCGTCATCTGCGGCATCTGCGGTTTCAAATTAGGAGTTTTTATGGTCATGAGGAAGGTAGGCGTTCTCGGTTCCGGCGTGATGGGCTCGGGCATTGCAGCGCATGTGGCGTCGGCGGGATGCCAGGTGGAGTTGCTGGACATCGTCATCGACGACGCGGCGCCGGACAAGCTGGCGGAGGGCGCGCTGGCGGCGCTGGCGAAATCCAAGCCGGCCCTCGCCATGCATCCCGCCTTCCTCAAGAAGATCCGCCCCGGCAACCTGCGGGACCACCTGGATCGGCTGTCGGATTGCGACTGGGTGGTGGAGGTGGTCAAGGAGGACCTGGCCATCAAGCGCGAGCTGTACGGGCGCCTGGAGCCGAAGCTCAAGGCGGGCGCGTGGATCAGCTCCAACACCTCGGGCATTCCCCTGAAGCTGCTGGTGGAGGGGCGCAGCGACGCCTTCCGGCAGCACTTCGTCATCACCCACTTCTTCAACCCCGTGCGCTACCTGCGCCTGCTGGAGTTCGTGACGGGGCCGGAGGTGGATCCCGCTGAGGCCCAGGCCTTCCGGACATGGCTGGAGGAGGCCCTCGGCAAGGAAGTGGTGCCCGCCTACGACAGCCCGACTTTCATCGGGAACCGCATCGGGATCCACGGAATCATGGCCACCCTCCACCTGGCGCTGAAGGAGAAGATCCCCTTCGAGGTGCTGGACCTGGTGCTGGGCGACGCGGCGGCCCGCGCCAAGAGCGCCGCCTTCCGCACGGCGGACCTGGCGGGCGTGGACATCCTGGCGGCCACCGCCAAGAACGTCTACGACCTCTGCCCCAACGACGAGGTGCGCGACGTCTTCAAGTTCCCGGAATTCCTGCAGTGGATGCTCGATCACAAGCTGCTGGGGAACAAGACGAAGCAGGGCTTCTTCAAAAAGGGCCCCAAGGACGCCAAGGGCAAGAAGACCTTCCTGGCCTTGGATCCCACCACCCGGGAGTACGTCCCCCAGGTGAAGAAGGACTGGCCCATCCTCAAGGAACTGAAGGGCCTCGATGACCCTGCGGAAAAGGTGAAGACGCTGCTCGCCAGCGACACCGAGGCCGGGCGCCTGGCCTGGCGGTGCATCTCGCCCAACCTCACTTACGCGGTGAACCGCCTGGGCGAGGTGACGGACGGCCCGCTGAACGTGGACCGCGCCATCAAGAACGGCTTTGCCTTCGAGCTGGGGCCCTTCGAGACCTGGGACACGCTGGGCGTGGAGCGGGTGGTCGCCCGGATGCGGTTCGACGATCAGCCCATCCCGCCGCTCGTCGAGAAGATGCTCGCCCAGGGAATCACCAGCTTCTACCGCTGGGAGCACGGCGTGCCCGTGGCCCAGCTGAATCCCAAGACGCTGGCCTACGACCCCATCCTCGAGGATCGCCGCGTGATCATCCTCAAGCGGGAGGAGGGGCGCGGGAAGGTGGTGGCCGAGAACGAGAGCTGCCAGCTCTTCGACCTAGGCGACGACGTGGCCTGCCTCAGCTTCCGCAGCAAGATGAACGCCCTGGACGACGGGATCATCGGCCTGATGGAGGAGACCGTCCAGAAACACGTTCCCGGCCGCTTCAAGGGGCTGGTGGTGGGCAATCAGGGCCAGCACTTCAGCGCCGGGGCCAACCTGGTGATGGTCCTGAACGCCGCCAAGGACAAGCAGTTCGACCTGATCGAAGAGGTCGCGCGCCGGCTGCAGTACGCGGGCCGGATGCTCACCTACGCGCCCTTCCCGACGGTGGCGGCCCCCTTCAACCTCGCCCTGGGCGGCGGCTGCGAAGTCAGCATGGCCTGCCAGCGGGTGGTGGGCCACGCCGAGCTCTACATCGGCCTGGTGGAAGTGGGCGTAGGCGTCATCCCCGCGGGCGGCGGTTGCCTCCAGATGCTGCTCCGCATGGAGGAGGCCATGGCCGCCAAGGGCGAGCTGGGCCCCATGCCCAAGGTGAAGGCCGCCTTCCAGGGCATCGGAACGGCCAACGTGAACACCAGCTTCGACGAAGCCCAGCGCAACGGCTACCTCCGCCGGACGGACCGCCGCGTGATGAACAAGGCCTTCCTCCTGCACGAGGCCAAGCAGGAAGTCCTGAAGATGGCCGCGGACTTCCAGCCAGTGAAGGAACGCACCCTGCGGCTCCCGGGCCGCGGCGGGGCCGAAGCCCTCAAGTTCGCGGTGCGGGATTTCCAGCTCCAGGGCCTGGCCAGCGAGCACGACGGCGTGATCATGGGCGAGCTGGCCACCATCCTCACGGGCGGCGACGTTAGCCTCGTCCAGGAGGTCGGCGAGGCGCGCATTCTCGAACTGGAACGCGAGGCTTTCGCGCGGCTGTGCGGCTACGAGAAGACCCAGGCCCGCATGGAGTCGATCCTCAGGTCCGGCAAGCCATTGCGGAATTAGAAGTCCGGTCATTTTGTGACTTGAGCCGCCTTTTCCCGGGCGGCTTTTTTTGGTGTTGCCAGAGTGTGACGAGGTCGGAACACTTGGGGCGGTCCAATACGGAACCAGACAATCAGGAGGCACTGTGAGCGGAAATTCTCAGTCAACTCCACGCGTAGCGGCGATCGTGGGGCCCTACCTCTCCGGAAAGACCTCCTTGATGGAGAGCCTTCTCTTCGTGGCAGGCGCCCTGCCGCGCAAGGGCTCCGTCAAGGAGGGAAACACGGTCGGCGACGCCTCCATTGAGGCCAAGGCCCGCCAGATGAGCGTGGAAGCCAGCTTGGCCAGCTGCACCTACCAGGGCGAGGCATGGACCCTGATCGACTGTCCCGGATCGGTGGAATTCCGCCAGGAGACGGTCCATGCCCTGATGGCCGCGGACATCGCGGTGGTGGTGTGCGATCCCGATCCCGTCCGCGCCCTGATGGCGGCGCCGGCCCTCAAATTCCTCGACGACCACCGGATTCCCCACGTCCTGTTCATCAACAAGATGGAGGCCCCCGGCAGCGCCGGGAAGCTGAAGGACGCCCTGAACGCCCTGCAGGGCGTCTCCGAGCGCCCCCTGGTGCTGGTGGAGATCCCCCTCCGCGACGGGGACCAGATCACGGGTTACGTGGACCTCATCAGCGAGCACGCCTACCGCTACGAGGCCGGCAAGGACGCCGACCTGATGCAGCTGCCCGAATCCGTCCTGCCCGAGGAGCACGAGGCCCGGCAGCTGATGCTGGAGAAGCTCGCGGACTTCGACGACCACCTGATGGAGGAGCTGCTGGGCGACATCGTGCCCTCCCTGGAGGAAGTCAGCGACGACATGGCCAAGGACGTCCAGCAGGATCTGCTGGTGCCCGTGTTCTTCGGCTCCGCGGACAAGGACGCCGGCGTGCGCCGCCTGTTCCAGGCGCTGTGCGACGAGGCTCCCCGGGTGGATACCACGGCTGAGCGGCTGGGCATTCCCGCGGGCCAGGATGCGCTGGTGCAGGTCTTCAAGACCGTCCACGCCCAGCACGTGGGCAAGCTGAGCCTCTCCCGCGTGTGGCGCGGGGAGGTGGCCGACGGCGCCTCCCTGGCCGGGCACCGGGTCAGCGGCATCAACAAGCTGTTCGGATCCCAGCAGGTGAAGCAGCAGAAGGCCACCGCGGGCGAGGTGGTGGCCCTGGGCCGGATGGACGAGGTCCACACCAGCGAAGGGCTGACCTCCACCGGCCGCGTGGACCTGACCTGGCCCGAGCCCCTCCAGCCCATGCTGGCCCTCAGCCTGCACACCTCCAAGAGCGGCGACGACGTGAAGCTGTCCCTGGCGCTCCAGAAGCTGTGCGAGGAGGACGCCTCCCTTCAGGTGGAACAGAACGCCGAGACCCAGGAGCGGATCCTGTGGGGCCAGGGCGAAGTCCACCTCAAGTGCGCCATGGACCGCCTCAAGAGCCGCTTCGGCCTGGACGTGCAGCACCATCCGCCGATGGTTCCCTACCGCGAGACCTTCACGAAGGGCGCCAAGGTCCACGGCCGCCACAAGCACCAGACGGGCGGCCACGGCCAGTTCGGCGACGTGTGGTTCGAGATCAAGCCCCTGCCGCGCGGCGCCGGATTCGAGTTCGAGGAGCGCATCGTGGGCGGCGTGGTGCCCAGGAACTTCTTCGGCGCCATCGAGCATGGCGTCGTGGACTGGATGAAGCGCGGGCCCCTGGGCTTCCCCGTGGTGGACATCCACGTGGCGCTGGTGGACGGCAGCTACCACACCGTGGACAGCTCCGACATGGCCTTCAAGACCGCGGCCCGGATCGCCATGACCGAGGGCGCCCCGCAGTGCAACCCCGTGCTGCTGGAACCCATCTGCGAAGTCCACATCAGCGTGCCCAGCGAGTTCACGCCCAAGGCCCAGCGCCTCGTCACCGGCCGCCGCGGGGGCCAGGTGCTCGGCTTCGACGCCAAGCCCGGCTGGAACGGCTGGGACGTGGTCTCCGCCTACATCCCCCAGGCCGAGATGGGCGACGTCATCGTCGAACTGCGCAGCCTCACCATGGGCGTCGGCTCCTTCACCTGGGCCTTCCACCACCTCCAGGAACTCGTGGGCCGCGACGCCGACAAGGTGGTGGAGGCGCGGAAGCAGGCGAAGGCCGCCGCGCAATAGGCCGGGTTTCCGGAACCCGCCCCGAAGTCTAGAGAAGCGCCCGGGTTGCCGGGCGCTTCTCCAATCGGAAGGGAGGGCCCCGGATTCCGGAAAAGCCTTTTTCTTCCTCCAATGAGACACTTGTCTCTGAATCTTCATCTGAAGGTTTGGAGGAACGGCATTGGCCCAGCAAGGCGTTCAGATCATCGCGGTGGAATCCGGCAGCCTGGCGGAGGAGGCGGGGCTGCGGCCGGGGGACACGCTGCTGGAGATCCACGGGGAGGCGGTGCTGGACCAGCTCAGCTACCAGTACCTGATCAGCCGGGAGGACGAGGCGGAACTGCGGGTGCGGCGGCCGGACGGCAGCACGTTCGGGACCCGGGTGGAGAACGGCGGCGAGGGGATCGGGGTGGACCTGGCCCAGGACGAGGTGAAGGTCTGCAAGCAGAACTGCGTGTTCTGCTTCGTCCACCAGATGCCCAAGGGGTTCCGGAAGTCGCTCTACCTGAAGGACGAGGACATCCGGCTGTCCTTCCTCTACGGCCACTTCACGACGCTTTCGAGCAGCGACGACGCGGAACTGGATCGGATCGTGCGGGAGCGGCTGGGGCCCATCCACGTGTCCGTCCACGCCACGGACCCCGAGACCCGGGTGAAGGTGGTGGGCAATCCCCGCGAGGGCCACATCCTGCGCAAGATCGACCGGCTGCTGGCGGGCGGCATCGACGTCCACACCCAGGCGGTGGTGGCGCCGGGGCTCAACGACGGCGACATCTGGCAGCGCACCGTGGACGACCTCTGGGCCCGGCGGAAAGAGGGCCGGGGCAGCGTCCTCAGCCTGTCCTGCGTGCCCGTGGGCCTGACGGCCCACCGGGACCACCTGCCTTCCGTCCAGGACGTGGATTCCGCCTTCGCGCGCGAGTGGGTGGCGCGCTGGACCCCGGAGGTCCGTCGGTACGCCCGGGCCAATGACGGGGAGCCCTGGTTGCTGCTGGCGGACGAGTGGTTCACCCGGGCCGGAATCGAGGTCCCCGGGCGGCCTTTCTATTCCCGCTCATGGGCGCAGTTGGAGAATGGCGTGGGGCTGGTCCGCCGCTTCCTGGAGCACAGCCGCCGGTTCATCCGCAGTCCCCGGGCCCGGGGATTCGCCGGCCGCCGGGTGCTGCTGCTGACGGGATCCAGCTTCGCGCCGACCCTGTCGCGGGTGGCCATGGAGCTGAACCGCGCGGTGGGAAGCCACCTGCGCGTCGCCGTGGCGAAGAACTTCAGCTTCGGCGAGAGCGTGACCGTGGCCGGCCTGCTCTGCGGGGAGGACCTCAAGTACGCCGCCCATGCGGACCGGGACGCCAAGGGCGGCGGGCCGGATTGGGTGGACGCGGTGGTGGTGCCCTCCGCCAGCCTCCGGACCCACACCGGGCCCACGGACCAGTACACGCTGCGGGGAGCCGTGGTGCGCGAGGAAGGGACCTTCCTGGACGACGTGACCCTGCCCGAACTGGCTTCGGATCTCGGCGTGCCCGCCGTTCCCAGCGGCGCGAACCTGTCCCATCTCCTGGACCATCTGGAGGCCGCCGACCGGGGGGCTTTCCGCGGGGGGGCACTGAAGTCGGCGTTCCATGGCGCCGGATTGAACTCGCCGCAGGGCGCATATAACCCCTGATCGGAAGCGGGATTTCCCGGCAGGATGGTGGGGATGCCCGATCCAGCCGCCGCTCAGACCCGCCACCGGATGGCGGCCCGTGTCCAATTGGCGGGATCGGCCCTGTGTTTCGGGCTGATGGCCATCCTGGCGCGGAAGCTGACGCAGCCGGGCATGGGTTTCACGGCTGGGCACCTGGCCGTTCTCCGCTTTGTGGCCGGAGCGCTGGTGAGCCTGGCGGTGTTTCGCGCCGTTCCGGGCCTCTATCGGCCGCGCAACTACCGCCTGCTGGTGAGCCGCGGGCTGTCCGGTGGGGCGGTGGTGGTCCTGTACTTCTACGCACTGGCGCACATGCCGGCGGGGGAGGCGGGGATCCTCTACAACGTGTATCCGGTTCTGGCCACGGTGATGTCCCTGGCGGTATTTCCGGAGCGGCCCACGGTCCATCTGTGGCTGGCGATCCTCGCGGCGTCCGTGGGGGTGGTTCTGGTGCTGGGGCAGGGCCATGGGGGACTGACCCTGGGCCGGGGGGCGCTGGCCGCCCTGGCGGCGGCCGGATTCGCGGCGGCCAGCGCCAACGCTATCCGGGCGGCGCGTCACACGGAAAACGCGGCGACGATCTTCTTCTTTTTCTGCCTCGCGGGGCTGCCGGTGGTCCTTCCCTTCGCCCTGGATCCTTGGCCCAGCCTCGTTCATGGGGGGGCGTGGGCCCTCGCGGTGGCGATGAGCCTCCTGGCCTACGGCGGGCAGATGCTGATGTCCCAGGCCTACGGCACGCTGTCGGTCTCCGAAGCCGCGGTCTGGCTCCAGCTCCTGCCCATCGTCCAATACCTGCTGGCGGTGCCTCTCCTCGGGGAGCGGGCCACGGGATTCGGGCTGGCGGGCGTCCTGATCACGGTCGCCGGGGTGGCCTACGGCACCGTCTTCGGCCATCGCAAGCGGGCATGAAAAAGGGCCCCGAAGGGCCCTTTGGCTTTGCGGTGCGTCGGTCTAGCTGACGGGAACGGCGGCGCCGGCCCGCTTCCTCAGGGAGACGGCCACCTTGATGTCGCCGCCGTCCTGGCCCTGGAACTTGTCGATCTGTTCGAGGGACTTCTTCTTCGCGTCGTCCGAGGCCACGCGAATGGCGTCGAGGATGTCCACCATGTTCTGGTACCGCACGTCCTCGTCCACCTTCAGGAAGACCTTCCGGTAGTTGAGGGGCTGCAGCAGCACGGCGTCGGGCAAGCGATCCTTCAGGCCCTGCACGTCGATCTTGTCGGACTGCAGCATGAGGGTTCCATCCTGATCCACCTGGATGAGGATGTTGTTGGGATCCGGAGGGGAGGGCTTGGAGGTCTGGACGACCTGGGGCACCACCACCTTCGTGGCCCTGTCGAGCCCGGGCACCATCACGATGAACACGATGAGCAGCACGAGCACGATGTCGATCAGGGGAGTGACGTTGATATCCGATTTTGCTTTGCCCTTGGGGCCACCGGCATCCATTACTTGCCCCCTTCCTGCTGATTGCCCTTGTCTTCGCTGGTCACGATGGACGCTTCATCGGCGCCCCCCTTGCGGCAGACCTGGAACAGCTCGTTGATGTACTTGAAGGGAAGGTCGGCGTCGGCCTTGACGAACACCACGCGCTGGCTCAACTGGGAGACGTTGCGGTTGATGTAGTCCGACAGCTTCTGCTGCTGGGCTTCTTCGTTGATGAAGAAGCGCTCGTCCTTGGCGTCCTTGTCGTCGATCAGGACGGGGCCGGGGCCGATCACTTCGTACTTATCGTTGCGCTTGGAGGTCAGCATCAGGGTGAGGTACTTCTCGCCCTGGTTCTTCTCCGCCTTCGGACTGTGCTTGGCCAGCGGCAGCTTCACTGCGCTGTTCACCGCGGGCGTGATCACGATGAAGATGATCAGCAGCACCAGCACGATGTCCACAAGGGGCGTGACGTTGATGTCCGACTTCACGCCACCCTTGCCACCACCACCTGCATCCATGGTGTGTTCTCCTCTGAATGGCCCGGGAGCTCGCGCCCCCGGGCAAGGGTGGGAAGTCCTAGCTCTGGCTCTCGCGGCGGATGAACTCGTCGATCATCTGGGAGGCCGCGTTGTTGATGTTGGTGACGACCACGTCCTGCTTGTTGGTCAGCAGGTTGTAGATCCACACGGCCGGGATGGCGACGATCAGGCCGAGGGCGGTGGTGGCCAGGGCCTCACCGATGGAGCCGGCCAGGGCGTTGATGTCGCCGGCGCCCTTGGTCTTCAGGTCGGAGAAGACCTTGATGATGCCGATCACGGTGCCGAGCAGGCCGATGAAGGGGGCCAGGGCGCCGATGGTGGCCAGGCCGCTCATGCCCTTCTTGAGGAGCTCGAGGACCTCGGCGGTGCCGCGCTGGATGGCGCGCTCGACGGGCTGGATGGCGTCGTGGTTGGGGTTCATGGTCTTGAGCTGCTTCTCGTACTGGAAGATGTCCAGGCCGTGCTTCAGCACGAGGGCGATGTGGCTCTTGTTGTGGGTGGTGGCGGCGCGCTTGGCGGCTTCGAAGTCCCCGCGGCGGAGGGTGTCCATGAAGAGCTTCAGGAACTTGTCCGAGGCCTGCTTGCTCTGGGCGTAGGTCACGAAGCGCTCGACGGCCACGTAGATCTGGTAGGCCAGCAGCACGAAGAGGATGGCGATGATGAACTTGTTGGCGATGGAGGCCGAGCGCCAGATCTCGGCCGCGGAGAAGCTGTCGTGGCCGCCTTCGGCGAGACCGAGGACCAGGGAAGAGGAAAGCAGGTTCATGAGGTTTCCTTGTGGGGTTGAAAAAGTGGGGTGACGGGGGGAAAGGGGTGAGCTACTTCAGCCGGAACGACATGGTCAGCTTGAAGCGGGCATATTGGGGGACGCCATTCATCATGGCGGGCTCGAAACGCCAGGTCTTACCCCAATCGGCCGCGTACTGCCTCAGCTGAGGAGGACCTTCCTTGGCGACGGCATCCGTGGGAATGCCGTCGGGCCCAATGACGATTTCCACCACCACCGTGCCCTGGATCTTGGCGATCTTGGCGAGGGGGGGATAGGGGGGCTGGGGCGGCTGGTACTTGATCTTCACTTGGCTGAAGTCGAAGTCCACCACCTTGCCGGTGCCGCCGACCACGCCGCCGACGACACCGCCGACCACGCCGCCGATGACGCCACCCGGGACACCGCCCGGAACGCCGCCGGGAACGCCACCCAGGGAGTGATCCTGCTTGGGCAGTTCCTTGGGCACCGTCTCAGGCACCACTTCCTGCCGGGGATCGATGGGCGTGGTGTCCGCCTTGCTCGTCGTCGTCATCGCCATGGGCGGCGGCGGCGGCGGGGGAGGAGGGGGGGGCGGAGGCGGAGGAGGCGGCGCATCCTCTGCTTTCTGCTCCGAGATGTCGATGCCCACCGTCTTGATCACCTTCTGGCCGGCTTCCGTGTGCTTGGCCAGCTGGAAAGCCGCGACGGCGAACAAGGCGTACATGGCCACCGTCGTGGGGATGGTCACCATGGGGTTGCCCCGCTTGATGGCTTCGTTCCCGGCGGAGAGGGAGGATTTGTAGACGGCATCCTCCAGCGTCTCCGTAGGAGCAGCCTGTTTGGCGGGAACTGGTTTTTGGGGATCTTTGCTCATGCGACTCCCTTGAAAGATCCATATGAAAAAAACATCGAGCCGAATCGGCGGGAACACCGGTTCGGCTACCGAAGATGGGATAAAGAGCTGGGGCAAGCCCAGCGGCTAAGATGGCAAAGGGCCGACGGCAGGTCAAGTGCGGATGGCTGACGGAACCCCCCGTGAACAGGGCATTCCACGGTTTTTTACTGACTACCGCAACATCCATCTCCGGGGTTAAAGGACCGGATTGTTAATTTTTGTTAAGGAAGCGCTGCCATTCCCATGTCCAAGATCACAACTCCTGATTTCGCACTCATCCCCGAGGCCTCCTGCGGCGTAGCCCGCGCAGGCCGATTCCCCACCTCCCATGGCGAGGTGCTGACGCCTGCCTTCATGCCCGTGGGCACCCAAGGGACGGTGAAAGGCATCACCCCCGTCCAACTTGGGGACCTCGGACCCCAGGTGATTCTAGGCAATACTTACCATCTGGGCCTCCGGCCCGGCGATGAACTGGTGGCCCGCCTGGGCGGCCTTCACCGTTTCATGGGATGGGAGGGACCCATCCTCACGGACTCGGGCGGGTTCCAGGTCTTCTCCCTGGCCTCCCTTCGGAAGATGAGCGAGGACGGAGTCACGTTCCGGAGCCACCTGGACGGCAGTTCCCAGTTCCTCTCCCCCGAGCGGAGCATGGAGATCCAGCGGAACCTGGGGTCGGACATCTGCATGGCCCTGGACGAATGCCCGCCGGGCCGGATGGAGCGGACGCCGCTTGAAGCCAGCATGGCGCGGACCACCCGCTGGCTCGCCCGCAGCCGGGCCGTGCCCCTCCAGTCCCACCAGGGGTTGTTCGCCATCAATCAAGGGGGGACCCACCTGGACCTCCGCCGCCGCCACTTGGAGGAGGCCCTGGAGCTGGACGCCCGGACTCCGTTCCAGGGCTTCGCCGTGGGCGGCCTCAGCGTGGGGGAACCCAAGGCCGAGATGAATGCCGTCCTGGCGGAGTTCGTGAAAGAGCTGCCCCAGGACCGGCCCCGCTACCTGATGGGGGTCGGGACACCGGAGGACCTCCTGTTCGGGATCGAACATGGGGTAGATCTGTTCGACTGCGTGCTGCCCAGCCGGGAAGCGCGCCACGGCCGCATCCTCACCAGCCGGGGGAAGCTCAACCTCAAGAACGCCAGGCACCGCGAGGCGGACATTCCCCTGGATCCGGACTGCGGATGCTACACCTGCCGCACCTTCAGCCGGGCCTACCTCCACCACCTGTTCCGGTGCGGAGAGCTGCTGGCCTTCACGCTGAATACCATCCACAACCTGAGCTACACTGTGGGGCTCACCCGCGCCGCGCGGCAGGCCCTGCTGGAGAACCGTTTTCCGGCCTTCGTCCGGTCCGCGCGCGCCGGATGGACGACCGAGGAGCCTTGAATGATGTACGCCCTTCTTCAGCAGCCCGCGTCCGGCGGACCGGCCTGGATCCAGTTCGTGTTCATCGGCGGCATGGCCCTGATGTTCTACTTCCTCCTCATCCGCCCCCAGAGCAAGGCCCGCAAGGAGACGGAGGCCCGCCTGTCCAAGCTGAAGGCCGGCGACGAGGTCGTCCTGACCTCCGGTCTCTACGCCACCATCGACCGGGTGGAGGACAAGCACATCTGGGTGAAGCTGGGCGGATCGGTGGTCAAGGCGCGGCGGGCCGCCGTCGCTGCCCTGGCCAGCGAGCCCGAAACGCAGAACTGACCTCTTTTCGACTCCCGGGCCGGATCCGTTCCGGCCCGCTTTCTGTGAGGAGCGCCCCGTGACCAAGCGGAGCCTCTGGCGCCTCGCCATCGTCCTGGCCGTCGTGTTCGGCTGCGGATACTTCTTCACGCCCCTGTCCAAGGTGAAGCTGGGCCTCGACCTCCGGGGCGGCGTCCACTTCGAGCTGGAGGTCCAGGGCCAGGAGGCCCTCGCCGCCGACCTGCGCGACAGCAAGGACCGCCTCGTCGCCCGCCTAAAGGAAAAGGGCCTTCCCGATGCCTCGGCCATCGTGGACGGCACCGCCCTCCGGATCGAAGGGGTGAACCCCGATCAGCGGGCCACCGTGGAGAAGGTCACCAAGGACTTCTTCTCCGGCTACGCCCTCGTCGTCGACGGCAGCTCCTTCCGCCTGTCGCAGAAGGCGGACTACCAGAAGCAGCTCAAGGACGACGCCAACAAGCGCGCCCTGGAGGTGATCGAGAAGCGCATCCGCGACATCGATCCCGCCAACGTGCTGGAACCCGAGATCACCGCCAGCGGCGCCGAAGGCAACCGCATCGTGGTGGAGATCCCCGGAATCGAGGAGGGCGACCGCGAGCGCATCAAGAAGCTGCTGGCCACCCCGGGTCACCTGGAGCAGCGCCTTCTCGCCAAGGCCCCCCAGCTCTACTTCGCCACCAAGGAAGACGCGCTGGCCGCCTACAAGGGACAGATCCCGCCCGAATTCGAGCTGCTTCCCGAGATCGAGAGCGACCGCCAGGCGCGCCGCGGGGGCCAGTCCGTCGTGAAGGCCAAGCCCGGCGAAGAGAAGATCAGCCGCTGGATCCTGCTGGAGAGCCGCATTGCGGTGGACGGCGCCGACATCATCGACGCGCACCGGGCCTCCAACTCCCAGACCGAGGCCAACGAGGTCAACTTCACCCTGAACAAGAAGGGCGGCGACGACTTCGCGCGCCTCACCGGCACCGCCGCGGACGAGAACCGGCTGATCGCCATCGTCCTCGACCACAAGATCGTCACCACCCTCAGCGCCAAAGAGAAGATCATCGGCGGCGCGGTCCGCATCAGCGGCAGCTTCACCGCCCAGGAAGCCGACGACCTCGCCAGCCAGCTCCGCAGCGGCGCCCTGCGCGCCCCCATGAAGTTCCTCGAAGAGCGCGTCGTGGGTCCCGGCCTCGGCCGCGACTCCATCCACTCGGGCGTCATGGCGGCCGCCATCGGCTTCGCCGCCATCATCGCGTTCATGGTGTACTTCTACCACTGGTCCGGGGCGAACGCGATCGTGGCCCTGACGGTCAACGTGATCGTGATGATGGGACTCCTGGGCTCCTTCCGCGCCACCCTGACCCTCCCAGGCATCGCGGGCTTCGTGCTCACCCTCGGCATGGCGGTGGACGCGAACATCCTCATCTTCGAGCGCATCAAGGAGGAACTGGGCCTCGGCAAGAGCGTTCCGGGCGCCATCGACGCGGGCTTCAACCGGGTGTTCTGGACCATCGTGGACAGCCACGTGACCCAGCTCTTCGCAGCCCTCCTCCTGTTCATCTTCGGAACGGGGCCGGTCAAGGGCTTCGCCGTCACCCTCACCGTGGGCGTGGTGGCCTCGCTGTTCACCAGCATCTACATCAGCCGCTACATCTACGATTGGATCCTGGAGCGGCATCCCGGCACCAAGACCCTCTCCGTGGGCACCCACACCTTCTTCAAGGGGTCGAGCTACGACTTCATGAAGTACAAGGCCCAGGCTCTGGCCATCTCCTGGGGCATCATCCTCCTGTGCGTCCTGTGGGTGCGCCCCTGGAACCTGACCCACAACAACCGGATCCAGCTCGGAATGCAGTTCGTGGGCGGCAACGACATGACCGTCCGGTTCCGCGGCGCCATGGAGCCCGAGACCATCCGCGAAGCGCTGGCGAAGAACGGCTACGTCGACGCCACCGTCGTGGCCTACGAGAACAAGGACAAGTCCGTCCGCGACTTCGCCGTCAAGGTGAAGGCCAAGAAGGACGGCGACCAGAAGGACAGCACCAAGCAGGCGAACGCCCTGCGGGCCATCTTCAAGCAGATGGATCCCGAGGGGACCAGCAATCCGCTGCCCGCCCTGAACCTGGAAGGCTCGAAGACCCTCACCGACACGCTGGCGAGGGTCAATCCGGCGGGCATCGGCGGTGACGACGCGGCGCTCCAGGCGGCCTACACGCCCTTCGCCGAGAAGGTCATCGCGGGCCGGGACCGGCTGCCTTCGGGGCTCTACCAGAGCTTCAGCGAACTGCCGCAGGATCTGCCCCAGGTGGTGAAGGACAGCATCCAGAAGAGCTACCGCCTGGGCGCGGTGGGCCTCCTCAAGGATGAGAGCTTCTCGCCCAGCATCTCCGGCGAGTGGACCCGCAAGACGCTCACCGCGGTGGCGTGGGCCCTCGGCGCCATCCTGGTCTACGTGATGTTCCGGTTCACCGCCAGCTACGCCGTGGGGGGCATCGTCTCGCTCCTCCACGACATGCTGATGGCGCTGGCGCTGTTCGCGGCCTTCGGGTACGAATTCAACGTCCCGGTGGTGGCGAGCTTCCTGACCTTGATGGGCTACTCCATGGCCGACACCATCGTGGTCTTCGACCGCATCCGCGAGAACGGCCACCGGCCCGAATACCGCCGCGCCACGGTCACCAAGCTGGTGAACGACTCCATCAACCAGACCCTGGGCCGGACGATCCTCACCTCTGCGTCCGTGCTGTTCGTCAGCGTCTGCCTCTGGCTGTTCGGCGGCCCGGCCCTCAAGGACCTGGCCTTCCCCTTGGTCATCGGCGTCATCACCGGCACCTACTCGTCCATCTACATCGCCAGCCCCGTGGTGGTGTATTGGGACAAGTGGTTCGGCGGCAAGGACAAGCTCAAGCAGCATGCGTGATGTTCTCCGGGGGTTCCGCGCTGCGCGCATACCCCCGGACCCCCGCGAAAAAGCCCGGCGCAGCCGGGCTTTTTCTTGTTTCCGATTCGGCGCTTCCGCTTACTTCAGGTGCTTTTCCAGGAAGGCGTAGATCTCCTTCCTCGATTCCTGGGCCAGGGTGGTGTCGATTCGGTTGAAGCTGTGGCCGCCGGGGGCGTCCTGGTAGATCCGGTGCTCGAAGGGCTTGCCGGCGGCTTTGAGGGCGGTGATGAGCTGTTCGACTTCGACCACGTTCACGTCGCGGTCGTTGGTGGTGGTGTGGACCAGAAGCGGGGTGCGCAGCTTGTGGACGTTCCACACGGGGCTGCGGCGGCGGTACTCGTCCACGGCGTCCTTGGGCTCCTTGCCCAGGTGGTACGTGGCGGAGAATTCGGCCACGTAGTCCGATCCCAGGTAGCCGAGGCGCGTGATCAGGTCGGAGACGGGAACGCCGGCGTAGCAGGCGGCGAATTTCCCGGGGTGGTCGAAGACGGCCATCAAGGCGATGAGGCCCCCGTGGCTCCAGCCCACGATGGCGCAGCGGGCGGGATCGACGGGCAGGTGCTCCACCGCCCAGTCCCGGCCCGCCACCACGTCGCCGATCTCCAGGCCGCCGTAGTCGATGGCCTCGTAGAAGCCGCGGCCGTAGCCGGTGGAGCCGCGGTAGTCCGGGGCGATCACGGCGTAGCCGCGCGCCACCATCTCCCGGACGATGTGGGCGTGGTAGGTGGTGAAGTCGGCGTGGACGCCGCCGTGGGGAAGGACGATCAGCGGCAGCTTCCGGCCCTTTTCGGCCTTCCGCGGAAGGAAGACGTACTGCTGGATCTTCAGAGGGTGCCGCTCGTTCTTGATCCCGTAGGTCTCCTCGCCTTTGGGATTGGGCGGGCCGGTGTAGGTGACCTTGTCCACCACCGCCACGTCCGACAGGCGCTGGAACCACAGCTGGTCGTCCGCGGCCTTCCGCAGGCTGTCCAACTCCCACCGCAGGCCCTCCACCTGCTTGAGGGCGGCGTCGGGGGAGGCGGTCTGGGCGCCGAGGGGAAGCAGGGCGGCGCAAAGAAAGGCGGCAAGGCGACAGCGCACGGAAACCTCGGATGGACGCCCCGAGCCTACCGCAACTAGCCTCGTCTTGCGAGGTTCAGCCTTCCCAGCTCACCCAGCCGGCCCGGCCCGGGATCTCCCGGCGGGTGACCGCCTTGGCGGGCGGGTTCGCGGCTTTCAATTCGGGGAGCCACTCCTCATGGGTGCGGACGGCGATGCCCCGGTCGTTGAGGCCGCCCAGGAAGGCGTCGAAGGTCTCGAACAGGGCGCCGCCTTCCACCTCGGTGTGCAGGGCGTAGACGTTCAGGGCGTCCTCCCGCACCAGGTCCCAGACCTCGCGGTTCACCTGGTCCGGGGCGCGCCCGTCCAGGCCCAGCAGTTCGTCCAGAGTGGGCAGGGTGGTGGGGATTTGGAGGGTGGAGAGCGTCCGGCCCTTCACGACGGGATAGAAGGGCGCGAAGCCGCGGCAGTCCCCGGCGTAGGCCAGGCCGTAGCTCTCCTGGAGTTCCAGGGTGGCGTCGTTGCAGCGCCACGCCGGGCTGACGGCACCCAGGGGCTTCTCGCCGAACACCGTCCCGAAGGCGTCGTGGGCCTGGGCGAACCAGTCGGACAGCCACTGGCGCGATTTCCGGTCCAGCAGGTCGTGGTACTGGACGTGGTCCCAGGCGTGGATGCCCACCTCGTGCCCGGCCATCTTCGCGGCGCGCATCTCGGCGGCGGCGCGCTTCCAGATGGTGGGGGCGGGCAGGAGCACGCCGTACATCATCGTCTTGAAGCCGTAGAGCTTCGCCGCGTTGGTGCGGCGCATCTTGGCGAGAAAGCCCTTCCGGAAGATCCGGCGCAGGGCCTTCCCGCTGTTGTCGGGACCGAAGCTGAAGTAGAACCCGGCCTTCATCCGGTGCTTGTCCAGGAGGCGCAGGAGGGTGGGGATGCCGGTGATGGAGCCTTCGAGGGTATCGACGTCCACGCGCAGGGAGATGGCTTTCATGGCGGTTCCTTCCGCTTTCCATTCCACCCGCGAAGGCGTGGCGCATCAAGGCGCGGTCAGCGCGGATCCTTGGAACTGTCGCCCGCGCGGCGCCGCTGGACCAGGCCTTCGGTGCCTTCGAGCCAGGTCCGCTGGATGGCGCCCATCCGCTGCCACAGCCGGAAACCCACGGCCAGCATGATGGCCAACGCCAGCGCGGGCACCAGGCTGGTGGGAAGGAGCGGCTGGAGGATCGCCACCATCGGGAGGGCGACCATGGCCCCCAGCCCCAGCTCGATCACGAAGCGGATGGCGTCCTCCACGCCCTCTGCCGTATCGCCCGAGGCCTGGGTGGCGGTGGCCGCGATGGACCGCGCGATGCGCCGGATCTGCTTCACCATCCCGAACAGGAAGCGCAGGGCGATCCCGCCGACGGCCAGCCAGACGAGGTACTCCGCCATGGCGGGGGAGATGCCGCGGCGTTCGAGGAGGGGCGTCAACTGGCGGTGGACCAGCGCGCCCAGGGCCACGGAGACGGCGACGAGCAGGCTGTCCAGCAGCAGGTAGCGGAAGGGGCGGTGCAGGTGGCGCCAGGCCGCCTTCCGGAAGGGAATCGCCCGCAGGTGCCCTGTGGCGGCCCGGTGGTGCATCAGGAAGTGGCGGAACGACCGGGGCAGGCGCTGCTCGATCCGGTCGGCGAGGCTCTCCGAATGCTGGATCAGGAGCGGCGTGGTGAGGGTGGTCCAGGCGCAGGTGGCCACCAGGACGGGGAACAGCGCCGGCCCGATGACGCCGAGGCTCTGTCCCAGGGAGGCGATGATGAAGCTGAACTCCCCGATCTGCGCCAGGCTCGCGCCGGTCCGCAGAGAAATCCGCAGGCTGTTGCCGCCGATCAGGGCGCCCAGGGAGGCCGAGGCGAATTTCCCGATCAGGACCAGGGCGCCGAAAGCCAGCAGGGCCTTCCAGTTGGGGGGAAGCTGCCCCGGATCGATCAGCATCCCGATGGATACGAAGAACACCGCCACGAACATGTCCCGCAGGGGCAGGACGAGGTGCTCCACCTTCCGCTCGCGGCCCGATTCCGCCACGATCATCCCGGCGAGAAAGGCGCCCAGAGCCACGGAATAGCCGGCCTTGGCCGCCAGGAGCGAGAACCCGAAGCACAGGCCCACCACCGTGACGAGGAGGGTCTCGCTGCTGCCCGAATCGGCCACCCAGCGGATGAACCGCGCCAGCACCCACAGGCCCACGGCCATGACGCCCACCAGGAACCCGAGGAGTTTCCCGACGGTGATCACCAGGGCCGGGAGGCTGAGCCCCGATCCGCTCCCGATGGCGGTGAGGAGGGTGAGCATCAGGATGGCGAGGAGATCCTCCACGATCAGGGTGGACAGGACCAGTTCCGCGAGCGGCCCCTTGATCCGCAGGTTCTCGAAGGCCCGGGCGATGATCATGGTCGAGCTGATGGCGAGGGCCGCCCCGGCGAAGATGCTCTCGATGGCGCCCCATCCCACGAGGCGGCCCACCAGATAGCCCGCCCAGGTCATGAATCCGGCCTGGATGATGGCCACCAGGGCGGCGGGGGGGCCGGCCCTCAGCAGCTTCTTCAGGCTGAACTCCAGCCCCAGGGAGAACATCAGGAAGATGACTCCCAGTTCCGACAGGGTGTGGACGTTCGCCTGGTCGGCCACCAAGGGGACCGGAAGGTGGGGGCCGATGATCAGCCCCGCCAGGAGATAGCCCACCACCACGGGCAGCCGGAAGCGCTGGCAGGCGACCGTGGTGAGCGCGGCCACGCCGAGGACGGTGGCCAGGTCGACGAGAATGCCGGGAGGAGTCGTGGCTGCGATCATGCGCCGGAACCTCACTGAGGGGTGGCGGCCGATGGGCGGGCGGAGAGCTTCCTCCACCATGCCACGGACGGGCCTGCCATGCGGATCGAACGGAGTTTCCCGCCGGGCGGGAGCGGAGCGTCAGCGCGGAAGGGGCGGGGAAGGCGGCCCGGTGCGGCCCCCTTCGTCGGGCGTCAATCCCTGGCTGGCCCTGGGCATGGGCCGATTTGGCGCGGTCGCCGCGGCGGAAGGGTCCGGGCCTTTCCCGCAGAAGGGGATCGAAAAGGGGAGGCTGGGCGCGTCTTTTTCCGGCGGGGCGCCGCCCCCTTCGTCCGAGGATCCGCGATGGACGGCGGGCGCTTCCCGCGGCGGCGCCTGGGAGGATCGGAGGGGACGGGCGGCTTCCACTTTTGGTGCGTCGTGCGGATAAGGCGCGGGAAGGGCGTGACTGGGGGACTGGGAAGGGACCGCCGCGAGCAGGAAGCCGCAGGCGACGAAGCCCAGCGCCATCCGGATCCCGGTCCACCTTCCCGTCATCGCCATCCTTTTCAGAACGTCATGATAACCGCCGGCGGCGCTGGTTCGGGACGCGCCTCCCGTATACTCCCTGGATGTCCACTTCGCGTCGCGCCGGGATTCTCTCCTCGTTTCCGCCGGTCTTCTGGCTGGCGAACGTCATGGAACTCTTCGAGCGGGGCGCCTACTACGGGCTTAATTCGGTGCTCGCGGTCTACCTCACCAACCAGGTGGCGGCGGGCGGCCTGGGCTTCACCGAGCAGTCCGTGGGCTTCCTCCAGAGCCTGATCTACGCCATCACCTACGTGGTGCCCATCGCCGGCGGGGCCCTGGCGGACCGCTACGGCTACCGGCGGATGCTGCTGTTCGCGTTCTCGATCCTGACCGTGGGCTATTTCGTGGCGGGGAACGTCACGGGCTACGGGGCGGTGTTCACCGCGCTGCTGGTGATGGCCACGGGCGCGGGCCTGTTCAAGCCCATCATCTCCGGCACCCTGGCCCGCACCACCACGGAGGAGAACTCGGGATTCGGGTTCGGGATCTACTACTGGATGATCAACATCGGGGCCTTCCTCGCCCCGCTGGCGGTGAGCATCCTCAAGGGCTTCTCCTGGCGCTATGTGTTCATCGCGTCCGCCGCCTACTGCGCGGCGATGCTGCTGCCCACGGTGTTCCTGTTCAAGGATCCGCCGCGGCCCGCCAACACCAAGAGCCTCGGCGAGGTCGCCCGCGGCGCGGCGCTGGTCCTGGGCGACGCCCGGTTCATGCTGATGATCGTGGTCTACTCCGGCTTCTGGATCCTGTACTTCCAGAATTTCGGATCCATCCTGTGGTACCTCCGCGATTTCGTGGATGTGACGCCGGTGAATGCCGCCTTCGCCTCGATCGGGATTCCCCTCAAGTTCGACGCCGAGCACGTCACGGTGGTCAACGGAGGGACCATCATCTTGCTCCAGGTGCTCGTCAGCCGCATCGTGCGGAAAGCGCGTCCCCTGCCGACCATGGTGGCGGGGATCGTCATCGGCACCATCGGGTTCCTGTGCCTGGCGGCCTCCACCCACGTGTGGGTGTTCATCCTGGGCATCTCGGTGTTCTCCATCGGGGAGATGACCGCCCACCCCAAGTACTACAGCTACGTCGGGCTGGTGGCCCCCGCGGACAAGAAGGCCGTCTACATGGGCTACGCCTTCCTGTACGGCGTGATCGGGAGCCTGATTGGCTCCAGCCTGGGCGGGATGCTGTACGGCTCCATGCTGAAGCCCATGATCGGCCAGCCGGGAGCGGCCGCGGCGGCGCGGACCTTCTGGCTGATCTTCGTGGCGCTCAACGTGGTGGCTGCCGTGGGGCTGGTGGTCTACGACCGCCTGTTCGCCGAGGACACGCCCCGCACCAACGCCCAGGCCCGGAAGGTGATGCTGGGGATCTACGTCCTCCTGCTGGCGGGGGGCGTCCTGTTCGTCCGGTCGGCGCTGTTCGGAGGCGCGGAGGTCTCGTACAAGACCCTCGTCCAGGCCGCGATCATGCTGGCCCTGGGCGCCAGCGGCACCGTGGTGAGCCTGCGGAAGGCGGGCTAGGACTGCCGGAAGCGCTGGGAGAGGTCGGTGCGGCGCGCCTGGATGAAGCGGTGGATGGGATCCAGGTCCGTGTCGGGCCGGGGCTGGAGGACGACGCCCAGCCTGGCGGGGTAGGGCTGGCCTTCCAGATAGGTGATGTGCCGCACCTCGCCCGGACAGCGGAGGACGGCGCCGTCGGGAAGCTGGGCATCGATCTCCACCGGGGCGTAGAGGTCCACGTCGGCCGGCTCCTCGAGCCCGAGGCCCACGCCGGTTTCCGTGAGGTTCACCAGCATCGCCTCCAGCCGCCGTCCGCCCAGATTCACGCGGATCCGAAGGGGGGACTGCTCGGGGGCGGCGACCCGGACTTCCCGCCGCTGGTGAAGGCGGGCGGCTTCCCGGGGCCACGCCAGCCGAAGGAGGAGGCCGCTGTCGTCGCCCGCGCCGGGAAGCACGCGGGATTCCAGGGTCAGGACTTCCTCGTCCAGCAGGACGGTGAGCGTCACGGGCGTGCCCTCGGAGGGCGGCAGGTCCCGGGCGCGGAGCCCGGCCAGTTCCAGGAAGGCGCCCGGGCGGAAGGCGTGGACCCGCAGGTCGCCCTGCAGGCGCGGCGTGGCGCCCAGCAGCCGCAGGCTCGCCGCGGCCCCGGCCAGGTGGGCCTGGGCGAGCGCCTGTTCCAGGTCGGGAGCGGACAGAAGGGATGCGTGACCCATGGAGATCCTGCCTTTCAAATGCCTTGGCACAGCCGGTCGGCAAGACTTGGATGCATCCCGACGGCCAAAATGGCCCGGGCCGCGCCGTCCACGTCGTACTCCAGGCGATGCAAGCGGATGCGCCTGCGCCCGGGGTCGAAGGTCATGAAGGAGGCTCGGGGGTCCCGGTCCCGCGGCTGGCCCACGGAACCCGGGTTCACCAGGTAGCGGCAGTTCGGCTGGAGCTGGAACCACTCGCCCGGCTTGAGGGTGATCCAGTTGAGGCGGCCTTCGGTCTCGTCCAGCTCGAAGCAGCCCGCGACGTGGGTATGGCCGAAGAAGCACAGCGGGCCCTCGAAGGCGTCGAACGCCACGCCCACCTCCCGGATGTGAAGGAGGTAGGCATCCTCGTCCATGGGCGACCCGTGCGCGATCACGTAATCCCCCTCCACCTGGAGAGGTCCCACCGGCAGGCTCGCCAGGAAGCGCCAGTTGTCGCGCCGCAGCTTCTCCTGGGTCCATTCCGCGGATTCCCGGGCGGCCTGGTTGAAGCTGGAATCCGCCGCCAGCCCGGCGCAGACCTTGTCGTGGTTCCCCCGCACCAGGAAGCAGGGGCGCAGGTCCCGCACCTTCTCCAGCACCTGGTTGGGATGGGCGCCGTAGCCCACGAGGTCGCCCAGCACGGCGAAGCGCCGGATGGAGCGGCGCTTCGCGAACCGCAACACGGCGCGGAGGGCGTGCAGGTTGGCGTGCAGATCGGAAAGGATCAGGTCCACGGTTGTCCGGAAGGGTTTCTTCAGTCTAGCAAAGCCGAAGCCAACTGCTCAGCGCTCCGGCCGAAGGGGAGGATCATCGGCGCCAGGGACCAGGCGGGCACCCGAGCCGCCCAGCGCTGCAGGAAGACCGTCCGATCCTGGGCCAAGGGGCGCCGCGGATCTCCCGCCACCCGCGCCCAGGCCCGCAGGGGCGGTTCGGCCAGCCACAGGGGCGAAGCTCCGGCCGCCGCCACGGCGGCGCGGTTGGCCGGGGACTCCCAGGCGCCGCCCCCCAGGGCCACTACCGCCGGCGCCTCAAGAAGGCCGGGGAGGAGGGCCGATTCGAGGGCACGGAAGGCGCCTTCCCCCGAGGCGGCGAACACCTCGGCGACGCTGCGGTTCTCCCGGGTTTCGATGGCGGCGTCCAGGTCGTGGAAGGGCAGGCCCAGCCCCCGCGCCAGCTCGCGCCCCAGGGAGGTCTTGCCCGCGCCGCTGCCCCCGATGAGGACCACCGGCCGGTCGCGCCGGAACGGGGGCCGGATCCGCCAGCGCTGCCGCTGGACCTCCCAGCCCAGCGCGGCCGGATCCTCCGCGTCATGGACGGCCCCGACCATGGCCACGGATTCGGCTCCCGCCTCGAAGCAGGCCGCGACATCCTCCACCCGAAGGCCCCCGATGGCGACGGGCGCCAGCCCCCGGGCACGCAGGGTCGCGCAGCCCGCCCGCAGCCCTTCGAGGCCCACGGGCGCCGCGTGATCGGCCTTGGTGGCGGTGCCCCGGAAGGGCCCCACCCCGGCGTGGTCGCAGGCGGGATCGACCGCCGCCCATTCGGCGAGGTCGTGGGTGGAGGCCCCAATGTGGCAGACCTCCAGCCCCGGCAGACGCGCCGCCTCCGACGCGGGCAGGTCCCCCTGGCCCAGGTGAAGCCCCCACGGGGTGAGTCCCTCCCGGGAGGCGAGGAGGGCAAGATCGGCCCTGTCATTGACGCAAATCCACGGCCATCCGCCATTTGCGGTGGACTCCTCCAGGGCCCTTCTCAGCTCGGACCACTGGGCCTGGATTTCCAGTGGCTTTCCCCGGAACTGCACCAGAGGAAAACCCGCTTCGCCCAACCGTCGGACCTGGTCGGAAAGGGGCTCCGCCCGGGTGGCGTCGGTGATGGGGTAGAGGGGGGGCAGGTGGAGCATGGAGGAAGTCTACCGGGGGAGCGATCCCCGCTTCAGGCGGCTTCCCCATCGGCGAACTGCAGCCGCACCAGCTTGGCGTAGACGCCGTCCTGGGCGACGAGGCCGTCGTGGGTCCCGCGCTCCACGAGGCTGCCCTGGTCCATGACCCAGATCTCGTCGGCGTCCCGGATGGTGGACAGGCGGTGGGCGATGGTGAAGGTGGTCAGCCGGTGACTCACCCGCTCGATGACGGTCTGGATCTGGGACTCCGTTTCCGAGTCGATGTTGGCGGTGGCCTCGTCCAGCAGCAGGATGGCGGGCTCCAGGTAGAGCATCCGGGCGAAGGCCAGGAGCTGGCGCTCGCCGGCGCTGAGCTTCTGGCCGCGCTCGCCCACGGGCGTCTCCAGTCCCTGGGGCAGGCGCTCGACCAGCCCCTTCAGCTGGCTCTGCTCCAGGACCGAGGCCAGCCGGGCCTCATCCCGGGGGCGGTCCAGCAGGATGTTCTCCCGCAGGGTGCCGGAGAACACGAAGACGTCCTGGAGGACCAGGCCGAAGAGGCTCCGCAGGCCGCGGATCTGGAGGTCGCGCACGTCGACGCCGTCCACGGTGATCCGCCCGTCCCGCACGTCGTAGAACCGCATCAGGAGATTGATGAGGGTGCTCTTCCCGGCGCCGGTGTGGCCCACCACGGCGATGCGCCGCCCCTTGGGGATGACGCCGCTGAGGTCCCGCACCACCTGGCGGCCGCCCTCGCTGTAGGCGAAGGTCACGTTCTCGAAGCGGATCTCGTGCTCGAACGCGGCGGGCCGGGCATCCGGCGCCTCGGGGATCTCGTCGCGGTTGTCCAGCAGCCGGAAGATCCGTTCGCTGGAGGCCAGGGCGGTCTGCATCACGTTGTACCGCTCCGCCAGTTCGCGGATGGGCCGGAAGAAGCGGCCCGACTGCTGGATGAACGCCAGCAGCAGGCCCCAGGTGATGGCCCCCGCCTGGAGTTTGAAGCCCGCGTAGAAGATCAGCGCCGCAAGGGTCGCGGAAGTGATGAACTCCACCACGGGGAAGAACACGGCGTAGGCGAGGATGGTCCGCAGGAAAGCCTGGAAGTAGTCCTCGTTCAGCCCCCGGAACTGCCGGTCGCTGCGGCTCTCCTCCCCGTTGATCTGCACCAGGCTCATCCCGGAGATCTGCTCCTGGAGGAAGGCGTTGATGGCGGCGTAGCGGCGCTGGGTCTCGCGGAAGGCCTCCCCCGCCCGGCGGCGGAAGACCTCCGTGGCCACCAGCAGGAAGGGCAGGATCCCCAGGGCGACCAGGGCCATGCCGGGATGGGTCCAGAACATCCACGCCACGATGGCCAGCAGGGAGAGGGCGTCCCCGACGATCGCCACGAAACCCGACGCGAACATCTCGTTCAGGTTCTGCACGTCGCTGGTCACGCGGGTCATCAGCCGCCCCACGGGGTTGCGGTGGAAGAAGTCCGTGTTGCGGCCCATCAGGTGCTCGAACAGCTGGATGCGGAGCTGCAGCATGGCCTGCTGTCCCACCCGGGCCAGCAGGAAGTAGCGGGCCAGGCTGACCACCATCCCCGCGATGAGCACGCCGAAGAAGCCCGCCACCAGCGGCGCGGCGCCCCGCAGATTGCCCTGGCCCATGAACCGGTTGATGAGGCGGAGGGTCAGCTCCGAGGGCATCACCTCCAGGAAGGCGCCCAGGGCCATCAGGCCCAGCAGGGCCAGGAGGGAGGCCCACTGGGGCTTCAGGTAGCCCGCCAGGCGCCAGAGGAGCGCGTGGCGCACGGGCTGCTGGTCCACCCGGTCCGATTGGAAGAAGGCTTCCTGTTCCGACATTCGGCCATTCTCCCACAGGCGGGACGGATCCTCCCCGCGCCGCTACAGTGGAAGACTCCGGAGACGAGATGGCCCCCTGGATTCCCGTTCTGCTTGCCGCTTCCTTCCTGGCGGGCGCCCCCGTGGCCCAGGAGAGCGCGGCGGCGGCCCGGATGCGCCGGGACGTGGCCTTCCTGGCGTCGCCGGAACTGAAGGGCCGGGGCAACGGCTATCCCGAGCTGGATCGCGCGGCGGACCGCATCGCCGGCGAGTGGAAGAAGCTCGGATTGAAGGCCGAGATCCAGCGGTTCCCCTTCATCGCCCGGATCGTGCGCGAGCAGCAGGAAGCGGTGGTGGCCGCCGGGAACGAGCGCCGCACGCTGGTCTGGGGCCGCGACGTGGAGGCCCTGGGACTGAGCGCCGACGCGGATTTCGGCGCCGCCCCGCTGGTCTTCGCGGGGTACGGCGTGCAGATCCCTGGGGGCTATGACGATCTGGCGGGCCTGGATCTGAAGGGCCGCGTGGTCGTGATCTCCCGGGCGGTTCCGGATCTGGATGCCTTCGCGCACCTGCCCCGCGGCGAGCGGAGCCTGCTGGTGCGCCTCAAGCGGCTGGAAGCCGCCCAGGCCGCGGCGGTGCTCGTTCTGGAAGACGGCGGACCTCGGCCCCTCCAGCGGGAGGAAGGCCCGGTGAAGGGGGGCATTCCTGCGCTCGGCATCACGCCCGAGGCCCTGGGAACAGCCTGCGGCGACCTGTCGGCCCGCTTCCGGACGATGCGCGAGACGGGCCGCCCCTCGGCGCCGGAGGCCTCTTCCGCGTCCTTCTCGCTCAAGCTGAAGCTGCGGCGCGAGGAGGCGCCGGTTCCCAACGTGGTGGCCGTGATCCCGGGCCGGGATCCGAAGCTGCGGAAGGAATACGTCGTCCTCGGCGCCCACCTGGATCACCTGGGATTGGGCGAGCGCCACAGCATGGGCGGGGCCGAAGCCCGGGGCCAGGTGCATCCCGGCGCCGACGACAACGCGTCCGGCACGGCCCTGGTGGTGGAACTGGGCCGGGAACTGAAGAAGACCCGGCCGCGGCGCTCCATCCTGCTGATGCATTTCGGCGGCGAGGAGGAGGGCCTGCTGGGTTCCGCCCACTGGGTGCGGAATCCCACCCACCCGCTGGAGTCCGTCAAGTTCATGCTCAATTTCGACATGGTGGGCCGGCTGGATCCGAAGGCGCCCAAGCTGATGATGGGCGGCCTGGGCGCCTCTCCCGCGGCGACGGAGGCCGCGAAGAAGCTCGCGCCCCGGGGACTTTCCGTCACGCCCGAGCTGGGCGCGGCGGTGGGAGGCTCCGACCACATGAGCTTCTCCCAGGCGAAGATCCCCACGTTCTTCTTCTTCACCGGCCTCCACGGCGACTACCACCGACCGACGGACACCGCCGACCGCATCAACTTCGAAGGCATGGCCCAGGTGGCGGCCTTCGGCAAGGCGGTGGCCCTCGACCTCGCCAACGCGGACGCCATCCCGGCCTTCGATCCGGAGACCGCCAAGCTCCCCGCCCGGGGCGACGGCGGGCCCATGCGGATCGCCTTCGGCACCATCCCCGACTACGCGGACCATCCCAAGGGCTTCCGGATCAACGGCGTGTCCAAGGGCTCCACCGCCGAAGCCATCGGCCTCCAGGCGGGCGACGTCCTCATAGCTTTCGGGGACCAGCCCATCCGCACGATCTACGACTTCATGGCCGCCCTCGGCGCCCACAAGCCTGGCGACAAAGCGATGATCCGCTGGCTGCGCGAGGACCGGCCCATGGAAGCGGAAGCCACTCTGAAAGGCCGACCATGAGACTCGCCACGCCCCCGGGTTTCGCCACCGAAGTGTTCCTCCTGGAAGCTCCCGATCCGAGCCTGCTGCCGGAAGGCCCCTGGACCCTCGTGGGCGACCAGCGCCTCCGCGAGGCATGGATCGAAGGGGGGCTGCCGGAACCCTCCGACGCGCTGTGGATCTCGGTGTCGGAGGAGGAGAAGAAGCTGCGCACGGTCATCCCCTGGCTGGAGCACTGGGCCCGGATCCCGCTCCACCGCGATGCCACCGTGGTGGCGCTGGGGGGTGGCGTGCTGTCGGATCTCGCGGGCCTCGCGGCCGCCCTCTACCTTCGCGGGATCGCCTGGCAGGTGTGGCCCACGACCCTGCTCGGGATGGTGGACGCGGCCCTGGGCGGCAAGACTGGCGCGGATCTGGCCGCCGGGAAGAACCTCGTGGGCGCCTTCCATGCGCCCAAGCGCCTGGTGGCCTGCACCGGCTTCCTGCGGACGCTTCCCGAGCGCCACATGGAGAACGGGCGCTGGGAGCTGGTGAAGACGGCCATCCTCCAGGGCGAGTTGGGCTGGGCGACGGAGATCCTGCAAACGGGACCCGTGCGGACTGGCTGGATCGAGCGCGCACTCGCCTACAAGGCGGGCGTGGTCCACCGGGATCCCCGCGAGGCCGGAGAGCGGCGCCTGCTGAACCTCGGCCACACCCTGGGCCACGCTCTGGAAGCCGCTTCCGGCTACCAGCTGCTTCACGGCGAGGCCGTGGGACTCGGCCTCCTGGCCTCCTGCCTGCTGGGCGAGGAGCAGGGCTTGAAGCCCTTCCCGGCGGAGCTGCTGGACGCCCTCGCCCGGCGCCTGGCGCCCCTCGCGCCCCTGGTCGCGCCGTGGCAGGCCTGCCTGCCGCTGCTCCACCGCGACAAGAAGGCCCGCCACGCCCCCGGCCACACCGAGGACGCGCCCGTCACCGAGATCCACTGCATCCTGCCGCGCCCGGGCGAATCCGCCATCCAGCGGGTCCTGGCGCCCCGGGTTTGGGAAGCTCCCCACGCCCGTCTCGTCGACCTCCTCGACCGCGAGGCCACCCGTGCCTGATGTCCGACTTCCCATTCTGGGAGCCCTTCTGGGGGCCGCCCTTCTCGCTGCGCCTCCGGCCGAGGACGTCCGCGCCCTCATGCTGCAGGCGCGCGCCCTCCAGATCCGGGGCGGGGGAGGCGATCCCCAGGAGGCGGCGGCCCTCTACCGGCGCGTCGCGGCCCAGGTGCCTGACAGCGCCGAAGTCCAGCTCCGCCTCTCCGAGGCCCTGCAGGAAGCCCAGGATCCGGCCGGCGCCCTGGCTCCCGCCCGCCGCGCCGTGACGCTGGCCCCCGGCAATGCCGAGGCGCGGGCCCACCTGGGGCTCCTCCTCTACCAGCTGGCCCAAAAGGACCCGGCGATGGCCGCGGAAGCGGTGAAGGTCCTGAAGGCGGCCGCCCTGCTTCTGCCGCAGGATCCCGAAGTCTGGGCTCGCCTGGGCGAGATGGCCGAGCAGGTGAAGGACACCGAGGGCGCCCTGCGGGCGTGGCTGCGGCTGGGCCGGCTGCGTCCCGGCTTCATGGTGGCGTGGGAGCGCGCGGCGATCCTGGCCCGGGGGCTGGAGGACTACGAGGGGCGGCGGGAATCCGTTCTCGCCCTGAACGCGAGGACGCCCGAGGATCGCCACCTGCGGATGCTGGAGGAGCTGGCCCGGGATCAGATCCAGGCGGGCTACCTGGCTCACGCCGAGGAGAGCTTCCTGCTCCTCGCGCGCCACCTGCCGCAGGAATCGGGCCTGTGGGAAAACGTGGCGCTGGTGCGGCTCCAGACCTCCCGCTTCGAGGAGGCCCTGGAAGTCCTGGCGCGGGCCGAAGCTCTGAAGCCCACGCCGCGCCTGTCCTTCAACACCGCCCTGGCCCTGATGAACCTGGGGCGGTACCAGGAGGCGGAGGCCCGGCTGCGGACCCTGTTGGGCGAGAAGGTGGACGAGGAGCGGATCGCCGACGGCGCGCAGGCGCTCTACGCCGAGGCGCTGCTGCTTCAGGGCAAGGGCCGCGAGCTGTTGGCATTCGTCCGCGAGCAGTCGATCCGCCCGCGGGTCGCCGGAGAACTGCAGGTGTTCACGTCCCAGGCCCTGATCAGCCTCAACGACTGGCGCAGCGCCCTGGCCGCGATCCGCGAGGGCATCGAGCGGTTCCCGAAGGTTCCCTTCTTCCAGCAGGCCGCGGGCCTTCCACCCAAGTACCTCGAGTACCGCTTCTTCTCGCGGAAGGAGGCGCGGGCGGGCCTGGAGCAGCTCCACCTGGAGGGCATGGCGGCCATCTGGTCCGAGTTCCGCCGCTGGGACAAGTGCCTGGAGTGCCTCGAAAAGGCCCGGAAACTGGGGCCGGTGCGGAATGTGGACGTGCTGCTCATGCGGAGCAGCGCCTATGAGCAGGTCGGTCGGCTGGACGATTCCCTGAAGGTGTTGCGCGAAGCGCAGAAGGCCGAGCCGGAGAATCCCCTCGTCCAGAACAACCTGGGCTACCTCCTGCTGGAGCGGGAGCAGGACCTGGAGGAGGCCGCGGCCCTCATCGCCGCCAGCGCCAAGGCTACGCCCGACAACGGGAACGTGATCGACAGTCTGGGCTGGGCCCAGTTCAAGCTGGGCCGCCTGGAGGAAGCGGAAGCCACCCTCCGCCGCGCCGCGGACCTGAGCCCCTTCAGTCCCGAGGTCCGGCGCCACCTGGGCGAGGCCCTGGTGAAGCAGGGCAAGCTGGCCGAGGGCGCCGAGCAGTGGGAGCGGGCCCTGGCCTTCGTCTTCCCCGAGCGCGCAGACCTGGAGAAGCGCCTGGGCCAGTTGCGCATCCGGATGGCCAAGGAGCAGGCCCTGAAAGTTCCTCCGGCAGATGGCGTTTCAGACCCCATTCTCGATGCGGACCCGTCGGCGGACGACGAGGATCAGCCGTGATCGCGCTTCAGGCGCCCCCCGCGGAAACGGCCCCCGCTCCGGCAGCCCCGGTGCGCGCCCAGTACGGCTGGGGCTATTCGGGACCAGAGGGCGAGGGCGTCGGCACCCTCAGCCTCCTGATGGATCCGAGTTCGGGCCGGCTGGTGGCGGAACTCCACGGCCTCGGCGAGCGGCTGCTCCTCCTGGAAGGGGACCGGGCGGCGGGCTACCGCGTCCAGGTGCCGCGGCAGGGCCTGGATCAGCGCGCGGCCACCCTGGGCGCTTTGCCGGTGCCCTTTCTTCCGCAGCTGCCCAGCGTGGAGGCGCTGCTTCGTCTGCTCGGCACCGGCGAAGGGCCGGGCGTCTCGGTCCTGAAGAAGGACGCGCAGGGACCCCTCAAGCTCCACTGGCGGGGAAAGGACCTGCGGGGTCGCGAGGAGCAGGTGTGGCTCGAGCGGAAGCGATGGGAGGCTTCTCGCTGAGGGGCATAAAAGCACCGGGTGCTCGATGGGTGAAGTGTAAAAAAACGAATAAAGACGCCTTGACGGAAGGAATCCGGCGGGTACCTTGATGCCGAGGCTCCCATGATGATTTCGTTCCCATTCCTGAAGGCGAAAGCCTGGCTCCAGGTCTGGGTCGGCGTCCGTCCGCAGTCTCCTTGCCATTCCCTTTTCGGGGACCCGCGCGCTGGGCAATCCGCCCGCGCGTACGTCGACGCTGCCGAGTGCGGAGCACCCGGTCCGGAGCCGCGGGGCGATGCCCCGATCCGGCGGACGCTCCGGCGGAATCGATGGTCCCCACCAATCTCCCCGTGCCCAGCCGGAAGAGCTCTCTTCCGCGGCTGGCTTTGATCCCAAGAGGCGGTCAGGAACCAAGTAACCCCCCGGTTCCGAGGGCTCCAAGGAAAGTCACCTTCAAAGCGGCGGAGGGAAGGCAGAGACGCCCTTCTCCGCCCCTCTGCCTTCACGCCTGGGGGACGGGAACCCCGAGCTCTCCCTGACCGGCGAGATGCTTTTCTTGGTGTCTTCGCGCCTTGGTGGTGATCTTTGTCTTTTGATATCGGAATGAGCCGGACCTATTCCGGGATCGTGCCCGTCCGCTCCCACCGGGTGCGCGTCAGGAAGTGGCGGGCGGCGTCGATGAAGTCCGCGGCCACGTCCGTGGGGCCGTCGGGCACGCGCCCGTTGTCGTTGTCGGTGTCGCCCTCGCGGAAGCTCCACCACACGATGAAGGGCCGGCCGCGGAG
Organism: Geothrix sp. 21YS21S-4; assembly: GCF_030845995.1. Classification (NCBI taxonomy): domain Bacteria; kingdom Pseudomonadati; phylum Acidobacteriota; class Holophagae; order Holophagales; family Holophagaceae; genus Geothrix; species Geothrix sp. 21YS21S-4. The sequence continues at coordinate 1,081,031 of NZ_CP132719.1, forward strand.
GTGGTCCAGGGGCAGGAAGCCCCAATAGCGGCTGTCCATGCTGTTGTCGCGGTTGTCGCCCATGGCGAACAGGTGGCCGGGCGGGACCGTGACGGGCCCCAGGCTGTCCTTGAAGCTCTCCTGGATGAGGCTGTTCATGGCCTGCATCTGGTTGCGGTCCTGCAGCCCCAGCACGTCGGGATCCGCGTGGCGCCATAGGCCCATGGGCCGCTCCGCCTCGCCGGCGTAGCGCTGCGGCGGCCAGGGGCCGGGCGTCGGGCCTTCGGGGCTGCGCCCGAACTGATGCTCGAAGGGGCCCGTCACCTGCTTGCCGTTCACGTACAGCCGCTTGTTCCGCATCTCCACGGTGTCGCCGGGCAGGGCCACGCAGCGCTTCACGTAGTCCTGGTCGCGGTCGAGGGGGTAGCGGAAGACGATGATGTCGCCGCGCTTCACGCCGCGCATGGGGAAGAGAGCTTCCTCCCAGCCCCACTGCGGCTGGGCGAAGATGAACTTGTTGGCCAGCAGGTGGTCCCCGATCATCAGCGTGTTGCGCATGGATGCCGACGGGATCTTGAACTGCTGGCCCACGAAGGCCTTGAAGAACAGGATCAGGACCATCGCGAAGCACACCACTTCGAGGTTGTCCCGAATGGCGCCCTTGGCGGCGCCCGGCGGGAGGGCCGCTTCGGGCTTGTCGGCGGTCTCAGCGGCCATGGAGCCTCCGGAAGGGATCGATCACGGACGGGGGGCGGGGAAATCGACGAAGCCCCGGCCCACCAGGCGGTTGACGGCCACCCAGGCTCCGCCGCGCTCCTCCAGGGTCTCCACCTCGCCGAGGTTGGGCAGGTAGAGGGTGCGGCGCTGGGGTGCCCGCGGGGAAGTGGCTTCCACCCACACGCCGACCGAAGGGGAGGTCTCGGGAAGGATGGCCGCGCCTTCCCACGCCCCGCGTCCGATCACGCGGAAGCTCGTGCCGCGATCTTCCCAGGCGGCGACGGCGGGGAATCCCTCCGGCAGGATCCGCGCGGCCGGCCGGCCATCGGCCAGCAGGGCCACGCCGCCCGCCTGGTGGCGGACGAAGATCTCCATCTGGCCGCGGGGGCTGCTGAGGGTGAGCTGCACCGTCCGGGCGGCGGCGCCCGGCGCGAGGGCGGCCTTCGCCACCCGCACCTGCAGCCGCTCCTGGGTCCGCTGAGGGAAGGGCAGGGTCGGATCCTCGTAGGCGAGGGTCAGGCCCTCTTCCCAGGGTGCGAACACGGGCGCCGCGGTCCGGGGCTGGCAGCCGAGGGCGCCGAGGAGGACCGCGATCGCCGCGACGGCGACGCCGCGGCCCATCAGCGGGGGCCCTTGTTGAACTTGGCCATCAGGTCGGACAGCGAGGCGCCGCTCGCGGGCATCACAGGCTCCCGCTTCGGCTGGGGCGGGCGAACCTCGCGTTCCGGCCGGGGCAGACGGGGGCCCTCGGGCCGCGGAGGCCGCGCCCCTTCAGGACGGGGAGGCCGGTTCCCCTCGGCCCGGGCAGGCCTCGCGCCTTCGGGCCTGGGCGGCCGGGCGCCCTGGGGCCGGGAACCCTCGGGGCGGGGCGGGCGCGGACCGGCGGCGGGACGGGGCTGGCCATCGGGGCGGCCCTGGAACCGACCCTGGGGGCGGCGGTGAGCCTGGGCGCGGTCGGCGCCCTCGGGAGCGGCCAGCAGGGCCTTGATGGAGAGGGCGATGCGCTTGGCCTGGAGGTCCACCGCCAGGACCTTCACCTTCACGGCCTGGCCCACGCTGAGGGCGTCGGCGGGGTTCTTCACGTAGCGGTGGGCGATCTCGGAAAGGTGGACCAGCCCGTCCTGGTGGACGCCGACATCTACGAAGGCGCCGAAGTCGGTCACGTTGGTGACGATGCCCTGGAGCTCCATGCCCACTTCCAGGTCGCTGGGCTTGTTCACGCCCTCGCGGAACTGGACGGCCTCGAAGCGGTGGCGGGGATCGCGGCCGGGCTTCTTCAGTTCGGCCAGGATGTCCTTCACCGTCTCGACACCGAATGTCTCGTCCACGAACAGCTTGGGATCCAACCCGTCCAGCACGCCGTCGTTGCCCACGAGTTCGAGAATCGTCTTGCCTGCAAGCTGGCAGATGCGCTGCACCACCGGGTAGCTCTCGGGGTGGACGGCGGAGGCGTCCAGGGGATCCTCGCCGTCGCGGATGCGGAGGAAGCCCGCGGCCTGCTGGAAGGCCTTGGCGCCGAAGCGGCTGACTTCCAGGAGCTGCTCCCGGCGCTTGAAGGCGCCGTGCTCGAAGCGGTGGGACACGATGTTCTTCGCCAGGCTCTCGCCGATTCCCGCCACGTAGGCCAGGAGCTTGTAGGAGGCGCTGTTGAGGTCGACGCCGACGCGGTTCACGCAGCTCTCCACCACGTCGTCCAGGCCCTTCTTGAGGGCGGTCTGGTTCACGTCGTGCTGGTACTGGCCCACGCCGATGCTCTTGGGGTCCACCTTCACCAGCTCGGCCAGGGGGTCCTGGAAGCGGCGGGCGATGCTCACCGCGCCGCGCACGGTGACGTCGTGCTCGGGGAACTCCTCCCGGGCGATGTCGCTGGCGGAATAGACCGAGGCGCCGGCCTCGCTCACGCTGACGCAGATCAGGCCCTGGCGGCCGGTCTCCTGGAGCCACTCGCGGATGAACGCCTCCACTTCGCGGCCGCCGGTGCCGTTGCCCACGGCGATGGCCTCGATGGGGTTCTCCGTGCAGAGCTTCTCGAGCAGCGCCCGGCTGCCCTCCAGGTCGCGCTTGGGCTCCAGAGGGTAGATGACCTCGTTCCGGATGAGCTGGCCCAGGCGGTTGATGACCACCAGCTTGCAGCCGGTGCGGATCCCGGGGTCCACGCCCAGGGTGCAGCGCTGGCCCGCGGGGGGCGCCAGGAGGAGGTGGTCGAGGTTGGTCTGGAAGACCTTGATGGCCTCGCCGTCGGCCTTCCGCTTGGCCTCGTAGCGCACTTCGGATTCGATGGTGGGGCTCAGCAGCCGGTCGAAGGCGTCGCCCGCCACTTCGTTCAGGAAACGCCGGTAGCCGCTGCCGGGATCGGCCTTCACCTTGGAGACGAGCTGGGACACCAGGTTCTCGCGCTCCATCAGGAGCTTCACGGTGAGGATCTCCTCCTTCTCGCCGCGGCGGAGCGCCAGCAGGCGGTGGCTGGGGATCTTGCGGATGGGCTCGGAGAACTCGAAGTAGGGCTTGAAGCGGAGCGCCGCCTGGTCCGCCTTGCGCTCCTCGCGGATCTCGGACTTGAGCGTGCCGTGCTCGTGGAATTCCAGGCGCAGCCAGGCGCGGATCTCCGCGTCCTCCGCCAGGCGCTCGGCCAGGATGTGGCCCGCGCCCTCCACGCATTCCGACGGCGCCCGGAGGCCGTCCTCGTCCTTGATGAAGGGCTCGGCGATGAGGAAGGGATCGGCGCCCGTCGCGTCCGCCAGGAGCGAATCCAGCAGGGGCTCCAGGCCCCGCTCCTTCGCCACCGTGGCTTTGGTCCGCTTCTTCGGCTTGTAGGGGAGGTAGAGGTCCTCCAGCTCCGCCTTCACCCAGGTGGCCTCGATCTTGGCCTTCAACTCGGGCGTGAGCTTGCCCTGTTCGTCGATGGACTTCAGCACCGTCTTCCGGCGGTCCAGCAGGTCCTTGTAGTAGGCGTTCCGGTCCTCCACGGCGCGGATGGCCACTTCATCCAGAGAGCCGGTGGCCTCCTTCCGGTAGCGGGCGATGAAGGGCACCGTGTTGCCCTCCTCCAGCAGCGTCACGATGGCGGCGACGCCGGCGCGGGGGAGCTTGAGCTCCTTGGCCATGAGGTCCAACACCTGATCCACACTTGCTCCTTGCGATCTTTCCCGAAGGGAACTGCGATCATATCAAGGACCCGGCCCTACCGCTCGGTCAGCCCCAGGGTGCGGTCCAGGAGATCCTTCAATTCACCGTCGAAATCCACCGGGAGCTTTACGACATGAGTGACGCCCGCGGCTTTTGCCGATAGCAGCGCCCGCACGTCCGGCGATCGCATGAACTGGAAGATGGGCACGCCCTCCATCCTCCCCATCTTTCTCAGGCGCAGCGCGACTTCCGTTCCCGAGAGGGGACCGATCTGCTGGTCCAGGAAGATCGCGTCGATGTGGGCCTTCTTGGACATTTCCAGCGCGTGGACCAGGGTCCGGGCCTCGAAGAAGCAGCAGTACCCGCCCCCCTGGAGGGTGCAGATGAAGGTGCTGCGGTCGAGGTCGTCCGGCATGATGACGAGGAAGTGCCTGCCCCGCCGCCGAAGCCGGATCCGGCGGTCCTCGGCGGCCGCGTCCCGCTCCTCCGGGGTCTGGCAGGCGGAATCTTCGACCATCTCCTCGAAGCCCTCGTCCAGGGGCTCGTTTTCCGCTTGATCGGAAGGTTCCTCGTTGGGGCCATCGGAAGGCTCCTCCTCGGGCGGCTCCTCTTCCGCGGCCCCCCGCCTCCGCCGGGAAGGGAAGGCCCGCCCGAAGGTCGGGAGTCGGCGCAGCATGAACTTCTGGAGGTGGTTCTGGTCGGAGCTGCCCATGCCTTCGAGGCGGATGCCCACGAGGACGGGTCCGCCCTGCGTCGAATGGCAGAAGCGCACCTCGCCCGCGCATTCGAGGGTGGGCAGATGGGGCAGGTTCAGGATGCGGACGACCTGGAGCGCCTGCCCGGGCTGGAACAGGTCGGCATGGGGGGCGAGGCGCTTGTTGCCCTGGATCTGCATGACGCGCTCCATGCGCATGCAGAGGCCCTCCATGCTGAGGTTCAGCAGGCGCCCCGACGCCGCCACCCCCTCCAGGAGGCCTTCGAAAAGGGCGGCGCTGGCTTTTTCCCGCGAGCCGATGCGGGTCCGCATGGCTCCGCGGCGGTCGGCGAATCGGATGGCGCGCGGCAGCCGGAAGATGCTTTCCATGTAGCGGCCCCGGTCCAGATAGGTGACCTCCGCGCGGAACCGCATGCCCGCCAGGGGGAAATGCAGGTCGATGGTTTCCCCGGCGTTCAATCGCGGGACCTGGTGCGGGAAGCTCAGCGAAAAGGTGAAGTCCTGGTCGTTGACCAGCTCCACCCGGGCCCCCAGGCAGAGGGGCGGCTCCGACCGCATGTGGAGGTGCACGAGGGTGCGGAGACGGGCCAGCTCTTCCAGGTAGGCCAGGATCTGCTGCACGTCGGCCTGCGCCGGTTCCCGGTCCGTGGAGTCGCCTTTTTTGAGTCCGAGCCGCTTCAGCATCGCGTTTTCCCGAGGGTTGAGACCCTAATCGGGGCGGCTTGGAAAAAACTGAAGCGGCTTTTTGGTTCCTAGTTCATGGTCTCACTGTGACTTTTCTGCGCGCGCCAGCCGGGGGCACCTCCAGGGCCCGCAGGGCGCGCTTCCAGTGCGCGGCGTCGAGTTCCGTGCCGATGACGACGGCGGCACAGGAAGGTGCCGATCCGTCCGCCCGCAGGGGCAGGGGGGAGATCTCCAGGCGCCCGTCGGCGAGTTGGAAGGCCCAGCGGTCGCTGCCGTCGTTCCGCGCGGCCCAGCCCGCGAAGGCGCACACGCCCTTGGCCCGCAGCAACTCGCCGTGTGCGGGTGGTGCGAGGAGGAGGGCCTCCAGGGCGGCGGGATCCACCGGATGGTCCCAGGCCGTTGTGAAGGATCGCGCCGCGGCGAAGCTCGGGCCCGCGGTCGCCTCCCATCCTTCCGGCACGGGCCGCAGGTCGCCGCGCCAGGGATCGGGGCTGTCCGTGGGCGCCACCCCGTTCCGCGTCAGGACCAGCGGGATGTGCCGGAAGGCGGACCGCAGGTCGCCCTCCCACGCCACCGCCGCTGACGGGTCCACATCGCCCTTGCTGAGATGGAGGAGGCTCGCCAGGGCCACCTGCCGGCGGAGGAGGGGCCGGGTGCGGAGGTGATCCACGGGCCCGAGGCAGGAGACCACCGTCAGCAACCCCGCGAGGCGCAGGCGCCCCGCGAGCTCCGGCTCCTGCTCCAGATCCACGAGGTCCGTGGGATCGGCGAGGCCGGTGGTCTCCAGGACGACGCGTTCCGGCCGCTGACCCTCCGGCTGGTCGCACCAGGCCTTCAGGGTGGCGACCACGTCGTCCCGCAGGCTGCAGCACACGCACCCGTTGACGAGGTTCTCCACGCCGGCCAGTTCGGGGCGCTCCGCGTCCACCAGGGCGCCGTCCACGCTCACCGCGCCGAATTCGTTGATGAGCACCGCGACCCGGCGCCCCGCGGCCACCTCGGCCTTGAGCAGCCGGTTCACGGCGGTGGTCTTTCCCGCGCCCAGGGGGCCGGTGACGATCAGGACTTCGAGAGCGCGGTGGGACATCTCTCCATGATGCCGCCGGCCGGGGATTCATGAGAGCGTGGATCGGTGGATTCCCTCGACTTCAGCTACCGGGCCGCGGTCTCCCTGGCGGGCGCCGTTGCCCGTTCCTGCGCCCGCGGCGTGCCCGAGGGCTGGCGGGTGCGGCTGGAGGCGTGGGTCCCGGATCTTCCCGCGCACCGCTGGATCTGGCTGCACGCCGTGAGCGTGGGCGAACTGCTGCTGGCGGAGGGCCTGGTGGCCCGGCTGCGCAGCGCGGGGCACCGCCTGCACCTGAGCACGGGCACCCCCGCGGGTCTCGCCCTGCTGGCCCAGCGCCTTCCGGGTTGGGATGCGGGAACGGGCCTCGTCACCGGCGGGGCCTTTCCTCTGGACGATCCGGCGGGCCTGGAGCCCTTCCTGGCCCATCTGCCGGGAGCCTTCGTGGCCCTCGAAACCGAGCTGTGGCCGGGCCTCCTCCAGGCCCTGGAGGCGCGCGGGATTCCGCGGCTGGTGGTGAACGGCCGGCTGACGGAGAAATCCCTGGATCGGGGCGGAGCGTGGCTCCGACGGGCCGCGTCGCGCCTCACCCTGGTGGCCGCCCGGGACGAGTCCAGCGCCGCCGCCTTCCGCCGCCTGGGGGCGCCGGAGGTGCACTTGGGCGGGAACCTCAAAGCCGACCTGCCTCCTCCGCGTGCCCTCCATGGCGGGTGGGCGGCCCTCCGCGCGGCCTGGGCGGCCGATCCCGTGGTGGTGGCGGGGAATACGGTGGAAGGCGAAGAGGCCCTGGTTCTTGATGCCTGGGCGGCGGCCCGCCGGGAACTCCCCGGCCTGCGGCTCATCCTGGCGCCGCGGCAGCCCCGGCGCTTCGACGCCGCCGCGGACCTGCTGGCGGCCCGCGGGCTGGCCTTCCGTCGGGCCTCCGCGCCCTGGTCCGCCGAGGGATGGGCCGACACGGACGTTCTCCTCCTCGATACGCTCGGCGATCTGTCCGCGGCCTATGCGGAAGGGACCGTGGCGCTGGTGGCGGGCGGGTGGAACGCGGGGGGAGGGCACAATCCCCTGGAGCCCGTCCGGGCGGGGGTTCCCACCTTGGTGGGGCCGGGTTTTGCCAATTTCGAGGACCTGGTTCCTCCCCTGGCGGAGGCCGGTCTCGTGGAGATCGCGGCGGTTCCGGACCTCTCTGTACGCGTGAGGGAGGCGTTGACGGGAGCGCCCCTCCGGCCCCGGGGACCCGGGACCCTGCCGGAAGCCCTGCGGGGGACCCTGGACCGGACCCTGGGCCTCATCGCGCCCCATCTTCCCCCGTCAGAATCCCCGTTACACTGAGCGCCCATGCCCCGCCGCGGAACGCACATCCTCCTGATCGACGACGACCCCGATGTACTGGACATGGTGCAGACCGCCCTCGCCCATTACGGGATCGAGGTGCACGCCTATCCGGACGCGGCCCAGGCGGTGGACTTCCTGCAGACGCCCGGCGTGCCGGACTTCGACCTGGTGATCAGCGACATCAACATGGAAGGGCTGGACGGGTTCGACGTCATCCACAAGGTGAAGGCCACGCGGCCCCACCTGCCGGTGGTCCTCATGACCGGCCAGTCGTCGGTGGACTACGCCATTAAGGCCCTGCGGATGGGCGCCTCCAACCTGTTCATGAAGCCCCTCGCCATCCGCGACCTGGTGCAGAGCGTGTTCCACCTCGTGGACCTGCACCGCGACCTGCGCAAGGCGGACCACGGCCTCCGGGGGCTGGTGAACGAGCGGCGGCACTTCCTGTGCCGGTCCGACGAACTGGAAGTGGCCAGCCTGATGCACCACCTCACGGATCGCCTGGTGCCCATGGGCTTCGCATCGTCGAGCAACCTCGACGTGATCACCATGGCCTTCCATGAGGCCCTCGTGAACGCCCTGGAGCACGGCAACCTGGAGCTGGATTCCAGCCTCAAGACCGACCTCTTCGCGACGGAAGACGCCTACTCCGCGCTCCGGACCACGCGGATGGGCGATCCCGTCTACGCCGCGCGCCTGATCGAAGTGCGGACGGCGATGGACACCGAGCGCTTCGAGCTGGAGATCGGGGACGAAGGCAAGGGTTTCGATACCACCCGGATTCCCGCGCTTCCCCCGGATTCCGACATGGCCTCCCACTGCGGCCGCGGCCTGCCCCTGATCTTCCTCGTGATGGACGAAGTCCACTTCAACGACAAGGGCAACCGGATCCGGCTGGTGCTGCGGCGGAAATAGCGTTTACCCCAAAGGAAAAGCGCCGGCGGGGCCGGCGCTTTTCCGTGAGTGGGGAGATGGCTTAGAACGCGCTTTCCACGAAGGCCTTGAGCTGGGGCTTCGGCTGGCCGCCCACGAGCTTGTTCACGGGCTTGCCGTCCTTGAACACGATCAGGGTGGGGATGCTCATGATCCCGAACTGGCCCGCGACCTGGGGGTTCTCGTCGACGTTCATCTTGACGAATTTGGCCTGGCCCTTCATCTCGCCCGCCAGTTCGTCGAGGACGGGGGCGATCATCTTGCAGGGGCCGCACCAGGGCGCCCAGAAATCCACCAGGGTGACGCCCTGGGAGACGGCCTGGGGGAATTCGGCGTCGGTGATGTGCGCCACGAGGTCGGACATGGGAACTCCTTTCAAGTTCAGGGGAGGGGGGACGGGCCGGCGGGGTTGGCGCCGCCCCATTGTGCGATGGTGAAGACGCTCATGTAGCGCTCGTTGGTTTCCCGCAGGCGCTGCGCGAGCACCTCGCAGAGGGCGGAGAGGAGCTTGAGGGCGATCCCGTGCTCGGCCTCGATGAGCGCCTGGAGGGCGCCGAGGGGGACGAAGAACAGGTCGGAGGGTTCGTTCGCGATGGCGTCCGCCGCCCGCGCGCCCAGGTCGATGAGGGCCATCTCGCCAAAGTAGGCCGGGGCTTCCAGGATCGCCAGGGCCTCTTCACCGGTGACGCTGCGCTTGGAGATGCGCACCGACCCGCTGAGCACGATGAACAGCCCGTCGCCGGGGTCGCCCTCCCGGAAGATCACCTCGCCCGCGATCACGCTCCGGACCCGGCCGATCATCAGGATCTGGGCGCGCTCCGGCTCGTCCAGGTTCCTGAACAGGGGCGACTGGGTCAGGAAGAGGGTGTCGATCAACGCGGGTCCGCCGAGGGCTGGTCCGGGGAAGGGTCGAGAGGCACGTGCGCGCAGATGTCGAGGCCGAAACCGCGCAGGCCAATGTACTTCGTTTCATGCCGGCTCAGCAGGCGCATTTTCCCCACCCCGATCTGCCGGAGGATCTGGGCGCCCACGCCGAAGTCCCGATCGCTCATGGTTTGCATCTGCGCGTGGCCCTCTTCGGCCACCCCGGGGGTGTGGGCGTGGCGCCGGAGGTAGACCAGGGCCCCGCGGCCCTCCCGGGCGAGGATGGCCATGGCCTTCTGGAACAGCCCGGACTCGAAGCCGTGCAGGTCGTCCGGCAGGGTCTCCACGTGGACCCGCACCAGAGGAGCCTCGCCGGCTTCCAGATCGCCCAGGACGAAGGCCAGGTGGCTGCCGCCGTCCAGGAGGCTGCGGAAGCGGTGGACCCGCAGGTCGCCCCACAGGCTGGGCATCTCCCGGGTCTCCAGGAGAGAGACGAGGGGCTCCTGGCGGAGGCGGTAGGCCACCAGATCCGCCACGGTGACCAGCGGCAGACCGTGCTTTTGGCAGTAGGGGATCAGGTCCGGCACCCGGGCCATGGTCCCGTCGTCCTTCATGATTTCGCAGATGACGCCGCTGGGGTGCAGCCCCGCCAGCCGCGCCAGGTCCACGCTGGCCTCGGTCTGGCCGGTGCGCGTGAGCACGCCCCCGGGCCGGGCGCGCAACGGGAAGACGTGCCCGGGCTTCACGAAGTGCTGAGGCTTGGCGTCGGGGGCGATGAGCGCCTGGATCGTGCGGGAGCGGTCCTGGGCGCTGATCCCGGTCGTCGTGCCCTCGCGGGCCTCCACGGAGACGCAGAAGGCGGTCTCGAAGGGGCTGGTGTTGTCCCGCACCATCAGCGGAATCTGCAGGCGGTCGAGGGCCGGACCCTCCAGGGCGGTGCAGATGAGCCCCCGGCCGTGGGTGGCCATGAAGGCGATGGCTTCGGGGCTGACGTGTTCCGCGGCGAGGGTGAGGTCGCCCTCGTTCTCGCGATCCTCGTCGTCCACCACGACGACCATCCGCCCCTGGCGGATCGCTTCGATGGCCTCCTCGATGGGAGCGAATGGAGAGGAGGCGCGCGTGTCCATAGGACCCCCAGCATCGCGCAGGACACCTTCCGGGGGAAGGGCGCACTCCGGAGTGAGGACGCACTCCATGGTAAGGTTGGCCATCCGAATTCATCTTCTCCCGAGAGGAATGGCCCCATGTCCCAGGGTGTGATCCAAGGCTCCATGCGCGAGGCGCCGTTGCCTGACATCATCCAGCTCGTGAGCCAAGGCGGAAAGTCGGGCTGCTTCCATGTGCAGCAGGACGCTTCCCGGGCCCGCATCTACCTGCGGGACGGGCGGATCATCCACGCGGTGACGCCCGCCGGGGAAGGCTTCGAGGCCCTCATGGACGTGGCCCTGTGGCTCGACGGCAGCTACCGGTTCGAGGAAACGGTGCCCGACGTTCCCACCACCATCACCAAATCCAACGCTTCCATCCTGATGGAGCTGGGGCGGCGGATGGACGAGTGGCGGGTCATCAGCCAGAAGGTCCCCTCGGTGGACCTCTACCCGGCTTCCACCCTCCTGCCCGGCGACGCCCCCCAGGGGATCAATCCCCGCGAGGCGAAGCTCCTCGCCCTGGCCACCGGCTACTTCAACGTGGCGGAGATCGCCGAGGTCCTGAAGAAGCCCGTCCTGTCCGTCGCCAAGGATCTCTACGGCCTCGTGATGTCGGGCCATGTGGCCTTGAAGGGCCTGCGCTCGGGCAAGCCTCCCAAAATCGATGTGCCCGTTCCTCCTCCGGCGGCGTCGCCCTTCCCCGAAGCGGGTCCGGAACTGGTGCCGGTCTCCGCCTTTCTCGGTGCCGCTCCCGCCCCTGCGCCCTCGGAGCTTGGCGAGGACACCGCCATCGTTCCCCTCCGGCGCCCGGCGCCGCAGGCCCAGGGCTTTCCCGAAGGGGACGAGCCCCTGCCCGTGACGGTGGGCGGCGGAATCGCAGGGGGCACGCCGCCGGTGGCGCCCAAACCCGCGTCCGCCGACGATCCGCAGCGGATGGTCAAGCTGATGAATTTCACCCACCGCATCGCCCAGGCGGCCAAGCACGCGCTGCCCGAGCCCCACCACGAGATGGTCAACCGCCTGCAGGCCAAGGCCACGCAGCAGATCATCTCCGGCGAAGGTCCGGAAGCGGTGAAGGGCCTGGCTCTGGCCATCAGCCGCGGGGCGGTGGACGCGGGTTGTGATGCGGACCTGGTGCGCACCCTCAACACCCAGCTGAAGGCCCTCTTCAGCCCCAAATAGGGTTTCCGATGGCATCCCGATTCCTGCTCGGCTTCGTCGCCGCGATCACGCTCCTGTTCTCCGGCTGCAAGGATGCCGAAACTACGGGAGGCACGGCCGGGGCGGCGCTCTACGCCTACGACGGCACCACCGCGTCGGTGTTCGTGTGGACCGACCTCTCCACGATCTACGACGGCGCGCCCAGCACCACCGCGCCCACCAAGCAGATCACCTCCAGCGTGTTCAGCAGCAAGATCACCAGTCTGGCCTGGGGCGGGCTGTGTTTCGACAGCCTCAACGGCTACCTCTATCTCATCTCGGACACCGGCAACATCGTGCGGGTGAGCAACATCCGCTCCCAGAGCGGAGCCGTGTCCAGCACGGACGTGGTGTCCTTCAGCCTCTCCAACACCGGCCGCCTTTCGAGTTCGACCTTTGGCCAGGCCGCCCTGGATCCTCAGAACAACCGCCTCTACATCACCGAGAACAGCAGCAGCAGCACCCAGATCTGGGTGGTGGACAACGCCAGCGGCCAGGCCCAGAGCGCCACCATTGCCCTGCAGGCCCTCGCGGTGAGCGGCGATACGGGAGGTACAGGCGTCGCAGCGGGGGCGGGCTCCGTCTACGGTTTCATGCTGGACGGCGACACGGTGGGCACGGTGGTCACCTATTCCGGTCCGCGCCTGCGGAAGGGCACCTCCGCGGGTTTCAGTGACGCCACGACGCTGATTGGAAACTCCACCCTGATCGGCAAGTACGGTTCTCTCGCGCTGGATACGGGCAATGGCTATCTCTTCGTGGCCCGCCACAATACCGATGCCGGCGCGTCGACGGCGCCCATCCAGGTCTTCGCCACCGGCCTGTTCGGCCAAGCCTACGATCAGGCTCCGACCACGACGCTGGGAAGCGTCACCGACCAGGCGGACCTGCGCGTCATCGCCCACGCGGGCACCAAGGACTGGCTGGTGGGCCTGCGGGGGAACGATACGACTTCCTACGGGACGATCTTCATCTGGAAATCGCCCGTGGGCGGCACCGCGGCGAAGGTCCTGACGGCCTCTCCCACGACCTCCCTGTTCAAGGGACTGGCGGTGGACGGGAACGCGTCGTGATGCCCCTGAGGCTCCTGGGCCTGCTGCTGCAGGACGTCGTCCGGGACCTCTTCCGACATCGGGGCCAGTACCTTCTGGCGATCCTCACGCTGGCGTCCGGGCTCCTTCTGGCGGGTGGCGGGCTTCTGCTGGTGGAAAGCCTGGGCCGCTTCACGGCCCGCCTGGAGGGGATGGCCAAGGTGGTGGCCTACGCGGCCGAAGGCAAGTCCCTGGATGAGGCGGAGGCCCGCCTGCGCCGGGATCCCCGATTCCGGGAGGTCCGGCGCGTGTCGGCCGAGGAGAACCGCAAGCGCTTCCAATCCGCCACGCGGGAGGCGGGGCTCCTGCTGGAAAGCGCGGGGCAGGATGCCCTGCCTGAAAGCCTGGAGCTGACCCTTCGCCCCGACCTCGCGTCGGGTCCCCGGGCGGTGGACGTGGGCGAAAGCCTCCGCAGCCTTCCCGGGGTCGGCGACGTCCTGGCCGACCAGGAGCGGCTGGAGCAGCTCCAACGCATGGCCCGCATGGTGCGCTCCGCGCTGATGGCCCTGGGCGTCATTCTTCTCATGGCCGCCGGTTTCGCCACGGGCAACGTCATCCGCATGAGCATCCTGGCTCGCGAGGAGGAGATCACGATCATGCGGCTGGTGGGGGCCTCCGAAAGCTACATCCGGACGCCCCTTCTGCTGGAAGGCGCCCTCCTGGGGCTCGGCGGCAGCGTATTGGCCATTCTGGGCCTGTTCGCGCTGTGGCTGCCCCTCTCCCGGGGCGTCGGCGGCCTGTCGCCCCTGCTGGTGGAACTGGCGCGCCTCGGCTTCTTCTCCCCCTGGAGCATGCTGCTCTTGGCCCTCCTCGGCGCGGGGACCGGCGCCCTGGGCGCTTTGTGGGCCTTCTGGATCACCCGCCGCGTGCAACGGGAGCAGGCGGCGCTCATGGAAGGGGCCGGCTGAGGGGCGGAGCCCCGTCGCAGCCGAAGGCGCTCCGGATTTTCCGGAGGGGTAAATTTTGATGTCTTCTACAAGAACTTGGCTCGGGCTAGACTTGGAGGACCCCAATACCTCCATGCCGTGCGGTTCCTTCTAGGAGAATCTCGCGTGAGTCTACTCGATGGTTGGATGCAGCAGCATCGGACGACCGGCCAGGCCTACGACTATCTGTATCAGATGCATATAGCATTTCTGTGCCGGTATTTTCCTATCATGGCTTCCCGGAGCATCTACCGCGACCGGATGGGGAAGGACCTCGATCTGGGGGCTCCGCGGAACTTCAACGAAAAGCTGCAGTGGCTGAAATTGTATTGGCGGCATCCCCTGGTTCCGGTCTGCGCCGACAAGGCGCGGATGAAGGGCTACGCCGCCGACCGGGGGTTTCCGCACCTGGTGCCCCAAACCCTGGGCGTCTACGGAGATGTCCGCGACATTCCCTGGGCGGAATTGCCCGATCGGTTCGTCCTGAAGTGCACCCACGGCTGCGGCTTCAACATCCTCTGCCCCGACAAGAGCCGGCTGGACGTGGCGGAGGCGGCGCGGAAGCTGCGGCGGTGGCTGAAGACGGACTACAGCCTGGTCGCGGCGGAGTTGCACTACGCCGAGATCCCGCCGCGTATCCTGTGCGAGGAATACCTGACGGACGGTTCGGGGCCGCGGCCCATCGACTACAAGGTCTACTGTTTCGGCGGGAAGCCCCACTGCATCCTGGCTTGCGCCGACCGGGGCGAGGCGGGAGAGGCCCGGTTCGATTTCTACGACGCGGGGTGGACCGCCCGGTTGCCCTATTGCGATCCCAGCATTTCGCTGGGGCGCGACCTGCCGGCGCCGGCCTCCCTGCCGGAGATGCTCGCCGCCTGCGAAGCCCTGGCCCAGCCCTTCCCCTTCGTCCGGATGGACTTCTACGACATCGGCGGCCGGGCGCGGCTGGGGGAAATGACCTTCACGCCCATGGGGTGCGCGGAGACCGGCTACACCGAGCAGGCCCTCGATGCCCTGGGCCGGCTGCTCGAACTTCCCGCGAAGCGCCCCTGACCGCTAGTTCCCCCACCGCCGGGGATCTTCTTCCCGCAGCCCCAGCTGGTCGAGGACGCGGGTGGCGAAGGTGTCGTAGAGGTCGTCCAGGGTCTTGGGAGCCGTGTAGAAGCTGGGCATGAGGGGCATGATCACCGCCCCGGCCCCCTGGGCGCGGAGCATGTTCTCCAGATGGATGCGGTTCAGCGGCGTCTCCCGGAGACAGAGGACCAGCGGCCGCCGCTCCTTGAGGCAGACGTCAGCGGCCCGGCTGACCAGGCTCTCGCTCGTGCCCGCGGCGATGCGCCCCAGGGCTCCGGCGCTGCACGGGAGGATCGCCATTCCGTCGTGGCGGTAGGATCCCGACGAGATGTCGGCGCCCAGGTCCCGCTCGTCCCGCAGGCTCACCTTGGCGAACGCGGCCAGATCCTTGGGCGCCAGGCCCGTCTCGTCCAGCAGGCAGCGGCGGCCCGTGGGCGAGATGAGGAGCGCGACCTCCTCCACCGCCGGGCTGGCCGACATCCGCCGCAGGAGGGCCACGCCGAAGGCCGAGCCCGTGGCGCCGGTGATGGCCAGGGTGAAGCGCAGGCCCATGATTCCTCCTATTCCACCGGTGCCCGGTAAGCCCCGAAGAAGATGGCGTTCAGGAGCACGCGGCGCGTGAACGGCGTCTGCCCGCGAAATACGGGATCGCCCGCGGTGAGGATCACCGCGCCCCGACCCAGGCGTTCGCGCAGGGCATAGGCGGTCTGCTGGAGCTTGGCTTCCAGGGGCTTCGCCACCAGGCCGGAGACCTTGAGGCCCTCCTTGCCGTAGTGGAGGGGATTCTCACCGCCGGGGCTCAGTTCCAGGATGGGATCGCCGGTGTTCAGAACCGCCGCGCCGCCCTCGGCGTGGAGGCCCCAGGCCAGCGGATGGCTGCCGTCCACGTCCACCTTCAGGAACGCGCCGGGGATGCTCTCCTCGAGGATCCGGTCCTCCCGCTTGTCCCAGGGGCGCACCAGATCGGTGGGATCGGGCCTCGGAGCCTCGCGCTTGGGGTCCTTCTCCTGGAGGCGGGCTTCCTCCGCGGCGCGGCTGAGGAACCGGAAGCCGGCCTGGGCCAGCCCGGCGCGGGACGCGTAGGCCGCTCCGCCCTGGAAGGCGAGGAGGGAGCCGCCGTCCTGGACCCAGGCCTTGAGCTTCGCGGCCCCGCCTTCGCCGAGGGCCTGCTGCCAGCTTTTTCCGGCCGCGCCGTCGTCCACCAGGATCACGTGGGTGAAGCGGGCCAGGGGAATGCCCCCCAGCCGATCCGCCCGGAGCTGGACGAAGGGCAGGCCCGTTTCCCACAGCGTGTGGGCCAGGGCGCCGAAGGCGGTGGGGCTGGCGGGCCGGTCCATCAGGACGGCGATGCGGGGCGCGCGCAGGATGACGCTGCGGTTGGAGCCGAGATCGGGTCCCGACGCCATGTGGGCGGACTCCGCGGCCGCGACGGGATGACCGTTCTCCGCTGCGAGGGCCTGCAGGCGGGCCCGCAGTTCAGGCGGGTTGTTCCGGAGCGGGAAGACCACGGTTCCGGCCCCCCAGCGGCGGTCGCCGAGCACGGCGGGCTCCGCCAGGGCCGAGGCCTTGAAGCCCTCTTCCAGGAGCGCCGCCAGGGTGCGGCAGGCCCCTTCATGGCCCGCGGGGATCACGTAGCCCCACGCCGTTTCGGGCAGGGCGGGGGTGGTTTCCGGCGCGCGGGAAGCCGTTTTCACCTTGGGTCGCACCTTGGCCTGCCAGGCGGGAACGTGGAAGGCGAGGGGCAGGCTCCAGGCGGTGATGTCGTAGGTGGGCTTGGGGCCCATCCGCGCCTCGCCCTCCAGCAGGGCCTGGGCCAGCGGACCCCGCGGCTGGTCCAGCGGAACGAGGTAGCTGCCCGCCGGAAGGCCCGCGGCGCGGGCGGGGCCGATGGGTTCCAGCCCGGCGGGATCGAGGTCCGCGGCCGTGCGGAGCACCTCGATGCCGTTGCGGCCGAGCAGATCCGCCAGGGCCCGCGCCCGCCCCGGATCCTCGCCTTCGGCGAAGAGGAAGGCTCCGGCCCGGTCGCCCAGGGCCACCCGCTCGCGGCGGATCCGCTGGAAATCCCACAGCAGCGCCTTGCGCTCGGCGGCGGCGGTGGCCACCGTGGCGAGGCTGGCGGCCACGTGGCGGCGGATGCGGCCGTCCAGGGTCAGGCGCTCCCCGTCCATGCGGCGGTAGGCGGTGCCGCCCTGACCGGCGGATTCGAAGGTCATGCCCACGGCGCCCTGGAACGTGGGCCAGGTGTCGCCGTAACCGGGGTAGAAGAGGTCGAACACGTCGCGGCTGAAGTAGGCCCAGCCCTGGGCGTCGAAGCTGCGCGCCATCGCCTGGCCGAAAGTGGCCTGCCACCGGCCCGACAGGGCGGCGGGAAGGGCGGGGTGGATGGGCTGCATGGTGGGCGGGAAGTAGGCGGAGGCCTCGGGCCACATCTCGTGCTGGTCCAGCAGGACCTGGGGATTCCAGCGGAGGAAAGCCGCGGCCTTGGCCCGGGATTCGCCCTGCGTCTGCCACGCCCAGTCCCGGTTGAGGTCGAACAGCCGGTGGTTGAACCGTCCCGCGGGCCAGCGCGAGGTGTTCTGGGCGTCCTGGGGATCCGCGGATTCGAAGGGACCGGCGGCCTCCATCACCGCCTGCAGGTGGCGGTCCCGCCCGTCGGGGTTCTGGGCGAGATCCATGAGGATCACCACCCGCTCCAGCTGCTTCATCACCTCGGGGCTGCGGGCGCTGGCGAAGTGGTAGGCCACGGCCAGGGCCGCTTCCGATCCCGATGCCTCGGACCCGTGGACGGAGTAGCCGAGCCACACGAAGGCGGGCTGGGTCTCCGCGAGCCGTCCGGCCTCCGCCTCGGTGCAGGTCCGCGGATCGGCCAGCTTGGCGTTAAGGGCCTGGAGTTCGTCCAGGCGCCGGAGGTTCTCCGGCGAGGTGATGACGAGAAAGGGCTGCTCCCGCCCCTCTTCGGTGCGGTGGAGGACGGTCAGCTTGACGCGGTCCGGCGCCGCGGCGGCCAGGGCCCGGGCGTAGGCGACCAGGGCGTGGTGCGGCGTGAACCGGATTCCCAGGTCCGGCTGCGGGACCTCGGGCCGGGGATCGGCGGGCGGCAGCAGGCCCGGGGGAAGGCCCGCGATCAGGCCGCCCGTGGCGAAGAGGGCCGGCACGATCCGTCGCATGGGAGAACCGCCTAGCGGGCTCAAGCCAGGTCCAGGAACGCGGGACCGGCGTGGGTGATGGATCCGGCGCCGAACGTGATCAGCAGATCGCCGCTGCGGGTGAGCTTCTTGAGGACCTGGGGCAGGTCCTCCACGCGCCCCGCGAGGTGGACTTCCTTCTGACCGTGGGCCCGCAGCGCCGCCGCCACGGCCGCGCCGTCGATGCCGTACACCGGCGGCTCGCCCGCGGGGTAGATGTCCGTGATCACCACGGAATCCGCCTCGAAGAACGCCGTTCCGAACTCCTCCAGGAGGGCTTTGGTGCGGCTGTAGCGGTGGGGCTGGAAGGCCGCTACCAGGCGGCGCTCGGGGAAGCCGGCGCGGGCCGCGGCCAGGGTCGCGGCGATCTCGGTGGGGTGGTGGCCGTAGTCGTCCACCACCAGGACGCCGCCCTTCTCGCCCTTGAGGTGGAAGCGGCGGTCCGCGCCGGTGAAGCTGGCGAGGCTGGCGCGGATGACCTCCGGTTCCACGTTCAGTTCCAGGGCGATCCCGATGGCCGCCAGGGCGTTCAGCACCATGTGGTGGCCCGGCACGCCCAGGCTGAAGGCGCCCAGATCCTCGCCGTAGGCGCTCACGCGGAAGTGGGTGCGGAAGCCCTCCTGGCGGATGTCCCGCGCGCGGATGTCCACCTGGGGATGGGTGCCGTAGGTGTGAACCTGGCGCTTCATCCGCGGCCGGACGGCGGCGGCGTGGGGATCGTCCATGCACAGGAAGACGGAGCCGTAGAAGGGCACCTTGTTGGCGAAGGCCACGAAGGCGTCCTGGATCTCCTCCAGGTCGCGGTAGTGGTCCAGGTGCTCGCGGTCGATGTTGGTGATGGCCGCCAGCGTCGGGTTCAGCATCAGGAAGCTGCCGTCGCTCTCGTCGGCCTCGGCCACCAGGAAGGGGCCCTTCCCGAGCTTGGCGTTGCTGCCGATGGCGCCCAGCTTCCCGCCGATCACGATGGTGGGATCGATCCCGCCCTGGCTGAGGACCTGGGCCACCATGCTGGTGGTGGTGGTCTTGCCGTGGGAGCCCGCCACGGCCACGCCGTACTTCATCCGCATCAGCTCGGCCAGCATCTCCCCGCGGGGAATCACGGGCACCTTGGCCGCCAGGGCCGCCACCACCTCGGGATTGTCGCCCTTGACGGCCGACGAGATGACTACCACCTGCGCCCCCTGCACGGCGTCGCCGCGATGGCCCAGGTGGACGGTGATCCCCAGGCCGCGCAGCCGCTGCGTGACGGCGCTCTCCTTCAGGTCCGAGCCGGAGACGTGGTAGCCCAAGTTGGCCAGGACTTCGGCGATTCCCGACATGCCGATGCCGCCGATGCCCACGAAATGGATGTGCTGGATCTTGCCGAACACCGGGGAACTCCCATGCTTGAAAGGGCCAGGATACCGCCATGGCGGTTCTTCGCGCCCCGGCGGTCACCTCTGGCATCCTGAGATGTCATTCGAGATACCGAGGAGGTGCGCGATGACGCGTTCGGGCCCGTCTTTCCGTTTCGCCCTGGCAGCGGCAGGTGTGATGGCGCTTGCTTTCCACGCCTCCGCGCAGGATCGCCAGGTGATGCCCCGTCCGTCCGGGCCCATGCGACCCGTGGAAGGGCGGCCCGCCGAGAGCTTCCGGGAGCGCCCCCGGGAGATGGCTCCGCCCCAGGCGGATGGCCCGCGGGAGGTGGGCCCTCGGGGCGGCGGACACGTCCGCGTGCGCGAGGTGGATCCCCGTCCCGGTCCCGCGCCCCGGGTCAACCGCATCACCGTCTACCCCGGCACCCGGACCGCCATCCCCCCTGCGTGGCCCCGCTGCGCCGTTCTGCCGACCATCGCCTATTGGCGGGACCGGGATCTGATGGCCGAGATCCAGTGGCTGTCCCGTCGCGCCTTCGTGCCGGTGACGCCCCTGGGCGACACCGTGGCTTCCCTCGACGACTACGTCCAGATGCCCTCCGGCTGGCGCGCCTACGGCATTTCCGTTCCTGTCGGAGGCACCGTCCAGGTGGAGGTCAAGCACCCCAAGGTGGGCTGGTTCCGCCTGATGATGGTCGACAAGTGGGGCACGCCCGGCCCGGGGATGCTCCAGGCCGCCATCGCGCCCCAGCCCATCCTGGTGACCTACAAGAACCCCAACAAGGAAGCCACCGCCATCTACGTGATCGTGGACGATCCCGCGTGGTGGTCCGACGCCAAGGATCCCTACACCCTCGTCGTCCGCCGGGACTGGGATCCCGCCAAGGCCGACCTCAGCGGCGTGAAGATGGTGGCCGGGCTGTGGGGCGCCAGCCCCAGCGTCAGCGCCGAATTCCGCGGCCCCAGCCTCAGCGGCCCCGCGGTCTATCCCCGCTGAGGGAGTCCGATCCCCTGAAGGCCCGCGGAAGCGGGCCTTCGCTCGTCATACCAAGGGCGATCCAGACCTAAGATCTCTTTTCACCGCCAAGACGCGAAGGAATCAACAAAAGCCCTACCCACTGGGGGGTGTCATTCTTAGCGCCCTTCCCGCCTTGGTGGTGATCCTTATTTTTTGAAT
The DNA here is from genome assembly GCF_030845995.1 of Geothrix sp. 21YS21S-4. NCBI lineage: Bacteria > Pseudomonadati > Acidobacteriota > Holophagae > Holophagales > Holophagaceae > Geothrix > Geothrix sp. 21YS21S-4. Next base: position 1,101,600 of record NZ_CP132719.1, read on the forward strand.
GCAAAGGGGGATCAGGTCCACGGACACGCGCCCGTCACCTGCATGCGGAAGGCGCGGGGCTCGACAGTGAGTTCGGCGCGGTCCCGCTCCCCGGCCGGTTCGCCGTCCAGATGCCAGGGAAGGGGGCGCTCCAGGCGGAGGACCGCGTGGCGGATCCGTCCCTCGCGCCGGAGCGCCGTGCGGCCGGTTTCCCGGAACAGGTCCGGCACTTCCGCCAGGAGATCCATCCAGCCCGGCCGCGCCAGCGCCGCCCACTGGAGGGCGCCGTCCGTGGGATCGGCGCCGGGGGCCAGCCACAAGCCGCTTCCGTGGGTGGGAAGGTTCGCGAAGCACAGGCTCCAGGCGGAGGGGGGTAGCTCGGGCTGCGGGCCGTGGAAGGCGGCGCGCAGCCGCTCCCCGCGGGTGGCCGGTGCGGGAACGGGCGCGACCTCCGCTTCCCACGTGAGGTCCGTCGCATCCCAGCCGCGCCACAGCTGCCAGCAGGCCTGGGCGTAGGTCCTGAACCCCCGCGCCGGCAGGGCGCCGAAGCGGTGGGCGACGGCGGCCTCGAAGCCGGTCCCGCACACATTCAGGAAGGGCTCGCCGTCCAGGCGCGGCAGGTCCACGCGGAGTTCGCGCCCCTCCAGCAGGCGGCGCAGGGCCCCCGCGGGTTCCAGGGGCGTGCGCAGCCCGCGCGCAAGGCCGTTGCCGCTGCCTCCCGGCACGGCGCCCAGGGGAACGGGGCAGCCCCGGGCGATCAGGGCCTTGGCGGCGTGATGAAGGGTGCCGTCGCCGCCCCACACCAGCAGGGGACCCTCCGCGCGAAGGGCCTGGGCGACGGCGGGCTCGAAGTCCCAAGGCGGGCCGAACGCCATCGGTTCCACCCGCTCCCGCAGCTCGTTGGGCAGGACCCGGAGGAGGGCGTCCGGATCCTTGGGGATGGGACCGGAGGCGGGATTGAACAGGAGCGGAAGCTTCATCCCATCACTCCCACGCGAACACCACCGCCCGCTCGTCGCGGTAGACGGCGCGGAAGGGGGCGAGGTTCAGCTCGGGGTAGCGGCCCGCGCGGTTGGCCCGCAGCACCAGGTGGCGCGCGCGGAATTCCGTCTTCAGAACCTGCGCGTCCAGGGGCGCGTCGTGCCGGCGCAGGCGCTCCAGCAGCTTCGCCCGCGCCGGATCGTCCCGCAGCGAGTAGGTGGGATCGAGCCCCCACAGGTAGGTCTGCCGGGCGCCGTCGTAGAACAGCTCCGGGAAGTCGTCCCAGAACAGGTTGATCACCGTCTCGCCGGGGGGCAGGTGCTGGGCCATCCAGGCGCAGGCCCCCGTGAAGAAGCGGGGCGGCGCGGCCTCCGTCTGATAGACGCGGTAGAAGTCCAGCGACCGGACGTGGAAGCCCGCCAGTACGGCCAGGGCCAGGCCGGCCCCGGCCAGGCGCACGGAGCGGCGCGCGATCCACGTGCCAGGCCGTTCCAGAAGAGGCCCCAGGTCCCGGGCGACCAGGGCCCACGCGGCGCAGACCAGCAGCGCCGAGTACTCCGCGAAGCGCGGCGAGGCCGCCGTCATCCCGAACCAGAACAGGGCCGCCGCGCCCATGCCCACGGTGCCCGGCGCGAGGCGCTTCCGGCCCAGCACGAGGGCGATGGGCAGGCCCGCGACGAGGATCAGCAGCAGGGGATAGATGTCGAAGAACACCGGCCATGAGTAGGGATAGAGCTCGTTCCCCAGCTCGAAGCCCGACGCGGCGGAGCCCTGGAGGCCCAGCCGGAAGACCTGGATGTAGGTCAGGAAGGTCTCCAGGGTGAGCGGCGAGTAGGGATGGATCGCCAGCCCCAGGACGGAACCGAGGCCCGCGGCGGCCGACGGCCGGAGGTCCAGCCGCCCGCCGCCGGCCCACCAGCCGAGGGCGAAGGGCGCCGCGGTCAGGAGGAGCACGAAGGGCACCGTGTAGCTCCACGCGTAGACGAAGCCCAGAAGGAGCAGGGGCCGCCACCGCCGCTCCAGCAGGAAATGGAGGCCCAGCATCAGCAGCAGCATGCTCAGGACGTGGGAGCGGATCATCCCCAGCCGGGCGATGAACAGTCCGCCGGTGGCCAGAGGCAGGGCCGCGAAGAACACGGGAAACCGCACCCGGTGGGCGCGCAGCACCGCGTAGAAGGCCGCCAGGACCGCCACCGACAGGAGGACGCCGAAGATGCGCGCGCCCAGGATGGGGTCGTCCCCGAGGCGGGCGAAGGGCGCCATGGCCAGGTGGTAGAGGAACTCCTTGTCGCAGAACTGCTCGCGCCAGGTGCTGAGCTGCGTCCAGGGAAAGGCCCGCGACAGGCCGCGCGTCGGCATCATGGCGGCGAGCCGGGCGTGAAAGTAGCCGTCCCGCTCGAAGAGGCCCCTCTGGAAGAGCGCCGTCCCCCCGAAGAGGAGCAGGGCGTAGAAGAGGAAAAGGGCGGGCGCGGCCCAGGCCTTGAGCCGGGCCGTCCAGGCGGGGCGCCGCTGCGGGCTCACGGGCGGCCCACCGGCGGGATGGCGAGGTAGGCGAGCCGCTTCAGCTCCTTCCGGCCCCGCGTCACGGTGTCGAGGATCAGGCCGCAGGTGAAGCCCAGGGCCGACACGGTCATCAGCCCCGTGCACAGGATGGCGGTGGGAAACCGCGGCACCAGCCCCGTGGCGAAGTAGGTGAGGAAGACCGGGACGGACAGGGCCACGGCCGCGGCGGCCAGCAGGCCCGCCAGGATGGAGAAGAACTGGAGGGGCTTCTCGTTGCGGTAGAGGGCGGCGATCAGCCGCAGGATCCGCAACCCGTCCGCGTAGGTCCGCAGCTTGCTGGCGGAGCCCTCAGGGCGGGCGCCGTAGGGCGTGGGGACTTCCGCCACGGGCATGGAGAGCTCCAACGCGTGGACCGTCAGTTCCGTCTCGATCTCGAAGCCGCCGGACAGCGCCGGGAAGCTCTTCACGAAGCGGCGGGAGAAGGCGCGGTAGCCCGACAGGATGTCCGTGAAGCGCTGGCCGAACAGGACGCGCACCGCGCCGGTGAGCAGCCGGTTCCCGAAGCGGTGGCCCTTTCGGTAGGCCTCCCGCGCCATCTCCGTCCGCGATCCCACCACCATGTCCATGCTTTCGCCGACCAGCCGTTCCACCAGCCGGGGGGCGCTGGCGGCGTCGTAGGTGGCGTCCCCGTCCACCATCAGGTAGACGTCGGCGTCGATGTCCGCGAACATCCGCCGGACGACGTGGCCCTTGCCCTGGGCGGTCTCCGTGCCCACGAAGGCGCCCGCCGCCCGCGCCACCTCGACGGTCCGGTCCGTCGAATTGTTGTCGTAGACGTGGATGGTCGCGCCCGGCAGGGCCCGGCGGAAATCCGCCACCACCTGGCCGATCGCCGCTTCCTCGTTGAAGCAGGGGATGAGCACCGCGATCCGGAGGGGCAGGGGAGCGGGAAGGTTCATGCGGACCTCAGGCGCGGAAGCGGGCGGGCGGCGCCTCCAGGCGGAGGTCCTCGCCGGTAATGGGGTGCTTGAGCCCCAGCCGCCAGGCGTGGAGCCAGATGCGGTCCGAGGAGGCGCCGCCATAGAGCGCGTCGCCAAGAACGGGGCGGCCCAGGTGCGCGAGGTGGACGCGGATCTGGTGGGTGCGGCCCGTGTGGATGCGGGCGACGACGTAGTGGCCCGGCGCCAGCCCGGCGGTCTCCTCCGCAGTGGCCGGGCGGAAATCCGTGCGGGCGGATTTGGGGTCGATCAGATCCCCCTCGCACCCGAAGCGGCCGGGATCGGCGCCCCGCCGGCGGCCGATGGGGGCCTCCACGGTGCAGGCGTCCAGGGGCTCCGAGATCCGCGCCAAATAGAGCTTCTCCAGTTCCCGGGAGGCGAAGGCCGTCGCGAGGCCGGGATTGGCCTTGGGATCCTTGGCGAGGACCAGCAGGCCCGAAGTGCCCTGGTCCAGGCGATGGTGGAGGAAGGGCTTCAGGTCGGGCCGCTGGGTCTTGAGCAGGGCCAGGAGGTCGTGGCGGTCCGTGGCCCAGGTGCCCTGGGTGGCCAGGCCCGCGGGCTTGTCCACGGCCAGGATCCAGGCGTCCTCGTACACCACGGGAATGGCCACGTCCGGCACCGGCGGCAGGTCCGGATCGTAAGCCACGCGGACCTCGGCGCCGGGCTTCGCCAACCTGCCGGCGACGCGCGTCCGCTTGCGGTCCACCTGGACGCCGCCCAGCTTCAGGGCTTCCCGCGCCGTCCGGCGGGACAGGTCCGTGCGCTGGGCGATGAGCTGGTCCAGGCGCAGGTTCGCCTCGCCGGGATCCACCGTGAACGTCCATTTCTTGATCGCCATGTCCCCAGGGTAGCCGGGCCGCGAAATTGCCTCAAAAAGCGAGGCAATTCCAGCGCGGGTTTGGCATGCTGGGACGCGGAGGCTCCCCATGATCCGATCGCTTCGCGCTGGCCTGCTGATGGCCCTGGCGACCCTGGCCGCCGTGGCCGCCGACCTTCCCGTGTCGGGATGGGCGCTGAAGCCCGGATCCACGGCGAAGGCCGCGGGCCTCCGGCTGGAAGCCGCGGCGGAGGGCTCCGAAGCCGTCCTCGCGTCGGCGCCCGTGGCGCTCCAGGTCGGCGAGCTGTACCGCCTCAGCGCCACCATCCGCGCCGAAGGCGTGAAGGCCGACGCCCTGGCGCGGTATCCCACGCCCCTCGGCGCCTGCCTGGCCATGGAGAGCTTCCCCTTCACCAACGCGTCCCAGAGCGTGGCCGGCACGTCGGAACGGAAGGTGTCCGTCCTGTTCCTCGCCACCAGCCCCAGCGACCGCGTCCAACTCCATCTCGGGCGGAACGGAAAGGCCACGGGCGCCGCGGCCTTCAGCGCCGTGAAGCTGGAGAAGGTGGAGGACATCACCGAGTTCATCCCGATGCAGACCGTGCGGTGGGCCGGGAAGGGCTTCCGCTACGAGATGGGCGGCTGGACCTTCCTGCACATTGAGGGCGCGCCCTACGCCCGGGGCCGCCAGCACGGCGAGCTGATGGCCGACGAGATCGTCCGCTACGTCACCAAGCTGGGCGTGCTGAAGAACGCCGCCGATCCCGTGCGCGGCTGGAACGACCAGCGGCAGACGGCGGACGCCCTGTTCTTCAGGAAATACGACGTGGAGTACCTGGAGGAGATGAAGGGCATCACCGACGGCGCGGTGAAGGCGGGCGCCAAGTTCAAGGGCCGCGACCTCGACCTGCTGGACATCGTGACGCTGAACAGCGCCGTGGACATGAGCTCCCTCCAGGACGGCCTGGCCCACGCGCCGAATCCGCTCACGGGCCGCACCTTCATGACCGGCGACGACGAGGCGGCCAAGGGCGGCGAGGGCGACCACTGCTCGTCCTTCGTGGCCACCAAGGGCGCCACGAAATCCGGCCGGTTCATCTTCACCCAGATGTTCATGTGGAATGGCTACACGGGCACCGAGTGGAACGTGATGCTCGACATCGTTCCCGAGAAGGGAAAGCGCCTGGTGATGCAGACCTTCGCCGGCGGCATCCACAGCGGCACCGACTGGTATCTCAATGCCAGCGGGCTGGTGATGGGCGAGACCACGGTGGGCCAGACGCCCTTCAACGCCGACGGCACACCCCAGAGCAACCGCATCCGCAAGGCCGCCCAGTACGCCGGCGGCATCGACGAGGCCGCGGCCATCCTGTTCAAGCAGAACAACGGCCTCTACACCAACGACTGGACCATGGCCGACGCCAAGACCGACGAGGGCGCCTGCTTCCTGCTGGGCACGGAGAAGACGAAGCTGTGGCGCACCGGCAGCAAGGGCAAGGCGGCGGACACGCCGGGCGGCCACCGCGACTTCATCTGGGCCAACAACAACAACCGCGATCCCGAGGTCCGGGGCGAGTACGTCTCCAATCCCGACAACGCCCCGGCGGACCTGGCCTTCAACACCTGGAACCGCGACATCGCCTTCCAGGAGGCCTTCCGGACCTACGGCAAGGGCGGGTTCGACATCGATTCCGCCACGCGCCTGATGGCCACGAGCCCCATCAACCGGCCCCACGCCTGCGACGCCAAGCTGACCACCGCCGAGATGGCGGAGAAGCTGGTGTTCATCGCCCACCAGGGCAAGACCACCCTGCGGGAGAAGATGGTGGGCGGGCGGTGGATCGCTGATCTGCCCGGCGCCACGCCGCACCTGACCCACGGCTACACCGCCTTCAGCCCCATCTGGATCACCGAGAAGCTCCAGGCCGCGAAGGCCGCCTGGAAGCCGGAGAAGCCCGCCAAGGCGGCGCCCGCGCCCGACGTGGCCGCGGTGAAGGAGGCCTTCTCCTATGACGCCAAGGGGCTGTGGACGGGTACCGTCCGGCCCGCGTCGGACGCCGACAACTGGTTCGTCAGCGGATCCGCGGCCTACTGGCAGCAGCTGAAGAACCTGCCCGGCGTTCCCGCGAAGGCCTACGAGGCGCAGGCCGCGGCCCTCGCCGACCTCACCACCCGCCACCTGTGGCTGGACGCCAAGGAAGGCGCCCAGGCCCCCGCCGCCACCGCCACGGACTACGGCCGCTACGGCGCCTACCAGATCCCCCGCATCCGCGGCGCGTTCGCGCTGCACCAGCTCCGCCTCCACCTGGGCAATGCCGCCTTCGCCAGGGCCATGGGCGCCGTCCAGAGCCGCTACGCCGGCAAGGCGGCCTCCACCTCCCAGATCCTGAAGGCGCTCTCCGACGGCGCGGGGAAGGACGTTTCCCCGATCCTGAAGCCCTGGATCGAGCGGGCCGACCTGCCGGCGCCCAGGGTGCGGGCCCACGTCGAGAAGGCGGGCGAGGCCTTCGAGGTGAAGGTCGAGGTCGAACAGACCGGCGCCGCCTATCCCTTCATCGCTTTCGCGAGCCTGGAAACCGACAAGGGCGCCCGGCTGGAGCGGCTGGAGGTGAAGGACGCGAAGGCCTCGTTCACCCTCCGCAGCGACGCGAGACCCACCCGCCTGGCTTTCAACACCGGGAACGACGTGCCGCTGGCCCGGGGCAACTTCTGGGTGCCCGGCAACCTGCTGGACGACTGGAGCGCCGGGCTGCTGGTGGTCGGCACGGGCCGCGAGATCGAGGCCCAGCGCACCCTCGCACTGAACTACCGCGAAGTCCTGGCTGACAACATGACCGAGGTGCTGCTGCCCCTGAAGCCCGACGCGGAAGTGAGCGACGCGGATCTCGCCGCCAGTGACCTGGTGGTGTTCGGCGGCCCCGCCGACAACGGTGTCCTGGCCCGCCTCCAGGCCGAGGGCAGGCTTCCCTTCCAGGCTGGCCCCGGCTGGTTCGCGTGGCAGGGCCGCACCTACGGCCGCCCCGACGACGGCCTGTTCGCCGCCTTCCCCAACCCCTGGAACCCCAAGCGGATGATGACGGTCATCCTCGCCAACAGCCGCGTCCAGCAGTGGGCCATGACCAAAGCCCTCCCCCGCGGCCTGCCCGGCTGGGCCGTCTACCGGGGAAGCGAAATCCAGGTGAAGGGACACGCCGAGCCCGGCGGCTTCTCGATCGAGCTCAAGCCCTGAACCAAGGCCGATCCGTCGGCCTCTTTATCCCAGGCAGCGCCGCCGCTAGCCTGGGGAGAAATCCTTTCCACAGGAGCGCGCGGTGACTGAGGTAGCCCAGGGCCTCCCGAGGCTTGCTGAGCGATACCGGGAGGACCCGGAATCGGTGCATCGGACGTGGTTCCTCGGCGAGGACCGGTTGAAGGCGTTTCGCACGATCCGCCGGGGCGTGCAGACCGTGGTGGATGACATCCTGGCGGGGCGGTTCCCCCAGGACTACCGCGGCTCCAGCCTGGAAGTGGTGATGATGGCCATCACCGAACAGAAGCAGGTGTTCCAGGGGGCGGCCCACGCCTTCTACTGGAAGCCCAAGCTGCGGATCCCGGACATCTACGAGGACCGGGCCAACCAGCTCGCCTTCGCCCGTTTCCTGTCGGAGGTCCTGCACGCGACGAAGGAAGACCAGATCCTCCAGGCGATCGCGACCCTCGACCGCCTGCGGATCAAGGGACTGGGTCCCGCCGCGGCGAACATCCTCTACTTCCTGCATCCGACGCTGGTTCCCCCCTTCAACACCGCGATCCTGAACGGCTTCAATGCCCTGACGGGAGCGCGTCTGAGGCTGGGATCCTGGGCGGACTATCTGACGCTGCGCGCCGCCATCCTGGAGTTGAACGCCGGCCATCTACCCCTCTTCTCGAAGGATCTGGGTGCCTTCTGCGGCCTGCTGTTCGAGATCGGAATCGGGAAGGTCGCCACGGAGGGCTCGGTGGAAGCGGCCCTGGCCTTTGAAGCGAAGAAACGCGAAAAGGTGCTCGAGAAGCGGCATCGGGAAGTCGAGGAGGACGCCGAGGAAATCGGGGCCCATGCCCGCATGCAGGCCCATCTCCTGCGCATCGGCCAGTCCGTCGGGTACCAGGTGTGGGTGGCCCGGAACGATCGCAGCGTCCCCTGCCACTACGGCGGCACGTTGGGCGAGCAGTCGCTTCCTGCCCTTCCGTTGGAGGGCCTGTCCCCGGAGGTCCGCGGCACCATCGAACTGATCGATGTGCTCTGGCTCCAGAACGGCAACGTGACCTGCGCCTTCGAGGTGGAGAAAAGCACCTCGATCTATTCCGGCATCCTGCGGCTGCAGGACCTGAGCCTGTCGCTGCCGGAACCGGCGCCCCACCTGTATCTGATCGCTCCCGACGCCCGGGAGGGCGAGGTGCGGGCCCAGCTCGCGCGCCCCGCTTTCGCCCAGCTTCGGAACCGGCCCGGCCTCATCACCTTCAGGGACTTGGAGGACCACTGCGAGGCCATCTGCCGCTTCGGGGCCGACCGGGACGTGCTCCGCCGGCTGGCCAAGGTGGTCTGAGCCGCAGGGGTCAGATCGAGTACCCGTGGCTGTCCACCTCCAGCGCCTGCTGTTTGGCGGCGAGGTCGGCGAGGGTGGTGGTGCGGAGGACGGTCCGCGCTGCGTCGGTGGTGCGGGTCCAGAGGTCGCGGACGGCGCGGGCGCCGGCGGGGGCGTCCAGGGCCAGGGGACTGCCGCCGCCGAGGCGGCCTTCCAGGGCCTCCAGCACGTCCAGGGCGGTGATGTGGCTGGGGTGCCGGGCCAGCTCGCAGCCGCCGCTGGGGCCGCGCTGGACCTTCACCAATCCGGCGGCCTTGAGGGGACCCAGGAGGACGCGCAGGAATTTGGGCGGCAGATCCTGGCGGCCGGCGGAGGCCTCCACCTGCACGGGGCCGCGGCCCGCGTGGAGGGCGAGATCCACCATGAACTGGAGCCCGTACCGCCCCTTTGCCGACGCCTTCATGCGATGCTCCGATGTACAGATACATAATAAAATGAATTAACAAACTTGACAATTTGTTTTTCGCCTCCATCCTGGAAGGAATTCGGCTCGCACCGACATCCCAGGAGGAACGCATGGCCCGGCCCACTGATCGTCCCAACCGCGTCGAGCACGCCTACGAGCTGGTGGGCTACACGCCCGTCGTCCGGCTCAACCGCGTGGTGCCGGAAGGTTCCGCCAAGGTCTACGTGAAGCTGGAGAGCGCCAATCCCGGCGGCAGCGTGAAGGACCGCATCGCCCTGAGCATGGTGGAGGACGCGGAGAAGCGCGGCGCGCTGAAGGCCGGCATGACGCTGCTGGAAGCCACCAGCGGAAACACGGGCATCGGCTTGGCGTTCGTGGCCGCCGCCAAGGGCTACAAGATCACCCTGGTGATGCCGGACACCATGACCCTGGAACGCCGCGCCCTGCTGAAGGCCTACGGCGCGGAGCTGGTGCTGACGCCCGGCTCCGGCGGGATGAAGGCCGCGGTGGACAAGGCCCAGGAGCTGGCGGACGCCGATCCTTCCTACTTCCTGGTGCGGCAGTTCGACAACCCCGCCAATCCCGACGTCCACCGCCGCACCACCGCGCTGGAGATCCTGGAGCAGGTGCCCGAGTTGGACGCCTTCGTGGCCGGCGTGGGCACCGGCGGCACCGTGACGGGCGTGGGCGAGATCCTGGCCCAGAAGAAACCCGGAACCCTCGTCGTGGCCGTGGAGCCCGAGACCTCGCCCCTGCTCAGCACCGGGCAGGCCGGCCCCCACAAGATCCAGGGCATCGGCCCCAACTTCGTGCCGGGCATCCTGAACCGGCAGGCCTTCCAGCGCATCCGCCCCGTGGGCTACGACGACGCCATCGCCACGGCCCGGCGCCTGGCGCGGGAAGAGGGCCTGCTCACCGGGATCAGCACCGGCGCCATCGTGTTCGCAGCCCTGGAAGTGGCGAAGGAGCTGGGCGCGGGCAAGACGGTGGTCGCGGTCCTGTGCGACACCGGCGAGCGCTACCTGACCCATCCGCTGTTCGCGGAGATCGACGGGCCCGCCATCTGAGGGATGGAAAGAGGGGTTAACCGCCGATGTCGCAGAGGGCGCAGATGAAAGCTTGCGAGGCTTTTTCATCGGCGGCCATCTGCGGTTGAAATTCATTTATCGTCGACCTTCGGAGGTGCCCATGGGGCTGGCCGCGCTGGTGTTCGCGACGCTGGCGCTGGGCGCCCAGGCGCCGCCCCAGGAGAAGGCCACGGCCTTCGAGCGGGCGGTGGTGCAGGAGATGAGCGACGCCCGGGCGCGGCCCCGGGCGTACGCGGCCCATCTGCGGGAGCTGCGTCCCTACTTCGAGGGCGCGCTGTGGAAACGGCCGGACCGCGTGCCCCTGCGGACCGAGGAAGGGGTGGCGGCGCTTGATGAGGCCGTGGCCTTTCTCGAATCCCTCCAGCCCATGGGGCCCTTGCGCTTCAACGAGGGCCTGGCGAGGGCCGCGCGGGCCCATGCCCGGGACATCGGTCCCCGGGGCAGCCTCGACCACGCGGGGGCGGACGGCAGCTCGCTGTCGGCGCGGCTGAACCGTTTGGGGGCGTGGCACGGGCTGATCGCCGAGAACATCGCCACCTACGAGGACGACCCGCGCCAGGTGGTCCTCCAACTGATCATCGACGACGGGGTGGCGTCCCGCGGTCACCGCCGGAGCCTCTTCAATCCGGATCTCCACCAGGCCGGGGCGGGCGTCGCGCCCCATCGCCAGTACCGCACGATCATCGTCATCGACTACGCGGACGGCTTCGTGGAGCGACGCTGAGGGCGGACCGTTCCTGCTAGCCTGGGCCCTTACCTCGGGTGAGAGATGGCTTTCCTTGCGCGGCTCGGCGCGCCGGTGCGCCGCTTCCTGGCCTTCCTCGGAGCCCAGGCGCGGCTGTGCGGAAGCACGATCCGCCACGGAGCCGCCCTGCGCTCCGGCCAGTGGGCGGTGGTGGGAGAGCAGATCCGCCTCCAGGTGAGGTTCACGGGATTGGATGCGGCCGGGCTGGTGATGGGAACGGCCTTCCTCCTCGGGGCGGTGACGCTGATCCAGGCCTTCAGCCAGCTGTCCGCCCTCGGCGCCGAGCGCTATGTGGGCGCCCTGATGGTGGTGATCGTCCTGCGGGAACTGGGCCCGCTGCTGACGGCGATGCTGGTGATCGGGCGCAGCGCCACGGCCATGGCCGCCGAACTGGGCGCCATGCAGTTGAACGGCGAGGTGGAGGCGTTGGTGGTCCACGGGGTGGACCCCTACCAGTACCTCCTGCTGCCGCGGTGGGCGGGGGCGGTGGTCTCCCTCTTCGCCCTGGTGGCGCTGTTCGACGGGGCCGCGCTCGCCGGAGGATTCGCGGTGGTGCGCCTGAATCACGGTGTCACCTTCGGGTTCTTCATGGAATCGGTGCGACAGTCCCTGTCCAACCTGGATTTCGCCGCCACGCTGCTCAAGGTGGGGCTGTTCGGCAGCGCGATCACCTTCCAGGCCTGCCATTTCGGCCTCGGGATCCGCCGCAGCCGCACCGAGATCCCCCAGGCCGTCACCCGGACGGTGGTGGCGACGCTGGTGTCCGTGTTCCTCGTCGACGGCCTCGTGGCCGCGCTGTTCTACGCCCGATGATCGAAGTCCGCGGCCTCGCCTGCGACACGCCCGAGGGCCGGCCCCTGCTGGAGGGGCTCGACCTGGACGTGGCGCGGGGCGGAACCCTGCTGGTGACGGGAGCCAGCGGTTCCGGCAAGAGCCGGTTGCTCAAGGCCATCGCCGGGATCGAGGCTCCGCGGGCCGGAGGCGTGAAGGTGGCAGGAGGAGGCCGCGTCCGGATGGGATTCGCATTCGCGGAGGGCGGTCTCCTGTCCAACCTCAGCCTGGCGGAGAACCTGGCGCTGCCCCTGCGCTTCCTGGGCCTTTCGCGGGCCGAGGCGCACCGCCGGGCGGAGGCGGCCCTCGATCGGCTGGATCTGCGGCTGGTGGCGGACCTGCGCCCCCATGCCGTGGGCGCCTCCGCCCGGAAGCGCGCCAACCTGGCCCGGGTGCTGGCGCTGGCGCCCGACCTGATCCTCCTGGACGACCCGCTCGAAGGGCTGGATGCCGCCGACCGCGCGACCGCCCTGGCGCTGATTCTCGGGTGGGCCGCCGATCCGGAGGTCACCCTGCTCCTCGCCGCGGAGGACGCCGCGGCCTTTCCCGGGTTGGAGGCTCCGCGGCTGGAGCTCCGGAATTCTTCCCTTCCAGCGGAGGCGCCATGAACTTCGACAAGCAGGACGTCCGTCTCGGCTGCTTCGTCCTCCTGGCGCTGGCCCTGTTCGGAGGCCTGGTGGCCTACAAGAACGCCGGGGCGGTGACCGAGCGCACCTACCGGCTGCGGGTGCGGCTGGACGGCATGGAGGGCCTCGGGCCGGGCACGGACGTGCAGCTCAAGGGCTACCGCGTGGGCCGCGTGGAGCGGGTGGACCTGCTGCGCGAAGGGGAGGACTACCGCTTCCGCGCCGTCATCGCCGTGCGCGAGGACATCCGGCTGTGGCGGGGCACCCGTGCCGTCGTCGCGCCCAAGGGCGTGGGCGGCGCGGTGCTCGACCTGCGCCTTCCGGAGCTCGCCCAGCGGACCGTCCCGCTGGCGGAGGGCGAGGAAATCGCCGGCGAAGAGGGCGCGTCTCCGGGCCGCATCCTGGAGCGGGCGGATGGCCTGCTCGCGAACCTGAACCTGTCGCTGGACGCGCTGCGGGACCGCCTCCGGACGCGGGGCGTGGATGACTTCCTGGAGCATCCGGCGGTGGCGCGCTCCCTTCGCTCCCTGGACGCGACGCTGGCGGAATTCCAGGCCCTGGCGCGGGAAGGGCGGGGCGTTGCGGCCCACGCGGACCGCAGCATGGCGGGGGCGGACCGGGCCCTCGCCGACCTGGAGAAGAGCCTGAGCCTGACCCGGGGCCTGCTGGAAGCGCGGCAGCCGGAGCTGGACCGCATCGTGACGGGGCTGGCGTCGGTGCTCCAGCAGGCGGACGGCGCCCTCGGGCGCTTCCGGACGGAGGAGCAGCCGGAAGTGGACGCCAGTCTGCGCGCGCTTCGCCGCTCGCTGGAATCCGCGGAGGAACTGCTCCAGTTGCTCAAGCAGCGGCCCAGCCGGGCGGTGTGGGGACAGCCCGGGGACGCGGAGCGCGAACGGGCGCGAAAGGCCGCGGAGGCGGCCCGCAAGGGCTCAGATCCCAAGTAGGTCTTTGGATCGTTCGTTTTATATCCTTTCGGTGGAAGGGGCATGGTTTGAATTTTGCGACCTTGTTTCACGGGGGGCGCGCGGCATCCTGGGAAGGAACCTCAAGGCCGCCGCAGGCGGAATTCCCGGGTGCTCCCCGCGCCCCACTTCGCAGGAGCAACCATGGGCAACCTGGCGACCATCCGCAACGGCGTGAACGTGGAAGAGCTGGAGGCCATGCGGGCGCGGGTCGAGCAGGAGCCCGCGGGCGCGCAGTTCACCTTCCGGTCCCGCGTGAAGTGGATCAACCGGGCCCACTCCCAGAGCGCCTTCGGCTCGGTGTACGGCTGGGGCGAGGAGCACGCCCGGCCGGTTCCCCTATTTCTGGAAGGGGATGAACCCGCGGTGCTGCTGGGCACGGACCTCGCGCCGACGCCCCGGGAAGCGGCCCTCCACGCCCTGGGAGCCTGCCTCAGCGCCACCTACGCCTATGCCGCCGCGGCCATGGGAATCGACATCGCCAGCCTCGGGTTCGACCTGGAGACGGACGCCGATCTGCGGGGGTTCTTCGAGACGGACCCTTCCGTCGGGCCCGGCCTTTCCCAGATCCGGATCAAGGTGAACCTCGCGTGCAGCGGGACGCCGGAAGAGGTGGAGGAACTCCACGCGCGGGCCGCCCGGACTTCGCCGCTTCTCGACGCGTTCCGGAATCCGGTGGACGTGCGCATCGAAACGTAGCGGAGAGGCGGAGCGACCGCCTGCGGCGAATTAAAGACCCACGCGTGATTTGAATCACAGATGCTGGTGTACAAGGGGTTCCTGGTGGGACATTGGAGTCCATCCGACCGGTCGCCTTCGTGCGCCGATCTGTCCTGTCCGGAAGTTCTGCCGGGATCTCCCGCACATTTTGGACGCGAGCCGAATGATGTTGCCTCCGCCCCCAGGGCCCTTTCTCCAGAAGACGGTGCAGCGGGTGGTGGTGGCCTTGGCGACCTGCGCCCTCGCGCTGGTGGTGCTGGGGATCGCCGGCAGGCTTTTGGGCGTGGACGTGCTGTTGACCTTCGGATCGGGCCAGGCCCTCCGGCCGCCCGTGGGCCTGGGGCTGATGGGCCTCCTGGCGGTGGCGATTCTCCTGGCTGAGGGACGCCCCCGCTCGGCGCCCCTCCGGCGGCTTGCCGCGGGGATGGCGGTAGGGGCGGGGATCGCGGGCGCGGTCCTTCCGCTGGGCGGCTGGAGTTCCGGGACCATGGCCGTGGCGGTGGTGGGCATCGCCCTTTCCGCCCTTCTGCGGTGGCTCTCGCCCGCGCCGTCCCGGGGCGCGCGGCAGGCCGCGGCGGTGGGCGTGCATGTGCCGCTGGTGATCGGGACGGTGGTGGTGGTCAGCCATGCGGCGGGGGCGCCGTCCCTGTACGAGGCCTCGGCCCTGCCGATGTTCCTGCCCTCCGCGCTGTGCGCGGTGCTGCTGGGCCTGGCGCTCCTACTGGCGGGGGGAAGCGACATCTGGCCGCTGGCCGCGTTCCAGCTTCTCTCGACCCGAAAGGACGGCCCCAACGGGGATTCCGGTCGCTGGCCGGGGGCGGGCCCGCTGGCGCTTTTCCTGACGACGGGCGCGGTGATTCTGATCGTCGGGTCGCTCCATCTCCGAAGCCAGCTGCGGAGCGCGCGGCAACAGGCGCAGGAGGAGTTGGCGGCCATCGCCGGCCTCAAGGCGCGGCAGGCCGAGGCCTGGTACGGCGAGCGACACTCCGACGCCGACCAGATGCGCAGCCGCGTCTACCTCCACGCGAGGCTCCGCGATTTCCTCTCGGGCGCTTCGCGGATTCCCGCGGCGGAGGTCGAGGCCTCGCTGAAGGAGCTGCGCCGGGACGTGTATCAGCACGCGGCGCTCGTGGATGGGAACGGCCGCGTCCGGTTGGCGGTTCCCGCGGAGGCGGGCGCCGACGAAGTTCTCGCTGAGCCGGCGGACGGCCGCCTGCGCTTGCGGATTCCCCTGGGATCCGGGGAATCGGGCTGGCTGGTTCTGACGGCGGACATCCGGTCCGCGCTGGGGTCGGGAATCGAGTCCTGGCGGGCCGGCGCGCCCATCGAGACGCTGATGATCCCTCCCGGCGGAGTGCCGGGGCTGGTGCTGAATCCGGCCAAGGAAGAGGCGGACCTGGCGACGGGCCGGGACGGGCGCGGGGTGCCCGTGCTGGCTGTGCTGCGGGACGTGCCGGGGACGCCCTGGCGAGTGGCGGCCAAGGTGGATGCCGCCGGCGTGTACGGCCCGATGCGCCAGCGCGTCTGGGTCACGGGGGCCGGCCTGATGGCGCTCCTGGCGCTGGCCGCCGCGGTGGTGGGCCTGATGGTGCGCCACCGCGAGGCGGGCATGGTCCACGCCCAGCTGGTCCTGTCGCAGCGGTTCGAGTGGCTGATGCGCGAAGCCAACGACATCATCCTGCTCCTGGACGAGGAGGGCCGCATCCGCGAGGCGAACCAGCGCGCGGTGGAGAGCTACGGCTACACGGCGGAAGAACTGAGGGGCAGGTCCATTTCCATGCTGCGCCTGTCCGAAGCGGCCCCGCTCGTGCAGGAACAGCTCGCCCGGCTGCGCGTCGTCGGCGCCCTGAGGTTCGAGACCCGCCACCGCCGCCGGGACGGATCGACCTTTCCGGTGGAGGTCAGCTCGCGGCTGGTCCGGCTGGACGGCGAACGGGGCGTGATCAGCTTCATGCGCGACATCTCCGAGCGGGAGGCGCGCCAGCACGAGATCCAGCGGATGACGCAGCTCTATGCCGCGCTCAGCCAGGTCAACCAGGCCATCGTCTGGTCCGCCACGCGCGAGACGCTGTTCGCCAAGATCTGCGGCGCCATGGTGGTCTTCGGCAAGTTCTCCATGGCCTGGATCGGCTGGGAGGATCCCGCCACCCACCGCGTGGAGGTGGTGGGGCGCCACGGCGACACCACGGGCCTCCTGGATCGCGTGGTGGTCCGGGCCGACCAGTCCTCCGAGGGCCAGGGCGCCGTGGGCCAGGCCATCCGCCTAGGACGGCCGTGCATCCTGAACGACTTCATCGCCGCCCAGGCTTCTTCCCCATGGCGGGAGGAACTGGTGGCCGCGGGCTTCGCCTCCATCGCGGCGTTTCCCATCCGCGAGGGCGGCGAAGTGCGCGGCGCCCTGACCGTCTACGCCCACGAGAAGGATTTCTTCGGGGTGCAGGAAGTGGCTCTGCTGGAAGAGGCGGCCGTCGACATCTCCTTTGCGCTCGATCACCTGGCCGGGGAAGCGCGGCGGCGCGAGGTGGAGCTGGCGCTCCAGGAGAGCGAGCGGTCGCTCCGCGAGGCCCAGCAGGCGGGCGGCGTCGGCACCTACGCCTGGGACATCCGCGCGGATTCCTGGAAGAGCAGTGCTCAACTGGATCGGATCTTCGGCGTGGGTCCCGATCATCCCCGCACCCTGGAGAGCTGGAGGGCGCTGGTGGTGCCGGAAGCCCGGGAGCGGATGGAGCGCTACGTGGCGGGCCTCGTGGCGCGGCACGAAGCCTTCGATCTGGAATACCCCATCATCCGCGTGAGCGACGGCGTCCGCCGGTGGGTCCACGGCCGGGGCGAACTCCACTACGACGAGGAGGGCCACCCCCGGGCCCTGGTGGGCATCATCCAGGACATCACGGACCGCAAGCAGGACGAGGAGGCGCTGCGGAAGGTCACGGTGGCCGTGGAACAGAGCCCGCTCTCCATCGTGATCACCGATCCCGAGGGCCGGATCGAGTACGTGAATCCGGCGTTCACGGCCACCACGCACTACGCCGCGGAGGAGGCCCTCGGGCGCAATCCCCGCATCCTCAAGTCCCCGTCGACGCCGCCCGAGCACTACCGCCCGATGTGGGAGGCCCTGGCCCGGGGCGAAGTGTGGCGGGGGGAATTCGAGAACCTCCGGAAGGGCGGCGAACCCTTCTATGAGCGAGCCATCCTCGCCCCCGTGCGCGATGAGAAGGGCGACCTCACCGGCTACATTGCCATCAAGGAGGACATCACCGGGCTGAAACGCGCCGAGGCCGAGCGGCGGGCCCTGGAAGCGCAGCTCCAGCAGGCCCAAAAGCTGGAGAGCCTGGGCAGCCTCGCGGGCGGCGTGGCCCACGACATGAACAACGTCCTGGGCGCCATCCTTGGGCTGGCCTCCAGCCTGCAGGAGAATCCGGACGACCCGCAGGCCCTGGCGAAGAGCCTGGAGACGATCACCACCGCCTGTCTCCGCGGTCGCGGGGTGGTGAAGAGCCTGCTCTATTTCGCGCGCCAGGATCTCCAGGAGGAGCGTCCCCTCGACCTGAACGCCCTCGTGCGCGAGATGGGCCACCTCCTCAGCCACACCACGCTCAAGCGGATCCACCTCGAAATGGATCTCGCGCCGGACCTCCGGTGGGTGCGCGGGGACGGCGGCGCCCTCAGCCACGCGATCATGAACCTGTGCGTCAACGCCATGGACGCCATGCCCGGCGGCGGCACCCTCGCCATCTCCACCCGCGCGAGCGCCAACGGCGGGGTGGAGCTGCGGGTGAAGGACACCGGCGAAGGCATGTCGCCGGAGGTGCTCGCCAAGGCGATGGAGCCGTTCTTCTCCACCAAGCCGCAGGGGAAGGGGACCGGCCTGGGCCTGGCGATGGTCTACGGCACGATGAAGGCCCATGAAGGCAACCTGGAACTGTCCAGCGTCCTGGGGGCCGGAACCGAGGCGATCCTGCGTTTCCCGCCCTTCCGTGTGGAGTCCGCCATGCTTCCCGAACCGACGCCGCGGCCCGAGCCCGAGGCCCTGCAACCGCTCCGCATCCTCCTGGTGGACGACGACGAACTGATCCGCGATTCCCTGGGGCCCATGCTGGAGATGCTCGACCACGAAGTGACGCTGGCCGCCAGCGCCGAGGAGGCGCTGCAGCTCATGGAGGAGGGACTCGCGCCGGAGCTGGTTCTCCTCGACATGAACATGCCCGGCCTGGGCGGCCCCGAGGCTCTTCCGCGGCTCCGCGCCCTGCGGCCCGGCATTCCCGTGATCCTGTCCACCGGCTACAGCGACCAGGAAATGGCTCCGCTCCTGGCCGCCCACCCCGGCGTCACCAGCATCCGAAAGCCCTTCACGGCGAAGGAGATCCAACAGAAGATCGCGACCCTCGCGATCCAGCCCGCCAAGGACTGAATCCTGCCCCTGTCCCTTCATGCCACTTGCATTCAAAGAATAAGGATCATCGCCAAGACGGCCCACTACCAACAAACGTGCAACCAGGGATCAAGTAGCGAATGCCTCATCCTGAGTGGCCGCCTTGATGGGAAGTCTCGTTTCCATGTCTAGGCCGAAACGCCCGTACGGGGTGACGTGCGCGGTCAGCAGGGGGCTCAGGGCCGCCAGATCCCTGGGCGTCATGCGCCCGAGCAATTTGGGATCCTCCAGCACCTCCTGGATCATGAGCATGTTGATGTAGACGAGGCAGGATTGGAGCAAATGCAGGCAGAGAACGCTCATCTCCTGGTCTTCTTTTCGGTTCGTGGCCAGCTCGCCCTTTTTCCCGAAGAGGATGAAATCATTTGTGCCGTTCCAATTCTCCACCACGTTCAAGCCCTCGTTTACCTCGCGGCGCAGTTCCTCAGAAGCCAGATAGCGACAGAGGAAGATGGTCCTGATGGCCTTCCCTAATTCGGTGAAGGCCTTGTAAGCCGGGTGCTGGACGTTGTGTCGCGTGAACCGCCGCAGAAGACTTTCCGCATCGGCTGTTCCCCGTTACGGAACTCACCAGGTGGGGACGGAGCACCATGGATCTGGTGCAGACCCTTCATGATCTGCAGGCATGGAATGTGTCCCTGATCGCACAGACTGGCCTCCAGTTCGACCTGAGCACACCCCAGGGCAAGCTCATCGCCTCCTTGATGGCAGCCCTCTCTGAATTCGAGCGAGATCTGCTCAGAGAGCGCATCCGTTCCGGATTCGCGGCGGCGAAGGCCAAGGGAAAAACGTTCGGGCGGAAGCCTGGAGAACGACCGAAATCCGACCGCCTCGCCCCCAAAGTGCTGCGTCTCTTGGAACAGGGGAAGTCCTACCGCATGATTGCCAAGGAAGTGGATCTCAGCATCAACACCATCATGGGCATCGCCCATCGGGAGCGTGAACAAGGGCGCATGCTATCAGAGGAAACCCCTCTGAATTAGGCTATCGTTGTTCATTAGAACGTATCGCCCCGCGAGTTCGATGTTACCAACTCATAGGAAAGCCCCCGGCTGTGCCGGGGAGGCAGTAGATGTTTGACATATACAGGAGTCCACCGCAGAAATCTTCATGTGAGCCGCCAAGCACACATGAGGAGAACTGAGATGGACTCAGAAGAAAGTCTAAGCCACTCCAGATGGGAGTGTAAGTACCACGTGGTCTTTGTGCCGAAGTGTCGGAGGAAGACGATCTACGAGAAGTTGAGGCCGCACCTTGGAGAAGTCCTGAAGAAGCTGGCAGAGCAGAAGGAAAGCCGAATCATTGAGGGGCACCTGATGGGTGACCATGTCCATATGCTGATTTCAATTCCACCGAAGTATTCGGTATCGCAGGTGATCGGATTCATCAAGGGGAAGAGCGCCATTCACCTGGCTCGAGTCTACGGAGAGAGGAAGCGGAACTTTGTTGGGCAGCATTTCTGGGCCCGAGGATATTTCGTATCGACCGTGGGGCGCGACGAAGCAACAGTGCGGGAATACATCCGTCGACAAGAAAGGGAGGACCAGCGCTTGGAGCAGATGTTGCCTTGGTAGGGGTGGCCACCATGAGGTGGCACCGATGAAATGGGGCCGCGTTAGCGACCCCTCTTAGCCGCTTTGAGCGGCTCACTTGATAAAGCCCCCGGCTCTGCCGGGGGATATTTACTTGTTTCCCTCTACCGAGACCTCCGCCCGCGATGGGTTCCCTGGGGGCTTCAGCAATTACTAGCATTTATTTGGGGCATCTGTTGGAGTCCATCATGAGGCGCATCTTTAGCCTTCTAGTTATTTTTTTAATATGGGTACCGGCCTCGGCATCTCATGAATTCCTCGTCAAGCCAATGGGTGCAAGCGCAAGCTCCAAGATAGGCGATGACTACAGCGCCGAAAAGGCGATAAATGGCGTCGGCCTAGATTCGGACCTGTTGACCAATATGGACATCCCATCCAAATGGCCATCTCATCATATCGATCAGAGTACAAATTGGATCTCCGGGACGGAGAAATTTGGAACCGGCAAAAGTATCGATTTCGATTTAGGGGCAACCTTTGTTGTTTCAGGCTTCCATGCCTGGAATTACTACAACCCAGGGAATGCAAGTAGTCGTGGCGCCAAATTGGTCGAAATTCAGTATTTAAGCAATCAGTGGGATTGGATCAGCACCCAAGAATCTATGACGCTTGATCAAGCTCCCTCGACTTGGGACGGGTACACAGGTGTTGACTATCGTTTATCTAACCCAATAACCGCCAGAAAAATACGCTTCCTGATCAAGAATAATTGGGGTGATATTGAAAATATTGTCTCCATCGGAGAGGTGCGTTTTTTTGCACAATCTGTCGTTAATTTGGCTCCTAAATTTATAGTGAAGCCTGTAGGTGCCAATGCCAGTTCCCTTTGGTCGACGGTGTACGATTCAACTAACACCATAACCGGTAGGGGATTGTCGGTCGATCTTAAAACTGGCGCAAGCGTCCCCTCTGTTTGGCCCGACCACCAAATCGACCAGGGCACCCATTGGATTTCCGGAACCGAAGAATTTGGGATCGGCAAATCGATCGAGTTCGATCTTGGGGGAAGTTACATACTTTCAAAATTCCATGTTTGGAACTATTGCAACACTTTTAATGCCAGCAACCGTGGTGCAAAGGATGTGACCTTTCAATACCAAGACATCACCGGCATCTGGGTAGATGCAGGTGTATATCAATTTGATATTGGTCCGAACGGATGGGGAGGCAGTTTTGCTGGCTCCGATTACACCCTGCCCTGCGAAATAACTGCACGGAACGTCCGATTCCTGATCCATAGCAATTGGGGTGACCCAGATCACCTCACCTCCATCGGCGAGGTAAGGTTCATCGCTGAGACCTTTCTCGCCAAACCCATGAGTGCCGAGGCTAGCTCATTCTGGAGTCAATCGTTCCTACCTGGAAACGCCATCAACGGTTCCGGTTTGTCCTTCGACTTGACAACTGGCATGACGTCCGGCATTTGGCCCATGCACGGCGCCACCCAGGAAGACCACTGGATATCTGGAACGGAACCGTTCGGTAATGAAAAGTGGATTCAGTTCGATCTTGGGAACACACAGTTCATCACTGGGTTCCATGTTTGGAACTACAACAACACCTCCAATTCCAGCAACCGAGGTGTCAAGAATGTTGTTTTTCAGTATCAAGATGGGACAGGGAACTGGGTCAATGCTGGAACTTTCATCTTTTTAAAGGGAGCTTCTTCTTGGGAGGGGGAAACTGGGGCCAATTACTTCCTGGAGAGCGGAGTAACTGCACGGAAAGTCCGGTTCATCATTTCGAGCAACTGGGGCGACTCATCTAATTTAGTTTCTATTGGGGAGCTTCGTTTTTTCATAGCTCCTCGTGTCGTCAAGTCCAGCGACCTCATGGCGGTAACCCTTCAGCTCCAACCCGGAAGTGCTATGGCTAGCTCCACTTGGTCCCAGCCCTATCTGCCCATCAATGCCATTAACGGCTCCGGGTTATTCGGTAACTTCCCAGTTGGAAACCTGGCAGGAAGTTGGCCAATGCATGGAGCAACACAGGAGG
The DNA here is from genome assembly GCF_030845995.1 of Geothrix sp. 21YS21S-4. Taxonomy (NCBI): domain Bacteria; kingdom Pseudomonadati; phylum Acidobacteriota; class Holophagae; order Holophagales; family Holophagaceae; genus Geothrix; species Geothrix sp. 21YS21S-4. Next base: position 1,123,879 of record NZ_CP132719.1, read on the forward strand.
ACCATTGGATTTCCGGGACCGAGCCTTTCGGAAACGGCAAGTGGATCCAATTTGATTTCGATAATCCCAGACTCATTTCTGGTTTTCACGCATGGAATTACAATAATACTTCCAATAATAGTAGTCGTGGCGCGAAGGATGTGAGCCTCCAGATTCTAGGCGATTCGGCCGCTTGGTCTTCAACCGATTCATTTCAATTCAAGCAAGGAACTTCCACTTGGGCTGGTGAGCCCGGGTATGACTACATTTTAAACAAGCCTATCCTTGCGCAAAAGTTGCGTTTCCTGGTTTCCAGCAACTGGAGTGACCCAGAAAACCTAGTTTCAATTGGGGAAGTTCGATTCCTAAGTCCGGTGATAAGACAGAAGGAGTTTCAGGTCGGATGGTATGACCAAATCGATTACAACTCCAACTCTCCAGACGAAATGGTTTCTGTTGGGGCAGGAATTTCGCTGATGTATATTTATAATTCCACAAATGAACAAGTTAAGGCCAAGCTTGATCAAGCGGCAAAGTACAACCTAAAAATCATTCTGGAGCTTCCACGACGCTGGATAACCGCAATTTCCAATGGCGATACTCAAGCTGAGGAAAACATAAACAACTTTGTCCGCCAATTCGACAAGCATCCTGCGCTAGCAGGATGGTACACAGCGGATGAACCCTCGGAAGGAGATTATCCAGGATGTAAAAAGGCCTATGAGCTGATCAAGCAGTCGAGCGTTGGCTTCCCATATTCATCAAAGCCCGTATTCATCGTTTTTTGCTTCACAGATAACCTGCCAAACCTGTTTTCAGATAGCTACGACATCGCACTTATCGACAACTACCCTTGCAACCAAGGCGACCCCGAATTCACGCTTACCTACCCAGGCCCATACCGTAACGTCATTAACGCCTTCAGCCAAAAAATGAAAGGAATCGGTAAGCCTTGGTGGGCCGTGTTGCAGGGAGTCGGAAGGGTTCCCAGCGAGCCGACATGGTATTTCCGCCTGCCAACCTTTAATGAGATGCGCTTCATGTTGTACTACGCTATCGACCACGGGGCCACCGGCTGGTTGAGCTGGATGTTCAACGCGTGCAAAGAGAGCCAGGCCAGCGTCGATCCCTTCCCCGGCGATGGTCAGAGGTGGGCTGATGGAGTGTTCAGCTCACTCGCGGAGGAGATAAGTGTTATCAGCACGGCTTTGGCGGTGGGTCCGTTGCCGAACGAGGTAGAGGTAGACAACGTGCCACATATTGATGTCCCAAAAAATTGGCCGATTGTCTGCCATCTTTGGATGGATCCCAATTCCCAGGATCTGTATTTAATTGCGATTAACCAGGTGCAACCCCGGGTGAAGGTTTCGATGAAATTTAAAGTGGACAACCGCTTTGTTATTGCTGCTATACCCCTGTTTGAAAATCGCGGTAGCCTACCAGTTTCTAGCGATGGGTCACTTACTGACGACTTCAGCAGTTGTGGTGTTCATGTCTATAAGCTAATTTGCAGTGAACCGTCGCCAGTCTCCCGGAACTGACATGAAACTGATTGAATGCCCATGAATCTGAAGTCATTCGTTCTGAATTTTCCGATCTGAAGGCTCTCTCGGCACAAGGGATCCTGTCCTTGGCGTTTCAGAAATTTTTCTATAGCCATTTCGAAATCGACCTAATCCATTGAGATCTACTCCCAAGAAGGGAGTGCTGGAGTGGATTACTTGATCCCTGGTTGTAAGTTTGTTGGTAGTGGGCCAAGACGCCAAGAAAGACAGAAAGCGGTGTCTTTATGCAGTTCTTGGTGTCTTGGTGGTGAAAAGAAAAGCTTGGGCTTCAGACGGCCACTGAACTCCACTCAGCCAGGTGGCGGGCGACGTCGGCCAGGGGGACCTGGACCTGGACGGCCCCGCGCGACCAGGCTGCCCGCGGCATTCCGTAGACCACGCAGGTGGCTTCGTCCTGGCCGAGGGTGCGTGCGCCCTTCTGGCGCATCTCCAGGAGGCCGCGGGCGCCGTCGTCGCCCATGCCCGTGAGGATCGCCCCCAGGGCGTGGGGGCCGCAGGCCTCGGCGACGCTCTGGAAAAGGGCGTCCACGGAGGGCAGGTGGCGGGAGATCCGCTCGCCGACCTGGAGGTGGGCAGCGAGGCCCGCCCCCTGCCGGATCACCGTGAGGTGGCAGCCGCTGGGGCCCAGATACACCGTCCCGGACTGGAGGGTCTCGTGGTCCTCGGCAACCTTCACTTTGGCCGCGCAGCTGCGGTCCAGGCGATCGGCGAAGGCGGGCATGAAGCCCGGAAGCATGTGCTGAACGACGACCACGGGCGGAAGGTTCCCGGGGATGGTCTCGAAGACGCGCCGCAGGGCCTCGGTTCCCCCGGTGCTGGCGCCCACGGCGATGAGGGCGCGGCCGCTGCGGGTCTTCCGCACGCTGGAGAGGGGAGCGACCGGTCCCGCGGCGGCGGCCGTCGAGGCCATGAGGGGGCGGACCCTCGCCAGGGACGCGGCGTAGACCGTCTCGGCGATCTCGGTCCCCATGGCCTCCAGCCCCGCGGCCTGGTCCAGCACGGGCTTGCCGATGACGTCCACGGCCCCCAGCGCCAGGGCGTCCAGCGCGGTGGACGTGCCCTGGGCCGTGAGGCTGGACAGCATCACCACGGGCAGGGGATGGGCCTTCATCAGTTTGCCGAGGAAGGTGAGCCCGTCCATGCGTGGCATCTCCACGTCCAGGGTGAGGACGTCGGGATCCAGTTCCTTGATCTTCTCCCGCGCGTCGTAGGGATCGCGGGCGGAGCCCACCACTTCGAGTCCGCCGTGGCGGACGAGGATGGAGGACAGGGTCTGGCGGACCAGCGCGCTGTCGTCCACCACCAGGACGCGGGATTTGACCTTGGCGTTCATGTGGGTAGCTCCGTCCCCCCCTCGGTCCGCGACGAGGCCATGTCGAAGAGGTAGGCGCGCTCGCGGTCGAAGATGGTGTCGTTGTGAAGGCGTTGGATGCGCTTGACGAGAACCTGGCCCGTGTGGGGAAAGAAGTAGATCTTGCGGGGAAGGGTGCCGCCCATGTCCTCGCTCCAGAGGGGGATCCCCTTGTCGCGGAGGAACCCGCGCACGAAGTCGATGTTCTGGCCGCCGATGTCGGGGAGGCCGCGGACCACGCGGCCCCCGCCGAAGGCCTTGGCCACGAGGCGGCTGCGCTCGGCTCCCAGCAGGACCAGGTCGTCGATGAGGTAGTCCATGGCGGCGGCGCCGTAGCGGGCGGAGGAGAACACGTCGGGATCGGGCTCGCCGTCCCCCCGTAGCGGCAGCATGAAGTGGTTCATCCCGCCCACCATGGCGATGGGATCCAGCAGGCAGGCGGTGACGCAGCTCCCCAGGACGGTGACGATCACCTCGTCGTCCACCGTGGCGTAGAACTCGCCGGGCAGGATCTTCATGGCCTGCCGGTTGAAATGGCGGTCCAGGTACTTGGAGGCCCGGCCTTGGACCAGGGGAGCGAGGGAAGACGTCATGCTTTGCCGTCCTTCCGCTGGTAGACGGTCTGGCCCAGCGGATGGAACCCGCTCGCGGCGTCCAGCAGCGCCTCCGAGTGGCCCACGAACAGCAGCCCGTCCCGTTCCAGGCGCTGGTGAAAGCGGGCGAGGAGGTTCCGCTGGGTGGGCTTGTCGAAGTAGATCATCACGTTGCGGCAGAAGATGGCGTGGATGGGGCCGCTGCCCAGCGGCCAGCGGGGGTCCAGGAGGTTGAGGCGCTCGAAGGTGATCAGCCCGCGGAGCTCCGGCCGGATCCGCACCTGGCCCTCCTGCCGGCCCGTGCCGCGGAGGAAGCCGAAGTGCTTCCACGGCTCGGCGACGTTCTCCAGGCGGGCGAGGGGGTACACGCCCCGGGCCGCCGTCTCCAGGACGGACGTGTCCAGGTCCGTGGCCACGATCTCGATGCGGCACATCCCCCCGAAGGCCTTGTGCAGCGTCATGGCGAGGGTGTAGGGCTCCTCGCCCGTGGAGCAGCCGGCGCTCCATACCCGCACCAGGGGCGGAGGGCCCTGGGCCTCCAGCAGCTCCACCAGCCGCGTGAAGTGGTGGCCCTCGCGGAAGAAGCTGGTGAGGTTGGTGGTGAGGGCGTTGATGAATTCGCCCCACTCCTCGGACGCCGGATCGCTCACTCGCTCCAGGTAGCTCTCGTAGTCCGTCAGGCCGAGCACCCGCAGGCGCTTGGCGAGGCGGGACTGGACCATGGTCAGCTTGTGGGGCGCCAGGGCGATTCCCGAATGGGCGTAGAGCAGGTTGCGGATGGCCTGGAAGGTCCGCGGCGACAGCGGCGTCCGGTCCAGGACCACGCTTTCCCGCGGGAGTTCGTCGGGCCGGTTCATGCTTTCACGGCGGCGGCGCCGGATTCGAGGCGCATGAGGCCCTGCACGTCCAGGATGAGGGCCACGCGCCCATCGCCCAGGATGGTGGCGCCGGAGATCCCCTCCACGCGGTGGTAGTGGGTCTCCAGGCTCTTGATGACCACCTGCTGCTGGCCCAGCAGCTCGTCCACCATCATGGCGGCCCGCCGGCCCTCGGTTTCCACCAGGACCAGCAGCGCGCGATCGCGGCCGCTCTCGCCGGGGGCGGCTTCCAGCAAGCGCTGGAGGCGCACCACGGGAATGAACTCGCCCCGCAGGCTGATCACCTCCCGATCGCCCTTCACCGTGCGCACGTCCTCGGCCCGGCACTGGAAGCTCTCCAGCACCGACGCCAGGGGGAACACGAAGGTCTCCTGGCCCACACGCACCGTCAGGCCGTCGAGGATGGCCAGGGTGAGCGGCAGCACCAGGCGGATGGTGGTGCCGCGGTTCACCCCGCTCTCCACTTCGATGCGGCCCCCCAGGGCGCGCACGTTCTGGCGGACCACGTCCATCCCCACGCCGCGGCCGGACAGGTCCGAGACCTGATCCTTGGTGGAGAAGCCGGGCTCGAAGATCAGCAGGTTCAGCTCGTCGTCCGAGGGCCGGGCGCCGGGCGCGACGAGGCCCCGCTCCACGGCCTTCCGCAGGATGCGCTCGGGATCCAGTCCCTGGCCGTCGTCCTTCACTTCGATGTGGATGTGGCCGCCGCGGCTGGACGCGCGGAGCAGGATGGTCCCGCCGGCGGGCTTGCCCGCGGCGATGCGGGCCTCCGTGGCCTCCATCCCGTGGTCCACCGCGTTCCGGACGAGGTGGGTCAGGGGATCCACCAGCATCTCGATGAAGGTCTTGTCCAGTTCGGTGGCCTGGCCCTCCATCCCCAGTTCCACCTCCTTGCCCAACTGCCGGCCCAGTTCGTGGACCATGCGGGGGAAGCGCGAGAACACCATCTCCACGGGCACCATCCGGATGCCCATCACCCGCTCCTGCAGCTCGCGGGTCTGCCGGTCGAGTTGCAGGAGGGCGGCGTTCATCCGCTCCTCGCTGGCCGGCACGTGCGAGGCCTGGGAAGCCTGGGCCAGCATGGCCTGGGTGATGACCAGTTCGCCCACGAGGTTCACCAGCCGGTCGATCTTCTCGGTGGCCACGCGCACGGTGGAGGCTTCGGCCTGGTGCCGCTTGGACTGCTGGCGGTCCAGAGCCTTGGTGACGGCCTCGGGCTTCACCTTCCCCGCTTCCACGAGGAGTTCGCCGAGGTGCTTCTGGTGCGACAGCGCTTCGCGGATGTCCTTGGGGCTCACGCCCGCTTCCACCTGCAGGATCTCTCCCAGGGGCGGGACGGCGCCTTCGGGGGCCAGGGGCTGGATCTGGAGGTTGTCGCCCTCGGCCACGAACTCGAAGACCTCCTCCACGTCCGCCAGGGGCGCCGAGGTCTCCAGGCGGAGGTCCCAGGCCATGTGGCAATCCTCGGGATCCAGCTGGTCGAAGGGGGGAAGGCGGGAGAGGTCCAGCCACGTCCGGAGATGTCCCAGCTTCCCCAGGTCGCGGAACAGGCGCTCCAGGTTGATGCCGCGGCGGAAGGCGTCCGAAGGGGCCTCGAACCGGATGGCGAAGCCGGTGCCGCTGTGGGCCTTGGCGGCGGCTTGGGCCATGGCTTTGGCGAGGGGCTCCGGCGGCGGCGCGGCCTCCCGGGCCTGGAGCTTCGCCACCAGCGCCTCCTGGGTCCGCACTTCCTTCGCGGGCAGCGGCTCCTCCTGGCGGGCGTGGTGCAGGTGGCTGCGGATGAGGTCCACGCCCTGGAGCAGCAGCTCGCGCAGGTCGGAGGTCATCGCCCGGGTGCCCTTCCGCACCGGCTCCAGGGTGTTCTCCAGCTCATGGGTGAAGGCGGCGACCTCCGGAAACCCGAAGGTCCCGGCGTTCCCCTTGATGGAATGGGCGCCCCGGAACAGCGTGTGCAGATCCTCCACCTCGATGGCGTCGAGATCGAGGGAGAGCAGGGTCGCTTCCATGCCGTCCGCCAGCTCGGCGGCCTCTTCGAAGAAGGCCTCGCGAAATTGCTGCATGGGATCGGACATGGGAACCTCAGATGACCTTGTTCACGACCTCGAGGAGCTTCTCGGGACTGAAGGGCTTGACGATCCACCCCGTGGCGCCGGCCTCTTTCCCCTTCTGCTTGATGTCCCCGCGCGCCTCGGTCGTGAGCACGAGGATGGGCGTGAACCGGAATTCGGGGAGGGCCCGGAGTCGCTGCACCAGCGTGATCCCGTCCATGCGGGGCATGTTCACGTCCGTGATGACCAGGGACAGCTGCTTGCCCTGGGCCACCTCCAGCGCCTCCACGCCGTCGGAAGCCTCCAGGACGTCAAAGTTCGCCCCTTTCAGGGTGAAGGTGATCATCTGCCGCATCGTGCTCGAATCGTCCACGGTGAGAATGCATTTGCCCATCGGATCAAGCCCCTAGAAGAGATCGACATCGCCCGCGACGAGATCGCCGCGCTTCACTGCCTTGAACTGCACCCGGGCGGCTTCCACCTGGCCCAGGACTTCGTGGAGCGAGGCGATGGCCTCCACCCCGTCGGCGCCCGCGGCCAGCCGGGCCTCGAAGGCCCGCCACGCGCCCGCCTGTTCCAGCAGGTTTTGCAGCTCCTGGAGGCAGGCCATCAGGGTCTGATGGACCAGGTCCTCGAACTGGAGGCTGCGCACCACGTGGCTCACCTGCTGGGCGATGCCGCCGGCGTTGGCTTCCAGCTGGCCCACCAGCTCCTGCGCCTTGGCGTTGTTCGTCTCCAGGGTGCGGATCACCACTTCGGACTCGTCCTTGGACCGCAGGGCCACCCCCACGTCCTTGCTGACGATGGACTGGACCAGGGCATCCGTCCGCTCCAGGGCCTGGCGGGTGCCGCTGATCTGCTCGTGGATGATGGAGCTGAGCGCCGTGCTGCGGTCCGCCAGTTTGGACACTTCGCCCGCCACGATGGCGAACCCGGCGCCGAACTGGCGGGCGTGGGCGGCCTCGATGGTGGCGTTGAGGGACAAAAGATGGGTGCGCCCGGCGATCTCCGACAGCTCGCCCAGCATGTCCTCCATGTGGGCCGCGCGGTCGCGGATGTCCTCGATCTCCGCGGCGAAGCGCGTGGACGACTCGGAAATGTCGAGCATGTGCTTCACGAAGGTGTCGAGGGTCCCCACGATCGCGGTCCCGAACCCGCCGCCCGCCTGATCCGCGGACGCGCCTTCGGAGCCCGTCCCCATGCACTCCAGGACGGCTTCGGCCAGCCGGTGCTGCTGGTCCACGCCCTGGTCGAGGCTTTTAAGCGCGGCTTCCACGGTGGAGGCGGCCTCCCGCACGAGGTTGTCGGCCTGGGTCAGCTCGTTGCTCAGGAAGTCCACCTGGCCCTCCAGCATCGCGGCCTCGCGACCGGCCAGCTGTTGGAGCGCGGCCGTCATCCCGGCATCGCCGGAAGCGGCCTCCGGCGGTGCCGCCGGCGCGGACAGCGCCTGCGGAGGCGCGTCGGGGGTGCCGGACCACCACTTCATGAGGAAGCTCCTTCCAGGAGATCCGCCAAGCCCAGCAGGGTGAGACGGCTCCGCCATTCCTCCTTGAGGCCCGTCAGGACCAGTCGATGGCCCTTGGTGTGCAGGGTCTGGGCTGCGGCGGCCAGGAGCTGGAACCCGGACAGGTCGATGTCCCCGAGGCCGGAGAGATCCAGGGGAAGCGGCTGCTCCTCGGAGGCGGTCCAGGGCGCGAGCCACTCCCACTGGTCCTGGATGGCGAAGATGTCCAGGTCCCCTTCCAGGAGAAGGGGGCCGGCGGCGGAATCGGAGTCGGGGGGCGGGAAGGAGTCGGCCATGGCGGATCAGGAGGAGGCGTCGAGGGCGAACAGCTCGCCGTCCGACAGCAGGCGGTCGAGGTCGAGGAGGATCAGCATGGCGTCCGCCCCCGTGGCGCCCGGAAGCGAGGCCAGGCCCGCGATGAACTCCCGGCCCAGGGCCGTCTGGGCGCCGAGTTCGGGGGCGGGGCGGATGGCGGACGGATCGAGGTCCAGCACGTCGGAGACCGCATCCACCCGGATCCCCAGGGTGCGCCCCTGGACTTCGACGATGACGATGACTGGCCGGGCGTCCGGAGGGGCCTCGCCCAGGGCGAAGCGGCGCCTCAACTCCAGGATGGGGACGATGGCCCCGCGGAGGTTGATCACCCCGGGCATGTACTCGGGAGCCTCGGGGATGCGCGTGATGGCGGCCTGGGCCTGGATCTCGCGGACCTTGAGGATGGGTAGGGCGTAGGCCTCGCCCGCCAGGACGAAGCACAGGACCTGCTGGGTTCCGTGGAAGCTGCTGTCGGCGGCGGCCATGGGCGACTCCTCAGAAGGCTTCCCACTGGCCGTCGTCGTCGTCCTTGGGCGTGGGCAGGGGCTGTTTCGAGGCGCCGAGTTCGGGGCGGGCGGGGGTCCGCTTCGCCCCGAGGGAGGGCTTGGCCGCGGAACGGGGCGCGGCGGCATGGTGGGGGGCGAGGGGCCGGGCGCGGCTGGCTTCGGGCCGCCGCACTTCCAGACCCGTCTTGAAGCGGGCCACGACCTCCGTCAGCGCGTGGGCCTGGGCGTCCAGGGACTCGGCGGCCGCGGCGGATTCCTCCACCAGGGCCGCATTCTGCTGGGTGACCTCGTCCATCTGGACCACGGCCTTGTTGATCTCGTTCAATCCCGCGCTCTGCTCCTGCGTGGCCGCCGCGATCTCGCCCACCAGGCTGGTCACGCGCTGGACGTTGGCCACCACCTCGCGGATGGTGTCGCCGGCGTGGGCGGCCACCTTGGTGCCGTCCTGGGATTTGGACACGCTGTCCCGGATCAGGCCCTTGATCTCCTTGGCCGCGTCGGCGCTGCGCTTGGCGAGGTTCCGGACTTCCGCCGCCACCACCGCGAACCCGCGTCCCTGCTCGCCGGCCCGGGCGGCTTCCACCGCCGCATTCAGGGCGAGGAGGTTGGTCTGGAAGGCGATCTCGTCCACCACGCCGATGATCTCGTTGATCTTGGCGGAACTCTGGTTGATGGCCTCCATGGCCTCGATGACCTGGCCCACGGCGGTGCCGCCGTCCTGGGCCACCTGGCGGGCCTTGCCGGACTCCTGGTTGGCGGAGCGGGCGTTGTCCGCCGTCTGGTTCACGTTGCTGGTGATCTGCTCCATGCTGCTGGCGGTCTCTTCGAGGCTGGCGGCCTGTTCTTCCGTGCGGCGGCTCAGGTCGGTGTTGCCCACGGAGATCTCGCCCGAGGCGGTGGAGATGGCCAGAGCGCTTTCCTGGATCTGCAGGACCATCTCCCGCAGGCCCTCGTTGGTGGTGTTGAGGATCCGCCCCAGTTCGCCCAGTTCGTCCGTGGAGTCGATCTCCACGCGCTGGGTGAGGTCGCCCTGGGCCACCGTCTCGATCACCGCGCCCACGGCCTGCAGGGGCCGGGTGATCCCGCGGGTGATGGTGAAGGCCAAAAGCCCGCCCAGGACCAGCGCGAGGCCCGAGCAGATGGTGACGATCACCACCGCCTGGTTATGGCTGGCCATGGCGGCGTCATAACGCTTGGTGATGGCTGCGTTGAAGAAGTGGACAGCGTTGGCGACGTCGGCTTCCAGGGCCCGATCCGCCCCCCGCACTTCCTCGAAGAGGAAACGGACCGCGTCCTTGTCCCGGCCGCCCAGAGAGGCTTCCAGGGTCTTCTGATTGGCCTGGCGGACCTTGAAGTGGCTTTCCTGGACCTTGGCGAAAAGGGCCTTGGACTCGGCGCTCCACAGGCTCTCTTCCAGGCGCTTGGAGGCGGCCTCGTAGGTGTCCCGGGCCTTGCTGATGCGCTCGAAATTGTCCTTCCGGTCCGGGATGTTGTCCATGAGGAGGGTGGTCCGGAGCATGCGGGCCACGAGGGCGCTCTGCTCCGACATCGTGTTGATGTCCTCCAGCTGCTTGTTGTAGTGCGTGACGATGTCGCTCGTGTTGCTCGCGATGACGCTCATCCGGTTCATCCCCACGCCGGCCACCAGCAGCAGCAGCAGCAGGATGAGGGAAAAGGCCAGGGTGAGGCGGGTACCGATTTTCAGGTTGCCGAGCATGCGGGCTCCTCTCGGGAGGGGGCGGGGGATGGGCGGGGCGGCCTCAAGAAAAAAGATGGACGAAAATAAGCGCGACCGATTTTTCTACTTGGATGAGCCAATCGGCAAAGGGAGATCTGCTATTGAATAATTCAACTCGATGGGGCTCATCGGCGTACAAAAGAAGGTTCTGAGTTATAGATCATCGATATGTGATATCCATCACAATTATATGATTCTCTTTGACCTGATTGATTTGTATTTGAAATTAAGAGGCTTTAATATCCAAAAATAATCGATATTTTGCTATCCCAGGCCGGACGAAGAATGTGGCCGTTTTTTGCCAAACAAAAAGGGCCGGACGAGGCCGGCCCTTTTCTGAGTGGAAGTCCCTTTTAGATTCGGTCGAGGCCTTCCTTGCCCTGCATCACGTTCCAGGGGAGGAGGTCGTAGTTGGCCAGGCCCTGCTGATAGAAGGGATCGCCGTTGCGGAGGGCGTCCAGGTCGGCGAGGGGGGTTTCGTCGGAGACGCGCACCAGCCACATCCCGCCGAAGCGCGGGTCCAGCGGGCCCGAGGCGACGACCACGCCCTTCTCCTGCAGGTCGCGGAGGTAGACGCGGTGGGCGTCGGTCACGGCCTCGATCTCGGAGATGGGGCGGCGGTAGCGGACGAGGACGAGCGCGTACATGAGGGGTTCCTTTGAAGACCCTCTAGTCTCTCACGATGCGGGTCCCCACGGTGCCCGGATCCTCGGTGGCCAGGGCCTCCGCGGTGGTGATCAGCACCTCGCGCCCGCCCCCCTCCAGATAGGCCAGGGCGCTCTCGATCTTGGGCCCCATGCTGCCGGGGGGGAACTGCCCCTCGGCCAGGTGCCGCCGGGCCTCGCTGGCGGTGAGGCGATCCACCCAGCGCTGGGTGGGCTTCCCGAAATCGAGGGCCACCTTGGCCACGCCCGTGAGGATGATGAACAGCTCCGCCTGGAGCTGGGCCGCCAGCAGGGCGCTGAGCCGGTCCTTGTCGATGACCGCTTCCACCCCCACCAGGAATCCGCTGGCGTCCCGGATCACGGGGATGCCGCCTCCGCCGCCGGCGATGACGGAACTGCCGGACTCGAGGAGCGTCTTGATGGCGCCGAGCTGGACGATCTCCAGCGGGCGGGGCGAGGGCACCACCTTCCGCCAGCCCCGGCCAGAATCCTCCTTCATCTTCCAGCGCTTGGACCGCATCAGCTCCAGGGCGCGGAACTCCGGATAGAACGGGCCCACGGGCTTGGTCGGGTCCTGGAAGCCGCGGTCCTCCTTGTCCACCACCACTTCGGTCAGGACCGAGGTCACCGGCGCGTTCAGCTTCAGGAAGCGCAGGCGGTTGATCAGCATCCGCTCCAGCATGTAGCCCATGGAGCCCTGGGTCATGGCCCCGCAGATGTCCAGGGTGTAGGGCGGGATCTGGCCCGAGCCGGCCTCCTGCTGGATCAGCAGGTTGCCCACCTGGGGGCCGTTCCCATGCACCACGCACAGGGCGTAGCCCTCCGCCACCACCCGGGCCAGCATCTCCGCCGTTTCCCGGGCGTTCTCCAGCTGCTCCTCCTGGAGCCCGCGTTCCTTCTCCTTAAGGAGAGCGTTGCCGCCGATGGCCAGGAGCGCGATTTTTCGGGTCATGCGGAACCCCGGGAAAGCGGGATTCTAGCAAGGCGGCCGGATGCCGGCCATCACGGCGACGGGGATACCGAGTCAATCCTTGACGAAGCGGAAAGGATTTCCTCTGGGAAGGTGGTCGTTCCCGCTCCGCTTCCGCTTACGGGAATGGCTAAAACCCGCTAGAATACTCGTTTTGGCGAGCCCCCATGCATATCCAGGAACTCATCCTCCGCCTTCAGCGGTTTTGGGCCGACCGGGGTTGTCTCGTCGGCCAGCCCTACGATCTGGAAAAGGGCGCGGGCACGATGAATCCCCTCACGTTCTTCGGGGCGCTGGGGAGCAAGCCCTGGAACGTGGCCTACGTGGAGCCCTCGCGGCGCCCGGCGGACGGCCGCTACGGCGAGAACCCCTTCCGGGTCTACAAGCACCTCCAGTTCCAGGTGATCCTCAAGCCCAGCCCCGCCAAGGTGCAGGACCTCTACATCGAGAGCCTGGAGGCCCTCGGGATCGACCTCACCAAGCACGACCTCCGCTTCGAGGAGGACAACTGGGAATCGCCGTCGCTGGGCGCCTGGGGCGTGGGGTGGCAGGTGGTGCTGGACGGGATGGAGATCAGCCAGTTCACCTACTTCCAGCAGGTGGGCGGCCTGGACTGCCGGCCCGTGAGCGCCGAGCTGACCTACGGCATCGAGCGCATCTGCATGTTCCTGGGCGGCTACGACAACATCTTCGACTTGGTGCACGGCGAGGTGAAGACCGACGACGGCGTGTTCCCCGTCACCTACGGCCAGATGCGCCAGCGCGAGGAGTTCGAGCTGTCCGCCTACAGCTTCGAGCACGCGGACCTGGACCTGCACCGCACCCTGTTCGACGCCCACGAAAAGGAGGGCTGGCGCCTGCTCAAGGACCACGGCCACTTCCTCAGCGCCTACGAGCAGGCCCTCAAGATGAGCCACACCTTCAACGTCCTCGATGCCCGTGGCGCCGTGAGCACTACCGAGCGGCCCGGCATCATCAAGCGCGTGCGCGACCTGGCCTGCGGGTGTGCCAAGGCGTATCTGGAATTTGAAACCGCAGATGGCGCCGATGCCGCAGATGCGAAAGCCGGGAAGGGAGGTGCGAAGTGAGCGGCACGAAGACCTTCCTGCTGGAACTGCATTGCGAGGAGATTCCGGCGCGGTTTCTGAACCCTCTGAGTGAAGAACTTGCTAGCAAGTTGAATCAGTTCGTTGACGAGACATTGAGGCATCCAATTCAGCGTCGCGGTGAAATTGGTTCGGATTGGCCAGCTGACCAATTTGAACCATTTCCTGAGGGCGTAGACCCCACTGCTCTTTTTAGCTATTGCTATTCGCCACGAAAACTTGCTTGGCTGATTGAATTCCTCCCCATTCAGCAGCCCGATCAGACAGAGATTCAGATTGGTCCGCCCCAGCGGATGTGCGTGGAGGAGGGTGGCAGAGCGACCATCCAGGGACTGAAGTTCGCGGAGAAATGGGGCGTGGATTTCTCGGCGGTGCGGTTCGAGCAACCGGCCGGGAAGAAAGAACCCTGTGCGGTGGTGACAGTCACGAAGCCGGGCCGGCCCACGGTGGACCTGCTGGCGGAGATGCTGCCCAAGCTGATCGCGGGTCTGCACGTGCCCAAGGCCATGCGCTGGGGCCGTTCCGAGTTCGAGTTCGTGCGGCCCATCCGCAACATCCTCTGCCTATTCGGGGAGCAGGTCGTACCCATCACGGTGGACGGTGTGACGGCCACCAACAGTACCTGGGGCCATCGCCTCTACCACCGCGATCATCCCGAAGCAGTGACGGTTGCGGCGCCCGAAGCCTATGAGGCCGCGCTGGAAGCGGCGGGCGTGGTGGTGAGCGTGGAGGTCCGCCGCGATCGCATCGCCGCGCAGCTGGACTCGCTGGCGGCTGAGGTCGGCGGGCGCGTGGTGGCCGATGCGGAGCTGCTGGACACGCTGGCGGAGATCGTGGAGTTCCCCAAGATCGTGCGGGGCGAGTTCCCCGCCAATTTCCTGGAATTGCCCAAGGAAGTGCTGGTCACCAGCCTCCGCGAGCACCAGAAGAGCTTCTGCATCGAGGGGCCGGATGGCGCCCTGCTGCCCTTCTTCCTCACTGCGGCCAACCGCGTGGACGATCCCGCCGGTTTCGTGAAGGCGGGCAACGAGTGGGTGCTGAAGGCTCGGCTCTACGACGCTCGGTTCTTCTTCGCCGAGGACCGCAAGCACCCGCTGGCTGACCGATTGGAGCGGCTCAAGGCCCTCACTTTCCAGCGGGAACTGGGGAGCTATTTCGAGAAGACCGAGCGGGTGGCTGTCCTGGCGCGGGCGCTCGCCGGAAAGCTGTCCACGGACGCTGCCCACATCGAGCGGGCCGCTGAGGCCGCGCGCCTCGCCAAGTGCGACCTGCGGACCCTGATGGTGGGCGAATTTCCCGAACTCCAGGGCGTCATGGGCGGCGAGTATCTCAAGCACGAGGGCGTCCACGAGGAGGTCTGGCAGGCGGTCACGGAGCACTACCGCCCCATCGGCGCCGACGACGCCATCCCCGGCACGCCTCTGGGCGGCTTGCTGTCCCTCTGCGACAAGCTGGACACGGTAACGGGCTGCTTCGCCGTGGGCCTGATCCCCAGCGGATCGAAGGATCCCCTGGCGCTGCGGCGGGCGGGGCAGGGCATCGTGCGCATCCTGTGGGAGCGGGGCTGGCCGCTGTCCCCGATCGATCTCATCGCCGCCGGTTTGAAGGCCGTGGGCGCCAAGGCCACCCAGCCCGAGGCCGAAACCCGGGAGGCCCTGCTGGCCTTCTTCAAGGACCGTGTCGCCTACCAGCTCGAAGTGGCCGGCTACGCCGGCTCCGTCCGCCGGTCGGCCCTGGCCGCAGGGTGGGAGGACCTGGGGGATCTCAAGGCCCGCTGCGAAGCCCTGTCCGCTTTCGCCGAGGATGCCCGCTTCGCCAGCCTCGCCCAGAGCGCCAAGCGGATCGGGAACATCCTAAAGGACGAGACGCCCGCCGCTGATTTCGACCGGACTCTCCTCCAGCAAGCGGAGGAGCGCGTCCTGGCGGATGAACTCGCCAAATTGGAAGGCACCGCCGATCGGAAGGAACTCCTCGCGGCCCTGGCGAACCTCGCCCAGCCCCTGGAAGCCTTCTTCAGCGCCGTGATGGTGAAGTGCGACGACCCGGCCCTCCGCGCCGCCCGCCTCAGCCTCCTGCACCGCTTCCGTCTGGCCTTCCTGCGCGTGGCGGATTTCAGCCTTTGGCAGTAGCGACCTTCAACCGCAGATGAATCCGCTTCCATCTGTGACATCAGCGCCATCTGCGGTTTCTTGTTCCATCTGAGGTTCCCATGCACCACGAACGCATCGCGATCATCGACTACGGCAGCCAGTACACCCGGCTGATCACGCGGCGCCTGCGGGAGCTGGGCGCCTTCGGGCTGGTCTACAACAGTGGAACCTCGGCGGCGGAGATCGCGGGGGCCGACCTGAAGGGCGTGATCCTGTCGGGCGGTCCCAATTCCGTGCTGGAGCCCGGGGCGCCGGAGCTGGACATGGCCATCCTGGACCTGGGCGTGCCCATCTTGGGCATCTGCTACGGCCAGCAGATCCTGGCCCGGAACCTGGGCGGGCAGCTCCACCGCGCCACCAGCCGGGAGTACGGCAAGGCCGAGATCACCGCCTCGCCGGAGACTTCCCTGCTGTTCGAAGGCCTGCCCCACGCCCAGCAGGTGTGGATGAGCCACGGGGATCACGTGGAAGTGGCGCCCGAGGGCTTCGCCGTGACAGCAAAGACGCCCGGGGTGCCCGTGGCCGCCATGGAGAACGCGGCGCGCCGGATCTACGGCATCCAGTTCCACCCCGAAGTGACCCACAGCGCCCAGGGCACGCCGCTCCTCCTGAACTTCCTCAAGTCCTGCGGGATGGCCCTGGATTGGAACGCCGGCAACTTCATCGAGGAGAAGGTCCGCGCCATCCGACAGCAGGTGGGCGACGGGACCGTCGTCCTGGGGCTCAGCGGCGGCGTGGATTCCAGCGTGGCGGCCCTGCTGCTGCACAAGGCGATCGGCAAGCGCCTGACCTGCGTCTTCGTGGACCACGGGCTGATGCGCAAGGACGAGATGACGCAGGTCCAGGCCTACTTCGCGCCCTTCGAGCTGAACGTCCGGTGGATCGACGCTTCCGACGAGTTCCTGGGCGCTCTGCAGGACGTCACCGATCCCGAGCGGAAGCGGAAGATCATCGGCGGGAAGTTCATCGAGGTCTTCGAGCGCGAGGCCGGCGCGGTGCGCGCGGACTTCCTGGGCCAGGGCACCACCTACCCCGACGTGATCGAATCCAGCGGCATCGGCGGCGCCATCCTGGTGAAGTCCCACCACAACGTGGGCGGGCTTCCCGAGCGCATGAAGCTGAAGCTGGTGGAGCCGCTCCGCGAGCTGTTCAAGGACGAGGTCCGCGCCACGGGCCTCGCCTTGGGCCTGCCCGAGGAGATGAACCAGCGGCACCCCTTCCCCGGTCCGGGCCTAGCGGTGCGCCTCCCGGGCGCCATCACCCGGGAGCGGGTGGCCATCCTCCAGAACGCCGACGCCATCTTCCTCCAGGAGCTGCGGGAGAGTGGCTGGTACGCGAAGACCAGCCAGGCCTTCGCCGTTCTGCTGCCCGTCCAGACCGTGGGCATCATGGGCGACGAGCGCACCTACGAGGCCATCTGCGCCCTCCGTGCCGTCACCAGCGAGGACTTCATGACCGCGGACTGGGCGCGCCTCCCCCACGACCTGCTGGAGAAGATCGCCCAGCGCATCGTGAACGAGGTGAAGGGCATCAACCGCGTCGTCTTCGACATCACCTCCAAGCCCCCGGCGACCATCGAATACGAATAATCGGCCCCGGATGAACGCGGAGGGACACGGATGAATCCCCGTGTTTCCCATCTGCGTTCATCCGTGTTCATCCGTGGCAAAGAGGTTTCATGGCCAAGCGACAAGAACCCGTCCGCAAATCGGTGAAGGAGATCCTGGAGGACCTGCTGGCGGGTCACCGGGAGGCGGCCTTCAGCGGGCCGGAGGCGGCGCTCAAGTACCTGCGGCGCACCTTCGAGGGCCAGGGCAGCCTGCCCAATGCGGTGAAGGCGGTGGCCTACGACCTGACGGCCGATGCCCAGGCCCAGCTTGGGCAATGGGAGGCCTGCGCGGCCTCGGTGGACGCGGCGCTCGCCCTCCTTCCGGAGGTGGAGGAGGCCTTTCCCCACGGCTACCGCCGGATGGTGGAGGGCCTGACCTGTTTCGAGCGGGGCATCCAGGCCCACAGCGAACTGGGCGACTTCCACCGGGCCCTGGAGCTGTGCGAGCGGGCCATCTCCCTGGACCTGGGCGCCCACTACCAGGCGAAGCGGGATTCCCTGGAATGGGCCCGCTGAGGGCGATCCTCCGGAAAACTTGAGATCGCTCCCGCGGAAGCCGTTGAGGCGGAAAGCGGAGAGCGCATGACCGAGGACATCCAGGTGGTGCCGGCGGAGACCCGCGTCCTGATCGTGGACGACCTTCCGGTCATCCGCCTGTCCCTCCAGCGGATCCTGGCCAAGGCTGGCTACCGCTGCCGGGAGGCGGAGGACGTTTCCCAGGCCCTGGCCGCCCTGGAGGCCGAGCCCGCCGACCTGGTGCTGTGCGACATCCAGATGCCGGGAGCCTCGGGTTTGGACCTGGTCAAGGCGCTCCACCCCCGGATCCCCGACACCTCCGTGGTGATGGTGAGTTCGGTGGAGGACGCGGAGACGGCCATCGAGTGCCTCCAGCAGGGGGCCTTCGGCTACGTCCTCAAGCCCTTCCAGCCCCGGGAGATCCTCGTCCAGGTGAACGGCGCCCTGCGCCGCCGGAGGCTGGAGATCGCCTTCCGCGACCGGGAGGCGGAGCTGGCGCAGAAGGTCCGGGAGCAGACCCTCCAGATCCGGGATTCCCGGGAGGAGATCGCCCTCCGCCTGATCGCCGCCACGGAGCACCGGGACAACGAGACGGGGATGCACGTCCGGCGGATCGGGCTCTACGCCGCCGAAATGGCGCGGCTGCTGGGCTGGGACGAGGCCCGGGTGGAGACCCTCCAATCCGCGGCGCCCATGCACGACATCGGCAAGATCGGCGTCCCGGACGCCATCCTCCAGAAGCCCGGCGCCCTGACGGACGACGAGTGGGTGGCCATGCGGCGCCACACCACCATGGGCGCCGCCATCCTCAAGGGCTCCACGGTCCCCTTCATCCAGATGGGGGCGCGGATCGCCGTGGGGCACCACGAGAAGTGGGACGGCAGCGGCTATCCCAAGGGCCTGAAGGGCGAGGTCATTCCCCTGGAGGCCCGCATCACCACGCTGGTGGACGTCTACGACGCGGTGCGGAACCGGCGCCGCTACAAGGATCCGTGGCCCGAGGACCAGGTGGTGGCCCTGATCCGGGAAGGCCGGGGAACCCATTTCGATCCGGCGCTGGTGGACTTGTTCCTGTCGAACCTGGGACGGTTCCGCGCCATCCTGGAGGCGAACCCCGACGAGGCGCCGGACGAGGACGCGGGCCCCTGATCCCAACCCGGGAAGGGGGAAGGAGGCCGCCGTGAAACTCGCCGACTACCGCACCCTGGGGCACTCGGGCCTGCGCGTCAGCCCGCTGTGCCTGGGCACCATGACCTTCGGGATGGACTGGGGCTGGGGGGCGGACGTCCCCGCCAGCCGCGCCATCCTGGACCGCTACCTGGAGGCCGGCGGCAACTTCATCGACACCGCCAACATCTACACCAAGGGCCACAGCGAGACCATCCTGGGCGACCACTTCGCGGAGCGCGGCGGGCGGGACCGGGTGGTCCTGGCGACCAAGTTCTGCGGCAACCTGCATCCGGGCGATCCCAATGGCGGCGGGGCCGGGCGGAAGGCCATCCAGCAGCAGCTGGAGCAGAGCCTGCGCCGCCTGCGGACGGACTGCATCGACCTCTACTGGATGCACTTCGACGACCCCTACACCCCGATCGACGAGACGCTCCGCGCCCTGGACGACCTCGTGCGGGCCGGGAAGATCCGCTACCTCGGCGTCTCCGACACGCCCGCGTGGAAGGTGGCTGGAGGCCAGGTGGAAGCCGGGCTCCGGGGCTGGTCGCCCCTCGTGGCGCTCCAGATCGAATACTCGCTCATCGAGCGCACGGTGGAGCACGACCTGCTGCCCATGGCGCGGGCGCACGGTCTGGGCGTCACGCCCTGGTCCCCGCTCCGGGGGGGGCTGCTCAGCGGGAAGTACGGCCGGAACCGCCGGCCCGAGGGCGAGGGTCGTCACGTGCCGGGCGTGTCCAAAAGCCTCAACGAGCGCAACTACGCCATCCTCGATGCCGCCGAGGCCGTGGCGACGGAGCTGGGGACGGGCATGGCCCAGGTGGCCTTGGCCTGGGTCCTGGCGCGGCCGGGCGTGGCCAGCCCCATTCTGGGCGCCCGCACCCTGGAGCAGCTGGACGCCAATCTCCGGGCGCTGGACCTGGACCTGCCGCCCGAGCTGATGGCCCGGCTCGACGCCGCCAGCGAGCCCGCGCCCATCTTCCCCCACGCATTTCTGGTCAATGCCAAGAGCGTGATGCACGGCGGCTCCGCCATCGACGGCGTCCCCGCGGCCCCCTGGCCCTTGGCGCCGCAGACGGACCAGGAGCGGTGGTAAAAGGAACGATGCGCTTCTTCCTCGCCGTCGTCCTTCTCGCCGCTTCCGGCCTCGCCGCCCAGGAGACCACCGTCGTGGTGCTCCGCCACGCCGAGCGCCAGTCGTTCCTGGACCAGGATTCCCCCCTGTCCGACGCCGGGCTCCGCCGCGCCGCGGCGCTGCCTCCCCAGTTGGCGGGCTTCAAGCCCGCGGCCCTGTACGCCTCCGATCGGAAGCGCACCCAGCAGACCCTGGCCCCCTTCGCCGCGCAATCGGGCGTGGCGCCCCTGGTACGTTCCGCCGATGGAACCGAGGCGTTGGCGGCGGAGATCCTGCGCGAGCGACGCGGGCAGACCGTGATCGTCTGCTGGCACCACGACCTGGTGAAGAAGCTGGCGCGGGGCCTGGGTGTGAAGGGGCCACTGCCCTACTGGTCGCTGGATACCTACGACCGGCTGTGGATCATCAGCGTCCCGGCCCAGGGCGCCCCGACGCTGGTGGAAAAGCTCCAGGCCTCAGCGCCAGCTGCCGTCCCGGCGGCCTGAGGCCGCCAGCACTTCCTCCGCCGCCCGCAGGCCGTGGTCCTGGGCCTCCTCGAACAGGGCCAGGCCGCTGAGTTCCGTGTGGGCGAAGTGGACGTTCCCGAAGGGCCGGGCCAGCGCCAGGAAGGCGGGATCCCACATCAACCCGGGCTGCGGACGGACCATGGCGTGACCCCACCGCATCACGTCCAGCCGCGCCACCAGGCCCTCCAGGTCGGGGTGGGCGGGGCGCAGGTCGTCCATCACCATCCGGGCGCAGGCGGACCAGTCCAGGGTGCGGAGCCGGGCCCGCTCGGCGTCGCACTCCGCCCCCGCGAAGGGGCGATACCAGGTGAGGACCGTGGGGCCGTAGTCCTTCAAGCCCTGGTGCGTGGCCGCCACGTAGCCCAGGGCTTCGCTGTCCCGCAGAACGTTGTCCCAGGCGAGGGGGAAGGCGGCTTCCTTGGGCCGCGCCCGCAGCGTGAGGTTGGCCACCATCCAGGGGGCGTTGCGGATGCGGGCCGCGGCGGGTCGGGCCTCCGCCAGCCCCGCCACGATGTGCCGCGCGGCGTGCTGGGGACCGGCGAAGATCACCCGCTGCGCCCGCCAGCCCACCCGCCGCTGGTTCACCGCGTCCCAGGCCGTGACGAGGAGATCGCTGCCGTCGGGCCGGATGGCGGTGGCCACCACGCCGCAACGCAACCGGTCGCCGCAGGCGCGGCGGAGGTGGTTCACGAGGAAGCCGTTGCCCTCGGGCCAGGTGAGGAGGGGCCGCGAATCCTCGCCCGGGCCCTGCTTCCGCGCCGCGAAGTAGAACAGGCCCGCCCAGGCGCTGGTGGTCTCCAGCCGCGACCCGTAGTCGTCCCGGCAGGCGTAGTCCAGCAGCCAGCGCAGGCGCGGCGACGAGAAGCCCCGGGCGTCCAGCCAGGCGGCGAAGGAGAGCGCGTCCAGGGCCACCGCTTCCGGGGCGTCCGAGCACCGGGACCGGGGAATGCTGAAGGCGGGCCGGCCGGCGCGGTCCCGGAAGGCCGCCCAGCGGTCCACCTCGCGGAAGAAGGCGTGGTACTGCCGCTCGTCCTCGGCGCTGGCGCCCGCCCGCAGGTAGAGGCCCTCCCACCACTGGCCGTAGGCGAAGATCCGCTCCTCCGGCGCGCGCACCGTGGCCTCCTCCGCGAACCGGGGCTCGCCCTTGGCGTCGAAGCCCTCCAGGACACCGCATTCCGCCAGCAGGCGCAGGACCGCGTGGTTGCCCTTATCCGGCACCGGCAGGTAGTGGGCGGCCCACGGAAAGGCGCTGACGTGGTTGCGGCCGGATCGGGAGGTGCCGCCGGGCTCGCGCTCCAGCTCCAGGACGCGGAAGTCGTCCAGTCCGCCGCCCGCCAGCCGCCACGCAGCGCTGAGCCCGGCCACGCCGCCGCCCACGACGAGGACGGACACGGGCTCGAAGCGCTCCGGATCCGGAAAGGCCCCGTCCCGGATCCAGTGGCCCAGCGCCACGTCCGGCCCGATCAACTCGCCCTGGAACGGGAACTCGGGCTTCCGCCGGCAGGCCAGGGGAACTGCCGAGAGGGCGCCCGCAGCGAGAAAATCGCGGCGCTTCATGGCCTGCCCAGATGGAGGGGGGGAAAGGAAAAACGAGTTGAAACCGCAGATGACGCAGAGGGCCGCAGATGAAGGAGGTTCCATCTTTTCATCTGCGTTATCGGCGACATCTGCGGTTCCCATGCCTTTCCCCGCGAGCGAGGAACCTCTTCCCCAACAGGGCGCATCCCCCTCACGACCACCGCCGCCACTCCCGGGCGTAGAGGTGGACCAGCAGCTGGTTGTCGAGGCGGTTCACGTCGGTGGGGATGCGGTCCATGTCCTTGGGAAAGGCGAACATGGCCGCGGTGGCTTCGTCGGACAGGTGGCGCAGGCCGGGCAGGACGCGGGTGGGGACGGCGAACTCGCGCTTGGAGGCCAGGGCGAAGCCCCACACCCCGAAGGACGGGACGGCCAGGTGGTAGGGCCGCACCTTCAGTCCCGCGGCCTCCATGGTCGCGGCGATGCACCAGAAGGACTGCCGCGCCATGAGCGGCGACGTGCTCTGGACGGCGATCACGGCGTCGTCGGCAAGGCGCCGCTGGAGCAGCCGGTAGAACCGCGACGTGTAGAGCTTCCCCAGGGCGTAGGTGTTGGGGTCGGGGAAATCCACCAGCGCCACGTCGAAGGGCGCCCCTTGCGTCTCCTGGAGCCACACCATGGCGTCAGCGTTGACGACCTTCACCCGGGGATCGTCCAGGGCGGCGCCGTTGAGCTGGCGCACCATGGGCTGATGCCGCGCCATGTCGGTCATGGCGGGGTCCAGGTCCACCAGCACCACCTCCCGCACCGAGGGCTGCTTCAGGACTTCGCGCACGGCCAGTCCGTCCCCGCCGCCGCAGACCAGCACCCGCTTCGCGTCGGGCCGGACGCCGAAGGCCGGATGGACCAGGGCCTCGTGATAGCGGTACTCGTCCGCGCTGGAGAACTGCAGGTTGCCGTTGAGGAAGAGCTGGAAGCTGCCCCGCCCGCGCGTGAGGACGATGCGCTGGTAGGCGCTGTCCTTGGCGTAGACGATCTCGTCGGCGAAGATCTCCTCCTCCACCGCCAGGGTGAATTTCCCGGCGAAGCCCAGACCCAGCGCCAGGATGGCCATCACCGCGAAGCAGCGGGCGCGCAGCATCCGCGTGGGGCCGAGTTGGGACCGGAGCAGGTGGGTGGACCACAGCCCCACGGCCGCGTTCAGCAGGCCGAAGGCGAGGCTGGTCCGCACCAGGCCGAGCTTGGGCATCAGCAGCAGCGGGAACAGCAGCGAGGCGAACAGGGCGCCGATGTAGTCCAGGGTCAGCACGCCCGCAACCAAGTCCTTGAAGCGCACCTGGTCCTTGAGGATCCGCATGAGGATGGGGATCTCCAGGCCCACCAGCGTTCCCACCGCCGTCACCACGCCGTAGAGCACCACCCGGAAGGCGTGGGTGTGGGCGAAGGCCTGGAAGAGACTGGGCGCGGAAAACCCACCCACCAGAGCCACCGCCAGCTCCAGGTCCACGAAGCGCCGCGCGAGCCCCCGCTGGAGGAACTTGGACAGCCAGGAGCCCAGCCCCATGGCGCTGAGGTAGACCCCGATCACCGTGGAGAACTGCGTGACCGAATCCCCCAGCAGGTAGCTCGACAGCGTCCCCGCCACCAGCTCGTAGATCAGCCCGCAGCTGGCGATGAGCAGCACGCTGAGGAACAGCAGAGGAGCCTTGAGGGCGGGCTCCGACGGGAGGGCAGAAGCTGAATCAGCCACGGATGAACGCGGATGGACACGGATGGGTCATAGGGACACTCGCTTCACGCCGACTTTCGGGAAGAAGAAGTTGAGGATCAGGCCCCGCCGCAGTCCGGTGGCGCGCAAGTAATTGAGGCACTGAGCGAGGTGGATGTCCTCCAGATGCGTGACGCACTTCAATTCAACGATGACGCAGCCGACCACCAGCAGATCGGCGAAGTAATCCCTGGCGATCACTCCGTCGTACATGACCTTCACAGGATGCTGCTGCAGAACGGGGAAGCCCGCTTTCCTCAACTCGTGGGCGAGGGCGTTCTCGTAGACCTTCTCCAGAAACCCGCATCCAAGCGTGTTGCTGACCTTGAATGCCGCCCCGATGATGGCTTCGGACACGGCCTCCCATCCGCGTTCATCCGGGTTCATCTGTGGCAGATCACCCATGGATCGCGGCGGCGATGATGAGGCTGATGCCCAGGATCAGGGCGCCCAGGACGATGCCGAGGGCGACGTTCTGGTCGTCCTCCATCTCCTTGCGGAGGGAGAAGGGGAGGATCTTCACCAGGAGGAGCCACACGAGGCCCAGGATGGCGAGGCCGAGGAGGGAGAAGACGGCGGCGACGAGGAGCTGGTGAAGCAGCGGGTTGGCGATCATCACTTGCCTCCGTGGAAACCGTTGTTGTGCAGGAAGGTGCGGTAGGCGCCGGGGGTCTGGCGCACGCTGGGGGGCAGGTCCGCGCGGCGGTGCTGGCCGAAGAATTCGCGCCCGAAGAAGCCGTTGGCGACGACCAGACTGAAGCCGCCCGCGAGAAAGAGCAGGTAGAGGATGCGCATCAGTCGTCGTCTCCCGAAGAAGCTCCCGCCGCGTAGGCGCTCTCCTGCCAGCGCCGGCTCTCAAAGGCCGCCATCCGCAGCGCCGTCACCAGCGGCACGACGAGGATGGCCACCAGCGCGAGGACGGGATAGAGCCAGCGCATCACGCCCTGGCGCAGCTCGACCTCGATGCTCCGCACCGGCGGCATCTTCCCCTCCCATTGGGGAGCCAGCCGCAGGACGTAGCTGCCGGGCGGAACGGCGCTGAGGAAGACCGTCTGCGTCTGGGCGCCTTCGGCCCAGGATTCGCCGCCGTCCACGCCGCGGTAGAAGCTCGATTCCACCAGGAACAGCTCCGCGACGCCGGTGGTCTCGCTCACCAGGGCCCCTTCCACGCTCACCCAGCTGTTGCTGACGGGGGCGCGGAGGGTGAAGGCCAGGTTCCGGTGCCCCTCCTTGATCTGGATGGGATCGGAGAAGTAGACGGGTTCGGGGGATTCGCCGGCCGGAGCCGGTCCCCGGGGGGAAGAGGGGCGATGGATGGTGTCGCCCACCTGGAAATCGAGGCGGGCCAGGTCGTACAGATCCAGTTGCTGATGGAAGAGCTGAGTGCGGCGGTGGGTGGCGGATTCGGCCAGGACCAGCACCAGCAGCAGGCCCAGCGCGGCGACGGCCCAGAGCCAAGCTCGGCTCAGGGCGGGCTTGTGGGGGTTGGGCTGGAATGCCCCGATGCCGATGGGTGGAGGCGGCGCGCCGGGAAGCTGGAAGGCCGTCCACACCTCGCTCGGATCCAGGTAGGTGGAGAGGCTCCAGTTGACCTCCTCGCCGCCGTTGGGATGTGCCTGCCGCTCCCGCGTCAGGCTGCGGGGCGGCGCTACGAATTCCGAGACATCCACCCGCTCGCCCCGCGTCACCTGCCAGTAGAACTCGCCCCACACGCCCTCGACCACGGCCGACGTGTCCTGGAACCGCCGCCACGTCTCGTCCAGGGCCGACAGGTTCTTCTGTCCCCGCTGCGGCTGGGGGATCTCTCCGGCGGGCGCGGCGACGGCCAGGCTCCAGTGGCCCTCGCTCTGCACCAGCCACTGGAAGCCGTGCCCGGCGTCCAGGAGGAGGTATTCGTTCCAGGGATACACCGTCCCGTCCACGGTGCAGCTGCGCCGGAGCTGGCCGATGCAGATCACGCGCTCCCCGCGGAGGGTCCCTTCGGCTCCCAGGGGGATGGCCAGGCTCGCATGGGGGCGCTCCAGGCTCTTGAGGAACGCCAGCTTGCCGTGCTCGGCGGACAGCAGGCTGCCGCAACTGGGACAGCCCACGCGGAGGGTCTGGTCCGGCGCCCGCAGAGCCAACGGCCCCCCGCACTTGGGGCAGTTGAGGTTCTGGACCGCCACCGGGGGTGCCTTCCGGGTGCCCCCTCGGATGCCCAGCTCTTCCAGCGCAATTTCCCGGCCCACGAACAGCAGCGGCGGCTCCTCCCCGTAATCCAGGGTGGCGAAGGCGCCGCGGGGGCCCGAGAGGTCCGCGAAGCGATAGGTGGCGCCGGGTTCCACGGCCCAGGGGATCTCGCCCTCGGCGCTGTGGAAGGCGGCTTCGCTGACTTCCACGACGGTCCACAGGCCGTCGGGTCCCAGGTCCGCGGGGGCGCCCGCCTTCAGCTCCGCTACGGGAGGAAGGGGACCGCGCGGCGCCTGGGCGAAGGTGAGGTAGAAGCGGCCCTGCGCCTCCGCCAGCCAGCCCCAGCGGCCGTCGTCCAGGGCCAGGTACCACTCGTCCCAGGTGCCGCCCAGCGGATGCTTCAGCTGGACGCGGCCCGCCAGGGTGAAGGCGCGTCCCGTCCACGTCCCCGTGGCCCCGAGGCCCAGGGGCGAGCCCGTGTCCACCAGCGCCGCCGCCTTGCCGAGCAGCTCCGGATCCCGGTCCCGGCGGGCGGCGAGGGCGTGGCAGTAGGGACAGACCGCGACCATCGTCCCCGGGCGGAAGCTCAGGGGGGCACCGCAACTGGGGCAGGAGGCGAGGGCGCTCATGGGGTGCCGCGATTATGTCAGAGCAGGGGAAGCATGCGGTCCAGCCCTTCCCGGAAGGCCGCCTCACGCGTGAGCAGGCTCGCCACCAGGTGGCCACCCCCGGGCAGGTCGAAGAAGGAACCCGGATGGACCAGGACCGAGGCCTCTTCCAGCAGGCGCAGGGCGCAGGCCTCATCCTCGTCCACGGCCGGGCGGCGCAGGAGGACGGACCACCCGCCTTCGACCGGCAGGCGCGAGAGGCGGGGATGGGCCGCCAGGGCCGCGTCGAGGGCCGCGAGGTTGGCGCGGAGTCGCGCCCGGATCTGGGCCTGGAGGCCCGGCGCCAGGGCCAGGAGGGCCGGCGCGGCGGCCTGGACAGGAGCGGAGACGGAGAGGTACTGGTCCGCCAGGAAGGCCAGGCCTTCCAGATGGGCGGAAGCGCCCGGTCCCCGAACGGCGATCCAGCCCAGCTTCAACTGGGGAAGGGCCGCTACCTTGCTGAGGCCGGACAGGACGAAGACGGGGCAGGGGGGAGCTGGATCCTCCAGCGCGGTGGCCAGCCGGTCCACCGGAGCCTCCAGGGCGTAGTCGGAGAAGACCTCGTCCACCAGGAGCGCCAGGCCGTGACGAGCGCACAAGTCGGTGAGCTCATGCCACTCCGTTTTCGACAGAAAATGTCCGGTGGGGTTGTTGGGGTTCACCACCACCACGGCCCGCGTGCGGGGCGAGATTGCGGCCTCCAGGGCGCCCAGGTCCAGGTGCCAGCGGTCGTGGAAGTAGGACGGCACGCCGCGGGCCTGGATGCCTTCCAGCCGCGCCAGCCATTCGAACAGCGGGTAGCTGGGGCTGGGCACCAGGATCTCGTCGCCGGGATCGGCCAGCAGCTTGAACAGCAGCCCGTAGCCCTCGCTGGTGGAGGCCGTGAGGAGGAGGTCCTCCGCCCGGAGGCCGTGCCCGTGGTGGGCCGCCACGGCTTCCCGCGCGGATGCGGCGCCCTGGGGATCCGGATCGTAGGCGAGCACGCCGGGAGCCGACAGCGCCGCGCGGATCTCCGCCTCGGGATACGCGAAGCCGCACCGCGTGGGATTCGACACCGTCAGGTCGAGCACGTCCCGGCCCTCCGACCTCGCCCGCGCCAGGGCCGCCGACAGGGTGTTGGGCTCGAAACCGGCGGGCAGGCGCGACGAAAAGGGCATGGATCCAGAGTAGACGGGGCAAGAAAGAGATGGAAAAGCGGAGGAAAACAGAGGCGAACGGAGGAAGCGGAAAAAGGCCGGAGGAATTCCGCGATCCTCCGACCTTCCGCTCTCCTCCGCTTTGAAACGCCTTTCCCGCCTTCATCTGCCCGCGGCCGGATTTGGCGCGATAATCGGGCGGAACTTCCGGAGGCTCCCATGGCGAAGACGCCCAAAGTCGCGGTGCTGCTGGCCGGTTGCGGCCACCTCGACGGCGCCGAGGTGCGCGAGGCGGTCCTGGCGCTGCTGGCGCTCGATCAGCACGGCGCGGCGTTCCAGTGCATCGCGCCCAACGCGGACCAGTACCACGTCGTCAACCACGCCACGGGGCAGCCGGTTCCCGGTGCCGCCCGCAACATCCTGGAAGAGGCCAGCCGCATCGCGCGGATGGGCGAGTGCCTGGATCTCGCCCGCGCCGATCCCGGCGACTACGACGCCCTCGTGATGCCCGGCGGGTACGGCGTCGCCAAGAACCACTGCACTTTCGCGCTCAAGGGCGCCGAAGCGGAGGTGCGCCCGGACGTGGCGGCCTTCGTCCGCGCCTTCTTCGATGCCAAGAAGCCCGTGGGGGCCATCTGCATCGCGCCCGCCCTGGTGGCGCTCGTCCTGTCCCGGGACGCGCCGGTGGACCTCACCCTGGGCATGGATCCCGGTTCCGCCGCCGCGGTGCAGGCCCTGGGCCACCGCCACATCGCCACGCCCAACGCCCGGGAGATCGTCGTGGACGAGGGCCGCAAGCTGATCACCACGCCCGCCTACATGTTCGACGACGCCCGGCTGGGGGATGTGTGGATTGGAATCGAACGCTGCGTGAATGAAGTTCTCAAGCGCTGCTGAAAGGGGCCGGTGATTCGCTCCCTGCGGGGCCCCGCTCCGCAGGCTCCCCCGGAGCCTGTTCCGCGACCCGCATGGTCGCGAGGATTGGGCTCGGACGGTGCGTGAGTGGAAGTTCTCAAGCGCTGTTGAAGGGGGCTGGTGATTCGCTCCTTGCGGAGCCCCGCTCCGCAGGCTCCCCCGGAGCCTGCTTCGCGACCCGCATGGTCGCGAGGATGGGGATCGAACGCTGCGTGAGTGAAGTCCTCAAGCGCTGCTGAAGGGGGCCGGTGATTCGCTCCCTGCGGGGCCCCGCTCCGCAGGCTCCCCCGGAGCCTGCTCCGCGACCCGCATGGTCGCGAGGAACTCACGCGGATCTGACGAATTCGAGCAGGACCGGGGGATGATGCGGAAATCTTCCAAAACCAGGCATTTCAGTCCTCTTGACGGTACGGAAAGGGGAATCGGATCCTGGGACTCCCGATCGTCTGGAGTGTCGTGATGTCCCCCGTCCCCTTCTCTTCGACCACGGAAGGGGATGATTCCCTTCCGCCCGAGCGCCTGCTGAGCATCATCCGTTTCCAAACGGAGATCGCCAAGGCGGGGCTGGACCTGGGCGAAGTGATCGAGCGGGTGGCCCATCTGGCCCAGGATCTGACCGAGGCCGCGGGCGCCGCCCTGGAGTTGGCGGAAGGCGAGGAGATGGTCTACCGCGCCGCCACGGGGATCGCCGCGAAGCAGCTGGGGCTGCGGATCCGCCGCCAGGGCAGCCTGTCCGGCCTGTGCGTGGAGCAGGGCGCGCCCCTCTCCTGCGAGGACTCGGAAACCGATCCCCGGGTGGACCGGGAGGCCTGCCGGTCGGTGGGGCTGCGGTCCATGGTGGTGATGCCCCTCACCCACGGGGGGATTCCCGTGGGCGTCCTGAAGGTGCTCTCCGAGCGGCCCAACGCCTTCACTCCGGTGGAACGCAACACCCTGCGCCTGATTTCGGAGGTGGTGGCCGCGGCCATGGCCAATGCCACCCTCTACACGGCCCAGGTGGAAGAGGCCCGCGACCTGTTCGCCCGCGCCACCCAGGACTCCCTCACCGGGCTGGGCAACCGGGCGCTGTTCTACGACCGCTTCCACCAGGGGCTGAAGCTGGCCCGCCGCCAGGGACGGCGCCTGGGGATCGCCCTGATCGACATGGACGGGCTGAAGCGGATCAACGACAGTTGCGGCCACCAGGCGGGCGACACCGCGCTCCGCACCCTGGCCCAGCGGCTGCAGGCCCTCCTCCGCGAGTCCGACACGCTGGCGCGGCTGGGGGGCGACGAGTTCGCCATCCTCCTGGCCACGGTCAACGATCCGGAGGCCGCGCGGCGCTTCGGCGTGCAATTGGCGGAGCGGGTCCGTGGCGACTTCGCATACGAGGACCAGGTGTTCGAGTTGGCCGCCAGCATCGGGGTGGTGGTCTTCCCGGAGGACGGCGCCGATCTGGAGGCCCTGCTCCGGGAGGCGGACCTGGCCATGTACGCGATGAAGCGCGCCCACCACGCGGCCCGGGACTAGGCGGGTCAGTCCGCCGCTGCGCGCCGCGGATGCACCATCTGCCGCAGCGCGGGGGTGAGGGTCCGGCTGGCCGCGAGGATCCGCGCCTCGTCGTCGAGGACGCGGATCCAGGGGGCCGCGTGGCCCAGCACCATTCCGGATTCGGGAAGGTCGAGCGTCCGGTCCAGGGCCTGGAGCACCTGGAGGGCGACGGGTTCGGCGCCCCGCCAGCGGGAGGCGGCCAGGGCGTCCGCCTGGGCTGGGCGGAGCGGCGGCTGGATGAGGGCGGCGAGGGTTTCCAGGCTCAGCTTGGGATGCTGGAGGAAGGCGGCGAGGACGCTGGGTGAAGGTGCGCGCCAAACCTGCGCCCAGAGGGCCCGGGGCGCCTGAAGGGCGAGGCTGCGCCGCTCGCCCGTGGTCATGGTCGCCCATAGCTGCTGCAGCTTCTCCGTGGCCTGCTGGCGGGCCTGGGGATGGGCGGCGGCATCGCCCGCGATGGCCGCCAGCGCCCGCCAGGGCAGCCGCGCCAGGAGTCGGGAGCGGAGGTGCGCGGGCGCCTTGGGATGCTGCGCGATCCACCGCAGCAGCAGGGGCCGCTTCAACAGCTCCGGCCGCTCCGCCGCCGCTTCCAGCCAACCGGCGGGGGGTTCCGGTTGGCGCAGCAGCCGCAGGAACTGCGCCCACGAGGCGTCGGGCGGCAGCGGCCAAGGTGCGGAAGGGCGGGGCATGGGGGAAGTTTAGGGCGGCTCCGGGGGTTCTCCGGCCATTTCCGCCACACTGTTCCCATGGCTGTCGAATTCACCATCCTGGGGCGGGGCCGCGCGGGACGCGCGCTGGCGGCGGCATGGGGAGGCCGGGCCGCGCTGGCGGATCACGGTTCGCGGCCGGAGGGGTTGGTCCTGCTGGCGGTGCCGGACCGGGCGGTGGCGGAACTGGCGGAGGCCTTTCCCGGACGCTGCGTCCATCTGGCGGGGAGCCTGCATCTGCCGGGCGTGCCCAGCGCCCATCCCCTCACCAGCTTCGACGGCGAGGCGCGGGACTGGACGGGCACGCCCCTCGCGATCACCGGAGCCGTGCCCGACGGGCTGCGGCGCGCCTTCGGCGACCTGGGCTTCGCGGCGTTCGACCTGCCCGCGGAGCTGAAACCCCTCTACCACGCGGCGGCGGTCCTGGCCTCGGGCCACGCGGCCACCCTGTGGCTGGGGGCCGAGAACCTGCTGCGGGCGCAGGGTGTGGCGCTCCCCGGCCGCGGAATCCTACCCCTCGCTGAAGCCACGTTGCGCAACGTGGCCCGGCTGGGCGCGGAAGGCCGGACGGGGCCCTTCGTCCGAGGGGACGACGCCACCGTCGCCCGGGACGCGGAGGCCCTGCCGGAGCCCTGGCGGGGAATCTTCCTGGAACTGGGCCGCAGCCTCCGCTGAAGCCGCCTCTTTCCGGAGTCCCATGATCCAGCTGCTCCTCGTCTCGGTCCTGTGGGCCCTCTCCTTCGGGCTGACGGCCCGGGTGGCGGACCTGGGCGCGCCCTTCGTAACCGCCGCCCGGACGGTCCTGGCGGCGCTGGTCTTCCTCCCCTTCCTGCGGACGCGGGGGTTGGGCGCGCGGCGGACCCTCATTTTCGCGGGCATCGGAGCCCTCCAGTTCGGGCTGATGTACGCCCTCTACATCGCCTCGTACCGCTGGCTCCGCCCTTCGGAGGTGGCCCTCTTCACCATCTTCACGCCCCTGTTCGTGACCCTGGCGGGGGAGCTGTTCGAGGGGGCGCCTTCCTGGCGGCCCTTGGCGGCCGCCGCCCTGGCGGTGGTAGGCACCGGCATCTGCGTATGGACGGGATTGGGCCGGACCGGGCTTCTCCGTGGCTTCCTGCTGATGCAGGCCTCCAACCTCTGCTTCGCGGTGGGCCAGGTGCTGTACCGCCGGGTGGCTTCCCGCTCCGGCCGGGCGGACCGCGAGCTGATGGGCGTCCTCT
This sequence comes from Geothrix sp. 21YS21S-4, assembly GCF_030845995.1. Lineage (NCBI taxonomy): Bacteria > Pseudomonadati > Acidobacteriota > Holophagae > Holophagales > Holophagaceae > Geothrix > Geothrix sp. 21YS21S-4. Next base: position 1,155,787 of record NZ_CP132719.1, read on the forward strand.
ACCTCGGTGCCGCCGCCGTGGCCCTCCCGTTCCTGGGCCCCTCCATCGCGTGGGCGAAGGTGGCGCACCTCCGACCCGACCAGGCGGCGGTGCTTCTCTACCTCGGTGCCGTGGCCTCGGGGCTGGGGTTCTTCCTGTTCAACGCGGGGGCCCGCCGGACCGATCTGGGGACGCTGGCCGTGCTCAACAACCTGAAGATCCCGCTGGCCATCCTGGCTTCGGGTTTCGTGTTCGGGGAGGCCGTGGACTGGCCGCGGCTGGCGGCGGGGGGCGCCGTGATCGCCGGCGCCTTGGCCCTGAACGGCCTGGGACCGGGGCGGAAGCGAAGATGACGATGAAGGGGTCGTTTAACCCCGGGTAAGGGCGTTCGTGGCATGCTGGACCCTCTTCATCCGAGGCAGCAATGGCCACCGTTCCCGATCATGGTCTCAAAGAGATGATGCCGGTCTTCGGCCCCGAGACGCTGGGCGTCGGCGCCCGGGGGAGCTTCCGCGCGGCCCTGGAACGGCTGAGCGGGGAGGGCGACCTCAAGGCCCGCCTGCTGCTGTCGGCCCTGTCCCATTTCGCCGCCAAGGGCTACGACGGCGTGCAGGTGAAGGAGGTCGCCGAGGAGGCGGGCGTCTCGAAGCCGACGCTCTACTACCACTTCGGCAGCAAGGAAGGGCTCTTCCGCCAGCTCTGCCTGGTGGCCCTCGGAAGCATGGCCGTGCGCATCCAGGCGATGGTGGAGCCCGTCCTGGCGGCGCCAGTGAAGGGCGCCGAAGCCATCGATCGCGCTTGCGGAACGCTGGTCCGCGCCTACCTGGACCTCCTTCTGGAGAGCCAGGAATTCACGGGATTCATTCTCCGGTCCATCGCCGTGCCCTCGCCGGATTCCACCTTCCGGGACCTGATGCCCCTGGTGGAGAAGGGCCTCAGCCCCTTGGGCCTGTTCATGAACCACGTGTTCGGGATCGGGCTGGAGGAGGCCCGCAAGGAGGTGCTGCTGTTCACCTCGCTGGTGGGTTCGCTCATCGAGGAGAAACTGCGCGATCCCCATTACCAGATCACGGACGGCGAGGTACGTTGGTTGACCCGCCGCTGGCTCCACGGCGTGCGGGGCTGACGTTCCGAAGGAAGGCGCCATGTCCCGACCCGCTCCCATCCTCGCCGTCCTCCGGCCCCTGGACCTGTCCCAGCACCTGTTCGAGGTGGAACTGACCTTTCCCGCGGAAGCCGTGGCCCAGGGCGCCGTGGCGGCCATGGCGGCGTGGACGCCGGGCTCCTATCTGGTGCGCGACTACGCCCGCTTCGTGGACCGCGTGCGCGCGGGCAGCGGGCGGAAGGAACGCCCCCTGGAAAAGCTCGACAAGCAGCGGTGGCGGCTGCCCGCCTCGTCGGCGGATCTGACCGTCCGCTACCGGGTCTACGGGAACGACCTCACCGTCCGCACCAACCACGTGGACGCCGCCCACGCCCAGATCATTCCGGCGCCCACGTTCCTCTACCTCGAAGGCCAGGCGCACCGGCCCTACGAAGTGCGCTTCGAGGGCTTCCCGGCGGACTGGAAGGTGGCCTCCGTTCTTCCGAAGCGCCGCGGCGCCTACCTGGCGAAGGACCTCGACACCCTCATCGATTCTCCCTTCGAGGTGGGGACCTTCCGCGCGCGCAGCTTCCGCGCCGGCGGAACGACCTTCGACCTGGCGTTCACGGGCGCCCACAACGGCGACGAGACCCGCATCGCGGAAGCCACGGAAAAGATCGTCGAGGCCGCGGGGGCGATCTTCGGCGGCTTCCCCTTCGACCGCTACCTGTTCCTGTTCACCTTCGCCCCCAAGGTGCGGGGCGGGCTGGAGCACCGCGACTGCACCAGCCTGATCTCCGACTGCCACGGCTTCGATCGGCCCGAGGGCTACCATCGGCTCTACCGGCTGGTGGCCCACGAGTTCTTCCACGCCTGGAACGTGAAGCGGCTCCGCGATCCGCTCCTCGGCCCCTTCGACTACAGCCGCGAGAACCCCATCAAGCTCCTGTGGTTCCACGAGGGGTTCACGTCCTACATGGAGCACCTGATCGTCCTCCGCGCGGGCGTCGTGCCCTGGAGCCTGGCCGCCCAAGACCTCGCGAAGGGGTGGAGCGAGCAGGTGCAGCGCCCCGGCCGCCTGGAGCAGAGCCTGGAGGAATCCAGCTGGGACGCGTGGATCCGCTTCTACAAGCCCCACGAGTTCAGTCCCAACAGCTCCGTGAGCTACTACGAGAAGGGCGCGATGGTCGGCTGGCTGATGGACGCCGAAATCCGCCACGGGAGCCGCGGCAAGGCGGGCCTGCCGGACCTCTTCGCGCGGCTGTGGGAGCGCCACGGCGAGGGCGGCCTGACCGACGCGGACGTGCGCCGCGCCTTCGAGGAGCTGTCCGGGAAACCCGCCGCGCCCTTCTGGGAGGCCTACATCTCCGGGCGCGCGGACCTGGATCCCGCGCCGATCGCGCGGGCCTATGGCCTCGCGCTGGAGGCGAAGGCGCTGTGGGAGGGCCTTGCTCCGGACGAAGCCGGCGATCCGGCGGCTGTCCGCCGGGCCAAGGCCTGGATCGGGCTCACTCTGTCGCCCCCCGCCCCCACCATCCAGAACGTGACGCCCGGCGGTCCCGCGGCGGAGGCGGGCCTCAGCTTCGGGATGGAGATCCTGGCGGTGGACGGCTGGCGGACCGCCGCCGCGGCGGACGTGAATCGGTGCGTGGCCGACGCGGGGCCCGGCGGACGGATCGCCGTGCTCGCCGCGGACCGGGGCCGCGTCTTCGAGACCTCGGTGACGGTGGCCGAGAGCCCCGAGCGGACCCACCGCCTCGTTCCCGACCCGCGGGCGGGTCTCGCCCAGCGCGCGGCCTTCGCCGCCGCCTACGGCCAGGCCTTCCCCGGAGGGCCGATCAAGCGCGGACTCCGCCGGTGAGGATCGCCGCCCTCCTGGCCGCCCACAACGAAGCCGAGCACATCGGCGGGGTGCTGGAGGGGCTCCGCGCCTTCGGCCTCCACCGGATCCTGGTGGTGGACGACGGTTCGGACGACGCCACCGGCGCCCTGGCCGCCGCCGCGGGAGCCGAGGTGCTCCGTCTGGAGCCGGGCCGCGGCGGAGGCAAGGGCCAGGCCCTGCGGGCGGGTCTCGCGCGGCTGCGGGAGGACGACTTCGACTTCTACCTCTTCATCGACGCCGACGGGCAGCACGATCCCCGGGACCTCCAAGGGTTTCTCGACTACCTGGCGGTTCATCCGGACGGGGATTTCCTGATCGGCTCCCGCTACCTGGAGCGGGCGAAGATCCCGCCCAAGCGGTGGCGGACCAACGCCCTGGGGACCTGGACGCTGGGCCGCATCGCGGGCGTGCGGTGGGAGGACAGCCAGAGCGGGTTCCGGATGATCCGGAAGCGGGTGCTGGACCGCCTGGACCTGTGCACCTGCGGCTTCGCCATCGAGATGGAGATCGCCATGAAGGCCGCGGACCGCAACCTGCGGTGGGCCCACATCCCCATCCGCGCCATCTACCATCCGGGCCCGCCCCGCAGCCACTTCCGCGGGGTCCTGGACACCTGCCTCATCGCGATGGCCTCGCTGAAGTGCTGAGGCCGAATCCCTGTTAAATTTCAATGTGATGATCAATCCGCTCGACTGGGACCTCGGCAATGTCCCCCCTGGCGTCCCGTGGGGCGGCGTCGATGAAGCGGGGCGGGGGGCCTGGGCGGGGCCGGTGGTGGCGGCCTGCGCGGTCCTGGACGGGGAGACGGTCCGCCGCTGGGGGCACGTCCTGCGCGGGGTCCGGGACAGCAAGCAGCTGTCGCCCGACCGCCGCGAAGCCCTCGCCACGGAGCTGAAGGCCATCCTTCCGGCCTGGGGCGTCGCCGAAGTGGACGAACTGGCCATCGACCGGGAGAACATCCTCCAGGCCAGCCTGATGGCCATGCGGCACGCCGTGGCCGATCTCGCGGTGCGGCCACGGATCCTGTTCATCGACGGCAACCGCGGGCCCCGGACGGGTCTTCTGGAGCGGCTGGTGGTGGACGGCGACGCGCTCAGCTGCGCCATCGGGGCCGCGAGCATCCTCGCCAAGGCCCACCGCGACGCCCTGATGATCGGGCTGGAGGAGCGCCATCCGGGCTACGGCTTCGGGCAGCACAAGGGCTACGGGACGCCGCTCCACCGCGCCCAGATCCGCGCGCTGGGCGTCTCTTCCGTCCACCGCATCAGCTACGCGCCCGTGGCGGCGCTCCAGCAGGTGGACGAGGCCCTTCGCGACGCCCTCCGCCACGGGTTGGACCTCTGCGCCACCGTGGCCGAGCTGCGCCTGTGGGTGGAGCGGGACCTCCGTCCGGCCTACGGCAGCCTCAAGCTGGTGTGGGTGGAGACGCTGCGCCGCCGCTACGCGGACCGCCTGGCCCAGTTGGCGGATTCGGAGGGCCTGGCGCGGGAATCCGGTCCCGCCCAGGCGGCTCCGGACGGGCCCTGATGCGGGACGTGGCTCTGGCTGTCCTGGAAAGGGAGGGCCGCTACCTCCTCCAGCGGCGGGCGGGCTCGAATCCGGTGCTGCCGGGGCTGTGGGAATTCCCGGGCGGGAAGGTCGAAGCGGGCGAGACGATTCGACAGGCCCTGGCGAGGGAGCTGTCCGAGGAGATGGGCCTGGAGATGCGGGACGCGTGGCCCCTTCCGATCCTGGAAGGTCCCGTGCGGCTCCATCCCTTCCGCGTCGAGGCCCCAGGCGCGCCGCGGACGCCCCTGGCGTGGGGCTGGTTCACGCTCGCGGAGATCCGGCGCCTGCCCATTCCGCCCGCGAACGCGGCGCTGCTCCGCCTCCTCGGAGGCGCCTGAAGCGCATCTGATAACCTGGATTTCCCTCAGGCCCGGAGATGCCATGCTGCGATTCCTCGTTCGGACCTTCCTGTGCGCCGCCGCGCTGGGTCTGTCGGCCCAGCAACCCACGGAAGTGGTGCTGAGCGCCTCCAGCGGCGCGAAGCTCGTCCTGGCGATGACGGCGCCCAAGGTCTCCGGGGTGGACGAATCCCAGGTGGCCTCGGAGTTCACCGCGGTGCTGCGGCGCGACCTCGACGAGACCGGCGTGTTCGCGCTTCTGCAGGAGCGGCTTCCCGCTGATTCCGCGCCGACCAAGGCGTGGCGCGAGGCGGGCGCCCAGTGGCTGCTGTCGGTGCGGATCGCCCGCGCGGCGGAAGGCGGCGGGTTGCAGCTCGACGCCTCGGCCCTGGACACGGCGGCGGAGAAATCCGTGTTCACCAAACCCTACAAGGCGGATCGCCTGGTCCCGCTGCGCCGGATGGCCCACGCCCTCGCGGACGATCTGGTGGCGCGGCTCACCGGCGAGCGGGGCGTCGCGTCCAGCCGTGTGGTGTTCGTCCGCCAGGTCTCGCCCGGGGTGAAGGAGCTGTTCCAGATCGATCGCGACGGCGCCAACCTCGTCCAGCTCACGCGCCACGGCAGCCTCACGCTCTCGCCTTCGGTGGCCTCGGACGGCCGCCTGGCCTACGTCACCTACAAGGGCGGGGCGCCCGCGCTGTGGGGCCAGCGCCGCAAGGACGGGCCCCACGAGAAGCTCTATCCCGCGAACGGAGCCGCGGACATGGTCTCGACGCCGGTCTGGTCGCCGGACGGGAAGCGCCTCGCCTTCGTCCAGCTCGACCGCCGCGGAAACAGCGACATCATGATCCTCGATCTCGAAAAGGGCCGCGCGCGCCGGCTGACGGACGGCACCGGAATCAACACGGAGCCGAGCTGGAACCCCAACGGGACGCAGCTCGCGTTCACGTCGGACCGGGAGGGCAGTCCCCAGGTGTTCCTGATGCAGGACGACGGCTCCAACCTCCGCCGCCTCACCGGCGAGGGCCTGTACAACGCGAGCCCCGCGTGGAGTCCCAACGGCGCGATGGTGGCCTACGTCTCCCGCTTCGAGGGCCGGTTCGACTTGTTCATCTACAAGCTGGGCGAAGGAAAGGCCTACCAGATCACCACGGGCGTGAGCACCTCGGAATCGCCGGCCTGGTCGCCGGATGAGCGCCGCCTGGTGTTCACCAGCAACCGGTTCGGCTCCATGCAGATCTTCACCACCGACCTGTCGGGCCGCCAGGTGGTCCGCATGACGGAACTGCCCGACTGCCAGAGCCCGAAGTGGACGCGCGCGCGGTAAAAATTATGCCAACCCCCTGAGTTTCATCCATCTATACTCAGGGCTATCCAGGAGGAACAACTCTATGCGATACGGAACCTACCTTGTCCCTGCGGCGATCGTGCTGACGCTCGGAAGCCTCGCTTGCAAGCCGCCCAAGACGGCGGAGCAGCTGAAGCAGGAGACGCAGGCGGCCTTCAACGAGGGCTACCAGGCGTTCAAGGACGGGAAGGCGCGGGAGACCAACCCCTACCTGAACGACAAGGAAAACCCCCACAAGATGCAGGGCTGGTACGACGGCTGGGACAAGGCCAAGGCCGACAAGGACGCCGCTGACAAGGCCGCTGCCGACAAGGCCGCCGCCGACGAAGCCGCTCGCCGCGCCGCCGCCGAGAAGGCCGCCGCCGACGAGGCCGCCCGCCGCGCCGCCGAGGCCGAGAAGGCCGCCGCCTTCACGCGCGCCGCCGAAGCCGCGCTGAAGACGATCCACTTCGACTACGACAAGTCCGACATCAAGGAATCCGACCGCGCCATCCTTCAGGGCATCGCCGACTTCCTGAAGGCCTATCCCGCCGCCAAGGTCGAGATCGCCGGCCACTGCGACGAGCGCGGAACCAACGAGTACAACCTGGCCCTCGGCAACCGCCGCGCCGCCGCCGCCCTCGCCTACCTCAAGACCCTGGGCGTGGACGAGGCCCGCTTCACCACCATCAGCTACGGCAAGGAAAAGCCCCTGTGCACCGAGGCCAAGGAGGCCTGCTGGAGCCAGAATCGCCGCGGCGAGTTCAAGCTGAAGTAGACGTTCCGTTCCTGGGAAGCGGGGGCCTCGGCCCCCGCTTTTTCGTTTAGGATGAGGAAGTGCCGGAGGTCCCATGAGTGCCCGCGTGATGATCCTTCCCGCCCTGGCCGCGCTGCTCGCCGTGGGATGCAACTCCGAAGACCAGCTCCGCCGCGTCGAGCAGGAAGTCGGCGACCTCAAGCTGGAGGTCTTCAAGCTGCGCCAGCAGGTGGAGGACGGCAACAAGCGCACCGAGGTGGAGCAGAAGGCCGCCCAGGAGTCCCGCGCCCAGGACCGCCGCTTCCAGGCGGACCTGCAGGAGAGCCTGCGCCAGGTGCAGGACACCACCCGCGCCCTCAACAACCGGATGAACAGCGTTCCCCGCAGCGGCTCCCGGCCCGCGGCGGACACCGCGTCGGCCCAGCCCGCGGCTGCGGCGGCCGAGGACGAGCGCGCCTTCAACGCCGCGGTCCTCGACTACAACCGCGGCAACTATCCGCTGGCGACCGAAGGGCTGGAGCTTTTCCTCAAGACCTATCCGCAGAGCCCCAAGCGCCCGGACGCCCTGTTCTTCCTGGGCCTCTGCCACTACAACCAGCGGGCCTTCGACAAGGCGCAGCAGGCCTTCGACCGGATCATCCGCGACCACGCCGCCTCGCCCCAGTTCCTCCCGGCCAAGCTCAAGCGCGCCCAGTGCCTGCTCAAGCAGGGGCTCAAGCCCGCCGCGGTGAAGGCGTTCCGCGAGCTGGTGGACGGCTTCTCCGGCAGCGCCGAGGCCCGCACCGCGCAGCAGGAGCTGAGCGATCTCGGCCTCTGAATCGATGACCTCGGAAACCTGGCGCGTTCCCGTCCGCATCGACCTGGCGGGCGGCACCCTCGACCTCTGGCCCATCTACGCCCTGATGGGCGGCTGCCTGACGGTGAACGCCGCCGTGGACCTGTGGATCGACCTGGAGGTGATCCGCGGCGGCAGCGGCCACCGGCTCGCCAGCCGGGACCTGGGGATCGATCTCTCGTTCGATGCGTGGCCTGCGGAGCCTCCTCCGGGCCTCTCCTGGGTCTGGCGGGTCCTGGACGCCTCCGGCGTCCCGCCCGCGTCCGCGGTCATCCGCAGTCCCGTTCCCCAGGGTTCGGGCCTGGGCGTGTCCTCCTGCCTGGGCGTGGGCCTGCTGGGCGCGGCCCTGGGACAGGAGGCCGGAGAAGCTTTGGCGCATCGGGTGCCCCTTCTGCGGGACCTGGAGAGCCGGGAGCTCCAGACGCCCGCCGGCTGGCAGGACTACTATCCCGCGGCGCTGGGGGGCGCTCTCGCTCTCCATTGGGACCAGCCGGAACCCCGGTGGGAGCGGCTGGAGCCGCATCTCGGCCTGCTGGCGGACCTCGTCGTGTTCTACACCGGCAAGCCCCACCATTCCGGCATGACGAACTGGGAAGCCTACAAGCGGTTCATCGAGGGCGATCTCCGGACGCGACAGGCCCTGTCCGACATCCGCGCCATCGCCTGGGACATGGCCGCCGTCCTGCCGTCGGATCCCGCCGCCGTGGCCGCGCTGCTGGAGCGGGAAGGCCGGGCCCGCGGCGATCTTTCGCCCGCCGTGGAGACCGACGCCATGCGCGCCGTGCGGGACCGCGGCCTGCGCGAGGGGTGGTACGCGGGGATGAAGCCCTGCGGCGCCGGCGGTGGCGGCTGCTGCATCCTGGTGGCGAAGCCCGGGCACCGGGAAGCGGCCGAGCGGGCCCTGCGCGAGATGGAACTGCCGCCGCTGGACGTGCGGATCACGCCGAAGGGGCTGCACAGGCGCGGATGAGCGCCGCGACCTCCGGGGCTTCCAAGGGCGTCTGTCCCGAGGCCGTCAGGAGGTCGCGGAGGCGCTGATCCCGCTTCCCAAGGGCCAGGGCGGAGAGGTCGGCGGCGGCGATCCAGCGGAGGCCTGGGCCGGGCGCGAAGCAGTTTTTCGCGCGGAGATGTAGCGGGCTCACCGCTTCCCGGCGGTGGGTGTAGACCTGGGTCCAGCCGGGCCACGCCGTGAGGCTCGATTCGCCGGCGGCCGGCTGAGGCGGAAACGCCGACGCCTCGAACGTGGGCCAGCGCCACAGCCCTGCCAGCAGCCCCTCGGCGCTGGGCGCATGCAGCAGGAAGTGGCCTTCCGCTTCGAGGGCCAGGAGCCACAGGATGGAGGCCCGGGGCTTCGCCCGCTTGGCGACGGGCGGGATCTCGCCGGTGCGTCCGGAGCGGCGGGCGCCGCAGCGATCCGCCAGAGGACAGGCGCCGCAGGCCGGCCGCGGCGCGCAGACCGTGGCGCCCAGCTCCATCAGGGCCTGGGTCAGGCGCGAAGGGCCGTGGGTCTCCAATGCGGGCGCGAGCCAGGCGCGGAGTTCCGCGGCCTGCGCCTTGGGCTCGCCTTCGATCTCCAGGAGCCGCGCCAGGACGCGGAAGGCGTTCCCGTCGAGGGCGGGCGCGGGCCACTGGAAGGCGATGGCGCCCACGGCGGCGGCGGTGTAGGGGCCGAGGCCCGGGAGAGTCGCCAGCCCCTCCAGATCGCCGGGCCAGCCTTCCGCTGCCACGGAAGCGGCGGCCGCCTTCAGGAAGCGGGCGCGGCGGTAGTAGCCCAGCCCTTCCCACAACTTGTGGACGGAGTCCTCATCGGCCTCCGCGAGGGTCGCGGGCGTGGGAAATCGGGCCATCCACCGGCCGAAGTAGGGCACCACCGTCGCCACCTGGGTCTGCTGGAGCATCAGCTCCGACACCAGGACGGCGTAGGGATCGGGATGGGGCGCGTCCAGATCCGCGGCCCGCCACGGCAGGTCCCGCCGCACGCGATCGAACCACGGCGCGAGGGGAGCGAGGAATCCGGGGGAAACGGGCCAGGGCATGGGCGCTTTCGGCTGACAGCAAAAGAGCGCCGGAAGGCGCTCTTTTCGTTTGGTGCCCGCGAGCAGACTCGAACTGCTACGGCTTGTGGCCACCACCCCCTCAAGATGGCGTGTCTACCAATTTCACCACGCGGGCAGCGCGGAACATTCATCTTCACCCAAAGCGCGAACGCGGTCAATGCCCCGTTTCGCGCGATCCGCGACTAGGGATGCGCGGGGGTCTGGGCGGGCGCCGCAGGCGCGGAGGCGGCGGGCTTGTCGGCGATCTTCTCCAGCACCGAGCGGTTGCCGCGGATGATCAGGACTTCGATGAGGAGAGTGGTCCCCAGGAAGCCCGCAGCCAGCCAGTAGGTGGCCTTGGACAGGAAGGGCGTGGCGCCCTGGGCGCCGAAGGCGGAATTCGCTCCACCGCCGCCGAAGGACGCGCCGAGGCCGCCCTTCGTGCCGGGCTGGAGCAGGATCGTCCCGATGAGGAGAACGCCGAACAAAATCAGAAGCGCGAGGGCGAGGCCATTCATGTCAACTCCGAACCCCCTAGTCTCGCATGGGAGAAGGGTTACATCCAGAGGCCCGTCAGGCTGGGACCCTGGAGGGCGCGGTGGACGGCGCCGGCCTGGGCCACGAGGCGGATGAAGTCCGAGGGCAGCAGCGCCTGCGGCCCGTCGCTTAGGGCCTTCTCCGGATGGCAGTGGGTCTCCACCAACAGCCCGTCGGCACCGACGGCCACGCCCGCCAGGGCGCAGGGGATCACCAGGTCCCGACGGCCGGTGGCGTGGCTGGGATCCACCATCACGGGGAGGTGGGTGAGGGCCTTGGCGGCGGGGACGACGCTGATGTCCAGGGTGTTGCGGGCGTGATCGGACCAGGTGCGGATCCCCCGCTCGCACAGGACGACCTGGCGGTTGCCCTCGCTGAGGACGTACTCGGCGGCGTAGAGCCACTCTTCCAGGGTGGCGGCGGGCCCGCGCTTCAGCAGGACCGGCTTTTCGCTTCGCCCGGCGCGGCGGAGCAGGGCGAAGTTCTGCATGTTGCGGGCGCCGATCTGCACCATGTCGGCGCTGCGCTCCACGTCGTCGAAGGTCTCCACCTCCGTCGCCTCCGTGACGATGCCCAGGTCGAATTCCCGGCGCGCCTCCTCCAGCAGGCGCAGTCCCTCTACCCCAAGGCCCTGGAAGGCGTAGGGGCTGGTGCGCGGCTTGAAGGCGCCCGCCCGCAGCAGCTTGACCCCGGCTTCCGCCACGTAGCGCGCCACGGTGAAGAGCTGCTCGCGGCTTTCCACGCCGCAGGGGCCGCCTACCAGCGCCAGGTCGGGGCCGCCGATGCGCGTTCCGCGGACGTCCACCACCGTCCGGCCCGCGGCGGCGTCCGCGCTGGCCAGCTTGTAGGGGCTGGTGAGGGACACCACCCGCCGCACGCCCGCCATGGGCTCGATCCGGTCGGCCTTGAGTGCCTGGGACGCGTGGGGCGCGACGATGCTGAGGGAATCCGGCGCCTCGTGGACGTGGGCGCGAATGCCCGCCGAATCCAGCAGGGCGAGCACTTCGGCCACCTGGTCGGGCGTGGCGGCGGGTTGCATCAGGATGAGCATGAAGGGGCCTCAATAGCGGGAAGGAGCGCAGGGTGCGGCTGAAGCGGGAATCCCGCGGCAAAGCCCGATTCTACCCCCCGCCGCCCGCGACCTGGACAGGAGCGGAACCCGCATCCAGACTGGACCGCGGAGGTCCCATGCGGCGCGCTCCCGTCCTGCTCCTCGCTCCTTTCGCGCTGATCCTCGGCTGCACCCGGCCCGAAGTGGAGGCCTTCCGCCAGCGGCCCGCGCCGGTGAGCGTCTCGGTGACCCTGCCCGAGGGCCTCGCCGACCGCGAGGGCTTCCAGAAGGAATACGCCTCCGCCCTCCGGGCCCGGCTGGCCACCCGAGTGACCGTGGTGCCCGAGGGCGTGAAGCCCCCCGTGGGCGCCGCGGAACTGCGGGTGGAGATCCGCGACCTCCGGCCCGCGCCGGGCCAGCCCAGCCCCGCCGCCATCGGCGTCGCGACGGGGGCCGCGGTGGGCGCCATCAGCGCGGTCGGCGGCAGCCGGGGCGGCTGGGCGGTGATGGACGGCCTGTTCTGGGGCCTCTTCGCGGGGACCCACGCGGCCATCCACCAGGAGCGGAGCCGGGACCGGCTGGGCTACCAGCCCCAGGTGGTGCGGGCCCAGGTCTCCCTGGTGAAGGAGGGCCTCTCCGAGCCGCTGTGGGTGGATGCCATCGAGCCCATGGAAGTGATCGAAGCCATGGATCCGCTGCCGTCCGGCTCACGGGACGACGACGGCCGCATCCGGGAGGAGGAGGCCAAGGGCTTCGCCCGGGTGGTGGTCCAGAAGCTGTCGGTCCAGTTCCAGTGGACGCGCGGGACCGGCCAGCGCTTCTACCAGGAGCCGGCGCCCCGGCGGGAGGAGAGCCCCGCCCGCAGCCAGGAACCGGCTCCCGCGCCCGAACCCCACCGCGACTGATGGAGGCGCGGACCCTCCGCTGCGCGGGCTGTGGGGCGCCCGTGCCCGCGGACGCTCCCCAGTGTTCCTACTGCCGCGCCCAGGTGGCGACGGTGGCCTGTCCTGCCTGCTTCGCGCTGGCGCCCCTCTCCGCCACCCACTGCCCGGGCTGCGGCGCCGACTTGGCGCCCCGCGCCGCTGCCACTCCGGACGGCGCGTCCTGCCCGGCCTGCGCCAAATCCCTCGCCGCCGCCCGCATCGGGGACCTCGATACCCGCGCCTGCCCAGCCTGCGGGGGCCTCTGGCTGGATCGGGCGGTCTTCGAGCAGCTGGGGGCCAGCCGCGAGCGCCAAGGGGCCGTCCTGGGCGCCCTGCCTCCGCTTGCCGCGCCGCCGGGGGGCGCGCTGGAGCCCGTCCGCTACCGCCCGTGCCCCGCCTGCGGCCAGCGGATGAACCGCGTCAACTACGCCAAGCGGTCCGGCGTGGTGCTGGATGTGTGTCGGGACCACGGCCTGTGGTTCGACCGGGACGAGCTGCGGCGGGTCCTGGCCTTCATCGCCGGAGGTGGCCTGGACCGCGCCCGGGAGCGGGAGATCCAGGAGCTGAAGGAGGTCCGCCGCGCCGCGGTCTCCTTCCAGAACCATTCCGACGCGCCGCTCGATCTCCGCCCGGATGCGTCCGGCGACCTGTGGCTGGGCGCGGCGGGACTGGTCGCGCTGGTCCACGAAGTGGCGGGATTTTTTCACCGGGATTGAGACCAAGGCGCCAAGGACACCAAGAGACAAAACGGACTCTTCTTGGTGCCGTGGCGGTGATCCTTTGAACGGATGAGGCTGAAGCTCAGCCCGCCTGGGCCACCAGGTCCGCGAACTTCACGGGGTCGAGGCTGGCGCCGCCCACGAGGCCGCCGGAGACCTCGGGGATGGCCAGCAGCTCGGGGAAGTTGTCGGGGGTGACGCTGCCGCCGTAGAGGATGGGCACCTCGTAGGCGGTGCCCGCGAGATGGCGCTGCAGTTCGGCACGGATGAAGGCGTGGGCCTCCTCCACTTGGCCGGCCTCGGCGCGGCGGCCCGTCCCGATGGCCCACACGGGCTCGTAGGCCACCCGGAGGGGGCCGGGGCCCGTCTCGGCCAGGATGGACAGTTGCTGTCCGAGCACTTCCAGCGTGCGGCCCGCGTCCCGCTGCTCGAGGGTCTCGCCGATGCAGAGCACCGGCAGGAGGTCCCACTGCCAGGCGGCCTTGACCTTCTTCGCCAGGGCGGCATCGGTCTCCCCGAAGAACTGGCGGCGCTCGCTGTGGCCCAGGAGCACGCCGGAGCAGCCCGCGTCCCGGAGCTGGGGCATCGAGACCTCGCCGGTGAAGGCGCCCTTGGGTTCGGCGTGGCCGTTCTGCCCGAAGACTTCGATTCCCCGGGTTCGCACGAGGCTGCTGACGAGCCCCAGCATGGTGAACGGAGGCGCGATTCCGACCTCCACGCCCTGGCCCATGCTCGACTGGGGTGTGATCCGCTCGAGCAGCGTTTCGCAGAACGCCGCGGCTTCGGCGGCGGTGAGGTTCATCTTCCAGTTGGCGACGACGCAGCGCATGGGGCGGCTCACTTGGACAGGGCGGCGACGCCCGGCAGTTCGAGGCCGCTGAGGAATTCCAGGCTGGCGCCCCCGCCGGTGGAGACGTGGGACATGCGCGGGCCCACGCCCGCCTTGTTCACCGCGGCCACGCTGTCGCCACCGCCCACCAGGACGAACGCGCCGCGGTCGGCGGCGTCCGCCAATTCTTCGGCCACACTCAAGGTCCCGCTGGCGTAGGGTGCCATCTCGAAGACGCCCATGGGGCCGTTCCACAGAAGGGTGTTCGCCGCGCGGATCTCCGCGGCGTAGGCCGCCACCGTCTCGGGTCCGATGTCCAGGGCCATCCGTCCCTCGGGGACGTTCTGGTCCACCGTGATGGCGCAGTCGGCGTCCTCCTTGAATTCGGCGGCGACCACGTGGTCCAGGGGCAGCAGTAGGCGCGTTCCCGCGGCCTCCGCCCGCTTGAGCAGGTCCTGGGCGAGGTCCAGCTTGTCCTCCTCGCACAGGCTCTTTCCGATCTGGAAACCCTGGGCCTTGAGGAAGGTGTAGCTCATGGCGCCGCCGATCAGGATGGCGTCGGCTTTGCCCAGGAAATTCTGGATCAGCTCGATCTTGTCGCTGACCTTCGCGCCGCCGAAGATCACCACCAGGGGCTTCTCGGGGCTTTCCGTCACCTTGGCGAGGGCCTTCAGTTCCTTCTCCATCAGGAAGCCCGCCGCCACGCGATCCTTGGGGAAGTGGGCGACCATCCCGCTGACGGATGCGTGGGCGCGGTGCGCGGCGCCGAAGGCGTCATTCACGTAGGTATCGGCCAGCTTGGCCAGACCCGCGGCGAAGTCCTCCTTGTTCTTGGTCTCGCCCTTCTCGAAGCGGAGGTTCTCCAGCAAGAGCACCTGGCCCGGCTTCAGCGCGGCGGCCTCGGCTTCCACCGCCTCGCCGTTCACGTAGCTGGCGAGACGGCAATCGATCCCCTGCTCCTTCAGCCAGGCCGCCACCGGCGCGGCGCTGTAGGCGGGCTCGAAGCCCTTGCCCTCAGGGCGGCCGAGATGCGATGCCAGTACCACGGAAGCCCCGCCCTCCAGCAGGTGCTTCAGGGTCGGCAGGGTCTCGCGGATGCGCGTGGCGTCGGTGATGCGCCCTTCCTTCTGCGGTACGTTCAGGTCCGCCCGGAGGAAGACGCGCCGGCCCTTGACATCGAGATCCCGCACCGACTGGAAGCCCATGGTTGCTCCTTGCGAATGGAAAGTTCCATTGTGGCGGAGTGGGCGGCCCGGAGCCTAGCGTCAGTCCTTGCGGAAGATCCCGATCCACCGGGGACTGTCCGCGTGGAAGGCGTCGCCCGCATAGGTCCCCATGGCGCGGCGGAGGCGGAGACCCGCGGCGGCGGTCATCTCCTGGAGGTCCGCCGGCAGGTAGAGGCGGACGCTCTCCAGGGCGTCGCGCCGCTCGCCGGTGTCCAGGCGGGTCAGCTCCATCCGCTTCACCAGGCGATCGCCCTCGAAGCCGCGGCGGCTCAGGACGCGCACCCCGGCGCGCTCCAGGATGTCCTCCGGCACGAGGGTCCGGGTGACGAGGCCGGCGTTGAGGTAGTCCATCACCAGGACGCCCCCGGGGCGGAGGAGGTCCGCCAACTGATGCACCAGGCGCCGGTTTTCGGCATCGGGGAAGTACCCGAACGGCGTGAACCACAGGCAGATCCCCGAGAGGCTGCCCGCCTTCACCGGCAGGCGGCGCATGTCGCCGCGCAGCAGCCACGGCCTCAGGTGCGTCGGCGCCAGCCGCAGCAGGGCGCGGGAGAGGTCCATCCCGAAAGCGAGGGGATTCGTCCCGCGGAGGATCTCCAGGTGGCGGCCCGCGCCGCACCCGAGGTCCAGGACGGGGCCCGAGGCCAGTTCGGGCGCGGCTTCCAGAGCCTGGCCCACGGCGAGCCGCGCCTCCTCCGCGTCCCGGTGGGCGTAGAGCAGGGCGTAGTCCTCGTCGAACCACTCTTCGAACCAGTCGACCATCGGCTCAGGCTAGCAGGCCAGCTAGAATGCGGAAGGAAGGAAGCCCATGCAACGCCCCGAGCGCCTCGAAGACCAGATCCATTTCCTGATGTCGAACCTCATCCAGCGGGAGCTCCGCGATCCCGAACTCGGGTTCCTCACGCTCACCGCCGTCCGCCTCACCCCCGACCGCAGCATCGCCCGGGTCTACTTCACGGTGCTGCCCGCCAACGGGGGCGACCAGGAGGTGCAGGACGCCCTCACCCGCAAGGCCCTGGGCCGCGCCGCGGGCTTCCTCCGCAGCCAGCTGGCCGCCCGCCTCAAGATGCGCCGCGTCCCCGAACTGCGGTTCTTCCCGGACGGCACCCTGGAAGAGGGCAACCACCTGGAGACGCTCCTCGCGGAAATCGAGAAGGAGCGCGCCGCCCGGCCCGCCGAGCCCGACGCGGAAGAAGCCTGAATGGTGGAATCCGGAATCCACCTGGTCCACAAGACGGTGGGCCAGAGCAGCTTCGACGTGGTGCGCGGGTTCAAGCGGCGGGCCTTCGAGGCCGGCCAGAAGAAGCTGGCCCTGGGGCACGGGGGGACGCTGGATCCCTTCGCGGATGGGCTCCTGCTGGTGCTGGCGGGCCAGGCCACGCGGCTGATGGAGCTGATGCACCCCCTGCCCAAGACCTACGTGGCCGAGGTGGCGTGGGGGGTGGAGACCGACACCTGCGATCTGCACGGCAAGCCCGTCTCGGAGGGCTCCGCCGCCGCCCTGACGCCGGCGATGCTGGAGGCGGTGCTCGCGCCCTTCTTCGGGTGGACGGACCAGATTCCTCCCGCCACCAGCGCCAAGAAGATCGACGGCGAGGCGGCCTACAAGAAGGCCCACCGCGGGGAAGAGGTGGTGATGCGGCCCAGCCGGGTCTTCCTCCTATCGGCGCGCTGGTTCGGCCACGACCTCCCGCGGCGCAGCACCCTGGAGCTCACCTGCCGCGGCGGATTCTACGTCCGCAGCCTCGCCCGGGACCTGGGGCGCGCCCTGGGCTGCGGAGCCCATCTGACCGCTCTCCGCCGTACCGCCATCGGCCCCTGGCGCGATCCCGGGGAGGGCGGTGAGCGCCTGATCGCCGGTGCGGACCTCCTACCGTGGTGTCCGACGCGTCTGCTATCCGACGAAGAAGCCGCCCACCTGGCGCATGGCCGGGCCATCCCGGTGGGGGAATCCCACCCCGCCATGTGGTCCCTTCCGGAAGGCTTCCCCAATCCTGGCGCCCCCCTCCGGGCCCTGCACGAGGGACGGCTGGTGGCCCTCCTCCGACCGGTCGAAGACGGCCTGCGAACCTTCGCCAATCTGCGGGGCGGGTTGTAAGGATCGTTCCAAACGAACGAGAGGCCGCCAAAGGCGGCCTCTCGGGTTGAAGCGCTGTGGTTAGAACCGCAGCTTGGCGCCGAAGCGGAAGGAACGGCCGGGCTGGTAGTCGGTTGCGGAGGCATAGCGTCCGGCCGGCTGCGGGTTGCCGTAACGATCCAGGTACTGCTCCAGGACCGAGGTTTCGGGCCGGTGGTTCATGACGTTGTAGACCTCGATGAGGGGCTCGAGCTTCATCTTGTTGTTGAGGGGAATCTCGTAGTGGGCCGTGAGGTCCAACCGGGTCAGCCAGGGAAGGCGCCCCTTGTTGCCCATCTTCAGGTCCTGGAAGTCGGCGTTCATGTAGCCGCCGGGATCGGGAAGGACGGGATTGCTGGTGGAACCGTCGTCCTGCTGGCTGTAGGGCCGACCGGACTGGGCCAGGAAGTTGAAGCCGAGGGAGAGGTCCCCCGTGCCCACCTTAAACTTCTTGTAGCCGTAGGCCTTGATTTGATGGGTGTGGTCGGTGGGAAGGTAGCCTGTGCCGACGTAGGGCCAGAAGTCGTAGGAGGCGGTGATTCCGCCATCCGGCTGGCCGTTGGTGGCGCTGATCAGGCCCTCGTAGGTGCCGTAGTCCCGGCTCCAGGTGTAGCCCAAGAAGAAGAAGGCATCGGAGGTCTTATAGGTATAGGAAATGTCGGCGGCCTTGTATTCGTTGTAGGCCTCGGGATAGAGGCTGTTGGCAGCCGTTACCTTCTGGCCATTGAAGGGTGAAGTCCACGTCACGGAGCCGGCATGGGGGTTCCAGATGATGGCCTGTCCGCCGCCAGGGCCGGAGCCGTCCGGACCGTCCGCACCCTGGGCTCGGGAGCCGGGATCGGCAGGATCCATGGCATAGCCTTCCATGTCCGTGATCTCGGAGTCCTCGATGGGGTTCGTCAATTTTCGGTAATGGAGATGGAAGCCCAGGCTGTGATTGGTGTTGAGTTGGTGGTCGATGCCCAGCAGGATCTCGGTGCGCTTGGGCAGCTTGGTGCCGTCGGCAATGGGGTCGCGGCTCCAACCTGTGGAGTAGTCGATGTCCGCGTAGGGCGAGCCCGTCACTGTCACCTGATTGGTGGTGCGGTTGTAGGTGGCAGTGCTATTGGGGGTGTCCCCACCTCCGTAATAGAGGAGATGGTAGTACTCCACGCCGTAGGTCCGGATGGCCATCCGCTGGGGGATCTGCATGTAGTACCAGGCATAGCTGCCGGAGACTTTGGTCATGCCCTTTCCGACGGGATCCCAGGTGAATCCCAGGCGGGGCTGGACGTAGTCCGAGAACTTGAAGTGCATGAAGGTCTGGCCGTTGGCGCCGATCTGCTTCTGGTCTTCGGCGCGGAATCCGTAGAACAGGTTGAAGTCCTTGTTCACCTGCCAGGTATCCTGCGCGTAGATCGCCTGGAAGTAGGCATTGGCTTCGGAGTTGTTGTCATAGAGGTTCTGGATGGCCCGCAGGTTGCCCGAGGAATTCTGCAGCATCCAGGTCACGCCGCCGTTCCGATGGGTATCGTCGGCATAGTTGGAGCGCAAGTAGGAATACCCAAACTTGAGGTTGTGGCTGCTGAGGGCCCAGCTCAGGTCCGCCGTGAATTGGGTGGTGGTGTTGGTTTCCTTGGAAAGGTTGCTGCCCCCACCAGCGGCCCAATACGTAAGGGGATCCGCTTCACCATAGCCGGGGCCGCCCACATCGTAATAGGTGCGGTCTCGGATCAGGGGGGCCGAGACGTTGGGCGTCACCTGGTTCAGGAGGTGGGCCTGGCCGGCCTTCACGGACAGGTTCAGGGACGACGACAGGGTGGAGTCCCAGATGAGGTTGAAGTTGTTCGAGTTGTTCTTGGTGTCGCCGCTGGTGTCCGCCGTTCCGCGGCCATCAAAGAGGTTGCTGGGCGCGTTGCCGTGCTCCTGGGTGGCCGTCTGGTTGTTGCCGAAGTAGCTCAGCGTCACCTGGTTGTCGGTGTTGAGGAAGTACTGGAACTTGCCCATGAACTGGTAGGCGGGCGTCTTGGTCCCGCCCACGGCGAGGCCCCCGAGATTGTTGTAGGAAGGGCTGTCGGTGTGCGCGTAGTTCAGGCCGATGGAGTAGAAGAACTTGTCCTTGATGAAGGCGCCGCCCACCCACGCGCCCACGTCCATCACGCTGGACGCGGGGAGTTCCCGGAACCAGGGCGTTCCCTTCGGATCGGGGGAGAGGGCCCGCGGGGTGTAGGTGGCCCACGTCGAACCGGCGAACTCGTTGCTGCCGGACTTGGTGAGGACATTGAAGACGCCGCCCATGGCGCTGTATTCGGGCTTGTAGCCGCCCGTTTGGATGTCCACCTGGTCGATGAACTCGTTGGACATGGCCACGCTCTGGCCGCCGTAGCGCATGTCGTTGGTCTTGAGGCCGTCCACGGAGAAGGAGTTCTCCGCGCCGGAGGCGCCGGCGATGGAGATCTCGAGGCCCAGGCCGCCGTTGCCATTGTTGTTTCCAAAGCCGGAAGCCGTGACCCCGGGCGCCATAAAGGCCATTTCCGCGAATTCGCGGCCCTTGGGGATCATCGCCACGGCGTCGGAGGAGAAGTTGGAGCCCGTGGTGGTGCTGGTCGCGTCGATGGTGGACGTGGCGGCCACCACTTCCACGGTGGCCCCTCCTTCGTGGGCGACCTTGAAGTTGGCGGTGGTGGCGGTGTTGATGCTCACCTGGACGGACTGCTTGGACGCGGAGTAGCCCGGCTTCGTGACGGACACGGTCCACGCGCCCGCGTTCAGGAGGCCCGCGGAATAGTGGCCGTCGGCGCCCGTTCGGGTGGTGCGGCTGATCTGCCCGGATTCGAGACGGACCACCGCATCCGCCAGAGGCGCGCCGGTCTTGGAATCGAGGACGGACCCGTTCACCGCGCCGGTGGTGGTGGTTTGCGCCTGGACGATGGTTCCTCCCGCGATGAGGGCGAGGGAGGTGAGACCAAGCCGGCTAAGGACTCGACTCATGGAAAACTCCTATCTAAAAAATGGCGGCAAGGCCGCCCGAGGGGCGGGAGGGGAATGGAACGTACGAACTTTCGCCTCAAGATCCGGGGGATCTTAAGGAGCGTCGAATATGGAAATGGAAAAAAACGGATTCCCAGCCTTGACCGTTCGGTTCTCGAACTGGGGCGAGAGAAGGGGCTTCCAGCGATGGACCCGCGGATTCTCGCCGAGGTTGAAGTCGCGCCCAAAAAAATGATCTTCCCCTGGGGCGGGAAGATCACGTTGTGTCGCGCAAGATTTCAGGCCACGCCGACGCGGTTCCGACCCTCGGCTTTGGCGCGGTAGAGCCCCTGATCCGCGAGGCGGACGGCGGCGTCCTCGGTGGGCTGCTCGGCGTCGGCGAGGGCGAGGCCCACGCTGATGGTGAGACGTCCGACCAGGGGGACCTCGGCCCCCGCCACGATGGCCCGGACTTTCTCCGCGGCGAGGAGAGCGCCCTCCATGGTCGTATCGGGGAGGAGGATCAGGAATTCCTCGCCGCCGAACCGGGCCACGAAATCGCTTTCGCGCACGGCGGAGCGGAGGCATTCGGCCACCTGCTGCAGGACGTGGTCGCCGGTCTCGTGGCCGTAGGTGTCGTTGACGCGCTTGAAGTGGTCGATGTCGATGAGGAGGACGGAATAGGCGCTGCCCGAGCGCTTCATCCGCAGGAATTCGGACCGGAGCCGCTCGTTGGCCGCGAGGCGGTTGCGGAGGCCGGTCAGGGCGTCGTTGCGGGCCAATTTGTCGAGTTCCCGGTTGGCGTCCATCAGCTCGGACACGTCCTTGACGACGAGCAGGACCATCCGGACGCCTTCATGGTCGAGGGGGAGGATCGTCACGACGCTGTCCAGGCGCTTTCCGAAGGAACTGGTGGAATGGATCAGGAGCTGCCCGCGGGTGCCCTGGAACGCCGCCAGCACGGCGTCGCGCAGGCCGGAGGCGGCCCAGTGCGCGATCTCCAGGAAGTTCTGGGCCAGCAGCTCCTCCACTGAAGCGCCCGCGATGTCGGCGGCGGCCTCGTTGGCCAGCACGCACTGCCCGTCCTCGCGGTAGAGGAGAAGGCCGTTCGAACTGGAGTGGATGATGCTGTGGTTCAGGATCTGCTGGCTCCGCAGCCGCTTTTCCAACTCTCGGAGTTCGGTGACGTCCATGACCACCGCGCGGGATTTCACGAATTGGTGCTCCTCGTCGAACAGGGCGCTGGCCGCCAGCCGGACGGGGATCTGGGTGCCGTCCTTGCGGACCAGGTTGAAGTCGGAGGACTGGAAGAGGCCCGTCCCCTGGAGGCGGCGGAACGACTCGCTGAAGGAGAGGTATTCCTCCGGGGGAAGGAGGTCGGCCATGGACATCCGCTCGACCACTTCCTGGGCTTCGTAGCCCAGCCATCCCAGCTCGCGCTCGTTCATGTGGACGAAGCGGCCCTGCGCATCCAAAGAGTGGTATCCCACCGGCGCGTTGTCGTAGAGATCGGCGACTTCATGCGCCTTCTGGACGAGGGCGGCATTGGCACGGTTCAGTTCGGCCGTGCGCGCCTCCACTTTGCGCTCCAAAGTCGCATTGGCGTCCGCCAGTTCCAACTTGCGGCTGATCAAGGTGGTGGTCATGCCGCGGACGGAATCGATCAGATCGGCCAGTTCGCGAATTCCGCTACGGACGGAAAAGGGGTGCCGCTCGTCCCCCTGCTCGATGCGGCGCGCGACGCGGGCCAGTTCTTCCACGGGCCTGCTGAAGCTCCCCGCCACTTTGTAGGCCAGGAGCATGAACACGACCGTGGCCAGGGCCTCCAGCAGCAGGATGTTGCGGTGGAGTTCCGCCACGGGGGCCAGGGCCTTGGAAATGGGCTGGCGCAGGACCACCCGCCATCCCAGGTCGTTGACGGGCCCCTTCACGGCGATGGTGGTCGTGAGGAACCGGCCGCCGTCTCCCCACGCGAGCACGAGGTAGCTGTCCGGCTGGGGAAGCCGGTCGCCGGGCACGGGCCGGCCGATGGCCTGGAAGGGATAGATGATCTCGCCCTTGGCGTTGAGGACCATCGATTCGATCCCCTCCTGCGGGGCCTCGGCGGGAAGCGATTTCTGGAAGACCTCGTTCACCCAGTCGAAGTGCGCGTGGGCGCCGAGAACGCCGCGGAACGTCCCCTGCGCATCGAGCACGGGCGCGGCGAAATCCACGAACCGCAGGGGCTCGTTGGGGTTGGGCGCCTTGAGGGACTTCGCCAGAAGGGCGGCCTCGTGGACGTCGCCCACGTGCGCGCCCAGGCGTCCGTGGGTGACCCAGGGGCGGGCGCTGGCGTCGACTCCCTCCAGCACGCCATCGGCGGCGGACACGATGCGGCCCCTGGCGTCGGTGACGCCCAGCCAGGCGTAGTGGCGGTAGGAGCGCTTGGTCTGGTCGAGCCCGTTGCGGATGTCGGCGCTGTCGAGGGAGCCCCGGATGAACTGGGGGCTCTGGCTGAGGAGGAGGATCTCCCGCTCCCGCTCCTGGAGGTTCTCCGACAGGGCGTGGGCGATGGCCTTCGTGACGCCGTGGAGCTTGTCGCCGCTGGCCGCAGTCATCCGCTCCGAAGCGACCCGGCTGACGTACTGGGCCAGAGCGAGGCCCATCAGGACGGAAAGACCCCCGAAGAAGATGGTCAAGCGGAGGCGAAGGCTGTTGAACATGGGCGATCGGGGGAAAGGTTAGAAAACCACAGGGGCTTCGGAGAGGTCCGCAGAGCAGGCGCGGGGGAAGGCTTTTTCCGGCCTTCCCTCGCTGTTTCGGAGAAGCGGAAAGCCTTCTCAAACTTTGGGGGATTGCGTGGCCCTTCACTGAAAAGACCAGGCCGGCTCTGGAAGGCCGACCTGGTCTTTATCAGGGTTTTCTTGGGGAATCAGGCGGGGTCGGGGACCCGCGCGGCGAGTTCGTCGAGGACCTGCAGCATGTGCTGGCACTCTTCGCAGCTGCTGTGGGGCGTCCCGCAGGGGAAGCCGTCGCTCTGCATGCCCAGACAGCGGGGCTGCTGGACGAAGCGCACCAGCTCTCCGAAGAGGCCCGAGACCTTCGTCCGGAGCGGGCTCTCCGGAATCTCCCGGAGGGCCATGACGAGCTTCCATTCCTCGGCATTGAGGGTGACGTGGATCGCGGTGTCCGTCATGGCTGCCTCCTTGGGAGATGCCGGGACTGCTATTTATCGAGCGCTTCCACCGACTTGACGCCCCAGGCGAAAGCCTCTTCGTTCAAGGGGATCAGCGCGCACTTGTCCTTCAGGGCCACGCGGATGGCGGTCAGGAAGGTGTCCTTGGGGAAGAGGTTCGTGGCGGCCTGGAGGGCGCCCAGAGCCACGATGTTCTTCACCACGGCCTTGCCGAGGTCGGTGGCGATCCCGGTGAAGGGCACGGGGAAGACCTTGATGCTGGGATCCAGCACAGGAGCTTCGGTGACCACGGAGCTGTCGTAGATCACGTAGCCGCCCTTGCGGACCGTGGGGCCGAACTTGGTGAGGCTCGGCGTGTTGAAGGCCAGCAGGATCTGGGGATCGGGGGAGCCCGGGTTCAGGACCTCGTCCTTGGCCACGTGGACGTCCGCGTAGGACGTGCCGCCGCGGCTTTCGGGGCCGTAGCTCGGGATGTGGGTGGCGTCGAAGCCCTCGCTGATCGCCGCCCGGGCGATGAGCATGGCCGCGGTCTGGGCGCCGTCGCCGCCGGATCCCGCCAGCTTCAGGGAGATGTCCTGGGGATCGAGCTGCGCGGGGAAGCTCGCGCAGAAGCGCTCAGGGCGCTCGGTGCTGGCGCCGGCCAGGCTCAGGAGCTTCTCGCCCTTGAAGCTGGGCTCATTGCGCTTGAACCAGGGATCGACGGTGAGGTCCTTCTTCACGCCCAGGGGATACACGGGCTCCATGCACTCCTTGACCCACTTCTCCGTGTCCTCGGGGTTCATCTTCAGGTGGGTGGGACACTCGGCCAGCACCTCGATGAACGAGTAGCCGCGGCCTTCCATCTGGAGCTTGAGGCCCTTCTGGATGGCCTTCTTGGCCTTGATGCGCTGCTTGGCGTCGAACAGCGCCACGCGCTCCACGTAGACCGGCCCGTCGAGGCCCGCGATGATCTCGGCCATCTTCATGGGCTGGCCGTTGTACTGGTCGCGGCCCGAGGGGCTGGTGGAACTGGTCTGGCCCATCAGGGTGGTGGGGGCCATCTGGCCGCCGGTCATCCCGTAGATGGCGTTGTTGATGAAGATGACGGTGATGGGCGCGCCGAGCTGGGCGGTGGCGATGGTTTCCGCCAGGCCGATGGAGGCGAGGTCGCCGTCGCCCTGGTAGCTGATCACCACGCTCTCGGGGTTGGCGAACTTGTGGCCGAGGGCGACCACGGGCGCGCGGCCGTGGGCGGCCTGGCTGTTGCCCACGTCGAAGTAGTAGTAGAGGAACACCGAGCAGCCCACGGGGCTGATGGCGATCGTGCGGTCCTGGATCCCCAGTTCGTCGATGGCTTCGGCCAGGTACTTGTGGGCCAGCCCGTGGCCGCAGCCGGGGCAGTAGTGGGTGGCGTGGCCCTTCAGGCCCTCGCCGTGGGAGTGGCGCTCGAACTTGTCGTAGAAGACGCTGGCCTGGCTCATGCGAGCACCTCCGTCTGACCCAGGACCCGGGTCATGATTTCGCTCTGCTGGGGCAGGACGCCGCCCATCCGGCGGACGGACTCGATGGCCGGGAAGTCGCGCACTCCCGCCTTGCTCAGCGCGAGGCGGATCTCATCCTCCAGCTGGCCGGCGCTGGCTTCCACCACCACGAGGCGCTGGGCGCCGCGGATGGCCTCCTGGAGCTGGTCGACGGGGAAGGGCCACAGGGTGATGGGCCGAAACAGGCCTGCCTTGACGCCCTGGTTCCGCAGCTCCTGCACCGCGCCCTTGGCCGTGCGGGCCGGCGTGTTGCAGGCGATCAGCACCACCTCGGCGTCCTCGCACAGGAAGGATTCCGCGCGGGCCTCGACCTGCATGGCCTCGTACTTGGCGTTCAGGTGGACGTTGTGGGCTTCCAGGTCGGATTCCGTGAGGAAGATCGACGAGATGAGGTTCTTCCGGTGCATGGCATCGCCGTAGACGGCCCACTTGGGGATCCCGGGCTTGATCATGGCCTCGGGCAGCTGCACCTTGCCCGTCATCTGGCCCAGGTAGCCGTCGCCGAGGATGACCACGGGATTGCGGTACTTGAAGCTCAGCTCGAAGGCCAGGATGGTGAGGTCCAGCATTTCCTGGGGCGTGGAGGGCGCCAGGGTGATGGCCTGGGTGTTGCCGTGGCCCAGCCCGTGGCAGGCGAGCTTGATGTCGGACTGCTCGGGGGCGATGTTGCCGAGGCCCGGGCCGCCGCGCATCACGTCCACGAAGACGCCCGGCAGTTCCGCGCCGATCATGTAGGACACGCCCTCGAGCATCAGGCTGAAGCCCGGCGAGGAGGTGAAGGTCATGGTGGGCAGGCCCGCGCCGGCGGTGCCGTACATCATGTTCACGGCGGCCACTTCGCTCACGGCCTGGATGAAGGTGCCGTCCAGCTTGGGCAGGAACTTCGCCATCAGCTCCGCGCCTTCGGTGGAGGGGGTGATGGGATAGCCGTAGACGTGGCGGCAGCCGGCCAGCAGGGCGCCCAGGGCCGACGCGTAGGTGCCCTTGATGACCAGGGGCTCGGTGCGGGGCAGGGGCAGCGTGGTGTCCGGGATGTCCGCGGGCTCCGGCGCGTCGCTGGGCTTCACGCCGAACAGCTTGGCGGGATCCTCCAGCTCGAAGTCCTGCACCTCGCCCTCGTGGGCGGGCCGCAGGCCGTAGGGCTCGGGGCAGGCGTCCATGCACAGCCCGCAGGCGTTGCAGTTGGCCAGATCCAGCGCCACGGGGACCAGGCCCGTCAGAGGATTGATCTGATCGCTGAGGGTGATGCAGTCCTTGGCGCAGGCATCGAGGCACCGGCCGCAGCCCTTGCAGTATTCAGGGAGGAGGAAGGGTTTCGGTCGTTCTTTGAGGGCCATGGGGCCTCCATGCAGGGACGCAGGTCCTACGTGGGGGAAGTGTCCGGCCCAGTCCATGTGCGCGCGGTCACAAGCGGGCCGGAGCGCAGACCACCGCCGACCAGAAGGTCGGGAATGAGCCGGGGGCGGGGCGGTCTGCGGGCGTCTCCCGGTTTCCCGGGTCCCTACCGGTCGCCCCAGTGCAGCTTCTGCTGGAGCAGGCCGAAGAAATCCAGCCCCGGCTTCTGCAGCAGCGTGATGCGGGTTCCCGCCTGGCGCAGGTGGACCTCGTCGCCGGGGAACAGCTGGTGGCCCACCTGGCCGTCCAGCGTGAGGTGGGCGTCCTCGGCGTCCTCCAGGCGGATGCGGATGGGGCGGTCCGCGGGGACGACGGAGGGGCGCAGCGTCAGCGTGTGGGGGCAGATGGGCGCGATGACGAAGGCTTCGAGGCTGGGATGCACGATGGGACCGCCGGCGGACAGGGCGTAGGCGGTGGAGCCCGTCGGGGTTGCCACGATCAGCCCGTCGGCCTTGATGGGGCCGGCGTCCTGGTCGCCCACCCGCAGCCGCATGTCCATGATCCGGGCCAGCGCCCCCTTCGCCACCACGGCGTCGTTCAGGACGCAGTGGTGGGCGAGGCGCGCGCCATCCCGCCAGAGTTCCGCTTCCAGCATGGGCCGCCGGTCGGGGACCAGCGTGCCCGCGAAGAAGGCGCGGACCGCCTCCGCGGCTTCGGAGACGGGATGGGCCGTGAGGAAGCCCAGCGAGCCGAGGTTGATGCCGAGGATCGGCGTCCCCCGCAGCCCCACCCGGCGCGCGGCGTGAAGCAGGGTTCCGTCTCCGCCCAGCACCAGGCACAGGTCCGCGGGCGGCGCGGCCGCTCCGAGATCCGCGTCCACGCGAAGCGTCTCCGGCGCCAGCCCCGCCGCCTCCCACACCTCGCCCAGGGCGGGCTCGCCGGTGACGATCCAGCCGCGATCGAGGAAGAGGGGCAGGGTCTCGCGGAGGGTCGTTCCCAGGTGCTGGGACTTGACCTTGGCCACGAGAGTGAGATGCGGGGACATGGGATCACTGTAGGAGGCCGTTGCGGCAATTGGAATGGGCGGCCGCGGGCCGGAGGGGCCGAGGCGCTATCCTGGAGCCATGGTCTCGAAGCTGGCTTCCTTCTCTTCCTCCCGCCGCTGGCTGGGTCGGGCGCTGTGGACCTTCGTGGCCCTCGTGGTCGCGGGTGGCGCGGCCCTGGCGGTGTCGTGGTCGGTGCTCTCGCGGGACGCCGACAGCTTCCTGACCCTCTTCGCCCTGCGGGTCCCCAAGACCATCACCAAGGTCCTGGACCAGAACGGCAACGTCATCGGGATCTTCGCGGAGGAGCACCGCGTCGTGATCCCCTATGGCGACATTCCCAAGGCCTTCGTCAACGCGCTGGTGGCCACGGAGGACGCGGATTTCTGGGAGCACAGCGGGATCTCGGGGCGCGGCTTCCTGCGCTCGGGCTGGAACTTCGTCAGCAGCTTCGGCCGTCGCCGCGAAGGCGGCTCCACGCTCACCATGCAGCTCATCCGCACCGTCACCGCCAAGCGCCAGAAGCGGCTGGACCGCAAGCTGAAGGAGATCATCCTCGCCCGCAAGCTGGAGAAGGCCTACAGCAAGAAGCAGATCATGGAGATGTACGCGAACGAGGTCTACTTCGGCGGCGGGCGCTACGGAATCGAGGCCGCCGCGGAGTTCTACTTCGGCAAGAGCGCGCCGCAGCTGGCGCCGGAGGAGTGCGCCCTGCTCGCGGGGCTGGTCCAGAATCCCAACTGGTACAACCCCTACAATCCCGATCCCAAGGCCCGCGCCGCCGCCAAGACCCGCCGCAACCACGTCCTGATCCGGATGGTGAAGGAGGGCTACCTGAAGGCTCCCGAGGCCAGCCAGCTCGTGGAGCGGCCCATCCGCCTGGCGCGGGAGAACGCCCGCGAAGAGGCCGTGGCGCCCTACGTGGTGGAGGAGGTCCGCAAGTATCTCTATGAAAAGTACGGTCGGGAGCAGGTTCTGAACGGCGGGCTGGAGGTCACCACCACCGTGGACAGCTACTGGCAGGAGGCGGCCAACCAGGCCGTTCGCGCGGGCCTCAAGGCCGTGGACCGCCGCCGGGGCTTCCGCAAGGAGGGCGTCCAGTTCGTGAGCGATCCCGACACTGCGCAGCTCAGCGGGTGGAAGCGCTATTTCGAGGCCGGAGACAGCGTCCGCGGCGTGGTCCTCGGTTGGCGGGGCGGCAAGGCCCAGGTGCGCGTCGGCAAGGCCACCCTGGACGTGCCGGAGAGCGCCTTCGCGTGGGCCGGTCGAGACATCCAGAAGCTGCTCCCCCGCGGCGCCTCACCCCTGTTCACGGTGAAGACCGTGGAGGACGGCACCCCGAAGACGTTGGAGCTGGATCAGGAGCCGTCCGTGGAAGGCGCACTCCTGGCGGTGGATCCCAAGACGGGCGAGATCCGCGCCCTGGTGGGCGGCTACGACTTCAACCGATCCAAGTTCAACCGCGCCATCCAGGCCCAGCGGCAGGTGGGCTCCACCATGAAGGCCTACGTGTACGGCGCGGCGTTCACCGCCGGGAAGACGCCGGCCACGATCGTCGAAGATGTGCCCACCCGCTTTGTGGACACGGCGGATTTCCTGACGATCTCGCATCCCGACGGCACCTCGGAGTACAAGCCGCTCCGCGCGAGCGTGAAGCCCTACGAGCCCAAGAACTACGAGCGCGATTTCTGGGGTCCCATTCCCATCTGGGAGGCCCTCCGCGATTCCCGGAACGTGCCCGCGGTCCGCACTCTGGAGGAGGTGGGCCTCGCCGCGGCCATCGACTTCGCCCGCAAGTGCGGCGTCACCGGCACCATCCCGCCCTATCCCAGCATCGCTCTGGGCTCGCCGGACCTCACCCTGCGGGAAATGGTGCGGGGGTACGCGACCATCGCCAACGGCGGCCTCCAGTCCCCGGCGCCCTTTTTCATCAAGAAAGTGGCCGACCGCAACGGGAAGGTCCTGGAGAACCACGCCGCGGCGGCTTCGGAGCAGGTGCTGGATCCCATGAGCACCTTCCAGTTGATCCAGTGCCTCCAGGGCGTGGCCAACAGCGGGACCGGCGCGGCCACCAACGCGCTGGAGTGGCCCGTGGCGGGGAAGACCGGCACCACCGACGACCACACCGACGGCTGGTTCATCGGGTTCTCCACCCGCGTCGCCTGTGGCGTATGGGTGGGCCTGGACGAGAAGAAGACCATCTTCCGGGGCGCCGACGGCGCCAAGGTGGCGGTCCCCATCTGGGTGGACTTCATGAAGGTGGCCCTGCCCACCACGCCCAAGGAGGAGTTCCAGGCCCCCGACGGGATGGAGTGGGCGGACATCGACCGCTACACCGGCCTGCTCGCCACCTCCGCCACCACGGACAGGGTGCTCCACCTGGCGTTCAAGCCGGGCACCGTGCCGCGTTCCGGAAGTGACGCCGACGCCATCCAGAAGATCCGCGAGGCCCGCGCCAAGGCGGCTTCCCAGCCGCTGGAAAACCGCGTGTGGGGGCGCTCCCAGCAGGTCGAGGAAACCAAGCCCACGGACCTCTCCTCCACGGATCCCAACGCGTAGAGCTTCCAGCGAAAAGAGGCGCGTGACCCATGTCCGCCGCGTCTCCGCGGATCCTGGGGGCTCTCCGGAGCGTGCCGTGTCCTTCCGCAGGTCCCTGTGTCTTCTCTGTCTGGCGGCCGGCTTGTCCGCCCAGGATCCCTTTCCCACCCAGGCTGAATTCGGGTTCCAGGAGCGGGTCCGGTCCGAGGCCTGGGACAACCTCGCCGACCACCGTGACGCCACGCCGGACCTCCGCACCCAGTACCGCTTCCGGACGCGGCTGTGGGCCACGCTGCCGCTGGGGAAGGACGTCGCCTTCAGCGCGGGATTGGTGAATGAGAACCGGAAGCTCGCCAAGCCGGACCAGGCGGCGAACGGGCGGGAGATCGCGTTCGAGACCTGCTTCGTGGACTGGCGGATGGGCGCGGGTTGGTCCCTGCGGGCGGGCCGCCAGAACCTGATGCGCGGCGACGGGTTCGTCCTGTGGGACGGCAGCGCCCTGGACGGCAGCCGATCGGCCTACGTCAACGCCCTGGACCTGGCCTGGACCGCGGCCGGCACCACCGTGGAGTTCCTGGCGATCTCGGATCCCTTCAAGGACCGCTACCTGCCGCGGTTCAACGAAGCCCGCGATCCCAAGGAGCGCCAGCTGCTCAACGAGCGAGACGAGGCGGCCCTCGGGGTGTACGCCACCTGGCGGCAGGCGGGTCGGGATGTGCAGGCCTACGCCTTCCACAAGACCGAGCGGAACGACATCCGCGCCGCCGGCGATCCGCTGTTTCAGCCGGACCGCCGGGTGGAGACCCTGGGACTGCGCGCGGTGGAGGAGCTGATGCCCGGCCTGTCCGCCACGGCGGAAGGTGCCGTGCAGGGCGGGCACGAGGACGCCCGTCCCGGATCCACAGGCGCCGGCTCGCCGATCCGCGCCTGGGGCGCCCAAGCCCGCGTGGCGAAGACCTTCGCCGCGGAAGCCCAGCCGGTGCTGACCGTGGGCTGGACCGGACTGTCCGGCGACGACCCCGCCACTTCCGCGAAGGAGGGCTGGGATCCGCTGTTCAGCCGGTGGCCGAAGTGGAGCGAACTCTACGTCTACAGTCTGGTTCCCGAAGGGGGCGTGGCCGCGTGGTCGAACCTGCGCATGTGGGAGGCTACCGTCCAGGCCCGCCCATGGTCGCGATTGGCGCTGCGGGGAAGCGCCTACTGGATGCGGGCCTGCCGCTCGGCCGTGGACAAGGGCGCGCTGTTCGCCCCGGGCCTGGGTCGCGGACGGCTGCTGGAGCTGCGGGCGGACCTGACCCTGTCCGACCGCTGGCAGGGCCACGTCCTCTACGAACGCCTCGACCCCGGCACCTTCTACGCCGGAAGCGACGCGGGCCGCTTCTTCCGCGTGGAAGCCGTCTACACCTTCCGCCGGAGGCTCTGAAAAGCTTTCACCCCCAAGACACCAAGGGCACCAAGTAAAAGCAGGAGCGATCTCCTGTCTTTCTTGGCGCCCTTGGTGTCTTGGTGGTGATCTTTCCGCCTTTCCTGCTCAGCCCTTCTTCTTCCACGGCCTGGCGGGACGGTCCTCCCAGGTGCGGGTCTCGGGGCGCTTGGCCCAGGGTTTGGCGGGGGTGCGGGGCTTTTCGTCCAGCTCGCGGCGGGGCTTGAAGCTGCCGTCGGTGCGGGTCTTGGAGGGGGTTTCGCTGGCCCGGGCAGCGGCGCGCTCGGCGTAGGAGCGCTGGGGGCGGGGACCGCCCTCCTTGCGCTCGCGGGGCGAGTCGTAGCGGGGCTTGGCGGTCTTCCGCTCAGCGGGTTCGGCGGGAATGTCGAAGCCCGCGGATTGGTCCGCCTGGACGAGGCTCAGCAGGCCCGCCACCAGGTGCGCCGCGTCCACGTCCTGCAGCATCCGCGTCGCCTGGGTCAGGGTGGCCGCGCTGGGGGCGGCGGCGATGCGCTCGGCCAGACGCTGGCTCTGGGTCTCGCGGATTTCCGCGGGCGTCGGGACGGGGCGCCAGTCCAGCGTCAGCCCGCCGCGGCGGCTCCACGCCAGGAGGATGCGGCTCTCCTTCCAGTTCACCAGGGCGAGGCTGCTGCCCTTGGCCCCGGCGCGGCCCGTGCGGCCGCTGCGGTGGATGTAGTTCTCCAGCTGGGTGGGGATGCCCACGTGGACCACCAGCGGCAGGCCGCCGATGTCCAGGCCGCGGGCGGCCACGTCGGTGGCCACGAGGTAGCGCAGCTTGCCGTCCTTGAACTGGCCGAGGATCCGGGTGCGGGTGGCCTGGGCCAGGTCGCCGTGGAGGAACGCCGCGGGCAGGCCCGACACCGTCAGCTCCTCGGCCACTTCTTCGCTCTGGGCCTTGGTCTTGGTGAAGATCAGCGCGGCGCTGGGCTCGTCCTTCAGGAGGAGATTCACCAGGGCGCGCACCTGGAGGTGATCGGGAGCCAGGACGGGCGTATGGGCGATGTCGGCGTGGACGGCCTGTTCGCCGGCTTCCGCCAACTGGATCTGCACCGGGTCCTTCAGGAACCGCTTCGCCAGCCGGGCGATGGGGGCGGGCAGGGTGGCCGAGAACAGGTAGGTCTGCGGGCCCGCGGGCACCTTGGCCAGGATGGTCTCCACGTCCTCCAGGAAGCCCATGTTCAGCATCTCGTCGCACTCGTCGAGGACGACCATGCGGACGCGGCTCAGGTCGAGGGTGCCGCGCTCCAGGTGATCCATCACGCGGCCGGGCGTTCCCACCACCACGGGCGAGCCCATGGACAGGGCCCGGAGCTGGGGCGTGTAGCTGACGCCGCCCACGAGGGAGGCGATGGGCAGCTTGGGCACGAGGCTGTGCAGCTCCGCGCCCACCTGCTGGGCCAGCTCGCGGGTGGGCGCGAGGATCAGGGCCTGGGTGTGGCGCTCGTCGGACAGGCGGTGGAGCAGGGGCAGGCCG
The DNA here is from genome assembly GCF_030845995.1 of Geothrix sp. 21YS21S-4. NCBI lineage: Bacteria > Pseudomonadati > Acidobacteriota > Holophagae > Holophagales > Holophagaceae > Geothrix > Geothrix sp. 21YS21S-4. The sequence goes on from NZ_CP132719.1 coordinate 1,188,452, forward strand.
AAGGCCAGGGTCTTGCCCGAGCCGGTGCGGCTCTGCACCAGCAGGTCGCGCCCTTCGAGGCCGGGCTGGAAGGTGCGGGCCTGGACGGGCATGGGGGTCTCGAAGCCGCGCTTGGCGAGGGCCGCCAACAAGGCTTCGCTGCAGCCGAGGGCTGCGAAGGTCTGGTCGTTCACGATGTCTCCCGGGGCTGTCCCGCGAGAGATGGCAGACAGCGCCAGTCGGGAAGGGCCCAAACAATTAGTCTCGCACAGAAGCCCTTGAATTTCCAGGAAGAATCCTGCAAAGAGGACCCTGGATTGGGACATACTCCTCCATGGCCCTCCCCGACGATCGCGTCCTCGCGCTGCCCCTGAGTTCCGACCCCTCTCTCCGGCGGCGCTTCATGCTCCTGGACGAGGATCTCCCGGCCAACGTCCGCTTCGGGCTGGTGCTCGAAGTGCTCGACAAGGTGGCGGAGGAATGCGCCCTGGATTTCGTGCGCCGCGTCCATCCCCAGGCGCGGGTGGTGACGGCGGCCATCGACAACATCTACGTCCGCAGCGCGGCGGACGTCCACCGCGACCTGGTCTTCCGCGCCCGGGTCAACTTCGTGGGCCGCACCAGCCTGGAGGTGGGCATCCGCGTGGAGCATCCCGAGGGCGGCGGCCTGCCCGCGGTCCACATTGCGTCCTGCTACTTCACGATGGTGGCCCGCACCACCGCGGGCGCCGGGGCGGAAAGCGTGGTCCTCCCCGCTTTCGAGCCCGATGGGCCGTTGGGCGACCGCCGCTGGGAGCGCGCCATCGCCCGCCGGGAGGGCTACCGCAAGCAGTTGGACCAGGCCCTGGAGCCGCCCAGCCGCGAGGAATACGGCCTGCTGGCGGCCCTCCACGCGGCCCAGGACCGGGCGGATTTCCGCGGGTTGGTGGCCCGGGACTGCGTCACCAGCGGATGGGAGCGCACCTATCCCGAGCACGAGAACGTCCCGAGCAAGATCTTCGGCGGCCACCTGATCCGCCAGGCCTACGAGCAGTCGGCCATCTGCGCGGAGCAGGTGGCGCCGCACCGCCCGGTGATCGTGGCGGTGAACCGCATCAACTTCGTCCAGCCCGTGCGGATGGGCGACAAGCTCCAGTTCCTGAGCCGGGCCGTGTATTCCGGCCGCACCAGCGTCTGCGTGGAGACGGACATCATCCGCGTCAGCCGGGACCGCTCCCAGACGCACCTGTCCAACAGCTGCGTGTTCACCTTCGCCAACGTGGACGACGACCTGCGCCTCCAGCCCGTGCCGCCGATCCACCCCACCACCTACGCCGAGGACGCCCGCTACCTGGCGGCCCACCGCCGCCACGCCGCCCAGCGGACCTGGAAGGCGACGCGGGGACGAAGCGGTGGCGCGGAACCCGCGGAGCGTTAGACTCGGACCCGTGACGACTCTGCTGATCATCCGCCATGGCATCGCCGAAGACCCGCAGCCCGACCAGCGGGATGGGGAGCGGGCCCTCACGCCCGAGGGCTGGACGAAGACCCGCGCCGCCATGAAGGGCCTGGTGGACCGGGGCCATGTCCCCACCCGCGGCTTCACCAGCCCCTACCGCCGCGCCGTGGAGACCATGGCGTGCCTCCAGGAGGCCGCGGGCGCCTTTCCCACGGAGACCACCCTCAACCTGCTGCCGCAGTCCTCGCCCGCCCAGGCCGACCTGTGGCTGCGCGGGCTGATGATCGAAGCGGGCGAGGGCGTTCTGGCGGTGGTCAGCCACCAGCCCTTCCTCAGCGAGTTGGTATTCCATCTCCTGGGCCGCAGCCTCGACATGAAGAAGGCCGGGGTGGTGGTGGCGAAGTGGGAAGAGGGCGGCTGGCAGTTCGAGCGGCAGTACCAGCCCTCGGAACTGCGGGACTGACGTGCGGGCCCAGCCGACCTTCGTCCGGCTCGCGTCGGGGGTGAAGCTCCACTACCGCGTCCAGGGACCGCCGGGCGCGCCGTGGGTGGTGCTGCTCAACGGCCTCCTGTCGGACACCACCATGTGGGCCGGCGTCCTCCCCGGGCTGACGGATCGCTGCCGCGTGTTGACCTTCGACAGCCGCGGCCAGGGCCGCTCCGACGCGCCGGAGGAAGGCCCCTATCCCACGGCCCTGCTGGCGACGGAGGCCTGGGAGTTGTTTCGGGCGCTGGAGGTGGACCGCCCCTGGTTGATGGGCCTCTCCAACGGCAGCGCCATCAGCCTGGAACTGCTCAGCGCCCATCCCGGCGCCTTCGCCGGGGCCGTCCTCACCAGCGCCCTGTCGCGCATCGACTTCGCCATGGGGCTGAAGGCCGAGCACTGGGCCCGCTGCCTGGAGGTGGGCGGGCCGCTGATGCAGTTCGACGCCGTCGCGCCCTTCCTGTGGGGCGATGCCTTCCTGGAGGCCCGGCACGGCGTGCTGCGGGCCTACCACCAGGTGGTCACCGGCGCCGGGAAGCCCCTCCACGGCAACCTCCATCAGATCCGCGGGATCCTGGGCTGGGACATCCGGGATCGGTTGGGCGCTATGGATGCGCCGACGCTGCTGTTGTGCGGCGCCGAGGACCTGCTGACGCCGCCGTGGAAGTGCCTGGAGACCGCCCGCCTGATCGCCGGCAGCCGGTTCGAGACGGTGCCCGGCATCGGCCACGCCTACCCCGTGGAGGACCCCAAGGGGTTCGCGGCCAGGGTTAAGCAGTTCATGGAGAAATCCGACGCGAGGTTTGGACAATAGGGGAATCTGGCCTACCATACAGCCTTCCCCGAGCCACTTCCGACTCGCCCTGCCCCCAGGTGACCTATGGCCACCCCTTCTCAGTCCCCGGTCGTCCTGAGCCTGCAAGAGCTCAAGGAACTCTCCATCGGCAAGCTCGCCGACCTGGCAAAGGGCCTGGAGATCGACAACCCGCTGTCCATGCGGAAGCAGGAACTGGTGTTCCGGGTGCTCCAGGCGCAGGCGGAGCGCGAGGGCCAGTTCTTCGCGGAGGGCGTGCTGGAGGTGCTGCCCGAGGGCTTCGGCTTCCTGCGGAGCCCCGACCAGAACTACCTCGCCGGGCCCGAGGACATCTACGTCTCCCCCAGCCAGATCCGCAAGTTCAACCTCCGCACCGGCGACACGCTGTCCGGCATGATCCGCGCGCCGAAGGAGGGCGAGAAGTTCTTCGCCATGCTACGGGTGGACGCCGTCAACTTCGATCCCCCGACGGTGGCGAAGGACCGCGCCCACTTCGACGACCTGGTGCCCCTCTATCCCAAGCACCACCTCCGCATGGAGCGCGACGCCCAGGAGCTGAGCACCCGCGTCATGGACCTGATGACGCCCCTGGGCAAGGGCCAGCGCGCCCTGATCGTGGCGCCGCCGCGCACGGGCAAGACCGTGCTCCTCCAGAACATCGCCAACTCCATCACCGCCAACCATCCCGAAGTCTTCCTCATCGTCCTGCTCATCGACGAGCGGCCCGAGGAAGTCACGGACATGGAGCGCGGCGTGAAGGGCGAGGTGGTCTCCAGCACCTTCGACGAGCCCGCCACCCGCCACGTCCAGGTGGCCGAAATGGTCATCGAGAAGGCCAAGCGCCTGGTCGAGCACAAGAAGGACGTGGTGATCCTGCTGGATTCCATCACGCGCCTGGCCCGGGCCTACAACACCGTGGTCCCCCCCAGCGGCAAGGTGCTGTCCGGCGGCGTGGACAGCAACGCCCTCCAGCGCCCCAAGCGGTTCTTCGGCGCCGCGCGGAACATCGAAGCCGGCGGCAGCCTCACCATCATCGCCACCGCCCTCATCGAGACCGGCAGCCGCATGGACGACGTGATCTTCGAGGAGTTCAAGGGCACCGGCAACAGCGAGATCGTCCTGGACCGCAAGCTCAGCGACAAGCGCATTTTCCCCGCCATGGACATCCAGAAGTCCGGCACCCGCAAGGAAGACCTGCTCATCGAACCCGCCAAGCTCGCCAAGATCTGGGTCCTCCGCAAAATCCTCAGCGCCAGCGGCCCCAGCGAAAGCATGGAGCTCCTCGTGGATCGCCTGGGTAAGGCCAAGACCAACGATGAGTTCCTGGCGAACTTGCAGGAGCCGACGCCGCGGCGGTGAGGGTAGGGTCCGTGCGGATAGGGGTGTTGTAGGGGGGTTGGTTCGAGAGGCTGAGCCTTGGATCAGGAGGGCTAGGCCATTAGAGCGGGAGCTTTAACTTCTTTCATGCAGAGGGAAGCAAAGCCTAAGGCCCTATTCGGGAATCGGCGGAGAGCCCTTCCGGCTCCAGAGCATCTCCCGCTCTCTGTCTATGTCCGAATCCGTGAGATTTCTCCGGGTGCTGAAGTAGAATCGATCATCCTCCCCTCCTTTTTCGGTCTGCCAAATTAGACGTCATCAGTCTCACGGCTCTTCAACATTTAGGCCCTCCTTGCATTCCTTCCGTTCTCTCTCAACATCTCACTATCCCGGTTTCGCTCAGTGCCCGGTACAGGCGGTGTCGATTAACTCCATTCATCAGGCGACTCAATCCTATGAATAACTTACTAACAACTATTATTACAAGTTCTCTTGTTGCTACTATTACGGGTGCGATAATTAATGGATATATTGAAGATCGAAAATCAAAACAATCCGTTAGATTTGAGGCCCTCGCGATTGCTGTTGCTCTCGAGGGATATGCTATTATCTGCGCCAATAAAATTTCAGCCCACAATACCGCAGTCACATCAGAAGGAGCGGCCAGTTTATTGTTGAGAAGTGTACCAAAGTTTCCGCAATTCTCTGGAGTGATTAGATTTTTTGGTCCTCGGAAGATGTCATTAGCTAATAGAATAATGATGTTTTCTCAGGAAGTATATCAGGCAAATCAGAGTGTGGCATTTTGGTGGGAGGTAGTTGGTGATTTAGAGGCAATGTACCAAGAAGCAAAAATTCAAGGTGCTAAAATGGGCTTGCAAAGTCTTGATCTTGCCCGCGATATTCGAGAGGAATTTAAATTACCCCATCGGATCCTTATTTTTGGTGACTATGACATTCGCCAACTCCTTAAAGAGCAAAACCGTATGGTCTAAGCTATGTTCCAGAACTGCCTATCCTTCCGTTCTCTCAATTTCTCATTTTCTGATTTCCATTGGTCATCTGTGGGCACCGGCGCCAGTTAGCTTCCATTGATAGACTCCTCCTAATAGGAGAACACATGAAAAAAATTATATCAGCAGCAATTGGTGGAATATTGTCATTTATGTTATTCCTATCTCTTGCTATATTGATAGACTTCCTATTTTTTGATAACATTAATCGCGCAGGACCTGGGTTCATTCAAGTTGCGACATATGCGGTATTAGGGGGGGTAATCACTGCGACTTCAGGGGCATATCGCAACCCGGAGCCCATATTTCGAGTTATATACTTTTTTAGAAAATTATTTTCCCTAAGCCAGCTTACTACTGGTCTTAAAAGAACAATGTTTTTAGTGTTAATTATGGGTATAAGTCTTTGGGGACTCAATATTGGCACTTATTATATCAACCATTGGAATGATTTTTATGGATTCTTTGAGCTTGTGCCTTTTAATTATGGGAAAGATTACACGTTATATTGGTTTTTCTTTTGGCTGAGTATGGTATTGATTGTTGCGGGAATTGCTGGTTCATTTCTCTACGATGCAACCATCGGTCATGTGATCGCTTGGATTAGAAATGGAAATAAAAGTGATTCTAATCTTTAGCTCAATAAGTCATTGGGGAGGATCTAAGAACTAAGTAGCGGCATTAGGGAGAAAGGGTCGCATCGGAAAGAGGGATCAGAAGATGAGTAATGCTTGAAGCCCCCTCAATACCTGTAACGCTTCCAGGGAGAAAAGCCATTCGCCTTGCTTAGAACGTTCCTAGCACATGCCATCAATACAATAGATAGTCTCATAACTTACAACCAAAAATTGACGTTTGTATCCCAACCACAACAATCGTGGGAAGTGTCGAGATTGCGCGCTAAGATTGCGCGCTAAGCGGAGCAAATTCGTTCTCTTCGCAAACAGCCGGAGACCTACTAGCACTGTGAGTATTGGTCACCTCCACAGTCTACTCTTTATTCAACGCTTTGCTTTAGAGCTTTGCCACTCCCTCGGCTAAACTGAAAGGTCATCCGGAAGCCCGCCCGTGACCTTTCCCCACACCCCTTTCCACATCGGTCCCGTCGAGGTGCCCAACCGCCTCGTGATGGCGCCGCTGCACGAGATCACGGACCAGCCGTTCCGGCGGTTCATCCGCGAGATCGGGGGGGTGGGGCTGACGGTGTCGGAGATGATCAGCAGCGAGGCGCTGATCCGGCATGCGGTGAAGGCGGAGCGGATGATGGCGGGGACGGAGGAGCGGCCGCTGTCTATGCAGATCTCCGGGGGGCGGCCGGAGGCGCTGGCGGAGGGGGCGCAGCTGTGCGAGGCGGCGGGGGCGGACCTGGTGGACCTGAACATGGGGTGCCCGGCGAGCAACGTCACCAAGGGCGGGGCGGGGTCGGCGCTGCTGAAGGACATCCGGCTGGCGGAGCGTTGCGTCACGGCGATGGTGAAGGCCGTGAAGGTGCCGGTGACGGTGAAGATGCGCGCCGGCTGGGACGCATCCCAGAAGGACCGGGGCGAGTTCCTGGACTTCCTGCGGATGTTCGACGCGGCGGGCGTGAAGGCCCTGGCCATCCACCCGCGCACCCGCGCCCAGCAGTACGAGGGTCACGCCGACTGGAGCATCATCGCCCGCGCGGTGGAGGCCGGCACGTCGTATCCCATCCTCGGAAACGGCGACGTGAACGCGCGGGAGGACGCCTTCCGCATGGTGGAAGAGACGGGCTGCGCGGCGGTGATGATCGGCCGCGGCGCCCTCTACAACCCCTTCCTGTTTCGGCAGATCCTGGAGCCGGAGCTGGGAGTGACCACCGAGATGCGGATCGATGCCACGCTACGGCTGTTCCGGATCCTGCTGGATCTGCTGGAGCCGCGCGAGGCCCTGCACAAGATCAAGAAGATCGGCGCCTGGTTCACCAAGGGCGTGCCGGGCGGCCACGGGTTCCGCCAGAACCTGCACGCCGCGGGCGATCCGCAGGCGCTGATGGCGGCCATCGACGCCCTGCGCCATGCGGGCGCGGCCTGATACCTAGACGACCAGGGCCTAAGGTTTTCTTTTCACCACCAAGACACCAAGACACCAAGAAAAGCTCTACCACTGGGTATGCAGTTCTTGGTGCCCTTTGCGTCTTGGTGGTGATCTTTTCTTTCAGCGCGAATCCGCCGTATCCCGGGACGGTCCCGCCACGACGGCCTCCTCCTGGGTGAAGGCAGGCGTGTCCATCCACGGCCGCTCGCGAATGGGGCAGGCTTCCGCCGCGCAGCGCCCGCAGACGAGGTGGCCGCAGGGGTCCAGGTGGACGTGCATCTCGCCTTCGATTCCCGCCTCATCCAGGACGCGCTGGCCGAAGGTTTCGCACAGGTCGTGGGCCTGCCGGAGCGGGTAGTACTCGGGCACCACCAGGTGGACGTCCACGTGGGTGTGGCGGCCCGTGCGGAAGGTGCGCAGCTCGTGGACGGCGAGGATGTCCCAGGGGCGAAGCCGGTTCATGGCGCCCACCAGCCGCTCCACCACGGCGGGATCCTCCTCGTCCAGGAGGGCGCGGGCGGCGCGCCTCACCAGGCGGAAGCCGGTGCGGGCCAGCAGCAGGCCGACGGCCAGGGCGAGGACGGGATCCAGCCAGCGGAGGCCGGTTGCCTTCACAGCCAGCAGGCCCGCGCAGAGGCCCAGGGTGGTCCAGAAGTCCGACAGCACGTGGTGGCCGTCGGCCTCCAGCGCCTGGGAGTGGGTCTTCCGGCCCTGGCGGACGAGATACCAGCCCAGCGCGCCGTTCAGCGCTCCCGCGACCACGTTCACCGCCAGGCCGAGGCCCAGGTCTTTCAGCGGACTGCCGTGGAGGAGGGCCGCCCCGGCCTCCAGGATGATGTACGCGGCCGCGAGGGAGACCAGTCCGCCCTCGAAGGCGGCGCTGAAGTGCTCGATCTTTCCGTGGCCGTAGGGATGATCCCGATCCGCGGGCTTTCCCGCGAAGATCACCGCGCCCAGGGCGAAGGCGGCGGCCCCGACGTTCACCACGCCCTCGACAGCGTCGGATTTCAGGGCGACGGAACCCGATAGGGCATAGGCCACCACCTTCAGCCCGAGGATGCCGGCGCCCGCCGTCAGGGACAGGAGGGCGACGCGCAGTCTCGAGCGCTGCTCGGCGGAGCGGGAGGGTTCCACCCTAGCCGCCGAATTCCTCGAACAGCCCGCGCTGGAGGCCGCTGCCCGGATCCGCGGGGAAGGGGAAGGCGGCGGCGGGCGCCCAGGGCAACTCGGGATCGAAGGGGGAAGGCGGCGCGAGGTCGGGGGGGAGCCACCGGACGGCAGGCGGCGGCTGGATCTGGGCGAGGACGGCGTGGGCTCCCGCTTCCGCCGGGACGGCGGGAACGCGGAGCAGGACCGTCGGCGGATGGTCGAGGAGGGCACTCCAGCCGGCGGGCTGGAGGGCGCGCGCTTCCAGCGGCGCGGGTTCGCGGGGATCCGCCGCCAGGCCCGCCGTGAAGGCACCCGGAGCGGGAGGAAGGGGCAGGCTGGCCCGCCAGGGCAATCCCTCGCGGAGGGCCTGGCGGCCGAGGAGGCCGGCGACCCGCCGGTCGCCCGAGGCGCCCACGTGGACGATGCTCCGGAGGCGCTCCTGGAGCATGGTTTTCAGGGCCGTGAGGTGGGCGAAGGCCGCGGCCCAGTCGCCTCCGGCCCGCTGGAACTCCGCGCCCCCGGTCACCGCCAGCCGCCAGCCCGCGGCCCGGCGCGAAAAGGGAAGGTCGCCCCAGGCGCCCGCGGCCATGCGCTGGGCGAGCCCGCGCTCCACCGCGCCCTGGGCCTCGATCATGGCGCTCACCAGGCTTTCGCCGGCGGCGAGGGACGCGAGGGCGCCCACGGGCAGGATGAGTTCGCCCCACAGCCAGCCGGGCTGGACCTCCTCGCCCGGGGCGGACACGCCCAGATCCGGGAGCCCCCAGACCTTTTCCGGCCGGGGCGCCCAGCCCAGGACTCCCTGCCGCCACGCTTCGCCAGCCGCGCCTTCGGGCGGCTCGGGACTGTGCACCCACGCGCGGAAGGCGCCGCCCGGCAGCTGGGCGGCGGTGCCGGGTTCCAGGTGCAGGCTCAGCCCGGGGACGGCGGAGATGGCCTCCCACCAGCCCAGGCGAGATTCGGAGGGCTGGGCTTCCATCCATGCGGGCGGATGGTCCCACACCAGGCCGAAGCCGCCGGGCAGGAGGGCCGCGAGGGTCATCAGCCGGGCCAGGGCGCGGCAGGGCGCGGCGTGGACGGAGGCCAGGCCCTCCTCCAGGAAGCGGGAGCCGGACCAGCCGGCCCAGGGGCCGTCCTCGGCCGTGCGCAGCAGGAATCCGCGGCCTTCCGTTTCCGTCACCGGACCTCCGCGGCGGGGCAGGGAGCGCTTGTCAGGGGCGCGAACATGGGGCGGCCCACGCCGCCGGGGGCGAAGGCGCGGTCCCAGCGCTCCCGCAGGCGCCGGGCGGCTTCCCGGGCGGCGTCGGGGCCTTCCCATCCGAGCAGCCGCAGGCCCAGCCACGTGGCGGACAGGAGGCAGCCCGTCCCGCGGCGCTCCCCGGGCAGCCGGGGCGCGGAGCCGAGGGGAAGGACCTCCGCTCTCGTGATCCACAGATCCTCGACTTGGCCCCCCTCCGCATGGCCGCCCTTCAGCCACACCGCGGCCGCTCCGGCCTCCAGCCACGGGCGGGCCAGGGTCTCGGCACTCGCGGCGCGGATGGCCTCCGACGGCAGTCCCGCGAAGGCAGCGGCCTCGCCCCGGTTGGGGCTCACGATCCAGCCACCCAGGGGAAACAGGTCCGCCGCCATCCGGCGGAGGTCGCCTCCGTCATGAAGCCCCACACCCGCGGTCGGAGCGAGGATGGGATCCCAGATCCGGACCGGCGGCGCCAGGTGGCGGAGGGTGGCGCACAGTCGCCGGAAATCCTTCGCGTCGAGGGCACACAGGCTGAGCTTCACGCCCCACCGGCCCGACAGATGCGGCGCCAGATTCTCCACCCGCTGGACGGGATCCAGGGAAGGGGCCTCGATCCGCGCGCAGGCCAGGCCGTTCTGGAGGGTCTCCGCCAGGCTGACCGCCATGGGCTGGCACCCCAGCTCCGAAAGGGCCAGGGCGTCGCGGAGGAGGCCGGCGCCGGCGGACGGGTCCATTCCGCCCAAGCAAAGGGCGACCGGCGGAATGAAGGGGCGGGGGGCATCCATGGCGAAATTCCAGAATGCCACAGAGCGGGGAAAGGCCCTGCTACACCCTGCGTTCGGGATCCACGATCTCGGTGACGCGCAGGCCCAGGCTGTCCTCCAGCACCGTGACCTCGCCCCGGATGATGACGCGGTTCTTGCACAGGACGTCCATGGGTTCGCCCGCGCTCTTCTTCAGCTCCACCAGCGAACCGGGCTCCAGGTCCAGCAGTTCCCGGATGGTCATGCGCGCCTGGCCGAGCTGGATCTCGAGCTGGAGGGGCGTCTCGATGAAGGGCATCACCTCGGCCACGACCTGCTCGAAGCTGAGCACGCGGTCGTTCTCCAGCCGATCTCCCCGCTTGATGCTCATGTCCCTCCCGCGACCCCGTGAAGCGGGCCTGTCAAAGCATGGACCCGCGCTTCCGCCGCAGCAACGGCCGTGCCACGGGGAAGCGTGGAGGTTACTGCTGGATGGCCCAATCCACGATCAGCACGCTCTTGATGGGCCGCTTGGGCTTCTTGTGCTTGGGATCCTCCTTCTCACCGGCCTTGGGAGGATGGGGCTTGAACTGCTCGTTGAGCTTGTCCTTGATCTCCTTCCGCAGGGATTCGCGGGATTCGGGATCGGTGGCCTCCTCCACGCTCTTGCCGGAGAGGGCGGCCAGGACGATGGACTGGATCAGGCTCTTCTCGGGCGAGGCCTTGTCCCCGGCCACGAGCTTGCCCAGCTCGCCGTCGCAGAACAGGATGTTCAGCTCGCAGCGGAGGAAGGCGTTGCGCCGCGGGCCCGTGAGGTTGACCGTGCGGGTGAGGACCATGACGGGCGCGGCCTCCGGGCCGCCGTGGCCACCGCTCTCCTTCTTCTCCTCGCCGGTGCTCTCGCAGTCCTCGGAATCGCCCTCGTCGTGCCCGGCTTCGGGCTCGGCGGCGGCCTCGGGTGGTGCGGCTGCCGCGGCGGCCTTGGCGGCCTGCCGCTTCTTGAGGAAGAGCATGGCGCCCGCCCCGCCGCCGCCCAGGACGACCAGAGCGGCCACGATGATGATGATCAGCTTCATGGGGCTTTTCTTGGGGGCCGGAGCCTCATCGGACATGGGAACCTCTCACAGAACATCTCCTCATCGTAATCCCGAGCCGGCGGCCTGAATTGCGGACGGATGGCAGATTTCCGACCCGGGGCGGCTCCTGGGTCTCCTGGATCCGGGGTTTACGGAGGGGAAAAGGGTGGAAACCAAAAGGGAGGGCCCTTCGCCGCTTCTGCTTTCCCGGACTCCCCTAGGAGCCGAAAAAGATGCTTTGACAGGA